>NZ_FTNI01000017.1 GCF_900156315.1 Microbispora rosea | reverse complement strand
CTGCCGGCGGCGGTGTCCTCCGCCGCGGCGTGCATCAGGCTGAACACGGTCGTGACGAGCCACCGTTCGGGCAGGTCGTCGCGGAAGACGCCGGAGCGTCGCCCGCGGTCGACGATCGCCTGGACCCTGTGCAGGGCCTGGTCGTGGACGGCCCGGATCCGCTCCGGGGGCAGTTCGCGGTGGGCGGCCAGCAGCACGGAGTGCAGTTGGTGGACGATCTGCCATGAGGCGCCGACGAGCCGGGTCAGCGCCTGGCGGGGGTCGCCGCCGGTGTCGGTCGCCTCGAGCGCGGCGTCGGACTGTTCCATCGTGCGCGTCAGGACGGCGTCGACGAGATCCGCGCGGGTCTTGAAGTGCCCGTAGAGCGTGACCCGGCCGACCCCGGCCGCCTTGGCGATGTCGGAGACGCTGGCGTCGGCGTCGCGGGCCAGGCAGAGCTGGGCCGCGTCCAGGATGGACCTGATGTTGCGCCGGGCGTCGGCCCGCCGCTCGGCCTGCGCCGCGGGGCGCTGCGCGGACCGCGGCCGGTCACCGTCGCCGCGCGGTGTGGCTGCCATCTCCGCTCCTGCGCTCCCTGAGCCGACGTTCCCGAACAACCCGAACAGAGTAGTTCACGTTGCCAGGACGCGAGCGAGCCCTTCCAGGGCCGAGCGTGCTGAACGCGCACTTCCCCGCCAAGCGGTAGAGGCCCCCGGTCGCCGCGGACGGCGACGGGCCGTGGACCATGTGCACGGCGCCCCTGTGCGGGTCCTTCCCCCGCGTGCTCCCGACGTCGCAGGATCTCCTCTCTGAGGGCGCCGGGACGAATACCCCGGCAAAAAGCGGAAAGGGGGTTCTTGAAGAGGACAAACACCTCACATGAGATCAGATAGCGAGAGGAGCCGTCCCATGACGGACGTGTCGAGCAAGGGACCGGAGCCCGGAGACGAGCGCCCGGTGCTGACCAACCGTCAAGGGCACCCGGTCTACGACAACCAGAACCAGCGGACGGTCGGCGCGCGCGGCCCGGCCACTCTCGAGAACTACCAGTTCCTGGAGAAGATCAGTCACTTCGACCGGGAGCGCATCCCGGAACGGGTGGTGCACGCGCGCGGCACGACGTCGTACGGCTTCTTCGAGGCGTACGGCATGTGGGGCGACGAGCCGATCGCCCGGTTCACGAGGGCGAAGCTGTTCCAGGAGGCCGGCAAGCGCACCGATGTGGCGGTGCGGTTCTCGACCGTGATCGGGGGGCGCGACTCGTCCGAGTGCGCCCGCGATCCGCGCGGGTTCGCCGTGAAGTTCTATACCGAGGACGGCAACTGGGACCTCGTCGGAAACAACCTCGCGGTGTTCTTCATCCGTGACGCCATCAAGTTCCCCGACGTGATCCACGCGCTCAAGCCGGACCCGGTCACCTTCCGGCAGGAGCCGAACCGGATCTTCGACTTCATGTCGCAGAGCCCCGAGGCGATGCACATGATCGTCAACCTGTTCAGCCCGCGCGGCATCCCGGCGGACTACCGGCACATGCAGGGCTTCGGGGTGAACACCTACAAGTGGGTCAACGAGCAGGGTGAGACCGTGCTCGTGAAGTACCACTGGATGCCCAAGCAGGGGGTCAGGAGCATGACGGCCGAGGACGCCGCACGCATCCAGGCCCACGAGCTGGGCCACGCCACGAAGGACCTGCGCGACGCCATCGAGCGCGGCGACTACCCGGAGTGGGAGCTGCTCGTCCAGATGATGAGCGACGACGAGCACCCCGAGCTGGACTTCGACCCGCTCGACGACACCAAGGTCTGGCCGGAGGACGTCTTCCCGGCCAAGCCGGTCGGCCGGATGGTCCTGGACCGGACCGTGGACAACGTCTTCGCCGAGAACGAGCAGATCTCGTTCGGCACCGGCGTCCTCGTCGACGGGCTGGACTTCTCCGACGACAAGATGCTGGTGGGCCGCACGTTCTCCTACAGCGACACCCAGCGCTACCGCGTCGGGCCGAACTACCTGCAACTGCCGGTCAACCAGGCCAGGAACGCCGACGTGCGGACCAACCAGCGCGACGGCCTCATGACCTACGACCAGGATCGGGGAGGCGAGAACCCGCACGTCAACTACGAGCCGTCGATCACCGGCGGGCTGCGCGAGGGGCGGTTCCCGCCGCACGACGAGCAGGGCCCGCAGATCACCGGCAGGCTCACCCGCAAGCGCATCCCGCGGACCAACGACTACAAGCAGGCGGGCGAGCGCTACCTGCTCATGGAGGAGTGGGAGCGCGACGACCTGGTGGAGAACTTCGTCACCATGCTGTCGGAGTGCGACCGGCCGATCCGGGAGCGCATGGTCTGGCACTTCCTGCTGGTCGAGGACGACCTCGGGCTGCGCGTCGGCGAGGGGCTCGGCATCACGCCTGACGACGTCAAGCACCTGGAGCCGCTGGCGAGCCAGGACCTGACGGACGAGGACAGGGAGCGCCTGGCCAACCTCGGCAAGAACGGCCCGCGCGACGTCTCGGGCCTGAAGATGACGCACTGCGTCCCCGACGAGCGGGCCACCGTGCCCGCCATGTGAGATCCGCCGTGCGGATCGGGGCCCGGCCCGGGAGTTTCCGAGCCGGGCCCTGGCATGTCCGCACCCGCGTGGGCCGCTACCCTACGGGAAGGCTGCGATGTTGAGGAGTGTGCGACTATGCGCGTTGTTGATGCTTTCCGGCAGGCGTACGGCGAGGAGCCGGCCGGAGTCTGGCACGCGCCCGGCAGGGTCAACCTCATCGGGGAGCACACCGACTACAACGACGGCTTCGTGCTGCCGTTCGCGGTGCCGTGGGGCGTCACCGCGGCCGTCAGCCCCCGCGAGGACCTCACCGTCCGGATCTCCTCGCTCCAGGCCCCCGGCCAGGAGCAGGTGCTGGAGGACGTCGAGCGGGCCGAGGGCTGGGCCCGCTACCCCGCCGGAGTCGTCTCGACCCTGCGCGGCGCCGGGCTGCCGGTGCGCGGCGCCGACATCGTGATCGACGGCGACGTGCCCAAGGGCGCCGGGCTGTCCTCCAGCGCGGCGCTCGAGGTCTCCGTCGGGCTCGCCCTGAACGACCTGTACGGCCTGGGCCTTGAGCCGATGGAACTGGCCAGGCTGTGCCAGAAGGCCGAGAACGACTTCGTCGGCATGCCGTGCGGGATCATGGACCAGGCGGCCTCGGCGCTGAGCCGGGAGGGGCACGCGCTGTTCCTCGACTGCCGCTCGCTGGCCGGTCGCGCCGTGCCGTTCGACCTGTCGGCGTACGGCATGCAGATCCTCATCATCAACACCGGCGTGCACCACGAGCTGGCCGACGGGCAGTACGCCATGCGGCGCCGGGACTGCGAGAACGCGGCCAAGCACCTCGGCGTCCCGTCGCTGCGGGACGTCACCGACCTCGCCGCGGCCCTGTCGAAGCTCAGCGGCGACGAGCGGGCCCGCACCCAGCACGTCGTCACCGAGAACCACCGCGTGGAGGCCGTCATCGGACTGCTGCGCGCGGGAGCCGTCCAGGAGATCGGCGCTCTGCTGAACGCCTCGCACCTGTCTCTCCGCGACCAGTACCAGGTCTCCTGCCCGGAGCTGGACGTGGCGGTGGAGGGCGCGGTCAAGGGCGGGGCGCGCGGGGCGCGGATGACCGGCGGCGGCTTCGGCGGCTCGGCCATCGCGCTCGTCGCCGACGACCGGGTGGACCGGGTCCGCTCCACCGTGGAGCAGGCCTACGCCGAGCGCGGCTGGGCCGCGCCGACGTTCCTGCCGGCCACCCCGGCGGCCGGCGCCCGCCGCGTCCGCTGACGCATCACTCCCAGAGGCGGGAGAGCCGCCGCCCAGACGCACGGCATCGGGCAAGGCCGCCCACCTCTCACGCCAGAGGCGGGAAGTCCGGCGGCCGGCGTTCGAGGAAGCTCGCCACTCCCTCGGCGAAGTCCGGCCGCCGGAACGACTCCGTCATCAGCCGCACGGCCTCGTCCCTGGCCTCGTCGAGCCCCGTCTGCCAGCCGCCCCAGATCTGCCGCTTGATGATCGCCATCGAGGCGGGCGAGCACTGGGCGGCCAGTTCCTTCGCGTACGCGACGGCCTCGGCGAGCAGCCGCTCCCCCGGCACGGCGCGTACGGCCAGGCCCATGGCGCACGCCTCCGCGCCGGTGAAAACCCGGCCGGACAGCAGCAGGTCCATCGCCCGCGCCTGCCCGGCCAGCCGCGGCAGGATCCAGCCGAGGCCGTACTCGGCGACGAGCCCGCGCCGGGAGAACGCCGTCGTCCACTTGGCGTCGCCGGCGGTGACGACCACGTCGCACACGAGCGCGTGGACCATTCCCAGACCGGCGCACGCGCCGTTGACCGCCGCGACCACCGGCGTGCGCAGGGTGGTGGGGAACGTGTTGGGCCGGGGGTCCTGCTCCTCGGCGTACTTCCCGGTCTGGATGGCCGTCAGGTCGGCGAAGTCGGCCCCGGCGCAGAAGCCCTTGCCCGCGCCGGTCACCACGACCGCCCGTACGGACGGGTCGCGGTCGGCCTCCTCCAGCAGGTCGAAGTAGCGCCGTCCCATCTCGGCGGTCCAGGCGTTCAGCCGTTCCGGCCGGTTGAACGTGAGGATCCGCACGCCCCCGTCGTCCTCGGACAGCACCACCATCGCCACACTCCTCCTTCGCCCGAACATAGTTCTACACGGTTTTACCCCAGCGGAGGACGGTGGACGTAGGCCGGCGTGAGCCGTACGTCCTCGTAGTAGCGGTGGAAGACCGGCGTCGCGGCGCCGGACAGGGGCGGCACGATCCACGACCAGTCCGCGGGGCAGACGCGCCCGCTGCGCTCCTCCCGCTCCAGATGGGTCAGGAAGCGCCGCGCCTCGGTGTGGTGGTCGGTGATCGTGACGCCGTCCTCGGTGAAGGAGTGGAGCACGGCGACGTTGAGCTCCACCAGCGCCTGGTCGCGCCAGAGCGTCCGATCGTGGGAGGTGTCGAGGCCGAGCCCCTCGGCGACCACCGGAAGCTGGTCGTAGCGGTCCCGGTCGGCGAGGTTGCGCGCGCCGATCTCGGTGCCCATGTACCAGCCGTTGAACGGCGCGCACGGATAGGTGACCCCGCCGATCTCCAGCGCCATGTTCGAGATCGCCGGCACGGCGTGCCATTTGAGCCCCAGACCGGCGAACCACGGGAAGACCGGGTGCCTGATGGGCACCTCCAGGACCACCTCCCGCGGCACCTCGCGCAGGACCAGGGCGCCCTTGGCCTCCACGACCAGCGGCAGGACGTCGAACCTCGTGCCCTCCCCTCGCCAGCCCATCCGCAGGGCCCGCCTGGTGATCTCCGCGTTCGCCGGGTCGCCCAGGACCGAGCCGTCCTCGCGGACGTATCCGGCATATCGGATTAGCTGGTCATTGAGGACTCGCGGCGCCCGCTCGTCCGGCCGGTCGGGGGCGAACACCGTGATCGTGGGGCGGATCCTGCCCCTCCCGGTGGCCGCCCCGAGGTGCTCGACGCACTCCTCGGCCACGCCGTCGGCGGTGTCCACGTGCCGCCGGTCCCGCACCTGCAGCGACCTCCAGTAGAGGCGCCCGATGCATCTGTTGCTGTTACGCCACGCCACCCGCGCGCCGAAGGTCAGCTCGCCCGTGGTGTGGGTGTACGTCCCCGTCTGGTCGATCTCCGCGAGGACCTCCCGGAGCCGGGACTCCACCGGGCCCGCCCCCGGGTTCTCCGCATGGTGGAGCCGGATGAAGCTCTCCGCCTCCCGCCTGTCGATCTCCGCCCCACGCTCTCGTGCGGGCGCGGGGGTCTTCTCCCCGCATGCCCGTACGGGTGCCGGGGTCTTCTTCGATTTACGCCAAGTCAGCACGACCGCCACACACTTCGCGCTCACGAGCGCCCCGCGCCGGTTCCGGGCCGGCGGCGACACCCTTCCGCAGTGGCCCTCACCCCACTGCGCCGTCCGTGGTCCGCGGCAGCCGCGACCAGTACGGCCACGGCGATCACATTTTCCGCGATGTCCCCGGATTTGTCCGCCAAATCCATACACCGGCGCATGCGAAGCGTCAGCGGCCCCCGGCTCGTCCCCCCGGCCCCGGCCCCCTGCCGCTCGTTCGGGAGAGGCGGCCTGCGGTCCATCGGCCGCCCGATCGGCCGTGTGTCCCGAAGGACACGACCGCTGCCGCGGCGACCGCACAGCGGCATGAAAAACCCCGGGGCGGTGGTCTGTGACCACCGCCCCGGGGTTATTGCTCCCGCGATAGGACTCGAACCTATAACCTGCCGGTTAACAGCCGGCTGCTCTGCCGATTGAGCTACACGGGATCGTGTTGTACTGCTGGTACTACTTGCTCCGCTTGTTCCGGCCTTTCGGCTTTCCTTGCGGCGTGGAACTAGATTAGCGCACTCCGAGGGGTGTCTGTCACATCGATTCCGTCCGCGAGTCGTCGGGTCTTGATCGGCGTACGGCAAAGAGCATCCGGACGGTCCCGGAGCCCGCCGGGGCGGGACCGGAACGGCTGCTGTTGGATAGAGACAGGCCCTCGGGGTAGGGGGGCGGGGAACACGAGCGCGGAGGTGGAAGATGCGATACAAGGCGATGTTCGCCACCGGGCTGGCCGTCGGCTACGTCCTCGGCACGCGGGCCGGGCGTGAGCGCTACGAGCAGATCAAGCGTTTCGCGCAGCGGTTCGCGGACAGTCCCACGGTGCAGGAGGCGGCGGGGCTGGTCGGCGCCCAGGCCTCGAAGGTGGCGGGCAAGGCCAAGGACCTCGCGGGCGACAAGGTGCCGTTCCTGAGGAAGACGGAGACCTGGGAGCAGGCCGACAGGCCCGACCGGGTCGGCACGGCCACCGGCTGGCCGGCCGGCGCCGACCAGATCCCCTGAACCATTCCCCCGGCAGACCAGTCCCTCGACGGCCGCCGGAGCCGGCGGTCTGGAGAACAGGCGGCGGGCCCCCGGCACGATGCCGGGGGCCGACGCGAGGGGATTTGCCCCGAAGGTACCCCCGGGGGTATAAACGGGACATGCAGATGAACGAGGCGATGGTCGGCGATGCGGTGACTCGCCTGCGCCGGGCGCACGGTCAGCTCGCTGGAGTGATCGCGATGATCGAGGCGGGCGAGGACTGCACCAAGGTGCTGACCCAGCTGGCCGCGGCCTCCAAGGCGATCGACCGGGCCGGGTTCAAGCTCGTCGCCAGCGGTCTGCGGCATTGCCAGGCCGCACAGGAACGGGGCGAGGAGGCCCCGATGAGTGTGGCCGAGCTGGAGAAATTGTTCCTGGCGCTCGCCTGAGCCCTATTGCCCGGCGAACCAAGCCCGGCCGCATGCGGCCGGGCGGCCTGTTGCGGACCCCGAGAAAAGACCGGCCTTTCCATGTCGTCGCTATACCCCCGGGGGTATAGACCGGGATAGAGAGCCGGGGTCTGCGGACGGCCGGGCGGGTGGGCGGCGCAGTCAGCCGACCATTGGGTTCATCAGGTCCCCGGTATACCCCCGGGGGTATTAGAAGAGAGGTGTTCCTTGTGGAAGTCGTGTCCTTCCGCACTTCGGGTCTCGGTGACCAGACCTACCTGCTGACTCACGAGGGCAAGGGGGTGCTCGTCGACCCCCAGCGCGACATCGACAGATTCCTGCGGGCGGCGGCCGAACGTGACGTGGAGCTGCGTTTCGTCCTGGAGACCCACCTGCACAACGACTACGTGTCGGGCGGCGAGCAGGCGGCCCTGCGCACCGGCGCCGAGCTGGTCCTGCCCGCCGCCGCCGCGCCCGCCTACCCTCACACCCCGGCCTTCCACCTGGAGGACATCGAGGGCGGGGACGGCCTGTCCCTGCGACCGATCCACACCCCGGGGCACACCCCCGAGCACACCAGCTACCTGGTGCTCATCGAGGGTGCGCCGGTCGCGGTGTTCTCCGGCGGCAGCCTCCTGGTCGCCTCGGCGGGCCGGCCCGACCTGCTCGGCATGGCCCGGGCCCGGACCCTGGCCCGGCTGCAGCACGGCTCGCTGCGCCGGCTGGCGGCGCTGCCGCCCGAGGTCGGGCTGTTCCCGACGCACGGCGAGGGGTCGTTCTGCACCGCGAGCGGGGCCGGCCGATACACCTCCACGATCGGCGAGGAGACGAGGTCCAATCCCCTGCTCGCCATCGAGGACGCCGAACGGCTGGCCGACGAACTGCTCGCCGCACCCATGCCGATCCCGGCCTTCTACCGGCACATGGGCCCCGCCAACACGCTCGGCGTGCCGCCCATGCCCTCCGTCGGCGTGCCCGAACTGGCCGTCGCCGACCTGCCCGAGGACGCGCGCGTGGTCGACATCCGCCCGCGCGAGAGGCAGGCGGACGGCTTCCTGCCCGGCTCTGTCGGCATCGAGCTGGGCGGGGACTTCGGCAGCTGGGCCGGGTGGCTGCTGCCGTACCGGTCGCCGATCGTGCTCGTGGCCGAGCTCGGCCAGGACGCGGGCGAGGCGGTGACCCAGCTGGCGCGGATCGGCATCGACACCGTGCGCGGCGTCGTCCGCGACCTCGGCCCGGCCGCGACCGAGACGTTCGAGCGGCTGGGCCTGGCGGCCTTCACGGCGCGGACGGCCCAGCCCGGCGCCCAGGTGCTGGACGTGCGCATGCCGAACGAACGTCAGGCCGTGCGCCTGGAGGGAGCCGTCGCGCGCTTCCTCCCCGACCTGGTGACCGAGGGCGTCCCCACCGAGCTGGACCGCGAGCGCCCGGTGCTCGTGGCCTGCGGATCGGGCCGGCGCGCGGCCATCGCCGCCACGCTGCTCATCCGCGGGGGATACACCCCGGTCGTGCTCGACGGCGCCGGCGTGCCCGACGTGGTCGCCACGCTGCGGGCCCGCCGCGCGGCCTGAACCCGCATACGAGAACGAGGAGGAAGCCATGAACACCGATTCCCCGAACATCGACACCGCGACGGCCCGCGCGCTGATCGCCGCCAACCCCGACGTGCTGGTCGTGGACGTGCGGACCCCCGCCGAGTTCGAGACCGCGCACATCGGCGGCGCGATCAACCTGCCGCTCGACCAGGTCGACGCCCACCTGCGGCGGATCGTCGCCGACGCCGACGGGCGGATGCTGCTCATCTGTCAGTCCGGCGGCCGGGCCACCCAGGCGCACAAGAAGCTCTGCGAGGCGGGACTGCCCGACGCGGTCGTGCTCACCGGCGGGATGAACGCCTGGATCGCCTCGGGCGCCCCCGTGGTGCGCGGCAGACAGCGGTGGAGCCTGGAACGCCAGGTCCGCCTGGTCGCGGGCGGCATCGTGCTCGCCTCGATCGTGGCCGACCTGTGGCTGCCGGGGGCGCGCTTCGCCGGCGCCCTCGTCGGCGCCGGCCTGGTCTTCGCCGGGCTGACCGACACCTGCGCCATGGGCATGCTGCTGTCCCGCCTGCCGTACAACCGCGGCGCGGGCGCCGACGTGGACGCCGCTCTCGCCTGTATCCGCCGCCCCGGTCGCAGCGCGGCCTGACGGATCGAGACGACGAAATGACCGCTCTCACTCTGGCCGGCGCCGTCGTCGTCGGCCTGACCCTGGGCCTGTTCGGCGGCGGCGGATCGATCCTGACCGTCCCTCTGCTCGTCTACGTCGCGGGCGTCCCGGCCAAGTCCGCGATCGCCATGTCCCTGTTCGTCGTCGGCGTGACCAGCGTGGTCAGCGCCGTAGGCCACGCCCGCGCCGGCCGCATCCGGTGGCGGACCGGGCTGGTCTTCGGCCTGGCCGGGATGGCCGGAGCGTACGGCGGCGGCCTTGTCGGGCCGCGCCTGCCCGCGGCGGCGCTGCTGGCGGGATTCGCGCTGATGATGGCGGCCACCGCCGTCGCCATGATCTGCCGCCGCGGGACGTCCCGGCCCGGCGAAGCCCACAAGGATCTGCCGATCCTCCACGTCCTCATCGAAGGCGTCGTCGTCGGCCTGGTCACCGGCCTGGTCGGGGCCGGCGGAGGCTTCCTCGTCGTCCCCGCGCTGGTGCTGCTCGGCGGCATGCCGATGAGCACAGCCGTCGCCACCTCCCTGGTGGTCATCGCGATGAAGTCGTTCGCCGGGCTGGCCGGCTATCTGCAGACCGTCCCCGTCGACTGGTCGATCGCCCTGCCCGTCACGGCGACGGCGGTCGCCGGCGGTCTCGCCGGGGGCTGGCTGGCCGGGCGCGTCCACGCCGACCGCCTGCGCACGGGATTCGGCTGGTTCGTCCTCGTCATGGGCGGATTCGTGCTGCTCCAGCAGGCGCCGCCCGCGCTGTTCCACACCGTTTGGGGCGTCACCGCGCTGCTGGCCGGCGCCGCGGCCGTCGCGGCGGGGGTCATCTATCTGTTCCTGTGCCAGGGACGCCGGCCGGACGGCGGCGCCCTGCGCGTCGGGGAACTCAATCGCACGTGACGCACGCCGGCCGGCTTCAGACGCCGAGGCTGCGCCGCACCTCTTCGAGCGCCTGCTCGGCGTGGGCGCGCAGACCGGGGTCGTCGGCGTCGAGCCCCGGGTCGAAGATGAACTCCCAGCGCGGGGTGTCGTAGCCGGGAATCCGGCGGGCGACCAGGCGCACTCCCCCGCGGCCGTTGATGGTGACGTGGCGGCTCGCGACGATCGTCGAGGTCACCCGCTCGCGGATCGTCTCCGGCAGCCTGCCCGGCTCGGGCAGGAGGGCCCGGTGGACCGCCCCGTCCGTCATCGTGACCGTCACGCCCTCCTCGTCCCACACGGCCTTGTCCATCAGGTGCCACGGCAGGCGCGGCCCGTCCGGCAGGTGCAGGGCCCGGGTGGTGGCGACGATGTGGCCGCCCTCGGACGCCGGTGCGTGGCTGATCGGACGCTCGCCGCTCTCCAGGGCGAGGGCCGCACGGACCTCACGGGGCAGCCGGGCGCCGAACAGGCGGGACAGTGAGGGCTTCTGAGGGGTCAAGGGAGCACCGCCAGCGTACGACGACCGTTAACACCCCCGAGGCTATCCGGCGCAACGTCCCTCCTCTCGTACGGCCCTCCTGTCGTACGGCTCCGCACCCGGGGAGCGGCGAGACCCGGGCGAGAGCCGCTCAGGGGAGCCACTCCTGGAGTCCGGCGAGATGCCCGAGCTCCGACTCGACCCGCTGCCTTTCGCCGGCGGTGAGCTCCAGGCCACGCAGATCGGCGAGCCAGGGATCGGCGGGCTCACCGAGGGCCGTGGCCAGATCGACCAGGTGGCACAGGGCGATGGCCCGCTCGGCCGGCGAGGCCTCCGCGCCGTGCCTGCGCACGGCGGACTTGAGCGCGCGGAAGGCCTGCAGGTCGTCGTTCTTGAACTCGCGCAGGATCCGGGCGTTGTCGAGCGCCTTGGCCAGGCCCGTCAGCCTCCTCGAACCGCCGTATTCCAGCTCGGCCGGCTCGTCGCGCTGGATGAAGATGATCGAGTTCCCGGACGGATCCATCAGCGTGAACCGGGACGCGCCGGGCCGGTAACGGGTGATCCGCGGCAGGCCGGAGCTCAGCACCTTCCCGTAGGCGCGGCGCATCGCCGCGACGAACTCCGCGTGGTACGGCGCGACGGCGTCGACCATGACCAGGCAGCCTCCGGAATGCTCCCGGGCCGGATCCAGGTCCTTGGGCGCCGGGCCGAAGTGCAGCTCGAATCCGCTCCACCGCAGGGCCAGATAGACATAGGGCCTGGTCTGTTTGTAGGTCGCCTCGAATCCCAGCGCCTCGTAGAACGCCAGGGTCTCCTCCGGCGACGCGCACGGCATCAACGGCACCGTCGTCTCGTTCGGCCGGACCGCGGGCTCATTCATGTCATCCACCTTTCCGATCGCCGCGCGATGGTGACACTCCTCGGCACGGCTCGCACATGGATCGCTCCAAGGAGCTCTCTTCACGCCGGCGGCCCGGAACGCGACGAGCGCCTCCCGTGAGCCGGGAGGCGCTCGTTCACGCCGATCGGGGAGCGTCAGTCCAGGTAGTCCCGGAGCATCTGGGCGCGAGTGGGGTGACGCAGCTTGGCCAGCGTCTTGGACTCGATCTGCCGGATGCGTTCACGCGTGACGCCGAACTCCCGGCCGACCTCCTCCAGCGTGCGGGGGTGGCCGTCGGAGAGGCCGAACCGGAGCTGGATGATCCGCTGCTCGCGCTCCGACAGCGTGGCCAGGATGTCGTCGAGCTGGTCCTGCAGCATGATGAAGGCCGCGGCCTCCATCGGCACCACGGCGTCGGCGTCCTCGATGAAGTCGCCGAGGTCGGAGTCCTCCTCACCGATGGGCGCCTGGAGCGAGACCGGCTCCTGCGCGATGCGCTGGATCTCCACCACGCGGTCGATCGGCAGGTCCATCTCGGCGGCGATCTCCTCGGGGGCGGGCTCCCGGCCGAGATCCTGGTGAAGCTGCCGCTGCACACGGACCAATTTGTTGATCGTTTCGACCATGTGCACGGGAATGCGGATCGTTCTCGCCTGGTCGGCGATCGCCCGCGTGATCGCCTGGCGAATCCACCAGGTCGCATAGGTCGAGAACTTGTATCCCTTGGTGTAGTCGAATTTCTCGACCGCACGGATGAGACCCAGATTGCCTTCCTGAATGAGATCCAGGAACAGCATTCCGCGCCCGACATAGCGCTTGGCGATGGAGACCACGAGTCTGAGGTTGGCCTCGATGAGCCGCTGCTTGGCGCGGACGCCCTCCCAGACCAGGTCCTCCAGCTCCGGCCGGGCGAACCTGGCGGCGAGGCTCTCGCAGAGCTTGTCCTCCGCGAACAGACCGGCCTCGATGGCCTTGGCGAGTTCCACCTCCTCCTCGGCGGTGAGCAGCGGAACCCTGCCGATCTCCCTGAGATAGATCCTGACCAGGTCGCTGGTCGGAGCGCGTTTGCCGATATCCTCCTCGTCCGGCTTGCTGGGCTCCTCGTCGCCTTGCGGCTCGAGGACCTCAACCCCGTTCTCGGCGAGCATCCGCACGACGCGCTCCAACGCGTCGGCGGGCAGCTCGGATCGGTCGAGCGCGGCGGCCACGTCGTCAACCGTGACGCTCCCGCGTTCCCTTCCCTTCGCGACGAGGTCCGCCACCTGGTCTACCGATGGCGGCCTGCTTGGCAGCACCGATGCACCCACGGAACACAGTGTGCAGGAAAGGCACCACTAAATGGCAGGCCTATTTTTGTCACCCAAGGTAAGGCGGAAGTCAATACCGAATCGAGATCAAAACATGTGTTTGGCGACTGTGAGATCTGGAAAGGGACGTTTATTCAGGCCCCGCTGGCGCGTTCTCGCAACACGCGTCGCTGCTGTTCCAGCGCCACGAGTTCGCCGAACAGCCGGTTGTACTCCTGCTGCTCCTCGACCGGGTTGAGCCGCTGCAGCCGCGACTTCACCTGGGCGACGGCCCGGCCGACCGCGACCTCCTGGATCTTGGCCAGGACCGCCGCGCCGTACCGCTCCTCGATGGCGACGTCGGCGCGCACGGCCTCGACCGCGAACCGGGTGACGAGCGGCCTCAGGTCGACGCCGGTCTCGCCGGGCGCCCCGGCGTCGGCCTGCTCCAGCAGCCGGTCGACCCACTCGCGCCCGCCGGGCCCCGCGGCGGCGGTTCCGCCCGCCGCCACGATGACCTCGTAGAGCGCGACGTGCTCGGGCAGGGTGAACGTCGCCGCGCCGAGCGCGTCGAACTCCGGCCCGAGCAGCGCGGGCCGCTGCACGGCGATCTTGAGCGCCTCCGCCTCCAGGCGGACGGCGGGGTCCATGGGCTCCTGCCGCACCGGGGCGGACCGCGCGGGCGCGGCTCCGCGCGCCGCCTGCCGGCGCCCCGGAGCGTGGCCGCCCTCCGGCGTCCGCCCCACGACCTGCTGCACGCGCTGGATGACGAAGCCCTCGTCCATGAAGCCGAGCCAGCGGTCGAGGTCGACCACGTAGGTCTTGCGCAGCCCCGGATCCTTGATCGAGGCCACGACGGGCGCGGCGGCGTCGAGCGCGGCCAGGCGTCCCTCGTTGGTGTTGAGGTCGTAGCGGGACAGGGTGCTGCGGACCGCGAAGGCGAACAGCGGCTCGCGGCTGGCGATCAGGTCGCGCACGGCGGCGTCGCCCTGCTTGACCCGCAGGTCGCAGGGGTCGAGGCCGTCGGGCTGCACGGCCACGAAGGTCTGCGTGACGAACTTCTGCTCGTCCTGGAACGCGCGCAGGGCGGCCTTCTGCCCCGCCGAGTCGCCGTCGAAGGTGAAGATCACCTCACCCCGGAACTCGGCCTGGTCCAGCAGCAGCCGGCGCAGCACCTTGATGTGCTCTTCGCCGAAGGAGGTGCCGCACGTGGCCACCGCGGTCGGCACGCCGGCCAGATGGCAGGCCATGACGTCCGTGTAGCCCTCCACGATGACGGCCTGGGACCTCTTGGCGATCTCCCGCTTGGCGAGGTCGACGCCGTACAGCACCGAGCTCTTGTGGTAGATCGGGCTCTCGGGGGTGTTCAGGTATTTGGGGCCGTCGTCGGAGTCGAGCAGCTTGCGCGCGCCGAACCCGATGACGTCGCCGGTGATGTCGCGGATGGGCCAGATCAGCCGGCCGCGGAACCGGTCGACGGGGCCGCGCCTGCCCTCGCGGGCCAGGCCGCCCTTGATCAGCTCCTGGGAGGTGAACCCGCGGGCCATCAGGTGCCGCGACAGCGCCTCCCATTCGTTGGGGGCGTAGCCGACGCCGAAGTGCTCCGCGTCGGCCCGCTCGAAGCCGCGCTCGGACAGGAAGCGCCGGCCCGGGGCGGCCTCAGGGCCGGACAGCCGCTCGGCGTAGAACTCGGCGGCGGCGCGGTGCGCCTCGATCAGCCGCAGCCGCTCGCCCTGCTCGCGGCCGGGCACGTAGCCGCCCTGCTCGTAGCGGAGCTGGATGCCGGCGCGCTGGGCGAGCCGCTCGACGGCCTCGGTGAACGTCAGGTTCTCGATCTTGCGGACGAACGTGATGACGTCGCCGCCCTCGGCGCAGCCGAAGCAGTAGTAGTAGCCCCGGGCCGGAGTGACGTTGAACGAGGGAGACTTCTCGTCGTGGAACGGGCACAGCCCCTTCAGGTTGCCCCCGCCCGCGTTGCGGAGCTGGATGTGCTCGCCGACGACGTCGGCGATCGGCGAGCGCTCCCGCACGAGCGCGATGTCCTCGTCACTGATCCGACCGCTTCGCCCTGCCACGCTGGCGAGTCTAGAGCCTGCCCCCGACAGCCCTGACGCCTCACCGCGGATGGTCGAGGACATGTCACGACTTTTCGGAACCGGTCGTGATGTGCGGCTTGGTCCGTTAGAAAGGAAAGGTTCGGTAACGTCGACCAGGTGGAGATCATGCGATCGGGGAGACTGGCCGCCCTCGCCGGCGCCGCGTTCGTCGCGACGTCCTGCGGTGCGCCCGCCGGGGTCGCGGGAGTGAGCACGCTGCCGCCCACGCCGCCGCCGGGCGGCGTCACGGCCGCCATGGACGACTCCCAGCCCGGCCACATCGTGCCTCCGCCCGGGGACGAGCCCGTGCGGGTCCCGCCGCCGAAGATGTCTCCCTACACGTACGCCTTCCCCATCAAGGGCTGCAAGGTGTCGTACTCCCGCAAGCTGCTCGTGCTTCCCAAGACGATCATCTGGGCGGCCAAGGGATGCGCGTTCGTGTCGCCGGTCGACGGAGTGGTGCAGGAGGTCAACCTCAAGAACCTCTGGACGTCCTCCACCGATCGCGGCGCCGACCGGGAGGGCCGGTACGTCACGATCAAGGGCGAGGACGGCGTGCTGTACCTCGGCGGCCACCTCGACTCCGTGGAGCAGGACGTCACGCCGGGCGCCAAGGTCAAGGCCGGGCAACTGCTCGGCCGGGTGGGCAACACGGGCAACGCGCGCGACACCGCGAGCAACCTCTACTTCGCCATGTCATGGCCGGTCGACCCGCAGTACTGGTGGGTGCGGCGGGGCGTGGTGCCGCCGTGGCCCTACCTGGACTCCTGGGACGACGGCAACCGCACCGTCTCGCCACGCAAGGCCATGCTCACGCTGCGCAAGAAGATGGGCGCGACCCCGCCCTGCACGCAACTGTGCACCTCCAAGCAGGTCACGCCCGTCCCGGACGAGACCAAGCCGCCGACGAAGCAAAAGAAGAAGAACGGCGGCGGTGACGACGACGACGTCGTGATCATCCCGCTCTAGGCGAGCACGGTCACCAGGGCACCGGTCCGTCCTCGTCGAAGAACCCGCCCGACGGTCCTTCGGCGCCGAGCGTCGCGAGCCTGACCGCGACCGCCGCGCCCTGCGCCGCCGTACGCGGCAGGGACATGCCGAGGTCTCTGGCGAAGTCGGTGTCGCACGCCCCGGGGGCGATGGCGTTGACCAGGATGCCGAGCGGCCGCAGCTCCTTGGCGTACTGGATGGTGAGCAGGTTCAGCGCGGCCTTCGACGGCGGGTAGCCCGCGACGCTCGGCCTGCGGGAGAAGTAGTGGCCGGGGTCGGTCATGTGCGTCATCGACGCCGTGCCGCTGGACACGTTGACGATCCGCCCGGCCGGGGACCGCCGCAGCAGCGGCAGCATCGCGTCGGTCACCCGGATGACGCCGAACACATTGGTCTCGAACACCTCGCGCACGACGCCGAGGTCGACCGAGCCGGGCGTCTGGCGCGTGCCGCCCGAGATGCCGGCGTTGTTGACGAGCACGTCGAGGCGGCCGAACCGCTCCCCCACCTGTTCCGCCGCCGCCCGCACGCTCTCCTCACCGGTGACGTCGATCGTCAGCTGGTGGACCTCCAGGCCCTCCGCCCGCAGCTTGGCGACCGCCTCGTCCCCGCGCCCCGGGTCGCGCGCCCCGAGCAGCACGGTCATGCCGAGCTCGCCGAGCTGCCTGGCGACCTCAAGTCCGATTCCCTTGTTCGCGCCCGTGACCAGGGCGATGGTGTCGGTGTTGTTCATGGATGTCAGCCCATCACCTCAGCCCCCTCGGTGCCCAACACCGTCTCGGTCACGGGCGATACCCTCGCGGTATGACACCCGGTGACGACACCGTGGAGACGCGTGAGCTGACCTATTTCGTGGCGGTGGCCGAGGAGCTGCACTTCGGGCGGGCGGCCCGGCGGCTCGGCATCGCGCAACCGCCGCTGTCGCGGGCGATCCAGCAGCTCGAACGCCGCCTCGGGGTGCGGCTGCTTGAGCGCGACCACCGCACGGTGGAGCTGACGGAAGCGGGCGAGACACTGCTGCGGGAGGGGCAGGCCGCGCTCGCCGCGGTGTCGGCGGCCGTGCGCAGGACCCGGCGGGCCGGCCGCGGCGCGCCCTCGCTCGTGCTCGCCGCCAAACCGGGCGGGGACGCCGACCTGCTGCCGGAGATCCTCGCGGCGTACGCGGCCACGCCGGGCGCGGTGCCCGTCGACATCGTCTTCAGCGCCCTGGAGCGGGGCGCGATGGTGCGGGACGGCCGGGCCGACGCCGCCCTGCTGCACGCCCCGCGCGAGGATCTGACCGGTCTGGCGGTCGAGGAGCTCCTGGTGGAGAGCCAGGTGGCGGTGCTGCCCCGGGGGCACCGGCTCGCCGGGCGCGCGGAGCTGTCGATGGCGGACCTCGACGGCGAGCCGCTGCCGCGGTGGCCCGGGGCCGTCCCCGAGGGCTCCTTACGGATCGCCGAGAGCGGCCAGCTCATGCATCTCGTCGCGCTCGGCCGCGCCGTGGCGGTCGTCCCCCGGTCGATCCAGGGGAACCTGCGTCACGACCTCGTCGGCGTGCCCGTGGCCGACGCGCCGCCGACGACGCTGGTCCTGGCCTGGCCGCAGGACGCGCGGTCGCGGGCGCTGGCCGCCTTCGTGCGCACGGCGGCGGAGGTCGCGCGGCGAGCGGCCCACGCGAATCGGCCCTGAGGCGGCCCCGCCAGTCACCCCGGAGGCGGCCACACGGGTCAGCCCGGGACGGCCCCGCGAACCGGCCCTGAGGGCGGCTCCGGCGGGTCAGCTCGCCTTGAGCCGGTGCATGGCCGCCGACAGGCGGCGGTGCCAGCCCATGGCGGAGGCGTCGGTCAGCGAGGCGATCTGGTCGACCACCGCGCGAAGCCGTTCCGCGTCGTCGGCGGCCTGCTCGAACTGCGGCCGAAGCGCGGGCTCCAGCGTCGCCGGGGCGCCGCGCAGGATGAGGTCGCCCAGCTCGGCGATGATCTCCCGCTGCCGGGCCTGGACGGCGTGGTGGTCCTCCCGCGACATCACGTAGTGCACCGTCACGCCCTTGAGCAGCGCGCACTCCAGGCGGGTCGTCCTCGGCACCACCAGGTCCGCGTCGTACCGGGTGCGGCCGTCCCCGCCGCCCGGCGTGGGGCGGCAGCCGTACGCCTCGCGGGTGGCGTCCTGGGCGGAGCGGCACAACCGGCCGATGAGGGCGCTGGTGAGCCGCTTGAGCGCGGCGAGGTCGGCGAGCCCGGCGTCGAAGGCGGCCGGCCACAGCGGCTCGGCGAGCAGCCGGGCGAAGGTCTCCGACAGCTCCTCCACGCCGGCGTCGGGCGCGTACCACTCCCTCGTCAGGCGGCAGACCTCCAGCCGTTCCTCCGGGTCCCGCAGGGCCGCCATCGTGACGTGACCGCACGTCAGCGCGTCCTCCAGGTCGTGCACCGAGTAGGCCACGTCGTCGGCCCAGTCCATGACCTGCGCCTCGAAGCCGACCGCGTAGTCGGGCGCCCCCTCCCGCACCCACCGGAAGACCGCCAGGTCGTCGGGGTAGACGCAGTACGGCCGGCCCTCGGCGGCGAGCGGGACGCCGGGGATCCGGCAGGAGGACCCGGCCCAGGGATACTTGCAGACCGAGTCGAGCGTGGCCCGGGTGAGGTTGAGCCCGGCGCTGCGGCCGTCCTCGGTGATGACCTTGGCCTCCAGCCGGGTCAGCAGGCGCAGGTTCTGCGCGTTGCCCTGGAACCCGCCGCACGGCGCCGCCAGCTCGTTCAGGGCGGCCTCCCCGTTGTGGCCGAACGGGGGATGGCCGAGGTCGTGGGCGAGACAGGCGGTCTCCACCAGGTCGGGGTCGCAGCCGAGGACCTTGCCCATCTCCCGGCCGATCTGCGCGCACTCCAGCGAGTGGGTCAGCCGTGTGCGGGGGCTGTGCAGGCCGGTGCAGTCGGCGGGGGCCACCACCTGCGTCTTGGCGGCGAGCCTGCGCAGCGAGGCGCTGTGGAGCACGCGTGCCCGGTCCCGCTCGAACGCGCTCCGCTCGGGGTTACCCGGCGGCTCGGGCACCCATCGTGCCTGGTCGTGCTCGTCATAGCGGGCCATGCGTCCTCCTTCCTTGAGGCAAGCCCCGTGGCGGCGGGGAATGGAGCGTACCCGCGAAGGTCCGGTTTCACGACAGATCCAGTAGTCCGATGGGAGATTGCCCTTCTGCCAGGTAAGCGACGCGAGTGATCGCCGCCGCCGGCCGGTACGACCGGCGCCTGCCGGACCGGTCGAGCGGCATCCGGTGCGGGTGCGGTTCACGGGCGGGCGGCTGCCCGTGAACTAGACGGCCGGCGCGGACGGCGTGCCGGTGCCGCAGTACGCGGACTCCTTGCCGATGAGCCGGTAGACGCAGTCGGCGTTCCGGACGAGGAGGAGCGCGGCCGCCCGGTTGCGGGAGGTCTCCCGGTCGATCACCTCGTCGGGCGGGTAGAACCCGGGGCTGCTCCCCGTGGGATACATCTCGAACGTGTACGTGAAGATCTTGTACGTGCCCCACATCCAGTCGTCGATCGAGCCGTCGGTGATGTAGAGGTCGCTCGCCTGCTCGGCGGTGTACCCGTTGGTGGCCGCCATGCTCCGGCCGAGGGCGGCGTACGCGTCCCGGTCGTCCTGCGTCATGCCCTGGCCGGTGTCGGCCGTCGTGTACCCGTACGGCCACAGGACGAGCTCGCTGTAGGTGTGCCAGTCGATGGCCGCCTTGATCTGCTGGACGCCGCCGACCACCCGGCTCCGCACGAAGCCGGCCGCCGCCCTGACCTCCGGCGCCGACTCGGCGGCCGGGCCTCGGTAGGTCTCGCTCGACGAAGTGCCGGAGGAGCCGCCGCAGCATCCCCACCCATGGGCCCAGTTGCGGTTGAGGTCGGTGCCGATGCCGGAGGCGCCGGAGTTGGGCTGCCGGTTCTTGCGCCACGACCGGTAGGAGCCGGTGGCGACGTCGTACTCGCCGCCGTCGGGGTTGAGGTCGGGCAGGATCCAGATCTCCCGCGTGTTCACCAATTCGGTGATCTGCGGGTCGTCGCCGTAGTTGTCGGTGAACAGGCGCAGCAGGTAGATCGCCATCTCGACGGTGAGGTGCTCGCGCGCGTGCTGATGGGCGGTGAACAGCACCTCCGGCTCGTTCTCGTCGGCGGCCACGTTGTCACTGATCTTGATGCCCATCAGGTCGCGGCCCTCGTACGAGCGGCCGTAGCTGAACCTGCGGGCGATCGCGGGATGGGCGGCGACGACTTGGTCGACCAGCGTGCTGAGCTCGGCGTGGTTGTGATAGCCGGAGTCCCTCGAAGGGAAGTCGAAGGTCTGCGGCCCGCTGGGCTCGGCGGGCGGCGCCAGCTCGGTGACCGTGAACCCGAGCCGGCGGATGGCGTCGGCCTCCTGGAGTGTCGCGGTGACGACCATGCTCCGCCCGTGCACCTCGTCGACGGCGGCCCCCGTGCGCGCCACCGCGCTGCGCTGCGCGACGGTGGCCGGCCCGTCCACCTGGTACTGCCGCGACGGCGACGGCTCCTGGCCCGCCGGGACCTCTCCGGCGGCCGTCAGCAGGGCCGTCACCGGGGCGGCCGACGGAGCGGGGGCGGCGCCGAGCGACGTCGCGAGGGTACAGAGCAGCGCCACGGTGATCCCCAGCGCCGGCGGGCGGCGACGTCTTCTCACTCCACGTCCTTCCTTGCGGTAGATACGTAGAGTGATCAGTCGACCGGGCGGCTTCAACGATCACCGGGCCGTGTCGCGCGACCCGGTGAACCACCCCCACTCCGATCTGGTCATTCCACAACCAGTCCGGATGTTCTGCGAAATATCAACTCATCGCGTGTCGGACTGCGCGCAGGTCAGCGCGGCACGGCCCGCCTCCAGCCGGGCCACCGGAATGCGGAACGGCGAGCAGGAGACGTAGTCGAGGCCGATCTCGTGGCAGAAGTGCACCGAGTCGGGGTCGCCGCCGTGTTCACCGCAGATGCCGAGCTTGAGGTCCGGCCGGGTCCGCCTGCCCTCCTCGACCGCGATCCGCATCAGCCGGCCGACGCCCTCGCGGTCGACGGACTCGAACGGCGAGACCCCGAAGACGCCCAGGTCGAGGTATGTGCCGAAGAAGGCGCTCTCCACGTCGTCGCGGGAGAAACCCCACGTCATCTGAGTGAGGTCGTTGGTGCCGAACGAGAAGAACTCGGCGGCCTCGGCGATCTGGCCCGCCGTCAGCGCCGCCCTCGGCACCTCGATCATCGTGCCGATCGCCGCCTCCACGCCCGCCTCGGCGAGGATCCGCTCCGCCTCCTCCTTGACGATCTCCAGCTCCTGCACCGCGCCGACCAGCGGAATCATGATCTCCGCACACGCGCCCTCGACCCGCCGGGCCGCCGCGGCGATGGCCCGCACCTGCATGGCGAACAGGCCGGGGACCGTCAGGCCGAGCCGTACGCCGCGCAGGCCGAGCATCGGATTCTGCTCGTGCAGCCGCTTGACCGCGTCGAGGAGCCTGCGGTCCCGGTCGTCCGCCCCGCCTCCCGTCCTGCCGTCCGCCCTGTTGGCCGCCCTGTCGTCCGCGAGGGCCACCTTCACCGCCAGGTCGGTGAGGTCGGGCAGGAACTCGTGCAGCGGCGGGTCGATCAGCCGGATCGTCACCGGCAGCCCGCGCATGGCTTCGAAGATGCCGGTGAAGTCGCCGGTCTGCAGCGGTTCGAGCGCGTCGAGCGCCGCCTGCCGCTGCTCGGGCGTCGTGGCCAGGATCAGGTCCTCGACGAGCCGCCGCCGCTCCCCCAGGAACATGTGCTCCGTACGGCACAGCCCGATGCCCTGGGCGCCGTAGCGCCGCGCGCGGGCGGCGTCCTCAGGGGTGTCGGCGTTGGCCCGTACGGCGAGCCGGCGCACGGAGTCGGCGTGGGTCATGATCCGGTCGACCGCCCTCACCAGCTCGTCCCCGGCGGGCTCGCCCTCGAAATACTCGGCGACGGGCGAGGGGGTGACCGGGACCTCGCCGAGGTAGACGGCCCCGGTGCCGCCGTCGATGGAGATCACGTCGCCCTCGTCGACGACGACCCCGCCGGGCGCGGTGAACCGGCGGGCGTGCGGGTCGACCTCCAGCTCCTCGGCCCCGCACACGCAGGTCTTGCCCATCCCTCGCGCCACCACGGCGGCGTGCGAGGTCTTGCCGCCCCTGGAGGTGAGCACGCCGTGGGCCGCGATCATCCCGGCGAGGTCGTCGGGGTTGGTCTCCCGCCGCACGAGGATGACCGCCTCGCCCCGCCCGGCCAGCTCGACGGCCCGCTCGGAGCTGAAGACGGCCCGGCCCGCGGCGGCGCCGGGCGAGGCGTTCATGCCGGTGGTCAGCCTGTGGTTGCCGGCCGTCGCGGCGAAGCGGGGGAACATGAGCTGGGCGAGCTGGTCGCCGGTGACCCGGGTGACCGCCTCGTCCATGTCGATCAGGCCCTCGTCCACGAGCTGAGTGGCGATGCAGAAGGCGGCGGCGGCCGTGCGCTTGCCGACCCGGGTCTGCAGCATCCACAGCCTGCCGCGCTCGATCGTGAACTCGATGTCGCACAGGTCGCGGTAGTGCCGCTCCAGCGTCGCCATGATGTCGAGGAGCCGGCGGTAGGCCTCGGGGTTGATGGTCTCCAGCTCCTGGAGGGGGACGGTGTTGCGGATCCCGGCGACGACGTCCTCGCCCTGGGCGTTGCGCAGGTAGTCGCCGTAGACGCCCTGGCGTCCCGAGCCTGGGTCGCGGGTGAAGGCGACCCCGGTGCCGGAGTCGGGGCCCATGTTGCCGAACACCATGGCGACGACGTTGACCGCCGTGCCGAGGTCGGCGGGGATGCGCTCCTGGCGCCGGTAGAGGATCGCGCGCGGGGCGTTCCAGGAGTCGAAGACCGCCTTCACGGCGAGGTCCATCTGCTCGCGGGGGTCGGCGGGGAAGTCGCGGCCCGTCCGCTCCCGGACGATGCCCTTGAAGGTCTCGACCAGCCGCTGGAGGTCGGCGGCGTCGAGGTCGGTGTCCTCCCGCTCGCCCTTGAGGTCGTCCATCGCGTGCTCGAACAGCTCGCCGTCGATGTCCAGGACGGTCTTGCCGAACATCTGGATGAGCCGGCGGTAGGAGTCCCAGGCGAAGCGGTCGTTTCCCGACTGCTTGGCGAGCCCGAGGACGGAGTCGTCGTTGAGGCCGACGTTGAGGACCGTCTCCATCATGCCGGGCATCGAGAACTTGGCTCCCGACCTCACGCTGACCAGCAGCGGGTCGTCCGCCTGGCCGAGGCGCTTGCCCATCCGCTCCTCAAGGGCGGCGAGGTGCTCGCCGATCTCCTCCTCCAGCCCCTCGGGCATACCGCCGTGCCCCAGATAGTGGCGGCACGCCTCGGCGGTGATCGTGAAGCCGGGAGGCACGGGGAGGCCGATGTTGGTCATTTCCGCCAGATTGGCGCCCTTGCCACCGAGTAGGTCTTTGAGGTCCTTGTTGCCCTCGGTGAAGTCGTAAACGTACTTGGGCATGCGACGCTCCTTCGCCGACTTCAATAAAACCGCGGACGCGGCCCGCAACCGGACTGTACCTAGGAAAAGCAGCACCAAACCTCACCCTTCGCCAGATATGACGTCTAAGCAGGTAGAAGGCATCGGAGAGGTCTAATCCAATCAAAGAACGGTCATTTTTCCGGCGGTCGTCAAGTGGTATAAACCAATTCGCCACCAAGGACGACATGAAGCTTCCGAGCGGGCGGAGAGGAAATGGTTTAGACCATTGTCCGGTAAGGCGGAGTTCCGGTGAGTCGGCGGTGCACCGGCAACGGCATGCGATATAAACGAGGCACCCTCCGAATACAGTCGAACACGGAGGGTTGTCAGTGTCGCGAGCGTTGTCGCGAGGGGTTCCGGAGCGAGGGGTATCGGCGCGAGTGACGGCGCGGGGAAAGACGGCACGGATGCCGGCGGGACAGGTCTCTACGGCACGGATCCCGGCGACGCGGATCCCGGCGACGCGGATCCTTTCGGCACGGATCCCGGCAGGACGAATCCTGGCGGCACGGATCCTGGCGCCACGGATCCTGGCGGCACGGATCCTTTCGGCACGGGGGACGGCGGCGCGAAGGGTCGGGCCGGTGATGGCGGCGGTGGCCGCCGGGCTCGGCGCGATGACGGCGACCACCGGTTGCGGCGGCGCGGGGGTCGCCCCGGAGGAGTACGCGTCGAGCGCGCCCTCCCTGTCCTGGAAGGCGTGCGAGGAGACGGCCTCCTCCTCGGGCTTCGAGTGCGCCACGCTCCAGGTGCCCCTCGACTACGCCAAGCCGGAGGGCAAGAAGATCGGCATCGCCCTGGTCCGGTTGCGGGCCACCGACCAGAGCAAGCGGATCGGCTCCCTGGTCTTCAACTTCGGCGGTCCCGGCGGCTCTGGCGTCACCACGCTCATCAACGCGGCGCACGCGTTCTCCACACTCAACAGCCGCTACGACCTCGTCAGCTTCGACCCGCGCGGCGTGGAGCGGAGCAGCGGCATCCGCTGTCTCACCGCCCCCCAGATGGACCAGTACATGAGCGGGGAACCCAGCGAGAACGCCGCGACCGAGACCAAGCTCGTCAAGGGCTTCGCCCAGGCGTGCGAGCGCAACGCGGGCTGGATCCTGCCCTACGTCGGCACCGTCAACGCGGCACGCGACATGGAGACGCTGCGCGAGGCCCTCGGCGAACCGCACCTCAACTATCTCGGCTTCTCCTACGGCACCCACCTCGGGGCGGTGTACGCCACGCAGTTCCCGCAGAAGGTGGGGCGGATGGTGCTCGACTCCGCCGTCGACCCCTCGGTCACCATGCTCGACATGGCCAAGACCCAGGCCCTCGGCTTCCAGAAGGCGTACGAGGACTACCTCGCCGACTGCACCAAGACGCGGACGAGCTGCCCGCTCGGCGCCGACGCCGCGGCCGCGAACGCCACCGTGCTGAAGCTCCTCGACACCCTGGCCCGCACGCCGGGGAAGGTCGGCTCACGCACGGTCACCGAGGACATCGCCAGGGCGGGCATCACCCAGGCGCTCTACAGCAAGCTCACCTGGCCGCTGCTCACCGAGGCGCTGGACGAGGGCAGGAAGGGCAAGCTCGACGGCCTGCTCGCCCTGGCCGACCAGTACGCGGGGCGGCAGCCGAACGGCACCTATTCGACCCTGCAGTTCTCGCTGCCCGCGGTGCTGTGCGTCGACAGCACCGACCGCCCATCGGTCGCCCAGGCCGAGGAGCTGGCCCGGCGGCTGGAGAAGAAGAGCCCGATCTTCGCCTCGACCGCGATCAGCGCGGGGGCGTGCAGCGTCTGGCCGGTGCCCGGGGACGACGCCGCCAGGCATGTCGACGCCACCGGGTCCAATCCCATCCTGGTGGTCGGCGTCACGAACGACCCGGCCACGCCCTACCAGTGGGCGCCACGGCTGGCCGAGCAACTGCGCACCGCCGTGCTGCTGACGCTGAACGGCGAGGGCCACGGCGCGTACGGCCAGAGCCAGTGCATCGACGACAAGGTCAACGCCTACCTGCTGGAGGGGACGGTCCCGGCCAAGGGGACGCGCTGCGGCTGAGCGCGCTCCCCCGCCGGTTCACGACACCATCCACGGCGCCCTCCACGGCGTCACAGTGCCGATCACATGTGCCGCACTCACCGCGCCGCGCTCACCAGCGATCAGTGTGCCGCTCTCACTGTGCCGTCCGCACGGTGCCGAGCCCGGCAACCACGTGGTCGACGATGCCGTACTCCCTCGCCTCCTCGGCGGTGAACCACCGGTCCCGGTCCGCGTCCGCCTCGATGCGTTCGAGCGGCTGCCCGGTGTGGAAGGCGGTGCGCTCGGCCAGGGTCTTCTTCGTGTGCAGCATCTGCTCGGCCTGGATCGCGATGTCGGCCGCCGTGCCGCCGATGCCGCCGAGCGGCTGGTGCATCATGATGCGCGCGTGCGGCAGGGCGTAGCGCTTGCCCGGTTCGCCGGCGCACAGGAGGAACTGCCCCATCGACGCGGCCAGCCCCATGCCCACGGTGACGACGTCGTTCGGCACATATTGCATGACGTCGTAAATCGCCAGACCGGCCGACACGGAACCACCGGGGGAATTGATGTAAAGGCTGATGTCCCGCGCGGAGTCCTCCGCGGACAGCAGCAGCAGTTGCGAGCAGATCCGGTTGGCGATGTCGTCGTCGACCTCCTGCCCGAGCACGAGGATGCGCCGTTCCAGCAGCTTGCGGCCAAGATTGCCGGAGCCGAACCGGTCGCCGGCGGGGTCGCCCGAGCGCGCGTGGTGGTCCATCTGGTCTCCCTGTTCCGGTAGTCGGGTTATGCCGCGACATTAGTCCCGGAACCCGGGAAGAGGACTGCCTATTTCACTGTCAGCACATTTTCGCCATGGGCAAATTACGCTACAAGCATATTCCGCCGTCAGCGCGGTTCCGGATGCTACGGCTGCCCCGAACAGCCCGGCAGAGCCGGTGCCGCCACCCGGCTCGCCGAGCTCGTCGACATATCGTCAGGCGGGGCCATCCGACCGTCCGAGTCTCGACCGGAGGTCATCGGCGCTGGGGTGGCCCAGATCGGTCAGGATGTTCAGCGCCAGACGCCATGTGCTGCGGGCGTCCGCTTCCCGGCCCGCCGCCTCGTGGTTGTCGCCCATATGGGTGAGGACCAGAGACTCGTTGTAGCGGTCGCCGTCCTGCCGGTGCATCGCGAGCGCGCGCCGGTAGCAGGTCTCGGCTTGGTCGTGGTCCCCGAGCTGATGGTGGACGTGGCCCAGGCTGTCCCAGGTGGCCGATTCCCCGTCGCGATCCCCGGCCTCCCGAAGCCAGGTCAGAGCCTGCCGGCAGTGCTCGAGCGCTTCCCGATGGTTTCCGACGGCGATGTGGTACCAGCCGACTGCGCTGATCGCCCTGGCCTCCCAGTGCCGCTGGCCGGCGGCCCGGTAGAGCCGGAGTGCGTGTTCGGCGCTGTCCAGCGCCTCCACGTGGTGGCCCTGCTGCTCGAAGACCCGCGCAAGGTTGCTGTGAATGTGCGCCTGGCCGGTCAGGTCTTCCAGCCGCGCGAAGTGCTCGAGTGCGTGCCCATACTCCCGGACGGCCGCGTCGGCGTCACCCAGCCGGGTGTGGGCAAGGGCGGTCCCAAGCCGGCTGAGGGCGAGCACCTGATCGTCCCCTCGGGCCGCCGCGAGAGCGTGACCGTGTACCGCGATCATGTCCCGCCAGGCCCCTGTACGGTCCAGGAAACTGCTCATGGACCACGCCAGCTGCCAGGTGTGCGTGTCGAACCCGCACGCGGCGGCGAGCTCGGCGCACGCGAGCAGGACGGACCGCTCCGATGTGAACCAGGCGAGGGCTTCGCCGTGGTCGGCGGGGGCGGCCACCGTCACACCGGGACGCGGATCGGCGATCGCGATGGGGTCGCGCGCCGGATGGAGGAGAAGCGCCGACCGGTAGGCGGTCTGCAGGTAGTGGTCGACGATGCGGCCGGCGACCTCGCGGCGTTCCGCTTCGGTCTCGGCCTCCCGGTGCAGCTCGACGGCGTAGGTGTGCAGCAGATCGTGGAACGCCCACCTGTCCGGCGCGTGCTCGTCCAGCAGGTGGACCGCGGTGAGCTCCGCCAGCAGGCGTCGCGCCTGCTCCGGCGGGAGTGCGGTGGCGCTCGCCGCCACGGCCAAGCCGAAGTCCGGCCGGGGGTGGGCGCTCATCCGCCGGAAGAGTTCCGCCGCTCCAACGCTGAGTGCTCGGTAGGAGCAGGCGAAAACCGACCGCACATCGGTCGCCGGGTCGTCGTCGTGGAACGCGTCCAGGCTCGCCCCGGCCTGCCGGAGCTCGTCCGCGAGCGCGCGCAACGGGAACGCGGGACGGGTCACGGCCCGGGCCGCGGTGATCACCAGTGCCAGCGGGAGGCGGGCGCAGGAGGCGATGAGGTGGTCCGCTGCGCCGGCGTCCGCCGAAACCCGGTCGCGTCCGATCCTCCGGGTCAGCAACTCCTGCGCCTCTTCAAGGGTGAGCACGTCGACCGCGAGCGGATGGGCACCATGACCGGCGATGAGACCGGAGAGCCGGTTGCGGCTGGTCACCAGGACGAAGGACCCAGGCGATCCAGGCAGCAGTGGACGCACCTGTTCGGCGCTGTGGGCGTTGTCGAGGATCACCAGCATCCGCTTGTCGGCCAAGAGATCGCGATACAGGCCGATCTGGGCGTCCGGGGACACCGGCACCCGATGCACGGGAACCCCGAGGGCGGCGAGGAAGCCGCGCACGACCTGCTCGCTGGTGACGGCCGACCGGCTGGCGTCGAAACCGCGCAGGTCGGCGAACAGCTGCCCGTCCGGGAAACGATGACGCGCGCGGTGGGCCCAGTGCACTGCGAGGGCGGTCTTGCCGACCCCGGGCACTCCGGAGAGCACAGCCACGACCACAGCGGTCGCTTCCCGTTCGGACATCGCCGCCAGCTCGTCGAGCGTGCTCACGGCCTCTGCCCGCCCGGTGAAGCCCATCACGTCCGCGGGCAGCAGAGCCGGTCCGCGTCGTGGCGCCGCCGTGCTCGTGGCCTCAGCCGTGGGGCCCTGCGGGGAGAGGGCGTCCTGGTACGCCTGCCGGAGATCGGGGGACGGATCCGCGCCCAGCTCCTCCACCAGGCGCCGGCGCGTCTCCGCGTAGACCTGCAGGGCCTCCGCGTTGCGCCCCACTGCGGCCAGTGCCCGGATCAGTGCGGCGCTCAACGGCTCGACCAGGGGATGCTCGTCGAGCATCTCCCGCAGGCGCTCGATCACGACCCCGCCCCGGCCCGCTGCCGTCTCCAGGCGCGCCAGGTCGAGCATCGCGCCGAGGCGCCGCTGGGCCGCCTCCCTGCGCACGGACTCCGCCCACTCCCCGGTCAGGCCGGTGAGCGGAACCCCCCGCCACAGGCCGAGCGCCTCCCGCAGTAGTTCGGCTCTGCGCGGATCTTCCCCTCGTGTCGCCCGCGCGCAGTCGAGCAGCAGCCGGAAACGGTGCAGGTCCACCTGCTCCGGCCGGGCGCCGAGGACGTAACCGGCGTGGCGATGCTCCAGCCTCGGCGCGTCGCCGCCGGCGGCGGCCTCGCTCAGCGCCCGGCGCAGCCGGGTGACGTAGCTGTGCACGGCCCCGCGAGCGGTCGTGGGCGGCGCCTCGTCCCAGACCCGGTCGATGATCTTCTCGATGGGGACGAGTACGCCCACGTCGACCAGTAACGCGGCGAGAACCGCCTGTTGTTTGCGCGGGCCCGCATCCACCGGATGCGTGTCCGTTGTGATTTCGACCGGTCCCAGCAGCCGGAACTGCACCATGGTCTGTCTGTTCCCCTTTGATAGCGCGGGCCGGTCCGTGCGAATGCGCGACCACAGCTAATCAGGACAGATCGGCTCGGCTCAAGGATTCGTTAAGCGCGAATGGAGCGGGCGGCGAAACCTTGGTGGCGCGCCGGTTCCGCCCTTCTCGCGGGGGCGGGCGGAGACCGCGGGCGGCGCACCATTCCCGGAGCCTTATGTGCGGTGAACCAGGAGGTCATATAGGCGAAAGCAGGCGTGGATCAAGTTGCCGCCGGTCGTCACGCTCGCCTTCCTGAAGATCGCTCCGCGTGATCCGCCGCGTGGGTGGTCGGAGCCCGGCACCCGCCGCCGATCGGCGAGCGTCTGCTCGTTCAGCGGGTGGCGGGGTCGGCGCCCCATCGCCTGCCGGGCGTCGTAGCGGCTCCACCAGTGCGTATACCTGGCCTATACCGACGTCTCGGATGCTTCGTCACCTGCCCTTATTCCCGGACCGGATTCACCTCCTCGCAGAACCCTCGCTTCCCTTCACCCCCCTCCTGCCTTACGGGACGCCATGAGCACTCTTCGCATGCGAAAAATCACGCTTCTGACACTGCCGCTTCTATTGTTTTGCGCGCTGATGACGGCCTCCGCACGGGACGCGGTCGCGCACGCGGCCACCAGGGCGATCACGGAGAACGGCTGCGATCACATCGGTGATCGCTTCCCTTCACTCGCCCGTCAAGGCAAGAGGAAGGTGCTGTGCGTCGCGCCGGTGACACAACCGCCGGGCAGATCGGTCCTGAGCTCGACGAGCGCCGCCGACGACCCGCCGCCCCTGCCCACCTGGTGCATCGACCCCCCTGACGATCAGTCGAAGAGCGCGTGGAAGACCAGGCGATTCGCCGCCTGCCTGATCAACTATGCGTCCGTCAGCGTCTACGACACCACCACGAGGGCTCTGCTCGGTCGCACCATGATCAACTACATGCATTTCATCGGCATGTTCAACGACAGCCTGGAACTCACCGATGTCTTCGCGATCGTCCGCTTCTACTCCGAGGGAGAACTGGTCCCGGACGACGCGCTCAGCTTCCGCCTGGCGGTCAGCTGTTCCTACGGCTGTACGGCCGGCGACTTCGGCCCTCCGATCACACTGCCCGAGAACTCCACCCGCTACCTGACCCCGTCCGTCCCGCATCTCGTGAACGTGCCCATCGACGGGATACGCACCGTCAACACCACGTACGAGCTGCAGTTGACGCATCCGGGCGGGGACACGGAGATAATCAACGTCTTTCCGCCGGAAAAGGGTCCGTACCCTTCGCCGGACATCCGCTGCGACAGGATTCTCAGCGGCGCCGGCTGCGTCATCCCGAGTTTCATCCCCACGCTCGACGGGCTGTCCGCCTACCCGACGGTCAGGACGCACATCAAGCGTGCGCAGGCCAGTGGGCTTCCGGGAGCCCCCGGCACCACCCCCCTTCACCGGCTTGCCGACCCGGCGAAGGCCAAGAAGAACCGGGACATGGCCTGCCCCGACTCGACGCCCCGTCCGCCTGGACTGACATGTGACGAATACCCCATGGCGCGCACTTGGGAGGGTGCCTGGACGAGCGGCGGCGCCTACAGCACGGACATGGTCCTCGACACGGACAACTCGGGCGCGGGAGGGAAGTTCGGAGCACTCGTCACCCGCGATCGGCTGCTGGACCGCGACGCCTTCTGGGTCGATCCCAGCTGATTCCCCGATGGCCACGTCATTCTCATCGCGCCGGGCCCGGTATCGGACCGGTGACCACGTAGATCCGCCAATGGAAAGGACAGCCGTGTCTTACAAGAACACGACCGCGAAGCGCTTCATGAAAATTCTCTTCGCCGTGGTCGTCGGAGCGGCGGCCACGACGGTCGGCCCGATCTCCGCCGCGAACGCCACCACAGGCGAGTGCGACAAGACCTGGGTTCCCGACTACTACCAGGAGGTCGGCGGCGCCGGCATCTACCTGGGAAACGCACGCTACGTCAAGCTGATGAACGGCGGCGCCTTCAACTACAGCTACGCCCAGATCTCGCCGAGCGATTCGGGGTACACCGTCTGGGTCGACCGTAGCCTGCAGGGGATGCCCAGCAGCCTGCCCATGTTCCCCACCACGGAGCAGGTGCAGGCGAACGGCGGCTGGAAGCAGTGCGGACCGTTCTACAGCTCCAGCAGCAGCAATCTCGTCATGAACTGGAACACCGATCAGCAGCGGCACTACGCGGTCCGCGCGTGCGCGCGCAACGCGCTCGGCAGCTACTGCGGCAACTGGTACATCGACCGGAGCTGACCGGCCGCCCTTCACCGGGCCGGCGGCACCCACGTCACCGCTGACCGACCACGCCGGCCAACAGCACGAGGTCGCTGGTGACGAGCGAGCGCCTTCCGGAGCCCCGGAAGGCGCTCGCAAGGCTCACGGCGCCAGGGCTTGGACCTCTAGAAGCCGGGTCGAGTAGCCGTCGTTGATCGCCGCCAGGCTCTCCCAGGAGGACACGTACGACGTCGGTCGGCATGAACGACACGTCGTCCGGGTCGTGGACGGCGCATAGGGGTACACGACGGGTGGTACACGGTCTACCACACGGCCGACGCCCCGGGCGGCGGTAACTTCCGCAGGTCGGTCGCGGTGGACAAGCTCTCCTTCAACGCCGACGGCATGGTTCAGAAGGTGATCCAGACCAGGGGCGGCGGCACCGGAGGCGACAACAAGGCGCTGACCGCGACCGCCGGCCACGATCCGCGACTGAACGTGTCGCCGGCTCAAGCGCCGCCCGCCGCCGTGACACCGGCAGCCCCCGGCGCCTCCGGAATCGAGGTTCACTCCACTCCGGCGGGTCGCTGACACAGAAGCGCCCGTCCGGATATTTCCGGACGGGCGCTTTTGGCGGTGCTCAGTCGTTGAGGTGCTGGCGCAGGTACGACTCGACCTGGTCGAGCGCGACCCGCTGCTGGGCCATGGAGTCCCGCTCGCGGATCGTCACGGCCTGGTCCTCCAGGGTGTCGAAGTCGACCGTGATCGCGAACGGCGTGCCGATCTCGTCCTGCCGGCGGTAGCGGCGGCCGATGGCGCCCGCGTCGTCGAAGTCCACGTTCCACCGGCGGCGCAGCCGGGCCGCGAGGTCGCGGGCCTTCGGCGACAGGTCGGCGTTGCGCGACAGCGGCAGCACCGCGACCTTGACCGGGGCGAGACGGTGGTCGAGGCGCATCACGGTCCGCTCCTCCATCACGCCCTTGGCGTTGGGCGCCTCGTCGACCGTGTAGGCGTCCAGGAGGAAGGTCAGCGTCGCGCGGTCCACACCGGCCGCCGGCTCGATGACGTACGGCACGTAGCGCTCGCCCGACTCCTGCTCGAAGAACGACAGGTCGGTGCCGGACGCCTTGCCGTGCGCGGTGAGGTCGAAGTCGGTGCGGTTGGCGATGCCCTCCAGCTCGCCCCACTCGCCGCCGGCGAAGTTGAAGCGATACTCGATGTCCACGGTCCGCTTCGAGTAGTGGGACAGCTTCTCCTTCGGGTGCTCGTAGAGCCGGAGGTTGTCCTTGTTGATGCCGAGGTCGACGTACCAGCGCAGGCGCTCGTCGATCCAGTACTGGTGCCACTCCTCGTCCGTGCCGGGCTTGACGAAGAACTCCATCTCCATCTGCTCGAACTCACGGGTGCGGAAGATGAAGTTGCCCGGGGTGATCTCGTTGCGGAACGACTTGCCGACCTGGCCGATGCCGAAGGGGATCTTCCTGCGGGCCGACTGCTGGACGTTCAGGTAGTTGATGAAGATGCCCTGGGCGGTCTCCGGCCGCAGGTACGCCAGGCCCGACTCGTCCTCGACCGGGCCGAGGAACGTCTTCAGCAGGCCGCTGAACTGCTTGGGCTGGGTGAAGGCGCCCTTGTTGCCGCAGTTCGGGCAGGTGATGTCGGCCAGGCCGCCCGCCGGCTCGCCGCCGTGCTTGGCCTCGTACGCCTCGACGAGGTGGTCGGCGCGGTAGCGCTTGTGGCACGACTGGCACTCGGTGAGCGGGTCGGTGAAGGTCTCGACGTGGCCGCTGGCCTGCCAGACCTCCCGGGCGAGGATGACGCAGGAGTCGAGGCCGACGACGTCGTCGCGGCCCTGCACCATGGTCTTCCACCACTCGCGCTTCACGTTGTTCTTGAGCTCGACACCGAGGGGGCCGTAGTCCCAGGACGCTCGCAGGCCTCCGTAGATCTCGCTCGACGGGAAGACGAGCCCACGGCGCTTGGCGAGGCTGACGATCGTTTCCAAGACGTCGGTGCGACGTGCCATCAGTGGAACTCCATCCGGCTGGGTGTCGGCGTTGAGATCGGGGTCAGCGGTGCGATGCTCGCTGAAGCGGGCGGGCCGGCCCGGCCGCCGTGTCGCGGCTGCGGGACATCCGGCCACCTGCCAGGATCCGTGCTCAAGCTTAGGGGAATCCGGCGCCCCCGCGCTCAAGCCTTGCCCACGGTCCCCGCGTTCGCCCCCTCGCCCGGCAGCGTGTAGACGCTCTCGAAGGCGCTGGGCTCGTTGATCATAAGGGTCATCAGGGGATACATCACCATGCGGGCCGCGGACAGGGCACGCCGGTAGTAGCCGGCGCCCTCCCACTCGCTGACCACGGCCCACAGGGCCGGCTCGTCCACCGACCTGCCGATCTGCCCGCGCAGGTATCCCGGCTGCGCGGCCAGCAGATCGAGGATGGCGCGCGCCTGAGCGGCGAACTCGTCGGCGCGGGCGCCCGGCACCGAATAACGGATCACGGCGAGCATGCCGCCCAGCATGCCACCCCGCGCGTACGCCCTGCCGGGGAGGGGGCGGCCCGGGCGGGAGGAAGCAGCGCGGGCGACGCGACAGGGCCACGATCGGGCGGATGCGCACTAGGCTCGAACACGTGGGAAGCGAAACCGAACCGCCGCGCCGTCAGGTGCCGGCCCATCCTCTGGCGAGGAAACCTCCCGCCCAGGGGGACGCGGCGTCCCCGCGGGTGCGGCGGCCGCTGCCGCAGGGCGAGCAGTTCTTCACGCCCGGCGCCACCGGGCTGCGCGCGGAGATCGAGCGCAGGAGCGCCGCGCCGCTGGTCTTCCTGTTCCAGCAGCCCCGCTGGCTGGCCCCTCTGGTGATGGTGGCCCTGCTGATCGCCGGGCTGGTGGTGCCCGACTGGCGCGGCGGGGTGGCCGTGCTTCCGGTGCTCGCGTTCATCGCCTGGCTGGCCTACCTGTCCTGGCCCTCGCTGCGTCCGGTGGGCCGGTTGCTACGCGTGGCGGTCGCCACGTTCCTGGTCCTCCTCGCCGCCACCCGTTTCGGACTGATCTGACGCGAACCGGCCTAACCTGGTAGGTCGTAGGGCGAAGCCGTACACAGGAGTCCTGATGACGAAGAGCCGTGACGCCGTTCACGAGATCCTCCGGCAGAGCCGGGGGTTCCGCAGCGCGCAGGACGTGTTCGCCGAGATGCGCGCGGTCGGCGCGAAGATCGGCCTGACGACCGTCTACCGGGCGCTCCAGTCGCTCTCCGACGCCGGCCGGGTCGACGTCCTGCGCACCGACGAGGGCGAGTCGGTCTACCGGGCCTGTCAGACCGACTCGCACCACCATCACCTCGTGTGCCGGGAGTGCGGGCGCACGGTCGAGGTGGCCGGGCCGGACGTCGAACGCTGGGCCGAGGTCGTCGGGGCCGAGCACGGCTTCATCAACGTCACGCACACCGTGGAGGTCTTCGGCACCTGTGCCTCGTGCGCGGAGGCGTCGCGCGCGGAGACGGCCGGAAAGGGCTGACCCCGCCCCGCGCGGTCCTTACGAGAGGTACGCTGCGGGCGCCGCGACAAGGACACGATCCAGCCCGCCGCGACAAGAGGGAGATGGCGTGCCGTTCAGCCATGACATGGTGTACTCGCTGGCGACGGTGGTGGACCTCATCAACACCGGCGCCGGCGACAGCGACGGGCTGGCCGAGGTCGGCGACCTCGAGGAGTTCGTCCGCAGGCGAGAGGTCAGCGGGGTCGAGGTGGTGAGCCCGCGGGACCTCGCCGAGGTCCGTGCCCTGCGCGAGGAGTTCCACGCGGTGTTCACCGCGCCGGACCAGCCGACGGCGGTCGGCCTGCTCAACACCCTGCTGCAGCGCACCCGCATCACCCCGCACCTCGCGGAGCACGACGGCCATCCTCTCCACGTCCACTACTTCGCGCCGGGCTCGTCGGTCGCCGAGCACCTCGCCGCCGACTGCGGCGTCGCGCTCGCCCACGTGCTGGTGGAGAACGAGCGGGACCGCCTGCGCACGTGCGCGGCGCCCGACTGCTCCCACGTCTTCGTCGACGAGTCGAGGAACCGCTCCCGGGTCTACTGCGACAGCCGCACCTGCGGAAACCGCATGCACGTCGCCGCGTACCGGGCCCGCCGCCGCGACGCCTCCTGACGCCGGGCCCGCAGCCGCGCCGTGTCCCGGGCCGTGTTCCGTGCCGTGTCCCGGTGGCGTGCCGACGCCCGTCGGTGGCGGGCGTGTCAGTGGCGCGCGGCGCCGGAGTTCTGGGCCGTCTCGTTCGGAACGGCCCCGCCGTACCTGCGGTCGCGCTTGGCGTAGATCTCGCACGCCTGCCACAGGTCGCGCCGGTCGAAGTCGGGCCACAGCTGGTTGAGGAACACCATCTCGGCGTACGCGGACTGCCAGAGCAGGAAGTTCGAGGTGCGCTGCTCGCCGGACGAGCGCAGGAACAGGTCCACGTCCGGGATCTCCGGCTCGTCCAGATAGCGGGCGAAGGTCTTCTCCGAGACCTTGTCGGCCTTGACCCGGCCCGCGGCGATGTCGCGGGCGAGCCGCACGGCGGCGTCCACGATCTCCGCGCGGCCGCCGTAGTTCACGCAGAACTGGAGGGTCAGCGTGCTGTTGCCGACCGTCATCCGCTCGGCGTCCTCCAGCTCCTTGATCACGCTCTTCCAGAGCCGCCCGGGACGCCCGGCCCAGCGGACCCGCACGCCCATCGCGTTGAGCTGGTCGCGGCGCCGGCGGATGACGTCGCGGTTGAACCCCATGAGGAAGCGCACCTCGTCAGGCGAGCGCCTCCAGTTCTCGGTGGAGAAGGCGTACGCCGACAGGTAGGGGATGCCGATCTCGATGGCGCCCTCGATGACGTCGAACAGCGACGCCTCGCCCATCTTGTGCCCCTCGGTCCTGGGCAGCCCGCGTGTCTTGGCCCATCGGCCGTTGCCGTCCATGACGATCGCCACGTGTCGCGGCAGCAGGTCGCGCGGGATGGCGGGCGGGGTGGCACCGGACGGATGCGGAGTGGGAGGACGGACCATGTACCGAGGGTATTGCGTCCTGGCCGGTCCTCAGGCTCGCGAGACGTGCGGATCCCGTGCGGATCCTGTGCGTTCCCCGCGCGACGCCGACGCCCCCGGTCACGGCCCCCGGACCAGGTGAGGGCCGGTCAGATGATCCTCGCTTCGCCTGCCGTCAGCTGGCCCGGCCACTCCCGTTCCACGTGACGCAGCGAACGGATGCCGTGCTCCAGGTGCCACTGCAGGTAGGCGGCGACCAGGCCGCTGCACTCGGTGCGGTGCCGGGCCTCGGAGGCGTCGGCGGCCGCCCAGTCGCCGCGCAGCAGGGCGATCATCAGCGCGATCGTCTCCGCGGCGGGCACCGCGGCGCCGGCCGGGCGGCACGCGCCGCACACCACGCCGCCGGAGACGATCGCGAAGGCGCGCACGGCCTCCGCGCCGCACCGCGCGCACTCCGACAAGGCGGGGGCGTAGCCCGCGACGGCCAGCGAGCGCAGGAAGAACGCGTCGAGCACCAGCCGGGCCTCGTGGCCGCCCTCGGCGAGCGTGCGCAGTCCGCCGACCAGCAGCAGGAACTGGCGCAGCGCCGGCTCCTTCTCCCCCACGGTCAGCCGGTCGGCCGTCTCCAGCATCGCGGTCCCCGCGGTGTACCTGGCGTAGTCGGCCACGATCGGCTCGCCGTACGGATGCAGGGTCTCGACCTGGGTGATCACGTCGAGCGACCTGCCGCTGTGGAGTTGCAGGTCGACGTGGGAGAACGGCTCAAGCCGCGCGCCGAAGCGCGACATGGTCCTGCGCACGCCCTTGGCCACGCCGCGGACCTTGCCGGTGCGCCGGGTGAGGATGGTGATGATGCGGTCGGCCTCACCCAGCTTCTGGGTGCGCAGCACGACGCCCTCGTCCCGGTAGAGGCTCACCCCGCCATCGTATGGGTGGGCGCGGGCGCCCGCCCCGCCAGACGGGTATTCGCCCCATTGAGGCGCACGAATGGTGAAAATTCGGTAATGATCCGGCGACGATGCCCGGAGGCGAACCCGCTCCAAGCTGTACATCTAGGGACCGTACGGTAAACCTGGGGTGCATCGGTTCAACCGAAAGGTCACTAAGCTTTGGCTTCCGGCGGACTTCCCCGCGCCGGTCAAGCCTGAGGGCCTGATCTCCCCCCGTTGCGTGAAAGGTTGCCATGACCCGCGTGGTCCTGCTGGGCGCCCCGCCCGGCCCGATCAGTCCCCCGCCGCTCGGCGGTCAGCCCGCCCTGCCCGCGGACATCACGCTGAAATCGCTGCCCGGGGCCCCCTCCGCGTACGACAGGCTGCTCGCGCAGGCCACCGCGCTTGACCCCGAGCCGACGACGATCGCCCGCCCGCAGGACGCCGCCGCCTACCGCAGGCCGTACGGCCGGGTGGTGGAGAGCCCCGACGTCGCCGGCGACCTGCGCGCGCTGGCCGACGCGGTCGAGAACGCCGAAGAGAACCTGCTGATCCTGCCGGCCGACTCGCTGGTGCACGACGAGCTGATCTACCAGATCACCAAGGCCAAGCGGGGGGCCATCGCACTGGTCGTCCGCCAGCAGCGCGAGGAACTGGACGAGAACGCGCCGCCGGCGGAGGAGACGGAGGAGGTGCCGATCGAGGAGGCGGAGCCCGAGATCGGCGACAAGGTCATCGAGGGGCTGCCCCAGCGCACCCGCATCGGCCGGAGCCGGATCGTCTCGGTCGGCACCGCCTATCACGCGGTGACCCGGCCGAACGCCGCACTGCTCGGGCCGCTCCACCTCCACCAGCGGCACCTGCAGACCCTCGCCGAGGTCGCCCGCGAGCTCGCGGACATGGCCCACCTGTTCGGCCCCGAGGACGACGTGACCGAGCTTCTCGTGCTCGGCCTGGTCCGGCGCGGCGTGTCGGTGGGCCGGCGGGGCCGGCGCGACCTGTTCTTCCGCCGCGTCCGCAGCCAGGCCGACGCCGACGAGGCGCTGGCGGAGATGGCGGACTACAACGAGGACCGGGCCCGGCTGAACAACGCCGTGAAGGGCGCCGACGGCTTCTTCACCACGTTCTTCGTCAGCACCTACTCGCGTTTCATCGCCCGCTGGGCGGCCCGCCGGGGGCTCACGCCCAACCAGGTGACGCTGATCTCGATCGCCCTCGGCCTGCTGTCGGCCGGCGCGTTCGCCACCGGCACCCGCTGGGGGGCGGTGGCCGGCGGGGTGCTCATCTACTTCGCGTTCGTCTTCGACTGCGTCGACGGCCAGGTCGCCCGCTACGCGCGCAAGTTCGGCGTGCTCGGCGCCTGGCTGGACGCCACCTTCGACCGGTTCAAGGAGTACGCCGTCTTCGTCGGCCTCGCGGTCGGCGCGACGGTGTCCGGGCAGTTCGGCGACGGCGAGGGCGTCTGGACGCTGGCGCTGGTCGCGCTGGCCCTCCAGTCGGTCAAGCACCTGCTGGACTTCTCGTTCGGTGCGGCCAACCGGCGCAAGGCGCCCGTGCCGCTGCCCACGCTGGACCTGACGGTCGCCGACGACCGGCCGCTGCGGGAGGCGCTGGAGGAGCGCCGGGCGAGCCGGAGCACCGGCGTGCGCGGGCTGCTGAAGCTCTGGACCAAGGCCGGCAAGTTCCGCCCGGTCCACTGGGCCCGCAAGATGATCGTGTTCCCCATCGGCGAGCGTTTCGCCGCGATCGCGATCACCGCCGCGTTCTTCAACCCCCGGGTGACGTTCCTCACGCTGATCGTCTGGGGCGGCGTCGCGGCCACCTACACCCTCACCGGACGTCTCCTGAGGTCGCTCGCATGATCACTCAGCCGCAGGCCACCACGCCGCTTCCCGACCCGGACGAGGAGCGCCGCCGCGTGCAGACCGCGCGCCTGCTCGCCTACCGCGACGACGGCCCGCTCGCCACCGCGCTGAAGGGCTCCCTGGGCCGGCTGCTGCCGCCCGTGCCCGCGACCGTGGTGGCACTGATCGCGATCGTGGCGCTGACCGTCGCCGGCACCCTCACCGACGGCCCGATCCTGATCGTGCCCGTCGCCGTGCTGCTCGTGCTGGTCCTGCCCACCGCCGGCCGCGACCACCTGGGCCGTTTCGACTGGCTCACTCCCCCGCTGCTGCGTGCGGCCGAGTTCATGACGATCATCGTGCTCGGGCTGGCCGAGGACACGCCCAAGTGGCTGCTGTTCGTCCTGCTCTACACGATCGGCTACCACACGTACGACACCGTCTACCGCACCCGGCAGGGCATCTGGCCCCCCGCCTGGCTCTACCAGGCCGGTCTGGGCTGGGAGGTCCGCCTGCTGGTCCTGGGCGTGGCCGCCGCCGCCGGATGGCTGACCCCCGTGGCGGCCGTCCTCACGGCGTACCTGCTCGTGCTGTTCGCGATCGAGAGCATCACGAGCTGGGTCCGGCTGGACAAGGCCTCCGCACAGGCCCAGGCCGACCAGGACCTGGAGCAGTCGCCCGAGGAGGCCGCCGAGCAGGTCACCGGCGAGGCCGAGCAGGGCTGACTTGTCCGTCCCCGAAGCCCGGCGAGGCCGGCGGGGACCCGTGGCGACCGTCGGGCCGCCGCCGGCATTCGGTGCCGGCGGCGGCCCGGCCGGTTTCCGGGGGCGGATGTCGCTCAGGAGGTGGGCGAGGCGTCGAAGAGCGCCCAGACCACCTTGCCGCCGCCGCGGGTGAGGATCCATCCCCACGCCGCGGTCAGCGCCTCGACCAGATGCAGCCCCCGGCCCGACTCCGACAGGTCGCTCCAGGGGGAGACCGCGGGCACCCGCGCACTGGCGTCGCTCACGCCGCAGCCGATATGAAACCGGTGCCTCACCAGCCTCAGCCGGATCGGCGGGGCGTCCGCGGGGTCGCCGGGAGCGTGCCGCAGCGCGTTCGTCACCAACTCCGACACCACGATCTGCGCGTCCGGCACGAGGCCGGCCAAACCCCAGCCGCACAACGTCCTGGCGGTGAAATCACGTGCGGCGGCGGCAGACGTGGTGCGCCCGTGAAAGGTGCACGTCGCAGAAGGAGGCAGGGACAAGCCGGCGACGTCGTCCCGCTCGAACATCGAGGTCAACCACGGAGGCGCTGTCGCGGCTCCCGGGCCCGCCAGGTCTGCTGTCATCGCCGATCCCTCAGGTCTCAGCATTACATGATGTGAATTTCCCTGCCGTCGTGTATCTTGCCCTGTGCCTTGCGGATGCAAGCACGCGTGCACGTGCAAATGTCATGCGTCCCCCGACTTCCGTGGTAGTTCCCAGAAAAGACGGCCTGGCCCGGGTCCGGTAGGATGATCAACCCGTTTGGTTTACCAGGAATTCTTCCGGGAGCGCCGCCGATGGAGCGATCGTGAACGCACAGGCGGGCAGCACCGCCCCCGCACTGGCCGGGACCGCCCGCGGCGGCCCGACGGCCCTGCGGCTTCTGCTCGGGGCCCAGCTCAGGCGGCTGCGCCGGGAGAGCGGCATCACGCCGGAAAAGGCGGCCCGTGCCATCCGCGGGTCGCACGCCAAGATCAGCAGGCTCGAGCTCGGCCGGGTCGGCTTCAAGGAGCGGGACGTCGCCGACCTGCTCACCCTCTACGGCATCACCGACGCCGACGACCGGGCCGTGCTACTTGACCTGGCGCGGCAGGCGAACATCCCCGGCTGGTGGCACAAGTACAGCGACGTGCTGCCGGGCTGGTTCGAGTTCTACGTCGGGCTGGAGGAGGCGGCGTCCGTCATCCGCTGCTACGAGCTGCAGTTCGTGCCCACGCTGCTGCAGACGCCGGAGTACGCGCGGGCCCTTGTCCTGAGAAGCAACACGGGGCGGTCCGCCGACGACGCCGACCGGCGCGTGGACCTGCGGATGCGCCGGCAGGAGCGGCTGGCCGGGCCCGAGGCGGCGACCCTGTGGGCCGTGATGGACGAGGGGGCGCTGCGCCGCCCGATCGGCGGCAGGAAGGTGATGCGGGCCCAGCTGGAACACCTCATCGAGGTGACGAGGCAGCCCAACATCACGCTGCAGATCGTGCCGTTCGACCACGGCGGGCACGCCGCGTGCGGAGGGCCTTTCACGATCCTGCGCTTCGACGCGCCGGAACTGCCCGACGTCGTCTACCTGGAGCAGCTCACCAGCGCCCTCTACCTGGACAAGTCCGAGGACACCGAGGCGTACACGCAGGTGATGAACGCGCTGTGCGTGGACGCCCGGCCGGCCACGCAGACCAGCGCGTTCCTGGAGGAGCTGCTCGCCGACCACGGGTGAACTATCTCCTGGAGAAGAACGCCTGGCAGGTCTCGGCGAAGGCGACCGCCCGGGCGGTGGGCCGCACTCCGCGCACCGAGGCGAGCACGACGTCGAGCGCGGGCACGTCGTCGCTGATCGGGACGCACGCGACCCGGCCGCCGTCGTAGGTCTGGTCGTTGTCGGCCCGCTGGTTGAGTATCGAGTAGCCGTGCCCGCCCGCCACCAGCGAGCGGGCCGTCTCGTAGCTCGACGTGCGGAACCGGACGCGCGGCTCGGTCGGGTAGATGGCCCGGAAGTAGTCGCGGCTGCGCGGCAGGTCCAGCAGGATCATCGGCTCGGCCGCCAGGTCCGTCAGCGACACCGTCTCCGCCCGGGCCAGGGGGTGCTCCGGCGGCAGCAACGCGTACGGCCTGGCCCGGGTGAGTGTCCGGATGTCGAGGTCGAGGGCGAGATCGATGGCGTAGACGAGGGCGACCTCGCACCGCCCGTCGAGCAGCGCCGACTCCATGGCGGAGATCTCGCCCTCCGCGACGCTGACCCGCACCCCGGGGTACTTCTCGGCGAACTCGCGCAGCAGCCGGGACAGGTAGAACGGCGCGAGCGTGGTCAGGCAGCCGACGGCGAGCTCACCGGTCAGCGATCCCGCGAGGCCGCGCGCCGACTGGGCGAGCGCCGCGGCGTGGGACAGGAACTCCCTGGCCTCGACGAGGAAGCGCTCGCCCGCGCGGGTCAGCGACAGACCGCGGGCGTGGTGGCGGATCAGGAGCTGGACCCCCAGCTCCCGCTCCACCTGCGCGATGGCGGCCGAGATCGCCGACTGCGCCACCATGAGTTCTCTGCTGGCCGCGGTCATGCTGCCGAGCTCGGCCGCGGTTACGAAGTAACGCAGCTGGACGAGGGTGAAGTTGACGTCCGCCACGCCACCCATTGTGACCGTCTCCGTGCCCGGCGGCGCCCGCAAACCGGTATCAACTTCGAATGCCTTTTCCTACCCCTGATCAGGCGTTTTCCCTCTGGAAACGCCTGGTGCCCAAGGTAACGCCCAGGACGGCGAAGGCCAGGGACACGACTACGCCCCACACCAGGGCCGACGACGCGTAAGAACCGGCGAAAAGCGCGCGCAGCCCCTCGACCGCGTACCGGAACGGCGTGAGCCGCGACACCACGTCGAGCCAGGCGGGCGCGAGCGACATCGGCAGCAGCGCGCCCGACAGCAGCATCAGCGGGACGACCAGGGTGGACATCACGGGCGCGAACAGCTCCTGCCGCAGCGTCAGCGCCGCCGTGTACGACAGCGACGCCATGCCGACCGACAGCACGGTGGTCAGCAGCAGCGCCCCCAGCACTCCCGCGATCGGCGCCCGCAGGCCCAGCGCGTAGCCGGCCACGATGATCGCCACCGCCTGGACCAGCAGCACGACGCTGTCCCTGAGCACCCGGCCGAGCAGCAGTGTCACCCGGCTCACCGGCGTGACCCGCAGCCGTTCGAGCACGCCGAACCGCTGGTCGAAGACGATGGTGAAGCCCGCCATCCCCGCGCTCGTCAGCCCGAGCTGCACCAGCAGTCCCGGCACGAGGACGGCCCACGAGCCCACGCCGCTCCGGTCGAACAGCGGGCCGAACAGCACGAGGTAGAGGAACGGCTGCAGGGCGCTGAAGACCAGGCTGAACTTGTTGGTGAAGGAGACGCGCAGGTAGTGCCCGGTCAGGGCGGCGAGGGCGGTCACGCGGCGGCCCCCTCGCGCAGCTCGCGGCCGGTGACGGCGAGGAAGACGTCGTCGAGCGTGCGCGCGCCGTGCTCGGTCTTCAGCTCGTCCGGGGTGCCCGCGGCGACGATCCGGCCGTGGTCGATGATCAGGACGCGGTCGCAGAGCGCGTCGGCCTCCTCCAGGTAGTGGGTGGTGAGGAAGACGGTCAGGCCGTCCCGTTCGCGCAGCCGGCGCACGTGGTCCCACAGGTTGGCGCGGCTCTGCGGGTCGAGCCCGGTCGTGGGCTCGTCGAGGAAGAGCAGCTCGGGCCGGTGGAGCAGGCCCATCGCGATGTCCAGCCGGCGCTTCTGGCCGCCCGACATCGTGACCGTCGTACGGTCCTCGACCCCGGGCAGGTCCAGCTCGGCGAGCAGGGTGGCCACCCGTTCACGGGCCTGCTCCCTGTTCAGGCCGTACAGGCGGGCCTGGAGCACGAGCTCCTCCCCCACCGGGGAGAACGGCGCGAACGCGCCGCCCTGGGCGACGTAGCCGATGCGGCGCCGTACGGCCGCGGGGTCGGCGAACAGGTCGGCGCCCGCGACGGCGGCGGCGCCGGACGTGGGGCGCAGCAGCGTGGTGAGCATGCGCAGCGTGGTGGTCTTGCCCGCGCCGTTCGGTCCGAGGAAGCCGACGATCTCCCCCGGGGAGACATCGAGATCGATCCCCCGGACGGCCTCGACCGGGCCGAAGGTCTTGGTGAGCCCTCTGGCGTGAATCATGTCCGATAGAGTAACACCAAATTTGGAGTCACTTAAAGATTGTGCTCGCCCTTACAATCGGAGCGTGGAAGAGGGCCTGCGGGAGCGGAAGAAGCGGGAGACCCGGCAGCGCATCGCCGACATCGCGATGGGGCTGTTCCTGCAACGGGGGTTCGACAACGTCACGGTGGCCGAGGTGGCCAGAGCGGCCGACGTGTCGGTCAACACGGTGTTCAACTACTTCCGGACAAAAGAGGACATGTTCCTCGACCGCAGCGAGGAGACCGAGGATCTGCTGGCCCGGGCCGTACGCGAGCGCCGCGCGGGCGAGACGGCGGCCGAGGCGGTGCGGCGCGACTTCTTCGAGGCACTCGACGCCGGTGACTGGCGTTACGGGATGAGCGAGGGCGCCGACGTGTTCGCGCAGCGGGTCAGGGAGAGCCCGGCGCTGCAGTCACGGGTGCGCATGCTCGACGTCCACCGCGAGGAGCGGCTGGCCCGGACGCTCGCCGACGAGACCGACGCCGACCCCGACGACCTGACCCCCCGGCTGGTGTCGGCGCAGATCTGCGCCGTCGTCCGCGCGCTGATCCGCCATTTCGCGATGCGGCAGATGGCCGGTGAGCCCGCGGCGCTGATCAGGACGGACATCAGAAAGCACGCCGAGCGCGCCTTCGACCTGCTGGAGCACGGGATCGGCGGCTACTGCCCCCGGCCCGAGCCGGAGACGCCGGGCCTCCCGCACTCCGGCGAGCGCCCCACAGCGGCGCCTCGGTGACGCGGGCCCTGGGACAAACTTGGAAGACGGCGGCGCCCGGGAAGAAACGGGCAGGCTGGTATCACCAGGAGAGACGCGACCCCGGCCGGGCCGTCGTGAGAGTCAGGAGAGACCGGTGAGCATCGTCCTACCCGAGGATCCGTTCCACCGCAGGCTGCACCACGTGGTGCCCGCCGGCCTGACCTCGGAGACCGCGCAGACCGGCGGCATGCACCGGCGGGCCGCCATCAGCGGCGGGTCCGTGGGGTCGAGCCGGTTGTGGATGGGCCAGACCCACGTGGCTCCGGCGACCGCCTCCGCCAACCACCACCACGGCGACTCGGAGACCGCGATCTACGTGGTCAGCGGCACGCCGTCGTTCGTGTTCCTCGACGTGGACGCCGAGGAGCCGCACGAGGTGCGCATCGACACCAAGCCGGGCGACTACGTCTTCGTGCCGCCGTTCGTGCCGCACCGGGAGGAGAACCCCGACCCCGATCTGGAGGCCGTCGTGGTCATCGCCCGCAGCACGCAGGAGGCGATCGTGGTCAATCTGCCCGAGCTCAAGTGGACCGGCCCGGTCCGGACGACGGCCTGACCATGGAGGCCGTCGGGTGAACCGGCCAGGCCGCGCCTGATCCTGGCCGCCGCCATCCGTCCTTGCCCCGCCGGTCCTCACGGCTCGTCAGGGTTCCGGCGCATCGCCTCCCCCCAGGCGGCGAGCGCTCCACACCAGCCCCTCGGTGACGCGGGCCTGCGACAGGCCCAGGGTGTGCCGCTGGAACTGGTAGACCTCGGGCGCGAGCGGCGCCAGCACGGCGTCCGCCTTCCCCTCGGGATCCGGCACTCGCGCCTCGGTCAGCAGCATGCGCACGTGCGCGCGCCAGAAGCGGTAGGCGCCGGTGCCGAACCGCGCGCTCCCCGTCTCGGCCCCCAGCACGAGGTGCAGGTGACGCTCCAGCAGATCGGTCATGGCGATGTAGAACGCGGCGAGCCGATCTGCCGGTGAGGCCCCCGGGCCGAGCGGCGGCGGGCCGTTCAGGATGTGTCCCTGCACCTGCCGCTCGTGCTCGTCCAGGAGTGCCGTCGCGATCGAGGCGGGGTCCGGATAGCGCCGGTAGAGCGTGGCCCGCCCCACCCCCGCGGCCTTGGCGATCTCGTCCATGGTGACGTGCCGCGCGTCCCTGGTCGCGAAGAGCTGTTCGGCCGCCTTGAGCACGCGCATGCGGTTGCGCGCGGCGTCCGCCCGTTCTCGCACAGGCGCCGGGCGGCCCGGTTCGAGGTCGAGCACGGGCAGTTCCCGGCCGGCGCGGGCAGGCATGGTCCCCTCCGACGGAACGCGGCCGTTCCTCCGGTTCCCGCCGGGATCCATAAACCCGTTGTTCATGACGCCATGGTAGCCCCCCGGTCGAACTATGTGGACATCGCGTCCACTTTGTCTTACGCTCATCCGGACACCATGTCCGGTTCTCATCCGGCTGCTCGGAAATCCGGTTCTCTAGAAGAGGGATCGCGATGCATGCCCTGTTCCTCGCCTCGGCGCTGCTGGTCGGCTGCTTACTGGCAGTGCAAGCCTCGGTGAATCTCCAGCTCAACAAGGCCGTGGGGACGCCGTACGGCGCCTCGACCCTGCAACTGGGCGTGGCGACGGCCCTGCTGGCGCTCCTCGCGGCCGCCGTCGGAGCCATCGGCGCGGTCCGTCTCGCGCCCGGCGTGCCCTTCTGGCACCTGCTCGGAGGCCTGGCCAGCCCGCTCTACATCACCAGCGGGATCCTGCTCTTCCCCCGCCTCGGCGCGCTGGCCGCGGCGGGCCTGTTCGTGACCGGCCAGATGTTCGCGTCGCTGGGGCTCGACCTGTTCGGCCTGTTCGGCATCACGCGCAAGCCGCTCAGCGTCGGCATCGCGCTCGGCGCGCTCGCGGTCCTCGCCGGCATCACGGTCATCATCCGGGGACAGCGCCCGGCGCAGACGCCGCCCGCGGCGGGACCGGCGCCCGGCGGCGGGGCCGGCGCTCCCGTCCGCGGCGGGACGGCCACCGCCACCGCACCGGCCGCGACGGCGACGGCGGCCGCACCCCGGACCCGTGGCCTCGGCCAGAGCGGCTGGATCCTGCTGGGCATCGTGGCCGGTGCGGTCCTGCCGGTGCAGGGAGCGGTCAACGCCGAGCTGCGCAAGGACATCCACGAGCCGGTGACCACCGCGATGATCAGCTTCATCGTGGCCACGATCACCATCGCCGTGGTGCTGCTCGTCCTGCTGGCGACGCGGCGCACCCCCCGGCCGCAGCTCGGCGGGCTGCGCACGATGCCCTGGTGGGGCTGGCTCGGCGGCGCCTGCGCCGCGGCGTACGTCACCGCGACCTTCACGCTCATCCCCACGATCGGCGCCGCCACCACCGTGGCGCTGACCGTGACCGGCCAGCAGGTCGCCTCGGCCGTGATCGACAACTACGGATTCCTGCGGCTGCCCCGGCGCCCGCTCACGGCGCCCCGCCTGTCCGGTCTCGCCCTGCTTATCGTCGGCTCGGTGCTGGTCCAGCTCACCTGAGCCAGCTCACCCGCATCAGCTCGCCTGAGTCAGCTCACCGCGGAAAGGACCCCCCTCCATGACCTCCTATCTGCGCAGCCCGTACGAGGCGACACCCGGCGTCACCACGCTGCCGTCGTCCCTCCCCATCACCGGCGCCGGCCTGCTGCCGGTGAACGCCTACCTGATCCGCGGCCCGCAGCCGATCCTCGTCGACACCGGCATGGCGATCGACCGCGGCTACTTCGAACAGGCCCTGTGGTCCCTGGTCGACCCGGCCGACCTGCGCTGGATCGTGCTCACGCACGACGACAGGGACCACGCGGGCAACCTCAAGGAAATCCTCATGGCGGCGCCGCAGGCCAAGGTCGTCACGAACGGCCTGGCCGTCGCGCGGCTGGGCGAGGAGTGGGACGTGCCCCCGAACCGCGTCCTGCAGGTCAACCCCGGCCGCACGCTCGACCTCGGGGGCCGGATCGTCTCCCTGCTGCGCCCGCCCGCGTACGACTCCCCCTCGACGCTGGCCCTCTACGACCACACCACCCGCTCGCTGTTCAGCGCGGACAGCTTCGGCGCGATCCTGCCGACCCCGGCGGAGAACGCCCAGGACGTCCCGGAGAGCGACTATCTCGCCGGGATGGCCCTGTTCACCAGGGCCAACGCCCCCTGGACCGCACTGGCCGACCCGGCCAAGTTCGACATCGTGCTCGACGACCTGCTGCGGCTCGCCCCCCGGCACATCCTCAGCTCGCACGGCGCCACCGTCGTGGAGGGCACCGAGACGCTCGTGCAGACCCTGCGCGAGGTGCCTTCCATGACCCCGTGGCTGCCGGACGAGGACGTGCTGGTGGAGGCCGTGCTCGCCAAGCACGAGGGGGCCACGCTCAGCGCCGGCGCGGCCTGAGCGCTATAAGGCACGACACAAGGAGAACGTCGATGACGACGACGCTGACCCCGGAACCCGGCACCATCATCATCTTCTCGGACATCTGGTGCTCCTTCGCACATATAGCCGTGCACCGGCTCCACACGACCAGGGAACGGCTGGGCCTGACCGACCGGGTCCGCTTCGACCACCGCGCCTTCCCGCTGGAACTGCTCAACGACGCGCCCAGCCCCCGGCCGGGAACCGACAGCGAGGTGGGCCGGATGGCCGCGCTGGAACCCGACGCGGGGTGGCAGCTGTGGCAGGCGAAGGACTGGCTGTACCCGTCCACGACGCTGCCCGCGCTGGAGGCCGTCCAGGCCGCCAAGGAGCAGGGGTTCGCGGCGTCCGAGCAGCTCGACCTGGCCCTGCGGAGGGCCTTCTGGGCCGAGTCGCGGTGCATCAGCCACCGTAAGGTGATCCTGGACGCCGCCGCGTCCACCGGCGTGGTGGACGTGGACGCCCTGGCGGCCGCGCTCGACGACGGCCGGGCCCGCCGCGCGCTGTCCGAACAGGCCGCCATCGCGGCGACCGACCGGGTGAACTGCAGCCCGCATCTGTTCCTGCCGGACGGCACCGACCACGCCAACCCCGGCATCGAGGTCGGCTGGGCCGGTTCGTACGGCATCGGCTGGCCCGTCGTCTCCTCCGACGATCCGAGCGTGTTCGAGGACATCCTGAAGCGCGCCGCCGCCTGACCGAAGCCCTTTTCCCGGACACCCGGAACGGTTCCCGGGCACACAGAACGGTCCTCTCACGGGGGGACGCAGAACGCCGGCGGACCCTGGCGGTCCGCCGGCGAAGCACGCGACCGGCTCTTTTCGATCGGCGCGCGCCGGGACGTCGACGCGCGCCGATTCTTTATGGACGTTCCCCATTCCTTGGATAATCGACGCGATATTCCGATTACCCTCAGTCAGCGTCCGGTGACGTGAAACCCGGACCATTGTGGAAATCCGGAAAGAAGCATTTCCCGTCTCACCGGTTGACTCCGCCGTATGTGAGACGTACCTTTTTATCGCATCGCCCAAAACGGGCGGAAATCGGGAGTGAAGTTCCTCCCTGCTTCTCCGTAAGAAGGAGATCGCGGCGAAGCCGCCGCCTCCGACGCATGTCTTCCCGCACCACTCTTGCGCTACTCCATGTTCCGCACCAGTGAAGGGATCTGTCATGAACAATGTCGGTACGGAAATCGAAGAGACGCCGGACGGAACGGACGGGACACCGGACGTGACCGGGTTCGTCGACCTTACCCAGCACGAGATCCAGGCCCTGAAGACCCGATGGAACCTCGCCGACGCGCACACCCACCAGCGCCAGTCCGCCGGCCAGGACAAGATCGTCTCCCGTCTCCCCGACCTGTGGTACGAGGCCGAGGAAAACCAGCAGGCGTATTTCGAGCAGCGATTCATCGACGCCTTCTTCCGGCTGCACAGGCAGCCCACCGCAGCCGCCGCCGGCAAAACCTGGCTGTCGTATTCGGCCAGCGTCTCCACAATGGTCGCGGCCATGTACCTGATGCAGCGGAACATGTCGGTCGGCCTCATCGAGCCGTGCTTCGACAATCTCGTCGACCTGCTCAAGCACATGCAGGTCGAACTCACCGCTCTGCCGGAGGAGTCGCTCGCCGATCCGGACCGCATTTACGCGAACCTGAGCACCCTGGAAACAGACGCGCTGTATCTGGTCGACCCCAACAATCCGACCGGATTCAGCCTCCTGCAGTACGGGATGGACGGATTCCGCGAGGTCATCCGCTACTGCAAGGACCACGGCAAGCTGCTGATGCTCGACCTGTGCTTCGCGTCGTTCGCGCTGTGCGACGAGAAGATCGGGCGCATCGACATCTACAAGCTGCTCGAGGAGTCGGGCGTCTCGTACATGGCCCTGGAGGACACCGGCAAGACCTGGCCGGTGCAGGACGCCAAGTGCGCGATGCTGACGGTCAGCGACGACATCAGGGAGGAGGTCTACAACATCCAGACGGCGGTCCTGCTGAACGTCTCGCCGTTCGTCCTCAACTTCCTCACCCAGTACGTCGAGGACTCCATCGAGGACAACTTCGCCTCGGTGCGCGACGTCATCACCGACAACCGGGCGATGGCCGTCAAGGCCGTCGAGGGCACGATCCTCGAGTACGTCGAGCCCGTGGTGAACACCAGCGTCGCGTGGTTCCGCATCAAGCCGGAGGACCTCACCGCGAGCCAGTTGCAGCAGCGGCTGCTGGAGGACGAGATCTACGTGCTGCCCGGCACGTACTTCTACTGGAACGACCCCGCGAAGGGCGAGCGCTACATCCGCGTCGCCCTCGCCCGCCGGCCCGGCACCTTCGCCTGCGCCATGCACCGGATGCGTGAGGTGCTGCTCGGCTATGAGCGGTGAGCCCTTCCTCGACGCCGCCCTGTTCATGGGCATGCACAGCCGTGACGACGAGGTCCGGCGGGGGTGCAAGCGCTTCTTCACGGAGCGCCTGTCCGGCGGCCGCGTCCTGATGAGCCTGGAGCACGTCGGGCGGTGCGACGACCTGGTCTGGCGGTACCCCCGTCGGGTGCAGGACGAGTACTACCCCTTCATGGACAACCTGCACTCCGACATGGCCATCGACCGCATCGGCTACGACGAGCAGGACCTGCGCCTCGCCCTGGAGGCCGGGGTGCTGTCGGACCTTCCGCTGCACGAACGGCTGCTCGTGGCGATGGCGATGCGCCGCGACACGGTCGTGGTCACGGCCAGCCCCCGGCTGAGCCTGCGCCCCGACCTCCCGGTCCGGCCGGTGGAGCCGGCGAAGCCGGCCGATGACGAACCGGTGTTCCCGGCTCCGCTGGAACGGCTCTACGAGCGGTCCTTGGCCCTGCGAGTCGACGTCGACGACCTGTGAGGTGACCCGTGTATCCAGCAAAGCACTCGGGGACGATCGTCCCCATGGTCACGCCCCTGACCGAGGCGGGCGAGGTGTCCGAGCCGAGCGTACGGCGGCTCGTCGGGTCCCTCAGGAGCGAGGTCACCGGGCTGATGCCCGCCCTTTCCACCGGCGAGGGGTGGAAGTTGTCGGATCGGCAGTGGCACGACATGGTCGCGTACACCGTCCGGCACGCGGACGGGCTGCCTGTCCTGGCCGGCGTGCAGTCGCCGACCACCGAGGAGGTGATCGCCAGGGCGAAGGAGGCCCTGGCCCTCGGGGTGGCGGCCATCGCCGTCACCACCCCCTTCTCGCCTGACCTGACGCAGGAGGAGATCTACGAGCACTACCGGGCGATCCGGGAGGCCGTGCCGGTCCCGCTGTTCGTCTACAACGAGAAGGCCCTGTCGGGCAACCAGATCGAACTGGACACCCTGGTGCGCGTCTGCGCCCTGCCCGGCGTCGCCGGCATCAAGGAGTCCAGCGGGTCGGCGGAGTTCACCAGGAAGCTCGTCGCCGCGGTCCCCGAGATCCCGGTGTTCGAGGGCTGGGAGAACCTCCTGCACGAGGTGGCGGGGCCCGGCGGCGTGGCCGGGTTCATCGGTCCCCTGGCGAACGTCGAGCCCGGCCTCGCCAACGCCATGCTGGCCGAGCCGTCCGCGGGGCGGCAGCGGGAGATCGACGCGACGTGCGAGCGGTACGGCCTGTTCAACGACGACTGGTATCGGCACCTGAAGAAGGAACTGCACCGTCGCGGGGTCATCGACACCGACGCGGTCGTCGGGGAAGCGGGGTGAGCGGGATGCTGGAGGTCCGGCCAGGAGACTCCGCCCAGAAGCGGCTCTACGTCTACAACCGCTCGGTCCTCACTCCCGAGAGGTACGCCGAACTGTGGGAGATCGAGCGCGACTGGGTGGTGCGCCTCGCCGCCGAGCACGAGGAGCGCGCGCCCCGCTTCGGGTTCCGCATCGAGCTGATCGACGCGCTCCACGACCTGCTGGCCAAGGAGCAGGCCAACCCCTCGGGCGACGAGCGGTTCCTCGCGGAGGAGGCCACCCTCGGCCAGTTCAAGACGGTGGTCGCGGAGTTCGCCGTCGACGGTCTGGTGGAGTCGCAGTCCCACATCGGGATCCTGCGCCGCCTGCCGGCGAAGGCGCGCATGGCCGTGCTGCGCGTGCTCATCGACGAGTTCGGCTGCGGCAACGACGACATGGAGCACTCGCGGCTCTACCGCGAGCTGGTGACCGAACTGGGCATGCCCGCCGACCTGGAGCACTACGTGGACCGGGCCGGGGACGCCAGCTTCGCGTACGTCAACCTGTTCCACTGGCTGGCCGACCGGGCGCCCGCGCCGGAGTACTTCCTCGGCGCGTACGCCTACTTCGAGGCCAGCGTGCTGTACGCCTTCAAGCCCTTCGCGGCCGCGGCGAAACGGCTCGGCGTCCGCAGCGACCGGTACTACACAGAACATCTGTACATCGACAGCTTCCACTCCAAGCAGATGCAGACGGCGATACGGGCGCTGGGCGAGCACCGCGAGGTCGACCTGGCTAAGGTGTGGGCCGGCGTCACGCTGACCAGCGCCGTCATCGCCGAGGCCACGGAGGCGGCGGTGGACAGGGCGAGGAAGGTGCCCGCATGACCGGGGACACGGGCGGGCCCGTCTCGCTGCGCCAGATCGCGCCCGACCTCCTGCTCATCGAGGTGGCGGGCAGGCGGATGCTGACGCAGGCGGAGTGTCCCCACCGCAGGGGGCGGCTGCGCTACGGCTACCTCAACGGGCGGACGCTGCGGATCACCTGCCCGCTGCACCACTCCACGTTCGACCTGCTCACCGGGCGGCAGGTGGCCGGCCCGCCGTGCGGCTCGCTGCGCGTCACGCTGCTGCCCGAGGACGCCGCGTCTCCTCGGTCGGCGGCGGAGGCGGCGGAGTGGGCGGCGGAGTGGGCGGAGCGGGCCGAGGGCCTGCGGCCCGAGGCGGGTGCTCCGTGACCACCCGCGAACTGCCCGGCCAGGTCACCGGCCAGGTCACCGGCCAGGTCACCGGGCAGGCCGGCGGGCAGAGCACGCGGGTGGAGGCGCACGGCGTCGACCGGATCCCGGACGGCGAGCGCACCGCCTCTCCGCGCGAGTTCCTGTGGATCTGGCACTCGGCCCAGTTCTCGTTCGGCACGGTGGTGCTCGGCTCGGTGCCGGTGAGCTTCGGCCTGAGCTGGACGGCCTCCGTCACCGCGATCCTGGTGGGGCTGCTGATCGGCACGGCGGTGTTCGCACCGCTCGTGCTGTTCGGCAAGCGCACCGGCGCGAACGACGCGGTGTCCAGCGGCGCGCACTTCGGCGTGCGCGGCCGGGTCGTCGCCAACGTCATCACCATCGTGGTCGCGATCGGGTTCTTCTCGATCGCGGTGTGGACGGGCGCCACCGCCATCCTCGCGGCCGGCCAGCGGGTGCTCGGCACCCCGGCCGGCCCGGCCGGCCTCGCCGTCACGATGCCGCTGATGGCCCTGGCCGTCGCGGCGGTCGCGGTGTACGGATACGGCGCGCTGCTGGCGACCTACAAGGTCATGACGGTGATCGGCGGGCTGGTGCTGCTGGCGCTGGTCGTGGTGCTGCTGCCCGGTTTCGACCCGGCGTACGCGGGCGGGCCGTACGCGCTGGGCGACTTCTGGCGGACCTGGTTGCTGGCCGTGTCCTTCAGCGCCACGCTGCCGGTGTCGTACTCGACGTTCCAGGGCGACTACAGCCGCTACCTGTCGCCCCGGACCGGCGACCGGGCGGCGGTGGCGTACAACGGCGCGGCGATGTACGTGAGCAACGCGCTCGCGCTCGTCGGCGGCGCCTACGTCACCACGATACTGAAGGACGCCTCGGCGCCCTGGATCCTCGGGGTGGCCGACACGGTGCCCCGGTGGTTCGCGGTCGTGGTGATCGTCTTCGGGTTCGCGGGCACGCTGCCGCAGGCGGCGCTGTGCCTGTACGCGGCGGGGCTGTCGGCCAACTCCATCCTGTGGCGTCTCCCCCGCGCCGCGGCGACATGGCTGATGTGGGCCCTCGGCGTCGCCACCCTCTACGTCGGGGCGATCGCCTTCGACGCCATCGAGTCGATCTCGACGTTCGTGCTGATCCTGCTCGTCCTCGTCTCGCCGTGGACCGCGATCATGCTGGTCGGGCTCGCCCTCCGGCGGGGCCGGTACCACCCCGACGACCTGTACGGCTTCGCCCGTCCCGGCCACCGGGGCCGCTACTGGTTCACCGGGGGGTTCAACCTCCGGGCCCTGGGGGCGTTCGTCCCCGCGGTGGTCCTGGGGCTGCTGTTCGTGGACAACACGATCTACACCGGCCCGTTCGCCCGCCTGGCGGGCGGGGTGGACCTGAGCTGCCTGGTGCCGTTCTGCACGGCGGCGCTGCTCTACGCCGCGCTGTGCCGGCTGTTCCCCGAGCGGACGGCCCTGGTGACCGGAGATGCCGTGACCGGAGATGCCGTGACCGCAGATTACGTCACCGGAGGTGATCCGAGATGAGCAGAGATCCGCGGCTGCCCGACTCGCCCGACACGATCGTGGTCTTCTCCGACCTCAACTGCTCCTTCGCCCACCTGGCCGTCCACCGCCTGCACGAGGCGCGGCGGCGGCTCGGCCTGGAGGGACGGCTGTGGTTCGACCACCGCTGCTTCCCGCTCGAGCTGTTCAACCGGACGGTGAACGAGCGCCCGGGGGTGGACTCGGAGGTGTCGGTGGTCGGCGCGCTCGACCCCGGCGCGGGGTGGCGGCTGTGGCAGGGGCCCGACTGGACCTATCCGGTCACGATGCTGCCGCCGCTGGAGGCCGTGCAGGCGGCGAAGGCGCAGAGCCTGCACGCCTCCGAACAGCTCGACCTCGCGCTGCGCCGGGCCTTCTGGGCCGAGGGCCGGTGCATCTCGCTGCGGCACGAGATCCTCGACGTCGCGGCATCCACCGGGGCGGTCGACGCCGGGGCGCTGGCCGAGGCGCTCGACGACGGCCGCGCCCGGCGGGCGGTGATTGACCAGTTCGAGACGGCCCGGCACGGGCGGGTCGACTGCAGCCCCCACGTGTTCCTGTACGACGGGACCGACGTCGCCAATCCCGGCGTCCGGGCCCGGTGGGTCAACGGCGACTTCGGCGTGGGCTTCCCGGTCATCGAGGCCGACGACCCGACCGTCTACACGGATCTGCTCGCCAGGGCGGCCGAGCTGATCTGCGACACGGCGGCCTGACGGCCGGCCGCCGAAAACAGGGCGCGGGCCCGGCGAGGGGCCCGCGCCCTGTGCCGTCTGCCGCGATGCGGAGCCCGCGCCCTGTGTCGTCCGCCGCGATGCGGAGCCCGCGCCCTGTCCCGTCTCGCGTGACGCAGGCTGTCTGCGACGATGCGGTGCCCGGCGGCTGTATACAGGTCCACGTGAGGTTGGACGAGCTCGATCGCGCCATAATCCGGGCCCTCGTCGAGGACGCCCGGGCGACATACGCCGAAATAGGCGCTCAAGTGGGGCTGTCGGCTCCGGCCGTGAAGAGGCGGGTCGACCGGCTCATCGCCAGCGGCGCGATCACCGGCTTCAGCGCGCGGGTGGAGCCGTCGGCCCTCGGCTGGACCACCGAGGCGTACGTCGAGCTGTACTGCCGGGGCAAGACCTCGCCGGCGGAAATCGGCATGGCCGTGTCCCGGCATCCGGAGGTCGTCTCGGCCTGCACGGTGACCGGCGAGGCCGACGCGCTGCTGCACATCCGCGCGACCGACGTGCGGCACGTCGAGCGGGTGATCGAGCGCCTGGCGGCCGAGCCGTTCGTGGTCCGCACCAAGAGTTCGATCGTGCTGTCGCGGCTGATTAACGGATCGCTGCAAAACGGGTGAAGGACGCAACCGATCCACAGGTGATCGCAACGCGGGCGCATTGGATTGTGGCCTCCCGATTCCTACGCTGAAGTCCCGTTCACCCGGTTTCCCGCTTGGAGTCGACGATGACACTCGCGCCCGCCACCGAGACCACGGAAAGTGGTCGCACGGGCACGGCACGGCATTTCCTGATGTGCCGGCCTGATTTCTTCACGGTCTCGTATTCCATCAACCCGTGGATGCACCCGGAGAAGGACACCGACACGGCCAGGGCGGTGCGGCAGTGGGAGAGCCTCCGGCAGGCGTACGAGAGCCTGGGCCACACCGTCAGCCTGATCGATCCGATCGAGGGCCTGCCGGACATGGTGTTCGCCGCGAACGGCGCGCTCGTCGTGGACGGACGGGTCTACGGCGCGAGGTTCGCCCACCCGCAGCGTGCCGCCGAGGGCCCCGCCTACCTGCGGTGGTTCGCCGATCGGGGATACGAGACACTGGAGGCGTCCTTCACCAACGAGGGCGAGGGCGACTACCTGACGCTCGACGAGATGATCCTGGCCGGGACGGGCTTCCGCACCGACGTGGCGGCGCACATGGAGGCCCAGGAGTTCCTCGGCCGGCCGGTCGTCACGCTGCGCCTGGTCGACCCGAGGTTCTACCACCTCGACACCGCCCTGTTTCCGCTGAACGGCCACAACGTGGCGTACTATCCGGAGGCGTTCAGCGAGGGCAGCAGGAAGGTGCTGCGGCGGCTGTTCCCCGACGCCGTGATCGCCACGTCCGCGGACGCGGAGGTGCTGGGCCTCAACGCGGTGAGCGACGGCCGCAACGTCGTCGTCAACGCCGAGGCGAGCGGGCTGATCCTGGAACTCAAGCGGCGCGGCTTCGAGGTCGTCCCGGTGGACCTCACCGAGCTGCGCAAGTCCGGCGGCGGCCCGAAGTGCTGCACCCTCGAGATCCGGCCGAACAGGGAGATCCGATGAACAGCGAGGAACTGATCCGGCTCAGCGAGAGCCACAGCGCGCACAACTACCACCCGCTGCCCGTCGTGATCAGCTCGGCCGACGGCGCCTGGGTCACCGACGTGGAGGGCAAGCGGTATCTCGACTGCCTGGCGGGCTACTCCTCGCTGAACTTCGGGCACGGCAACCCCGCGATCCTCGCGGCGGCCCGTGAGCAGCTCGACCGTCTGACGCTGACCAGCCGGGCGTTCTACCACGACCGCTTCGCCGAGTTCGTGACCGGCCTTTCCGAGCTGTGCGGCAAGGACATGGTCCTGCCGATGAACACCGGCGCGGAGGCCGTCGAGACCGCGATCAAGGTCGCCCGCAAGTGGGGTTACGAGGTCAAGGGCGTCGCCCCCGACCAGGCCAACATCGTCGTGATGGAGGACAACTTCCACGGCCGCACCACGACCATCGTCGGCTTCTCGACCGACCCCGAGTCGCGGGACGGCTTCGGCCCCTTCTCCCCCGGTTTCCGGGTCGTCAAGTACGGCTCCGCCGAGGCGATCAGGGAGGCGATCGACGAGAACACGGTGGCCGTGCTGCTCGAGCCCATCCAGGGCGAGGCCGGCGTGCTGGTCCCGCCGGACGGCTACCTGGCCGCGGTCAGGGAGATCTGCACCGATAACAACGTGCTGTTCGTGGCCGACGAGATCCAGTCGGGCCTCGGCCGCACCGGGGAGACGTTCGCCTGCGACCACGAGCGCGTCGTCCCCGACATGTACGTCCTGGGCAAGGCCCTCGGCGGCGGCGTGGTCCCGGTGTCCGCGGTCGTCGCGAACGCCGACGTCATGGGCGTGATCGGGCCCGGCCAGCACGGTTCCACCTTCGGCGGCAACCCGCTGGCGTGCGCGGTCGGCGACGCGGTGATCGGGCTGCTGCGGACCGGTGAGTACCAGGCCAGGGCCCGCGAGCTCGGCGCGTTCCTGCACGCGCGCCTGGCCGAGCTCGGCCCCGGCGTGGCGGCGGTGCGCGGGCGCGGACTGTGGGCGGGCATCGACATCGATCCCTCGCTCGGCACCGGACGGCAGATCAGCGAGGCGCTCCTGCGCCGCGGCGTGCTCGTCAAGGACACCCACGGCTCGACGATCCGCCTCGCGCCGCCCCTCGTCGTCTCCCGGGACGACCTGGCCTGGGCGGTGGACCAGCTCAGCGCGGTGCTGCGGGAGGCTCGGGCCTGATCCGCACCGCGTCCTGATCGCCGGTGTCGGTGAACCACGTCACCGCGGCCTCCCCGGGCGCCAGGTCGATGGCGGTCATCATGTTGGGGAACCAGGGTCCCTTGCTGATGCGCCACCGCAACGGCGGCCGGGGAAGGCCCCCGGTCCTGGCCAGCACCCCGCCGAGCACGCCCGCGAGCCCGAACGACGCCACGATGTTGGCGAAGCGCAGCGTGCGGCTCAGCGGGTTGCGGATCGGCGAGCAGACGATCTGGTGGACGCGTCCGCCGCCCCGGCGCCGTACGGACGCCATGTAGGAGTAGTGGACGTCGCCCGACAGCAGCAGGACGGTCGCGGGCGGCCTGCCCCGGCTTCCCGAGGCGACCTCCAGCACCACGTGCGCGAGCTCCTCGAACGACCGGCGGAAGGCCCCCCAGTGCTCCAGGTCGAGAAACTGCCGCACCCGCTCGCCCCACCGCGCCGCCCTGCGGCCCCAGATGCCGTCGCAGACCGCCTCGTTCCAGCTCTCCACGTGGTGGATCCCGGAGGGCAGCAGGATCGGCAGCGAGGAGCCGATGAGCAGGTGGTCGAAGTCGCCGGTCGCGTGCTTGTCGAACCAGTCCCACTCGCCGGGGTCGAGCATCCGCCGGCGTCCCGGCTCCAGCACCCGGGCGCTGCGGCTGTCCAGCACGATCAGCCGGGCGCCGCCCAGGTCCCTGTGGTAGCTCCAGCGCACCGAGTCGGGCTCCCGGTCGGCCCGCCGGGCGAAGGTGTCGAGCGCCTCGTCCCCGCCGCCCGCCCGGAGCGCGGCGAGCACGGGATCGGCCGCCCGCTCGTCCGGGGGCAGGTTGCCCAGGTGCTGGTAGATGTAGTACGAGCCGAGCGCGGAGACGATGCGCCGATCCCACCAGGGCACCTCGGCCATCTGCTCGCGCCAGACGTTCGAGGTGTTCCAGTCGTCCCTGACGTCGTGGTCGTCGAAGATCATCAAGCTGGGGACCGTGGCCAGCAGCCAGCGGACCGGAGGGTCGGACCACGCCTGCCGGTACAGCTCGGCGTACTCCTCGAAGTCGACGACCTCCTCGGGTCCTTCGTCCCTGCGCCCGGCGATGAACTCCTTCATGTCCGGCGTCAGCTCGTCGGCGTACACCTGGTCGCCGAGCAGCAGGATCAGGTCGGGCCGCTCGTCCGGCGACTCCATCAGGCGCAGGCCGTACGCCCGCAGGACGTCCGGGCCGTGCGTGCGCACGTACGGCTCCTCGTGCGGGACGCTGGTGCGGCAGGAGCCGAAGATCATCCGGTCGAGGCGGGTCAGCGGTCGGATCACGCTCGGCGGCAGGCCGTCGGCCGGCCACACCCGCGTGTCGTCGAGCTCCACCTCGTAGGCCACCGGGCCCTCGATGCCGACGTCGACCAGGGCGTAGTGGTGGCCGTGCACGGTGAAGGTGTGCTCCTCCGAGCAGGCGTCGCCGGCTCGCACGCGGACCGTGCAGGGCTCGGAGGTCTCCACCCAGACGGTCGCGGCGGCCGCGTCCACGTGGCGCAGCAGCGGGCCCAGCACAAGTTCCGGCACCAGACCTGTCTACTGCAAAAGGACGGCAAAACGCGACTTGTGTCCATCCGTCCCACGCCGTTCACCGTTCGTGCACGGCCTGTACGCCGGAACGGCGAAATCCCGCCCGCCGATCTCCGTATTGGCCTATATCGCGATCACCCGGCGCACGGTTTGATCCAGATGTCGCTCATCCGGCCCGCCTTTCGCACCCGTCAACGACGACGGCGCGCGAGGTCCGGAGGGTGACCAGCCTTTCCGACAGGAGAACATCAGAATGACCGTCACGGACTTCCCGACAACGGCGTCGGGGGTTCGGTCTCCGATCCCCGATCTCCCTGCCCCCTCAGCGGGTGAGCGCGCCCTGGCCGCCGCCCGCTTCCAGCTCGCCGAGGCGTCCCGCTTCCTCGGCCTCGACGACGGCCTGCACGACATGCTCGCCACGCCCCGCCGCTCGCTGACGGTGTCCGTGCCCGTGCGGCGCGAGGACGGCCGCCTGGAGGTGGTGCAGGGCCACCGCGTGCAGCACAACCTGTCGCGCGGGCCCGCCAAGGGCGGCATCCGCTTCCACCCCGCCACCGATCTCGCCGAGGTCACCGCCCTCGCCATGTGGATGACGTGGAAGTGCGCCCTCGTCGGCATCCCGTACGGCGGGGCCAAGGGCGGCGTCGCGGTGGACCCGGCCACACTGACCACCCGCGAGCTCGAACGCGTCACCCGGCGCTACGTCAACGAGATCCTGCCGCTCATCGGCCCGGAGAAGGACATCCCCGCGCCCGACGTGGGCACCGACGAGCAGACCATGGCCTGGATCATGGATACCTACAGCGCGAACGCGGGCTACTCCGTGCCCGGCGTGGTGACCGGCAAGCCCACGGCGCTCGGCGGCTCGCTGGGCCGCGCGGGCGCGACCTCGCGCGGGGTGCAGATCGCCGCGCTGCAGGCACTGGCCAGTACAGAGGGGGCCCGCTCCCCCGAGGGCACGGCCATCGCGGTGCAGGGCTTCGGCAAGGTGGGCGCGCTCGCCGCCCAGTACCTCGCCGACGCCGGCTGCCGCGTCGTGGCCGTCTCCGACGCGGGCGGCGCGGTCGTCCGGCCCTCCGGCCTCGACGTCGCCGCGCTGCGCGCCCACGCGGCCGGGACCGGGTCGGTCCACGGCTACCGCGACGCCGACCCGCTCTCCCGCGACGAGCTGCTCGAACTCGACGTGGACGTGCTGGTGCCGGCCGCGCTCGAAGGCATGATCACGGCGGACAACGCACCGCGCGTACGGGCCCGCCTGGTCGTGGAGGGCGCCAACGGGCCCACCACGCCCGAGGCCGACCTGATCCTGGCCGGCAACGGGGTCACGGTGGTGCCCGACATCCTGGCCAACGCGGGCGGGGTGATCGTGTCCTACCTGGAGTGGGTGCAGAACACCCAGGCGTACTCCTGGAGCGCCGGGGAGGTCGAGGTGAAGCTCCGGGACCTGATGGAGAACGCCTACCGGGCGGTCGCGGACCTGGCCGCGGAGCGTGACCTCACGCTCCGCCAGGCCGCCCACGCGATCGGGGTGGGGCGGGTGGCCGAGGCCCACCGGATGCGGGGCCTCTACCCCTGACGCCCCCTGTGAGAGACGGCAATGACGACCGCCTCCCGGGAATATGCGGCTTCCGGGAGGCGGTCAGGCCGTCGCCGCCGTCTCGGCGGTCTCCGCTGTCTTCGTGGCGGCCAGCACGATCTGCTCGCACAGCTCGTGGGTCAGCAGGGCGTCGTCGGCCGTGAGGATCCGGCCCTCGCGGATCGCGGTGAGGAACTCCCGGCAGATCTGCTCGATGCCGCGCTGCCGCGTCGCCGGGACCCAGTCGCCGCGCCTCACGAGGGTCTCGTCCCCGCCGAATTCGACCACGTCGCCGAGGTTGACGACCCGGCGCTTCCCGCCGCCGCCCATGACCTCGCAGGTCTCCTCGGCCGCGCCGCTGGTGCGGCTCATCACGCCGACGGCGGTGAACCCGTCGCCGCCGAGCGTCAGCACCACGTGTTCGAGCAGGCCGTCCCGCACCCTGGTCCTGATCACGGTGTCGGTGACCGGCCCGGGGGCGAGGAAGCGCAGCGTGTCGGCCACGTGGACGAAGTCGTCGAAGATCATCGTCCGCGGGTCGCCGGGCAGGTCACGCCGGTTCTTCTGCATCACGATCACGTCGCGCGGCAGGCCGCGCAGGGCCGCGTACGCGGGGGCGTGCCTGCGGTTGAACCCGACCATCAGCGACCTGTCGCGCTCGCGGGCCAGCCGTACGAGCCCGGCGGAGGCGGCGGCGTCGTAGGCGAGCGGCTTGTCCACGTAGACGTGCACGCCCGCCTCCAGCAGCGTGGTCACGATAGGGACGTGCGCGGCGGTGGCCGCGTGCACGAAGGCCGCGTCGACCCCGGCCTCGGCGAGTGCGTCCACGGAGGTGAAACGCGCGCCGATCCGGTACGCGTCGCCGAGCCGGTCGAGAGCCGCCCGGTCGCGCGTGCACAGCAGCGGCTCGATGCCCGGCGTCGCCGCCAGCACCGGCAGGTACGCCTTCTCCGCGATGTCTCCCAGGCCGATGATTGCGACTTTCATGCCGGGGAGACTATCGCCGCCCCTCCGGCGCCTGTCAGCGCCCCCGCCACCACGCCACCGTCTCCTTCACCCCGTCCTCGACCGGTGTCGGCCCGAACCCGAGGACGGCCTGGGAGGCGGAGGAGTCGAGCACGTACGGGCGGTCGAACTGATAACGGGTCTCCCCCAGCTCGCGCAGGAACGGCGATACGACGCCTCCCGCCTTCAGCGTCCACGACGGCAGCCGCCGCAGGCGCGGCGCCGGGAGGCCACCCGCCTGGCACACCGTCTCGGCGAACTCCCGGATGGTGACGGGCGGCGCGGTCGGCACGTGCCAGGGCCGGCCCCACGCGCGCTCCTCCTCCGCGGCCGCCGCCAGCGCCCGCACCACATCGGGCAGGTACGTCCAGCTGTGCGGGATGCCGGGGTCGCTCAGGACGAGGGCGGGCTTGCCCGCGAACAGGGGCTCCAGGAGCCGCGGCCCCACGTACGACTGGTCGGACGACCGCGGCCCGTAGTAGTCCGAGCCGCGCACCTCCGTGACCCGCACCCGCCCGGCCTCGTGCGCGGCGCGCATCTCCTCCCACATCCGCGCCCTGACCCTGCCCTTCGTGCCCGTCGCGGCGAGCGGCAGATCCTCGGTCATCGGCCCGTCCACCGGGCCGTACCCGTACAGGTTGCCCAGCGTGACCAGGACGGCCCCTGACGACTCGGCGGCCGCCAGCAGCGAGGCCGCGATCGGCGGCCAGTCCAGGGGCCACCGGTGGTAACGCGGGTTCGCGCAGTTGTAGAGCGCGTCGGCCCCCTCGGTGAGCCGCCGCATCACGGTGGCGTCGGCCGCGTCCGCGGCGACCGGCGAGATCCCGGGGCGCTTCGGGCCCGAACCCGAACGGGTGACGAGGGTCACCTCGTGCCCGCGCTCCGCCAGCGTCTCGGCGAGCCCGCCGCCGGCCTGTCCCGCTCCGACGATCACATGCTTGCCCATCACTTCTCCTTCAGACCTGATCCGTCAGCAGCCGCAGCACGCCGTCCACGACGTACACGACCGCGAACACCACACCCGCGGTGACGAGCCCTGAGGCCGCCAGCGCGGCCGCCCCCGCACCGAACCACACCACCTCGAAGGCGGCCCTGGCGATCCCGTGCAGCTGGTGCGGCGCCTTGCCGCCCGCCATGAACAGCCCCCACAGCGTGGCGAACACGGCCGGCCCACCGAGCCCCAGAAGGATCTTCACCAGGATGTTGACCTCCCGGGTGAACCCCCAGTAGGCCAGCGAGATCAGCACTCCCAGCTCCAGGAAGAACATCACTGCCCCGATCGTTCCCTTTGCCACGGTGAGCATCGGCACTCCTTGTGTTTATCGCTCCGTTTCGAGAGCAATGCTCTCCTATGGGAACGCCCTTCGTCAAGAGCACCGCTCTCTATTAGCTCAGGTGCTCTGTTAACCTGGCCCCATGAATGCGAGCAGGACCGCGCGGGAGCGGGTGAGAGCGGAGCTGATCCGGGAGATCACGGACATCGCCCGGCGGCATCTGGCGACGGAGGGGGCCACGGGCCTGTCCCTGCGGGCGGTTGCCCGCGAGATGGGGATGGTCTCCTCGGCGATCTACCGCTACTTCCCCAGCCGCGACGACCTGCTGACCGCGCTGATCATCGATGGATACAACGCCCTCGGAGAGGCGGTCGAGCACGCCGACGCCGCCTGCGCGCGCGACGACTTCACCGGACGATGGCTCGCCGTCTGCCGGGCCGTACGCGCGTGGGCCCTTGCCCATCCGCACGAGTACGCCCTGCTGTACGGCTCGCCGGTGCCGGGCTACGCCGCTCCGCAGGACACCGTCGCGCCGGCGGTGCGGGACACCGCCGTGTACGGACGGATCGTCGCCGACGCCCACCACGCGGGCCGGCTCACCCCTCCCCCGATCTGCCCGTCGCCGCCCGCGATCCTGGCCCAGGACGCCGAGGTCGTGCGGTCGCTGATGCCGGACGTGCCGGACGACGTGGTCGCGCGGGCGATCGTCGCCTGGACGGGCCTGTTCGGGATGGTCAGCTTCGAGCTCTTCGGCCAGTTCAACAACACGATCACGCACCGAGCCGAGCTGTTCGAGCACAACATGGCCTGCCTCGCCCGCCTCCTCGGCCTGCCCGAGTAGGCGACCCGGCCCAGCTGTCCGCGCGGACGGCAACGCCCTGCCGTGCGCCTGCCCGGCCCCTCGGCCGCCGCGAGCAGCGCGTTCCAGGCCGCGTTCACCGCCGCGGCGTCATGCCGCGCGGGCGGCCATGGGTCGAGGGCGGCGCCGCTTCGAGGGAGGCCACGCATGGAGATCGCCGCGCTATGCGAGCCCGGCCCCGTCGAAGCCGGGTGCGGCGACGGGAAGGCCTGCCTCTTCTGCCGCCGCGAGCAGCCGCTTGTCGTAGGCCACGAACCAATCGAGAGCCCGCTCCAGCAGTTGCGCGGCGGACAGGTGAAGGGCGTCGAGAGTCCGCAGCCGGGCCGGCCCGATCTCCGCGGCCGCGTCGAGAAGCGGTGCGTCCACGGGCACCATCCTCAGCCGGGCCATCAGCGCCTTGGCCATGGAGACCGCCTGAGGTCCGGAGGCCCGCACCGCCCGGACCACCTCGGTCCGGGCCAGTTCGCAGGCGACCACCGCCCCGGTCTGTGTCGCCAGCCATTTTTCGAGCGCCGCCGTCTCCTCCTCCCGGACGACCAGCTTGACCAGCGCCGAAGAGTCGAGGTAGATCACCGTTCCTCCGCCCTCAGCTCCCCCAGCACTTCGCTGGGCAGAGGCGTTCCGGGTTGCGGGGGCAGGGCATGCCAGGCAGTCCAATCGATCTCCACCTCTGGCAGCCTCATGCGGCCCTCCGCGACGAGCCGGTCCGTGACGACACGTTCGTGCGGCAATGCGGTCAGCCGCGCCACCGGCCGCCCCCTCTCCGTGATCTCGACCGTGTTTCCCGCCTGGACCAGCTCCAGATAGTGCGCGAGCCGGTCGCGCAGTTCCCGTACTCCCACGCTGACGACCTCGTCCGACATGGCCTCAGGCTAACCGAAGTTGCCCCACCGATCGTCAACGGTACACTACTTACTGTATGCGTACCCTTCGAACGGTGAACGTACCTGACGGTGTGAACACCGACCGGAGACCATTCGCCGGCCGGGTCCGGAGGTCTGAGCCGCTGGGGCAAGAGGAACGAGACATGCGAAAGGCGGCAGTCGGGGATCTCCCGGTTGCCGCCTTTCGCGTGTTTCACGACAGCTTCGTGGGCTGTTGAGGGCAGACGCTTGCGATTTTGGGCAAGGTCAGGGGCAGTGGGACCGCAGGTCCTGCCGTATCACTGCGAGATTCGGGGCCGGTCAGGCGCGGGTGGCGCGGTTGACGGCGGAGATGATGGCCTTGAGTGAGGCGCTCGTCGTGTTCGCGTCGATGCCGACGCCCCAGAGGACCTGGGTGCCGTTCGGCCCGCCGACCTCGCACTCCACGTACGACGCGGCCTTGGCGTCGGCTCCCGCGCTCATCGCGTGCTCGGTGTAGTCGAGGACCCGCACCGGCACTCCGATGCTCTCCAGCGCGTCGCAGAAGGCCGAGATGGGGCCGTTGCCGACGCCCTCGATCTCCCGGATGTCGCCGTCGACCCGCACGTCGGCGCTGATCGCGTCCTTGTCGTCCACGGTCGAGGTGTGCCGGTGGGCCAGCAGGCCCAGGCGCCCCCAGGGGCTCGCGGGGTTCGGCAGGTACTCGTCGGCGAACCGCTCCCACATCTCCGCGGCCGTGACCTCGCCGCCCTCGGCGTCCGTACGGGCCTGGATGACGCGGGAGAACTCGATCTGCAGGCGGCGCGGCAGGTCGAGCTGGTGGTCGGCCTTCATGATGTAGGCGACGCCGCCCTTGCCCGACTGGCTGTTGACGCGGATCACGGCCTCGTACGTGCGGCCGATGTCCTTGGGGTCGATCGGCAGGTACGGCACCGCCCAGGTGAACCGGTCGACCGGCACCCCCGCGGCGGCCGCGTCGTGCTCCAGGTGCTCCAGGCCCTTCTTGATCGCGTCCTGGTGGGAGCCGGAGAAGGCCGTGTAGACCAGCTCGCCGCCCCACGGATGGCGGGGGTGCACGGGCAGCTGGTTGCAGTGCTCGACCACGCGCCGGATCTCGTCCATGTCGGAGAAGTCGATCTCCGGGTCGATGCCCTGGGAGAACAGGTTCATGCCCAGCGTGACCAGGCAGACGTTGCCGGTCCGCTCACCGTTGCCGAACAGGCAGCCCTCGATGCGGTCGGCGCCGGCCATGTAACCCAGCTCGGCGGCGGCGACGGCGGTGCCGCGGTCGTTGTGCGGGTGCAGGGACAGCACGATCGAGTCCCGGTACGCCAGGTTGCGGTGCATCCACTCGATCTGGTCGGCGTACACGTTGGGCGTGGCCATCTCGACCGTCGCCGGCAGGTTGACGATCACCTTGTGGTCGGGGGTGGGCTGCCAGACGTCGTTGACGGCGTTGCAGACCTCGACGGCGTACTCCAGCTCCGTGCCGGTGAAGGACTCGGGCGAGTACTGGAAGTAGATGTCCGTGCTCTCCATCTCGGCCGCCAGCTTCTTGCACAGCTTGGCGCCCTCGACGGCGATCGCGGTGATGCCGTCCCTATCCTGGCCGAAGACGACCCGGCGCTGGAGGGTGGAGGTGGAGTTGTACAGGTGGACGATCGCCTGGCGGGCGCCGCGCAGCGACTCGAAGGTCCGCTCGATCAGCTCGGGCCGGGCCTGCGTCAGCACCTGGATGACCACGTCGGAGGGGATGCGTTCCTCTTCGATGATCTGACGGACGAAGTCGTAGTCGGTCTGCGACGCGGCCGGGAAGCCGACCTCGATCTCCTTGTAACCCATCCGGACCAGCAGGTCGAACATCTTCAGCTTGCGGTCGGCGTCCATCGGGTCGATCAGCGCCTGGTTGCCGTCACGCAGGTCCACCGCGCACCAGCGGGGCGCCGTGGCGATGACCTTGTCGGGCCAGGTGCGGTCGGTCAGCCGTACGGGCTCGAACGGCGTATAACGCTGGAACGGCATGGGGCTGGGCTGCTGCTCATTCATGATTGCTCCTCGTCGGGCGCACGGCGAGCCCCGGGCACGATGGTGCCGTCGTCGGTTCGACAGAAAGGGGGGCGCCGTTGGATGAAACCAGGGCGGCCGACGCGCATGCCTCTCGCACCGCGGCGAGGGAGCCGGCCTCTTACAGGCCCTCGCCGCGGCGGATAAGAAGGAGTCCGCGCAGCATGCCAAGCAGACTAGCAGACCCCCTGAAGCGGATGAGACACCCGATCACATGTCGAGACGGAGCCCCAGGTTAGGGTGGCTCGTGACGAAGGAGGCCACATGAAGGACGGCGAGATCCTGCAGCGGATCAGCGAGCTGGTCGACGAGGAGCACTCCCTGCGCGAGCGCCTGGTCGCGGGCGAGCTGACCTCGGAGGAGGAGCACAACAGGATCACCTCACTGGAGGAGCAGCTCGACCGTTGCTGGGACCTGCTGCGCCAGCGCCGCGCCCGGCGCGACGTGGGCGAGGACCCCGACTTCGCCTCCCCCCGTCCGGCCGACGAGGTCGAGAACTACATGCAGTGAGCCCTCACCGCCGCCGTTCCACGATGTGAAAATCAGTCGCGCCCCTGACAAGGGGTGCGGAATTCTTGTCGGCATGCAGATGAAGCGCGTCGCCCCTATCGAGAACGACGCCGCGCAGGAGGAAGACGACCCGGACGGCCCGGCGGACCACGCCGCTCTGGCCGGTCTGTACGACATCGCGCGAGCATGCGACCAGCCGGGTCCGGCGATGTCGTGGCGGCACTTCACGGCGAGCGTCCGGAGCGGGTCCGGCGGCGAGCGGGCCGAGGCGTGGGTGGCGCACGACGACGGCCGAATCAGCCTCGGCCGAACCGACGACGGCCGAACCGACAGCGGCCAGGTCGGCCGTGACGAGGTCGCCGGCGGCTACATCCTCCACTTCCCGCAGGACGACAACACCCACCTCGCCCTGCTCCGGCTGATGACGCGTACGGGCCGCAGGCGCGAGGGCGTCGGCGGCGCGCTGCTCGACCACGCCATCGGCCGGGCGCGTGACGAGGGCAGGCGGGTCCTCATCGCCGAGGCCTCGGCCGACGGGCCGGGCGCGGCGTTCGCCAAGGTCCGCGGCTTCTCCCCGGCCGCCACCGAGACCCGGCTGGTGCTCGACCTGCGCACGGCCGACTGGTCCGGCCTCGAGCTCCTCCGGGCCCGGGCCGTACGGCACGCCACCGGCTACTCGCTCGAACGGTGGGCCGGGCCGACCCCCGACGACCTGCTCGGCGACATGGCGCGCCTCGCGGAGGGCATGAACGACGAGCCGCTGGGCGACCTCGCGATGGAGGACCAGCGGTGGACGGCCGACCGCGTGCGCGCCCGCGAGGAGATGCTCGCGCGAGCGGGCCAGCAGACCTACACGATGATCGCCCGGCATACGGCCGGCGGAGAGCCCGCGGGGTTCACCCAGCTGGTGGTGGACGCCGAGCGGCCGGAGGGATGGGGCCGCCAGTCCTCGACGACCGTCCTCGCGCCGCACCGCGGCCGGCGGCTCGGCCTCGTGCTCAAACTGGCCAACATCACCTGGTTCCGCGCCTGCGAGCCGTCGATCGAGCGCGTGATCACGTGGAACTCCGTCGCGAACCCGCACATGCTGGCGATCAACGAGGCGATGGGCTTCGAGGTCTTCGACACCTGGCACCAGTGGCAGCTCGACATCTGACCGCAGCTCGACATCTGACCACGGTGCGGTCGCCGTCCGCCTGATCCGCGGTCGGCGCCTCCGCCTGCGCCCCCACCTCATCCGCCCTTGTCGATCGTCATTGATCTGGCGGCCGAATCCGCTGTACGAATGGCGGAGTCAAAGTGATCCAGGGCCCGACCGCCGCTCTCCTCCCTCCCGCGGGAACCAACGGGGAACCGGCGCAACCGGAGTGTGATGAACCGCTCGATCCGCAGCAGGGGAATCATCGTCAGGGCGCTGGCCCGGCTCGTCTCAGGAGCGATCGCCGGAGCCGCCATGAGCGCCGTCTACCAGACCTACGGGGCCCGGGGTGATCGCCGCCGGTTCCCTCCGCCCGGCCGGATGGTCGACATCGGCGGCCGCCGGATCCACCTGTGGACCGCGGGCACCGGCTCGCCGACCGTCGTCATCGTGCCGGGACTGGGCGAGCCGGGTGTGAACTGGGCCGCCCTGTCACCCGAACTGGCGGCGGAGTCGTCGGTCGTCCTTTACGACCGTGCCGGTCTCGGGTGGAGCGACCCGTCCCCGTGGGCGGGAACGGCGCTCGGAGCCGCTCGCGACCTGCGACGCGCGCTGGACGAGGCGGGAATCGCTCCGCCGTACGTTCTGGTGGGGCATTCGGCCGGAGGGCACATCGTCCGGTTGTTCGCGGCCGAAAGGCCCGACGCCGTGGCAGCGGTCGTCCTCGTCGATTCCAGCCATCCCGAGCAGATCCGCCTGCTGCACCGGACGAGGACAGAGATCGCCCTGGAAATGCTGCGCTCGCGCCTGACCCCGCTGGGGCTTCGGCGCCTGGCCTTCGAGGCCGGATGGAGCGGCCGCGCCCGCCGCGAGGCCGCGGCCCGGCGCCTGCCGTCGGAGCTCCTCCCCACCAGGATCGCCTTCGACCTCAGCGACCGCCAACGCCGCGCGGAGCTACGCGAGGCGGCGGCCGCGATCACCGTCACCCCCGTGCAGGTCCGCCGCCGGGCGCCACACCTGGGCGCGATTCCGCTCACGGTCATCTCCGCCAGTCCCGACGAACCACCGGAAACCGATACGAAGGCGGCCGCCGCACAGCGCCGCTTCTACTCCGTCTGGGTTCCGCTCCAGGCCGACCTGGTGCGGCTGTCCTCGAACGCCGAACACGTCGTCGCGGAGCACGCGGGGCACCACATCCATCGGGACCGCCCGGAACTCGTCGTCAAGGCGATACTCGGCCACGTCCGTCGAGCCCGGATCGAGACCCGGGCGCGCTGATCGACCGGCCGCCGGGCGCACCGGCCGCAGACAGTGGAGGAAGCGGTCGTGCCGTGCGCAATGCCGGGTCCGGACGGCCCCCGCCGCTCCGGCGGCGCGGAGCCTCCGGCACGGCCGAAGGCGTTCACACGTGCGATCGCTTCCTCCCCTCCAGGGTAAGCGCCCGACTCAGACGGACAACAGCCGGTGGACCTCCTCGTCCTGGAGCTCCCGTGCGGGGCCGGACCTGACCACCCGTCCGGCGTCGAGGATCACGAACCCGTCGGCCAGCCGCAGCGCGAGGTCCAGGTACTGCTCCACCAGCAGGATCGCGAGACCGCTCGCGTGCAGGCGTTCGACGGCCTCCTCGATCTCCAGGATGATCGACGGCTGGATGCCCTCGGTCGGCTCGTCCAGGATCAGCAGTTTCGGCCGGGTGACCAGGGCCCGGGCCATCGCGAGCTGCTGCTGCTGACCGCCCGACAGGAAGCCCGCCGGCCGTTTGAGCAGCGGTTTGAGCCGGGGGAAGACCTCCAGGGCCTCGTCCAGCGCCGCCCGGTCCCGGTGCGCGGACGCCTCCAGCGTGACCAGGAGGTTGTCCATCACGCTGAGCTGGGGAAACGTGTCGTGCCCCTGCGGCACGTAGCCCATGCCGAGCCGTACGCGCTGGTCCGGGCGCAGCCGGGTGACGTCCCTGCCCTCGAACGTCACCCTCCCGCCGGTCGCCGGCAGCGCGCCCATGACGGTGTCGAGCAGGGTCGTCTTGCCGACCCCGTTGCGGCCCATCACGCACACGAGGCGGCCGGCGGGCACCTCAAGCGAGACGCCGAAGAGCACCCGGGCCCGGCCGTATCCCGACTCCAGTCCCTCAACGGACAGCATCCTCGGCACCCTCCCGCGCCCGTCCCAGATAGATCTCCTGCACGCGCGGGTCGGCGCGCACCTGCTCGACCGAGCCCTCCGTCAGCACCTTGCCCTCGTGCAGCACGGTGACCTGCGAGGCGTAGCGGCGCAGGAAGTCCATGTCGTGCTCGACCACGATCACGGTGTGGTCGCGGGCGACCTCGGTGAGCAGCTCGCCGGTCCGCTCGCGCTCGCCGGAGGACATGCCGGCGACCGGCTCGTCGAGCAGCAGCAACCGGGGCCGCTGGACGATCAGCATGCCGATCTCCAGCCACTGCCGCTGCCCGTGCGACAGCACCCCGGCCCTGCTGCCGGCCAGCGCGGTCAGGCCGGTAGTCTCCAGCGCCGCGGTGACCTCCTCCGACACCCCGCGCCTGCGGCGCAGCAGCGACCACAGGGGGCGCCGGAACGACGCCGCCAGGTCGAGGTTCTCCAGCACGGTGAGCTCCTCGAAGACCACGGAGGTCTGGAAGGTGCGGCCCACGCCGAGCCGGACGATCTCGTGCTCCCTGCGGCCCACGAGGTCGTGCCCCTCGAACCGCACCGAGCCCCCGGTGGGCCTGGTCAGGCCCGTGATCACGTCGATGAGGGTGGTCTTCCCCGCGCCGTTCGGCCCGATCAGGAACCGCAGCTCGCCCCGTCCGACGGTCAGGTCCACGCCGTCGAGCGCCCGGAAGCCGCCGAAGGCGACCTCCAGACCCCGGATCTCCAGCAGCGTGTCGGTCACGCCCGTGCCTCCCTTCTCCGTACGACGTTGGCGGCCAGGCCCGCGATGCCCTTCGGCGCCAGCGTCATGACGAGCACGAACAGGGCGCCCTGCAGGTAGAGCCAGGCGTCCGGCAGTTCCTCGCTGAAGTACGTCCGCGCGTATCCCATGACGACCGCGCCCAGCACCGCGCCGGCCAGCGCGAACCGGCCGCCGACGGCCACCGCGACGACGAGTTCGAGCGAGGGCACGACCCCGAGCAGGGCCGGCGAGATGATGCCGACGACGGGCACGAACAGCGCCCCCGCGATGCCGGCCATGCCCGCCGAGACGGCGAAGGTCAGCGTCTTGACGGTGGCGGGGTCGTACCCGAGGAAGCGCACCCGGTCCTCGCCGTCCCTGACCGCGAGCAGCAGCCGCCCGAACCGGCTGCGGACGAGTTGCCTGGCGCCCAGGTAGAGCGCCCCGAGCACGACCGCCACCAGCAGGTAGAGGCCCCGCTGGGTCTCGTCGGCCGCCACATCGCGGCCGAAGAAGTCGAAGAAGTTGGTCAGGCCGTTCGTGCCGCCGGTCAGCCCCTGCTGCCCGACCAGCAGGATCACCAGCGCCGCCGCCAGCGCCTGGGTGAGGATCGCGAAGTACGCCCCCCGTACGCGCTGGCGGAACACCAGCGTGCCGAGCAGCAGCGCGACCGCGACCGGCAGCACGACGACCATGGCCAGCGCGAAGACCGGGTTACCGAACGGCTTCCACAGCGCCGGCAGCTTCTCCACCCCGCTCCAGACCATGAAGTCGGGCAGGTCTCCCCCGGCGTCGTTGAGCTTGAGATACATGCCCATCGCGTAGCCGCCGAGGCCGAAGAACACCCCCTGACCGAGCGTGAGCATGCCGCCCTGCCCCCATGCGAGGCCGATGCCCAGCGCCACGATCGCGTAGCACAGATACTTGGCCAGCAGCCCGAGGCGGAACGGCTCCAGCAGCAGCGGCGCCACCACCAGGGCGAGCACCGCCACCGCCGTGAAGGCCGCCGGGCCCTGCCACCGGCCGCTCAGCACCCGGCGCGAGACCGTGAGGGCGGTCATGAGAGCGCCCGCGATCGGACGAAGAACAGCCCCTGCGGCCGGATCTGCAGGAAGCCGATGATCGCCACGAAGACCACCACCTTGGCGAGGCTGGCGTCGCTCCAGAACTCGGCATAGGAGTTCAGCAGGCCGAGGCCGGCCGCGGCCAGCACCGCGCCGCGAAGCTGTCCCAGCCCGCCCGCGACGACCACGAGGAACGCGTCGACGATGTAGTAGGTCCCGAGCGCCGGGCCGACCGGCCCGATGAGCGTGAGGGCGACCCCCGCGACCCCGGCGAGGCCGGAGCCGATGAAAAACGTCCGCTGGTCGACCCGCCCGGTGTCGATGCCGCTCGTGGCCGCGAGCCTCCTGTTCTGCATCACCGCCCGCATGCGCCGGCCCTGTCCGGTCCTGTTCATGTACGCCCAGATCGCGAGCACCGACGCCGCGGCGAGCGCCATGATGAACAGCCGGTTGTACGGCAGGATCCCGATGCCGCCGCGCAGCCAGGCGGGCGAGGCGACCTGCACGTTGGGCGCCCCGAACAGGTCCCGGGCCAGTTGCTGGAGCATGAGGCTGACGCCCCAGGTGAGCAGCAGCGTGTCCAGCGGACGGCCGTAGAAGCGCCGGATCAGCGTGCGCTCCAGGATCAGGCCCATGACCCCGGCCACCACGAAGGCGGCCGGGAGGGCGATCAGGAAGCCCACACCCTGGAGCAGGTAGGCCGTGTAGGCCCCCGCCATGATGAACTCGCCGTGGGCCATGTTGATCACGCCCATCTGCCCGAACGTGAAGGTCAGCCCGAGGGCGATGAGCAGCAGGACCGCGCCGATCGACAGCCCGATCGGCAGCTGGTTGAGCACTCCCTCCATCGTGGCCGTCAGACCAGGCCGCCGGCCCAGGGGTACGTCCTGAGGTAGGGATCCGGCTTGATCGGCTCGCCGGAGTTCCACACCTCCTTGATCTGGCCGTCCTGCTGGACGACTCCGATGCGCGCGGTCTTGTAGACGTGCTGGTTGTCGCCGTCGATGGTGACCTTGCCCTCGGGGCGGTCGAGGGACACGCCGCCGGCGGCCTTCTTGACGGCCTCCACCTCGGTGGTGCCGGCCTTCTTCGCGGCCTCGGCCCACAGGTAGACGGCGTTGTATCCGGCCTCCATCGGGTCGGAGGTCACCTTGTCCGCGCCGTACTTCGCCTTGAACGCGGCGACGAACTTCTCGTTCGCCGGGGTGTCGGTCGTCTGGTAGTAGTTCCAGGCCACGAGGTGCCCGGCGACGTTGTCGACGCCGATGCCCTTGACCTCCTCCTCGGCCACGGACACCGACATGACCGGCATCTGGTCGGCGCTGATCCCGGTGCTCTTGAGCTGCTTGAAGAACGCGACGTTGCTGTCGCCGTTCAGGGTGTTGAAGACCGCGTCCGGCTTCGCCTCGACGATCTTGTTGACGAGCGTGCTGTACTCGGTGTGCCCGAGCGGGGTGTACTCCTCACCGAGAACCTCCATCCCGTTCGCCGCGGCGTACGCCTTGATGATTTTGTTCGCGGTTCTCGGGAAGACGTAGTCGCTGCCCACGAGGAAGAGCTTCTTCTTGCCCTTCTCCTTCAGGTAGTCGAGCCCGGGGACGATCTGCTGGTTGGTCGTCGCGCCCGTGTAGAAGATGTACGGCGAGCTTTCCAGTCCCTCGTACTGGACCGGATACCACAGCAGCGCCTTTCGTTTCTCGAAGACCGGGAGCATCGCCTTGCGGCTCGCCGACGTCCAGCCGCCGAAGACGGTCGCGACCTTGTCCTGCGCGATGAGCTTGGTGGCCTTTTCCGCGAAGGTCGGCCAGTCGGACGCGCCGTCCTCGACGACGGGCTCCAGTTTCTTGCCGAGCACGCCGCCGGCCGCGTTGATCTCGTCGATCGCGAGCAGTTCCGCGTCCCTGACCGTGACCTCGCTGATGGCCATCGTGCCGCTGAGGGAGTGCAGGATGCCGACTTTGATGGTGTCAGAACCCCCAGATGAGGCAGATGTACTATTTGTTGAGGATTGTCCGCCACATGCCGCAAGCGTCGTGGTCGCGAGAGCGAGAACCGCTCCGGCACGCCATAATGAGTTCCGCAATTGCCTCTCCCTTGCCGCTACGGCCCCCGCACCGATCCGTCTGCCGTCAAGGTGGGCGCGCGGTATTTCCCGCCGAAATCCCGATGGTTAACAAGTCATTAGCGAAGGCTCACCGCCGTCCGGATACGCGTACGAAATAAGCGGGTAACGCAGGGGAAATGGCGGGTATCTATCGTCCCGCCATGCGGCTAACTCCACACGAACAGGAACGGCTCCTCATCCACGTCGCCGCGGGCGTGGCCCGCGAGCGGAAGGAGCGCGGCCTTCGCCTCAACCATCCGGAGGCGACGGCCCTCATCGCGTCCTTCCTCCTGGAAGGCGCCCGCGACGGCCGCAGCGTCGCCGACCTGATGGACGCCGGCCGCAAGGTCCTGCGGCGCGAGGACGTCATGGAGGGCGTGCCCGAGATGCTGGAGTCCGTCCAGATCGAGGCGACCTTCCCCGACGGCACCAAGCTCGTCACCGTCCACAACCCGATCGCATGACCGGCACGGGCGTGCCGGGCGAGATCGTGTGCGGCGACGGCGACGTGCCGCTGAACCCCGGCAGGGAGCGGATCACCCTGAGAGTCGTCAACACCGCCGACCGGCCGGTGCAGGTCGGGTCGCACTACCACTTCGCCGCCGCCAACCCGGGTCTGGAGTTCGACCGGGAGGCGGCCTGGGGCACCCGCCTCGACATCCCGGCGGGCACCGCGATCAGGTTCGAGCCCGGGGTGGAGCGCGACGTCACGCTGGTCCCGCTCGCGGGCGACCGCGTCGTACCCGGACTGCGCCCCGAATGGGCGGGCCCCCTCGACGGGAGGACCGATGACTAGCGTCGAACGCGCCCGCTACGCCGCGCTGTACGGCCCCACCACAGGCGACCGGGTGCGCCTGGCCGACACCGACCTGTACGTCGAGGTGACCGACGACCTGTCGATGGGGCCCGCCGGAGCGGGCGACGAGGCCGTGTTCGGCGGCGGCAAGGTCATCCGCGAGTCGATGGGGCAGGCGCGCACCACGAGGGCCGAGGGCGCGGCCGACCTGGTCGTCACCGGCGCGGTGATAATCGACCACTGGGGCGTGGTCAAGGCCGACATCGGCGTGCGGGACGGCCGGATCGCCGCCATCGGCAAGGCCGGCAACCCCGACACCATGGACGGCGTCCACCCGGACCTGGTGATCGGCCCGTCCACCGAGATCCTCGCCGCCAACGGCAAGATCGTCACGGCGGGCGCCGTCGACTCCCACGTCCACCTGATCTGCCCGCAGATCCTCGACGAGGCGCTCGCCTCCGGCGTCACCACGGTCGTCGGCGGCGGCACCGGCCCCGCCGAGGGTACGAAGGCCACGACCGTGACCGGGACCTGGTATCTCGGCCGGATGCTGGAGTCGCTGGACTCCTACCCGGTGAACGTGGCCCTGCTCGGCAAGGGCAACACGGTCAGCGAGGAGGGTCTGCTCGAACAGCTGAGGGCCGGGGCGTCGGGCTTCAAGCTGCACGAGGACTGGGGCACCACCCCCGCCGCCATCGACGCCTGCCTGCGGGTATGCGACGCCACCGGGGTGCAGGTCGCCATCCACACCGACACGCTGAACGAGGCCGGCTTCGTGGAGTCGACCCTGCGGGCCATCGGCGGGCGGGCCATCCACGCCTACCACACCGAGGGCGCCGGAGGCGGCCACGCCCCGGACATCATCACGGTCGCCTCCCACGCCAACGTGCTGCCCTCGTCCACGAATCCGACCAGGCCGCACACGGTCAACACCCACCACGAGCACCTGGACATGCTCATGGTGTGCCACCATCTCAACCCCGCCATCCCGGAGGACCTGGCGTTCGCCGAGTCGCGGATCCGGCCGGCGACGATGGCGGCCGAGGACGTGCTGCACGACATGGGCGCGATCTCGATGATCGGCTCGGACTCCCAGGCCATGGGCCGGGTCGGCGAGACGATCATCCGTACGTGGCAGACGGCGCATGTGATGAAGCGGCGCCGCGGCGCGCTGCCGGGCGACGGCCCGGCCGACAATCTCCGCGCCCGCCGCTACGTCGCCAAGTACACGATCAACCCGGCGATCGCTCACGGCCTGGACGCGGAGATCGGCTCGGTGGAGCCCGGCAAGCTCGCCGACCTGGTGCTGTGGAGCCCGGCCTTCTTCGGGGTCAAGCCGGACCTCGTCGTCAAGGGCGGCGTCATCGCCTACGCGCAGATGGGCGACGCGAACGCGTCGATCCCGACACCGCAGCCCGTGCTCCCCCGGCCGATGTTCGGCGCGGCCCCGGCCACCGCCGCCGCGACCTCGCTGCACTTCGTGGCGCCGCTCGCGCTGGACGACGGCCTGGCCGACCGCCTCGCCGTCCGCAGGCGTCTGGTCCCGGTGGCCGACGTACGCGCCCGGCGCAAGGACGCGATGCCCCTCAACGACGCCCTGCCGGACATCCGGGTGGACCCCGACACCTTCGCCGTACGCGTGGACGGCGAGCTGATCGAGCCCGCCCCGGCCGAGTCGCTGCCGATGGCGCAGCGCTACTTCCTCTTCTGACATGGGAGCGGACGCGGCGCTGCTGCTGCTGGCCGACTCCCGGCTGCCGGCGGGCGGGCACGCCCACTCGGGCGGCGTGGAGGAGGCCGTACGGCTGGGCGCGGTCACCGGCACCGGCGATCTGGCGCGGTTCCTGCGTGGCAGGCTCGCCACCGCCGGTCTGGTCACCGCCGCCCTCGCCGCCGCCGCGTGCGAACTGGCCGCCGCGGACGACCCCGCTGACGACCCGGCTGACGGCGTCGAGCTGTGGCGGCGGCTGGACGCCGAGGCCGACGCCAGGACCGCCTCGCCCGCCCAGCGGGAGGCCGCCCGCACCCAGGGACGGCTCCTGCTGCGCACGTCCCGCCGGATGTGGCCCTCGGCCGCCCTGGACACGCTCGCTCGGGCCGTGCCGGAGGGGCCGCACCACCCCGTCGCGCTCGGCGCGGCGGGGGCCTCGGCGGGCTGCACGCCCCGCCAGGCAGCGCTGGCCGCCGCCTACACCTCGGTCACCGGCCCGGCCACGGCGGCCGTGCGGCTCCTCGGCCTCGACCCGGTCACCGTCCACCGCCTGCTCGCCGATCTCGCCCCCGCGCTCGACGACGCGGCCCACGCCGCCTGCGCGTCGCTCGGCGACGCGGCCCGGCAGGGGCGGTGGCACGCGCTGCCGGGGCACAGCGCGCCCGCGCTCGACCTCCTTGCGGAGGGACACCTGACCAACCCGATGAAGCTTTTCGTCTCCTGACGTCTCCCCACCGGTCACCGCACGAGAAGGAGCAAATACCTCCATGGGCGCTCACCACGACGATCTCCACGACGCGGCCGAGCCGGACGGGCGGGCGCTCCGCCTCGGCATCGGCGGGCCGGTCGGCAGCGGCAAGACCGCCCTGGTGGCGGCGCTGTGCCGCAGCCTCGGCCCCTCGATGCGGCTCGGGGTCGTGACCAACGACATCTACACCACCGAGGACGCCGACTTCCTCCGTCGCGCGGGAGTCATCGACCCGGAACGGATCCTCGCCGTGCAGACCGGCTGCTGCCCGCACACCGCCATCCGGGACGACATCGCGGCCAACCTGGACGCCGTCGAGACGCTGGAGGAGCGGTTCGGGCCGCTCGACCTCGTGATCGTCGAGAGCGGCGGCGACAACCTCACCGCCACGTTCAGCCGGGGCCTGGCCGACCGGCAGATTTTCGTGCTCGACGTGTCGGGTGGCGACAAGGTGCCGCGCAAGGGCGGGCCGGGGGTGACCTCGGCCGACCTGCTCGTCGTCAACAAGACCGATCTCGCGCCGATGGTCGGCGCCGACCTGACCGTGATGTCCCGCGACGCGGCGGCCGTACGGGACGGCAAGCCGGTGCTGTTCACGTCGATCAGGGAGGACAGGGGCGCGCACGCCGTGGCGGAGTGGGTGACGGACATGGTCGACGCCTGGCGGCACGAGCACGGCGAGCCACACCACCACCCCGTTCACGGCGCCGCCCAGCAGGCTCAGGCGTCCTGACCGGCATGACGGCGGTCACCGCGCGTGCGCTGATCAGGACGGAGGCCGCGGACGGAGGCCGGACCCGGCTGGAGACGCTGCGGTCCGACCCTCCGCTGACGCTGCGGCAGACCGGCCCGCGGCGGGTCCACCTCGTCTCGACGGGCGCGGGACCGCTGCGCGGCGACCGCCTCGACCTCGAGGTGGACGTCGCCCCCGGCACCTCCCTGGAGGTCCGCTCGGTGGGCGCCACGCTGGTGCTGCCGGGTCTCGCGGACACCCCTTCGGTCATGGTCGTTCGGGCGCGGGTCGGCGCGGGCGCCACCCTGCACTTCTCCCCCGAGCCGACCGTCCTCGCCGCCGGATGCGCCCACCGCCTCGTCGTACGGCTCTCGCTCGCCGAGGACGCCACGGTCTTCTGGCGGGAGGAGATCGTCTTCGGGCGGCACGGCGAACGGCCGGGGCGCGGCCACGCGCGGTTCGACGCGACCGTGGCCGGCCGGCCCCTGCTCCGCCAGGACCTCCTGGTGGGCGAGGAGGCGGTGGACGGCAGCCCGGCCGTCTACGGGGACGCGCGGTGCGTCGGCTCGACCCTGCTCGCGGGACCCGCCTGGGCTCCGCCCGCCGTGCCGGACGTCAAGCGCGAGCGGCGGGCCGTGCTGGGGGACGGCTGGGCGGCGCTGCCGCTGGCCGGTCCGGGCGTGCAGGTGTGCGCGCTCGGCGCGGACGCGGTCCAGCTCAGGGAGCGGCTGCGGCGCGGCGAGGAGGCGGCGGGCGCCTCCCCGGCGTCGGGCCCGGACGGCTCGCACGGCACGCCAGGGGCTGAAACCGGGGGCCTCGACCCGTAGCCTGGTGATCGTGTCGGATCCCACGCAGCACCCCGGCGGTCCGCGGCGAGGCACCAGCGTGGCCGGCGTCCTGCGGGCCGTCGGCGTGTTCGTCGCGGGGTTCGCGCTGGCCGTGACCGCGCTCCTCCCGTGGGCGGGCCTCACCGCCGAGTTCGGCATACTCAACACGTCGCTCACGCACGCCGTGCGCGGCGTGGACGCGGGCCCCGGCTGGTTCGTGCTGGGCGCCGGGATCACGGCGATGCTGCTCGGCGTGCTCGGCGCGGCGCGAAACTGGCTGTTCACCGGGCTGGCGATCCTGCCCGGCGCGGTGGCCGCCTTCGCGCTGGCCATGTTCCTCGCCGACCCGCGCGACCTCGTGGGGCGGCTCGACTTCCAGGTCTCCGGGCTGCTGCGGGTGCACCCGACGATCCAGTACGGCTGGTTCGCCGGCCTGCTGGCCTCGGTCGCGCTGGCCGTGCTGGCCGCCGCCGCGCTGCTGCGCCGCCGGTGACGGCCGTCAGTCGTAGAAGCCGAGACGCCGCAGCTGCTTGGGATCGCGCTGCCACTCCTTGGCGATCTTCACCCGGAGATCGAGGTAGACGCGGGTGCCGAGCAGCGCCTCGATCTGCTGCCGGGCGCGGGTGCCCACGTCCTTGAGCCTCGCACCGCCCGGGCCGATCACGATCGCCTTCTGCGAGGGCCGCTCGACGAACATGTGCGCGTACACATCGAGGAGGTCGTCGCGGCCCTCCCGGGGGTTCATCTCCTCCACGACCACCGCGATCGAGTGAGGCAGCTCGTCGCGCACGCCCTCCAGCGCGGCCTCCCGGATCAGCTCGGCGACCAGCACCTGCTCCGGCTCGTCGGTGAGTTCCCCGCCGGCGTACAGCGGGGGCGACTCGGGCAGCCGCTTGACGAGCACGTCGGCGAGGACGTCGAGCTGCTCGCCGCCCTGCGCGGACACCGGGACGATCTCCGCGAACTCGGCCAGCGCGGACACCGCGAGAAGCTGGTGCGCGACCTGCTCGCGGGTGGCGAGGTCGCACTTGGTGACAACCGCCACGACCGGGGTCTTCTTGACGGCGGCGAGCTTGTCGACGATGAACCGGTCGCCCTTGCCGATCGGCTCGTTCGCCGGGACGCAGAACCCGATCACGTCGACCTCGGTGAGCGTGGACAGCACCAGGCTGTCCAGCCGCTCGCCCAGGAGCGTGCGGGGACGGTGGAATCCGGGGGTGTCCACGATCACCAGTTGGGCGTCCGGCCGGTGGACGATGCCGCGGATGGCCCGCCGCGTGGTCTGCGGCTTGGACGAGGTGATCGCCACCTTGGTGCCGACCAGGGCGTTCATCAGCGTGGACTTGCCGACGTTGGGCCTGCCGACGAAGCAGGCGAAGCCCGCACGGAAACCGCTCGATTCGGCGTCCACGTCAGATGTACCGGCCCTTCAGGGAGCCGTCGGGGGCGGCCAGGAACAGCGTGCCGTTGCCCATCTCCTCGACGACGGCCACGTCCTGCTCAGCCGGGTCGTCGGCCTCGGTGACGATCGCCGCCGCCTCCAGGGACTTCGCCCCGCTGGACACGGCCATGGCCACGGCCGCCTGGAGGGCCGAGAGCCGGAGCGAGGGCAGCGCCACCGTGGTCGCGGCGTACGTCCGGCCGGTCTCGTCGCGCACCGCGGCGCCCTCGGGGGTGCCGCCGCGCGCCCGCGCCGACCTGGCCAGCGTGATTATCTTGTTGTCCTCGGGGTCCAGCGTCTGTGTCACGCGTCAAGCGTACCGACCTCGCGGACGAGCAGCCGTGTCAGTTCGGCCGTGCGGGCGGGGTCGGGCGGGGTCAGGCCGGCGTGCACGAGCGCGATCAGCGTGTGGCCGGAGCGGGCGACGACCAGGTGCATGCGGTAGGGGTAGCCGCCGACCCTCCCGGACAGGGCCCGGCCCGCCGCGTCCGGCCCGCCGATGCCCGGCAGCGGCGTCCGCGCGGTCAAGCGGTCGTACGGCGTGCCGTCGTCGGCCGTCGCGCAGCGGGAGAGGGCGTCGCGGAGCGCGGCGAGATGCCCGGCCGCCTCGCCGCCGTCGTAGACGGCGACGCCGACCCCGGCGAGCTCGCCCGCGTGCGCGCCCTGGTAGGTGGCGGCGGTCGTGCCGCTGAGCCCCTCGCGCGGGGGCCTGCCCGCGGCCGCGTCGAACAGCAGGCGGCACGCGCGGGCGCGGGGACGGAACGGCGGACGCCAGGGGGACCGCGCGTGGCTGAAGAACTCCTCGGGAAGGCCGTCCATCCGGCCGAGCACCGTCGGCGGACGCCTCACCTCGGCCTTGTGAGGCACCCGGACGGGGGCGTACGCGACCCCGCCCGCGCCGCAGGCACCGGTGGCCAGGACCAGGCAGCCCGCGACGGCCGCGTGGACGATGCGCATACCCGCCTCCCCGCTTTGCCGGAGGTTGTCCTTCCCCGGACCGCGAGCGGGTAATCACATTGCGTAACCGATACGGAATCAATACGGGGCTCCCACCCTGAACGGGTGAGAGCCCCGCACCGATTACGGATCCCCCAGAGGAGGCTCCGGAGCGCCGCGAACCCCTCCCGGCGCGCCGGACTCCCCAATGAGACGCCCCGAACCCCTTCTGAGCGCCTGGGATCACAATGGCCGGTCGCGCTTGCAACTCGCTTGAAGGACGCTTGCAGCCGCGGACGGCGACGGGTCACTCGTGGTCGGCGCCGGCGGCCACGACCTCGTCGCCCGTCGCGAGCTCCTCGCGGCGCACGACGACCGTGCTGATCCGGTTGCGGCGTCCCGCCAGGTTCTCGGCCGTCAGGCGCAGGCCGCCGACCACCGCCTCCGAGCCCGCGATCGGCACCCGGCCCAGGGCGTGCGCCAGCAGGCCGCCGACCGTGTCGACGTCCTCGACCTCGATCTCGGTCTCGAACAGCTCGCCGAGCTCGTCGACCGGGAGCCGCGCGGTCACCCGCACCGCCCCGTCGTCCAGCCATTCGACCCGCGGGGCCTCCTGGTCGTACTCGTCGGCGATCTCGCCGACGATCTCCTCGATGACGTCCTCGATGGTGACGAGCCCGGCGGTGCCGCCGTACTCGTCGATGACGATCGCGAGGTGGATCTGCCGCGCCTGCATCTCGCGCAGCAGTTCGTCGATCGGCTTGCTCTCCGGCACGTACGTCGCGGGGCGCATGAGCTCGTCCACCCGCACGTCGCCGTCGCCGGTGTCCTGGATCCGGCGGACGATGTCCTTCAGGTAGGCGATGCCCACCACGTCGTCCTCGTTCTCCCCCGCCACCGGGATGCGGGAGAAGCCGCTGCGCAGGGCCAGCGAGAGCGCCTGGTGCAGCGTCTTGCCGCGCTCGATGAAGACCATGTCGGTGCGCGGCACCATCACCTCGCGCACCAGCGTGTCGCCGAGCTCGAAGACCGAGTGGATCATCTCCCGCTCGTCGGGCTCGATGACCCTGCGCTGCTCGGCCAGGTCCACGAGGTCGCGCAGCTCGGCCTCGGAGGTGAACGGGCCCTCGCGGAAGCCCTTGCCGGGAGTGAGCGCGTTGCCGAGCAGGATCAGCAGCTCGGGCAGCGGTCCGAAGATCCTCGTCAGGCCGTACACGATGGGCGCGCTCGCCAGCGCCACCGGCTCGGCGTGCTGGCGGCCGAGCGTCCGCGGCATGACCCCGACGATGACGTAGCTCACCAGGATCATCACCACGGCCGCCACGGTGTACGCCTGCCCGCGGTCGCCGAGCCAGTCGATGAACAGCAGCGTCGTGATCACCGTCGCGACGAGCTCACAGCTCAGGCGCAGCAGAAGCACCAGGTTGAGGTAGCGCGGCGGGTCGGCGACGATCGCCTGCAGCCGCACCGCGCCGCGCCGGCCCTCCTTGACGAACTCCTCAGCGCGCACCCTGGAGATGCGGGTCAGCGCCGTCTCCGCGCTCGCCAGCAGACCACCTGCGACGATCAGGAAGACGGCGGAGAGCAGCCAGCCGTCGTTCACGGCTTACGCCGCACCTCCCGCCAGGCGCCGAGCAGCTCGTCCTGCAGCCCGAACATCTCGGCGTGCTCCTCGGGCTCGGCGTGGTCGTAGCCGAGCAGGTGCAGGATGCCGTGCGTGCACAGCAGCTCGAGCTCGTCCTGCGCGCTGTGCCCGGCCTCGGCGGCCTGCTTGGCCGCCACCTGGGGGCACAGCACCACGTCGCCGAGCAGCGCCGGGTCGGGAGCGTCGTCCTCGTCCCGGCCGCCGGAGTTGGGCCGCAGCTCGTCCATGGGGAAGGCCAGCACGTCGGTCGGGCCCGGCTCCCCCATCCACTGCTCGTGCAGCTCGGCCATCGCCGCCTCGTCGATCACCAGGATCGACAGCTCGGCCAGCGGGTTGATCCCCATCCGGCCGAGGACGTGCCCGGCCAGCTCGACCAGCGCCGATTCGTCGACCTCGACGCCGGACTCGTTGGCCACCTCGATGCTCACGGGGTCTCCTCACCCGTCATGGTCTCGCTCACCGCCGGTTGTTCCGCGGCCGCTTGTTGATCGCGCGCGGCTCCGACGCCATCGCGGCGTCGTATCGGCCGTAGGCGTCGACGATGTCGCTCACCAGCTTGTGCCGTACGACGTCCGCGCTGGTCAGCCTGCTGAAATGGATGTCCTCGATGCCCTCGAGGATGTGCTGGACGACCTTCAGGCCGCTGTCCTGGCCGCCGGGCAGGTCGATCTGGGTCACGTCTCCGGTGACCACGATCTTCGAGTTGAACCCCAGCCTGGTCAGGAACATCTTCATCTGCTCGGGCGAGGTGTTCTGCGCCTCGTCCAGGATGATGAAGGCGTCGTTGAGCGTACGTCCGCGCATGTACGCGAGCGGCGCGACCTCGATCGTCCCCGCCGACATCAGGCGCGGGATGGAGTCGGGGTCGAGCATGTCGTGCAGCGCGTCGTACAGCGGCCGCAGATACGGGTCGATCTTCTCGTAGAGCGTGCCTGGCAGGAAGCCGAGCCGCTCCCCCGCCTCGACGGCGGGGCGAGTGAGGATGATCCGGTTGACCCGCTTGTTCTGGAGGGCCTTCACGGCCTTCGCCATCGCCAGGTACGTCTTGCCGGTGCCGGCGGGGCCGATGCCGAAGACGATCGTGTGCCTGTCGATCGCGTCGACGTACCGCTTCTGGTTGACCGTCTTCGGGCGGATGGTGCGGCCCCGCGCGGACAGGATGTCCAGGGACAGAACCTCGGCCGGACGGTCGGTGGCCTGCCGCAGCATGTGGATGCTGCGCTCGACCGCGTCGGGGGACAACTCGGCACCCGAGCCGACCAGCTCCACCAGCTCCTCGAAGAGGCGCACGACGACGCCGCTCTCCTCGGGACTGCCGGTGATCGTGATCTCGTTGCCCCGCACGTGGATGTCGGCGCTGAAAGCGCCCTCGATGACCCGCAGCAGCTCGTCACCCGACCCGAGGAGGCTGACCATCGGCTGCCCCTCGGGGATGACTACCTTGGCCTGGGTCTTGTGCATGTGCTGTGACTCGGACATGGGCGGCCCTTGCGGCCCTGATCGCCTCCCTAGCTCCCTCCCCACTTTAGCCGCTCAGCCGGGGGGCCAGGTGAGGCCCCGGCCGCCGAGAACGTGCGCGTGGACGTGGAAGACCGTCTGCCCGGCGCCCTCCCCGGTGTTGAGCACGATCCGGTAGCCGGTCTCGGCCACGCCCTCCTGCACGGCCACCGCGTGGCAGGCCTTGAGCAGGTCGTCGGCGAGGCCGTCGTCGGCCGCCGCCAGCGCGGCGGCGTTATCGTGGTGGGCCTTGGGCACGACGAGGACGTGGGTGGGGGCCTGCGGGTTGATGTCGCGGAAGGCCAGCGCCCGCCCGGCCTCCAGGACGATGTCCGCCGGGACCTCCTTGGCCACGATCTTGCAGAAGAGGCACTCGCTCACGCGCGAAAGCCTAGCCGTTGACGGTAGTTGATGACTGCAATGATCCCCCCGGCTAGTGTGAGTGTGCGAGACTGCACCAGAAAACCCCCCTAGTGTCGGGCGAGGACACCGCTGGGCCATGCCCCCTCATGATTCGGAAGAACGTAAACCCCCCGGGGATGACGAGCGTCCTATTGATGTGACCACCGAGACCCTCGTGGCCGACAGGTCGTTGGGAGCGGTGCCCGTCGGATGGGATGCCGACATGGCCGTGACGGCGCTCTACAGCGCTCACTATCGGTCACTGGTGCGTCTCGCCGTGCTGCTGGTGCGTGACGTGGCCAGCGCGGAAGAGGTCGTTCAGGACGCGTTCGTCGCCCTTCATGGCGCCTGGCGCAGGCTGAGAGACACCGACAAGGCACTGGCCTACCTTCGCCAATCGGTCGTGAACCGATCGCGTTCCGTGCTGCGGCACCGAGCGGTCGTCGAGAAGTACGCGCCCAAGGGGCTGCCCGACGCGCCGAGCGCGGAGAACGGCGCAATCGGTGAACTGGAGCGTTCGGCCGTCATCGAGGCGCTTCGCGGCTTACCCAACCGCCAGCGCGAGGCGCTGGTGCTGCGATACTACGGCGACCTGTCGGAGGCCGAGATCGCACACGCGATGGGGATCAGCAAGGGCGCCGTGAAGAGTCACACGGCCCGCGGCATGGCCGCACTACGGATGGCACTGGAGCAGTTCTCATGACCTTCCCTCCCGACGACGAGTACGGCGAGTTGCTCCGCCGTGCCCTGCGCGCGGAGGCGGACTCGGTCGTGCCGTCTCCCGATGGACTCGAAATCATCCGCGGGCGGATCGACCAGCGCGGTCTGCGCGGCCTGCGGCACTTGCTGTGGTGGCGCGTCGGAGCGGCCGCCGCCGGCGCCGTGCTCGTGGCGGGCGCGGTCGTGATGGTCGTCCCCGACCTGCGCGACCAGGTGGCGCAGTCGACGGGCATCGCCCCCGCCGGCGACGAACGCGTGGACAAGGGGGACACCTCGTCGGTGACCCGGCCGCCCCACTCGGCGCCCTCGCAGCCGGTCGTGATCGTGCCCGTCACGCCGAGCCCGTCCCGCCAGCGGCCGAGCCCGTCCCCCACGCGCAAGACGGGCGCGACCACCAGGCCGTCGCCGTCGCCGTCCGATCCCTGCGTCACGCCCACGCCCCAGGCCGGGGTGATCGAGCCCGACGCGGCCCTCCCCCCGACGTGCTCGCCCGCGTCGGTGACGCAGCAGCCGCCCGTGGTGACGCCGTCGGCCTCGCGCCGTCCCTCGTCGGCTCCGCACACGAAGTCCGCGCCCCCGGTCACCCCGAGCACGACGCCACCGGAGACGACGACACCCGACCCGGCGAGCCCGACGCCCTCCCCCTGACCCCCGGTCATCGGCCGGGGGATCCGCGGCCGGCCGTCACCAGCGGCCGCAGCGGGACAGCAGGACGGCCGCCGCGGCGACGCCCGCCGTCGAGGTGCGCAGCACCGTCGGCCCCAGCAGGGCCGGCGTGGCTCCCGCCGCCCGCAACGTGGCGATCTCCTCGTCGGTGACGCCGCCCTCCGGGCCGACGACCACCACGATGTCGCCCGGCTCCTGCGGCAGGGGCAGACGGCTCAGCGGCTCGGCCGCCTCCTCGTGCAGGACGACCGCGAGCGCCGCCGCCGAGACGAGCGAGCCGACCGCCGCGGTCGTGGCCTGCTCGGTCACCTCGGGCAGATGGAAGCGCCGGGCCTGCTTGGCCGCCTCGCGGGCCGTACCACGCCAGCGGGCGAGGGCCTTGGCGGCCCGGTCGCCCTTCCACTGGGTCACGCACCGGGAGGCGGCCCAGGGGACGATCACGTCGACCCCTGCCTCGGTCATCATCTCGACCGCGAGCTCGCCCCGGTCGCCCTTGGGCAGGCCCTGCACGACCACCAGCCTCGGCCGGGGCGGCGGAACCTCGAACCGGCGCAGCACCTCGGCGGTCAGCGAGTCCTTCCCCGCCGCCGTGACCGTGCACTCGGCCACCCGCCCCGCGCCGTCGGTCAGGTCGATCCGCTCCCCCGGCCGCAGGCGGCGTACGGCGGCGGCGTGCCGCCCCTCGGGCCCGTCGAGGACGATCGTGTCCGCCGCCTGGCCGGCCGCGTCCGACAGGAACACGGGAACAGTCATGCGATCAGCTCAGCGGCCGTTGAAGGCGTCCCGCAGGCGGGAGAAGAAGCCCTGCTGGCCCGGGGAGAACTTGCCGGGCGGACGCTCCTCGCCGCGCAGTTTCGCCAGCTCGCGCAGCAGCTCCTCCTGCTGCGGGTCGAGCTTGCCCGGCGTCTCGACGTTCACGTGGATCAGCAGGTCGCCCCTGCCGGTCTCGTTGAGCCGCTGGACGCCCTTGCCGTACAGGGGGATGACCTGGCCGGCCTGAGTGCCGGGCCGGATGTCGATGTCCTCCGTGCCGTCGAGGGTCTCGATCGCGATCGAGGTGCCGAGCGCCGCGGCCGTCATCGGGATGTGAACCGTGCAGTGCAGGTCGTCGCCGCGCCGCTCGAAGATCTGGTGCGGCCGCTCGACGATCTCCAGGAACAGGTCGCCGGGAGGCCCGCCACCGGGGCCGACCTCGCCCTCGCCGGCGAGCTGGATGTGCGTGCCGTCCTCGACGCCGGCCGGGATCCTGACCTTGATCGTGCGCCGGGTCCGCACCCGTCCCTCGCCCGAGCACTCCATGCAGGGGTGCCGGATGACGCTGCCGTACCCGCCGCACTGGGGGCAGGGGCGTGAGGTCATGACCTGACCGAGGAACGAACGGGTCACCTGCGACACCTCGCCGCGCCCGTGGCACATGTCGCAGGTGTCGGGGTGCGTGCCGGACGCCGCCCCGGAGCCCTGGCAGACCTCGCAGACCACGGCCGTGTCGACCACGATCTCGCGGGTCGTGCCGAAGGCCGCCTCCCCCAGGTCGAGCTCGACCCTGATGGTGGCGTTGCGGCCCCGGCGGGCGCGGGAACGGGGCCCCCGCGCGCCGCCCGCCGAGCCGAAGAAGGCGTCCATGATGTCGCTGAACGGGAAGCCCGCGCCGAAACCGCCGGCTCCGGCCCCGGCTCCCGCGCCGCCGAACGGGTCGGCGCCCATGTCGTACATACGGCGCTTGCCCGCGTCGGACAGCACCTCGTACGCCTGGTTGATCTCCTTGAACCGCTCCTGGGTCTCCGGATCGGGGTTGACGTCCGGGTGCAGCTCACGGGCGAGACGGCGGTATGCCTTCTTGATCTCTTCCTGGCTGGCGTCGCGCCGTACGCCAAGGGTCGCGTAGTAGTCGTTGGACACTTATGACCCCGCCAGGATCTGGCCGACGTACCGCGCCACCGCGCGCACCGCACCCATCGTCACCGGATAGTCCATTCGTGTCGGGCCCAGCACTCCGAGCCGGGCCAGTTCTCTGTCGCCCGAACCGTATCCGGCGGCCACGATAGAGGTGCCGCGCAGCCCGCTGTAGGGATTCTCGGATCCGATTCTGACGGTGATGTCGGACAGCCCGCCGGTCTCCCCCAGCAGGCGGATGAGGACGACCTGTTCCTCCAGCGCCTCCAGCACGCCGCGCAGGCCGACGCTGAAATCCGCGGCTGCGAGGTTGGCCGTACCGGCGAAGGCGATTTTCTCCTCGTGCCGCTCCACGAGCGTCTCCAACAGCACGGAAAGGATCGTGGCCGCCACCGGCCTGTCCTCCGCGGGCAGCCGCTCGGGCACATCGGCCACGGTCTCGGGCACCTGGGACAGCCCGCACCCGTCGAGACACGCGTTGAGCACGGCGCGCAGGTTGGCGATCCGGTCGTCGGCGATGGCCTCGGGCAGGTCGACCATCCGCTGCTCGACCCGTCCCGTGTTGGTGATCAGCACCAGCATGACTCGCCGCTCGGCGATCGGGACGATCTCCACATGGCGCACCGACGACCTGGTGAGCGAGGGGTACTGGACCACCGCGACCTGCCGGGTGAGCTGCGCGAGCAGCCGCACCGTGCGCATGACGATCTCGTCGAGGTCCACGGCCCCGGCGAGGAAGGTCTCGATGGCCCTGCGCTCCGCGCCCGACAGCGGCTTGATCTGCGACAGCCGGTCGACGAACAGGCGGTATCCCTTGTCCGTCGGCACCCTTCCGGCACTGGTGTGCGGCTGGGCGATGTAACCCTGCTCCTCCAGCGCGGCCATGTCGTTGCGGATCGTCGCCGGAGAGACGCCGAGGTTGTGCCTGTCCGCCAGGGCCTTGGACCCCACCGGCTCGTTGGTGGACACGTAGTCCTCGACGATGGCGCGCAGGACGGCGAGCTTGCGGTCGTCGAGCACTGTGCCACCTCCCTGTGCCTGGAAACACCGACTCTGGCACTCTGTGTTCCCGAGTGCCAAGTGTACGGCTACCACCCCACGTGGTGCGATAACGCGGAGGCACCAGGACAAGCGAGCTGCAAATCGACCGCAAGCCGCATGGTCGACTCTTCACCCCATGCACGAGAATCAGACCTTCCCGCCGGCCGAGGCGACCATGCGGGTGCCCCGCCCCATGATGCCCCCGGCGCCGGCCGGCGCGACCTTGCGGCTGCCGCATCCCTCTCCCCCGCCGTACGCCGGCTCCCGGCCGGTCCGGCCGCGGCTGCTGTGGGTCTTCCTCTCCTGGGCGCTCTTCGTCGTCCTGCTGGTGGCGGGCGTCGGCGGGTTCGCCGGCGGCCTGTTCTCCACGCTCGGCGACGCCGCACCCGCCACCGTCTTCTCCGGCGGGCAGTCGGTGAGCGTCGCGCTCGACCCCGCGGACAGGCCGGCGATCTACGCGGCCGTCGACCAGCCCACCGACGTCCGCTGTCAGCTCGGCGACGGCACCGATCCGCGGGTGCGGCTGACCCGCCCGGCCGTCTCGCAGACCTTCACGCTGAACGGCACGACCTGGGAGCTGCTGTTCGAGGCCGGCGTGCCGGAGGCGGGCACCTACCCGCTCGCCTGCGAGGGCGACGGGGTGCGCTTCGGTGTCGGCAAGCAGCTCGCGGGCGCGGCCGGCCTGCTGGTGGGCGGCGCCGTCGCGCTGCTCGCCCTGCCCACCGTCGGCTTCCTGGCCGCGCTGATCGTGACGATCGTCGTGCTCGCCCGTCGCTCCGCGGCCCGCCGTCGCAGGGCGTGATTTGCTAGCGTTCCCCGCATGTACGGGCGGGACGTGCTTTCCGGAGACTGGCGGCGGCCACGGCGAGGGCAGATCCCCGAGATCCCGGCCGAGCCCGGCCTCGTGGTCGAGGACGCCGAGGGCCGTTTCTGCGGCGCCGTGGTGGCCTGCGACAAGGAGGCCGTGACACTGGAGGACCGGTTCGGCCGGCGGCGGGTGTTCCCGCTGACGCCCGCCGGATTCCTCCTCGAAGGCGAACCGGTGACGCTGGTGCGCCCTCAGGCCGGCGCGAAGGGGCCGCTGCGGAGCGCCTCGGGGTCGATCGCGGTCGAGGGCCTGCGCGCGCAGGTCGCCAGGGAGAGCCGCATCTACGTCGAGGGCGTCCACGACGCCTCGCTGGTGGAGAAGATCTGGGGGCACGACCTGCGGGTGGAAGGGGTCGTCGTCGAATACCTGGAGGGTGTGGACGACCTCCCGGCGATCGTCGAGGAGTTCGGCCCCGAGCCGGGCAGGCGGCTTGGGGTGCTCGTGGACCACCTGGTGCCCGGATCGAAGGAGAGCCGCATCGCCGCCCGGGTGTCCGGAGACGACGTGCTCATCGTCGGGCATCCGTTCGTGGACATCTGGCAGGCGGTCAAGCCCCGGGCGCTCGGCATCCCCGCCTGGCCGGACGTGCCGCGCGGCGTGCCCTGGAAGGAGGGCGTGATCGACGCCCTCGGCTGGCGGATGGACCCCCAGGAGGCGTGGCGGCACATCCTGGGCCGCGTCACGACCTACGCCGACCTGGAGCCCGAGCTGCTCGGCCGCGTGGAAGAACTGATCGACTTCGTCACGGGCTAAGGTGTGAGGTCCCGCACCAGGGCGTCCGCGAGCAGCCTGCCGCGCAGCGTGAGCACGGCCTGTCCCGACTTGAACGCCTCCACCTCCAGCAATCCGTCCGCCAGCGCCCTCGCACACGCCGTACGCGCCTGGGGGGCGAGATCGGCGAGCGGGAGGCCCGAGGCGAGGCGCAGCTCCAGCATGACCCGTTCGACGGCCCGGTCCTCCGCCGACAGCACCTCACGGGCGTGCGCGGGCGAGGCCCCGGCCGCCAGGCGGGCGGCGTACGCCGCGGGGTGCTTGACGTTCCACCAGCGGGTGCCGCCGACGTGGCTGTGCGCCCCCGGCCCGGCCCCCCACCAGTCGCCGCCGGTCCAGTACAGCAGGTTGTGGCGGCAGCGGGCCTCGTCGCCCGCCGCCCAGTTGGAGATCTCGTACCAGCTCAGGCCCGCGGCCGTCAGCATCTCCTCGGCGATCAGGTAGCGGTCGGCCGCCACGTCGTCGTCCGGCATCGGCAGCTCGCCGCGCCGGATCCGGGCGGCGAGCCGGGTGCCGTCCTCGACGATCAGGGAGTACGCCGAGACGTGGTCGGGCCCGGCGGCCAGCGCGGCCGCCAGGGAGGCCCGCCAGTCGTCGTCGTTCTCCCCCGGCGTGCCGTAGATCAGGTCGAGGTTGACGTGCTCGAACCCGGCTTCGCGGGCCTCCCGCACGGCCTCGGCGGGCCGGCCGGGGGTGTGCCGCCGGTCGAGAACGGCGAGGACGTGCTCGCCCGCGCTCTGCATGCCGAAGCTCACCCGGGTGAACCCGCCCGCCCGCAACTCCTTCAGGTAGGCCGGGTCCACGGACTCGGGGTTGGCCTCGGTCGTCACCTCGGCGCCGGGCCGCAGGCCGAACTCCTCGCCGATGGCGTCCAGGATCCGTACGAGGTCGGCGGCGGGCAGCAGGGTCGGCGTGCCGCCGCCGAAGAAGACGGTCTCCACGGGCGGCGCCGCGTCTCCCAGCACGCGCCGGGCCAGCCGGATCTCCTCGACCGCTGTGGCGGCGTAGTCGCGCTGCGCGGCGCCGGGCCCGAGCTCGGCCGCCGTGTAGGTGTTGAAGTCGCAGTAGCCGCAGCGTGTCGCGCAGAACGGCACGTGGACGTAGAAGCCGAACGGACGGGAGCCGAGCCCGTCGAGGGCCCCGGACGGCAGCTCGCCGCTCGCGGGGACGGGATCGCCGTCGGGAAGCACTGAAGGCACGCTCTCCAGTCTGCCGTCACTCGCGCCCTGCCCTCGACGCCCGATCTGGGATTACTGCCGGAAAGCAGCGCTGTATACAGCTTTTTCGCACTCGCCCGAATATCGCGCGATATGCAGGGCCGGATCATTCTCCTGGGCGCCCGCCCGGCCACTGCCGCAACGCCGCGACAAATCATCGCATTTTCGGCGCCGGTTGCCCGTTCACGCCGGGAAGCGGAACACCGGACGATTCTCGCGGCACCCGGGGAAGGGTTTCGGTCTTTCCTGCGGAAACTCAAGCCTGCGCCAGGGGCTTTTACCGGCCGTCAGGGAGGGGATCAACCTGGCCGAGTGCGTCGATCTTTGATTGACGAGGCCGTTTCCGGTCCCGCGTACGGGCGGAACCGCGGTGCGCGCGGAAATCGCGGCAAAAGGGCATCAGATGCGGGTTGTCGGGGGTAATCATGCGTGAAAGCGACCGGGCGAACGACGAGGCGAGCGAGCTGACGCGGCGCCGGTTCATCCAGTTCTCCAGCCTGGCGGGCACCACCATTCTCGCGGGCGGGGGCATTCTCGCCGGCGCCGAACATGCGCTGGCCGCGGCTTCGTCGGCATGCGCCAAGGGCCCCGATCCCAAGAAATGCGGCAAGACCACCGACTCGGACTCTCTCTGGCAGCACATGCAGAAGTGTCACAGCAACAACACCTGCCTGCAGAACCACGCCGACTACGTGGTGATGGGCGGCGCCAAGAGCAAGAAGAAGTACGTCAACTACATCCTCGTCCCCACCGAGCGGGTCAACGGCATCGAGTGCCCGTGGATCTGCGACAACAGCGCACCGAATTACTGGAGCGCCGCCGACTACTATGCCACCCAGCCTCCCACCGTGGTTCCCACCCCGGTGGGATTGGGGATCAATTCGAAGCAGGCCAGAGATTTCGACCAGTTGCACATTCACATGGCACGGGCGCGCTGGGAGTCCTGGCACGACCTCGCCGCCCAGGACAACCTGGCCGCCAGAACCGTGGCGAACTGGGCGGACTCGCGCGTGTCGGTCCGGGGCTTCAGCGAGACCCTCGGGATCATTCCGCACACCTACCGCGTGCTCATCTGGCCCGGATTCACGCACGACAACCTCTTCGCCATGCTCAGGAGCATGCTGGTCCGGGCCCTCGGACACGGAGCGACGACCGCCAAGGCCCAGGCGATCATGCAGTACCAGACGCTGATCGTGATACCTCGGCCCGCCGGCGGCTACTACATCGTCAACAGCGAGAAGGCCGTGCGCGACCCGAACAACCCCAAGCTGGTGGGAACCGACACCTGCGACCCCCTGCTTCTCATGCATCCGTGACCCGTCACCGCCCACCCCGCCGCACGTGGGCGGGGCGGGCGATGCCCCGGCGGCGCGGTCGCGCCACCGGGCCGGTCTCCAGGCCGCTGCCGGCCGCACCCCGCCATTGACGGCCTGATCACCCCGGTCTACGATCGCGGCAATTTACAGGAAACTTTCCTATAAAAAGGCGCTCGGGAGGCCGGCGTGCTCATGAGAAGGACCCTCGCCGTGGCGGTCGCCGCCACCCTGATGGCCGGATTAGCGCCGGCAGCGGCCCAGGCCGCCACCGGCGGCGGGGACCGCTACAAGCGGGTGGCCTACTTCATCCAGTGGGGCATCTACGGTTAGAACCTTCCTTGGAGTGCAAACTTCGAGGAGGCCCCCATGGCAGAGGTTGTCCCTGTCGTCTCGTACGCGCGCATCTCGTCCGACGGCCGGGGAGATGAGCACGGCGTACAGGATCAGCACAAGGTCAACCGACAGACGGCCGGGCGGCTCGGCTGGACGATCGTCCACGAGTTCACCGACAACGACAAGTCCGCCGCCAAGGCCAACGTCGTCCGCGACGCCTTCGAGGCGATGGTCAAGGCGCTGCGCGCCGGACGCCTCGCGGACGGGACACCTATAGAAGGTGTCGTGATCGTCGCTGAGGACCGGCTGGCACGCCGTCCCGGCGACTACGAACGCTTCGTGGAAGCCTTCACCTACCGCGACGGACGGGTCTTCGCCGACGCACGCGGGCCGAAGGACCTCTACAGCGAGGACACCGAGAGCATGGGCCTGTTCGGGGCCGTGATCTCGAAGATGGAAGTACGGAAGATGCAGCGGCGCATGCGCCGCTCTCACCGGGCACGGGCCGAGCAGGGCGTACCGGTGGGCGGCCCTCGTCCGTTCGGCTGGCTGGCCGATCGCGTCACCATTCATCCCGAAGAGGGGCCGCTGCTGCGCGAGGCGGTAGACGCAATCATCGCCGGGGGCTCCCTGCGCGCGATCGTGATGAAGTGGCAGCAGCTCGGGGTGCGGACGACACGGGGGAACGAATGGTCACGCCGGTCCCTGCGGGCCACCCTGTCCAGTCCCCGGCTCTGCGGGTGGCGGGAGATCAACGGTGAGCTGGTCCGCGACGCTGACGGCAACCCGGTGATGGGCAAGTGGGAAGCCCTGATCACGCCCGACGAACTGCTTGCCGTGCGGGCCGCCTTCGAGCGGACCTCCCGAGAGAAGGCCGATCAGTACGCGGCCCTGGGGATGCGCTTCGATCAGCGGGAGCACCGCTACCTCCTGTCGGGCATCCTCCGGTGCGGCAAGCCCAAGGGCGATGGGACCGGCATCTGCAACGCGCCCCTGCGGGTTCGGCCGGCGCGCGGAGGGGTTCACCTCTACGTCTGTCCCGCACCGAGTGATGGCGGATGCGGGGGCGTCGGACGGCGCGGTGACCGGGTGGACGTGTTCATATCCGAGCTGGTCCTGGCGAAGCTCGACGAGTCCCCCGACGCGGACACGGAGGACGTCCCGTGGGCCGGTGAGCAAGAGCTGAACGACAAGAAGGAACAGCTCGCCGAACTCACCCGGCAGTGGAACGCGCGCACGATCAGCAACGAGCTGTTCTTCATGCTCGTCCCGTCGCTTGAGCAGCGGATCAACGAGTTGCGGCGGGAGGGCCAGGCGTTCACGGCGGCCAAGGAGCGCAAGCGGGCTCGGCGCATCGTTGACGGGGCCGACATTAGGCGGCGCTGGTATCTGCCCGAGGACCAGGGCGGCCTCTCCATGGGCACGAAGCGCGCGATGGTCATGGAGGCGTTCCACGCGGTGATCGTCCATCCCGTCGGCAAGGGCATGGGGTCGTGGGGCAACTTCGACCCGAACGCGCTCGAACCCGTCTGGCGCGAGGACTGACGCCCTTACCTCGGCGTGACATCTGCCTTCCCCTCCTCCCTACGCAGACATACGTCAGCAAACGCCAATGGACGCCAGTGAACGCCAGCAAACAACGGTGGACAGTCCCGAGAAGGGCCATGCGCGGAACGCTGACCTGGATAGATACGTTCTCCGGGTGGTACATCTGAAAGGGCAAGGGCTCCGTCCGCGACAGGGCGGAAAGACATTCACAACAGCGAGCTACCGGCCGCGACAGATTCGAGCACAGGGGAACCACCGGGCAAACGACAAAACAGATAAGCCGTTCCGCTGGAGGGACCCGGCCCAGCGGTAGGCCCCCTGGACGTGCTCACCGGTTCACCGTCGCATAAACACTCCACATATCGCCTCGCTGAAAGCACCACCGCACTACAGACCTGCTTTCGGTCTGCTCTGCGCTGGTGCTTTGTCTTTCCCGGGTTCGCGCGAGGGGGCTTCCTACGAGGAAAGGAGGTCTCCGCTGGTACCCGAGGAACTGGGTCCAATGGCTGCGCTGGCTGAGGAGTGGTGCAAGCGGCAGCTCGAACGCTCGCCCCGGTGGGGCGTAAACAAGTGGCGGCGGCTCGCCGCCATCCACGGTGCCGAGTACGTCGGCGACGCGCACGACACCGCCTCCGACAGCGAGAGGGATGCCGCGTGAGCGAACTCCCTCCCCTCTCCCCCGATGTTCTGGCCGCCGCCCAACGCGCCGCCATGCCGGACTTCGCCCGGTGGCAGGAGATGGTGCGCGCGACGGGCGGCTGTGCCCAGCCGATCCGGATCCAGGGACGCCGGATCACCTTCGATGCCGGGTTGGAAGTGCTGGACGTCTACCGGACGGCCGACGAACCGACCGGGTATCTGCTGACCGCGTGCGGCAATCGGCGCGCGTCCCGGTGCCCGGCCTGCTCCGAGGTCTACCGGGACGACACCTATCACCTGATTCTGTCCGGCCTGCGCGGCGGCAAGGGCGTCCCCGAGGACGTCAGCGCCCATCCGCGCGTGTTCGCCACGTTCACGGCCCCGTCGTTCGGCGCGGTCCACGCTCGTCGGATGAAGGGAGACAAGGTGCTGCCGTGCCGTCCTCGGCGGGACAACCCGGTGTGCGAGCACGGCAGGCCGCAAGGCTGCGGGGTCCGGCACAGCGAGGATGACTCCCAGGTCGGGCAGCCGATCTGTGTGGACTGCTACGACTACCGGGGCGCGGTCCTGTGGAACGCGCACGCGGGTGAGCTGTGGCGGCGCTTCACGCAGGCGCTACCGGCGACCTTCGCCCGGCACCTCGGCGTCTCACGGGCCGAACTTCGGCGGCGGCTGCGGCTGTCGTACGCCAAGGTCGCCGAGTATCAGGCGCGGGGCCTGGTCCACTTCCACGCCGTAATCCGCCTCGACGGACCGGACGGGCCGTCCGATCGTCCGCCGGACTGGGTGACCGTGCCCGTGCTCCAGGAGGCGATTCGGGAAACCGCGGCTGCGGTCTCGGTTCCGGTGCCGGACGAAGACCCGTCGTTCGTCGGCCGATGGGGAACGCAACTCGACGTGGACCCCATCTATGTCGCGACGGGGTTGGAGGGCATCGCCGATCAGCGGGTGGCGGCGTACATCGCGAAGTACGCGACGAAGGGAGCTGAGTCCGCCGGGACCGTGGACCGGCCGATCCGCAACGCGGCCGACGTCGCGCGACTCGACGTCACCGAGCACGCGCGGCGCATGATCTACACCTGCTTCGCCCTGGCGAACGATCCGACCTACCGGCTGATCCCATTGCGGCAGTGGGCGCACATGCTCGGGTACAGGGGCCACTTCTCGACCAAAAGCCGCCACTACTCGACCACCCTCGGCGCGCTGCGACGGGTGCGGGCCGATCACCAGGCCGAGCGGGCGCGGGAACGGCGTGGCCTGCCTCCGCGTGATGAGCGGGAGATGCTGACGGTCGGCCAGTGGCGCTTCGCCGGGAGCGGGTACCGGAACGGTGAACATCTGTGGGCCGAGTTGATCCGGCAGCGCATCGCCACCGCGCGCCGGATCGCCCGTGAGCGGGGAGAGTCGGCCTGACCTTGCCGGATGTGTGGGCGGGAGTGGTGCGGCCGGCGCAATGCCGTAGGCACCCGAAGGGCCGCGAAGCGGTTGGGCCGGCGGCGCCACGGCGGAACGCTACTGCCCTTGGCCCATGGGCTCTACGCTGGGTGCGCCTTCCATCGTCTCGCTGACAACCGATAGAAGGCTGAAGGCCCCCGATTCGTTCGGGGGCCTTCACTCGTCTTCGGTGTCTCTCCGGGGTGGGCCGCCGGTCTCGGGGTCGGCGACGAAGGTTCCCTTGCCGAGCACGGTGTAGACGTCTCCGGCTTTGAGCAGTTCGTTGATGACGCGGCGTGCGGTGCCCTTGGCGATGCCGAACTCCTCGGCCATGCGGGGTTCACCAGGGATGGGGTGTCCCACCTGGTATTCGCCCGTCCGGATACGCCGTCGTATCTCTTCGAGGACGGCTTCCCATTTGAGCTGGTCAGGCCGGAACTCGATCACGGGCTCAAGAGTAGGAACGAAAGCGTTCCATGTCGTTACCACAGGTACCTAGAGGTACCTATAACAAGGGCTAGGTAGGAGTAGGAAGGTTGGCGTACGCTCAACCCGTCAGCGAGACAGACGGGAGAGACATGCGCCAGATCACAAACGGCAACCGAACCGCCAACCAACAGGCGGGCATCCTGGCCACCCTCGGCGACCTGCTCCGATCCCAAGGGGTCCGCACGCGGTTCATCAGCCACATCACCCTGCGGATGACCGGCTTCCCGGTGCAGGAGAAAACGGGCTGTGAGCTGGACGTCTACGACTTCGGCGGACAGGTCGCGACGGTCACCATCGATCAGGAGAACAAGCCGCGCCGCTTCCTGATCAAGCTGCCGACGTCCGGGACCGTGGTTCCGCTGCCCTCGGTCGACCAACCGCAGTCCACCGTCCGGTGGATCGTCGGCTGGGCCAACGGCGGGGCACGGTGAGGCGGCGATTCTGATGGCAGCCACCGTCGTGGACCCGGACGAGTGCCTGAGTCCGCACTGGGAGATGCGCCAAAAAGATCACGTGAAACTCGTATGGCACAAGCCGTTCGAAGGGGTCGAGCGCGTGCGAGCGCTCGCCTGGACCTGCGACTGCCGGGCCGTCGTCTACGAACTGCTCCAGGCCGGCGGGCAGGCGTTCATCCGCAAGACCACCCAGACCGAGCCGACACCAAAGGTCAAAGAGACACACCGCTGGCCCATAGAGGAGGCACGCAGGGTATGGCATGCCCTGCTGCTCGGCGAGATGCGATAGACGGTCCAGCGCTCATGCGGCCCCGCTCACTCGGGCGGGGCCGCATCTGTGTCTACGACCCGCGCCACTCCTCCCCCGCCCCCGATAGCTGCCGACATCAGTGGCCCGACCGAGGTGTCAATGCCGTCTTCGCGTGTCCGTCCACCAACGACGTACACCGCCACCCAGCACCCAACCCGCACAGACGGCGTTGACGCCGACCAAGGGCCACGAACAATCGAGCAGCGGGGGCAGGCACAATCTACGTTCATTGGCACGTTCCAGGACGAATGGGAATCATTCATGCCATAAGCCAAGAAGACGCAACTATCCCCTCAGGCGCTATGCCGATAACCAGGGCTGCACTTACCTCGTGTTGCTGTAAAATTCATGCAAATTTCCTACACCGCGAGGAAGCGAGACCACTCCGATGGCGACCAAGATCAAGAAGAAGACCGTATCCTTCTACGAGATCATGGACGAGAACGGTAGATCGTTTCCGCAGCCCCTCCCGTGGGAGAAGGTGCTCGCACGTCTGGCACAGCAGCCTGTGACGCAACGTGAGCACGAACTGTGGGATGTAGCGCATTGGGGAAAAACGTATACCTATCTGGACCGAGACCACTTCGTTTTGGCGCGGTCCCGAGTGGAAGGTGTTCCTTCCCTTGACGTAAACGCCGATGAAATCATCGACAATGAGACTGACGTTCAGAAGCCCTGGGTAGAGATCTCAGTCGCCTCCTTCGTCCCCGACACCAACATCTTCGGATTCGTCCTAGGATCGCAAGCTTCTCCTCGTCCCGCATCCATAGCCGCATGGCTGAATGCACACAAGATCTTCGATAAGTTCATTACCGTTGGGCCCGTTGTAAGCAAAGACATTCTCGCAAAGCTCAATGGTGCAGCTCAGGCGAAACTGGTACGAGTCAAGCTGACGCGAGACCAAATCCGTGCTACTCGCCAGAGCAACGGACTATTCTCCGCAGCGAGAGGAATAACGGAGGAACACGGGGACGTCGAGGTGGAGCTAATCGTCCGCGTATCCGGGAGAGTAAAAAGAGACCACGATGAGGAACGCATCCAGATCCTAGAAACCGCGCGCGGCCTCCTTTCAACGGACTTCAAGTTCGCTGTTGCCGAGTTGATTAACTTCAACGATAAGGGCAAGCCTGAATACGAGCCAGTCAATCTACTAGAAAATCGCCTAGCCAAGAAAATGGACGTCAGCGTCACCGATGACGAGGGGAACCCGATCAGGATCCAGTCCGCAGTGACCGCCATCCTCCGCGCCATCGACGCTCTAGGCGATGAGCTGCGATAACGGAAATTGTCGTAGGCGATCCCTAAACTGGAGGTGACTGACGGAGGTGGGAGCTCATGGGCAAGGACGTCCAGCGCCGCAGCAAGATGGTGTTACTCACTACACGTCTAGGCAACTTCTGGAGCGACCACCCCTCCACTGATCTTCTAGCCATCGCCATCGTCGCACTTCACTTCATCGAAGTCGTGAAGTGGGGGCATGGAGATGTCCTCTCGTGGAGCCCAGCAAGCAACCGTGTAGCCGTTTATGCGGCTGGCGCGGGCGTCATGTCTCTCATAGCTGGCTTCGCCGGCACAGCGATAGCCCAATACGGGAGTTCATCGGGACCCATTGTGCATGTCCTTCGGGAGATGTACGGGCGCACAATAAGAATCAACTGGATAAGTATAACAAGCTGGCTTCTGGTCTCTGCGTTCCTCTGCATAGTGGCGATGTCCATAGACGGAGAGAAAACAGTCACCCGAGGATCACAGTGGATATTCGAGATAGCGTTGGCGATAGCCGCCCTAAAGTTCGTACGTCTGGTGTTCCTATTCAACCTGATCCTGAAATCTGTCACTGTAGACGGCAGGGAATCGGAGCAGCCGTCGATGCCGGTAATGCGTGACTTTTAGGCTGCCAGGGTCTCACGATGCCGCGGTGCAGCGCGGGCCGGGACCGGCCGGGGAGCGCACGCCCGGCCAGTTGGCCGCCCGACGCGCTGTGAGCCGCCACGGTCTCGTCTTGGGCCTACGCCTGCCGGGCTGTCGTCTACGAGCTACTCCCCGTCGGCGGGCAGGCGTTCATCCACAAGACTAAGCAGGCCGAGCCGATCCCGGAGGTCGAGCAGACTCACCGATTTGAGACGGCGCGCAGGGTGTGGCATGCCCTGCTGCTCGGTGAGATGCGATAGACGGTCCAGCGCTCACGCGGCCCCGCTCATTCGGGCGGGGCCGCACCTGTGTTTGCGCCCCGTGCCACTCCTCCCCCGCCCCCGATAGCTGCCGACGTCAGTGGCCCGACCGAGGTGTCAATGCCGTCCTGGCGTGTCCGTCCACCAACGACGTACACCGCAACCCCACATCCAACCCGCACAGACGGCGTTGACACCGACCAAGGGCCACGAACAATCGAGCAGCGGGGGCGGGGAGATACGGCGGGAGCAGTCATATATACGCAATTCGGACGTAAGTAACAAGGGAAGGCCGTCATTTAGACGATTTCCGCACCAGGGGTAACCTGACGGCTTAGTCTAGGACTGGTCCTTCGTAAGGCCTCGCTGCACGCCCTCCTTCTGCTAAGCGCTGTCCGGACAGCAGATTTCCACAGGGAGGGGGTGAAGCCGTTGGCTGAACACAGGCGAAAGCCTAGGAGGGACCTTGAGTGGTGGGTGCTGCTGGCATCTGCTCTCGCTACTGTGATCATGGCAATTCTGCGGATCGTCGAAGTGTTGCACCACCTCGACATGTAGCTAGGGCATCTGCCAGTCCAGCACCGCACTCAGTGGCGGTCGGTCATGGTGTGCACGCCGGGCCGACCGCCTTCTCGTACCTGCAACGTACAGGTACTTAGCGTACGACATCCAGCGAGCGAATGTATGTGTGCTTACGAAAATCGCTAACGCTAGGGATTTCGACTAGCGCAGTGCGATGGCGCAGACGTTGGACGACGAAAGAGATAGCTAGATGGCTAAGCCAGAGAGTCCGCCACGCTGGCAGCGCCGTTGTAGCAACCGTTGGCCGCGGGCGGCGGCGAGCGCGTACGGCCCCCCAGGGCCGCATGCGCAAGCCCGCCAGGCCGCCGAGCGGCCGCGGGCGAGCGAAGCGAGCCCCTTGACCTTGTAGAGAAGATCCTCGCCGTTACGTGATCGTTTGCCGGCTTCTCCGGGCTTGGCGGTAAGGGCCTGACGGCGCGAACTACGGCGGCATGACGGCATCGGAGCACGTCAGACGGGAAATCGCGCTGGATTGTGGCCGCCAAGCCCCGGGCCGACATTCCAGCAATGACATGTTGCGCTAAGGGCGGTACTAGGGACGGAACTTCCACGTGAAGGACGTAGAGGCCAGCGGCGCCGCCGGGAAGCTGACCCACATCAACTACGCCTTCGGGTTCGTCGGCCCCGAGGGCACCTGCTACTCCGCCGACCCCTGGGCCGACTGGCAGCGCCCCGTTCCCGCCGAGCAGAGCGTCGACGGCGTCGCCGACACCGACGACCAGCAGCTCAAGGGCAACCTCGGCCAGCTCAAGAAGCTCAAGGCCCGCCACCCCGGCCTCAAGGTCCTGATCTCCCTCGGCGGCTGGACCGGCTCCCGATACTTCTCCGACGCCGTCCTCACCCCCGAGTCCCGCGCCAAGCTCGCCGCCTCCTGCGTCGACCTGTGGCTCAAGGGCAACCTGCCCGGCCTGCCTCCCGGCGCCGCCGCCGGCGTGTTCGACGGAATCGACCTCGACTGGGAATGGCCGGGCTCCGCTGGAAACGACGGCAACGTCATCCGCCCCGAGGACAAGCAGAACTTCACCCTGTTCCTGGCCGAACTGCGCCGCCAGATGAAGGCCCACGACCGGCGCGACCAACTGACCGCCTTCCTCCCCGCCGCCGCAGCCAAGATCGACGCCGGCTTCGAGGTGCGGAAGGTCTTCGACCAGCTCGACTTCGCCACTGTCCAGGGCTACGACCTGCACGGCCCCTGGGAGAACCGCACCGGCCACCAGGCCAACCTGCTCACCGACCGGCGCGACCCCAACGACGTGAAGTTCAGCGTCGACCAGACCGTACGCGACTACGTCGGACGCGGCGCACCCAAGAGCAAGATCGTCATCGGCGTCCCCGCGTACGGCCAGGGCTGGACCGGGGTCACCTCCGGCGGCGACGGCCGGTACGCCACCGCCACCGGCCCCGCCCCCGGCACCTGGGCCCCCGGCAGCGACGACTACAAGAACCTCGTCAACAAGCCCGGCAAGCGCTACCGCGACCTGCTCACCGGCACCCTGTGGCTGTACGACGGCAACGAGTTCTGGTCCTACGACGACCCCGCCGTCATGCTGGAGAAGGCCGCCTACATCCGCCTCAAGGGCCTCGGCGGCTCCATGCTGTGGTCCATCGACCAGGACGACGCCAAGGCCTCCCTCACCACCGCCCTCTACTCCGTCCTCCGCTGATCGGCCGTGCGGCGGGGGTCCGGCTGGGCCCCTGCCGTGGTCGGGAGCCCCGTACGGGACATACGGGGGTATGCCCTACTGCGTCAGCCTCTCGCTGGACGGCATGATCGTCTGCATGAAGATGGCGATGGTGGCGGGTGGACTGCTGGCAACCGCGGCTCTGCTGTCCGGATGCGGGTTGAAGGACGTCACTCAGGCAGCCAACCAGGCGACCCTCGATTACGAGGCGAAGGAGAAGGCGGCCAGGCTGGTCGTGTTGGGCGGTGCGGGTGACATCGTGATCAGCGAAGCGGCCGGCGGTGTCGTCACGGTGAGCGAAACCCTCCACTGGTCCTCGGGCAAGCCCACCACCGAGCACAAGATGGACGGCGATGCACTTGTGATCACGTACGACTGCCCGCACGCCATGGACAACTGCTCGGTGGACTACGACATCCGCGTGCCCAAGGGCATGCGGACAGAAGTGGAGACCGGATCCGGCGACATCCACCTCAGAGCCCTGGGCAATCCGATCAAGGCGAAGGTGGGCTCCGGAGACCTGGAGGGCGCCGGGCTGACGGGCGCGGGTCTCACAGTCGAGGCGGGCTCGGGTGACACCACGCTGAAGTTCGCCACCGCTCCCGACACCATCGACCTGGTGACCGGCTCGGGAACCGCGAAGATCACGCTTCCCGGTGGGCCGTACAACGTGGACGCCGAGGCGAAGTCCGGCGAGACGACGGTCTCGGTGGCGACCGATCAGAACTCGCCGCACAGGGTCGTCGCCCGCGCCGGTTCCGGCGACATCAGCCTCCTGCCCGCGTGACCGAGGTCACCGCGAACGGCGCCCTCGAACCGAGAGCGTCATCGAGAGGCCGGAACCGGCGGGCATTTCGTGATCAGGATGCGACGACGCCGCTACGGTCTCCGAGCACGCGCTCGGCGACCCGGTCCCACTTGTCACTGTGGCCGGGAAGATCGAGGATCTGCAGCAGCAGATCCCGGTCGCCGTGGTAGGCCCGGAACGACTCGGCGATCGTCACACCGCCCGAGGGCCGGTGGAGCACCTCGATCTCGTCACCGGCGCCGAGATCGCCCTGCTCGACCACCCGGAAGTACGCCCCGGTGCGGTTCGCGTCGGTGAAGCGCTTCACCCAGCCGCGCTCGTCCAGCCAGTTGCGGAACACCACGCAGGGGACGCGGGGGGCGGTGACCTCCAGGACGGCCGTGCCGATCCGCCACCGCTCCCCGAGGACCGCGCCGGTCACGTCGGCCCCGGACGTCGTGAGATTCTCCCCGAACTCGCCGTCACGCAGGTCGCGGCCCATGAGCGGCTCCCACCAGTCGTAGTCCTCCCGCGCGTACGCGTACACCGCCTGGTCCGGGTGGCCGTGGTTGGCGACATCGGCGCGCTCGTCGCCCGCCAGGCCGTTCTCGCGCACGGCGACCCGGCCCTCGATCTTCCGCTTGTCGATGGCGGTGCGCCGCAGGTTGCCGGCCCAGTCGGCGTCCACGGCCCGGCCCACGTTCACAGAGAGGATGCGCATGACCAAACGTTAACCGATGGTCATATTTCTCCGCGATGCGATTAAGTTCTGGTCAAACCAGGGACGCCTACTTCTTGTTCTTGTCCGGGGCCTCGGACGAGAGGGCGGCGACGAAGGCCTCCTGGGGGACCTCCACCCGGCCGACCATCTTCATCCGCTTCTTGCCCTCCTTCTGCTTCTCCAGCAGCTTGCGCTTACGGCTGATGTCGCCGCCGTAGCACTTGGCGAGGACGTCCTTGCGGATGGCGCGGATGTTCTCGCGGGCGATGACGCGGGCGCCGATCGCGGCCTGGATGGGCACCTCGAACTGCTGCCGCGGGATGAGCTCCTTGAGCTTCTTGGCCATCTCGACGCCGTAGGCGTACGCCTTCTCGCGGTGGACGATCGCGCTGAACGCGTCCACGGTCTCGCCCTGCAGCAGGATGTCCACCTTGACCAGGTCGGCCTCCTGCTCCCCGGACGGCTCGTAGTCGAGCGAGGCGTAGCCGCGGGTCTTCGACTTCAGCTGGTCGAAGAAGTCGAAGATGATCTCGCCGAGCGGGAGCGTGTAGCGGATCTCGACCCGGTCCTCCGACAGGTAGTCCATGCCCTGGAGCTGCCCGCGGCGGCCCTGGCACAGCTCCATGATCGCGCCGATGAACTCGGACGGCGCGAGCACCGTGGCCTTCACCACCGGCTCGAAGATCTGGCCGATCTTCCCGGCCGGGAACTCCGACGGGTTGGTGACGACGTGCTCCCTGCCGTCCTCCATGATCACTCGGTAGATCACGTTGGGCGAGGTCGAGATCAGCGACAGGTTGAACTCGCGTTCCAGCCGCTCCCGGACGATCTCCATGTGCAGCAGGCCGAGGAAGCCGCAGCGGAAGCCGAAGCCGAGCGCCGCCGACGTCTCCGGCTCGTACACGAGCGCAGCGTCGTTCAGCCGCAGCTTGTCGAGGGCCTCGCGCAGCTCGGGGTAGTCGTCGCCGTCGATCGGATAGAGCCCGGAGTAGACCATGGGCTTGGGGTGCTCGTAGCCGCCCAGGGCCTCGCCGGCGGGCTTGGCCGCGTTGGTGACCGTGTCACCGACGCGGGACTGGCGCACGTCCTTCACCCCGGTGATCAGGTAGCCCACCTCGCCGACGCCGAGCCCCCGCTCGGACGGCATGGGCTCGGGCGAGATGACGCCGATCTCCAGCAGCTCGTGCTGCGCGCCGGTGGACATCATCAGCACGCGCTCGCGCTTGGAGAGGTGGCCGTCGACCACCCTGACGTACGTCACGACGCCCCGATAGGTGTCGTATACCGAGTCGAAGATCAGCGCCCGGGCGGGGACGTCGGCGTTCCCCACGGGCGCCGGGACGTGCTCCACGACGTGGTCGAGCAGCTCCTTGACCCCCGCGCCGGTCTTGCCGGACACGCGCATCACGTCGGCGGGGTCGCAGCCGATGAGGCCCGCGATCTCCTCGGCGTACTTGTCCGGCTGCGCGGCGGGCAGGTCGATCTTGTTGAGCACCGGGATGATGTGGAGGTCGGCGTTCATGGCCAGGTAGAGGTTGGCCAGCGTCTGGGCCTCGATGCCCTGCGCCGCGTCGACCAGCAGGATCGCGCCCTCGCACGCCTCCAGCGACCGGGACACCTCATAGGTGAAGTCCACGTGGCCCGGTGTGTCGATCATGTTGAGGACGTGGCCGTTCCACGGGAGCCGCACGGCCTGCGACTTGATGGTGATGCCCCGCTCCCGCTCGATGTCCATGCGGTCGAGGTACTGCGCGCGCATCGACCTGTCGTCCACCACACCGGTGAGCTGCAGCATCCGGTCGGCGAGTGTCGACTTGCCATGGTCGATATGCGCGATGATGCAGAAGTTGCGGATCAACGCGGGGTCGGTCTGGCCAGGCTGAGTGCGCACCGAGGTCCGTTTCGACAAGATGACTGACTGCTGATCGGGCGGGCCGTCCGCCTCGCCTCGCGCTCGGCGGGCCCTCCCGAGGCTGGCGGACCAGCCACCCTCCATGGTGGCATGTCCGGATGCTTGCCTTGACCACCAGACGCGTTCTGCGAATAGCGGCCGTCGTCGTGGCCGTGCCGCTCGCGCTCGGCCTGGCCGGCGCCGCCGCGCTGCGCCTGCAGTTCGCCGGCACGCCGGCCGGATGGGCCAGGACCACCGGCCACGACGCCCTGTGGATGGGCCACGCGTGGGTGGACGGCCGCCGCACCGAGGCCGACGTGCGCGCCCTCGCCGTACGGCTGCGCGCGAGCGGGATCAGGGACGTGTACGTCCACAGCGGGCCGTTCAAGTACGACGGGACCCTGCCGCCCGACCGCTACGCCAACGCCGGAAATTTCCTGAAATGGTGGCGGAAGAACGTGCCCGGCGTCCGGGTGTCGGCCTGGCTCGGCCAGACGGTCAACGACAACGGCAAGCTCCACCTGAGCCTGGCCGACACGGCGACCCGGGCCCGCGTCGTGGCGGGCGCCCGCGACCTGGTCTCCCTCGGGTTCGACGGGATCCACTACGACTTCGAACCGGTTCCCGACGGGGACGAGTCGTTCCTCAAGGTCCTGCGCGAGACCCGGCAGGCCATCGGCGACCGGCCGTTGTCGGTCGCCACCCAGCAGATCGAGCCGCTGACCGGCATGCGCGCCCCCGCCGCCCTGGCGATCGGCCACGACAAGTACTGGACGCCGGACTACTTCCGCCGGGTCGTCGGCCTGACCGACCAGGTCGCGATCATGACGTACGACTCCGGAACGCCCCTGCCGTCCCTGTACGGCGGCTATGTCGCGCGGCAGGCCTCGCTCGCCTTGGGACTGGTGCCGGAGGACAAGACCCTCCTCATCGGGGCTCCGGCGTACCACGACCACGGCGTCGCCTACCTCGACTGGGCCGAGAGCGTCGAGAACGCGGCCGAGGGCGCACGGCTCGCGCTCAGCGAGCACGGCCCCCGCACCGAGTTCGGCCTGGCCCTGTACGTCGACTTCGCAGCCACGGAGGAGGACTGGAGGGAGTACGAGCGGGCCTGGGTGCGCGGCGGCGCCGGAGGGAGCGTGGAGTCGTCGGGCGGGCGGCCCGATGTGCGGACCGCGGTGGCCCCGCCGCGATAGCATGGGCGTGGGCGGTCCTGTCGTCGTGATTTGAGCGGCGACCCGGGCTGTTGGTATCCTGTCCAACTGCGTGTGGCGCGCCCTCTCACGAGCCCGCGCGCCCCATCCGACCAAGACTTAACACTGAGGCTTTCTTCGTGGCGAACATCAAGTCCCAGATCAAGCGCAACCGGCAGAACGAGAAGCGCCGGCTGCGCAACAAGGCCGTCAAGTCGTCCCTGAAGACCGCGGTCCGCAAGTTCCGCGAGGCCGCCGACCAGGGCAACGTCGACGACGCCCTCGTCGCGCTCCAGGCCGCGTCCCGGCAGCTCGACAAGGCCGTCAGCAAGGGCGTCATTCACAAGAACCAGGCTGCCAACCGGAAGTCGGCGATCGCCAAGCGCGCCGCCGCTCTGCAGGCCGCCAAGTAGGTCGCACCGACGCGCACGCCGCATCTCCCCTCGCGGGGGGTGCGGCGTTTTCGCGTGCCCGCCCCCGACGTGGCGCGGCTTTTTCGCGTGCCCGCTGACGGCATCAGCGGGAATGATTGGCGCACGTCAGACGGGCACGGGCTGTGCCGCCTCCTCCGTCGTACGCTGCCGGACCTCGGGCAGGGCGAGCACGGCCAGGTTGACCACGGCCACCAGCGCCGCCGCCGTGAGCAGCGGAGCCGCGGCGCCCGCCCAGGCGGCGACCGGCGCGGCCGCCGCGAGCCCGAGAGGCCGTGCCGCGTAGGAGATGAGAGCGTCGAACGAGTCCACCCGGCCGAGGGCCTGCGGCTCCACGCGCTGTTGCACCACCGTCTCCCACAGCGGCATCAAGGTCCCCAGGCCCAGCATGGCGACGACGTACGCGGCGGTCACGACCACGACCGGCGCGGGCAACGCGGTGGAGAACGCGAAGGCGGCGAGCGGGCACGCGTAGACCGCGGCCCCGACCGCCACCACGGCGAGGGGCCGCCGGATCCGCAGCCTCGGGGCGGCGAAGACGCCGAGCACCGTCGCCACCGTTCCCGCCTGCGCGACGACCACCCAGACCGACTCCCCGCCCAGGCTGCGTACGGCGATGACGGGACCGAGGGTCAGCAGGATGCCCGCCCCGAGGTGCCAGACGCCGTGCCCGGCCACGCTGATCAGGAACCAGCGGTGCCGCCGCGCCTCTCGCCACCCTTCCCGCAGGTCTCCGAGGAAGTGAGCGCGTCCGGTCGCCGGCCGGGGAGCCGTGACCAGGCCGCCCAGCGTGACCGCCGATCCGGCGAACAGGACCCCGGTCAGCAGGAAGGACCATCCCGGCCCGAGCCACAGCGTCAGGCCTCCGGCGAGCGCGGGGCCGGCGATCTGGGCGACGCCGCCGGCCACTCCGATGTGGGCGTTCACCCGCAGTCGGCGCTCCGCCGGCACCACTCCGACGACCAGCGGTGACACCGCCGGGACACCGAAGGCCACCGCGGCTCCGGTGAGCGCCGCGAGTCCCGCCATCACCGCGATGGCGGGGTGCCCGAGGAGGAGCAGCGCTCCCAGGGTCACCTGGGCGGCGCAGCGGACCAGGTCGGCCACGAGGATCACCCGCCTCGGCGGGAAGCGGTCCGCGACCACTCCGCCGACCGGGAGCAGCAGGAGCATGGGCAGCACCTCGGCGGCGAGGACGACGCCGAGATCGAGGGCGGAGCCGGTCACCCTGATGACGGCGAGGGTGAGCCCCGTGGGGATGAGGGCGGTGGCGAGCGCCGCGACCGTCCGCCCGGCGACCAGACGTGCAATCATGCGAGCAAGGTATTTCGTCAGCGAATCTTTCGTCAACGTATTTTTATGTGGCGTAGGATTGTCGCGTGGACGACTCGGTGGACCGGCACATCGCGCGGTGGCGCGGGAAGGCGCCCTTCGACGAGCGCGTGGAGGCGATCGTCACGCGCATGCAGTTCCTGGTGAAGCACCTGGCTCAGACGAAGGACAGCGCGCTCGCCGCGGTGGGCCTGCAGGACTTCGAGTACGAGACCCTGCATTGGCTCGGCGCCCGGGGAGAGGGCGGCCGCGCCACCCCGTCCGAGCTCGCCGCCGAGTTGAAGGTCTCTCCGGCCGGCATGACGGGCCGCCTGGACACCCTGGAGAAGGCGGGGCTCGTCCGGCGCGTCCGCAGTGTGGAGGACCGCCGCCGGGTGGACGTGGAGCTGACGAGCGCGGGCCGCGCGATCTGGCTCAAGGCGATGGATCTGCGCGGCGAGGTCGAGGACGCGATGGTGGGCGTTCTGGGGCCGGACGACCAGGACGTCCTCGCGGCGCTGCTCAAGCGAATGCTGCTTCGCATGGAGAACCCCGGCACGCCTGACCGATAGACGCGGGCAGCGAACCCCCGGGAGCAGCGTGGCGACCGGCTCCGGGCGTGTCGGCGTTCTCGGCCACGACCCGAGCCGAGACGGCTGAAGTCAGCGCTTGGTTCGACTGGCCACGATCGTGTGGACGGCCTTCTCCAGCGCGTACGCCGGGTCGGTGCCGCCGCCCTTGACCTGCTCGTCGGCGGTGGCCACGGCCTGCAGCGCGGCGGAGATCCCCTCCGGCCCCCAGCCGGCCAGCTGGCGCTTCACCCGGTCGATCTTCCACGGTGGCATGCCCACATGGCTCGCGAGCTGCCCACCGCGCAGGTTGCGGGGCGCGCCGCCCACCTTGGCGAGCGAGCGCAGCCCTCCCGCGAGCGCGCTGACGATCAGCACCGGCGCCACACCCGTGGCGACGGCCCACCGGACCTGTTCGAGCGCCTCCCCCAGACGGCCCTCGATCGCCAGGTCGGCGATTGTGAAGCCGCTGACCTCAGCGCGTCCCCGGTAGTACTTCGCGACCGCCGCCTCGTCGAGGTTCTTGCCCTCGGTGTCGAAGGCGAGCTGACTACAGGCGGCCGCCAGTTCGCGCAGGTCGCTGCCCACGGCGTCGAGCAGCGCCTGTGCGGCGGCGGGCGCGATGGAGCGGCCCTCCCTGCGGACCTCGGCCTTGATGAAGTCGAGCCGCTCTCCCGCCTTCGTCACCTTGGACACGGAGACGACGTCCGCGCCCGCCTTCTTCACACCGTCCACCAGGGCCTTCCCCTTGACCCCGCCGGGGTGGGCCAGCACCAGCACCACGTCGTCGGCCGGATGGGCGGTGTATTTCACGATCTCGGCGATGACGTCCTTCGAGAGGTCCTGTGCCCCGCGGATCACGATGATCGAGCGGTCGCCGAACAACGAGGGGGAAGCGAGCCCGGTCAGCTCCCCCGGCTCCACCTTGCTCCCCTGAAGGTCGTGCAGCTCCGCCCCCGGATCCTCGGCGCGTACCGCCGCCACGATGGAGCCGACGGCGCGATCGGCCAGGAACTCCTCGTCGCCGACGACCAGGGTCACAGGTGCTGGGTTCGCCATGTCAGGCAGCATGCCACGTCCCGGGCGGCAGGGGCACACCCACCGTCGCCCCGCCCTCGCCTCCTCACCTGGCGCGCGCTCCTTTGCCCCGCACGACCACGGCGAGGCCGTTGTGGGTGGCGACGAGGGCGATGTCCCCCGACAGGTCGGTGCGGTAGGGGCGCATGCCCAGCAAGCGCAGCCGCCGCAGCGTCAGCGGGGCAGGATGCCCGTAGTCGTTGACCGCGCCGACGCTGATGAGGGCGGCCCGCGCGCCCGTGGCGGCGAGGAAGGCCGGTGCCTGTCGTGACGACCCGTGATGAGGCACTTTAAGCACGTCGACCCGTGGCAGGCCGCGCCGCACCAAGGCTTCCTGCGCCTCCGTCTCCAGGTCGCCGGCGAGCAGGGCAGCCCCCAGAAGCGGTCCCAGAGCCGACCGCAGAGCCTGCCCCGGCACCGGCCGCGCTCCGGCCTCTGCCCCCGCTCCGGGATCCGCGGCCTCACCCAGTGCCGCAGGCGTATAGCCCGGCGTCGCCGACCGGTCGTCCAGTGCCGCAAGCGTGTCGCGCTGCGCCGTAGGCGAATCACGCTGCGCCGTAGGCCAATCGCGCTGCGCCGTAGGCATGTCGCGCTGTGCCGCCGACCGGTCGCGTGGCGCCGTGGCCGGGTCGAACCAGCGGACCAGCAGCACGACGCTGGCGTTGTTGGACGTCGCCCCCTCGCCGGGGCCCTGTGACGCCATACCGGGCTCGGGGGCGAGCACGGTGATCTCGCTCGGTCCGAACCGCCACCGCATCCCGGGGACCGCCTGCCATTCCGGAATACGCGCCGTCCTGAGCTGTGCGGAGACGCGCCCGGCCTCGCCCTCGGGCACGCGGGTCGGGCTCACGACCACCGCCCCCACCGCGCGGCGGCGCAGCACGCCCGGCAGCCCGCCGACGTGGTCGAGATGGGGATGGGTCAGGACCACGAGCGGCACCTGCCGGACCCCGAGGGCGCGCAGGCACCGATCGGCGGGGCCCGGCTGCGGCCCGGTGTCGACCACCACGGCCCGGCCGGGACCGGCCGCCAGCGCCAGGGCGTCCCCCTGGCCGACGTCGCAGACGACCAGCAGCCATCCCGGCGGCGGCCAGGGCGACACCACCGGCATGGCCACGAGCGCGGCGAGCAGCGCGCCCGCGGACAGCGCCGCCACCAGGCGTCTTCGCGCACGGCCCCGCAGGACGAACCATCCCGCGACGGCCGCCGCCGCCAGCGCGGCCACACCCGCCGCTCCCCCGAGCCACTCCGCCGACGCGAACGGAAGGTCCGCTGCCCGCTGCGCCACCGCGATGATCCAGCCCACCGCCCACCCGGCAGGGCGCACCAGCAGCCGGGCCAGGTCCATGCTCACGGGAGCGACCACGGCGGCCCCGAACCCCAGCACCGTCGCGGGCGCCACCGCGGGCTCCGCGAGGAGGTTGGCCGGGATCGCCGCCAGGTCGAGGCGCCCGGACATCAGCACCAGCAGGGGCGTGACCGCCGCCTGCGCCGCGGCGGTCACGGCCAGGGCCTCGGCGAGCAGGCGGGGCATCCGGCGTGCCGTCAGGCGGTCCCGCCATCGGGGCGCGAGGACCAGGATGCCGCCGGTCGCGAACACCGACAGTGCGAAGCCCCACTGGCGGGCCAGCCCGGGATCGAACACGATCAGCCCCAGCACGGTCGCCGACAGGGCGGCCACCCCGTCCCGCGTCCGACCGGTGCCGAGTGCCACGGCGGCGACGGTTCCCATGACGAGAGCGCGCAGCACGCTCGGCGACGGCCTCGCCACGACCGAGAACGCAATCATAGCGATGACCGCGACGACGGCCCGGAGGGCCAGGGGCAGCCCGGCGAGGCGCCCGAACACCAGCACGGCGCCCGCCACGATCGCCAAGTTGGTGCCGGACACGGCGGTGAGGTGGCCGAGCCCCGCCGTCGCCAGGTCGAGCCGCACCTCCTCGTCGAGGCGCGACACGTCGCCGACGACCAGGCCGGGCAGCAGCCCGCGCTGGTCGTGCGGCAGCACGTCACTCGCCGTACGCAGACCCGCCCGCAGCACCCCTGCCGCGCGCTGAAGCGCCGAGGGTGAGCCGATCGGCTCGGGCGGCCCCCGGACGAGCATCACGGCCGCGACCGGCTCGCCCGGCTCCGGCGGGCCCAACCGCCCGCGCACCCTGACCCGCTGGCTCGGCAGCAGCGGACGCCAGCCGTCGGCCGGACCGAGCAGCACGACGGGCACGTCCACGGCGTACCGCTCCCGAACGGCCGACACCAGCAGCATCCGGGCTCGGACGACCACCGTCTCCCGACGGGACACCCCGCCCTGGTGCGGCCGGATGCGCGGATCGTCGGTGATCTCGGCTTCGGCGGTCACCGTGAGGTTCCGGCGGGCCAGGTCCGGAACCGGCCCGGTCGTCACCTTGTGGACCGTGAACGCCGTCACCGTGGCCGTAACGGCCGTGGACGCGAGCACCGCCAGTGCGATCCTGGCGGCGGCTCCCGGTGCTACCGTCGTGCCGGCGAGTCCCTTGCCTGGCTGCTTGCCGCGCCGCCCGGCGGTCGACGTCGTCACCCATGTGACTGCACCCGCGACGGTCGCGGCCAGCGCCACGGCCGCTCCCGCGACGGCGGGGCAGCCGAGCAGCACGAGCGCCGTGAGCCAGGAGGCCACCGCTGGAGCGGCCAGCGCCGCCGGGCCGGAGACCGCCCTGCCGCGCCCCGGCTCGGCACACTCCGGCTCGACACACCCCGGCTCATCGCGCCTGGACGGGCCGCTGCCCATCTCGGCACACCCCAGCTCGGCACACCCCAGCTCGTCGTGCCCCGGCTCCTCGTGACCCGGATCCTCCAGGCCCGGCAGGTCACTGCCCCGCCTGTTTCGGCCCTCGGGCAGGCCGTGGGGGAAACCGACGGCGGTCACACGGAGACCTTGTCGCGCATCTCGGCGAACTTCCTGTCTCCGATGCCTGGGACCTCCTTCAACTGGTCGACGCTCTGGAAGCCTCCGTGCGCGTTCCGGTAGTCGGCGATCCGTTGCGCGATCACGCCGCCGATACCGGGCAGCGCGTCGAGTTGCTCGACGGTGGCGGTGTTGAGGTTCACCACCCCTGCTCCCGGCGCTATGTTCGAGTCAGGAACGGAAGCGGAGCCCGCACCGGCCGTCGCCGCGCTTCCGGCGACGATCTGCTCACCGTCCACCAGACGCCGCGCCAGGTTGATCCCACCCGGTTTCGCGCCCTTCCGCAGACCTCCCGCAGCCTCGATCGCGTCGGCGACCCGTGCGCCGGATGCGAGGACGAACACTCCCGGGTTGCGCACCTTGCCCGTCACATAGACGACGACTCGCGCAGGTGAACCGGGGGTGGCGGCCGTGGGGCCACCGGCGCCGGCGGCATAGACCGTCGCACCCGACCCGCTATCGGCTCCGGTACCCGACGCGGGCGACGCCGTGCCCGGCGGCCCGTCGGAGCCGGCGGCGGAGTCGGAGGCGTGATCGGAGGCAGGGCCGAGGTCGCGGACCGCGGCGGCCGGGAGCGGCGGGGCGATGGGCTCGGCCACCGGCTTCGACCGCCACGCCAGAACCCCGGTGACGACCGCGGCGAGCAGCCCGGCGGCCACGAGCACCCGCAGCCCGGGCATGCCCGGATCAAGTCGTGGCAGAGCACGACCGAGAGCCGCCCGTCCGCGCGTTCGCAGGTCCGGCCCGGACATCCCCGGCCCGTCCGGGCGTCCTGCCCACCGATCGGCGACCTCCTCGGGCAGGTCGAAGATCTTCTCGTGGTAAGGGCCGTCATCGGCCCCCGTCGGATGCTCGGGCACGTAGGTCTCCGTACGGACGATGTGGGGAGCGCCGAACGACGGCGGCGGCCCGGGCGGGGACGGCGTCGACCGCAGGCGGGCGGACGGGGGGACCGGATCGAGCGGACGCAACAGCCCGCGCAGGCGGGACTCGCCGACGATGCCGCGTGCGGCCCCGCGAGACTCCTTGCTTCGCACGCCATGGACGGTAGGGACATACCGAGGCCCCGCACGCTGCCGAACGCGATTCTGTGGACAACCCGAATTCCGGCCGGCCCACCAGGCGAGGGCCCCTCAGGCATGGGAGTAAGCGGGCACGGCGGCGCAGCGGGGCGGAGGCCCGGCTCGGGGCGGCGCTGCGGGGCTCGGGAGCGCCGAGCAGCAAGGCGCAGCGCGGCGAGGGTGGTGTGCAGCCTGTCCGGAGGCTCAGGTCACGGCGGCGGGGGCGACGGTGACGCCGAGCATGCCGGGACCGACGTGGGCGCCGAGGACCGGGCCGATCTCGGTCACCCACATCCGTACGAGCCTGGGCAGCCGGGCGGTCAGGCCCTTGGTGAGCGCCTCGGCTCGCTCGGCCGCCATCAGGTGCTGCACGGCCACGTCCACCGGCTGGTCCCCGGCCGCTTCGACGGCCAGGTCCTCCAGGCGGGCGAGGGCGCGGCTGCCGGTGCGGACCTTCTCCAGCACCCCGATCTCGCCGTCGGCCATGCGCAGCAGCGGTTTGATCGACAGCGCTGATCCCAGGAGGCCGGCCACCCGGCCGATGCGGCCGCCGTGCCGCAGGTAGTCGAGCGTCTCGACGTAGAAGAACGTGCTCGCGGCAGCCGCCCGCCGCCGGGCCACGTCGGCCACCTCGGCGGCCGGGGCCCCCGACACGGCCGCTCCCGCGGCGGCCAGCACGGCGAAGCCGAGTCCCATGGCGATCGACCCGCTGTCGACGACCTCGACCGGCACGGGGGCTTCACGCGCGGCCAGACGCGCGGAGTCCGCGGTGCCGGACAGCGCGCCGGACAGGTGGACGGAGACGATCGCGGTGGCGCCGTTCGCGGCGGCCCGCCGGTAGGCGTCCGCGAAGCGCTCGGGAGCCGGGCGCGAGGTGAGGATCGGCGAGCGGTCCTTGAGGGCGTGCGCGAGAAGACCGGCGTCGAACGGGGTCACGTCGTCGATCTCGCGATCACCCAGGATCACTTGAACCGGCACGACGGTGATGTTCCATCTGCCGGTCGCCTCGGCGCCGAGGTACGCCGTGGAATCGGTGACGACAGCGACAGATGGTGACATAACGCGAGATTACCCGCGGGTGATCGCCCGGCAACCCTTTCGTGAACCTTCAGGGCCGAGCCGATGGCCCGGGTCGATGGTCCGGGCCGACGGTCCGGGCCGTCACTGGACCGGTACGCCGCCCCGCCAGACACGACGCGGCTTGAGGCCGAACGACCAGGCGAACGCGCCCTCGTGGTCGGCGTCCCACTGGACGATGTCGGCCAGGCGACCGGGAGCGAGGATGCCGCGGTCGGGAGCGCCGAGAACCTGGGCGCCGCCCAGCGTGGCGGCCCGCAGGGCGTCTCCGACGCTCATCCCGAACGCCGCCACCGCGAGGCTGATGACCAGGGACATCGAGGTGATGCCGCAGTGGCCGGGGTTGTGGTCGCTGCCGAGCGCGATCGGGACGCCCTGGGCCAGCAACCGGCGCACCGGCGGGAGGTGGCCCACCTGCAGGGCCGCGCCCGGGCAGACGACGGCGGGCACGCCGTATCTCGCCATCAGGGCGACGTCCTCGTCCGAGGCGTGGTGGAGCAGGTCGGCGGAGGCGCAGCCCATCTCGGCCGCGAGCTGGACGGCGCCGCGCCGGTTGTAGGCGCCCGCGTGGATGCGCGGCAGCAGCCCGACGTTGCGGCCGGAGGCCAGCACCCAGCGGGCCTCCTCTGCGGTGAAGTGGCCGTCGTCGCAGTAGACGTCCACGCTGTCGGCCCCGGCGCCCGCGGCGTCCGCGCACCAGGAGGCCACGGCCTCGACGTAGTCGCGCTGGCGGCCGAAGTATTCCGGCGGCACCACGTGGGCGGCCATGAACGTGACGTGGACCCGCGGCATCATCGGCTCTTTCTCGAGCTCGCGCAGCAGCCGCACGTCGGCCAGTTCGCCGTCGCGGGTCAGGTGGTAGCCGGTCTTGGCCTCGACGGTCGTGGTGCCGCCGAGCAGCCACTCGCGCAGCCGCTCGCGGACCCCGTTGCACAGCGTCCAGGGGTCGGTGCCTCGTGTCACGGTGACGGTCGAGCCGATGCCGCCACCCGCCGCCGCGATGGCCGAGGCGCTGGACCCGCCGGAGCGCATCGCCATCTCCGCATAGCGGTTGCCGGCGTACACGGGGTGGGTGTGCGCGTCGATGAGGCCGGGCGTGACGAGCGCACCGCCGAGGTTCTCCACGTGGTCGACGTCGACGATGTCGTCGACGACGCCGGGAACGCTCTGCGGGAGGTCGGCGGCACGGCCGACCCACGCGATCCGGTCGTTGTGCACCAGGATCGCGGCGTTGCTGCACACATCGTGCCCGGTCCAGAGCCGGCCGATGTTGGTGAGAAGGCGAACGGTCATCGGACCACCTGCCAAACACCCCGGGACGACGTACGGCCCCCGCTTGCGGGCGCCTGGCCCGCCGGGTCCGCTTCGTGTCCGGACGTCATTGGGGGGTCTCCTGCCTCATCGCGCACCGATGTTGTGCGATGACACTACCGCCGGGATCTCGAACCCGGGCGATTCAGTTCAGTTACGGTATTTCACGGGTGGGCTTGATGTACAGGGTTAGCGACAGAAACGTACGCCGGTCTCATGTGCATCGCGACGCATCAGTCGTCTCACACGCTGCGGCGAGATCAGGATCGACGAGACCGATCCCATGTCCGCGAACGCCTTGGAAAGGGTGACCGCACTGCCTGGTGTCATGTTGTTACCCACGCCATAAGGTCCCATTAGGCTTTCCTTATCGTAGCAAGGGCAACCGCCGGCGGGCCACCGACACGCGGAAGGCGGCCCGCCGATGAGAGGCGTCAGACGGTCTCGACGGGCTTCGCCACCCGGTCCAGCTCCGCGTACAGGCCGGCGAAGACCCGGGCGTGCAGGACCGTGCCGTCACCGGTGTGCTCCAGCGACAGGACCTCGCCCTCGCTGTGCGCCCGCGCGATCAGGTCGCCCCTGTCGTACGGCACCAGCACCCTGACCTCGTGGTCGAGGCGGGGCAGCTCCCGCTCGATCATGGACATCAGCTCGCCGATCCCGGCCCCGGTGCGGGCGGAGACGACGACGCTGTGCCGCTCCTTCATCGTCAGCCGGGTCAGCACGACGGGGTCGGCGGCGTCGGCCTTGTTGACGACCACGATCTCCGGGATGTCCCGCGCGCCCTCGATCTCGGCCAGCACCTCGCGGACGGCCGCGATCTGCGACTCGGGGTCGGCGTGCGACCCGTCCACCACGTGGAGGATCAGGTCGGCGTCGGCCACCTCCTCCAGCGTCGAGCGGAACGCCTCGACGAGCTGGTGGGGCAGGTGCCGTACGAAACCGACCGTGTCGGCCAGCGTGAACAGCCGGCCCTCGGGCGTGCGGGCCCTGCGCACCGTGGGGTCGAGGGTCGCGAACAGCGCGTCCTCGACCAGCACACCGGCGCCGGTCAGCCGGTTGAGCAGCGACGACTTGCCGGCGTTGGTGTAACCGGCGATCGCCACGGCCGGCACCTCGCGGGCCTGCCGCCGGTGCCGCATGGTCTGCCGCGCGGTCGACATCTCCTTGATCTGCCGCCGCAGCTTGGCCATCCGCTCGCGGATCCGCCGCCGGTCCAGCTCGATCTTGGTCTCACCGGGGCCGCGGCCGCCGATGCCGACGCCGCCGGCGGCGCGACCGCCGACCTGGCGGGACAGGTTGCCACCCCAGCCTCGCAGGCGCGGCAGCAGGTACTGCAGCTGCGCCAGCTCGACCTGCGCCTTGCCCTCGCGGCTCTTGGCGTGCTGAGCGAAGATGTCGAGGATCAGCGCGGTCCGGTCGATGACCTTGACCTTCACGATCTCTTCGAGCTGGCGGAGCTGGCCGGGGGTCAGCTCGCCGTCGCAGATCACGGTGTCGGCGCCGCTGGCGGCCACGATGTCCCGCAGCTCGATCGCCTTGCCCGATCCGATGTAGGTGGCGGGGTCGGGCCGGTCGCGACGCTGGATAAGGCCCTCCAGCACCTGCGATCCGGCGGTTTCGGCCAGCAGCTTCAGCTCCTGCAGCGAGTTCTCCGCGTCCAGCGCGGTGCCGCCCGCCCAGACGCCGACCAGGACGACCCGCTCCAGCCGCAGCTGCCGGTACTCGACTTCGGTGATGTCTTCGAGCTCTGTCGACAGACCCGCTACGCGGCGGAGCGCCTGGCGCTCTTCCAGTTCGTAATCGCCCACGGCAAGGTCTTCGGGCTCGTTTCGCATATATGTCATCTCTACTAGACAGAACAGTCGGACACCCCGATGCCTTCCCGGCCCCGGATGCCTCCCGTCGATGGTGACACGACCCCCGGGACGTACGCACTCTCTTATGCGCCCAGTTCTGCCATGAGCCGGGCACACCGGCCCGCAGTGGTCCAGCTCCAGGCGTAAATGGATCTCGTGGGCCCGGGGCGCGTAGTGCAGGAGAAGATCCATCGCCATGCATGTCCAGGAATTCGGATTCCTGTGGGACAGGACCTTTCCGTGCCGATTACCAATCATCGGCAGACGGGATGTAGCAGGGTTGATCACGAGCGGGGCCGTCCGGCGCCGCCGGAGGCAGCAGGAGGAGAGCGTGACAACCCTGGGAACCGACCTTCGCCGTGCGGTACGCGGGCAGGTCCTCGTCCCCGGCGACGACGGCTTCGAGGCCGCGCGACTGCCGTGGAACCGGGCGGTCGACCAGCGGGTGGCCGCGGTCGTGGAGGTCGAGGACGCGGCCGACGCCGCCGCCGCGGTCCGCTGTGCGAGGCTGGCCGGCCTCTCCGTCGCGGTGCAGCCGAGCGGGCACGGCGCCACGACCCGCCTCGACGGGACGATCCTGCTGCGCACCGGGCGGTTGCGCGGCGTGGAGGTCCTGCCGGAGCGGCGGACCGCTCGCGTCGAGGCCGGTGTGCAGTGGGGCGAGCTGCTGACGGCGACCGGCAAGCACGGGCTCACCGGCCTGCCCGGCGGCTCTCCCGTCGTCAGCGTCACCGGCTACACCCTGGGCGGCGGGCTCGGGTGGTTCGCCCGCAGGCACGGCTGGGCGGCCGGCGCCGTACGCGCCTTCGAGGTGGTCGGCGCCGACGGCGTACAGGCCCGCGTCACGGCCGGCTCCGACCCCGACCTGTTCTGGGCGCTACGCGGCGGCGGGGGCGACTTCGCACTGGTGACGGCGGTGGAGCTGGACCTGCACCCGGCGCCGCTGCTGTACGGCGGGCGCATGCTGTGGCCCGCCGAGCGGACGCCCGACGTGCTCGCCGCCTACCGCGAGGTGACCGCGGCGGCGCCCGCGGAGCTGACCGTCTGGTTCGCGATGGTGAAGTTCCCGCCGGCGCCCCAGGTGCCCGAGCCGCTGCGCGGGCTCTCCGCGGTCGCGGTGGACTCGACGTTCCTGGGCGGCGAGGAGGAGGGGCGCGACCTGCTGCGGCGGTTCGAGGACATCCCCGGCGTGCTGAGCGACAGACGCGCGGCGATGCCCCTGGAGGCCCTGGGCGGCATCTGCGCCGAGCCGACGCAGCCGGTGCCCGGCGCGGGCCGCGCCGAACTGCTGACCGGGCTCGGCGACGCCGTGGCGGACGATCTGCTCGCGGCCGTGGACGGCGTCGCCCCCTTGGGCACGGTGCAGGTGCGCCACCTGGGCGGCGCGCTGAGCCGGCCCGCCGACGGCGGCGGGGCGTGCGGGCACATCGACGAGCCGTACCTGCTGGGCATGATCGGGCCGGTCATGTCGCCGGAGGGCGGGCAGGCGGTCACCGCGCGGATGGCGGAGATCGCCGGGGCGATGGCGCCGCACACGACCGGGCGCAAGCCGTTCACCTACCTGAACGGCGGCGAGACGGCCGCCTCCGCGTTCGACGCGGACACGCTGGCCCGGCTGCGCGAGATCAAGCGCCGGCGCGACCCCGACGGCGTCTTCCGTTCCAACCAGCCGGTGCTCGCCTGACGGCGATCACAGCTTGTGCACCTCGGCGTCGCCCGATCCGGTCCTGACCGTGATCAGGTGCGGCGCCGAGTCGTCGTCCAGGACCTCGATCTTGCGGTTGCCGGTCCCCGTCGACGCGTTCACGTTGTAGGCGCCGTTCGGCAGCCAGAGCCGGCCGTCGCCCGATCCGGTCACGGCCTGCACGTCGGCAGGGACGGCCGAGAACCTGAGCGTGATGTCCCCCGAGCCCGTGCGGGTGTTGACCTGCGTGGCGGCGAGCCCCCGCGCGTCGACGTCGCCCGAGCCGGTGGATGCGTTCACCTGGCCGGTCAGGTCGCGCAGCGTGATGTCTCCCGACCCGCTGTCGATCTTCATGGTGAGCCCGCGCGGCACCTCCACCTCGTAGTCCACCGAGCAGTTGCCGCACTTGTACGCCAGCGTGAGCGTGTCACCGTCGACGGAATGGCCGTTCGCGGGCTTGTCCCCGCGCCAGTGCAGGGTCTCAGTGACGTGCACGCCGGACCTGTCGCTCTCGTTTACCACGACGTCGCCCGACCCGGTGCGGGCGTCGAGCACGGTCACCTTGTCCGTCACGTTGTAGGACTCCACGGCCTCCTGCCCGCCGAAGCCGATCCGCACGTCGCAGGCCGTGGCGACGAGGCTCATGCCCAGAACGGCCCCCGCGACGGCCATCGTCTTGTGTCTCATGCCCCCGATCTTCGGCCATGCGTGCCGCGTCTCTCATCGGGGAATCCCCGGACCGGCCCCTGAGGAACCCCTTGCGTTGACCCCCGGCCGCCTCCTGAAGTAGCGTCGATTCCACGATTCAGAACTATTTTTCCGGAAGGTGGAAAATGACGGAAGACGTCGAGATCAAGGGCCCCCTGCTGGACCGGTTCGACGAGATCCTCACTCCCGAGGCCCTCGGCTTCGTGGCCACCTTGCAGCGCGAGTTCGACCCCAGGCGCAGAGAACTGCTCGCCGCGCGTCAGGCGCGGCAGGAGGACCTGTCCGCGGGCGGCATGCTCGATTTCCTTCCCGAGACCGCCCACGTCCGCGAGTCCGAGTGGCGGGTCGCCCCGCCCGCTCCGGGGCTGGAGGACCGCCGGGTCGAGATCACCGGTCCTGTCGACCGCAAGATGACGATCAACGCGCTCAACTCCGGTGCCAAGGTCTGGCTGGCCGACTTCGAGGACGCCAACTCGCCGACCTGGGAGAACACGATCAACGGGCAGCTCAACCTGCGCGACGCGCTCGACCGTGCGATCGACTTCGAGGCCGGCGGCAAGACGTACGCGCTGCGGCCGGACGAGGAGCTGGCCACGATCGTGGTCCGCCCGCGCGGCTGGCACCTGCCGGAGAAGCACATCCTGGTGGACGGCGCGCGCATGTCGGCGTCGCTGCTCGACTTCGGCCTCTACTTCTTCCACTGCGCCAAGCGGCAGATCGGCAAGGGCCGCGGGCCGTACTTCTACCTGCCGAAGATGGAGTCGCACCTGGAGGCGCGGCTCTGGAACGACGTGTTCGTCCGGGCCCAGGAACTGCTCGGCGTCCCCCGGGGGACGATCCGGGCGACCGTGCTCATCGAGACCTACCCGGCCGCGTTCGAGATGGAGGAGATCCTCTACGAGCTGCGCGAGCACTCCGCGGGGCTCAACGCCGGCCGCTGGGACTACCTGTTCAGCGTCATCAAGAAGTTCCGCACCCGGGGGCGGGAGTTCCTGCTGCCCGAGCGCAACGCGGTGACGATGACCGCGCCGTTCATGCGGGCCTACACCGAACTGCTGGTGCGCACCTGTCACAAGCGCGGCGCGCACGCGATCGGCGGCATGGCGGCCTTCATCCCCTCCCGCCGCGACCCCGAGGTCAACAAGGTCGCGCTGGAGAAGGTGCGGGCCGACAAGACCCGCGAGTCCGGCGACGGCTTCGACGGCTCCTGGGTGGCCCACCCCGACCTCGTGCCGATCTGCCGCGAGGTGTTCGACGGCGTGCTCGGCGACCGGCCCAACCAGCTCGACCGGCAGCGTGAGGACGTCAACGTCACGGCCGAGGACCTGCTGTCGGTGTCCAAGACCCCGGGCGAGATCACCGAGGCCGGGCTGCGCAGCAACGTGGACGTCGGCCTGCGCTACCTGGCGGCCTGGATGGGCGGCAACGGCGCCGCGGCGATCCACAACCTGATGGAGGACGCCGCGACCGCGGAGATCTCCCGCTCGCAGGTCTGGCAGTGGATCCACAACGACATCACGCTGGCCGACACCGGCGCGGTGGTGACACGGGAGCTCGTCGAGCGGATCATCGAGGAGGAGCTGGCCGGGATCGCCGCCGGGCCGGGCTACGACGAGAAGCTCTACGCGCAGGCCACGGCGCTGTTCAAGGAGGTCGCTCTTGACGACGACTTCGCGGAGTTCCTTACGCTTCCGGCGTACGAACGGATGCCGTGACGATGTGAGGGGAAGCGGGAGCCGATGTCCGAGCTCGAACGGCTGACGGCACGGCTGGCGGCCGTGCTCCCGCCGGACGCCGTCATCACCGACCCCGTACGGCTGCGCACCTACGAGTGCGACGGGCTGACCCACCACCGGGCGACCCCCGGGGTGGTCGTGCTGCCCGAGGGGGCCGAGCAGATCGCCGCGGTGGTGCGGCTGTGCGGCGAGCACGGCGTGCCGTTCGTCGCCCGCGGGGCGGGCACCGGCCTGTCGGGCGGCGCCCTCCCCCGCACGGACGGCGTGCTGATCGTCACCTCCCGCATGCGGCGGATCGTCGAGATCGACATTCCGAACCGCCGGGCCGTGGTGGAGCCCGGGGTGACGAACCTGGCGATCACCGAGGCGGTCCGCGGCCAGGGGTACTACTACGCCCCCGACCCCTCCAGCCAGCAGGTCTGCTCGATCGGCGGCAACGTGGCGGAGAACTCGGGCGGCGCGCACTGCCTCAAGTACGGCTTCACGGTCAACCACGTGCTCGCCGCCGAGATCGTCACGCCGGACGGGGAGATCGTGGAGCTGTCCGCTCAGGACCCCGGCTACGACCTGCTCGGCGCGTTCATCGGCTCCGAGGGCACGCTCGGCATCGCCACCAAGATCACCGTACGGCTGTCGCGGGCGCCCGAGGCGGTCACGACCCTGCTCGCCGCCTTCACCGGCATCGAGGCCGGCGGGCACGCCGTGTCGGCGATCATCGCGGCGGGCGTCGTGCCCGCCGCGATCGAGATGATGGACGCGCTGGCGATCGAGGCGGCCGAGGCCGCCGTGCACTGCCGCTACCCCGCCGGGGCGGGTGCCGTACTGGTGGTCGAGCTGGACGGCCCGCGCGCCGAGGTGGAGCACCAGTTCGCGGCCGTGGAGCGGATCTGCCGCGACAGCGGCGCCTTCGAGATCCGGGTGGCCGCCTCCGCCGAGGAGCGGGCGGCCATCTGGAAGGGCCGCAAGTCGGCGTTCGCCGCCGTGGGCCGGATCAGCCCGGCCTACATCGTGCAGGACGGCGTGGTGCCGCGGACCGCGCTGCCACGCGTGCTCGCGGGGATCGACCGGCTGCAGGAGGAGTACGGCATCCGGGTGGCCAACGTCTTCCACGCGGGCGACGGCAACCTGCATCCCCTCGTGCTGTTCGACGACTCCGTGCCGGGCGAGGCCGAGCGCGCCGAGGCCGTCAGCGGGCGCATCCTCGACCTGTGCGTCGAGCACGGCGGGTCGATCACCGGGGAGCACGGAGTCGGCGTGGACAAGGCCCGCTACATGCCCCGGATGTTCACCGGCGACGACCTCGACACCATGCAGCTCGTGCGGTGCGCGTTCGATCCCCGGGGGCTGGCCAACCCGGGCAAGGTCTTCCCCACCCCCCGCCTGTGCGGCGAGGTGCCGGGAGTGCGCAGGGGCGCCCATCCCCTGGTCGAAGCCGGATTGGCGGAGCAGTTCTGATGGACACGCGGGACGTCGGGGACGCGCTGGAGGCGACCGGCGTGACCGTGCGCGCGGCCGGCGACGGGGACGAGGTCGCGGGAGTGCGGCCGCGCTGGGTGGCGCTGCCCGAGTCGGCCGAGGAGATCGCGGTCGTGATGCGGGTGTGCGCCGCGCACGACCTGGCCGCCGTCGCGACGGGCGGCGGCACCAAGCTGCACTGGGGCGCCAAGCCCGACCGCTGCGACGTGCTCGTCGACCTGTGCTGCCTGAACCGGGTGCCGGAGCACGCCGCGGGCGACCTGGTCGTCCGGGCGCAGGCCGGGGTGACCGTGGAGGCGCTGGCGCGCGCTCTCGCCGAGGAAGGTCAGGAGCTCGCGCTCGACGTGCCCGTGCCGGGCACCACGGTCGGCGGGCTGCTTGCCACCGGCATCGCCGGGCCGCGCAGGTTCCGCCACGGCACGGCCCGCGACCTGCTCATCGGCGTCACGGTCGTGCTCGCCGACGGCACGATCGCCAAGTCGGGCGGGAAGGTCGTCAAGAACGTCGCCGGATACGACCTCGGCAAGCTGTTCACCGGTTCGTACGGCACGCTCGGGATCATCGCGGACGCGACGTTCCGCCTCCATCCCCTGCCCGCCGCCCGCGCCTGGGTGACGGCGACCGTCGAACGGCCGGTGACCGAGACCGGGCAGGTCATGTCGGCGGCCGACGTCCTGCTGACGGCGGTCCCCGCGGTGACCGAGTCGCCGCTGGAGCCGAGCGCGGTGGAGATCGACTGGCCCGACGTGGAGGGCCCCTGCACGGTGGCGATCCTCGTGGAGGGCGCCGCCGCGGCCGAGCGCGGCAAGACGCTGTGTGAGCTGATGGGCGAACCGATGGGCGGCACGGCGGAGGTGGCCGAGGAGCCGCCGCCCTGGTGGAACCGGCTTCCCTCGTCGGACGACGACACGCTGCTGGAGCTCAGGATCGGCGTCTCCTCCCTTCCGCACCTGCTCCCCGTTATGCGGCAGGCCGCCGACGCGTCGGGGGCGCGGCCGGCGATCCGCGGCTCGCTCGCCGCCGGGACCCTGCACATCGGTCTGCGGGGCCTGCCCCATGAGATCGCCGGGTTCACCGGCCTGGTGCGCGACGACGCCGAGGGGATGTTCGGCGGGCGCGTCGTCGTGCTCGCCGCGCCTCCGGAGGCCGCGCGCCGCCTGGACCGGTGGGGGCATGCCGGCGCGCTCCACCTGATGCGCCGGGTCAAGGAGCGGTTCGACCCCGATCGCCGGCTCTCCCCCGGTCGTTTCGTCGGAGGCATCTGATGGATCCCGAGCTGATCAGAGACTGCGTCCACTGTGGGTTCTGCCTGCCCACCTGCCCGACGTACGTGCTGTGGGGCGAGGAGATGGACTCCCCGCGCGGGCGCATCCACCTCATGGGGCAGCACGTCGAGGGCACGCCGCTCACCGACGCGATGGCCGGCCACTTCGACGCCTGCCTGGGCTGCATGGCGTGCGTCACCGCCTGCCCGTCGGGCGTCCGGTACGACCGGCTGATCGAGCAGACCCGCGCGGTCGTCGAGCGTGAGCACGTGCGCCGCCCCGACGAGCGCGCGATCCGGGCGCTGGTGTTCGCGCTGTTCCCCTACCGGCGCAGGCTGCGGGCGATGCGGCTGCCGATGCGGCTGAGCAGGCGCCTGCAGCCGTTCCTCGAGCAGGTGCACCCCTCTCTCGGCGCGATGGCCGAGCTCGCCCCCCGCGTCCCCCGGCCCATAAGGCTGCCGCCGCTGGTGCGGGCGAGGCGACGCCGCAGGGCGCGGGTCGGGCTGCTCACCGGCTGCGTGCAGGGCGAGTTCTTCCCGCAGGTCAACGCGGCGACGGCCCGGGTGCTCGCGCTCGAGGGGTGCGACGTGGTGATCCCGCCGCGGCAGGGCTGCTGCGGGGCGCTGTCGCTGCACTCGGGCCGCGAGGCCGAGGCGCGCAGGTTCGCCCGCCGCACGATCGCCACCTTCGAACGGGCCGCCGTGGACGCCGTGGTGGTGAACGCGGCGGGCTGCGGATCGAGCATGAAGGACTACGCCGAGGTGCTGGCCGGCGAGCCCGGCTGGGCGGCCCGCGCCGAGGCGCTGCGGACCCGCGACCTGGCGGAGTTCCTGGCCGAACTGGGTCCGGTCGCCGAACGCCATCCGCTGCCGGTCACGGTCGCCTATCACGACGCCTGTCATCTGGCCCACGCCCAGGGCGTGCGCGCGCAGCCGCGCGAGCTGCTGCGCGCGATTCCGGAGCTGGAGCTGCGGGAGGTCGAGGAGGCCGCGATCTGCTGCGGGTCCGCGGGCACCTACAACCTCGTGCAGCCCGAGGCGGCCAGACAGCTGGGCGACCGCAAGGCCGAGCGGGTGCTCGCCGCCGGCGCCGACGTGCTGGTGTCGGCCAACCCGGGATGCACGATGCAGATCGCGGCCGCCGTGCGCAGGGCGGGCAAGGGCGAGATCCGGGTCGCGCACACGGCCGAGGTGCTCGACGCCTCGCTGCGCGGACTGGAACCCGGCATGCTGGGGCGGTCCCCGCGTTGAGGATGACACCGCCGAGGAGGAGGGCGCGGTGAGCGTGCAGAGCGTCGACCGGGCGCTGGACGTGCTGGAGGCACTGTCGGAGCACGGCGGCCAGGCCGGTCTGTCGGAGATCGCCGCCACGACCGGCCTGCCGTACGGGACGATCCACCGGCTGTTACAGACGCTGCTGGCCCGCGGATACGTCCGGCAGGAGTCCGACCGGCGCTACGCCCTCGGCGGCGCGCTCGTGCGGATCGGCGGCGTGGCCGAGCGGATGCTCGCGGTCTGGGCCGAGCCCTATCTCGCGAGGCTCGTGGAGCTGTCGGGCGAGACCGCCAACCTCGCGGTGCTGGAGGGCGACTACGTCGTCTACGTGGCCCAGGTGCCCTCGCCGCGCAGGCTGCGGATGTTCGCCGAGGTCGGCCGCCGGGTGCTGCCGCACAGCACGGCCGTCGGCAAGGCCCTGCTGGCCGGGCGGGAGGACGCGGAGGCGGTGTTCCGGCGCACCGGGCTGCCCCGCCGTACGGACCGGACGATCACGGCGGTCGGCGAGCTGCTGGAGGAGCTCGACCGGGTGCGCGCCCGGGGGTACGCGCTCGACCTGGGCGAGGAGGAGAGCGGGGTCCACTGCATGGCCGTGCCGGTCCACGACGGCGGGCGGGCGTTCGCGGCGATGTCGGTGTCCGGTCCCGCCGAGCGCATCGACGCGATCGACCGCGAGGAGCTGGCCGCGATGCTGCGCAAGGTGGCCGAGGACTTCGGCCTGGCCGTTCTGCACCCCTGACCGGTCCTCGGATCGGTCAGTATGGGGTCATGTGCCGAAGCATCAAGACCCTGCGCCCGCCCTTCACCGACGAGGTGACCGAGGAGGACATCCGGGCGGCGGCCCTCCAGTACGTCCGCAAGATCTCCGGCTTCCGCGCGCCCGCCGCGCACAACGCCGAGGCGTTCGACCGAGCGGTCGAGGAGATCGCGCAGGCCAGCACGGCGCTGCTGGCCACCCTCCAGGTCCGCGGCTCGGCCGCACGGTAGCCGCTCAGACGTTCTCGAGCAGGGAGACGAGGCGCTTGCGGCTGTCGTCGTCCAGTTCGTCGCTGCTCCACCGTTCCCGCAGCCGCAGGGTCGCGCCGCTGTAGAGCACGAGTTCGGCGTCGAGCGGGATCTGCTTGCCGATCCGGGCGCTCTCGATCTCCTCGAAGGCGACGAACCGGTTCCGCTCGGCCAGGCTCACGGCGGTCGTCGTGCCGAGCAGGTCTCGCATGCGCTGCCGCCCGTTGTCCGACTTGCCGGGGTTCGCGACCAGGACGAGCCCGGTGGTCAGCACGAACAGGTCGTGCTCGACCCCGTCCGCGCGCACGTTCGCCAGGCCGCCGACCAAGGCGGAGCCGAAGGTGCTCGGGGCCGTGTCGGCCGGTGCCGCCCGCCGGACGTCGACGCCGAGCGCGGCCAGCTCTGCGAGGGCCGCCTGCAGGCCGCCCGGCGTGACCGCGAGCGTCGCGATCTTCCCCAGCGGCAGCTCGTCGCCCCGTACGCCGCGGAACTCCGCCGGGCCGCTCCAGGAGTGCCACCACCGCGCGACACCGGACCGCAGCGCGGCGAGCCTGAGCAGGGTCTCCAGCGGTTCGGCGAACAGCGGGCCCACCTCCCGCCGGGTGGCGGTCGGGAAGAAGGGCTGCGCGATCGTCGTGAGCTGCCCGGCCGCGATGGAGTCGACCACGTCGGCCGGCCCGGCCGCGGGTCTCCCGGTCGTACGGGCGATCACACGGAAGATCGCGTCGGCCTCGCGCTGGAGCTGCGCGGCGAGGGCCGCCGCGGTGAGCTCGGGCCAGGGCAGCAGGGCGCGCTCTCCGCTGTCGATCGCCACCTGCTGCAGCGCGCGCCCGGCCTCGGCGATGTCCGCGAGCAGCATCGCCGCGGGCCGGGTGTCGAGCGGCGCCGCCATGCGGGGCGCGGCCGTGAGGGCGGCGAGCCGTTCGGACAAGGGCGGGTGCGTGTCCCACCTGGTGCCGCTGTCGTCCGGCTCGTGGGCGCGCAGATCGTCCAGCTCGTCCCGGCGTGCCGCCACCAGCGCGCCGAACCCGGCGAACAGGTCGGCCGGGGCGTATCCGGACTCCCAGCCGAGACGGACGTACTGATCCATGAAGAAGTCCCAGGCGGCGTCCAGGACGCGGATCTCGCGCAGCGCGCCGGCCGCCGCGTCGGCTCCCGCCGCCCGGGCCGACGCGAGGTCCGCCTCCAGCTCCTGGCGGCGCGACCCCGCCCGGTCGACCAGGAGGTAGAGCCGGGCGTACGCGCGGAAGAGCCAGCCCGCCGGATTGTGCGGCCCGATCCGGTCAAGGGTGTGGGCGATGACCAGCCTGCCCCGGTACGCGGGCGCGGACAGGCGGGTGTGGCGTGCGGAGTAGTGCCCGAGCTCGTGCGCGAGCACGGCCCGCATCTGCCCCACCGTCATGGTCTGCAGCAGCGGCAGCCCGACGTAGAGGCGGCGGCGTCCCCCGGCGAGCCCGAGGAGACGCGACTCCTCCTGCACGGCGGCGTTGACCTCCGCGGTCAGCCAGATCTCCTCTGGTATCCGGGTGCGCGCCTCCGCCGCCAGCTCGCGGACGGTCGCCCACAGCATCGGCGCCCGGTCGGCGGGCAGCGGCAGGCCTGTGGGCGGCTCCGGCCGGGAGCGCACCGCCCGCCACACGCCGCGGCCGACCGCCCAGGTGGTGGCGGCGAAGATCGGCCACAGCAGCTTCACCGCGACGAGCCCGGCCATCACCGTGGACAGCAGCACGACGAGCGCCACGAGCCCGGCGACCTGCACGGCCGCCAGCACGAAGAATCCCGCGAGCATGGCCAGGCTGAACCCGGCCCGTATGGTGTTCATCCGTTCACACACTCTCGATTGAGCTGATCGGCTATTTATGTACCATTCGCCGCATGCCTTTCCGCCTTTTCCAGAGAAGACGTGTAAATATCGATATCGACCCTTCAATGGGCGATCCGGGCGCCGCGGGGCTGCGGTCGGTGCTGGCGGCCCGCGACTGGCGTTCCGCCGGGTCCTTCCTCCGGTCCGTCAGCGACCCGGACGACCGGGCCTTCTACCTGAACGTCTGCGGATCGGTGAAAGGCGTGCAGGACTGGGCCGACGAATGGATCGCGGCCGAGCCGGGCTCCACGCTGCCGCTCCTGGTGAAAGGCGCGCACGGGATCAGGTGGGCGTGGGAGGCCCGCGGCGCCGCCACGGCGGATCAGACCAGCGACCAGCAGTTCCGCGAGTTCCACCGGCGCCTCAAGATGGCCGAGGACTGCCTCGACGAGGTCGTCGAGCGCGATCCTGACGACGTGGCGGCGTGGTCGTTCCTCGTCGTCTCCGCGCGGGGCCGCCAGGTGGGGCGGGAGGAGGCGCTGCGGCGCTTCCACGCGGCGACGAGCCGGCACCCCGGGCACCTGCACACCCACGCGCAGATGCTGCAGTGGCTGTGCGCGAAATGGTTCGGCAGCGAGGAGGAGATGTTCGCCTTCGCCCGGCGGACCGTGGCGGATGCTCCTCCGGGAAGCCCGCTGGGCAGGCTCGTCGCCGAGGCGCACCTGGAGAAGTGGCTGTCACTGGACAGGGGCGAGGACGACGAGTACATGGCGCGGCCCGACGTCAGGGCCGAGCTGCGCGCCGCCGCCGACCGCTCCGTGCGGCACCCGGCCTACCGGCGGCGGCCGGGCTGGCCGGAGGACCACAACGTGTTCGCCTGCGCCTTCGTCCTGGCGGGCGACCACGTCGCGGCCAGGGAGCGGTTCGAGGCGCTCGGCGATCTGGTGACCGAGACCCCCTGGCGCTACCTGGGCGATCCCGGCGGGATCTGCGCGAGGATGCGCCAGATCGCGTACGCCTAGCCGCCCGGCGGGGCAACCTGGTTCCAAGACGGCCACAAGTGGCGGGCGGAACAGTGGCCGCATGGGTGTCATCTCCGATTTCTTCCTGGCCCGGCGGCTGCGCAGGGGGCCGACGCTGCTGCTGCCGTACGCGCCCGATCCCGCGACCGTGCTGGAGACGGTGCGGCTGCACGACCCGCAGGCCGGGCCGTACGGGCGAGGCTTCAAGATCGGCGAGAACGTCGAGCTGCGCGGGCCGATCGAGCTGACCCCGGAGCTGGCGGCCAGGGCGGGGCTTCCGGCGGGCTGGGGGGCCGCGTTCTTCGCCCGCACCATCGACAGCGAGGCGGGCGGCGACTTCGCCCGGCCGAGCCTGCTCGTGCGGGGGCTGGCCGAGCGGCTCGGCGGCCGGGAGCACCCGGAGTGCCAGGAGCCCCCGGAGGACTTGGCCGAGGTCACCGGCGGACGGCCCGTCCCGGTGGACGAGGTGATCGGCCTGCTCGCGGACGACGTGCCCGGCCTGGTCGTCGCGGCGGTGACCGAGGCGGGAACGACGCTGCTGACCAGCGCCGAGAGCCCGATCGAGGTCTTCGTCACCGAGTGGGACGCCGACGACGTGACGTACGAGCTGTCGGCGGACGGCGGCTACGGCACGGAGGTTCCCGCCGCCGCCCGTCGGGCCGCCCTCGCGATCGCCGCCCGCGCCGGCGGGGTGGCCCGCGACCACAACGGGTTCCTCATCACGCAGTGAGCACATCGGATGGAACCGGTCCGGCGGTGCAGGGGCGAAGGGCGCGACGGCGCCCGCCTCGCCGGCACGGGGGTGGTCGCCCTTCCTGACTGGGACCTTTGCAGCAGCCGGGAAGCATGTCACGATAAATGATCGCATCGGTGATTCCGAGGGAAAGGGGGTAAACCGATGCCACCTGCGATAGTCGGGCATGAGGGTCCCCTTGCCGGTCAGCGTTTCCCGATCGACGACAAGCCGATCACCTTCGGTCGCAGAGGCGACAACAGTGTGGTGATCACGAGTGAGAGGGCCTCCCGCTTCCACGCGGAGGTGCGCCGCGAGGCCGAGGGCTACGTGCTACTCGACCGGGGCAGCAGCAACGGGACGCTGGTCAACGGCAGGCGCGTCACCACGCATGTGCTCCGGCCCGGCGACACGATCGCCATCGGAGGGGAGACGTTCCGCTTCGAGGCGTTCGACGACTCCGAGACGGTCGTGAACACCTCCCTGATGCAGCGGTTCCGCCCGCCGGTTCCGGACATCGAACCGGAGCAGGTCCTGCACGTCACCGTCTCCGGCGGCGGGCCCGTCGGGCTGGCCTTCGCCCTGCTCCTCGACCACCTCATGGGGCAACGGGTCACCATCACGATCTACGACGGCCGCTGGACCGAGGACGGGCAGCAGATCGTGTGGAAGAACGCCACACAGGGCAACAACCGGCGGCAGCAGGTCGTGACGGTGCAGAGCCGCCAGTATCTGAACCTCCCGGAGGACGTCCAGTCGCGGCTGTTCACCGAGGGGTCCTACAGCGAGATGTGGCCGGCCGGTCCGGATTCGATCCGCGGCTACGGCCCGCGGAACATCCGAATCGCCTACATCGAGGACACCCTGCTGGAGATGGCGAACGAGAGGTCCGCCCGCATCCGCCTGGTGCCCGAAAGATTCGACGTCGCGGAGCGCCAGGACGCCGTGGCCAAGGAGCACGTGCTCGCCATCTGCGAGGGAGGGCGCTCGCGGACCCGCGAGCACTTCACCGACAGGTTCGGCCGGGCCGACGACTCGATCTTCTCGCTCGACGGCCGGCACCTGCAGGACGTGGTGCTGGGGCTGCGGGTGAAGTCCAGCCTGCCGGACCCGGCGATCGTGCTGCTGACCGTGGCGCAGAACCGGTTCCTCCTGAACTCCCTGCGCGGCGAGGGCTTCCTGAACATGCGGCTCACCGACGACGAGGCCGCGGAGGTCGTCGGCATCGACCCCGTCCGGCACGTGTTCGAGGAGTGCGTCGCCTCCAGCCCCTGCCTGATGGAGCGCACCGAGGACGGGGACTTCCACTGCTCGACCCACCACACGCTGTTCCTGCCCGCCCTGATCAGGGGCTCGGCACTGTGGAAGCGGGCGCAGGAAGGGCTCGCGCTCTTCGGCGTCGCCGACGGCGACGTGAGCGCGGTCACCGCCTTCCGGCTGGACATGGTGCAGCGGCCGCGGTTCACCGCCCGGTTGTACTCCCCCACCTCGACCACCCCGGGGACGTACGGGTTCCTCCTCGGGGACGCGGCCAACGCGATCCACTTCTGGCCGGGGCGGGGCCTCAACAGCGGGCTGGCGTCGGCCATCTCGCTGGCCCGCTCGCTCAACCGCAACTGGCGCGGCAGGCCGCTGCGGGACGCCGACTTCGTACGGCACGAGGCGGCGATGTCGATGCTGCAGTATCGGCACAAGAGCCGCGCGTGGAACGCGATGGTTACCACCGACGAGCAGGGCGTCACCCGGGCGATCAAGGACACGATCGTCCACGGCATCGAGGAGGGCCGCACCGCCCCGGACAGGGAAGCGGACATCGACGCCCTGATGGAGCGCCTGCGGCAGATCCGCGACCGCCTGTCACCACGTGTTCCCGGCATGCCCGACGACGCCACCCTCATCCGGCACCTGCGCGAACTGCGGAGCGAGACGCTGCGCACCCTGCTGGTGAGCGGAGCCTGGGAGACGCTGACGGTCGGCGGCGAGGAGGTCGACATCGACATCTTCGACCAGCCGGTCGCCGCGGCGTCCCCTGTGGCGTCCCCCGTGACGTCCCCTGCCGAGGGGGCGCTCGTCGCGCCGCTGGCGGACGAACAGGTCAGGCGGCCCGGCAGCACGCCCTCCGGCTGACATCGCTCCGGCGAACCACGGAACCGGCCCGGGCCGTCCGGCGGAGTAGAGGCGAGGGGCGCGACGGCGCCCCCGGAAGGATAGCCTCTATGAACGGACAAAACGGGTGGTGAGGACGGTATCCGGCGACCTGCGCTTCCCCTCGGTCGCCCCGGCTCACGAACCCGGCGGCTCCCGCCTCGGCATCGAACCAGGATCCGGGGCCAGAACCGAGCCATATGACGCCGGGCCATATGACGCCGAGCCGAGCGACGCCGAGCTGATCGAGGCGTCGCTGACCGCGCCCGAGCGCTTCGCCGGCGTCTTCGACCGGCACGCGGACGAGATCCACGCCTACGCCGGCCGCCGCCTCGGCCCCGAGCACGCCGACGACGTGACGGCGGAGACGTTCCTGGTGGCGTTCCGCAAGCGGCAGCGCTACGACACCACGCGGCCGGACGCCCGGCCCTGGCTGTACGGCATCGCCGGCAACCTCATCTCCGGGCACCGCCGGTCGGAGGTGCGCCGTCTGCGGGCGCTCGCCCGTACGCCGCGCGACGTCGATGAGCGCGGCCTGCACGAAGAGGAGCGCGGAGCGGAGCGGGCGAGCGCCGCCGCCCTGCGACCCGTCCTCGCCGCCGCGCTGGCCAGGCTGTCGGCCGCCGAACGCGACCTGCTCCTGCTGGTCGCCTGGGCCGACCTCTCCTACGAGGAGGCGGCCGAGGCGCTGAAGATCCCCATCGGCACCGTCCGCTCGCGCCTGCACCGCGTGCGCGCGAAGCTGCGCCGCCATCTCGACCTTTCCGAGGAGAACGTGTGATGACCGACGAGATCGACCTGGTGACGCGGGAACGGCCCGACGTCGCCCCCTACTCCCTGGCGGCCAAGGCGGCCGTGCGGCGGCGGCTGACCGACCCGGCGGGGCGTCGCGCCCGCCCGCGACCGCGGCCGTACATGCTGCTCGCGGGCGGGACGGCGCTGCTCGCCGTGGCGGGGGCCGCGGCCGTCACCACCGTCCTGACGGGACCGGAGACGCCGGCGGGGCCGCAGACCCGGCCGGTGACGGTGAGCGCGGGGGTCGTCAGGCTGCCGGAGGTGTCGAACATGTCGGCCGAGGAGGTGCTCGGCAAGGCGGCCCGCGCGGTGACCGACCTGTCCCCGCGCGACGACCAGTTCGTCAAGGTGAGCTCCCAGACGATGTACGAGGCCACCGTGGTCGGCGAGGACAAGAAGGAGTCCCGCTATCTCTACCGGACGAAGCGGACGATCTGGCTGTCGGCAGACGGCAGGAAGGACGGTGCGCTGAAGGTCGAGAACCTGGAACCTCGCGCCTACCCCGGCTGGCCGATCCCGCCGGAGGCCTACCGGGAGAAGGGCACCGAGTGGATGCGGCTCCCGGCCTGTAACAGCGTGCGGGACACCGCCTACACGAGCCTGAGGAAGCTGCCCGCCGACCCGGAGAAGATGCGCGCCTACCTGTACGACCGGCCGCGCGGCGACACCCCGCCCGACACGGGGGCGTGGACGGCCGTCGGCGACCTGCTGCGGGAGACGTACGTGCCCGCGCCCCAGCGCGCGGCGCTGTTCAAGGCCGCCGCCACGATCCCCGGGGTCACGGTCAACGAGAGCGCCGAGGACGCGGCCGGACGGACCGGCATCGGCGTCGGCCGGGTCTCCGGCGGGGTGCGTGCGGAGATCATCTTCGACCCCTCCAGCTACGAGCTGCTCGGCGAGCGCGGCATCGTGGTGGACGCCAAGGAGGCGAAGGCGCCCACCGGGAGCCTCGTGGCCTCGACCGCCCAGCTGGAGGTCACGGTCGACGACACCGCGCCGAAGGTGGACGACCCCCACGCCGGCTGCCTCTGATCCGCCGCCCATGAGGGCGGGCGCTGCCGGAGCGATCTGCCCTAAGATCGTCCATCCTGTCGAAGAAGGGGCGCGGGATGTTCCGGCAGCGCATGGGGCCGATCGTGGCCGGGGTCTATCTGTCGGCGGCGGCCGTCGCGGGCGTGCTCGCGGCCGTCACGGGGGACCTCGGTCCCCTCTGGACCGTCGTCCTGTGGCACGCCCCCGGCGAGAACGCCTTCACGGAACCGTCCACGGCCGCCGTGCTGGCGGCGGCGGGCCTGTTCGCGATCCTCGCGCTGAAGACCTGGATGCTCCGGCAGGTCCTGGCCCTCCCCCCGCGCGCGGCTCCGCCGGGCGGCACGCGGGTCGTCTGGGCGCGGCGCGCGCTCTACCTGGCCGTCGCCTTCCACGTGGCCGGGCGGCTGCCCGCCGCGCTGCTGCCCGGCGACCTCGCCGTCGTCCTCGCCCTGCTCCTCTGGAGTGCGCAGACCGTGTCGTTCGCCCTGGTCCTGTCCGGGCGCCGGATGCGGATGTGCGTCCTCGCCGCAGCCCTGGCGGCGTCGGCGGCCACCGCGGCGACCGCGTTCTACGGCGAGATCCACCCACTGCTGCCGCCCACGTTCTTCTACGTCCTCTGGGTGCCCGTGCTGGGCTGGCAGGTGCTCGTCCTCGCCGGTCAGCGCCGTGACGGCCGCTGGAGCCGCCCGACGCTCAGGGCCGGCCTGGTCGCCGCCTGTCTCACCCTGGTGAGCCCCTACCCGGGAGCGGGCCTGGAATGGGTGCTCGGCCGGTCACCGGAACTGCCGGCCGAGGGGCTCGTCGTCTTCCTCGTGGTGTGGCTCGCCCGCTCGGCCCACGAACTCGCCGGCCCGGGCGCCGTGCCGGATGAGCTCGGGCCGCCCCGGCGCCTGCCCCGGCCGATCCTGCTGGCGGTCGTCCTGCTGCCGTTCCTCGCACTGGTCGCGCCGGAGGCGGCGCCCCCGCCCGCCGCGTACGGCTGGCAGCCCGAGCCGCCGCGTACGACGAACGGGCAGGCCGCGGAGAGGGAGGACCACGAGGACTACGTCGCGGAGGCCAACGCCCGCTGCCGGGACCCCTGGCCGCGGATACGGGCCCGGCGGCAGGGCACGGCCGCGTACTTCCTGTTCGAGGGCGGGGGCTACGGCGTGTACGACCCGGACGACACCAGCGAGGGCGAGGACGTCTTCGGCGCGGCGATAGAAGACGGATTCGTCGCCGCCGGGGGTGGCGCAGCGGCCGTGATGACGTACGGCGAGAACGAGCCGATGTGCCTGACGGTGAAGGCGCTCGGCTCCGCTCCCCCGCTGCGGCTGAAGGGCTGGGAGCAGGTGGCCGAGGTCGGCGTGGTCAGCCGCAGCGGCCGCCTAGTGCTGCCCTCCTACGCCGACGGCGGCGAGGAGGGCGCCGGGGCGCGGCTGCCGAACCTGGCGGTGCGCGGGCCCGGACGCTACCGGCTGCGGGTCTACGCCCGGGGTACCGAGGAGACCGTGGAGGAGCACCTGGTCGTCGTGTTCCCCGGCCGGTCGGTCAAGAAGGTCGTCTACCGGTGAGCGGACCCTCTATTTGCACCGCCTATTTGCACTGCTCCAGCATGGCCGCCTTGTCGGCGGAGGTCACCGGAAGCTCGTACTTGAGGGCGACCTGGGCGAACCGCACGACGTAGGAGCAGCGGATGTCGCGGCTGGGCGGCAGCCAGGTGGCCGGCCCCGAGTCGCCCTTGGAGCCGTTGGTGGAGCCGTCCACGGGGATCAGGTTGAGCGGATCGTTGGCGATCTGCTTGCGCTTGCTCTCGCTCCACCGCGACGCGCCCATCTGCCAGTCGTACGACAGGGGCATGACGTGGTCGATCTGGACCTCCGCCGCCTTCGACTTGGTCCAGTCGATCGTCTTGCCGGTGTACGGGTCGTACAGGGTCATGGAGACGATGACGCAGTTGGACCCGTCGCGATACTTGACGCCCCGGCCGTCCCGCTTGAGCAGGTCGTTGCGGGTGTCGCAGCCGTTGCGCCCCCAGGGGACGTCGTCCACGCTGTCGGCCCAGGCGTAGCCGAACTTGTCGCGGTCGTAGCCGGTCTTCGCCCCCCGGCCCTTCGTCGCCACCTTGTCGATCAGGTCACGGGCCTTCGCCCGGTCCTTGTCCGACGTGATCGCCTTGAGTCCGGGGCCGGTGCCGTCGGGGTTGTCGAGCGGGTTGACGCCCCGCTCCGTCCCCGAGTCGTCCTTCGCGCCACTGCTCGTGCCGCCGCCCTTGCCCGCGAGGTCGCCGTCGACTTCCGGCAGCGGCCCGCAACCCGCCAGTACGGCCATCGCCACCGAGATTCCAGTGATCGACACAGCGATCGACCGGGTACCACGCCCGCCCACAGCCACCCCTAGGTAATGAAATGTCCCCCTCAGATATAGCAAAGTGTAAAAAAGTGGCAAAGGAGGCGCGCACGAGCGCCGAGACATACGACGAGGGGCGTGGCACGCCGTGCGTGCCACGCCCCTCGATCGGACCCGGTGAAGGGCCCGGTAAATCAGATGCGGTGGATCGGATGCGGTGGATCAGGCGGGGATCCAGTCCTGCCAGACGATCTTGTTGGCCTCGATCCACTTGCGGGCGGCGTTCTCGGCGCTCATCTTGTTCACCGCCATGTCGTAGGCCACGGCGTTCTGGTCGTCGTTGGTCCAGACGAAGTTCTTGATCAGCTCGTACGCCTTACCGCCGGTCTTGGCGAACTTCACGCTGACGATCTTGTCGAGCAGGTACGGCGGGTAGTCGCACTTGATCGTCTTGACGTCGCTGTCGCACCCGATGGCGTACGGCGGAAGGTTGATCTTGACGAGCTTGAGCTGGTTGAACAGCCACTGGGGCTCGTAGAAGTACATCAGCAGCGGGGTCTCGTTCTCGGTGGCCTTGCGGGCCGCCGCGATCAGCGCGTCCTCACTGCCGGAGTAGACCACCTTGTAGGGCAGGTTCAGGTTCTTGATGAGCGCCTCGTCGTTGGTGACGAAGGACTTGTCGCCGGCGAGGAACTGACCCAGGCCCTCGCTCTTGTCGGTCTTGAACAGGTCCTTGTACTTGGGCAGGTTGTGCCAGTCCGTGATGTCCGGATATTTCTGGACCATCCACTCGGGGACGTACCACCCGATGACGCCCTTGTTGCCGTCCTCACCCGCGGTGATCGCGACCTTCTTGTCGTCGATGTATTCCTTCTTCAGCTCCGGGTGGCTCCAGTTCTCCAGGACGGCGTCGACCGTGCCCTTCTCGAAGCCCTTCCAGGAGTCCGCCTCGCCGCTCTCGACCGTCTCGACCTTGTAGCCGAGCTCGTGCTCGAGGAGATAGGCGACGACCGCGGCGCTGGCCTCGTAGCCGATCCAGGGGTTGATCGCGAGTCGTACGGTCTTCGTGCCGCCTCCGGCGCCTGCTCCGGCGGCGTCATCCGAACTCCCGCCACTGCAGGCGGTCATGGCCAGCGCGAGCGTCAGCACGCCGGCAAGGAGACGGATCCTCATATCTAGCCTCATCTGATGTCGTACGGGCGGGTCGTGCGGGCGCGGAGCGCGAGCGGCGGGACCGCGGCGACACCGGCAGAGTATTCCACAACACGCGGGGTCGGCCGCGATCGCGGGGATCGCGGCCGACGCGTGGTCAGCGCCCGAACTCGCGCACGGGCCACACGACCTGGATCACTTGGGCATCCAGGCCTGCCACTTGGCGGTGTTGGCCTCCACCCACTTCTTGGCCGCGTCCTCCGCCGACATCCCGTTGTTGGTGATGTCGTCGGCGACGGCGTTCTGGTCGTCGTTCGTCCACTGGAAGGCCTTGATCAGCTCGTAGGCCTTGCCGCCGGTGTCGGCGAACTTCTTGCTCACGATCTTGTCGAGGTCGTACGGCGGGTAGTCACAGGCGACCTTCTTGGGGTCGCTGTCGCAGCCCTCCGTGTACGCGGGGAGGTTGACCTTGACCAGCTTGACCTGGTTGAACAGCCACTGCGGCTCGTAGAAGTACATGAGCAGCGGCTTCTTCTGATCGGTCGCCTGCTTGGCGGCCTTGATCAGCGCGGCCTCGCTGCCCGCGTAGACCACCTTGTAGTCGAGCTTGAGGTTCTTGACCAGCGCCTCGTCGTTGGTGACGAAGGACGGGTCGCCGTCCAGCATCTGGCCCTTGCCGTCCGACTCGGAGGTCTTGAACAGGTCGGCGTACTTGTTCAGGTTCTTGTAGTCGGTGATGTCGGGGTACTTCTCCACCATCCACTCGGGCACGTACCAGCCGATGACGCCCTTGTTGCCGGTGCTGCCCGCCTCGACGGCGATCTGCTTCTCCTCGATGTACTTCTTCTTGAGGTCCGGGTGGCCCCAGTTCTCGAGGATGACGTCGACGTCGCCCGACTCCATGCCCTGCCAGGACGGCTCCTCGGCGAGCGTCACCTTCTCGACCTTGTAGCCGAGCTCGTGCTCCAGGAGGTACGACACCACGGCGGCGTCGGCCTCGTAGCCGACCCAGCCGTTGATGGCTATCTTGACCGTGCCCCCGGCGGACGCGGCCGCGGAGCCCGCGGCGCTCGCGCTGGGCGCCGCCGCGGAGTCGTCCTCTACCTTGGCGCCTCCGCAGGCGGCCGCGCTGAGGCCGAGAACGAGTACCCCTGCGATTAGGCGTAACTTCTTCATGCGTTCCTCTTCTTGTGGGGAGAGCGGCGCCCGTTGGCGCCTTGCGTGATCCGGTCGAGCATGACTCCGAGGAGGACCAGGGCGACGCCGGCGGCGAGCCCCTTTCCGTAGTCCTCCTGCTGCGCGAACCCGGCCACGACGTCGTATCCAAGAGCTCCGGCGCCGACCAGCGCGCCGATCACCACCATCGCCAGCGTCATGACGATGCCCTGGTTCGCCGCGAGCAGCAGCGAGCCGCGCGCCATCGGCAACTGGACCTTCCACAGCAGCTGCCGGTCGGTGGAGCCCGCGGACCGCGCCGCCTCCATGACGGTCCCGGGGACCGCGCGCAGGCCGTCCTCGACGAGGCGGGCGACCACCGGCACCGCGTAGATGAAGGAGGCCGTGATCGCGGTGAAGCGGCCGTTGCCGAACAGGGCCACGGCGGGCAGCAGGTAGGAGAACGACGGCATCGTCTGCGCGGCGTCCAGCACAGGACGAAGCCCGGCGGCGAACCACCGCGACCGCGCCGCCGCCACGCCGAGCGCGAGCCCGGCGGCGATGGTGATCACCGAGGCGACCAGCACCAACGTCAGCGTCTCCATGGCGTGCTCCCACAGTTGCAGCGCGGCGACGCACAGGAGGCAGACGGTGGCGACGAGACCGGCCGCCAACCCGCTCACCCGCCAGGCGAACACGAGCACCGCCGCGGTGACCAGCCACCAGGGCGCGCTGGTCAGCACGTCCTGCAGCGGGTTGAGCAGGCCGTACGCCACCACGTCGTTGAGGAAGCCGGTGAAGGTGTACCAGTGGGCCTCGATCCAGTCGACCACGTCGTTGATCGGCCGGACGATCTGCACCTGCCACTGCTCGGGGAACTCCTGCGCCATCGCGGGGACCAGGGCGAGCCCGGCCGCCGTCAGGACGGCGAACCCGCCCCAGCGCACGGCCCTCGCCCGGGTGCCGCTCTCGCGCCGCTGCGCCGCCGCCCGCGTCATGCGGTCGAGCACGATGGCGATCAGCACGATCGCGACGCCGGGCACCAGCGCGGCGCCCACGTTGACCCGGGCGAGCGCGCGGAGCAGGTCCTCGCCGAGCCCGGGCGCCGCGATCAGCGCCGTCAGCGGCACCATCGACAGCGCCGCGGCGATGGTCTGGTTGACGCCCAGCGTGATCGTGTTCAGCGCCAGCGGCAGACGGACCTTGCCCAGCGTCTGCCACCGGGTGGCGCCCAGCGACTCCGACGCCTCCACCGCCACACCGGAGACCCGCTGGATGGCCATCGCGGTGATCCTGATCGCGGGCGGCATCGCGTAGATCATCGTGGCGATCGTCGCCGACGCCGGGCCGATGAGGAACAGCAGCACCATGGGCGACAGGTACGAGAACGTCGGCATGATCTGCATGACGTCGAGCACCGGCGTCACGATCCGCCGTACGCGGTGCGAGCGGCCCGCCCAGATCCCCAGCGGGATGCCGAACAGCAGCGACAGCAGCACCGCGGACAGGGTCAGCGCGAGCGTCTCGACGCTCGCCTCCCAGAACCCGAGCACGCCGACGCCGGCGAAGCCGGCGAACGAGACGAGCGCGATCCGCCACCCGCCGGCCAGCCACCCGAGTCCGGCGGCCAGCCCGAGGAGACCGGGCCAGCCGAGCGCGACCAGGCCGGCCTGGAGCCCCTCGTAGACGCCGGCGGCGCCCAGGCGGAGGTAGTTGACGACGTACAGGAAGATCGGGCTGCTGTTGCGGTTTTCGTCGACCCAGTCGCGGGCGTCGTTGAGCCAGTGGAACAGGGTGGCGTCGTCGTCGTGCGGCAGCACGGCCTTGCCGCGGAAGGCCACGTAGAGGGCCACCACCGCGACCACTCCGGCGACCGGCGCGACCCACCGCGGCAGGCGGCGGACCCGCGCCGGGGCCTGCACGGGCGGCGCGACCTGCACAGGCGCACTCACCATCTACGCCTCCCCGGTCGCGCCGGCGGAAGCGGCGACCGCCACGGGCCCGGTCCCGGGCCGCACCGCGCCGAGGAGGTCGACGCGGCTCACCACGCCGACCAGTTCGCCGTCGGCGACGACCCGGATGGGCCGGTCGGACGCCATCGCGGCCGGGACCGCGTCGTGGATCACGGTGTCGGCGGGGAGCTCGGGACCGTCGAGCGGCTCGTCGGGCTCGGGGTCGCGGGAGATCCAGCGCAGCGACAGCACCTGCGCCCGGGGGACGTCCCGCACGAAGTCGGCCACGTAGTCGTCGGCGGGCGCGCCCACCAGCTCCTCGGGGGTGCCCACCTGCACGATCGCGCCCGCCCGCATGATCGCGATGCGCTCGCCGAGCTTGAGCGCCTCGGACAGGTCGTGGGTGATGAAGACCATGGTCTTGCCGACCTCGCGGTGCAGCCGGATGACCTCGGCCTGCATGTCGCGGCGGATCAGCGGGTCGAGCGCGCTGAACGGCTCGTCGAACAGCAGGACCTCGGGGTCGACGGCGAGCGCTCTGGCCAGCCCCACCCGCTGCTGCATGCCGCCCGACAGCTGCTCGGGGTAGGAGTCCTCATGGCCCTCCAGCCCGACCAGCGACAGGATGCGCCGGGCCTTCTCGTGCCGCTCGGCCCTTCCGACGCCCTGGATCTCCAGGCCGTAGCCGACGTTGTCCACGACCTTCCGGTGCGGCAGCAGCCCGAAGTGCTGGAAGACCATGCTCACACGGTGGCGGCGAAGCTCACGCAACTGCTTGGCCGACATGGCGCGCACGTCCTGGCCGTCGATGCGCAGTTCGCCCGCCGTCGGCTCGATCAGCCGGGTGAGACAGCGCACCAGCGTCGACTTGCCGCTGCCGGAAAGGCCCATGACGACGAAGACCTCGCCCGGGCGTACCTCGAAGCTGACGTCCCTGACGGCGGCGGTGCACCCCGTCTTCGCCCGCAGTTGCGCGGGCTCCAGATCTGCGTCGGGGCTGCCGATGATCCGGTCGGCCTTGGGACCGAAGATCTTCCAGAGCCCGCGAACCTCGATCGCGGCTGTGCCCACTCTGATTCCCCTCACTTGGCGCTCGCCCGCGAGGCGGCGTGGACGCCCGGAAACGCCAAAGCACGGCGCGAGGGCTGCCGCTCGAACGCCGTGAATGAAGAGCGGGGGGCCAACGACTCCTCAGGGCACACGCACAGGCGTTGCGCTAGGCGCAACACGGATCCTGTTTTGACAACAGGTCTGAGGCTAGGGCCCTGCTGCCCTTCATATGGTGAAAAATGCCACCTAATCTCCATATCGTGACCGTCCGGTGATCTTTCTCCCCACGGGCCGTACCCGGCAGTGAAGGCGCGGCGGCGCGGCGTGAGGACCCGCCCTGGGGAGGCGGCAGCGTCGTCGTGACGGGCTCAGGTGGCGAGAGCGCCGCCCGGCACGGCGGCACGCGTCATGACCGGCCCAGGTGGCGAGAACGCGGCCGCCGATGCGGTACGCGTCATGACCGGCTCGGGTCCGAGAACGCGCCCGCCGATGCGGCACGCGTCATGACCGGCTCAGGTGGCGAGGATGCCTCCGTCGACCGGGAGCACGGCCCCGGTGACGTACGAGCCGGCGTCGGAGGCGAGGAAGACGGCGGCGGCGACGAGCTCCCGCGGGTCGCCCGAGCGCTTCATCAGCACCCGCTGCTCCCGCATGCGGTCGAGGTAGCCGTCGGGATACTGCGCGGTCATCTCGGAGTCGAAGAAGCCCGGCTCCAGGCAGTTGACCCGGATGCCGCGGCGCGAGGTCCACTGCTGGGCGAGGTCGCGGGTGAGCCCGACGACGGCGGCCTTCGACGCGCTGTAGGCCGCCTGCGGCAGCCCGGCCGTGGTCTCACCGAGCACGCTGCCGATGTTGACGATCGACGAGCCCGGCCGCATGACGCGGGCGCAGGCCTGGGCCATCCAGTAGGTGCCGTTCACATTGACGTCGAGCACCCGGCGGAACTCTCCGGGTGTCTCCCGCAGGGCGGGCACGGCCGTGCCGACGCCCGCGTTGTTGATCAGCACGTCGACCCGGCCGAACTCGCCCATGGCCGCGTCGACGAGGGCCTGGCACTCCTCGGGGACCGACACGTCGGTGGGGACCGCGAGGCAGCGGCGGCCGGTCTCCTCGACCAGCCGCCGCGTCCGCTCCAGCCCTTCGGGACGGCGGGCCCCGATCACCACGTCGGCGCCCGCCTCCGCGAGGCCCCTGGCGAAGGCGACGCCGAGCCCCGACGAGGCTCCCGTCACGATGGCCACCTTGCCGTCCAGACGGAACCGGTCCAGGATCACGCCGCCTCCTCGCTCACGAATCGAATCCGACTCTAGAGCAAGGTTCCGCCAGGGTGGCGGGCAGGCGGATCAGAGGCCGTACTCCTTGGAGATCCGCTCGTGCCGCTCGGCCTCGATGCCGACCTCGCGGGCGAGGTCGAGCCACGCAAGCGGGTGGGACCACTGCTCGGTGACGTCGTCGAGGACGGCGTCGAGCTCCGCCGGCCCCACGGTGGGCGGGATCGCGATCCAGCCGAACACGCCGGGAAGCTGCTCGCCGGTGGCGGGGTGGGTGACGCGGTAGTTCTCGTCGCTGTAGACCCACATGGGCCAGCCGCGCTCGGCGAGGACCTCGTTGAACTCGGCCCACTCGTCCTCGGAGGGCGCCGCGCCGTCGAAGAACCAGCTCGTGTAGCCGCCCGGGCGCAACATCGTCACCCCGGCGAACGGGATGACGAAGCTCTCCCGCTCCTGCTCGTTCTCCGGGATCGGCTCCAGCGGCCGGGGGTCGATCACGACCACGTCGCCCGCGTTGTATTCCATGCCACGCGGCTGCGGGATCGCGAGGCGCGCGGTGGCCGGTCCGGTCCGTACGGCGAGCACCTCCCGCTGGCTGCCGTCGGGGGCGGGGAGGATCACCCGGACCAGGTGCCACTCCTCCTCGATCGGGCCCTCTCCCGGCTCGATCGGCATGCCGAGCTTGGCGCCCGCCGCGCGGACGGTCGCCCAGTCCTCCACGGCGGTGGACAGGACGATGAGCCGCCAGACGTCCTCCTCCTCGCCCTCACCGGAGTCGACGAGCGGCTTGATGATCTCGGCCGCCTTGGCGTTGTCGCCGAGCTGCTGCACGGCGCCCGACCACAGCCGGCGCGCCTCCAGCCCGCCCTCGTGGGCGACCGCCTGCTCGGCCTCGGCCGCCGTCTGCTCCCAGCGCTCGCGCGCGCGGTGGAGCCGGGCGAGCGCGAGGTGCGAACGGGTCTCCGGCAGCCGGGTCGCCAGGGTCTCCACCCGCTCGTCCTGCCCGGCCTCGATGAGCAGGCCGGTGAGGTAGGAGATGTCCTCGTCGCCGGCGGCGGCGGGGTCGCCGTCCTCGACGACCGTCTTCCAGTAGACATCGGCGCCCACCGGGGCGTAGCCGAGGAACCCGAGCGTCGTGGTGTGGCGCCGGGTGGCCTCGAGGTCGGTGCCCGACAGCGGCCACAGCCACCCCACCCACCGCTCGGGGTCGGCCGTGCGGCCGTCGGCGGCGTCGAAGTAGGCGACCAGCTCGTCGCGGGGGCCGGGCGCCGGAAGCTCCTTGGCGGCGTCGGCGGCGGCGCGCAGCTCGGCCACCCGCTCGGCCAGTCCCTCGGTGACGCGGAGGGCGGCGATCGCGGCCTCGGCGTAGTCGGCCAGCAGGCGGGCCTGCCACAGGCCCTGCCGGGCGACCGCCAGGTGCCCGGCCGTCAGCGCCAGCTCGAACCTGGCGCGGTGGCCGCCCACGCTCTCGAAGTAGGTGATCCACTGACGCAGGATGCGCCCGAGCTGCCAGGTGTTGGCGATGCCCTCGGTCAGCATGCGGACGGTGCGCGCCCACTCCACCCATTCGCGTGCGTGGTCGCCCACGACGTCGAGGTCGGGCAGCGCGTCAACGGCCTCCTGCACCCTGCCGAGGGTGGCCAGCACCTGCGACCTGAGCAGGGTCTCGCGGCGGCCCTTCGCGACCGGGTCGTCCGGCTTGAAGCCGGTCGAGGCGTCGAGCGCGGTCAGGGCGTCGTCCGGGCGTCCGGCCGCGAGCAGGGCGCGCGCGGAGGCGGCGCCCAGCTCCCAGCTCGCCTCGCGGCCCTCTCCGCGCAGGCGCTCAACCGCCGCCTCGGCGTACGCGACGGCCTCGGCCGCCTGGCCGGCGTCGATCAGCGCCGCGACGTACTGCGTGGCCAGGCCGGAGAAGGCGAGCGAGTCGGGGCCGACGCCGTCGAGGGCGGCGCCCAGGGCGGCGAGCCGGGTCTCGGCATAACCGGGGCCGTCGGTGTTCGCCTGGACCATCGCCAGGATCTCCACGGCGCCGGGGGCCGCGGGACAGTCGCGGACGTCGTCACGCTGGGCGAAGTCCGCCAGCGCGACGGCGTCGTCGAGCGCGGCCGCGCCGATCGCCCGGTCACCCACCCGGCCGAGCAGGTGCCAGTAGCGCGCGAAGAACTCCAGCCACGGCTTCTCCAGCGTCTCCGCGTGCTGCGCGATCGCCGGCGCCACGACGTCGAGCTGGGTGAAACGGCCCTCCAGCGCCTGCGCCGGCACGTCACCCAGCGCCATGGCCAGCCCCGTGTTGCCAGCCTCGTGCAGTTCACGCTGGGTGCCACCGACCCAGGCCCAGATGTCCACGTCCATGAGCAGTCAGTCTGCCAGGTCGCCGACCATGACCCAAACGAACGCGGCCTTCTGCTCACCGGCGCGTCAGCGCGCCCGGGCCGCCCCGGACGCCTCCCGGAGCAGGCCAGAGAGTTCGGCGAGCTCCGCCGGGCCGAGCGCCGCGTAGGCGCGGGCGACGAGATCGTCGGTCAGCTCCTCCGCCCTGGCCCTGCGCTCCGCCGCCTCCGCCGACGGCACGGGGTAGGGCTCGGGCCAGGCGAGGAATCGGGCGACGTCGGCGGTGCGGTCGTAAGGGATCGGAGTCCCGGTGCCGTCCGCACCCACGAGGGTGGCCTCCAGCGGGCCGAGTCCCTGCGCCACCACGGCCGTCGCGTGCCGGGCGCCGCGCAGCTCCCGCACGACGTGCAGCAGATGGGCCGCCAGGGCGGGCCCGCCGCCGGGCCGCGGCATGGCCCGCCATCCGGCGAACAGCGGCGCGCAGAACGCGTCCGCTCCGTCGGCGACGGCCGCGAGCAGCTCGGCCAGCCGGTCGGCGTTCCCGAGCCCGGCGAGCCTGCGCCGTCCCCAGTCGTGGCAGGCGCCGGCGTAGAGCGCGGCGGCCTCCTCGGCGGCGAGCTTGCGCCCGCCCTCCCACGACTCGCGGACGTGCCCCGCCGGGAAGAAGACGACCGCCGCGAGCACGACATCGGCGTCCACCTCGCCGAGGACGCCGCACCTGCCGCGGAAGTACATCTCCCGCGGGCCGAGGCCGTGACGCTCGCACAGCGCCTTGGCCTCCCTCGACAGCATGAAGCCCCCGCCGAGGGCCCCGATGGCCGCCTTCGTCTCCACCACCGCGTCACGCGGGTCCATGCGCCCTCCTCGGTCTGATCTCCAGACTCAGGGTGGCCGATCAGAACAAGGTTCTGCAAGTCCCTGAAACGGTCAGAGAACGGCGGGCCACTCGCCCGAGGCGACGAGGACGGCGGGCCCGGACAGGTAGCTCGTGTCCTCCTCCAGCGTGACGGTGACGGTGCCGCCGAGGATCCGTACCTCCCACGTGCCGGTGGTCTCGCCGGCGGCGTGGGCGGCGGCGACGGCCGTCGCGACCGCCCCGGTGCCGCACGAGCGCGTCTCCCCCGAGCCCCGCTCGTGCACCCGCATGGACACCCTGTGGTCGCCCACCATGTTGAAGATCTCGACGTTGACGCCCTCGGGGTAGACCCCGCGGTCGAAGCCGGGCTCGCGGCCGAGGTCGAACCCGGCCACCGGCTCCTCCACGGCGCACGCCAGGTGGGGGTTGCCCATGTTCACGTTCACGCCGCGGCACTCGCGCCCGTCGACGAGCGCGCGGCTGTCCCCCAGCACCCGCGGCATGCCCATGTCCACGGTCACGTCGCCCGTCGCCCCGAGCCGTACGCGCTTGACGCCTCCGCGGGTGGCGACGGCGAACTCGCCGGGCGCCGCGAGGCCCGCGTCCACGAGGTAGCGGGCGAAGACCCTGACGCCGTTGCCGCACATCTCGGGGATGCCGCCGTCCGCGTTGCGGTAGTCCATGAACCACTCGGCCTCGCCGGCCAGCCCGGCCGCCTCGGGGCAGAGCTTGGTGGGCACCACGCGCAGCACCCCGTCGGCGCCGATGCCCGCGCGCCGGTCGCACAGCGCCGCGACGTCCACCGGGGACAGGTCCAGCGTGGCGTCGGCGTCCGGCAGGATGACGAAGTCGTTCTCGGTGCCGTGGCCCTTCAGAAACCGCATGGCAGCAGTCTAGGAGGAGCCGGTGATCACGGCGATCGCGCGGTCGGCCAGATCAGGCGCGTCGAACGGCAGCCACACCACCCGGGGGTCGCGGCGGAACCACGACTCCTGCCGCCGGGCGAACCTGCGCGTCGCGCGCACCGTCTCCTCCCGCGCCTGCTCCTCGGTCCACTCCCCCGAAAGGAAGCGCAGCACCTGCGCGTATCCGAGCGCCCGGCTGGCGGTCCTGCCGTCCGCCAGGCCGCGCGCCGCGAGCGCGCGCACCTCGTCCACCAGCCCGGCCTCCCACATGAGGGCGACCCTGCGCTCGATCCGCTCGTCGAGGACCGGCCGCGGCACCTCGACCCCGATCTGCACGCTGTCGTAGACCGCGTCGTACGACGGCATCGTGGCGGAGAACGGCCGCCCGGACAGCTCGATGACCTCCAGCGCGCGGACGATCCTGCGGCCGTTGCTCGGCAGGATGTTGTCCGCGGCCACCGGGTCGAGACCCTTGAGCCGCTCGTACAGGGGCGCCGGGCCGGTCGCGGCGAGCTCCTTCTCCAGCCGGGCCCGCGCGTCCGGGTCGGTCCCCGGAAACTCCAGATCGTCGATCGCGGCGCGCACGTAGAGCCCGGAGCCGCCCGCCAGCACGGGCACCCGGCCGCGGGAGCGTAGATCATCCATCAGCGGGCGGACGAGCCGCTGATACTCGGCCACGCTGGCGGTCCGCGTCACCGGCCAGAGGTCCAGCAGATGATGGGGGACGCCGCGCCGCTCCTCCATGGAGAGCTTGGCCGTGCCGATGTCCATGCCCTCGTAGAGCTGCATGGAGTCGGTGTTGATCACCTCGCCGTGCAGACGGAGCGCCAGCTCGACGGCCAGGTCGGACTTGCCCGCCGCGGTCGCGCCCACGACGGCGATCACCGGTAGTTGCCCCACCCGTCCAGTGTCCCAGCGGCGGGGAGGTCAGATGTCCCAGTCGAGGGTGGGAGGCAGGTGGCCTTCGAGAGTGAGCAGCCACCGCTTGGACTCCACGCCCTCGCCGCCGCTGAAGCCGCCGAGCCCGTTGCTCGCCACGACCCGGTGGCACGGAACGATGATCGGGAGCGGGTTGGCGCCCATGATCGAGCCGATGGCCCGCGCCGGGACCCCCGTGCCGCTCCGCGCCGCCAGCTCCCCGTACGTCACCACCTCGCCGTACGGGACGGTCGCGAACAACGTGCCGAGGACCTGCCGCTGCAGCGGCGACATGAGCCGCCAGTCCACCGGCACGCGGAACTCCTTCAGCTCGCCCCGGAAGTACGCCGTCAGCTCCTGCCCCGCGGCGGCCGTACGGACCGGGTCGTCGGCGACGGCCATGCCGAGGCGGTCGGCGATCCGCTCCCTGAGCCGGGGGTCGTCCTGGAAGTGCGTCGCGGCGACCCCGTCCTCGGTGACGGCGGCGAGCACGTCGCCCAGCCTGGTCGGTACGGTCGCGAACGCCACCGTGCTGCTGTCCATACGTCCCATTCTGCGCGCGCCCGGGCGGGGTAGGGTGATCGGGTGCTGGTCGCCGCTGCCGTCTGCCCGCATCCTCCGCTGCTCGTCCCGCAGGTCGCCGGGGCCGCCGCACCCGAACTCGACGATCTGCGCGCCGCCTGCGCCGCGGCGGTCGGCTCGCTTCTGGACGCCCGCGCCGACGTGCTGGCCGTGGTCGGCGGCGCGGACGCCGCCGCGTCCTTCCCCGGGAACGCCGCGGGGACGCTGCGCCCGTGGGGCCCCGACGTCCGGGTCGGCCCGGGGGATCCCGTCCTGCCCCTGTCGCTCACGATCGGTCACTGGCTGCTGGAGCGGGCGCACGCCTCCGGAGGCGACCTGCCCGCGCTGCGGTTCGAGGCGGTCGGGTTCGACGCCTCGCCGGCCGAGTGCGCCGCGCTGGGCCGCCGCCTGGCGGACTCGGCGGGACGGGTGGCGCTGCTGGTCCTGGGCGACGGCTCGGCCAGGCGCACCGAGAAGGCGCCGGGTTACATCCATCCCGGCGCCGTGCCGTACGACGAGATGCTCGCCGGCGCGCTCGCCTCGGGCGACGCCGGTCGTCTGCTGGGCCTCGACCCGGACGAGGCGCGGGAGCTGTGGGCGGCGGGCCGCGCGGCCCTCCAGGTCCTCGGCGGCGCGGCGCGGGAAGCGCCCCCGCCCGCCGCGTCCGAGCTGCTGTACGACGACGCGCCGTACGGCGTGGGCTACTTCGCCGCCCGCTGGGCCTGGTAGTCCGCGCGCTTCGGCACGGGGACGCGCATGAGGTCGCGCGCCGTCACGACGTCCCCGGCGTAGGACGTGCGCACCTCGTCGACGAAGCGCGGCTCGTCCGCCGTCGCGTACCGCTCGGAGAAGTGGGTGAGCACCAGCCGCCGCACCCCGCAGTCCGCGGCGATACGGCCCGCCTGCGCCGCCGTCAGGTGCCCGTACTGCGCGGCCATCGCGCTCTCGGCCGACAGGAACGTCGACTCGATCACCAGCAGGTCGACGCCCTCGGCCAGGGCGAACGCCCCGTCGCACATCCGGGTGTCCATCACGAAGGCCGCGCTCTGTCCCGGCTTGGGGGCGCTGCACTGCTCCAGCGTGACCGTCGACCCGTCCGGCATGGTCAGCGAGCCGTGCCGCTGGAGCTCACCGATCATCGGCCCGCGCACGCCCCGTCTGGCCAGTTCCCCGGGCAGCATGCGGCGCCCGCCCGGCTCGTCCACGCGGTAGCCGTACGACTCGACGGGGTGCGACAGCGGCCGTGCGGTCAGCGTCACGGGTCCCGACGGCCACTCGGCCACCTCGCCGGAGACCGGGCGCGGCGCGATCACGTCGGTGTCGGCGAAGGCCGACGCGTTGCGCAGCCTGCGCCAGTACGTCTCGCCGCTCGCGGGGTAGGCCGCCCGCACCTCGTGGTCCACCTTGTCCCTGGCGATCCGCTGGACCACGCCGGGCACTCCGAGGCAGTGGTCGCCGTGGAAGTGCGTGACGCAGATCCAGGTGACGTCGTGCGCGCTCACCCCGGCGTGCAGCATCTGCCGCTGGGTGCCCTCCCCCGGGTCGAACAGGAATCCCTCGCCGTCCCAGCGGAGCAGGTAGCCGTTGTGGTTGCGGTGACGGGTGGGCACCGCGCTCGAGGTGCCGAGGACGACCAGTTCACGAACGGACACACGGCGATGCTAAGACGTGGCCGGCGGTAGGGCCCCCGCCGCGCCCCGGACGGGGACGCCGTCACGCGCGGCCTTCCGCCAGGAATGGCTCGACTCACCAATATTCAGGACATTCCTTGCGATAATGACCGGGCGGCGTATTTGGAGCCCCCGGAAATCGGCGGAACCGCCGCTGGAATTCGCATCCGGCGGGCACACTGAGAAATCGGAAACAACCGACCGCCGCATGGAAGAACACGATCATGCCGGATTTCTCCCCTGCCCCACGGCACCGGCGCGACGGTCATCCCGTCCTCGCCCTGACGGGCGTGATCGGCGTAACCGCCGTAGCCGGGCTCGGCGTCGTCCTGGCCGTCCTGCCTGCGCGGGACCCGGCGCCCTCCGCCGCCCGATCGGTGGCCGCCGGCATGAGCACTGCCGCCACATCCGCACGCCCGGCGCCCGGATTTCCCTCCGCCGGTCCCTTCTTCCCGTCGGCGACCGCTTCGCGGGAACCCGCGTCCGAGCGGCCGGAAACGGAGCCGGAACGCGTGCCCGAGCGCGGTGAGGAGACGGAAGAAGCGGCCACGCGTGACGGCGCGGAAAACAATCCGGGAAACGGCTTAGAAAAGGGACAACCGGCGAGAAAGCAACCGGTGCAAGAGCAGCGGGCGACTCGACACGGTGCACCGCCGCCCGATCACGAGATCGAAGCGTCGCGGTCGTCCCGGCGCCCTGACCGGACGGCGGCCCCCTCCTCCCGGTCCCGGCCGCCCTCGGCGGTCTCGTCGTCGAGGAGCGGCGGAAGCGACTCCACCGGTGCGGCGGGCCGCATCGGGACCGGGGAGGCCCAGCGGCCGCGAACCGCCGACGCCGCGGCGGCCGAGACCACGGCCGCCGAAAACACCAAGGGCACGGGAGCGTCCGGCACGGCCGTGCCTCGTGGCGGGGCGGACGCCGCGGGTCCCACCCAGATGCAGGACCCCTGCCTGCGGTTCGACGACGACCTGCAGCGCGCCTACTGCTACGAGGTCCTGCGCGCCCTCGGCCAGTGACCCGGCCAACGACCCGGCCGTCGCCGGGCTCGGCGCGTCAGACGGCCGAGCAGGCGGACGGCTCGGCGGGCATAGGAGCGGGACGGCCGATGGCGGGCATCCCCAGGTTGACCGCGCTGCCCCGCTGCGGGGCGGCCTGCCGCGCCTGCCACGCGTCGCCCGCGCGGGTCCGCCGTACGGACAGGACCTTGTCGGCCACCAGGTGGTGCGGCGCCGCGTAGGTCACCTCGACCGTCACCATGTCACCCGGGCGGGCATCGGCGGCGGCGACGTGGACGAGACGGTTGTCGGCCGCGCGGCCGGACAGGCGGCGGGTGGCGTCGTCCTTGCGGCCCTCGCCCTCGGCGACCAGCACCTCCAGGGTGCGGCCGACCTGCTTCTTGTTCTCCTCCCAGGAGATCTCCTCCTGGAGGGCGACCAGGCGCTCGTACCGCTCCTGGACGACGGCCTTGGGCACCTGGTCCTCCATGGTCGCCGCCGGGGTGCCGGGGCGGATGGAGTACTGGAACGTGAACGCGTTGGCGAAGCGCGACTGCCGCACGACGTCGAGGGTCTGCTGGAAGTCCTCCTCGGTCTCGCCGGGGAAGCCCACGATGATGTCGGTCGAGATCGCGGCGTCCGGCATCGCGGCCCGGACCCGCTCGATGATCCCGAGGTAGCGCTCGGACCGGTACGACCGGCGCATCGCCTTGAGGACGCGGTCGGAACCGGACTGCAGCGGCATGTGCAGCTGGTGCATCACGTTCGGCGTCTCGGCCATGGCGGCGATCACGTCGTCGGTGAAGGCGGCCGGGTGGGGCGAGGTGAAGCGGACCCGCTCCAGGCCCTCGACGTCTCCGCAGGCCCGCAGCAGCTTGCCGAACGCCAGCCGGTCGCCGAACTCCACGCCGTAGGTGTTGACGTTCTGGCCCAGCAGGGTGATCTCCAGGACACCCTGGTCGACCAGGGTGCGCACCTCGCCGAGGATGTCGCCGGGACGCCGGTCCTTCTCCTTGCCGCGCAGCGACGGCACGATGCAGAACGTGCAGGTGTTGTTGCACCCGACCGAGATCGCCACCCAGGCCGCGTAGGCCGACTCGCGGCGGCTCGGCAGCGTGGAGGGGAAGGTCTCCAGGGACTCCTTGATCTCGACCTGGGCCTCTTCGGCGATCCGGGCCCGCTCCAGGAGCACCGGCAGCGACCCGATGTTGTGGGTGCCGAAGACCACGTCCACCCAGGGGGCCTTGCGGACGATCTCGCCCTGGTCCTTCTGCGCCAGGCACCCGCCGACCGCGATCTGCATGCCCTTGCGGGCCATCTTGATCGGCCTCAGGTGGCCCAGGTTGCCGTAGAGCCGGTTGTCGGCGTTCTCGCGGACGGCGCAGGTGTTGAACACGACGACGTCCGGCGTGTCCCCTTCGGCCGCGCGGACGTATCCGGCGTCCTCCAGCAGCCCGGACAGCCGCTCCGAGTCGTGCACGTTCATCTGGCACCCGTAGGTCCGCACCTCGTAGGTCCGGGCCGCGCCTTCGGCGCCCTGGGTCGTCGCAGTGTGTGTGGTCGCAGTCATCGCACTACAAGGGTAGGCGCTTCCCCGCCCCCGCCCGTACCGGAGCAGCACACTCGGCGGCGACCGGGCGGCGACGACGGGCGGCGTCGCGACACCCCTGGACCCTGCCGGACCCTGCCGGACGCGGACCGGCTCGTGGGCGTGGAGCCGGTGTCATGACCAGGGCTCGCATCTGACATTACCCAGGCTTGTGAAAAGTGAAAGTTTCGTTTTATTGAACCATTCATATCTATGTGGTGGCCTGGTGAAGGCACCGGACCACACTCCCTCCACCGATTGGCCTGAACAGATGTCGAACTGGAACCGATCATCCGTTCTCGTCCGCAGGACGATTGGTTACTCCGCTGTGGCCGCACTGGTGTGCACCGGGGTCAGCCTGCTCTTCCTCGTCGTCGTGGGCAGCAAGGACGCCGACACGGCCCGGGCTCGGGCCACCGGGGCGTGGGACCGGACGGTGCCCCTCATCAGGGAGGGATACCTCCCTTCCATCCTGCCGGCGGGCCAGGACATCGCGATCCAGGTCCTTGACACGCGGCAGCAGGTCGTCGCGTCCACGCCGCAACTCGCCCACAAGCCCCCGATGGCCACCTTCCGCGCGACCAGCACGAGCGTGCACGCCGAACGGGTGCTGTGCCCTCCGGCCGGGCTGACGGGCTGCAAGACCGTCTTCTCGTACAAGGTCTATCAGCCGGACGGGCCGTGGATCCTTTACGTGGCGGCGCCCACGGTCCCCTGGTATGGGAACACGGCGGCGCTGTCCTTCGCGATCGGCATGTCCCTGCTCGCGACCGCGATGACGGCGGCCGGGACCTTCCATGTGGTCAAAAGGGATATGACCGCGGTGGACGCCATCCGCACGGAGCTGGCGGAGATCACCGCCAGTCATCTGCACCGCCGGGTACCCGTGGCGTGCAACAACCAGGAAGAGATCAAGCTCCTGGCCGGGACGGTGAACGACACCCTGGACCGGCTCGAAGGCGCGTACAAGCGACTGCGGCAGTTCACCTCGGACGCCTCCCACGACCTGCGCAACCCCCTCACCGCCATGCGGGCTCAGCTCGAGGACGCCCTCATGCATCCGCACGACACCGACTGGCCGAAGATGACCGGGGCGGTGCTCGCCGGAGTGGACCGGCTCCAGGCGATCGTGACCGACCTGCTGACCCTGGCCAGGCTGGACGCCCGCGCCCCACTCGACCTCAGCGCGACCGACCTCGGCCGGTTGGTCGGCGAGGAGCTCGACCGCCACGCCTACCGGATGGAGATCGTGCGCAATCTCCGGCAGAACGTGTTCGTCGACTGCGACCGCCTGCGGATCACCCGGCTGCTGGTGAATCTGCTCGACAACGCCGAACGGCACGCCAGCTCACGGATCACCGTAAGCGTGCGGGCCGACGGGCCGACGGCGACGCTGGAGGTCCTCGACGACGGCGCCGGCATCGCTCCGGAGCATCGGGAACGGGTCTTCGACCGCTTCACCCGGCTAGAGGCCTCACGCGACCGGGACTCGGGAGGGACCGGGTTGGGGCTGGCGATCGCACGGGAGATCGCAGAGGCACACCAGGGCACCTTGACCATCCAGGACAGCGAACGGGGAGCGCGGTTCGTCCTGCGCCTCCCCGTCCGTGAAGCGCCGCAGACCTCCGGCCGAAGCGAGCGCGGCACCGGGCACGCCGGCTTTTTCAGTTACCCCGTCTCACCGTGAGCCGCTCCCCGGGACCGCGGACTCCGACGATGACGCGGCCGGCGACGCGGTCCGCCGGACAGGTAGGTCCCGGCGCCGCGACGACCCGGACGTCCTGGGACATCGTCCTGTTCGTCTGGGCATATCGGTCGCTAGCCTGAGCCCGACTCGGCGGTCGCGCCCGAGGCGCGAAGGAGGCGGGCAGTGCGGCGTACGGCGTGGGCGGTCTGCATGCTCAGCCTGCTCCTGGTCGTCGCGGCCCTGGTGTTCGGACACGACAACGGCGCCGGGCTGTTTTCCCAGAGCCACCTCCTGTTCGTCGCCGTCTGCGCGCTGGTCGGCGGCCTGATCACCGCGGAACGCCCAGGCAACGCCGTCGGGTGGCTGATGGCGATCTGCGGCCTGTGCTTCGCGCTGCTGGACGCGACCGGGCACTATGCCCTGGCCGGGCTGCCGTTCGCGACGCCGATGTCCTGGCCGCAGACGTGGCTGTGGGTCCCCGCCAACCTGTCGGTCGCCGCGGTGCCCGCGTTCTTCCCGTCGGGGCGTCCGGCCTCGCCCGGATGGCGGGCGGCCCTGTGGGCGCTCGCCGCGGTCGCCGCCGTGACGACCGCGCTGAGCGCCCTGCTGCCCGGCCCCAGCCACCAGCTCGGGTGGGGCACACCGCTGCCCAACCCCCTCGGGGTGCCCGCGCTCGCCGTCGTCTCCCCGTTCGTCGAGCCGCTGACGACCGGGCTCATGGGCGCCCTGTTCGTGACGGGCGCGGCCGGGCTCGTACGCCGGGCCGGGCGCGGCGACGCCGACGAACGGGTCCAGCTCAAGTGGCTCGGGTACGCCGCGGGCCTCGCCGGGCTGATCGTGGCCGGACGGGTGGCCGCGGGGTTGTCGGACGGCGACCCGCGCTCCATCTGGCCCATCACCAGCCCGTTCTGGGAGGTTATGGGCACATTCGCGGCCTGCCTGCTTCCGGCCGCCGCCGCGGTGGCGGTGCTGCGGCACGGCCTGTTCGACATCGACCTCGTCATCAACCGCACGCTCGTCTACGTGCTGCTGTCGGCGTGCGTGTTCGGCGGTTACGTGCTCGTGGTCACCTATCTCGGCGCCGTGTTCCGCGCGGCGGACGGGTTGCCGGTGTCGGTGGCCGCCGCCGGGGTGGTGGCCCTCGTCTTCGCGCCGCTGCGCGAGCGGCTGCAACGCGCCGTCAACCTGGTCATGTACGGCAGGCGCGACGATCCGTACGCGGCGCTGGCCCTGCTGGGCCGGCGGTTGGAGGAGGCGGCGGAGCCGGGTGCGGTGCTGGCCGCGGCGGCGCGGTCGGTGGCGGAGGCGCTGCGCCTGCCGCACGTCGCGGTCGAGGTAGCCGGAGGGCCGACCCACGCGTACGGCGTGGCCTTTCCCGGCGCCCTGCGGCTGCCGCTCGTGCACCGGGGCGAGCCGGTGGGCGACCTGGTCCTGTCTCCGCGCCCGGGCGAGACCGGGCTCGGCGCGAGAGACCGCCGGGTCCTCGCCGACCTCGCCCGGCAGACGGGCATCGCCGTGCACGCGGTGCGGCTGTCGGCGGACCTGCAGCGCTCGCGTGAACGGCTGGTGACGGCCCGCGAGGAGGAGCGGCGGCGGCTGCGGCGCGACCTGCACGACGGCCTCGGGCCGACGCTGGCCGCGCTGACCATGCGGGCGGAGGCGGTGCAGGACATGCTGCAGGACATGGGGCGGGACCCGGACGCTCTGGAGATGCTCGAGGAGATCATGACGGACGCCCGCACGGCGATGGCCGACGTACGGACGCTGGTGGAGGGGCTGCGGCCACCGGCGCTCGACACGCTGGGCCTGGCCGGGGCGATCAGGTCGCACGCGGCCCGGCTGCCCGGCGTCGAGATCGACGTCGTGATCGACGGATCACTCCCGGCGCTGCCCGCGGCCGTCGAGGTGGCGGCGTACCGGATAGCGGCCGAGGCGCTGGCGAACGCGCGCCGCCACGCCGGGGCAGGGCGGGTGCGCGTCCGGCTCGGCATGACCGGCGGGGCTCACGCGGGTGCGCTCGAAGTGGAGGTCGCCGACGAGGGCGGCCGGCCGCACGCGGACGGCGAGCCGCACGCGGACGGCGGCGGGAGCGGGGTCGGCACGGCGTCGATGCGCGAGCGGGCGGCCGAGCTCGGCGGCACCTGCATGATCGGCCCGCGCCCCGGTGGCGGGACGCGAGTGCTGGCCCGCCTCCCGGCGCGGACCACAGCGCAGGACACAGCGCAGGACACAGCCCCGGACACAGCCCCGGACGCAATGCGGGGCACAGCCCCGGACACAACGCCGGACACAACGCCGGACACGAGACGGGAGGCGGGCGATGGAGCCGATCCGCGTGCTGCTGGTTGACGACCACGCGGCCTTCCGGGCGGGGCTGCGCGCACTCCTGCGGCCGGTGGAGGAGATGGAGGTCGCCGACGAGGCGGCAAGCGGCGAGCAGGCCCTCGCCCTCCTCCCCCGCGTGCAGCCCGACGTCGTGCTGATGGACCTCGCCATGCCCGGCATGGGCGGGGTGGCCGCGACCGAGCTCATCACGAGGGACAACCCGCACGTGCGGGTCCTGGTGCTCAGCATGGCGGACGACGACGACGCGGTCTTCGCGGCACTGCGGGCGGGGGCGCGCGGATACGTGCTCAAGGGCGCGCGGCGGGCCGATCTCGTGCGGGCGATCCGGGCCGTGGCCGAGGGCGAGGCGATCTTCGGCCCCGCCCTCGCCGGGCGGCTGATGGGCTACTTCTCCGATCTCGGCCGGAAGCCGGAGCCGAGCTTTCCCGAGCTCACCCCGCGGGAACACGAGATCCTGGGCCTGGTCGCCGGCCATCTGACGAACGTCCAGATCGCGGCCCGCCTCGGGCTGAGCCAGAAGACCGTGCGCAACCACGTGTCCAGCATCTTCACGAAGCTGCGCGTGGCCGATCGGGCCGAGGCGATCATGCGGGTCAGGGAGTCGGGCCCATAAAGGGAGTCGGGCCCATCAGCGGACGGACGGACGAGCCGCGGACGCTCAGGCGGCCCGCCAGTCGTCCACGGGCATCCGCAGGACCTTCAGCGCGACCGTGCCGAACGCCGCGAGGTGGAACAGCGACCCGATGGCCTGCACCGCCGGCGGCTGCCCCATCGTGAGGAACGGCCCGCAGGTCCCCGCGAGCGCCGCCACCGGGACCCACCACGGCGCCCGCCGCACCGCCGCCAGGCCCGCCAGGAGCACCAGCAGGCCCACGTGGAGGAGGAAGCCCGGCAGGAGGATGCCGTACACGAAGCCGCCGAGCGCGCCGGCCACCTCGGTCACCCGGGCCGCCTGGGCGTCCGGAAGGGTGAGCGCCAGCGCCAGGTCGTAGAAGTCGGTCATGAACAGGCTGGTGGCGGTGACCGCGCCGGTCAGGGCGACGGCCGCCCCGATGTTGCCGGTGCGCGGCGCCCGGGCGCGGAGGAGGTGGGCGAGCCCGAGGATCACCGGCACCAGGCAGGCGGTCGCCCACAGGAACAGCAGCGCGCTGGCCTGCACCTGCACCGGGCCGGCGCGGAACACCGCGGGATCGTGCTCGGTGCCCGGCGGCGAGGTCAGGAAGGCCAGGCCGAGCAGGACCGGCCACGCCAGCATGGCCGCCGCCGCGACGGTCTTCCGAAACAGATCCGGATTTTTCAGCATCGTGCTCCTACACGTGAGAGGTCGGCAGGAGCCAACCGGGACCGCGTCCCGGGCCGCATGGGGCGGGCCGTGCGGACAAACCGGGAGTGATGTCCTGAGCAGCCGGGATGTGATCTATTCGGTACCGGCCCGTTAGTGACTCGGCAGCATTGACCCCCCTACGTTGTTGACCATGACGGAGATCAGTGGTTCCGACCCGCTTGTCAGGCTGGAGGGAGTCAACAAGCATTTCGGTCCCCTGCACGTGCTCAGGGACATCGACCTGAGCGTGGGCCGGGGCGAGGTGGTCGTCGTCATCGGCCCCTCCGGCAGCGGCAAGTCCACGCTGTGCCGGGTGATCAACCGGCTGGAGACGATCGACACCGGGACCATCGTCTTCGACGGGCGGGAGCTGCCCGCGGAGGGCCGTGCTCTGGCCCGTCTGCGGTCCGAGGTCGGGATGGTGTTCCAGTCCTTCAACCTCTTCTCGCACAAGACGATCCTGGAGAACGTCACGCTCGGCCCGACCAGGGTGCGGAAGGTCTCCCGGCAGCAGGCCGAGCAGCGGGGCATGGAACTGCTCGAACGGGTCGGCATCGCCACGCAGGCGGGGAAGTATCCCGCCCAGTTGTCCGGCGGCCAGCAGCAGCGCGCCGCCATCGCCCGCGCGCTGGCCATGGACCCCAAAATGATCCTTTTCGACGAGCCCACCTCGGCCCTCGACCCCGAGATGGTCCAGGAGGTGCTCGACGTGATGACCGGCCTGGCCAGGGACGGCATGACGATGGTGGTCGTCACCCACGAGATGGGCTTCGCCCGCCGGGCGGCCAACCGCATCGTCTTCATGGCCGACGGACAGGTCGTCGAGGAGGGGTCGCCCTCGGAGTTCTTCACCCAGCCGAGCACCGAGCGCGCCCGCGACTTCCTCTCCAAGATCCTCACTCACTGATCCCAGCTCACAACGAAGCTCCACAAGAAGCGAAAGGTGACGCGGATGCGATTCGGAGCCGGCCTGCTCGCGCTGGCCGCCCTGGCCACCGGCCTGACTGCCTGCGGCAACTCCGGTGCGGACTCGATCGTCGACAAGGCCAAGAACGACAAGAAGCTCGTGATCGGCGTCAAGATCGACCAGCCGGGCTGGGGGCTGAAGAAGCCCGACGGCAGCTACGGCGGGTTCGACGTCGACGTGGCGAGGTACGTCGCCAAGGAACTCGGCGTGCCGGAGAGCGGGATCACGTTCAAGGAGGCCCAGTCGGCCAACCGTGAGCCGTTCATCCAGCAGGGCCAGGTGGACATGGTCGTGGCGACCTACTCCATCACCGACGAGCGCAAGAAGAAAATCTCCTTCGCCGGGCCCTACCTGATCACCGGGCAGGACATCCTCGTCCGCACCGACGACACCTCGATCACCGGGGTCGACTCCCTCAAGGACAAGAAGGTCTGCGGCGCGCAGGGCTCGTCGTCGCCGAAGCGCCTCGCCGACAAGTTCGGGCCCGAGTGGGAGTCCAAGAACCTCACCCAGCAGCAGGGGTACGGCGCGTGCCTGCCGCTGCTGGAGAACAAGCAGGTCGACGCGATCTCCACGGACGCGACGATCCTCGCGGGGTTCGCCGCCCAGTTCCCCGGCAAGTTCAAGCTGATCGGCCAGCCTTTCAGCGAGGAGAAGTACGGCATCGGCATCAAGATGGACGACAAGGCCGGCCGTGACGCGATCAACAACGCCATCGAGAAGTTCTTCAACGACGGCAGCTGGCGCAAGGCCCTCGACGCCAACCTCGGCGAGTTCGGCAAGTACTTCACCACGCCGCCGTCCGTCGAGCGGTACTAGGACGGCGCGGAAGCGGCACTGAGAGGAGGCCGGCGATGGAGGCCGTCGTCGACGAGCTTCCCGTCATCCTCGGCGCGTTCTGGCTGACGGTGAAGCTCACGGTGGTCAGCGGGGTGATCTCGCTGATCTGGGGGATCGTGCTGGCGGCCATGCGCGTCAGTCCGCTGCCGGTGCTGCGAGGGGCGGGCGCGGTGTACGTCAACGTGCTCCGCAACACGCCCCTCACACTGATCATCGTGTTCTGCGGTCTCGGCCTGGGCACGGTGATGAGCGTCCAGTTCTCCCGGGACGACCTGTCGCTCAACAGCTTCTGGCTGTCGATCATCGGGTTGTCCGCCTACACCTCCGCCTTCGTGTGCGAGGTCGTGAGGTCCGGGATCAACACCGTGCCGCTCGGGCAGGCCGAGGCGGCCCGGGCGATCGGGCTGACGTTCCTGCAGACGCTCCGCCTGGTGATCCTTCCCCAGGCGGTGCGCACGGTCATCGCGCCGCTCGGGAGCCTGCTGAACGCGCTGGTCAAGAACACGACGGTCGCGGCCGCGATCGGCGTCATGGAGGCGGCGCTGCGGATGAAGAACCTGTTCGACGCCCACGGAGACGCGATCATTCCCATCTTCCTCGGCTTCGCCGCCGGGTTCGTCGTGCTGACCCTTCCCCTGAACCTGCTGTCCGGCCGGCTGGCCCGGCGCCTGGCGGTGGTCCGATGACCGAGCGCGGCGCCTCCGTCCTCTACGACGTCCCGGGCCCGGGCGCCCGCCTGCGCAACAACGCGCTGACCCTCGCGTTCGGCGTCGTGCTGCTGCTGGTGGCGTACTTCGTCTGGACGAAGTTCGACGAGAAGGGCCAGTGGGACGGCAAGCTGTGGCAGCCGTTCCTGCGGGCCGACACCTGGACCGAGCTGATCCTGCCCGGGCTGCTCAACACGCTGGTCGCCGCCGCGGTCGCCGCGGTGCTCGCGCTGCTGTTCGGGGCCGTCTTCGGCATCGCCCGCCTGTCGGACCACCGCTGGGTGCGGATCCCGGCCGCGGTGGTCGTCGAGGCCTTCCGCGCGGTCCCGGTGCTCATGCTGATCTTCTTCGCCCAGTACGGCGGGAGCCTGGCCGGGCTGGTCGTGACCGAGTTCGCGGCCGTGGTCTTCGGCCTCACGGTCTACAACGGGTCGGTCCTCGCGGAGATCGTGCGCGCCGGCATCCTCGCCGTGCCGCGCGGCCAGGCCGAGGCGGGATCCGCGATCGGCCTGCGCAAGAACCAGGTGATGCGGCTGATCCTGCTGCCGCAGGCGGTGACCGCGATGATGCCCGCGATCGTCAGCCAGCTCGTGGTGCTGCTCAAGGACACCGCGCTCGGGTTCGTCGTGGCGTACGCCGACCTGCTGAACGCGGGCGCCCGCGTGGTGCCGGCCAACTACGCCAACCTGATCCCCTCGGTCATCGTCATCGCGGCGGTCTACATCGCGATCAACCTGGCGCTGGGCTACCTCGCCAACTGGCTGGAACGGCGCAGCAGGCGCAGCCGCAAGGTCGCGGCCGACCCGGCCGCCGCCGAGGCGGCGGCGGGCGGCGAGGTCGCGCTGATGCGCTGACCTGCAGGGGCCTCGGGTAGCGCGGGTAAAGGGAGCTTTGCCGTGTCGCTGCTGGCGAGGGGACGGGCGCGACCTCGATATTGAGCGCGTGTGGCGTGGCGTTGCCGTGGTCGGCGTCCTGGCGGCCGCGTTCCTGTCCGGTGGATGCGGGAACGCCGGCACGCTGGTGGTCGGCGTGCGACCCGGGCAGCCGGGCCTGGTCACCCGGCTCCCCGACGGGCGCTACAGCGGCTTCGACATCGAGGTCGCGCAGTACGTCGCCCGCGCGCTCGGCTACCGCGACGACCAGGTCGTCTACACGCTCGACACCGCACGGGCCGACCTCGTCGTCGGCGCGACCGGCCCGCCGGGCTCCCGGTACGTCGCCGGCCCCTACCTCGTCACCAGCACCGACGTCCTCGTCCGGGCCGGCGACCTGTCCATCCGCCGCCCCCGCGACCTCGCGCGCAAACGCGTCTGCGCCACCCGCGAGTCCGCCGAGCCGCTCGTGAAGCGGTTCGGCACCCGCTGGCGGCAGGTGTTCCTCGCCGAGGCGAACCTGCCCGCGGCCTGCGCGCCGCTGCTGGCCTCCGGCAGGACCGACGCGATCGTGGCCGACGCCCCCGTGCTCGCCGGGCTGTCGGCGCAGTATCCCGGCAGGTTCCGCTTCAGCGGCAGGTCCCTGGCCACCGAGAAGTACCGCATCGCCACCGGGACGGCCGCGCTGCGCGACCAGGTCGAGGAGGCGCTGCGCCGGATGTTCGAGGACGGCACCTGGAAGCGGACGGTCATCGACCAGCTCGGCGCGCTCGCCACCCGCTACACCACTCCCCCGTCCCTCGACTGATCGTTGCAGCATTTGCACCCCCAGGAGCGGGCCCGTCCGGCAGGATGCGGTCATGCCCCCCGCGCCCGGCCCGAGGCCGTTCTCGCCACGGCCGTCGTCCATCTCCACCGCCGACGTGGCACGCGCCGGTCTGCGGCTCGGCTTCCCGACCGTGCTGGGCGGGGAGACGTGGTGGGAGGAGGACCGCCCCGCCGAGGGCGGCCGCCGTACGGTCGTCCACCGGGCCGCCGACGGCTCCCTCACCGACCTGCTTCCCGCGCCCTGGGACGCCCGTACGCGCGTCCACGAGTACGGCGGCCGGTCCTATGCCGTCGTCCCCGGCCACGGGATCGTCTTCGCGCACCACACCGACCAGCGGCTCTATCTCGCCCGGCCTCCCGCCGGCGGCGAGCCGGACCCGTACGCGGAACGGCCCCGTCCGGTCACGCCGGAGCCCGACGAGCCGGGCGCGCTGCGCTACGCCGACCTGCGGGTCCAGGACGGCGCGGGTGGTACGGGCGGCCCGCGGGTGTGGTGCGTCCGGGAACGCCACCACCAGGACGCCAAGGTCACCCGTTCGATCGTGGCCGTGGAGCCGACCGGGACCGGCGAGGTCGCCGAGGTGATCACCGGCTGCGACTTCTACGCCTCTCCCACGCCGTCCCCCGACGGCCGGCATCTCGCCTACATCTGCTGGAACCACCCGCACATGCCCTGGACCCGCACCGAGCTGCGGGTCACGCGGCTGTCCGACGGCGCCACGCGGACGGTGCTGGGCGGGCCCGCCGAGTCGGTCCTCGCGCCGCTGTGGTGCGACGAGCGGCGCCTGTACGCGGTCTCCGACCGGTCGGGCTGGTGGAACCTCTACCGGGCCGACATCTCCGGATCGTCGTGCGAGGCCCTCTGGCCGGCGGAGGAGGAGTTCGCCGGCCCGCTGTGGCAGCTCGGCGGCCTGCCGTACGCGGTGCTGGGCGACGGGCGGCTCGCCGTGCTGCGCGGGCGCGGCGACCTGCGCCTGGGCGTCCTCGACCCGGAGACGCGCACGCTGGCCGACCTCGACGTCCCCTTCCAGGGGTGGGCGCCGGTGCTGCACGCGGACGGCGACGTGCTCGTCGGCCTCGGCTACCGGTCGGGCGCGCCGCGTTCGGTCGTCAGGATCGACACCGCCGGCGGCCCCGATGACCCAAGTGATGCGGGTGACGCGCATGAAGAGGGTGCCCGAGAGGGCGCCGGTGGCGCCGCTCAGGCCGCTCGCGCCGGTGGCGCCGCTCGTGCCCCTCGTGCCGGTCTGGCCGGTGGCGCCGGTCTGGCCGGTCGTGCCGCTCTGGCCGGTCGGGCCGAGGAACTGCGCCGGGAGATCGACGATGTTCCCGCCGGCGTCCTGCCCGCGCCCCGTGTCGTGGAGTTCGTGGCCGGGCCCGACGTCCGCGTCCACGCGTACCTGTATCCGCCGGAACAGCCGGACGAGGGCGGCGTGCCCTACGTCGTCTTCGTGCACGGCGGGCCGACCGGGCACGCGACGAGCGAGCTCAGCCTGGAGAAGGCGTTCTTCACCAGCCGCGGCATCGGCGTGATCGACGTCAACTACGGCGGATCCAGCGGGTACGGCCGGGCCTACCGGGAGCGCCTGCACGGCCGGTGGGGCGTGACCGACGTGGAGGACGTGATCGCCGCGGCCAAGTGGCTGGTCGCCGAGGGCCTCGCCGACCCCGCCAGGATCGCCGTACGCGGCGCGAGCGCGGGCGGGTGGACGGTCATGGCCGCCTGCGGCGCGTCGGACGTCTTCGCGGGCGGCGTCTCGGTGGCGGGCGTCAGCGCGCTCGGGCCGCTCGTCGCGGCCACCCACGACTTCGAGTCGCGGTATGTGGAGTGGCTGGTCGGCCCCGAGGACCGGTACGGCGAGCGCGAGCCGCTGGCCCGGGCCGACCGGGTGAACTGCCCCATGCTGCTCATGCAGGGGCTCGCCGACCCGGTCGTGCCGCCGGCCCAGTCACGGGCGTTCGCCGAGCGCCTGCTGGCGCGCGGCGTGCCCTGCACCTATCTCACGTTCGAGGGCGAGGCCCACGGGTTCCGGCGGCTGGAGACCAAGGCGGCGGCGCTCGCCGCCGAGCTGTCGTTCTACCTGCAGATCTTCCGATGAGCGGGCCGATCACCCGTTCGTCTCGGCGAGAAGCGTGCGCATCCGGTCGATCTCGATGCGCTGGTCCGCGTCGACATGGGTGACGAACTGGTTGATCTCTGACTCCTCGCCTCCTCCGTCGCCGAAGAGCCGCTCCACCATGGTCAGCGCTCCCAGGTGGTGCTGGATCATGTCTTCGTAGAAGAGCCGGTCGAACCGCTCCCCCGTGGCCTGCTCCAGTTCGGCGAACTGCGCCTCACTGAGCATGCCGGGCATGAGCTCCCCGCCGCCGTGGTCGTGCCCCCCGCCGGAGCCCACGCTCGGCACCTGCTGGAGCCGGGCCCTGAGCCAGCGCACCATCTGGTCGATCTCGTCCTGCTGGGAGATCTCGATCCGCTTGGCGAAGCGCGGGAGGTCACTGCTCTCGCTGCGCCCGGTGACGAGCGCGGTCATGCGCAGGGCCTGGGAGTGATGCCGGATCATCCCCTGCATGAACCGCACGTCGGCGTCGGTGTACTCCCTGTCGTCGGAGCTCGGCACCTGGTCGGCCGGCAGGACCTTGCTGCCCTGTCCCGGCGCGCCCGGCTGCACGACGTTCACCTTGGGGGGCGGGGCGGTCTCGGCCGTGCAGGCGCTGATCGCGGCGGCGGCGGCGAGCGCGAGCGCGAGAAGCTGCCGTGAGGAGGTGGAGGAGATCATGTCCTGCGCTCGCTTCATTGGCGGTTGGGGGGACACCGGCCAAACCGGAGGATGTGAAGGGGTATAGCACATTCGCCCCATATTCAGTTACTGTCCCCCAAACGCCGCGTAGATCTTTTGGGTCGGGCCGGGCCCCGGGATCTGTCGCACGCGCATCGGGTCACGCCGGAAAGACCAGAAAAGGAGGGGTGCGACCCTTGAGGATCAGCCGTGCGACAGCACGTTGGGGGCGTGCTGGATTAAGGAAGATCGGAGTCGTCGCCGTAGGGGCGGTCCTGGTGGGCCTCATGCCCGCCACGGCCATGGCGGACGACGCCGATCCGCGAGCCGGGCTGGGAGCGGGATGGCTTGATGCCCAGCAGGCGAGCCAGGGGCTGGAGCTCCTGGCCCACCGGGACAAGCCTGAGGGCTTCTACCAGGCCTCGAACCCTGGCAACTCGTCGTACGCGAACTCGGACATGGCCTTCAGCGGCAAGTACGCGTTCGTCGGCAACTTCACCGGTTTCAACATCTACGACGTCTCGACACCCTCCAACCCGGTCCTGGCCACGTCCGTGGTGTGCCCGGGCGGCCAGGGCGACCTGTCGGTGTACGGCAACCTGCTGTTCATGTCGGTCGAGGAGACCCGAGGCCGGATCGACTGCGGCACGCAGGGCGCGAGCGGCACGGTGAACCCGGACCGCTTCCGCGGCGTCCGGGTCTTCGACGTGAGCGACATCAGCAAGCCGGTCCAGGTGGCGGCCGTGCAAACCTGCCGCGGCTCGCACACGCACACTCTGGTGACCAGCAAGAACGATCCGGACAACGTGTACGTCTACGTGCAGGGCACGGCGAGCGTCCGTTCGGGTTCCGAGCTCGCGGGCTGCGCCAACACCGCGGCGACCGACCCGAACACGGCCCAGTGGCGTATCGAGGTCATCAAGGTGCCGGTGGCGGCCCCGCAGAACGCGGCGATCGTCTCCACACCGCGCCTGTTCACCGACCCGGAGACCGGAGCGATCAATGGTCTCCAGAACGCCCCGCAGGCCCCGCGGCACCCGTCCGGCTCGTCCTGGTCGCCGTCGCCCGTCACCACCCACTGCCACGACATCACGGCCTACCCGGAGATCGGCCTCGCGGCCGGGGCGTGCGCGGGCAACGGACTCCTGATCGACATCTCCGACCCGGCCAACCCCAAGCGGCTCGACGCGGTGACGGACCCGAACTTCGCCTACTGGCACTCGGCCACGTTCAACAACGACGGGACCAAGGTCATCTTCACGGACGAGTGGGGCGGCGGCAGTGGGGCGCGCTGTCGCGTCACCGACGAGCCGTCGTGGGGCGCGGACGCCATCTTCGACATCGTCGACGGCAAGCTGAAGTTCCGCAGCTACTACAAGCTGCCCGTACCGCAGACGAACCAGGAGAACTGCGTCGCGCACAACGGGTCGCTCGTTCCGGTGCCCGGACGGGACATCATGGTCCAGGCCTGGTATCAGGGCGGCGTCTCGGTGTTCGACTTCACCGACTCGGCCAACCCGCAGGAGATCGCGTACTTCGACCGGGGCCCGGTGAGCGACAGCTCTCTTCTCCTCGGCGGTTTCTGGTCCGCGTACTACTACAACGGCCACGTCTACGGCAGCGAGATCGCCCGCGGGTTCGACGCGTTCACGCTGACTCCGAGCGAACACCTGGACCAGGCCGAGATCGACGCCGCGGCCACAGCCACCTTCGACCGGTTCAACACCCAGCAGCAGCCTCGGGTGACGTGGCCGGCGAGCTTCCCGCTGGTGCGCGCCTACTATGCGCAGGCACTGCGCACCGGCACCCTGAAGAAGGCCACGGCCGACAACGTGCGGAAGTTCGTCGACCGGGCCGAGCGGTTCGCGGACGGGCCGCAGAAGAACGCCGCAGTGGCGCAGCTTCGGGCCGTCTCCCACCAGCTCGACACCTCCGTCGGCGCGCAGGCGACGCTGGCGAAGGCGCTCAACGACCTCGCCGACGCGCTCAGCCTCAAGGCCTGAGCTGATCGGGGGCGCCTCACAGGAGCATCCCAGGGGGCGCCTCACAGGAGCATCCCAGGGGGCGCCTCACAGGAGCATCCCAGGGGGCGCCTCACAGGAGCATCCCAGGGGGCGTCTCTGGGGGCGTCCCTGGGGGGCGTCCCTGGGGCGTCCCCACACGACCGGGGCCCCCGCCCAGCAGTGGGCGGGGGCCCTTCGTCATGAGGAGCCGCGGCCCTCGGGGTGTGAGACGTGCGGGCCGAGGCTATGCGGGGTGACGCTTACCGGGCGGGTTGCACCGGGCGGCTTACCGGATGGGGCTTCACCAGCGACGCTTACCGCACGGGGTCTCACCAGCGAGGCCTGCCGGGTGGCTTTGGCCGAGCGAGGCTTACCGAGCGATGGGCTTCACGAGCGGCGCCTACCGGATGGGGCTTCACCAGCGACGCTTGCCGGTTGGCTTTGGCCGGGCGAGGCTTGCCGGATGAGGCTTACCGGGCGAACTCCGTGGCGCGGGACTCGCGGACCACAGTGATCCGGATCTGGCCGGGGTAGGTCAGCTCCTCCTCGACCTGCTTGGCGACGTCCCTGGCGATGACCTGGGCCTGGATGTCGTCCACGTTCTCGGGCCGGACCATCACCCGGATCTCCCGGCCCGCCTGCATGGCGAAGACCTTGTCCACGCCGTCGTACGACTGGGCGATCTCCTCCAGGCGCTCCAGCCGCTTGACGTACGCCTCCAGAGACTCGCGCCGGGCGCCGGGGCGGCTGCCGCTGATCGCGTCCGCGGCCTGGGTGAGCACCGCCTCGACGGTCTTGACCTCCACCTCGTTGTGGTGCGCCTCGATGGCGTGGACGACGTCCTCGTGCTCGCCGTACCGCCGGGCGATCTCCGCGCCGATCATCGCGTGGCTGCCCTCGACCTCGTGGGTGAGCGCCTTGCCGATGTCGTGCAGAAGCGCGCACCGCTTGACGAGGTCACGGTCGAGCCGCAGCTCGGAGGCCATTATTCCGGCGATGTGCGCCGACTCGATCAGGTGCTTGAGCACGTTCTGGCCGTAGGAGGTGCGATAGCGGAGCTGGCCAAGCAGCGTGACCAGCTCGGGGTGCATCTCGGTGATGCCCAGCTCGACCAGGGCGTCCTCTCCCGCCCGCACGCACAGGTCCCGCACCTCGGCCTTGCTGCGCTCGTACGCCTCCTCGATGCGCTGGGGATGGATCCGGCCGTCGAGGACCAGCTTCTCCAGCGTCAGCCTGGCCGTCTCCCGCCGGACGGGGTCGAAACACGACAGCAGCACCGCCTCCGGTGTGTCGTCGATGATCAGGTTGACCCCGGTGGTGGACTCGAAGGCCCTGATGTTGCGGCCCTCCCGGCCGATGATGCGGCCCTTCATCTCGTCGCCGGGCAGATGGAGGACGCTCACCACCGACTCGGCCGTCTGCTCGGTGGCGACGCGCTGCACGGCCAGCGTCACGATCTTGCAGGCGCGCTTCTCGCCCTCCTTCCGGGCCTCGCCCTCGATCTCCCGGACGATCAGCGCGGCCTCGCGCTTGGCCTGGTTCTCGATCTCCTTGACCAGCTCCGACTTGGCCTGCTCGGCCGTCAGGCCGGCGACCCGCTCCAGGATCTCCTGCCGCCGCTCGGCCACCCGCTCCAGCTCCTCGCGGCGGTCGGCCAGCTCGGTCTCGGTCTCGGCCAGCTTGCGGGCCCGCTCAGTCTGCCTGCGTGCCTCCTCGTCGAGCCGCTGCTCGCGCTCGGCCAGCCGGTTCTCGCGGCGTTCGAGGTCGGAGCGCAACTCCTTGAGCTCCGTCTTGAGGATCCGCGACTCCTCCTCGACCTCCTTGCGCATCAGCGCTGCGCTCTCGGCGAATGTCTCCGACTTCTTGAGGATCTCCCCCGCGTCACGCTCCGCCTTCGTGCGGATCTCCTCGGCCTCACGTCTGGCCCGTTCGAGTTCCTCGTTGACCTCGGCCTTCACCTCTGCGAGCTGCTCGGGCGAGGGGCCGGACGGTGCAACGACGCCGGTACGGCGCATGACTATGACGAGGGCGGCGATCATCACGAGAGCCAGCAGCACTACCGCAACCGCAAGAACGATCACGATCGTGTCCATGCGCGCTCACCCCTCACGACAACTTTTGGCAGGGGTCACACGCGCAGCACGGCAGCGCCCGGTGGCGTCACCAGGACAAATATCGTCGCAATGCCCGGACGCCCCGAGGGGCGGCCGATATGGCCCGAAGGCCGGTCAATGTCTCTCGTCCGTCGTGGTACACCGTTATGGCAATCCGCGCTGCGCGGAGTAACTCCTCACTGCGGTCGAGATTAAGCGTCAGAGAGGTAACGAGCAAGCAAAGATGCCCTGTCAAGTGACTTTTGCGTGGTGCTATAGCTCACTCGAAGGTGTCCGGAAGCCCATCTGACGGGCTGCCTTCGGCCTCGATCGCCTCTCGGACCACGCGGAAGGCAAGCCCCGGCGAATAGCCCTTGCGGGCCAGCATGCCGACCAGTCTCCGCATGCGCGCCTGCGGCTCCACCCCGCGGGTGGCGGCCAGCTTCCGATCCACGAGCCTGCGAGCGGTCTCGGCCTCCTCGTCCGGATCGAGCCGCCCGACGGCGTCCTTGACCGTCTCCTCGGCAACGCCGCGCTGCCGCAGTTCCTGGGCGAGCGCGCGGCGGGCCAGCCCGCGACCCGTGTGCCGTGAGCTCACCCACGCGGCGGCGAACGCCTCGTCGTCGATGAGCCCGACCTCGGAGAACCGCTCAAGCACGGCGTTCGCCGCCTCCTCGGGCACCTCCCGCTTGCGCAGGGCGTCCGCGAGCTGGGCCCGGGTCTTGGGCGCCATCGTCAGCAGTCGCAGGCAGATGGCTCTGGCCACCGCCTCGGGGTCGGCCGGCGGCCCCTCGCTCGCCGCGGTGCCCTCCTCCGGCCCGTCGGGAAGCCACCCGCCGGACCTCTTGCGCTTCCCCCGGCGTCTCGGCGAGCCCGGTTCTCCCGAGCCTGCCCAGTCCCCCAGCCCGCCCGGTTCCCCCGCACCTGCCCGATCTCCCGGACCTGCCCGTTCTCCCGAGCCTGCCCGATCTCCCGGCGCGCCCGGTTCCCCCGAGCCTGCCCAATCTCCCAGCGCCGCGGGTTCCCCCAGGCGTGCCCGGTCTCCGCGCCTGCTGCCACGTCCCTGGCGTCGGCGGCCGGCGCGGCCGACCTGCTGACCCGCCTCCGCCCGCGCTGTCTCCTCGCGGCCGATGTCCGCATGCCCGGTCTCCGCACGCCGGAGTTCCGCACGCCGGATCTCCTCGCGCAGGGCGGCGATCGTCGCGGAGGCGTCCTCAGCCGGCCTGTGCGGCTCCTCGGCCGGCCCCCAGGGTCCCGAGTTCCAGTCCCCCGGCCCGATCCCGCCGTCCGGGCCGAGGGGCTCCTCGCGCCTCATGCCTGCGCTCAGACGTCACCCGGCTTGGGCGCACTGGCCGCCTTGCTGCCCCGGCCGGACGTCGGGGCGGGCGGCGCCGCCGGAGCGGCGGGGGGCTCGCTCGGGGAGTCGAGCCGCGGCCCGACACCGAGCTTCTCCTTGATCTTCTTCTCGATCTCGTTGGCGATGTCGGGGTTGTTCTTGAGGAAGTTGCGGGCGTTCTCCTTGCCCTGCCCGAGCTGGTCGCCCTCGTACGTGTACCAGGCGCCGGCCTTGCGCACGAACCCGTGCTCGACGCCCATGTCGATCAGCCCGCCCTCACGGGAGATGCCGATGCCGTACAGGATGTCGAAGTCGGCCTGGCGGAAGGGCGGGGCCATCTTGTTCTTGACGACCTTCACCCGGGTCCGGTTGCCGACCGGCTCGGTGCCGTCCTTGAGTGTCTCGATCCTGCGCGCGTCCAGCCGCACCGACGCGTAGAACTTCAGCGCCTTGCCACCCGTGGTGGTCTCGGGGCTTCCGAACATGACGCCGATCTTCTCGCGGAGCTGGTTGATGAAGATGGCGGTGGTCCGGGTCTGGTTCAGCGCACCGGCGATCTTGCGCAGGGCCTGCGACATGAGGCGGGCCTGGAGACCGACGTGGCTGTCGCCCATCTCGCCCTCGATCTCGGCCTTCGGCACGAGGGCCGCCACGGAGTCGATCACGATGATGTCGACGGCGCCGGAACGGATCAGCATGTCCGCGATCTCCAGCGCCTGCTCACCGGTGTCCGGCTGGGAGACGAGCAACGCGTCGACGTCGACGCCCAGCTTCTTGGCGTACTCGGGGTCGAGGGCGTGCTCGGCGTCGATGAACGCGGCGATGCCGCCGCCCTTCTGGGCGTTGGCCACGGCGTGCAGGGCGACCGTGGTCTTACCGGAGGACTCGGGGCCGTACACCTCGACGATCCGGCCGCGGGGATAGCCGCCGATGCCGAGGGCGACGTCGAGAGCGATCGAACCGGTGGGGATGACCTCGATCGGGGCACGCGCGTCGTCTCCGAGGCGCATGACGCTGCCCTTGCCGAACTGCCGCTCGATCTGCGCGAGGGCGGTCTCAAGGGCCTTCTCGCGGTCGTTGATTGCCATTGGGTGCCCCCTGAAGGGTGTCGTCTGCTCGGTCACCGAAAAGCTACGGGGTGCCACCGACATTTTCCGGAGCTTCCCGCACACCGCCCCGAGAGGTGGGCCGGGAGCCTGTCGCGCCCCGGCGACCTGACGGCGCGCACCCCGGCGGCGACCAGTCCAATATAGCCGAACGACTGTTCGATCACATGCCGGAACGCCACCGAGCCCGGGAACGAACGGCGTCCCAACCGTGCCGTTACATTCCCGGGCGTTACTCTGCCGTGGTTGTCAGCGCTCTGACCTGGGACGATCCTTGTAGCAAAGCTGGATCTCCCCGCTGGAGGGCCACGTGACGGGCACCGGCGACTACAGCCGACAGCGTCTGGCCCGCCTTGGGGCGCTCGCCGCGCGACTCCCCGGGCTCGGTCTCTCCGCGCGACTGCTCGGCACGGACGATCCGGTCCTGTCCGTCTGGCACCCGGGCACCGGCAGGCAGACGATCGTCTTCGCGACGCCCACCAAGGAAGGATGGATGTTCCTGTGGGCTCCGGGCGGCCAGGAGAGCGCCGACGACCCCGGCCGCGCGGCCGAGCTGATCGGTCAGACCCTCTCCCGGCCCCCCTGATCCTCCGCGCCTGCGTCCGCCGTCAGCGGACGACCTCGCCCAGTTTGACCCGGGCGCCGGTGCGGAGCACCGCCCGCCGGTAGACGCGGGCCGCGCCCAGCAGGACGGCGACCACGGCCACGACCATGAGCACTCCGGCGACGAGGATCTCCACCAGCGGCACGTCGACGGCCGCCGTACGCACGGGCATGACCATCGACGAGAACGGCGGCACGAACGACAGCACGCGCGCGACCGTGCCCGCCGGCTCGACGGCGGCGAAGTAGGCCGTCAGGTAGGTGAACATCATGAGCATGGTCATCGGCGTCAGGACGGTGTTGAGCTCTTCCTGCCGCGACACCAGCGAGCCGAAGGCGGCGGCGAGCGCCGAGAAGAAGGCGTAGCCCAGCACGAACCAGACGACCGCGCTGACCACGATTCCCCCCATCCCCGGCGGGAAGTCGGCGGTGAAGCCGGTCGCGGACGACGCCGCCAGACCGGCGACGATGACCACGACGAGGTTGACCAGCCCCAGCGCGCCCAGCCCGACGATCTTTCCGCCCAGGAGCTGCCAGGGACGCACCGAGGTGAGCAGGATCTCCACGATGCGACTGCCCTTCTCCTCCACCACGCCCATCGCGACGAACATCGAGGAGTAGATGAGCAGGAAGAACAGCACCATCACGATCAAGGTGGCGATGCCGGTGCGCACGCCCTGGTAGCGGGCGTCCGCGCCGACCGACTCCACCGTCAGCGGCGTGATCGTGAGACCGGCCGCCGAGATCTGCGCGTCGCGGTGGACGCTCTCCAGGATCAGACCCAGCCGCTGGTCGAGCTCGCCGTCCGCGAGGACCTTGTCCCCGTTGATCAGGGCCGCGTCGACGTCCCCGTCGACCACGGCCTTCCGCGCGGCCGCCTCGTCCGGCAGCCGGGAGTAGGCGAGCTGGGCGGCGGGCGGGGGCGCCTGTCCCACCACGCCGACGTCGTAGGTGTCGTCGCCGCCCAGGACCCTGGGCAGGAACGCGAGCGCGGCCACCAGGATCGCGCTGACCGCGAGACTGATCAGGTATGACTTCGTCCTGATGCGCGTGCGGATCTCCCGCTGGGCCACCAGCCACAGGCCGTTCATGCCACCGCCTCCCTGAAGATCTCGGCCAGCGTCGGCTGCCTGCGGCCGAAGTGCTCCACCTTGCCCGCCCCGATCGCCGTACGCAGGATGTCCTGGTCGTCGCCCTCCTCGCACAGCAGGACGTCGCGGTCGCCCTCGCGGGTGAGCGCGCCGGGCAGGCGGTCGGCCCAGCCGGGCGCGGCGTCCCTGACCACGACCCGCAGCACCCCGCGGCCCTCCCGCTCGCGCAGGTCGCCGACCGGCCCGTACGCCACCATCCGGCCCGCCGAGATGATGCCGACCGAGTCGCAGAGCTGTTCGACCAGGTCGAGCTGGTGGCTGGAGAAGATCACCGGCACACCCGCGGCGGCGCGGTCCTTGAGCACCTCCGCGAGCGCGTCGACCGCCAGCGGGTCGAGGCCCGAGAACGGCTCGTCGAGGATCAGGACCGCCGGCTCGTGGACGAGCGCGACCGCGAGCTGCACCCGCTGCTGGTTGCCGAGCGACAGCGCCTCCACGGCGTCGTCGCGCCGCTCGGCAAGGCCCAGCCGTTCGATCAGGGCGGCGGTGGCCGAGCGCGCGGCGGCCGGGGCGAGCCCGTGGAGCCTGCCGAAGTATTCGATCTGCTCGGCGACCTTCATCTTCTGGTAGAGGCCGCGCTCCTCCGGCATGTAGCCGAACGTGCGGCGGTCGTCGTACGTCAGGGGGCGCCCGTCGAGGCGCACCTCGCCGGAGTCGGCGTCGAGCACGCCCATGACGATCCGCATCGTCGTCGTCTTGCCCGCGCCGTTGGCCCCGACGAACCCGAACATCTCGCCGGGCCGTACGGCGAAGCCCACCCCGTCGAGGGCGGTCTTGTCTCCATAGCGTTTGCGCAGGCCGTCGATCTCAAGCACGGGGGGTTGCCTCCACAATTCGTCGCAGAACGTCCATGTAGGTCTCGAAGGCCGCACGCCCCTGATCGGTCAGCGAGAGCCAGGTGCGCGCCCGCTTGCCGACGAAGGCCTTGTCCACCCGGATGTAGCCGGCCTCTTCGAGCGTGAGGATGTGCTTGCTGAGCAGCGAGTCGCTGACCTCGATGGTGTCGCGGAGGAAGCGGAAGTCGGCCTTGTCCGCCGCCGCCAGGGCCGCCATGATCGACAGCCGCACCGGCGCGTGGATGATCTCGTCGAGCTCGTGGCGCGGATGGGCCGTCATCGATTCCTCATCAGGCGGAGTCCGCCGTACACCAGGGGCAGCCCGGCGAGCACCGACAGAGCGACGAGCACCGCCGTCCAGCCCGCCGTGGGCCGGTCGGGACGCAGCCAGACGCCCACGACGAACGGCACCATCATCGTCACCACGTACGCGGCCGAGACCGGCCCGTTTATTCGCTTCAGCAGCCGGTTGTGCACCCGCAGCCGGGCCCAGTACACGCACAGTGCGACTGTCAGGACGATCCACCCGGCCCCGGCGAGCAACGGCAAGGGATAGCCGCCGAGGAACATCGCCGGCCAGTAGACCATCGTGGCCAGTCCCACGAACAGGTACGCCCGTCCGGGCCCGCGCGAGGAACTCCCGACCCGCTGCCCCACGCGCCCGATCTCCTGGAGAGCCTCATCGGGAGTGAAGTGATCTCCGGTCATACGCTTCCTCCGTGTTCATCTGCTCAACACGCTAGCAAGCACTCAACTGTCATTCAAGTAGTTGCCATGGACGACGGAGGACATGGGTCATGGAGGGATCCGCGCGCGACGGGATCACACGGCCGCGGTCACGGAGTTGAGTGGAGTGTGCGGGGACGTCGCAGCGCGGCAGCCGCCTGTGCGGCCCGCCGCTCAGGCGGAGAGGGGGATCAGCGCAGCCTGGGATCCACTTCGACCTCCTGGCAGACGGCCTGCCAGACCTGCTTGGCCGCTACGCCCTCCGCGAGGGCCTGCTCGACCGTGCGACCGCCGAGCCCGGAGATCACGTAGTCCTTCGCCCACGACTCCGCGTACGCCTCCCCGAAGTGGCGGCGCATCCTGTTCCAGAAGTCTGTGAGGCGCATGCGTTCAGTATGACGCCGCGGCCCGGATGTCCCGTCCGGGCCGCGGCGCCGCGATCACTTCCCGCGCCTGCGGGCGACGGCTCACATGACGCGGGTGCCGTACATCTCGCCGAGCGGATCGGCGAGCAGTTCGAGGCGGGCGCCGTCCGGGTCCTGGAAGTAGATCGAGCTGCCGCTCTCCACCTGGTAGGGCACACCGGCGGCGTCGAGCTTGCCGCGCAGGCGCTCCCACGTCGCCCGCTCCACGGAGATCGCGATGTGGTGGAGCCCGCCGAGGACCTCCTTGTACGGCTCCAGGTCGAGGCCGGGGAGGTCGAAGAACGCCAGCAGGTTGCCGTTGCCGATGTCGAAGAAGAAGTGGTTGGACCCGCGGTAGTCGCGGTTCTCGAAGATCTCGGTCAGCGGGAACTCGAGGAGTTCGTGATAGAAGCGGATCGTCCGCTCGACGTCGGACGAGATCAGTGCGAAATGGTGCAGGCCCCTCGCGCTGCTGGGGGCACGGCGCTCACTCAGGTAGCGCTCGCGGATCCGCGCGCGCTCCGACTCGATGGCCGCATAGTCGATTTCCATACTCACGAGGAACGCCCCGGCAGCGGCATCTCATACCAGACGGGATCAGGGGAACGAGCGTCTTCGCCGACTCACGCGTTCGTTCGTAGCGCCTCGTATCGCACCTGGCGGGCCTGGTGGTGTCCGGCGGTCTGGTCCCGCACGTGCCCGTCACCCCGCGGGACGCCGGTGCGGCGTTTTCTGTCGGTGGGGCGATGCATGATGGGCAGGTGGGTGCGCTCGACGGCTTCAGCCCGGTGACCAGGGAGTGGTTCACCGGCGCCTTCGCGACGCCGACCGCCGCGCAGGAGGGCGCGTGGTCGTCGATCGCGCGGGGCGAGAACACACTCGTGGTCGCTCCCACCGGGTCGGGCAAGACGCTCGCGGCCTTCCTCTGGGCCGTCGATCGCCTCGCCGTCGAGCACACGACGGGCCCGGCCTCACCGGGAGCCGAGGTGGGGCGGCCCGGCGGCCGCCGCGGCGCGCGACGCGGCCGGAACGATGAGGCGAAGCCGCCCCGGCCCTGCCGGGTCGTGTACGTCTCCCCTCTGAAGGCTCTCGCGGTGGACGTCGAGCGAAACCTGCGAGCCCCGATCACGGGCATCCGGCAGACCGCGCTGCGGATGGGCCTGCCCGCCCCCGACATCTCGGTGGCGATCCGCTCAGGAGACACCGCTGCCGAGGACCGGCGCCGTTTCGCCGCCCGGCCCTCCGACATCCTGATCACGACGCCCGAGTCCCTGTTCCTGATCCTCACCTCGCAGGCGCGCGAGGCGCTGCGCGGCGTCGAGACCGTGATCGTGGACGAGGTCCACGCCGTCGCGGGGACCAAGCGCGGGGCGCACCTCGCGCTGACCCTGGAGCGGCTTGACGCCCTGCTGCCCGCTCCGGCCCAGCGCATCGGGCTGTCGGCGACCGTACGGCCGGTCGAGGAGGTGGCGACGTTCCTCGGCGGGTCCCGCCCGGCCACGGTGGTGCAGCCGCCCTCCGAGAAGGTCATCGAGGTCGACGTCGTGGTGCCGGTGGAGGACATGACCGAGCTGGCGCCGCCTCCGCCCGGCGTCGACGGCGAGTCGCCGGAGCACCGCAGGAGCATCTGGCCGCATGTCGAGGAGCACCTTCTCGATCTGATCGAGGCCCATCGGTCCACGATCGTCTTCGCCAACTCGCGGCGCCTGTCGGAGCGCCTGTGCACCCGGCTCAACGAGCTCGCCTGGGAACGCCGGACCGCGCCCGCCCCGGAAGAGTGCCCGAGCCCGGGTCCGGGAGATCCGGCCCACTGGTCGGATGCCTTCGAGGAGTTGCACGCGCGATGGTCCGACCTGCGCGAAGACCCTGACGCTCGCCCCGCGGACACCGGGCGCGGGGACACTGGGCGCGGGGACACCGGGCGGGCCGTGCCGTCGGAGCTGATGGCCCAGGCGGGGGCCTCGGGCGGCGCGATTCCCGAGGTGGTGCGCGCGCATCACGGCTCCGTCTCGAAGGAGGAGCGGTCCCAGATCGAGGAGGCGCTGAAGTCGGGCCGTCTGCCCGCGGTGGTCGCCACCTCCAGCCTGGAGCTGGGCATCGACATGGGGTCGGTCGACCTGGTGGCCTGTGTCGAGGCGCCGCCCAGTGTGGCGAGCGGCCTGCAGCGCATCGGCCGCGCCGGGCACCAGGTCGGGGCGGTGTCCCGCGGCGTGATCTTCCCCAAGTATCGGGGCGACCTGGTCCAGACGGCCGTCGTGGCCGAGCGCATGCGCACGGGGCAGATCGAGGAGATCCGCTATCCGCGCAACCCTCTCGACGTGCTGGCCCAGCAGATCGTCGCGATGACCGCGCTCGACGAGTGGACGGTCGACTCGGTGGAGACGCTGGTGCGCCGGGCCGCGCCGTACGCCACGCTGCCGCGCAGCGCGCTGGAGGCGACGCTCGACATGCTCGCCGGGCGCTACCCCAGCGAGGAGTTCGCCGAGCTGCGGCCGCGCATCGTCTGGGACAGGGTGACGGGCACCCTCCAGGGCCGTCCCGGGGCTCAGCGCCTGGCGGTCACGAACGGGGGCACCATCCCCGACCGCGGGCTGTTCGGCGTGTTCCTGGTGGGCGACAAGGCGTCGCGCGTGGGCGAGCTGGACGAGGAGATGGTCTACGAGTCCCGCGTCGGCGACGTGTTCGTGCTGGGCGCGACCTCGTGGCGGATCGAGGACATCACCGCCGACCGGGTGCTGGTCTCCCCCGCTCCCGGGCAACCGGGCAAGCTGCCGTTCTGGCACGGAGACGCGCCGGGCCGGCCCGCCGAGCTCGGCCGGGCGATCGGCGCGTTCCTCCGCGAGCTGGCGGCGGCCGGGGCGGGCGGCCGGGGCGACCCGACGTCGGCGCGCGAGCGGATCCGCGCGGCGGGGCTCGACGACTACGCCGTCGGCAACCTGCTCGCCTACCTGGCCGAGCAGCGGGAGGCGACGGGATACGTGCCCGACGACCGCACGCTCCTGGTCGAGCGGTTCCGCGACGAGCTGGGCGACTGGCGTGTGGTGATCCACTCCCCCTTCGGCGCGCGGGTCCACGCCCCCTGGGCACTCGCCGTCGGGCGGCGGCTGCGCGAGCGGTACGGCGTCGACGTCCAGGCCGTCCACTCCGACGACGGCATCGTGCTGCGCGTGCCCGACACCTTCGAGGACGCGCCGACCGACGTCGCGGTGTTCGACGCCGAGGAGATCGAGGAGGTCGTGATCGAGGAGCTGGGGGGTTCGGCCCTGTTCGCCTCCCGGTTCCGGGAATGCGCCGGACGCGCCCTCCTGCTGCCCCGCCGCTCGCCCGGCAGGCGCAGCCCCCTGTGGCAGCAGCGCCAGCGCGCGGCCCACCTACTCGGCGTCGCGAGCAAGTACGCCGGGTTCCCGGTGGTGCTGGAGACGATGCGCGAGTGCCTGCAGGACGTCTTCGACGTGCCGGGCCTGGTGGAGCTCATGCGGGACGTGGCCGCCCGCCGGGTGCGGGTGGTCGAGGTGGAGACCTCCCAGGCGTCCCCGTTCGCGGCGTCGCTGCTGTTCAACTACATCGGCGCGTTCATGTACGAGGGTGACGCGCCGCTGGCCGAGCGGCGGGCGCAGGCGCTCGCCCTCGACACCGCGCTCCTCGCCGAGCTCATGGGACAGGCCGACCTGCGGGAGCTGCTCGACCCGGATGTCGTCGCCGAGACCGAGCGCGAGCTGGCGCGGCTGGACAGGCCGCTGCGCGACGCCGAGGACCTCGCCGACCTGCTGCGCTCACACGGCCCGCTGCTCGCCCAGGACGTCTCGATCCGCGAGGGAGACCCCGGCTGGCTCGCCGACCTGGAACGGGCGCGCCGGGCCATCCGGGTGCGCGTGGCGGGCCACGAGCAATGGGCCGCGGTGGAGGACGCCTGGCGCCTGCGCGACGCGCTCGGGGCGCCCTTGCCGGTGGGCGTTCCGCACGAGTTCCTCGAAGCGCCCCTCGCCGGCGGGGCGGGCCGGGCCGCCGCCCCCGATCCGCTCGGCGACCTGGTCGCGCGCCACGCCCGCACCCGTGGGCCGTTCGCCTCCGGCACGGCCGCCGCGCGCTTCGGCGTGGGCGTCGCGGTGGTGGACGAGGCGCTGCGCCGCCTCGCGGCGGCGGGCAGGGTGGTCGCGGGCGAGTTCCGCCCCGGGGGCCGGGGCGAGGAGTGGTGCGACGCCGGGGTGCTGCGGTTGCTGCGGCGGCGGTCGCTGGCGCGGCTCCGCAAAGAGGTCGAACCGGTCCCTCCGGAGACGCTGGCGGCGTTCCTGCCCGCCTGGCACGGCATCGTCCCGCAGAGCGGCGCGCCGACCGGCACCGGGCAGGGCGGGACGGGGCAGGGCGGGACCGGCGGCCGGACCGGGCTCGCGGAACCCGGCGCCCAGAACGGCCAGGGCCACGGCTCAGCGCGGGCCATGGACGCGCTGATCACCGCGATCGAACGGTTGCAGGGGGCGGCCGTTCCCGCCTCCGCGCTGGAGTCGCTGGTGCTCCCCGCGCGAGTGCCCGGATACTCCCCCGCCCTGCTCGACGAACTGACCTCGTCGGGGGAGGTCGTCTGGGTGGGTCAGGGGTCCCTGCCCGGCGGCGACGGGTGGGTCGGTCTCTACTTCGCCGACACCGCGCCCCTGCTGCTCCCCGAGCCGTCGGAGATCACCATGACTCCGCTGCACGAGCAGATCCTGGAGATCCTGAACGGGGGCGGCGCGCTGTTCTTCCGTGAGTTGTCCAACCGGATCGCGACGGCCACGCTCGGCGACGGGGCGCCACCCCTGCCCGGCCCCGACGCCGCCTCGGCCCGCCGGGCCAGAATCCTCGGCCGCACCGGCACCCCGGGGCCGGGCACCGGCGGGCCGGACAGGGCGGCGGGTGTCGCGCCCGCGAGCGCGGCGCCTGACGACACGACGCTCGCGGCGGCCCTGTGGGACCTCGTCTGGGCCGGACGGATCACCGGCGACACGCTCGCCCCGCTTCGCTCGACGCTGGGCACCGGGCGGCCCGCCCACCGGCCGCCGGCGACCAGACGCCGCCGCGCGGTGCTGCCGACGAGAAGCGGCCCGCCGACCGTGAGCGGCCGATGGTGGCTGCTGCCCGCGCCGTCGGCCGACGCCACCCAGCGTGCCCACGCGCAGGCCGAAGTCCTGCTGGAGCGGCACGGCGTGCTGACGCGGGGCGGCATCGCGCCCGAGCGCCTGCCCGGTGGCTTCTCCGCGGTCTACCAGGTGCTGCGCGCGTTCGAGGAGAGCGGGCGGTGCCGCCGGGGCTACTTCGTCGAAGGTCTGGGCGGCGCCCAGTTCGCCCTGCCGGGCGCGGTTGACCGCATGCGCGCCATGTCCTCCACACGGTCCTCCACGCGCCCCGCCCCGGCCGAGGACCTGTGGTCGATCCCCGCCCCGCCGCCGCCCCGCCGTGCGGTCGTGCTCGCTGCGACCGACCCGGCCAACCCGTACGGCGCGGCCCTGCCCTGGCCGGACCGCGCCGACGACGTGACCCACAAGCCGGGCCGCAAGGCCGGCGCGCTGGTGGTGCTGGTGGAGGGCGCGCTGATCCTCTACGTGGAACGCGGCGGGAAGACCCTGCTCTCCTTCGGGCCCGAGGAGGACCTGCGGCAGGCTGTGCAGGCCCTGGCCGTCGCCGTGAAGCGGGGGGCCCTGGGCAAGCTGACGGTCGAGCGGGCGGACGGCGCCGCCATCGCCGACTCACCTCTGGCGGAGGCCCTGGAAGCCGCCGGGTTCCACCCCACTCCCCGTGGCCTGCGAATCCGCAGCTGACCCGGGCCCGGCCGGCGTGGTCACGCCCGCGGCCCGCGTCGCACGGTGCCGGGCACGCTGCCACGCCACGGCCGACAGCAGGGTCCCCACGGAGACGACGACGATGCCCGCACCGAAGATCTGGAACGTCGCCACCGCTCCCATCCGCCGCACCGCGAATCCCGCGGCGACGGCGGGCAGTGAGATCGCGGCGTAGGCGACGATGTAGAAGGCGGCCATGACCTGAGCCCGGCCGTCCGGCGGCGCGGCGGCGCCGACGGTGCGCAGTGCGCCGAACATCGCGAAACCGACGCCGACGCCGATCACCACGCTGGCCGCGACGAACGACACCGCACTGTCGGCGGACAGCGACCACGCCATCGACGCGACGCCGCCGATGAGCGCGAGCGTCCCCCAGGCGATCTGGACGGCCGGGGGCAGCGCCCGCGCGACCAGGGGCGGCACCGCCGACGCGCCCCCCAGTGCCAGGATGGCCAGACCGGCCGCGAGCGGGCTCGCGGTGTGGAGCAGAGCGGGAGCCAGCGTACCCGCGAGTCCCAGGTAGATGCCGATGATCGACCAGGCGCAGGTGATCGCGAGGCCCGCGAGGACGAACGGGGCGCGGATCTGCCGTGGCACGCCCGGTGCCGCGATCCGGACTCCGGAGCGCGACTCCCGTGGCACGGTCTCGGGGACCGCCGTCATGCCCAGGAGCAGAACGAGGATCAGCACGGCGAGCACGACGAACGGGGTGACCAGTGGTCCCGGCGCGAACTGCAGGAGCACCGCGCCGAGCAGGCCACCGGCTCCGACGCCCAGGGCGCTGGCGACGACGTTGAAGAGACTGGCAGTGGCCGGATCGCGGCCCTGGCGCAACTCCAGCAGGGCCGCGCCGGACGCGCTGATCGCGATGCCGGTGGCCAGCCCCTGGACCGCGCGGGCGGCGAACAACCAGGCCGCGCCGGACGCGTACACGAACAGGCCCATCGAGGCGAGCAGGCCGGCCAGGCCCGTCATGATGACCGGCCGGCGGCCCCAGGTGTCGGAGACCCGGCCGAAGACCAGCAGCGAGACCAGCACCCCCAGGCAGTACGTGGCGTAGATCAGGGTCACGGTGGAGGTCGGCAGATGCCATCGGACCGTGTACAGCCTGTACAGCGGAGACGGCACGGCCGACGCGGCGAGGCAGAGCCCGATGACCCCGGCCGTCAGAGCGAACGCCGGCCCCGGCGTCGGCCGTCGCGCGGACGGAGCAGTGGAAGTCGCGTTGTTCACACGTGTCAGCCTGACCGGGGCGCCGCGCGCGGACGAGTGGCAGAACTGCCGCTGTCCGTCAAAATCCTGCCGCTATGGTGAGCGCATGAGAGCCGTTCCCGGCGTCGTGGCCCTCGCCGTCACCTCGGACATGCCGATGTTCGAGCTGTCCATCGCCTGTGAGATCTTCGGAACCGACCGCAGCGAACTCGCCGATCCCTGGTACGAGCTGCGGCTGTGCGCCGCCCAACCCGGGACGACACGTACGCAGAACGGGTTCGCGCTGCACACGCCCTACGACTTCCATGCCCTCACCACCGCAGACACCGTGGTGGTCCCCGCGATCCCGGCCGACGCCGTGCTCGCGGGCGACACGGCCCGCATGAACGTCTCGGGGCTGCCAGAGGCGCTGCGGGCGGCGCACGCGAACGGCGCCCGGATCGTCTCGCTGTGCACGGGCGCCTTCGTTCTGGCCGCGGCGGGGCTCCTCGACGAGCGGCGGGCCACCACGCACTGGATGTACACCGGCATCCTCGGCGCGCGTCATCCCCGGGTGCGGGTCGACCCCGCCGTCCTCTACGTGGACGAGGGCGACGTGCTCACCAGCGCGGGACGCAGCGCGGGGATCGACCTGTGCCTGCACCTCGTCCGGACCGACCTCGGCGCCGAGGTCGCCAATCAGGTCGCCCGGCGCATGGTCACACCCGCTCATCGGCCCGGCGGGCAGGCGCAGTACATCGAGGCTCCGGTGCCCCGTTGCGGCGATGACGGGCTGGCCCCCGTCCTCCAATGGGCGCTCGAACACCTGCATCGGCAGCTCACCGTCGCGCAGATGGCCGCGTGGGCATCGGTCAGCACACGCACGCTGGTCCGGAGGTTCCACGCGGCCACCGGCACCACCCCGCTGCAATGGCTGCACGCCCAGCGTCTCGCGCGGGCCCGGCACCTCCTGGAGACGACCGATCTGCCGATCGAGCAGGTCAGCCGGTTGTGCGGCATGGGCACGGCCGGGAACCTGCGGCACCATTTCACCAGGTCGGCCGGCGTGGCCCCGATGGACTACCGCCGGGCGTTTCACGGCCGGCCCGCGCGCACCGTGTCCGCGGACTCGCTCGCCCCGCCGCGCCGCGCGGACGCGGACTGCGGGGGGTGAATCCCTACAGCTCGACGGGGCCGTAGATGGCGGCGGGGGCGCTGCGGGTCATGGCCCAGTAGCGGTCGCCGTACGACCAGTGCCACCACTCGGTCGGATAGTTGACCAGCCCGGCCGCCTCCAGGGCGGCGCCCAGCACGTCGCGGTTGCGCCGCGCCTCGGCCCCCACCGGGGCGGCGGTGTAGCACGCGCCGCCGCTCTGCTCGGGGGTGGCGTTGACCGCCGTGCCCATGTCGAGCTCCACCCCGTCGTCGTCGTAGAGCGTGAGGTCGACGGCCGCGCCCGCCGTGTGCGGGGCCACCTCGATCGGCGAGACGTACCGGCTCGCGGCGACGTGCAGCTCCGCAGCCGACATCCCGGGGAACGCCGCCCGCAGTTCGTCCTTGTACTCCTCGAAATACTTGGTCTGCAGCGCCGGCGGGCGGTAGCCCTCGACCACCACCAGGTGGCACCCGGCGGGCAGGCGCTCCTGGGCCTCCTCCAGACGGGCGAGCAGGCCCTCGCGCAGGTGGGCGTAGGCCCCGGCGGGGTCGGCGAGCCGCCCGTCCACCCGCAGCCGCCCGCGTACGTCGCTCAATTTCTCCCCGCACTCGTTCACGCCGATCGAGGTCACGCGGGGGTCGGAGATGAGCACCGGACCCTCGGCGAGGGCGGGCGCGGTTGAGCGATCACGGGGGAAGTCGGGCATGAGGATCAACCTACCGTCAGACAGTGTCCGAAAAGACCTCTTCACGCGCTCTGTCCAATGCAGCGACGATCGCCCCCATGAGAACGGGATTGCCCTCCACTTCGGTGGCCACCACCGTGGGACGGCTCGGACACACCCGGGCCACCGCCTCCTCCACGCGCTCCGCGAGGTGACCGCCGCCGGCCCTGCCCACGTCACCGCCGAGCACGACGAGTCCCGGGTCGAGGACCACGGAGACCGCCGCGACCCCGACCGCGAGCCGTCCTGCCAGATCCTCGACGAAGTCGTCGTTGCCGGTGTCGATGGCCGTACGGACCAGGTCGGCCACCTCCGCTCCCCGCGCGTCCGGGGCGGGGAGGCCGTGCGCGCGGGCCAGGTTCCACAGCGCCTCTCCTCCGACGAGGCGCTGGAAGGAGCCGGTCTGCGGCGCGGTGACCGCGCTGGGCAGGGGTTCGCCGGGGACGGGCAGCCAGCCGATCTCACCCGCGCCGCCCGTGATGCCCCGGTGCAGCCGGCCGCCGAGCATGACGCCGAGGCCCTGGCCGACGCCGGTCCACAGGATCACGAAGTCGTCGGCGCCGTGCGCCGCGCCGTACATCTGCTCGGCGAGGGCCGCCAGGTTGACGTCGTTCTCGATGATCACGCATTCGCCGAGCAGGGTGCGCAGCCCGGCCAGGATGCCGACGTGCCAGGTGGGCAGGTCGACCGAGTAGCGCACGTCGCCGGTGAGCGGATCGACCACGCCGCGCGTGCCGATCACGAAGCAGCGCAGCCGGGCGAGTTCTATCCCGGCCGTCCCGCAGGCCCGCTGCACGGCCTCGTGGACGAGGCCCACCGGGTCGCGGGCCTCGCTCGGGTCCACGGTCACCTGGGCGACGACGGTGCCGGCGATGTCGGCGACGGCGGCCGTGACACTGTCCGGCAGCACCTCCAGCCCCGCGACGTACGCGCTGGACGGGTTGACGCCGTACAGCGCGGCGTTGGGACCGCGCCCGCCTGGGCGCTCCCCCGCCGCCGTGACCAGCCCGCGCGCCTCCAGCCGGGCCAGGAGCTGGCCGGATGTGACCTTGGACAGCCCGGTAAGCTCTCCCAACTCGGCCCTGGTCAGCGGGCCTCTGGAGATGAGGAGTTCCAGTGCCGCGCGGTCGTTCATCTGCCGGAGCAGGCGAGGCGTACCCGGTCGTTGAGCCACCGGCTGGTTCCCCTCTCGTCACGATCCGCTAACGCGGTCTTTTTTATAAGAAAGTTTCTTGTTAGTTTATCGCCAGCCAGCCCGGAGGCAACCGATCAGCCTCGGGACGCCAGAGCGCCGACCGAAAGGAGAGCGCCTTCCAGCAGGTGAGCGGCCCGCCGACACCCCCCACGAGGCGCACCCCCGACGCGAAGCCGGGAAGGGAGAGACCAATCGTGAAGATCGTGAAGCTCGCGGTCGCGACTACCGCGACCGCTGCCCTGGCCCTGGGACTCGCCGCTTGCGGAAGCGACGACTCCGGAAGCACGACCGCCCCGTCGGCCTCCGCCGCCGCGAGCGGTCCGAAGTTCGCCGGCCAGACTCTTACCGTGTGGCGACTCGGTGCCCCCACCGACGTCTTCACCAAATACATGGACGACCTGAACGCCAAGTTCAAGGAGCAGACGGGCGCCGAGGCGAAGGTCCAGTGGATCCCCTGGCCGGACGCGCAGAAGAAGTGGACCACCGCGCTCGCCGGCGGCGAGGGCCCGGACGTCACCGAGTTCGGCAACGACCAGGTCGCCGCCTGGGTGGCGCAGGACGCGCTCGCCGACATCACCGACTCCGTCAAGGGCGACGCCGAGCTCCAGCAGATCCCGCAGAACCTGTGGAGCTACGAGACGATCGACGGCAAGGTCTACGCCGTGCCGTGGGGCGGCGGCACCCGCGCCGTGCTCTACCGCAAGGACTGGTTCGACAAGCTCGGCATCGAGGTCCCCAAGACCTGGGACGACCTGGTCGCCGCGGCCAAGAAGATCGTTGACAAGCAGGGCAAGGACGTCGACGGCTTCGCCTTCAACGGCGGCTCCGACGCGAACATGTCGCTGTCGCCGTTCGTCTGGTCGGCCGGCGGCGACTTCGCCAAGTTCGAGGGCGGCAAGTGGGTGGGCCAGCTCACCCAGCCGGGCTTCAAGGAGGGCTTCCAGTTCTACACGGACCTGGTCGCCAAGGACGGCGTGTCCGGCAAGGGCCGCCTGACGCAGAACTCCGTCGACATCGCCCAGCGCTTCGCCGCCGGCAAGGTCGGCATGTACGTCACCGGCGGCTGGGACATCGCGGCCATCAAGGAGCAGAGCAAGGGCAAGGTCGACGAGTCGAAGATGGGCTTCTTCTCGCTGCCCGCCAAGGACGGGTCCGGCCCGGCCCCGGCCTTCCAGGGCGGCAACGACATCGCTGTCTGGAAGGACGCCAAGAACCCCGAGCTCGCCCTCGAGTACGTCAAGCTCGCCGCGGGCAAGGAGTTCGGCGTCCGGTACGCCAAGGAGGGCGGCCTGCTCCCGCTCTACCCCGACGCGCTCGCGGAGATGGGCAGCGACCCCGCCCAGAAGCCGTTCACGGACACCTTCCAGGTCGCCAAGGGCTTCCCGGCCAGCCCCAACTGGGCGGAGGCCAACGACACCAAGGCCGTGCTGCAGAACGCGGCGCGTGAGGTGATCGAGGGCAAGAAGAACGTCGACCAGGCTCTGACGGACGCGAACTCCGAGCTTGAGACGATCCTCAACCAGTAGATCATGACCGACACGTCAACCCTCGCCCGGGGCGGAGCCGACGCCTCCGCCCCGTCGCGGCGCAGTCGCAAGCGGGAGCGCGGACCGGGGCTGTCCCCGAAGGCCGTCCCGTACGTCCTGCTCCTGCCCGGCTTACTGGTCATCGCGGTGCTGCTGCTCTACCCGCTGTACCAGATGGTCGAGATGTCCTTCCACAAGGTCGGGCTCCGGCAGATCAAGGCCGTCAACCCCGCGCCCGCCGACTTCGTCGGCTGGGACAACTACACGCAGATCCTCGGCTCGGACCTGTTCTGGTCGTCGCTGCGCAACACCGTGCTGTTCGCCGTCGTCACCGTCGCGCTGACACTCATCCTCGGCACCCTCGTCGGCCTGCTGCTCAACAAGCTCGGCCCGAAGATGTCGACCTTCGTGGTCGTCGGCATCATGGCCGCCTGGGCCACCCCGCCCACCGCTCAGGCGATCGTGTGGAAGTGGCTGTTCGACTCCGACTCGGGCATCGTCAACTGGGCGCTGAACCTCCTGCCCGACTGGCTGTCGAACCTGCTGTTCGGCCACGCCGACTGGAGCGGTTACCCCTGGTTCAACGACACGCTCACGCTCTACTTCGTGCTGATCGTGGCCGTGGTGTGGGCGTCGTTCCCGTTCATCGCGGTGTCGGTGCTCGCGGGGCTCAAGAGCATCCCCTCCGAGCTGTACGAGGCGGCGAAGATGGACGGCTCCAGCGCGGTCCACACGTTCAGGAGGATCACTTTCCCGCTGCTCAGGCCGGTGTTCTCGGTGCTGGTCGTCCTGTCGATCATCTGGGACTTCAAGGTCTTCACCCAGCTCTACCTGCTGGCCGGCGGCACGGTGAACCGCGACGCGTTCAACCTGTCGCTGTGGAGCTACGCCGAGGCGTTCAGCAGCCCGCCGAAGATGGGCCTGGGCGCCGCCATCGCGGTCGTGCTGACCGTGATCCTGCTGCTGATCACCTTCGTGTACGTGCGTCAGATCGTGAAGACGGAGGACGACATCCGATGAGCCCGCTCGCCCGCAGGAGGCTCGGACGGGCCGCGCTGAACGCGGCCGGGGTCGTGGTGTTCCTCTTCGCGGTCTTCCCCGTCTACTGGATGGTCACCACGGCCTTCAAGCCGAACGACCAGATCTTCACCACGAGCTTCATCCCGTTCCCCAGCCCGCCCTCGATGGACCACATCTCGCGGGTCTTCACGAAGGGCGTCGCCGGCCACTCCATCTGGCAGTACCTGTTCAACAGCACGCTCGTCGCGCTCAGCGCCGTCGTGCTCGGCGCGGTGTTCGCGCTGCTCGCGGCGACCGCGGTGGCCAGGTTCCGCTTCCGGTTCCGCACCTCGTTCCTGATCCTGCTGCTGATCGTGCAGATGGTGCCGGCCGAGGCGCTGCTGATCCCGCTGTTCACCATGGTCAAGCGGCTCGGCCTGTACGACCAGCTGCTCGGCCTGATCATCATCAACGTCGGCCTGACGCTGCCGTTCTCCGTCTGGATGCTGCGGACGTTCGTCGCGGCCGTCCCCAAGGAACTGGAGGAGGCCTCCTGGATCGACGGCGCGGGCCGGTTCACCACGTTCTGGCGGGTGCTGTTCCCGCTCGTCGCGCCCGGTCTCGTCGCGACCAGCATCTTCGCGTTCATCACCACCTGGAACGAGTTCGTCTACGCGCTGACCCTCATCGGCGACCAGGGCAAATACACGATGCCGGTCGCGCTGCAGTTCTTCGTCGGTCAGAGGTCGACCGACTGGGGCGGCATCATGGCCGCCTCCACCCTGATGACCATCCCGGTCCTCATCTTCTTCCTGCTGGTCCAGCGGCGGATGGTCTCCGGCCTCGTCGCGGGCGCGGTCAAGGGGTAACCCCTCCGCCACCCGGCATCCCACTCTTCTGAAGACCGCTGGTACGGCCACCGGACCCGGTGGCCGTACGGGCCCTGCCCGCGCGCCTTCACACCCACTGTCACCAAAGGAGCCGAGACACCATGTCCGCCACCCGCGACCCCCTGGCGGGGGCCGCCGACCTGTCCACGCGTACCGGCGACCCGGGCCTGCACCGGCTCGCGGCGAGCGCACTGCTGATCTCGTTCCAGGGCACGACCGCGCCGGACTGGGTCCTGCGCGGCCTGGAGGACGGTCTGGGCGGCGTCTGCCTCTTCGGGTTCAACGTCGCGGACGGCGAGCAGGTCGCGGCGCTCAGCGCCCGCCTGAACGAGGCGGGCCGCCCGGTCGTCTCGCTGGACGAGGAGGGCGGGGACGTCACCCGGCTGGCCTACCACACCGGGAGCGCCTACCCGGGCAACGCGGCGCTCGGCGCCGTGGACGACGTCGCCCTGACCGAGCGGGTCTACCAGGCGATGGCCGCCGACCTGGCGCGGTGCGGGGTGAACCTCGACATGGGCCCGGTGGCCGACGTCAACACCGCCGACGACAACCCGATCATCGGCACCCGGTCGTTCGGCTCGTCGCCGGACCTCGTGGCCCGGCACACGGTCGCCGCCGTACGCGGCCTGCAGTCGGCGGGGATCGCCGCCTGCGTCAAGCACTTCCCCGGCCACGGCGCCACCCATCAGGACTCCCACCTGGAGATCCCGCTGGTGGACGCCTCCCTCGACGTGCTCAGGGAGCGCGAACTCGTTCCGTTCCTCGCGGCGATCCGGGCCGGGGCGAAGTCGATCATGACGGCGCACGTGGCGGTGCCCGAGCTGACCGGGGACCTGCCCGCCACGCTCAGCGCGCAGGCGCTCACCCGGCTGCTGCGCCGTGAGCTGGGCTACGACGGCGTCGTGCTCACCGACGCCCTCGACATGCACGCGATCAGCAGGACCGTGGGGCTCGCGGAGGGCGCGGTGCGGGCCCTGGCCGCGGGCGCCGACCTGCTGTGCCTCGGGCCGCTGCCCACCGCGGAGGACGTACGGGGCATGGTGGACCACATCGTGGACGCCGTGGCCGAGGGCAGGCTCGCGGCCGAGCGGCTGGAAGAGGCCACCGCCCGGGTGGAGCGGCTGCGCGACTGGTTCGCCGGCGCACACCTGCCGTCAGGACACCCGTCGAGGAACGCCGCGGACGGCGAGGTCGTCGGCCTGGACGCCGCCCGGCGCGCCGTGTCGCTGACGGGCCCGGCGGGGCCGCTGGCCGATCCGTTCGTGGTCGAGATCGACACACCGCCGACGATCGCGGTGGGCGAGGTGCCCTGGGGGATCGCCCCGTGGCTGCCGGAGGCCGAGATCGTCCGGGTCAAGCCGTCGGAGGCCGACGCCGGGGGGCTGCTCGGCCGGGCCCGCGAGCGTTCGCTGATCGTGGTCGTCAAGGACGCCCACCGCCACCCGGACAGCCGCGAACTGATCTCCGAACTGCTCGCCGCGCGCCCGGACGCCGTCGTGATGGAGATGGGCCTGCCGATCTGGCGGCCCGGCGCGGGGGCCTACATCGCGACGTACGGCGCGGCCCGCGCCAACGCCCAGGCCGCGGTGGAGCTGCTGAACGGCGGTCCCTCGGCGGCGGGACTGTAAAGGCCGGGGTTGTAAAAGGCCGGGGTTGTAAAAGGCCGGGGTTGTAAAAGGCGGGGCTGTAAAAGGCAGGAGCCGACCGGCCCATCGGCCGGTCGGCTCCTGTTTCACTGCGGTGGCGTCCCCGGTGCGTACACCGTGACCGTCACGCCGGCCCGGTCAGCCGCAGCTGATCGCGCTGTAGGCGGCCTCGTAGGGCGTGGTGACCTTCTCGCCGTCGATGGACGACGTGCCGGTCACGGTGACCTCGCCCGCGCCGATCTGCGTGGCCCGCGCGTTGAAGGACTGGTACGCCTGCTTGCCCGGGGCCACGTCCGCCACGGTCTTGGTGCCGTACGGGGTGGTCAGCGCCACGGTCGCCGGCACGTCGCCGTCGTTGACGGCCGTGACCGCGACGTACACCGACGTGCCCAGGCAGCGGGACGAGGCGGTAACGGTCAGCGGCGTCTCGGCGGGCGGCGGCGCCGCGACGACCGTGAAGCCGGTCGTGGCGACGTCGGAGGTGTTGCCGGCCTTGTCGGTCGCCCGGTATCGCACAGTGTGCTCGCCGACCTGGTTCACCGGCACCGGAGCCGTGTAGGCCTGGAACTCGCCACCGTCCAGGGCGTACTCCACCGTGTCCACCCCGGACTCGGCGTCGGTCGCGGAGATGGTCACCGTGGCGGACTCCACGTAGTCGCCGTCGGTGTCCTTCGTGCCGGACACATCGGCCGACACCGTCGGCGGGGTGGTGTCCTTCGGCTGCGGGGCCACCACCGTGAACGTCACCGACTGCACCTCAGAGGTGTTGCCGGCCTTGTCGGCGGCCCGGTATCGCACAGTGTGCTCGCCGACCTGGTTCACCGGCACCGGAGCCGTGTAGGCCTGGAACTCGCCACCGTCCAGGGCGTACTCCACCGTGTCCACCCCGGACTCGGCGTCGGTGGCCGAAACGGTCACCGACGCGGAACTGACGTAGTCGCCGTCGGCGTTCTGCTCACCCGACACCGACGCCGACACCTGCGGCGGCGTCGTGTCGGTGGGTTCGGGGCTGGTGACCACGAGCTCGCCGACCATTCCCGCGTGACCGGGGATCTCGCAGTAGTAGCGGTACGTTCCGGGGGTGAGGTTCACCTGAACCTCGTGCCTGCCCCCGCTCGTATCGAAGGGGCTGGCCATGATGTTGATGTTGACGTCGTGGTTGTAGCCCGGGCTGTCGTCGTCGAACGTCAGCGTGTGCGTCATCCCGAAGGTGTTGCCGGTCGACGCGTTGGTCTCGAAGACGATCGTCACGAGGCCGGCCGTCGCCGTGGTCGGCGCGGACTTGTACGCCGTGTAGCTGTTGTCCGCGGTCCAGACAAGCGTCTGCTCCGCCGCCTGGCCCGCCTGCTGGCCCTGGTCCTGTGCCGCGGCCCCGACTCCCGACAGCCACACCGTCGGCAGTGCCACTGCCACCATCACCAGGGCCATGCGTCCGAATGTGGCAGGACTTCTGAGCGCCTTCCGCACATAGCTGAGGAAGCCCGAGAAAGAACTGATGCGCATTTACCGTGTACCTCTCATGATCTGATGCCTCGGCCGTCGGACATCGCGCTTCGGCCGACGTCACTCCGAGCCGTGCCGGGCGGGAGAGCTCGCGCACACGGGCGTCGCGGAACTCGGCCAGGCGATGCCGGCCCCGGAGCGGTGGTAGGTCGGGCGGCCATGACGGGCGGCGTTGCCACGCCCAGAGTCAGGGCGACGTCTCCCTTATGATCACGACGCGGTGCCAGGCGGGTGGCCGGGGTGTGCGAAGAGGTCTCTTCGGCCCATCGTCCGCTCCTTCGGTTGTAGGGGGGCAACAGCAACCTTCGGAAGAACTACTGATCAGCAGCAGTGGTCACCGGGCTCGCCGGTGTCGGACGTGGCGCCGACCTTGTCGATCTCCTCGTCCCTGCGCCGATCGATCGTTTCAGGTGGACGGCAGCGGTGCCGTGACGTCCTACATCCCTTCAGAGACTGGTGGCCACTTCTCAGACGCTTGGAAACGTAACAGTCCGGCCGCATTTAGTCCACAACTATGACAAAGTTAACTCGTTCGTTACCATACTTACTGAAGAAACCAGCTAAAGACCCCTACGCATCGACGGAAGTGCCCTCACACCTGTACAAAGTCCTCCGGATCGGCATGGCCGGCTCGCCGCCGGCATCACGGACCACCCCCCAGCTCGCCGCCCCCGGGCGAGCGCCGTCACCGATTGGGAACCATGACCGAGAAAAGCAGTGATGTGACGCGACGCCTGCTCTCCCGGCGCGCCTTCACCACCACCGCGGCCGCAGCCGCCGCGATCGCCCCCTTCGCCGTGGCGAGCCAGGCCACCGCAGAACCCAGCGGCACCACCACCGGCACCACCGGCAAAACCGCGGGCGAGCCCGGCGACCTGCGCCGCATCACCCTCTACGTGGACAAGCTGCCCGACGGCCAGATGGGCTACGGCCTGGAGCCCGGCAAACCCACGATCCCCGGCCCCCTGATCGAGATGATCGAGGGCGAAACCCTCGAAATCGAACTGGTCAACAACTCCAACGTGACCGCCAGCCTGCACGTACACGGAGTCGACTACGAAACGACCAGCGACGGCACCCGAATGAACGACAGCGTGGTGGAACCCGGAGGCCGCTACGTCTACACCTGGCGCACCCACACCCCCACCACCCGCCCGGACGGCACCATCGCCCCCGGCAGCGCCGGCTACTGGCACTACCACGACCACGTCGTCGGCACCGACC
>NZ_FTNI01000013.1 GCF_900156315.1 Microbispora rosea | reverse complement strand
ATCAACGGGGTGATGGCCCACTACAAGGGCAAGATCCCGTACTGGGACGTGGTCAACGAGGCCTTCGACGACAGCACCGGCGGGCGGCGCGACTCCAACCTGCAGCGCACCGGCAACGACTGGATCGAGGTCGCCTTCCGCACCGCGCGGGCCGCCGATCCGGCGGCCAAGCTGTGCTACAACGACTACAACATCGACAACTGGACCTGGGCCAAGACGCAGGGCGTCTACAACATGGTCAAGGACTTCAAGCAGCGCGGCGTGCCGATCGACTGCGTGGGGCTGCAGGGCCACTTCAACAGCGGCAGCGCCTACAACAGCAACTACCGCACGACCATCTCCAGCTTCGCCGCCCTCGGTGTCGACGTGGCGATCACCGAGCTGGACGTCGAGGGCGCCTCGGCCACCACCTACGCCAACATCGTCAACGACTGCCTGGCGGTCTCCCGCTGCGTCGGCATCACCGTGTGGGGCGTACGCGACAGCGACTCCTGGCGCTCCAGCCAGACTCCGCTGCTGTTCGACGGCAACGGCAACAAGAAGGCCGCCTACACCTCGGTCCTCAACGCCCTGAACAACGCCTCACCCAACACCTCGCCCAGCCCCACCCCGCCGGTCAGCCCGAGCCCCAGCCCGACCCCGCCGGTGAGCCCGAGCCCGACGCCGCCGGTCAGCCCGTCGCCCGGCACCTCGCCCCAGCCGGGCGGGTGCAGCGCGACCATGCGTACGATCAACAGCTGGCCCGGCGGCTTCCAGTCCGAGGTCACGGTCAGCGCCGGCAGCTCGGCACTGAACGGCTGGACCGTGAAGTGGACCTGGCCCGGCGGGCAGACCATCAGCAGCCTGTGGAACGGCACGCAGAGCGTGTCCGGCTCCTCCGTGACCGTCCGCAACGCCCCCTACAACGGCTCCGTCGCGGCCGGCTCGTCCACCACCCTCGGCTTCACCGCCAACGGAAGCGCGGCCACTCCGTCCGTCACCTGCAGCTGACCCCTGACCCCTGACCCCTGACGAAACCGGATCCGGTTCGGACGCTGTCCGGCCGGGTCCGGTTTCGCGCTGTCCCACCCGCGCCTTCGGGGGTGGAGGAGCGGACGCCGGCGGCGGGATGATGGCCGTGATGGACGGGACACTGCTGCTGCTGGACGTCGACGGGGTGCTCAACCCCGTGCGACGTTCCTCGCCGCGCTTCCGCCGCTTCGAGTGCGTGGCGGAGGGCGAGTGGTTCCGCCTGCTGCTCGATCCCCGGCACGGTGCCAAGCTGACCGCGCTGCGCCGGGAGACCGGTGCGACGCTGACCTGGGCGACGACCTGGGGCGAACGCGCGAACACGGAGATCGGCCCCAGGATCGGGCTGCCCCCGCTGCCGGTGATCCCGATCGACGGCGACCCTCCCCGCCCGCCCGGTGTGAACCTCAAGACCTGGCACGTCGCCGAGTACGTCCGGGGCCGGCCGTTCGTGTGGTTCGACGACGACCTCGGCCCGGCCGATCTGGAGTTCCTGCACGGCCATCCGGGGGTCGGTGAGTTCCTGGTCGTGGCGGTCGACCCCAGAGACGGGCTCGGCGACGCCCACCTGGACGCGGCCCGCCGATGGCTGACCGCGCGGAGGCGGCAAGCCGCCAGGTAGGACATGGTGGGGTCACCGGTGAGCGAGGGGCGGATTCTCAGGGATTTCCCCGGAAGCCCCGGTAGTCTCGCGGGCCATGACATGGCAGCGGAGGATCAACGGCGCACTCGTCAAGTTCACGGGAGTCCAGCTCACCCGAGTCCCGCCCGCCGCCCAGTCGTCGCCCGCGAGCCCGGCCCCTCCTGCGGCGCCGAAGGAGCTCGTGCGTCCTCCCGCCGACCCTCGCGCCGACCGCCTTCTGGTCGCGCCGGTGTTCATCATGTCCCCGGTGCGCTCGGGCTCCACCCTGCTGCGGTCGATCCTGAACGCCCACCCCGAACTGCACGCCCCGCACGAGATGCACGTCAGGCGGCTGACCGTGGGATTCGGCACGCCGCTGGCCCGCAAGGCCATGGATGCGCTCGGCCACAACCAGGCGGACCTGGAGCACATGCTGTGGGACCGGGTGCTCCACCGCGAACTGGTGCGGAGCGGCAAGCGGACCATCGTGGACAAGACCCCTGCCAACGCCTTCGCGTACGCCCGGATCGCCGCCTGCTGGCCCGACGCCCGGTACATCTTCCTGCTGCGCCACCCCGCTTCCATCGCCGCCTCCTGGTATGAGGCCGACCCCGTCAAGCGCACCAGGGAGGAGGCCGCCTCCGACGCGCTGCGTTACATGAAGGCGGTGCAGCGGGCGAGGAAGGCGCTCACCGGGCTGACCGTGCGGTATGAGGATCTGACCGCCGAGCCGGAGAAGACGACCCGGGCCATCTGCGAATTCCTCGAAGTGGAGTGGGAGCCCGGCATGCTGGCGTACGGCGAGCAGAAGGTGGTGCAGAAGGGCCTGGGCGACTGGAGCGACAAGATCCGGTCGGGCACGGTGCAGCCGGGACGCGACCTGCCCGGGCCGGACGAGATACCCGACCTGCTCAAACCGATCTGCCGCAGCTGGGGCTACCTCCCCAAGGAGGAGGGCCGATGAGGATCCGTTACATGCTCCTGCACGCCTACGGCATGGGCGGCACGATCCGCACCGTGGTCAACCAGGCGAACGCGATGGCGGCGCTCGGCCACGAGGTCGAGGTCGTCAGCGTGGTGCGCCGCCGTGATGAGCCGCAGTTCCAGCTGCATCCCGACGTCGCGCTCACCGCGCTGGTGGACCAGCGTACCGGCGTACGGGCCGACACCCTCGGCCGGCGCGTGTGGCGGAGGCTGCGCGGCAAGATCGTGCCGCACGGCGAGTTCGCCGCGGGCTACTTCACCGAGCGGGTCGAGAAGGCCGTCATCGACTACGTGGCCTCGATCGACGACGGGATCCTCGTCACCACGCGCCCGGCGCTCAACCTCATCTCCGCGCGCCGTGCTTCCAAGAACGTCGTGCGAGTGGCGCAGGAGCACATGAACCTCGGCACCTACCCCGGCCCGCTGCGCGAGGAGATCATCCGGCACTACGGCGCGTTCGACGCGGTCGCCGTGCTGACCCCCAGCGACCGGCGCGAGTACGAGCAGGTGCTGCCAGACACGAGGATCGTCCGGATCCCGAACGCGGTGCACTCGGTGAACCAGGCGCCGTCGCGGCAGGAGCATCCGGTCGTGGTCGCCGCCGGACGCCTGGTCAAGCAGAAGGGCTTCGACCTGCTGCTGCCGGCGTTCGCCCAGGTGGTGAAGGAACATCCGGAGTGGCGCCTGCGCGTCTTCGGCACCGGCCCGAAAAAGGCGGCCCTGCGGGCTCTGATCAAAGAGCACGGCCTGTCCGCGCACGTGACGTTGATGGGCCGGACCAACCGGCTCGACGACGAGCTCGCCCGGGCCTCCATCTACGCGCTGAGCAGCCGGTTCGAGGGCCTGCCGATGGTCATGATCGAGGCGATGACCCACGCGTTGCCGATCGTGGCCTTCGACTGCCCGACCGGACCCGGCGACGTGCTGGCCGACGGGACCGACGGCGTCCTGGTCCCCTCGGGGGACGTGGACGCCCTCGCCGCGGCAATCAACCGGCTCATCGCCGACCGCGACCTGCGGCTGCGCATGGGCGCCGCCGCCGCGGTCACCGCCGGGGAGTACGCGCCGCAGAACGTCATGCCGCTGTGGGAGAACCTGTTCACCGAACTCCTGCTGGCCAAGACGGGCAGCGACGCGCGGGCGCGGCGCTGACCCGGCCGCACGCGTCCGCGGCGCCGGCCGGCCTCCGCCTCGCGCAACGGCGGGAAGGGCCCTTGACCGGCGGTGACGCCGGTCAAGGGCCCTTCCGTCTGTTCGGCCTGCGTCAGCCGTCGTTTTCCGACGACGGGATGTAGGCGCCCGGCACCTGGTCCGGCGCGTAGATCTCGCCGTCACCCGGGTAGGGCTTCTTGTAGTCGTGCGCCTCGTACCACGAGAAGCGGTTCATCTGCTCCGGGTTCCCGGAGTCGGCCCTGGCGGCGGGCCCGTTGAACGCCTGGTGCGACTTCCAGGCGCCCCACTTCTTCGCGATCTCCTGCTTGTCCGCGGGCACCTTCGCCGACGGCGCCGCCGCCGCGGCCGGGTTCTGCGGCGCCGGGGTGTCCGCACCACAGGACGGCAGGGTGGAGCCCGACAGGCCCAGCGTCAGCGACGTGCGGTTCGGCAGGGCGGTGAACGGCGTGTAGTCGGGCTTGTTGGTGAAAGCCGCCGCCATCGGGGTGGCGGCGCTGTCCTTCTGGTTCATCGGCTGGATGCCGAGGATCTGCTCGATGGTGCGGATCATGGTGATCTGCGTGTAGTAGCGGCTGTCCACGGTGCCGTGCTTGGCCCAGGGGCTGATGATCTGGATCGGAGCACGGTGGCCGTCGACGTGGTCGGTGCCGGCCTGGGAGTCGTCCTCGACGACGAAGATCGCCGAGTCCTTCCAGTACTTGCTGTGCGAGATCTTGTCGACGATCTTGCCGACGGCCAGGTCGTTGTCGGCGACCTGGCCGGCGCCGTTCACCGGACCGCCGGTGTGGTCGCTGGACAGCCAGAACATGTTCAGGTTGGCCGGCCCGTTGGCGTCGAAGTCACGCTTCCAGATCTCGTAGCGGTAGATGTCCGGGACGCTGGTGTCGAACTTCGGGAAGCCGTGCACCGACACGTCGTTGAGCGACGGGATCGGCGAGGACGAGTTCAGGGTGTAGGCGGTGTTCGCCCCGGTGGCTTCCATGTTCTTGGTGTCGCAGTACAGGTTCTGCCACGTCGCGCCCGAGGGCTTGGTGAGGAACTGGTGGAACTCACCGAAGTTCCGCACGGTCTTGCCCGCGGCCTGCGCGCCGCTCCAGATGAAGCCGGTCCGCTGGTGACCGAGGGCGTCGTCCTCGGTGTCGTAGCTGCGCAGGTACTGACCGGCCGAGGACTCGGTGTACTCCGGGTTGTCGGCCTGCATCAGCCAGTTGTGACCCTCGGCCGAGTTGGTGCCGATGTCGTAGGTGTTGTCGTACAGGCCGAACTGGCGCGCCAGCGCGTGCTGGTTCGGCGTCACGTTCTCGCCGTACTGGGCCAGCGACGGGTCGCCGTTGCCCTCCGGAATGTCACCGAGGACCTGGTCGTAGGTCCGGTTCTCCTTGACGATCAGGAAGACGTGCTTGATCGTCGAGGGGTCGCCGAGACGCTTCGGGACCGGCTCGGCCTTCTGCTTGTTGCCGTGGGCGATCTTGACGTCGTTCTTGCCCCAGCCGTTCTGCTCGAAGACCGTGGCCGTGGACTTGGCGATCTCCTTGTCGTCCGGCAGCGTGAACCGCTGCAGGCTCGACGTCGTGTCGTGCGTGCCGTGCCCGGCGGCGGTGGTGGGGCGGCGGGCGTCGATACCACGGGTGTTGGAGATCAGCACCTGGTCGCCGACCGTGGTGATCTCCGCCGGGAAGTAGTCGGTCGGGAGCAGGCCGACGTAGCTGACCGGCTCCTGCGGGCTCGTGTACCGGTAGACGGCCACCGCGTTGGCGCGGCCGAGCGTCACCAGCAGGTGACCGTCGTCGGTGAGCGTCACGGCGTCGGGCTCGTAGCCCACGGAGGACTGCGGCCACGGCTGGGTGGCGATGGTCTGGACGACCTTGTCGGCGGCGGTGTCGATGACCGACACGTCGTTGGTGGCGGTGTTGGTGACGAACAGCGCGCCGTTCTTGACGTACAGGCTGGTCGGGTGCAGGCCGACGTCGATGCTCGAGGGGACGGCGGACGGGTTCGCCAGGTCGATGACGCTGACCGTGCCGGTGGTGGTGGCGCCGGTCTTCGGGTCGGCCGGCACCTGGGTGCCGTAGGAGTTGATCGTCGTCTCGCCGGGCTTGGCCGGACGGCCGCCCTCGTTGCTGACGTAGAGCTTGGTGCCGACCATGACCATGTCACGCGGGGCGTTGCCCACGGCCCAGCTCTGCTGGATGGCCCCGGTCGCCGCGTCCATGGCGACTACCCGGTTCTGACCGTTGACGGCGACGTACACGGTCTTGCCGTCGGCGGAGAACACCGGCTCTCCCACCAGCGCGCGCTTCGAGCCCTGCGCGGCGATGGCGATGTTGACCGGGGCGGCGAGGGAGCCGTCCGGGTTCACGGTGAACCTGGTGAAGCCGTCGGCCCGGCCCAGCCACAGCTGCGAACCGTCGGGCGAGTACGTGGGGCCTTCCTGGCCCACAAGGTTGTCGGTGATGCGCAGGTTCGCCGCGGCGTTGTTGCCGACGACCTGCTGCACCTTCCAGTTCTTCAGGTCGACGATGACGAGCGCCATGCCGCCGTCGGTGACGGAGGCGGCGAGGTGCGTGCCGTCCGGGCTGAGCGAGGACGACATGATCTTGCCGTTGTCGATGACGAGACGCTCGCCGATCGGGTTGATGTACTGGTCACTCGACACGACCAGGCCCTTGTCGGTGGTCTGGCCGACTTGCTGGGTGCCGAATACGTCGGTGGACGCGTAGGCGATGCCGCCGCCGGTGACGACGAGAGCGGCGGTGGCGGCCGCGAGGAGGCGGGTCCGCCTGCCGGTGCGTCCGCTGAGGAGTCCGGTAGGGACCTTGGCGACGCGCTGGCGCGTGACGTGCATGAATCATTCCTTCGGGGTGCTTGCGAGCAGGTCGACGTTCCCGTCGAACTGCCAGAGGGGGTTGGGTGCGTCCCCGGCCGGGGTGCGCACCTGGAAGTAGCCGTTCACCTCCTTGGGTCCGTCTCCGTCGGCGACGTACCGCCCGTCCGCGGTGACGTCGAGCTGGTAGATGGCGGAGCCGACGGCGCTCGCGCCCGGCAGGTGCCAGGACACGACGCACCGCCAGTCGTTGCCCGGTCCCCGGTCGAGGACCCGGGAGCCGCCCTTGTCGCAGGACGCGGACGCCCCCAGCTGCGCCTCGGTGACGTCGGGGCGATGGAGCTCCCGCGTCTGCAGCCGATAGAGATGGGCGTACGCCGTGGCGAGCGAGTCCTGCAGCTTCCCCTTCTCGATCCCCGAGCCCGTGGCCGGGGTCGCGACGGCGATCACGCCCACGGTGAGGACGACCAGTGCGGCCAGCGGCAGGACCGCCGCCACCACGACCCGCCGGCCCGACCCGTCGTACGCGAGGTCGGTAAAGTCGCGGCGCAGGAACAGCCGGTAGGCCAGCGCGGTGGCGGCGACCGCCCAGACCACGCTCACCGCGATGCCGATGAGGAGGGGGCCGGTCTGCGCCGGGCTGGTGAAGAGCCCGCGCCAGGCGATGAAGGCGCTGTTCGGCAGGGCCGCACGCACCGCCACCGGCAGCGGGAGCAGCTGTGCGAGCTGCAGCACCAGGGCGAGCAGCGCGGGCATCAGCAGCCCCATCGGTGAGCGGCCCAGGGCCACCGAGCCGAGGAGCCCGACGGCGGCGAACGCCACCGTCGGCGCCAGCACGCACAGCCAGGCGAGCAGAACCGTGGCGGCGGCGTCCGCCGGGGCGAGGAGATGGCCGTCCAGGCCGGCGAGCGGCCGGTTGCCGACCGCGGCCAGGCCGCCGATGACGCCCGACGCGGCCAGCCCCGCCACCAGCAGCAGGAGCACGGTCAGGCTGGCGAGGCCCTTCGTCACGAAGATCCGCCTCGGTGAGCGGACCGCCACGAGGAGGTGGCGCCAGGTGCCCAGCCGGTCCTCGGCCGCGAAGACGTCGCCGGCGACCAGCGCCGTCAGCAGCGGAAGCGCCCAGCTGCACGAGAAGTCGAGTACGACCAGCGCCCCCGCCCAGCCGGTCGCGTTCATCCAGCGGCCGAAGACCGTGTCGGCGGGGAGCGAGCTCTGCAGGCTCACGGCGGCCACGAAGCCCGCCGGGGCGATCCAGCAGGCGAGCAGCAGCAGGCGGATGCGCCACTGGGAGAGCAGCTTGGCCAGCTCGAACCGGTAGCCGGGCAGCATGGGCGCCGGCCGGACGCCGACCGGGGGTTGGGTGACGGTTGCGGTCATCGCAGGTTCTCCTGATCGGTCTGCGCCTCCTGGCCGGTCTGCGCCTCCTGGCCGGTCCGCTCCTGCTGGCCGGTCCGCTCCTCCTGGGCCTGCGCAGGGGTGATGCCCGCCCCGGTCAGGGCGAGGAACGCGGCCTCGATCGGCGTCACCACGGGCGCCAGCTCCCGGAGCGCCACGCCGGCCCGCACCAGCCGTACGACCAGCTCGTCGACGGCCGGCACGGGCCCGCGCACCACGAGTGCGTCGGCGTCGAGTCGTTGGGCGGGGTCGCGGCCGGGCACGACGCGGAGCCCGGGCGTCTCCGACGCCAGCCGGTGGGCGGCCGCGGGGTCGGAGGTGAGCAGCCGGTAGTCGAGCTCGCCGCTCTCGGCGGCGAGCTTGCTCACCGGCCCGGAGAAGACGACCCGTCCGGTGGCGAGGATGGTCACCTCGGAGCACAGCGCGGCGAGGTCGTCCATGCGATGGCTGGACAGGACCACGGCGGCGCCGTTCGCGGCGAGTCCGGCGATGACGCGGTGCACGTGGTGCTTGCCCGCGGGGTCAAGGCCGTTGGCCGGCTCGTCGAGGACGAGCAGTCGCGGCTTGGTGAGCAGCGCCGCGGCCAGCCCGAGCCGCTGGCGCATCCCCAGCGAGAAGCCCCGGACCCGGTCCTCGGCCACGTCGGAGAGCCCGACCTGCTCCAGCGCGTCGTCGACGCCGGTGGCGCCCCCGGCGTCGTACCGGCCCAGCGAGGCCAGGGCCGCGAGGTTCTGCCGTGCGGTGAGCGAGGGATAGAGCCCGGGCCCGTCAACGAAGCCCGCGACGCCGCCGGGGACGGCGAGCGTCCGCCCGACCGGCGTACCCAGGATCTCGAGGCGGCCGCCGTCCGCGACCGCCAAGCCCAGCAGCAGGCCGAGGAGCGTCGTCTTGCCCGCGCCGTTCGGGCCGACCAGGCCGTGGACCTGCCCGTACGCCACATCGAGGTCGACGCCGTCGAGTGCGGCCACATCGCCGAAGGACTTCGTGATCCCGCGAGCCCGGACTGCCGGGCTCCTGTTTTCGTCGACTTTTCCCATCCGTGTCCTTCCTCGGCAGCCGGCACTCGATCGCAGGTTCGTTGATCGGTACGGCAGCGAGAAAGTTAGACCCACTAAGGACGCTGGACGGTGTGCACCATGACAACACTGGGTTTACGCCGAGTAAACAAAGATCGTGACAGGCGGGAGACCTGGCCCGAGCGGTTAAAGATGTCTCCAGGCCACGTTCACCTGATGGTGGATTTTCGACCGTAATATCCCCGTCTTGCAAACAGATACCCACTTGGGGGTTTTACATGGGTTCCTCCCGCACGCGTCTGCTGCGGCTGCTTGTCCCTACGACGACTGTGGCCACGGCGGCGGTCGTCAGCGCGGTCCTCAGTCCTGGCCTGCCCGCGAACGCCGCCACCTCTCACCACGACGGGGGCCGGGCACGCAGCGTGATCTTCATCAACGGCGACGGCATGTCCGCGGCTCATCGTGAAGCCGGCCGGCTGTACCTGACCGGCCTCGGCGGACAGCTGGCCATGGACAAGCTCCCGGTCTCCGGGCAGCTGAGCACCAGCCCGCACGACCCCAAGACCGCCGTCACCGACTCCGCCGCGGCGGCCACCGCCTGGGCGACGGGGACCAAGACCTACAACGGCGCCATCAGCGTGGACGTCAATGGCAAGCCGCTGCCGATCCTGGGTCGGCAGGCCAAGGAGGCGGGCAAGTCCACCGGCCTCGTCACCACGTCTCAGGTGACCGACGCCAGCCCTGCCGCGTGGTTCTCCCAGACCGCCGACCGCGACTCTCAGGACGAGATCGCGCGGCAGTACCTGGCGGTCAGCAAGCCGGACGTCATCCTCGGCGGCGGCGAGGACTGGTGGCTCCCCGCGGGCACGCCGGGCGCATGGCCCGACAAGCCCGCCGAGGACCCCAGCGAGGCCAGCAAGGGCACCAAGGGCAACCTGATCGACAAGGCCAAGCGCGCCGGCTACCAGTACGTCTCCAGCGCGAAGGAGCTGGCCCAGGCGAAGCGAGGGAAGCTGCTGGGCCTGTTCAGCAACGAGGAGATGTTCCAGCAGAGGCCCGAAGGCCAGGGCGACGTCTACGCTCCGGCCGTGGACCTGGCCACGATGACCAAGAAGGCCCTCGACACCCTCAGCACGAACAAGAAGGGCTTCTTCCTCTTCGTCGAGGAAGAGGGCATCGACGAGTTCGCGCACGAGAACAACGGCTCCCGCGTGCTCCAGGCCATGGCATCCCTGGAGAAGGCCGTCAAGGTCGCCAGGGCGTACGTGGCCGCGCACCCGGACACGCTTCTCGTCATCACGGGTGACCACGACTGCGGCGGCCTCACCGTGGAGGACACCTCCGACACCGACGAGAGCGGCAGCGACCTGTCGACCGAGGACGGCCCGTTCCCGATCCACGGCAGCAACCTCAAGTTCGTCATGGACTGGACCACCACCGGGCACACCGGCGTGGATGTGCCGGTCACGGCCGAGGGACCCCTGTCCACCCTCTTCACCGGCAAGCACCCCAACACCTACGTGCACAAGGTGCTCTCCCAGGTGCTGACCTCACGGCACTGAACGGCCGCCCGTCGCGCCGCCGCCTCCGTCGGCGGCGGCGCGCGGATGGCGGTGCCCCCTCGGCGCCGGCGATGACCGTCGGCGATAACCGGTTGCCCGCCCCGACACGAGGTGGCGACACTCGGCGGCATGAACCTTCCCTACAGGCAGATTCGTGCCTCCTACACCGAGGAGGCCGTCACCGTCTACCAGGCCTACGATCCGGACATCGCCGGCAGAGCCGTCGCGGCGCAACGGTTCGTGCCGCCGTTCAAACGGGAGCGGATGACCTGGATAAAGCCGTCGTTCCACTGGATGATGTACCGCAGCGGCTGGGCCGCCAAGCCCGGCCAGACCCGTGTGCTCGCCATCGAGATCACCCGCGACGGCTTCGAATGGGCGCTCGCCCGTTCCTGTCCCAGTCATCCCGGCACCGGCGACGACCACGCCTCGTGGGCCGCCCGGCTCCGCGACAGCCCCGTCCGGATCCAGTGGGATCCCGAGCGTGACGCCCACCTGAACCCGCTGCCGTACCGGTCGATCCAGATCGGCCTGTCGCGCGAGGCCGTCGACCGCTACGTCGACCAGTGGATCGTCTCCATCACCGACATCACAGACACGCTCGGCACGGTCCGGGCCGGCGCCTCCGCGCCGCCCGCCGAACGGCCCTATCCGCTGCCGGCCGCCCTCGCCGCCGTCGTCGGCGCCGCCTGAGCAGGGCGCGTTCTCCCGGCCTGTGCCAGACTTCGCGGCGATGGCGTCCGATCCCCTCACGCGCGCGACCGCATCCCTGTACGGCCTGGCATTGGGCGACGCGCTCGGTTCCCACTTCTTCGTGCCCGCCAACCGCGAGGCGAGTCACCCGGTCGAGCCTGCGCAAGGTGGTTCCGTTCGCCGCTCCCGTCGCCATGTCGCCGCCGGAGCGGGTGTGGAGCGACGACGACTGGGCGGTCATCCGGCTCGGCCACCGGCCCGTGGGCATGGACGACCGATGGTCCGCCTACGTGGAGAGCGACACGCTGCACCTGCACCGGAGCTGGACCGGCCACCAGATCTACGAGGCCCGCTTCGGCCGGACGCAGGGTGGCCGGTTCGTGGTCGCCGCCCGGGTCGAGGCCGACCGCGGGCGGCACCGGCGGGTCGGGGACGCGTACGACCGCCTGCTGCTGGAGCTGCTCGTCGACACGATCCTGCTGCAGCGCCACGACCCCCGCCGATGGGACGAGCTGGCGTCCCTGCGGTGAGGCGGGCGGCCGTGCGGCCGGATAATCCCGATGCCGTACGCCCGCGCGCTCGATTATGGTCGTCGTCATGCCACAGTCCCCCCGCACCGGGGATGCGCCGGGAAGCGCCACGCCACCGGTGAGCGGCCCGGAGTTCAGGGGCGTCTTCGACATCCATCTGACGGTTGCCGCCGACGACGTCGCGCCGCTCGCCGCCTGGGCGCGGGAGAACGACGCCAAGTTCACCCACATCGTGCTCGATCGCGGGACGGTCCGCTCCCAGCCGATGCTCACCGTCCGGGGCGCGGGCACGCTCAGCGCGCAGCGGACGGCCGCCGCAACACACGTGGCGCGGTTGCGGGACGAGGGGTTTCGCGTGGTCCGGGTCAAGATCGAGGCGGCTCCCTGGAACGAGGACGTCCCTCCGACCGCCGAGGCCGCCGCGGCGATGCCGGACCGCTACTTCGAACATCACGTCAAGGTCGTCCTCCGGGGAGACCCGGCGCCCCTCACCGATCTCGCCGTGGTCCACGGCGCGCACGTGTCGCGGAACGCCCGCCGGCGGCGCGACGACGGTTCACACGAGCGTTTCGTCACGCAGCGATGCCGGGGTGTCGGGCTGGCCACGGCGGACCGCCGATTCGAGGGACTGCTCGCCGACCTGGAGCGGCACGGCTACGCCGTACTGGAAGCCGAGCGAGAGTACGTCGTCCACGACGACAACCCGGATGCCGACCACGGCTGGATCGAGGAGAGATGACGTCGAGCTGGGAGCGGTTCCCGTATGTTTCCCTCCCCGAGGGAGTCACCGTCCCACCTCGCGGGACGCAGGGCTTCCCGGAGACCTACCTGCCGGTCGCGAACAGGCCGGGCATACGCCAGCCGCCGATTTTCGACCCGGCGCTGAAGCAGTTCGACCGTGCGTTCCGGGCCGGCGAACCGATTTTCGACGACCCAGAGGCCGGGCGCCGGTGGCGGCAGGCCCGCCGCCAAGCGATCGATCATCTCGTCCGGGTCATCGCCGAGTCCCCGTGGCACGAGAACCTCGTGCTGCGCGGCAGCCTGCTGCTCGAGGCGTGGGTGGGCGAGGAGGCGCGTGAACCGGGCGACCTCGACTGGGTCGTCGTCCCGCCCACCGTGGACATGGTCAGCCCGCTCACCGCCGCGATGTTCAAGGGCGTCATCGCCGCCGCCGTGGCCGGACCGGCCGACGGCGCGGTGACCTTCGACCCGGGCGACATCGCGACGGACGAGATCTGGACCTACGACCGCGTCCCCGGGCGGCGGCTCGTGTTCACCTGGCGGGCCGGCGACCTTCCGCCGGGGACCGTCCAACTCGACTTCACCTTCAACGAGCGCCTTCCCGTCCCGCCGGAGGTCGCCCTGATCCCCCGCTCCGGCGGGGGCGAGCCCACGCCGATCCTCGCCGCCTCCCCGGAGCTGTCCCTGGCCTGGAAGCTGCTCTGGCTGGCCTCCGACATCTGGCCGCAGGGCAAGGACCTCTACGACGCCGTCCTGCTCGCCGAGCGCGTGACGCTCCCCCGCGATCTCATGCACGAGGTTCTGCGCGACGCGCTCGGGGAGCGCGAGGCCGGTGACTTCGGCCCGGAGACGATCCGTTCTCTCGAGGTGGACTGGGACGAGTTCCGCGCCGAGTATCCCCAGGTCACCGGGAACCCCTGCGAATGGCTGGACCGGCTGGCGTGGGCGCTCGGCCCGGCCTTCGCGAAGAAGTGACCCCGGATCAGGTCAGGCGGCCGACGTAGGCGAGCGCCTGCTTGAGCAGCACGCCCTGACCGCCGGTCATCTCCTGCTGGACGATCGGGGCGGCCGCCTCCTCGGGCGTGAACCACTCCAGGTCCAGCGCGTCCTGCCGGGGCCGGCAGTCGCCGCGCACCGGGACGATGTACGCCAGTGAGACCGCGTGCTGGCGGGGGTCGTGGAACGGGGTGACCCCCGGGGTGGGAAAGTACTCCGCCACCGTGAACGGCGTCGGCGAGACCGGCACGCTCGGCAGCGCCACCGGCCCGAGATCCTTCTCCAGATGGCGCAGAAGCGCGTCGCGGATGCGCTCGTGGTAGTACACCCGCCCGGACACCAGCGCCCGGCTCACGGTGCCGTCGGCGCCGATCCGCAGCAGCAGGCCGACGCGGGTAACAGTGCCCGTGTCGTCCACGCGCACAGGCACGGCGTCCACGTACAGGATCGGCATCCGGCCCCGCATCGACTCGATCTCGTCGGGAGCGAGCCAGCCTGGCGTCGTTTCGGTCATTTCGGTCACGGATCGATCGTACTTGCCCAGGCGGGGAGCGGTTCGCAGGTCGGCGCAACCCGTGCCGCGAGTCCGGCCACCTGCTCCCCTTGACCGCAGGCCGCGACGAGAAGCCGAGGGCCATGCCGGGTCATCCGGTGGCCGTGTTCACCCTGCCTCGGGCGCGGACCGTGCCGTTGTGACGCCAGATCCGCGGGTGGACGTCGGCGGGGGCCGATCCCTCGGGGACATCTGCCAGGACCTCGCGACGAGAGACCCCGGCGACGGCGACCCGCCGCCGATAGTCGGAGAAGATCTGCACTTCGCCGTCGCCCCAGCGCAGCGGGCTGTTCGACGCCTCCAGATAGACGTAGTCCATACCGTGGCGCATGTCGTCGCCCAGCGCGGCGACGTCGACGGCCCATTCGCGCAGCCGCGCCGGCGGGGCGCGGAAGACCAGCGCGCCCCCGATCCGTTCCACGGCGGCGCCGTGGTCTGCGGCCGGCGGCTCCCAGCCGGGCCATCGACGGAACTCCCGGCACTCGCGGACGCGCTCACGCATACGGGCAAGCTCGGCGTCGAGGCCCCATGTGTGCCAGCGGACCGTGCCCTGAGAGGGCTCGGCCATACCCCGGCGCAGCCGCCGGATCGCCTGCGCGGTGACGGTCGTCAGGTGCGCCGGGACCAGCACGATCGGGTCGGCCGGCTCGGCGTCGAACGGGTTCGGGTCGAGGTGCGGACGGTCGATCACGACCACGGTGCCCGGCAGGCGCTGGAAGGACAGGCCCCACAGCAACCTGCCCAGCAGGCGTGCGCCGTGCAGGTCGGACAGGATGTGCCAGGTCTCGTGGAAACGGTTGGTGGACAAGCGGGCCCGGGTGCCCGGCCGCAGGGTGATGACGCTGTAGTCGCGACCGTCCGCTCGCAGCGGGCGGCGGTGCAGCTTGAGCCCGTCACCGATGGCGGCCGCCGTACCCGGCCTCGGTCGCTTATGCTCCGGCACGTCTCACCAATCGTCTCCCTCCTTGGGCTCCGGCACTGCTCATGAAAGCCGCGCGCACGCGTCGGCACAACCGAATTAGCCCGGCCGGCGCGGCCGGTGGTCCTCGTCGTGCGGGGGGCACAGCGGGCGGGCGAGACGAGGGTGCGGTTCACGCCGCTCCAGCCAATGGGCGGTCGACAGGGTCGCTCGCTCGATCATGTCCGCCGTACCGCGGAAGTCGACCGGCAGCACCTCGACGGGGCAGAGCGGCGGCAGCACGTGCAGGCGGGTCCGCCGCCTGTTCTGCCTGATCGAGGCGCTGATGCGCTGCTCGCTGAGCAGGTTGTAACCGTGCAGGGCCATGGCGATCGCCGTCGACGGCGCGGCCGGCAGGTGGCAGGAGAACCCCGGCGCCAGCAGGTACGCCTCGTCGGCCCCGGCGTCCACCGCGTAGTCCAGGGTGGTCAGGTCGGCGACGCCGCCGTCCATGAGCACGCGGTCGCCTATCGTCACGGTGGGATACAGGGCCGGGATCGCGGTGCTGGCCAGCACGGCCGGCAACGCGGGCTCCCGCGACAGGACCACCGGCCGCCCCGTCCGCACATCCGCGGTGAGCACCGACAGCGGAATCAGCGTCTCGTCCAGAGCGCGGATCGGCAGGATGCGTTCGAGGAACCGCCGCAGGGAGGAGTTCTCGAACAGGTAGTTGCGACGGCCCAGCAGGGCCGCGGCCAGCGTGGCCGGATTGAGCGGGAAGGTGTAGTTGAGCAGGCCGAACGCCTGCAGGGCTCCCCGCAGGGGATGGAAGGGAAGGTTTCCGGCCAGTGTGCGGAGCACGTCGGGCCCGCTCCCGGATACACGTCGTGGCTGCTCACGGACAGCCACAGCCGGGCCAGTTCCTCCACACCCGCGGCGTCGGGGCGGGAGGCGTAATAGGCGCCGTTGAGCGCCCCGATCGAGGCGCCCACCACCATGTCGGCGCGGATCCCGTGAGCGGTGAGCGCGCGGAGCATGCCGACCTGCGCGGCTCCCAGGCTGCCGCCTCCCCACAGGATGAACGCCGTCGTCATCGGCCGCTTCCCCACACTCCCCCGGCCCCGGTTCCCCTTCCTACCCCCGTACGACCCCCACGCCACCCGCCCTCCTCAAGAGGTGAGGGTTATGTGAGACGAGGGACTTTCACCGAGCCCTTGCTTATCCTGCCGGGGGCGACAGTCGAAAGGCAGGAATCCCCCCGATGGCCTATGCCGACAAGATCTCTCCGATTCTCCGCGCCACGCTCGAGCTCCTGCGTGAGGCCGGACGGCCGCTGCGACCCGAAGAGGTTCGCAAGGAAGTCGAAGGGAGAGTGACGATACCCCCGGAGCTCCAGGGGCCCAACGCGCACGGCCAGGCGCGGTGGTGGGCGCAACTGGGCTTCCGCACGGGAGAGGCCGCGTCGCTCGGCTGGATGACCAAACGGAACGGCTGGGCGATCACCGAAGCCGGCGTCCGCGTGCTCGACGACTTCGAGGGCACCGAGCTCTACCGCGAACTGGCGCGTCAGTACCGGGCGAGGCGACTGCCGCCACAGGGTCGTGTCTACAGCGATCCCCGCTGGAGCATCGTCCTGCAGGCTCTGGAACGTCTGGAACCGGGCCACTGGACCACGTACGGCGACCTCGCGGCCCTGGTGGGCATGTCGCCGCAGTCGATGGGAGGCTTCATGGCCGAGAGCGCCGACACCGACCATGCTCACCGGGTCCTGCAGTCGAGAGGGCGGATCTCCCCTCAGTTCCGCTGGCTGGACCCGGAACGGACCGATGATCCGCGTGAGGTGCTCGAGAAGGAAGGCCTGACCTTCGACCAGGCAGGCCGGGCCGACCCACGGCGGCACATCACCGCCGACCGGTTCCGTACGATGCTCGCCCAGGCCGGCGTCGTCCTGCCCCGGGCGGGCGGCCCCGAGCCCACCCCTCCGCCCGACCCCACTCCTGCCGCGTTCGAGCAGTTCCAGCAGAACCTCGAGTACGCCCGGCAACTCGTCGACGGCGGCCGCAGCCTGGAACGGCTCGGGGTCGGCTCCTTCGACGTCACCGACCTCTACCGCGCGGCCTGGACCCAGGCCGTGGCGGCCCTCGACCATTGGGTCACGCGCGAGATCGTCGACCGGGCCGTTACCCTCGCGCTGACCCCGGGCGAGCCCCGCCCCCACAAGTTCACCAACCTGAGCATCCCCGTGGAGTTGTTCGAGGACATCCACCACCGCAACGAAGACCTCGGCAAGGCCTTCCGTACGCATCTCGAGCGCCATTTCGCCTTCATGACCTTCCAGAACCCGGACAAGATCAAGGAAGGGTTCGCGCACGTCAGCACGGTGAACCTCTGGGTGAGAGTCGCCGAGGTCCTGACAGGGCAGGACGCGAAGAATCCGATCACCGCGGACGGCGTCCGTACGAGGCTGCGAGAGATCGCCTGGCGCAGGAACAACATCGCCCACACCGCCGACCACGATCCGGTACGCCCCGGGCAGAAGGCCTCGATCACCGCAGACGAGGCGGAGGCGACCATCGAGTGGCTCGAAACGATGGCCATCGCCATCCAACTGGCCCTCGGCGACACGCTTCCCGCCCCGAGTCCCGACAGCCCGAGTGAGATGCAAGGCGCCCCTTCGACAGCCGGGGCAGGGCCGGCCGCCGGCTCCCGGGTGAAGCGCACGTGGGACGAGCCCGGCTTCCTCCAGGCCGTCGAGCAGTATTGTCCCGCCGACGTTCGCGAGACGCTACTGGCCGTTTATCGTCACGCCGAGAGCCACCCGTCCTTCCACGAGTACTACTTCGGTAATGGCGAGTATCCGTCGGTGACCGCCTGGTTCAACCTCGGCTCGGACACATCCTCCGTATGGAGCATCTACACCGGCCCAGCCAAGTCCGTCATGGCCGTCAACTTCGGGTCCATGCACAACCACGGCGCATCACGAGAGCGCATGGCACGGCTCGCCGACAGGCTCGGCGTCCTTGCGGGATCGGCCCGGCTGCGCGACCAGCTCGAATCCGCCGCCTACGCGAAATACCCCTCGCTCCAGCCGGCCGCCCTCGCGCGTCCGGAGTCCCAGGAGATCATCATTTCGGCCCTGAACGAGTTCCTGACCGGCGAACCACCCCACTGATCAGGACGCCAGGATGTCCCGCCGCGTAGGCGGGCTGGGAGACAGCGGTTCCGCCGGCGGCTGGAACGGCAGCCGCCGGCGAAGATCGGACGTGCACCTCATCGGATCGCTCTGCGCGCCGAGCAATCGGCGCCGCAGCCACCGCTAACGGACGGGGAGGCCGGTGACGGCGCGGCCGATGATGAGGCGCTGGATCTCGCTGGTGCCCTCGAAGATGGTGAAGATCTTGGCGTCGCGGTGGAAGCGCTCGACCGGGTGCTCGCGGGTGTAGCCGGCCCCGCCGAGGATCTGGATGGCCTGCTCGGTCGTCCAGACGGCCGTCTCGCTCGCGACCAGCTTGCTCATGGACCCTTCGGCATGCTCGAGGCGCCGGCCGTGCCGGGCCATCCACGCCGCCCGCCAGGTCATCAGCCGGGCGACGTCCACCCGGGTGGCCATGTCGGCCAGCAGGAACGCGACCGCCTGGTTCTCCCCGATCTTGCGGCCGAACTGTTCGCGCTCTCGGGCGTAGTCGCGGGCGTACTCGTAGGCCGCACGCGCGACGCCGACGGCCATGGCGGCGACGAGAGGGCGGGTGGTCTCGAAGGTCCGCATCGCGGCCTGCTCACCGGACCGCTCGCCGGCGCGCACCCGGGCGAGCCGCTCGTCCAGCTTCTCCTTGCCGCCCACCAGGCACCGGCCGGGCACCCGTACGTCGTCGAGGACGACCTCGGCGGTGTGCGAGGCCCGGATGCCGTGCTTCTTGAACTTCTGCCCCTGGGACAGGCCGCGCGTGCCCGGCGGGACGATGAAGGACGCCTGCCCCCGGGTGCCGAGGGAGGGGTCGACCGAGGCCACGACGACGTGGACGTTGGCGATGCCGCCGTTGGTCACCCAGGTCTTCACGCCGTTGAGGACCCACTCGTCCTTCGCCTCGTCGTAGACCGCTCGTGCCCTGATCGCACCGACGTCGCTGCCCGCGTCCGGCTCGGAGGAGCAGAACGCGCCGAGCTTGACGTCGTCGGCGGTGCCGAACATCTGGGGCAGCCACTCCCCCATCTGCTCGGGGGTGCCGTTCGCGGCGATGGATGCGGCGGCGAGGCCGGTGCCCACGATCGACAGGCCGATCCCGGCGTCACCCCAGAACAACTCCTCGAACGCCACGGGAAGGCCGAGCCCCGACTCCTCGAACCACTGCTGGGCGAAGTAATCCAGCGAGTACAGCCCGATCTTGGCGGCCTCCTGGATGACCGGCCAGGGCGTCTCCTCGTGCTCGTCCCACTCCGCACCGGCCGGGCGGACGACGTCCCGGGCGAACTCGTGGACCCAGTCGCGCAGTTCGCGAAGGTCGTCGCTCAACTCGGGGCAGAAGGTCATCGGGGGCTCTCCTCTCCTTGGTGTTACCAACGGTAACAGCACGGCGGAGGGAGCCGATCAGCGCAGCCGGGACGCGTACTGCGGGACCGTGGCCATCGGCGGGCGCTCGGCCACCCCGACGTCCCGGGTCAGCGGGCGGTGCCCGGTGGGGCCGCGTTCGAACTGGACGAGCCGCGCGGACGGCTCGTGCAACGGAACGATCTTGTCTTGGCGCTCCAGCCGCGCCCAGGCGGTGTGCATGATCTGCCCGGCCATCCCGCCGAGCGCCTCCGTCGACTGGTGCGAGTGGATTCGGCGGCCCAGGTCGACCTGGGCGAGCGCGTCGAGCCCCAGCATGTCGAGAAGGTCGATGAGCAGTCCCAGCTCCACGCCGTATCCGGTGACGAACGGCACCCGTTCCAGAACCGCGCGGCGGCCGGCGTACTCGCCCGCGAGCGGCTGCACGAACCCGGCGAGCAGCGGCCAGTGCAGGTTGAGCAGCGGACGGGCGACCAGCTCGGTGACCCTGCCCCCGGCGTTCGGTTCCGTCGCGCCGAGCAACGGCCGGTCGTAGCACGCCTTCACGTATCCGACCGCGGAATCGGCGAGCAGCGGCCCCAGCAGGCCGGTGACGAACGAGGTCCGGAACTCGCGCAGGTCGGCGTCGACGAACACCACCAGGTCGCCGGTCGTCACCGCGAGGGACTTCCACAGAGCCTCGCCCTTGCCGTCGTAGCGCGGATCGTCCAGCTCGGGCAGGATCTCGTCCTGCGCGAAGACCTTCGCCCCGGCGCGTAAGGCCCGCGCCGCCGTGTCGTCGGACGACCGGGAGTCGATCACGACCAGCTCGTCCACGAGCGGCACGGCCTCGACGAGGTCGCGCCGCACGGCGGAGACGATCTCCCCGACCGTCTCCTCCTCGTTCCTCGCGGGCAGCACCACCGAGATCGTGGCGCCTCCCTTGGCGGACAGCAGGGCGCGGGCCGGCCAGTCGGCCGCAGACGAGGTACGCCGACTCAGCCAGGCCTCCACCTCAGCCAGCACGCCCGTCCTCCCCCTGTCCGCCACGTTTACTGGCATCACCTTATGCGGCGGCCGGAGGAGGCGATCAGCGCGAGCCCCCTCCGAGCTCCGGCATGAGCGCGGTGTGCCGCAGCGTCCGCAACGCCGAGGGATCGCCGGCGATGCCCGCGAGGCCTTCCAGCCGCCGAGCAGGAATGCCGGCCGCCACCCGAGCAGGTCGACGAGCGCCTTGGCGGCGACCTCGGCGGCTCACGCGGACGGCGTGACCGGGGACCGCAGGCCGAGCCACTGCTCGGCGCCCCAGGCTTCGAACCGCTCCACCTCGGTGAACCCCAGCTTCGCCGCGAGGCGCATCGAGGCGACGTTGGCGGTCTGGGTGGTGAGCACCACCGGCTCGCCGGGAAGGACGCCCTCGAACCAGTCGAGTGCCGCCGCGCAGGCCTCGGCGGCGTACCCGAATCCCCACGCTCGCGGCAGGAACAGGTAGCCGAGATCGGCCTTCCCCACCGCAGCCGGGCGACGGTGCTCGGTTGCTCGCCTGAGCAGGATCTGGCCGATCATCGCCGCGTCGAGCTCGACGACGAAACTCCCGGGCCACCGCTCGGGCGCCTCGGGCATCTCACGCTCGAGCTCGTCACGCGGGCGAGGCCCACCGAGGTAGGTGTGCACCTCCGGCGACGCCAGCAGTTCGATGAACGTCGCGCGATCCCGGGCCTCGGGCGCACGGAGCACGAGTCTGCCGGTCTTGATCGGCTCAGGCGGCCAGGCGATGGGCCCCAGGTCTGACATGCGCGCAGGCTAGCAGCCCGAGAGCCGCCGAACGCCGGCAGCCGGCACACCGGCGGAGGCCCGGCCCACGTGTCCGGACCTCCGCCAGGGCGTTTCACCCGATCGCCCTCAAGCGCCGAAACAGCCGGCCGGGATCAGCTGCGCAGGCTCCACTTCTGGTTGGCCTGTCCGTTGCAGGACCACAGGATGAGTTTCGTGCCGTTGGCGGTGCCGGCCGCGTTGGCGTCGAGGCACAGCCCGGACTGCACCCCGGTGATGGTGCCGTCGGCGTTGACGTTCCACTGCTGGTTGGCCTGTCCGTTGCAGTCCCAGATGATCACCTGGGTGCCGTTGGCGGTGCCCTGCCCGTAGGCGTCCAGGCACTTGTTGCCGTAGACCTGCAGGCTCTTGCCCGAGGTGTAGGTGAACCGCTGGTTGGTGCCGCCCCAGCAGTCCCACAGCTGGACCTGGGTGCCGTTGGCGGTGCTGGAGTCCGGCACGTCGGCGCACCGGCCGGACTGGCCGCCCACGATCTCGACGTTCTGCTGCGGGTTGCCGCCGCCCGCGGGCGCGTAGCCGGCGGCGGCGATGTTGGCCTGTACGGCGTCCTCGGTGGCGGCGCTCGGATAGCCGGAGGTCAACACGCCCTCGTAGAAGGTGCCGCGGCCGGAGACGCTGTTGTCGCCGCCGATGCCGAGCAGGATGGCGCCTTCCTTCTTCATCGGGTTGTAGCCGTTGGGACGCCGTCCGTCGAAGTAGGTGGTCAGGCCGCCCGACTGCGCATTGCCGCCCCGGATCGCCCAGTGGTTCGGCTCGCCCTTGACGATGGCGGTGACGAAGCGGTGGTTGATGGGCGCGAGGTTGTTGTAGCCCGCGTTCACCCCGGAGAACAGTCCCCACTCCAGGTCGGCCATGATCCAGGGTCCGGCTCCGGACCCGTAGCCCCACTGCTTGTCGGCGCCGAAGTAGACGGTCTCCATGATGGCGGGGGAGTCGGCCTGGCCATCCGTCTGCGCGTTGCCGTAGTCGAAGCAGCACCACTGGTTGTAGTGCGTGCCGTCGACGACGGCGTAGATGCCCTCGGGCTGGTCGCCGGTCGCGACGCCGTTGGTGTTGTTGTTGCGGTAGCCGGTGCCCGGCTCCACGCGCACACCGTACGCCTTCTGCCCACCGACCGTGATCGGGGCCGCCTTCGCGTCGGCGAGGTTGTCCCATCCGCCGGCGGCAGGGCCCTTCCAGTAGCCGGGGGGCGCCTGGGTGAGGCGGTTGTTGCGGCCGGACTGGTCGTAGATGATCGTGATCAGGCAGGTGGTGTTCGCGCAGAACGAGTCCTGCGCGGCGGCGTTGGCCACCCCGCCCGCGCTCAGCACGCCGATGTCGCGGGTGGCGTTGTCCGAGGAACGGCGCACCTGGTACAGCGGGCCGTTGTAGTTGCCGTACAGAGCGCGGGTCGTGCTGTGCGCCGCCACACACGGCGTCCCGCCCGCGGCGTAGATGTCACACGGCTGCGACGTCGCGGCCTGGGCCGTACCACCGCCGACACCACCCCCGAGCAGGCACGTGGCGGCGATGAACGCGCTCGCCCCTGCCGCGAGCGCCCTTCTCAGGCTCCCGAAAAGCGTCATTGCCTTCTTCTCTCGATCAGGAATCATGATCGGACGACGGCGACACGGCAGGCCCGGCCAGGTAATGTTAGCGCTAACATCAATCGACGCCCGACACCGATTCGCGGTTTGACGGTAGTGCGGAGTCAATTCGACGAGGGTCCCTGCGTCAAGAGGAGAGATGTGATGTCTCAGATGGCCGGGTGCCGTCGGCGCGCCGCCTGGGCTCTCTCCATGGCACGGTCACGCCGTAGTGATGGGACGTCGTGAAACTTTCATCGGGGCGGTGAGCCGCCGCCCGCCGTACCCGCACCCCCGACCGCGGACCGCGGTCCGCTCAGCCGTGGGCGGCGTGGCGCTCCAGGAACGCGTACACGAACGCGGTGTAGAGGGCGACGAACGCGCCCAGGATCGTCAGCGTGGCGGCGTACACCAGGACCAGGCGGGGGTGCGCAGCAGCGCCGGGACGACGGCGTAGGGGTTCGCTCCGGCACGGCGGGCGGTGTCGGGCAGCATCACCCGGCGTAGCACCACGGCCACGACAGCGAACGCGGCGCCGCCGAGCAGGAAGACCGGCCGCCACCCGAGCAGGTCGACGAGCGCCTTGGCGGCGAGCTGCGCGACCACGGCCGAGGCGAACAGCGCGCTGACCACGGAGGTCATCGTGACGGCCCGGAGGCGGGGTTCGACCCGCTCGGCGATGTACGAGAACGCGGTGGGGCGAAGACGGCGGTGGTGATGCCTTCGACAACCCGAAGGGCGAGCGCCGCCCCGGGGGGCGGGGCTCAGCGCGACCAGCGCGGTCGTCACCGCCGTGGCCGCCATGCCCCAGGTCATCACGCGGCGCCTGCCGAGCAGATCGGACAGCGGGCCGGACAGCAGGAAGCCACCCGCGTAGCCGAGACCGCAGGCGCTCACGAGCCAGGTGAGGACGGCGGCGGGGGCGGCCTCCTTGGCGAAACCCGTCAGATGGGTGCTCACCGCGTCCGGCGGCTTCACCTTGCCCTGCCGCGCCGGCTGCACGACGGCCACCGCGCCGAACGGCGTGCCGGTTTCCTGCCCCACGGGCGGTCACAGCAGCTCCGGCCGGCTCATCCCGCCCTGTCCCGTCCCCTGAGGGCTCGCTGAGGGCGGCTCGCCGAGGGTGTCACCGGAGCCTCCGGGGCCGCTCAAGGCCCGCCTCGTCCGCGCCTCGTCCGCACCGTGTCACGGTCGCGCCGACGGCGGCAGCCGTCGATGAACGGTGACATTCGGGGGACAACGCGCGCACATGCCGCGTCGATCGTGGTGCGGCATGGACGAGCTGCAAACCATCCCGCTTCGGCCCCGTGACCGGCTGTACGCCGCGGTCACGCCCCCGCTCGCCGTGCTCCTGCCGCCCTCGGCGTTCTTTCGCCATCGCGCTACGACCTGCGTCCCGAAGCCGCCGATCACCGCTGCCCGCCTATGAGCGCCGTCCCTACGCACGACCCACGCGGGTGCGGGAAGCGCGCCCCGGTCTCTCGGAGGTGAACAGCCCTTGCCATCTCGTCTATCTCCCCTCACGCGGGTGCTCGGTGTCACCGCGTCCGCCGTCCTCGCCGTCGGAGGTTGGCTGGTCTACACCGGCGCGCAGGACCAGGACGAGCCACCGCCGTTGTCGAACTCCACGCAGGCATCGTTCACCTCGGCCTGGCCGTGGGCTCTGCCCTGGCCGTCGGCAGGGCAGGCGGCGGTCGAGGTCGCCGGGCGAGCGGACAGCCTCAGCGTGTACGGCGAGCAACGGCCCGTGCCGATCGCGAGCGTCACCAAGGTGATGACCGCTCTGGTGATTCTTCGCGACCACCCGCTCGGCGGGAACGACCCAGGGCCGTCCATCCCGGTCGACCGGCAGGCGGCGATCGAATCAGGAAACCGGGACGAGTCGACGGTGCCGCTCGCCGCAGGCCAGATCTTCACCGAGCGGCAGCTCCTCGAGCTGATGCTGATCCCCTCGGGGAACAACGCCGCGCGTCTGCTGGCCCGCTGGGACGCCGGCTCGGAGCAGGCCTTCGCCGGCAAGATGAACGCGGCCGCCGCCAAGCTGGGCATGACGAACACCACGTACACCGGGGCGAGCGGATATGAGCCCACCACGGTCAGCACGGCGGTGGATCAGCTCAAGCTGGCCAGGCAGGCCATGAAGAACCCCGTGCTGCGCGACATCGTCGCCACCGCCAGGACCACCGTCCCGGGCATCCCGGGCGAGATCGTCAACACCAACACGCTGCTCGAACTGCCCGGGGTGGTCGGCATCAAGACCGGCACCAGCACGGCGGCGGGCGGAGCGCTGCTGTGGGCCGTCCGTCCCATTTCCGGGGACCGCGACCGGCTGGTCCTCGGGGTGGTCCTGCGCCAGGGCGACCCCGATGACACGCTTGAGGAGAAGAAGGAGGCCGCGTTCGCCGCGAGCAGGAAGTTGATCGTGGCGGCCCTGCGATACCTGAATCCTGAAATGGTGCCGATTTCGTGAATGACCCAGTCGGTCATCCCCTCTCGGGCGGCCGAGCACTCCCGAAGCCGCGACACGCCGCGAAGCAACGGATCAACCGCAGGTCGGCGCGGTGGGGACTCCCGAGCTCGTGCTGCGCATCCGGCATGTCCCCGCAGCGCCCGTAAGACCGTTGCCGGGGACGTCCGCCGGCCCTTCGGCAACCGCCGATGGATCGCTACCGTCGCCTCGGGCAGCTCCGGGGGCCGACGCTCTGCCCAGCACCGACGACGGTGACCTGAACAGGGCTTTCCGGCGTCGTGGCGGCGACCGTGCACACGATCTGCTCGACGGCCAGAGAGGACAGGTCGCCGGCCGCGGCCGACAGGGTCACCACCACGTGGCCGGCCCGCCCGGCGGTCACCGAGAACGGGCCGGCCGCGGGCGGGATGTCGGAGGTCAGTCCGTCCGCCTGTTCCTCCGGAGTGGGTCCGGCGGCCAGCAGCATGAGCGTGTCCCCTGGGAACAGCGGACGACCACCGGGCCGCCGCGTCACCGCGCTGAGCCGGCCGTTCTTCACCAAGAAGAGAGTGATCGTCGTGGTGCGTGCGACGGCTCCGCTGGGCGGGTCGCCGCCGATGATGACGCCGCTGGGTCGCACACCGCAGCCGGCCACGGCGACGAGCGCGACCAGGCCCGCGGCGAGCAGGCGGCGGGCGAGCCCGATCCTCACTCGGGGCCTCCGTCCGGATCGTGTGCCCGGCGTGGCAGGCGCAGCGTGAATACGGCGCCGCCGTCCGGGGCGTTGGTGACGGTGAGGTCGCCTCGGTGCAGGCGCGCGTTCTCTCGCGCGATGGCGAGGCCGAGGCCGCTGCCCTCGGACCTGGCCCTGGCCGCGCTGGCCTTATAGAACCGGTCGAACACGTGCGGCAGCACCGCTTCGTCCAGCCCCGGTCCGTGATCGCGGACCTCGACGGCGATCCAGTGCGGGTCGGCGTGAAGCCAGACCGACACCGGTGGCTCGCCGTGCCGCAGGGCGTTGCCGACCAGGTTCGCGAGGATGACGTCCACTCGGCGCGGGTCCAGCCGCGCCGTCACCGCGGCTGCAAGCTCGGTATGCACCAGATCTGACCAGCCCCGGACACGCAGGGTCGCGTGCACCAGCTCGGCCACGTCGACCTCGTTCAGCGCGAGGGCCGCCACGCCGGAGTCGAACCTGCTGATCTCGATGAGATCGTTAACCAGAGCGGTGAGGTTGAGCGTCTCCTGGCTGACCAGCCTGGCGGCCCTGCCCGCGGGCTCGGGCAGCCGGACCGCCTCCTCGTCCAGGACGTCGGCGACCGCGGCCAGCGCGGCCAGCGGGGTACGCAGCTCATGCGACACATCGGCCACGAACCTGCGGGCGTCGGCCTCCATCTCGCGCAACTGCTCGACGTGCCGTTCCAGCTCCGCGGCGGTGGTGTTGAACGTGCGCGCCACCTCGGCCAGCTCGTCGGAGCCGCGCACCGCGATCCTGGTCCGCAACTCGCCCTCGCCCAGCAGGCGTGCCGCCCGGCCGAGCTCGCGGACCGGCCCCAGCACGCCACGGGTGGCCAGCAACGCGAGGACGACCGCGAACGCCAGGGCCGCCCCGCCGATGCGCCAGGCGCGTGCGGCGAGCTCGTCGACGCTGAGCTGCTCGGGCAGCAGGCTGCGCGCGGTGTAGACCTCGATACCCGACACGCGCGCCGTCCGGTCCTGGTCGACGATCAGCAACGGCATGCCGATGATCAGGAAGGGCGCGTCCTGCCACACCACGCGTTGCCACGCGATGTCGCCGCCGGCCACCGCCCGCCGCAGCCCCTTCGGCATCACCCCGGGAGTCAGGGTCGGCGGGTTCCCGCCCAGCGTCCGATCCCCCGGCGGCGGCCCGACCGGCGCGTACGGGATCCCCCCTGGATCCAGGGCCGGCGCGTTCCCTCCCGGCCTCCGGTCCCCCGGCGGCGGCCTGACCGGCGCGTACGTCTCGTGGTAGACGGCGATCGCGGAGCTGTACCGGTCGGTCACCGCGCCGGCGATCTCGCCGAGCTCGTCCGGGCCCGGGGCCGGACTCCGCAACGGGTAGAGCGCCTCCAGGCGGCTCTTCATCGCCTCCACCGCGGCATCCTGGGTTCGCACCAGGATGGCATTGCGGGCCAGGAGGTACATCCCGCCGGCCACCGCCGCCGCGGTGACCACACACAGCAGTGCGAAGGCGAACAACAGCCGGGCACGCAGCCCCGGGCTCGGCCGAGATTTCACCGGCGGCTCACATCGGCCCGAACCGGTACCCGAACCCGCGCACCGTCTGCACGTAGACGGGCGCCGCCGAGTCGTCCTCGATCTTCGCGCGCAACCGCTGCACGCACGCGTCCACGAGACGCGAGTCGCCGAAATACCCGTGCTCCCAGACCGACTCCAGCAGTTGCTGGCGGCTGTGCACCCGGCCCGGCGTGCCGGAGAGCTCGAGCAGCAGGCGCAGCTCGGTCGGGGCGAGGCTGACCGGGACGCCGCCCTTGGCGACCACCAGCCCGGCCCGATCGATCGTCAGGTCCCCGTGCCGCTCCAGCTCCGCCTGGTCCCGGCCGATCCGCCGGAGCACCGCGCGGATGCGCGCCTCGAGCACCCTCGGCTGCACCGGCTTGACCACGTAGTCGTCGGCGCCCGCCTCCAACCCGGCCACCACGTCCATGTCGTCGCCGCGCGCGGTCAGCATGATGATCGGCACCTCGCGGGCGGCCCGGATGCGGCGGCAGACCTCGAACCCGTCCATGCCGGGCAACATCAGATCGAGCACGACGACGTCGGGAAGGTCCGCACGCAAGCGCTCCAGCCCCTGCTCACCGGACTCCACCACCCGCACCCGGTATCCGTGCAGGGTCAGGGCCAGCTCAAGGCCCTCCCGCACGGCCGGGTCATCCTCGATCAACAACACTCTCGGCACGCCGCCGGGTTTCACCGCACGCTCCGTAACTCTCCCGCCGGTCAACCCATCCACTGTCGGCCGGCCGTGTCCCCACCTTGTCCGCGCCGTGTCATGGTTGTGTCACGGTCGCGCCGACGGTGGCCGCCGTCATGAACGGTGACATGAGGCTGACAATGCGCCCACATGCGGCGTCAATCGTAGTTCGGCATGAAAGCGCCGCACACCACGACGCCGGGGCTCCTTCTGGGATGGACGTGACTCCCGCGCCGTCCCCGGGCGCGGAGGACGAACGACTGACGGGATCGATGATGGGTGACTACCGCGACGCCTACTCGGCGAGCCGGAAAGATCCGGATGCCTTCCGGCACGCCGCGGCCGACGCCGTGACCTGGTCACGCCGCCCCCGGCGCGGGCTGGACGCCGGCCGCGCGCCGTTCTACCACTGGTTCCCCGACGGCGAGCTGAACACCTGCTACACCGCGCTGGACCGGCACGTGGACGCCGGGCACGGCGACCGCCCGCCCTGCTCTACGACTCGCCGGTGACCGGCGCGACCGCGAGGTACATCTACGCCGAGCTGCGCGACCAGGTGGCGCGGTTCGCCGGGGCGCTGCGCGGCCTCGCCCGGGGCGACCGCGTGGTGATCTACATGCCGATGGTGCCGCAGGCGGTGATCGCGATGCTCGCCTGCGCGCGGCTGGGTGCGGTGCACTCGGTCGTGTTCGGCGGGTTCGCCCCGAGGGAACTGGCCGCCCGCATCGAAGAGGCCGCGCCGAAGGTGCTGGTGTGTGCCTCCTGCGGCATCGAGCCGAGCCGCGTGGCCGAGTGCGCGGTGATCGGTGCGCGACTCGCTGAAGGGACAGGTGCCACGGGGCTTCGTGGTGCTGAAGGCCGGCGTCCGCATCGCGCCGGAGACCCTCCAGGCGGAGCTCGTGGCGGCGGTGCGCCGCGACATCGGCCCGATCGCCGCGTTGAAGGAGGTGACGATCCGCCGGGAATGACACGCCTCAGCCGTGGGCGGCGTGGCGCTCCAGGAACGCGTACACGTCGGCCTCGTCCACCCCGGGGAACGACCCGGGCGGCAGCGCGGCGAGCACATGGGAGTTGGCACGTGCCGACGGCCAGGCGTAGCCCTCCCAGCGCTGCGCGAGCTCGGCCGGCGGGCGGCGGCAGCACTCGCCGTTCGGGCAGTTCGACTTGGTGCGGTGGGTGGTCTCGCGCCCGCGGAACCAGCGCGACTCCCGATAGGGCACGCCCAGCGTGATCGCGAAGTCCTTCTCCTGCGACGGGTCCACGTGGGCGATGCAGAAGTACGTGCCCGTGGGCGAGTCGGAGTACTGGTAGTACAGCGAGAACCGGTCGGGCGAGAGGAACACCTGGCGGCCCGACCACTGCTGGCACATCCGCTGGCCCTCGATCGCCCCCTGCTCGTCGGCGGGGAAGACGATCCCGTCGTTCTCGTACGCCTTGTAGATGATCCCCCCGGCGTCGTTGCGCACGAAGTGGCAGACGAGGTCGAGGTGGCGGGTGGCGAGGTTCGTGAACCGGTGCGCCGCCATCTCGTAGGACACCGCGAACACGTCGCGCAGGTCCTCCACCGACAGCGCCTTGTCCTGCTTGGCCTCCCGCAGGTAGGGGGCGGCCGCCGCCTCGGGCACGAGGACGGCCGCGGCGAAGTAGTTGGCCTCCACCCGCTGACGCAGGAAGTCGGCGAAGTCGCGCGGCTTGTGGTGCTGGAGCGCGATGTGCCCGAGCGTCTGCAGCAGCACGGTGCGCGGCGTGTGCATGCCGAGCTGCTGGCGCTTGACGTAGATGCGCCGATTGCGCAGGTCGGTCACCGACCGCGCCGACCGCGGCAGGTCGGGCGCGGTGTGCACGGTGAACCCGAAGTGCGACACCAGCGCCTGGACGGTGCTCTCCGACAGCGCGCCGGTCCGGTAGCCGACGGCGGTCAGGGCCTCGGCGGCGGCCTTCTCGATCTCCTCGAAGTAGTTGCCCAGCTCGCGCTGCCTGCGGCGCAGCTCGGCGTTGGCCGCCCGTGCCTCCTCCGGCGTGGCCGTGCCCTTCGCCTCCCTGGCCTTGAGCTCCTCGAACAGGCCGAGGATGTGCTCGAGCACGTCGTTGGGCACCCGTGAGGAGACCTTCAGCCGGCTCAGTCCGAGCCCCGCGTAGAGCGGGTCGCGCTGGGCCTCCTCCAAGGCGATCTCGAGCTGGGCCCGCCGGTTCGGCGCCTGCCTGCGCAGCAACTCCTCCACCGGCACGTTCAGCGCGGCGGCGAGCGACTTCAGCAGCGAGAGCTTGGGCTCACGCTTGCCGTTCTCCAGCAGCGACAGCTGACTGGGCGCACGCCCCACGCGCTCGCCGAGCTCGGAGAGCGTGAGACCGCGCTGCTTGCGCAGGTGCTTGAGCCGCTGGCCGAAGGCCAGGAGATCGAGCTCGTGCGTCAAAGACAGCGGTTCTTCGCCCAGGACGGAGGTCATAACCCGATCCTATGCGGAAAATCGGCGTTTCTTCCAGCAGTGCATGATCCCATCCGCCACGGATTGGTCTAGTCCATTGGGAAAACTATGCGTTTCTTCACCCTCGAATACCCGCCAGTCTTACACCGACCGGAAGTTTTGACGTTCTTTCGACCCATACCTCCTTGTGAGTGTCTTGATATCGACACAAACTCGGAAGCAAGCCCCAGGTGACGCCAACGCACGCAACAAGGGAGTGACCGGAGATGTCGGATCGCCTCACCGCAGCCGCCCAGCGGCTGCAGCAGGACTGGGAGACCAATCCGCGGTGGACGAACGTCGAGCGGACCTACACGGCCGAGGACGTGGTCCGCCTGCGCGGCTCGGTGCAGGAGGAGCACACGCTGGCCCGGCTCGGCGCGGAGCGCCTGTGGGACCTGCTGCACCACGAGGACTACGTCCACGCCCTGGGCGCGCTGACCGGCAACCAGGCGGTCCAGCAGGTGAAGGCGGGCCTCAAGGCGATCTACCTGTCCGGCTGGCAGGTGGCCGCCGACGCCAACCTCAGCGGTCACACCTACCCCGACCAGAGCCTCTACCCGGCCAACTCGGTCCCCGCCGTGGTCCGCCGGATCAACAACGCGCTGCTGCGGGCCGACCAGATCAGCTGGGCCGAGGGCGACCAGGAGGCCCCGCACTGGCTGGCGCCCATCGTGGCCGACGCCGAGGCCGGCTTCGGCGGGGTGCTCAACGCGTTCGAGCTGATGAAGGCCATGATCGCGGCCGGCGCTGCGGGCGTCCACTGGGAGGACCAGCTCGCCTCCGAGAAGAAGTGCGGCCATCTCGGCGGCAAGGTGCTGATCCCCACCGGCCAGCACATCAAGACCCTCAGCGCGGCCCGCCTCGCGGCCGACGTGGCGGGCGTCCCCAGCCTGATCATCGCGCGGACCGACGCCCAGGCCGCGACGCTCCTGACCAGCGACGTGGACCCCCGCGACCGCGCCTTCTGCACCGGCGACCGCACCGCCGAGGGCTTCTACCGGGTCCGCAATGGCGTCGGCGCCTGCATCGCCAGGGGCCTCGCCTACGCACCGTACGCCGACCTGCTGTGGATGGAGACCTCCACGCCCGACCTCGACGTGGCCCGCGCGTTCGCCGAGGCGATCAAGCAGGAGTACCCGGACCAGATGCTGGCCTACAACTGCTCGCCGTCGTTCAACTGGAAGAAGCACCTGGACGACGCGACGATCGCCAAGTTCCAGCGCGAGCTGGGCCACATGGGGTACAAGTTCCAGTTCATCACCCTGGCCGGCTTCCACTCGCTGAACTACTCGATGTTCGACCTGGCCAGCGGCTACGCCCAGGACGGCATGACGGCGTACGTCGGGCTCCAGGAGGCCGAGTTCGCCGCCGAGCAGCGCGGCTACACCGCCACCCGCCACCAGCGGGAGGTCGGCACCGGATACTTCGACCTGGTCAGCACGGCCGTCGCGCCGGACTCCTCCACGACGGCCCTGAAGGGCTCGACGGAGGAGGCGCAGTTCGCCGGGGCTCACTAACCACAGCGGACATCTCGGACACAGGTCGGTGACGGGCCCCGCCGCCTGTCCGCAGGTCACCCTCGGGGATCTGACGGATCGGCGGCGGGGCTTCGTCGTCGGGGCCGGTCAGACGCGCAGGGCGCGGGCGTACCAGCGGCCGTCCAGCGAGTCGATCCGCAGCCGCCGGCCGAAGCACTCGGACAGGTCGGGCCCGGTGAGCACCTCCCCCACGGGACCGGCGGTCAGGATGCGGGTGTCCCGCATCAGCAGGGCGTGCGTGGTGGTGGCCGGCACCTCCTCCAGGTGGTGCGTGACCATCACGGTGGTGAGCCCCGGGCGGGTGCGGGCCAGATCCTCCAGCGCCTCGATCAGGTCCTCCCGCGCCGGCAGGTCGAGGCCCGCGAACGGCTCGTCGAGCAGCAGGATCGCCGGGTCGGCCATCAGCGCCCTGGCCACCCGGACCCGGGCCCGCTCCCCCTGCGAGCACACCTGGAACCTGCGGTCGGCCAGGTCCTTGCAGCCGAGGTCAGCCAGCAGCCGGTGCGCCCGCTCCCGCTCCTCGTCGCCGTACCGGTCCCACAGCGGCGCGCTCGTCCCGGTGTGCCCGGTGAGCACGACGGTCAGCGCGGTGGCGCCCTCCTCCTCGAGCAGCGACTCGTCCACCAGCCGCTGGCTCGCCGCGACCAGGCCGATGCTCCGGCGCAGCTCCCGGAGGTCGACCCTGCCGAGCCGCCGCCCGAGCACCGTGGCCGTCCCCGAGCTCGGGTGCCGTACGGCCGCGGCGACCGAGAGCATCGTCGTCTTCCCCGCTCCGTTGGGGCCGAGGATCACCCAGTGCTGGCCGTGTTCCACCCGCCAGTCGGCGCCGGTCACCAGGGTCCGGCCGACCACGCGGACGGTCACGTCGTCGAGTTCGAGAGCTGCTTCCATGAACACACAGCATGCTGCACGCGGACAGCCGATCGAGACGTCGTATCAGGGTATGGACGGCGCGGGGGTGGCCACCACGCTGGGCGGCCCGCTCTCCGGCGGCGTGCTCGGGACCGGTGGCGGCGACTCCCCGTCGCCCCACTGCGGCTCCTGGCTGACCCCCGAGGACGGGACCGGAGAGTGGCCCTGCCCCGGCTGGCCAGGCTGCCCCGGCTGACCGGGATGTCCCGGCTGGCCCGGACGCCCGGGCGGGGAGGGCCGGGCGGGACGGCAGTCCCTCTGCCGCCCGGTGACGCAGCGCCCGTCCCCCGGACGCAGGGTCATCCCGGCCGGCGTCGGCGAGGGCGCCGAGGTCGTCCGCCCCTCGTCCGCGGTCGGCGGCCCGGGCTTCGAGCCGGGCGAGCCGGGTGTGCTGGGCGGCATGGTCCGCGTGGCCGTCACCGTCACCCTGGGCCGGGCGGCGTCCGCGATGGGCACCACCGGCGTCCGGGCGGTGCCGAGCACGTCCTCCGGCGGCAGGGCGCTGTCCTCGCCCGGAATGACCACCGGCGCCGCGGGCGGCGGATCCGCGGAGCTGTCCATATGGGCCGACCCGGCGCCCGCCGCGACCACCGTCACCGCGGCGATCGTCACGGTGGCGAGCGCCGCGAAGCCCGCGTGGGACACCTGCGCCCGCGACCGCGCCGCCCGGCGCCGCGCCACCCTGCCCTGGGTCGCCTCCTGCGCCGGTTCCTCCGGCGCTTGGGAGGCCCTGCCCTGTGTGCGCTGACCCTGCGTGGCCCGGCCGGGCATGGTCCCCGCCGGGTAGGGCACGGGCTGCCAGATCTCGTCGAGCACGGCGGCGACCGCCCGCCGGGGGTCGGCGGTCACCTGGACCCCGCCCGCCGCGAGCAGGGAGGCGAGCAGCCATGCCGCGTCCGGGCGGTCGGCGGGCTCGCGCTGCAGCGCCGCCGCCACGCCGCCCCACAGCAGCCTCGGCACGGCGTCGAGCCGCGGCTCCTCGACCAGGATGCGCCGGGTGAGCACGTCGAGGTCGCCGGCGCCGAACGGATGCAGCCCGGTCGCCGCGAACGCGACCAGGCAGCCCCAGGAGAAGACGTCCGAGGCGGGGATGGCGTGGTGGCCGCGCAGCCGCTCGGGTGCGACCCAGCCCGGACTGCCCATGATCTGCCCGGCCTGCGTGTGCGCCATCGCGACGTCGAGGTCGCGGGCGATCCCGAAGTCGATGACGAACGGCCCGCGCGGCGACAGCAGCACGTTGCCGGGCTTGAGGTCCCGGTGCACCAGCCCGGCCTCGTGCGTGGCCACGAGCGCGGCGGCCGTGCCGAGGGCCACGCCGTACGCGAGGTCGGGGGTGAGCGCCCCCCGGGTGGCGACCACCTGGGAGAGCGGGGGGCCGGGGACGTACTCGGTGACGAGGTAGGGCCGCTCACCGTCGAGGCCGTCCTCGATGACGGCGGCCGTGCAGAACGGCGCCACGCGCCGGGAGAGCGCGACCTCCTCGGCGAAGCGGGCCCGCAACGTGGGGTCTCCCAGGTGCATCGGGTGCGGCGTCTTCAGCGCGACGTATCCTCCGCTCGGGTGCTCGGCCAGGTAGACGACGCCCATTCCGCCGCTGCCCAGCCGGCCGAGCAGCAGGTAGCGCCCGATGACGACCGGGTCGCCCACGGTCAGCGGGCGCACACCGGGAGGCATGCCGTTACGGGAAGCCTTTCCGCCTCGTGCCATACGGAAGCTACCTCTCTCGAAGTGCCGCACAGCCACTGTGGCCGTTTGGAACGCGCCACGCGCTCAAGTAGCGCCAAGCGGCATGAGAGGTAAGACCAATGGCACCCTAAGGTAAGGCCCGCCGAGGATAACCGCAGGTCACATAGGCCTCATAAGCCACAATCCAGCGCTGCCCTCCCCGTGAACGGCGATCGGCGAAAGATGCTTCAGGCGGCCTCCACGCCGGAGGCGGAGGTGTGGTCGTGGACGGCGTCGAGGAAGCGGGAGACGTGATCGAAGAACAGGCGGCCTTCGGGGAGGACGTCGGCGAGGAGGGGGAAGATGTGCGGCATGCGGTTCCACTCCTCGTAGGTCACCTGCACGCCGTTCTCGCGGGCGCTGACGGCGACCCGGCGGGCCTCGTCCCGCAGGACCTCGGTGGAGCCGGTGACGATCATCAGCGGGGGGATGCCGGTGTAGTCGCCGTACACGGGGGACACGAGGGGGTCGAAGCAGTCGAGGCCGTCGGTCCAGCGGCGGGCGAGCCATTCGACGCGGCCGGCGGGGAGCATGGGGTCGGACCAGATGTTGGCGCGGCGGCGGCTGGAGCTGAGGTCGGTCCAGGGGGACAGGCAGAGGCCGGCGGTGGGGAGGGGCATGCCCCGGTCGCGGAGGGCCAGCAGCGTGGCGAGCGTGAGATGGCCTCCGGCGGAGTCCCCCGCCAGCACGATGTCCTGGGCGGCGTACCCGAGGCCGAGCAGGCACTCGTACGCCTGGAGCGCGTCCGACAGCGACTCGGCGAGGGAGTGGACCGGGCCCTGGCGGTAGTCGAGGGAGAACACCGGACGGCCGGCGGCGGCCGACAACCGCCACGTGATCGGCCGGTGGGTCGCCGGGGAGCAGACGAAGTACGCCCCGCCGTGGAAGTACAGCACCACCTTGCCCTCGTCCAGGCCGGGCCCGCCGTGCACCCATTCTCCCGTGCACGAGCCGAACCGGTCTGGAACGATGGACACGTGCTTGGGAAGGATGCCGGGGACCCGCTCGCCGAGGCACATGATGCGGCTGGCCACGGCCATCCCCGCGGTGTTGCGTACGAGGATGGTGGAGATCGGCTTCATGGTGCCCCGCAGGACCCCGTTGATCGCGGCGGCCTGCCAACTGACCGGATATTCCGGACGGATGTCTACATTCAGCTCATGTCCCATGCAAGCCTCCCAAAAGGGACATTCCCCATCTGGTCATCCGTTCTACCGGTAGGTATGTTTCACTCCCCTTACAGGAATGTTACGACAAGGTAACAGCGCAGGACATGAGGCATCCATGACTGGATATTCGGGGTCTTCGCTGCCCTGGAAGCTCGGCGTCAAGCCCGGCCCCCGCGTGTCGCCGGTAAAGGCTCCGCAAAACCTGCCAACAAACGGTCACGACGAGGACTGCCCTCGCTTCGTCCACCGCTTCGACTACCGCCTCGCCGGCCGCTGATGCCCGGTCACGGCGCCGCCGTCTCCCTCTATCCGCGGCTGGCCTGGTACGGCTTCCGCAGGCACGCGACCTACTGGGCGGCCGCGCTGGCCGGGGCGTTCACCAACACCGTCTTCGGCGTGCTCCGCGCGTACGTGCTGATCGCGCTGTGGCAGGCCCGGCCCGGCCTCGGCGGGTACGACGTGGCCGGCGCGATCACCTTCACGTTCCTCACGCAGGCGTTCATCGGCCCGATGCAGCTGTTCGGCGGCGGCCTGGACCTGCCGCAGCGGATCCGCACCGGCGACGTCGCGCTCGACCTGGTCCGCCCGGCGTCCCTGCAGATGTGGTGTCTGTCGGAGGACCTGGGCCGGGCGGCGTACCTCTTCGTCGTCCGCGGCGGCCCGCCGGCCCTCGTGGGCGCGCTGCTGTTCGGCATCGTCGCCCCGCACGCCCCGGCCGCGTTCCTGGTGAGTGTCGCCCTGGGCGTGGTCGTGAGCTTCGGCTGGCGCTACATCGTCGCTCTGGCCACCTGCTGGGTGATGGACGACCGGGGTCTCGGGGTGCTGTCGATGGTGCTCACGACGTTCTTCAGCGGGCTCATGCTGCCTCTGGCGATCTTCCCCGGATGGCTGGGGGTACTGTCCCGGGCGCTGCCGTGGTCGGCGATGGCACAGGTGCCCGCCGACGTCTACCTCGGCACGGCCGATCCCGCCCCCGCCCTCGGCTTCCAGGCCCTGTGGGCCGCCGTCCTGCTGGCCCTGGGCGCGCTCATGACCGGCGCCGCCCGCAGGAAGGTCGTGATCCAGGGTGGGTGAGCGGCCGTGATCAGGACGTACGCGCTGCTCGCGTGGACGTGGACGCGGGCGGCGGCGCAGTATCCGTTGTCGTTCGCGCTCATGACGGCGGGCGGGCTGGTGGTCGGCGGCCTCGACGTCGCGGTCATCTGGGTGATCTTCGCCAACACCGGCGAGCTGGCGGGCTTCGGGCTGACCGAGGTCATGTTCCTGTACGGCGCGTCGCAACTGGCCTTCGCGCTCGCCGACCTGCTGTTCGGCAACGTCGACAAAATCAGCCAGCACATCGTGGCCGGCACGCTGGACGTCATGCTGATCCGGCCCGCGTCGCCCTTCGTTCAGGTCGCCGCCGACCGGTTCACGCCGCACCGGCTCGGCCGGTCGATCCAGGCCGGAGCCGTGCTCGCCGCGGGCCTGGCGGGGCTGGACGTCCCCCTCGGCCGGGTCTGGATGGTGCCCGTCATGGTCGTCTCGGGAATCGTGATCTTCGCGGCGCTCTTCACGCTCGGCGGCGCGCTGCAGTTCCTGCTCACCGCCGCCCCCGAGGTGGCCAACGCCTTCACCTACGGCGGGGCGACGCTCACGCAGTATCCGCTGAGCGTCTACGACACCCGCATCGTGCGGGGGATGACCTTCGCGCTGCCGCTGGCGTTCGTCAACTGGCAGCCGGGCCTGTACGTGCTCGGCCGGCCCGATCCGCTCGGGCTGCCGTCCTGGACGGGCCTGCTGTCCCCCGCCGCCGCGCTCGCGCTGGCCGCCGTCGCCGCGCTCGCCTGGCGGGCGGGTATCCGCCGCTACCGATCGACGGGGAGCTGAGAGCAGTGATCGAGGCAGACAGGGTCGGGAGGACCTTCACGGTCCGCCGCCGGGTCGTGCACGCCGTACGAGACCTGTCCTTCCGCGTCGGGGCCGGGGAGTTCGTCGCCTGCCTCGGCCCGAACGGCGCGGGCAAGTCCACCACGATCAAGATGCTGACCGGGATCCTCACTCCCACGTCGGGCCGGGTCCAGGTGGCCGGTCTCGATCCCTCCCGGCGCCGAACGGCTCTCGCCCGCAGGATCGGCGTCGTCTTCGGCCAGCGGACGACCCTGTGGTGGGACCTGCCGCTCCGCGACAGCCTGGAACTGGTCCGGCTCCTTTACAAAGTAGATCGGAAGGTGTTCCGCGAGCGGCTCGACGAGATGTGCGACCTGCTCGACCTGGGCGGCTTCCTCGCGACGCCGGTGCGCCAGCTCAGCCTGGGCCAGCGGATGCGGGGCGACATCACCGCCGCCCTGCTGCACGACCCCGCCGTGCTCGTGCTCGACGAGCCGACGATCGGGCTCGACGTCGTCAGCAAGGCGGAGGTGCGCGACTTCCTGCGGCGGCTGAACGCGGAACGCGGGACGACGGTGCTGCTGACCACCCACGACCTGGGCGACGTGGAGCGGCTGTGCCGCCGCGTGCTGCTGATCGACCACGGCCGGCTGGCCTTCGACGGCACGGTGGACGGCCTGCGGGCGACCGCGCCGGGACGCGCCTCGATCGAGGACGTCGTGGCCGAGCTCTATCTCAGAAGCCGTACGACTCCTCGTACTCCTCCTGCTCCTCGTCCGGCTCCGGACGGGCCCAGCGCGACGGCATGAGCACCGGGAGGAACAGCGCGACGCCGAGCAGGCCGTACACGCCGGTGGACAGCAGCATGAGCATCCCGCGGCCGGCCTGCAGCAGCTCGGCCTGCACCGAGGGGCCGGAGGGCACGAGGCTCGCGGCGCGCGACACGTCGAGGACGTAGACCACGGTCCAGGCCAGCAGCGCCATCGACGGCACGAACGTCGCCAGCGGGGACACCCGGCCGACCAGCACCAGCCCGAGCAGCAGGCCCACGACGGCCATCACACCGAGGGCGATCAGCATCCGGGTGTCCTTGGCCGGGTCGACGCTCTGTGCCGCTCCCCGGACCGCCTCCTGGGACGCCCATCCACCACCGAGGAGAAGAGCCGCCGCGACGACAACGCCAAGGAGCAGCCCGAAGAAGTGCCGCATGAACACCGCCTTGGGTGAGAGGTCCGCGGCAACACTAGCGATAAAGAACGGTAAAGGGCAGCACTTACGCCGTGATGTCCTTACTCGTGAAGCGCGACCAGGCGAGGGAGCCGAAAACCAGGACGTACGCGGCGAAGGCGAGCAGCCCCTGTCCCATCTGGTCGAACGCCACCGGCGCCCGCAACGCCCCGTCGAACGCCCCCCACCACGAGGTCAGCAGGACCGGCCGTACGGCCGCCACCTGCGGGATCGCGCTCAGGACCTGGCTGACCACCACCAGCACGACGCTCGTGGCCACCGCCCCGATCGGCGCCTCGGTCAGCGTGGAGACCGCGAGCGCGACCGCGCCGAGCGCGGCCATCCCCGCGGCGGCGTACAGGACGACCACCCCGGCGCGCAGCAGGGCATCGGCGGCCGGGATCGTCGTGCCCGACAGCAGCGTCACCGGCCCGGCCGGGAACAGCACCAGCCCGGCCACCAGCGCCGACAGCGCCACCAGCGCGCACGCCGCGAGGCAGAAGACCACGACGTTGGCGTACTTCACCAGCAGCAGCCTGGTCCGGCCGGCCGGCGCGACGAGCAGGTAGCGCAGCGTGCCCTGGCTCGCCTCGCCGGCGATCGCGTCGCCGGCCACGACCGCCACGGTCAGCGGCAGCACGATCGGCGTCATGACGGCGAACGCGGCGAAGGTCAGCATCAGGCCGTTGCCGGCGATCTGGCCGATGATCGAGCCGCCCACGTCGCCGCCCGACGCGACCCGCACCGCGACGCCGACCAGCACCGGCACGACCGCGAGCACCCCGAGCATCGCGAGGTTGCGCGGGCGGCGGAACGTCAGCCCGATCTCGGAGGCCAGCAGCCGCGTCAGGTGCCGCCTCCCGTTCTCACGCACCGACATCGAACCCCTCCCCCGTCAGGCCGACGAAGACCTCCTCAAGCGTGGGACGCACCACGGCGAACCCGCGCACGGCCACGCCCTCGCCGACGAGCAGCGCGCAGATCTCCTCCGGCGCCCGGGCGCCGATGACCGCCGTCACCTCGCCGTCCGCGGCGCGCACGTCGCCGAGCCCGGCCCCGGCAAGCACGGCCGCCGCCGCGTCCGCGTCCGGCGTCTCCACCCGCAGGCGCGGCTCCTCGCCCGACGCGCGCAGCGCGGCGATCGGGCCCTGGGCGACGAGCCTGCCGGTGCGCATGACGCCGAGGTGGGTGCACATCTGCTCGACCTCGCTCAGCAGGTGGGAGGAGACGAAGACGGTCGTGCCGTCCTCGGCGATCCTCCTGATCAGCGTGCGGACCTCGCGGGTGCCCTGCGGGTCCAGTCCGTTGGTCGGCTCGTCGAGCACGAGCAGCTCCCTCGGAACCAGCAGCGCGGCCGCGATGGCCAGGCGCTGGCGCATGCCGAGCGAGTAGGTGCGGTAGCGCTTGCCCGCCGCCGCCGTCAGTCCCACCCGCTCCAGCGCCGCGCCGATCCTTGCGCGCGCCGTACGCGCGTCGGCCGCCGGATCGGCCGCGTCGAAGCGGCGCAGGTTGGCCTCCCCCGACAGGTACGGATAGAAGGCCGGCCCCTCGACCACCGCGCCGACGCGCGGCAGCGCCCGGGCCAGCCCGGCCGGCATGGGCGTCCCGAGCAGCGACCAGGTGCCCGAGGTCGGGGCGACCAGGCCGAGCAGCATGCGGATCGTCGTGGTCTTGCCCGAGCCGTTCGGGCCGAGGAAGCCGAAGACCGATCCGCGCGGCACGGCCAGGCCGACGCCGTCGACGGCCACGTGGCCGCCGCGGAAGCGCTTGGTGAGACCGGACGTGACGATGGCGGACGCCGCGGCGGCCTCGGGGGAGGGCGGGGGCGCCCCGGTGTCCTCCCGTGGCGCCCCCGCGCGCGTGCCCACCGTCACCGCGTCCACCGCGTCCACCGCGTCCACCGCGTCCACCGCGTCCACCGGGCCCACCGGGCCCACCGCGATCCCCGCTCGTCCGCGGTGCGTGGGCTCGGTCATCCCTTCACACCGGCCGCGCGGTAAAGGGCCTCCGGGGCCACGGCGCCGGCGAGCAGGCGGCCGTCGTCGGTGACCAGGATCGACACCACCTTCGTGCGCAGCAGCCGGCCGCTGCCCCACTCCCCGCTGACGGGGGTGGCCGCCCCCTTCAGGCCGTCGAGCAGCGCGGTCACGTCCATGCCGTCACGTCCCTTCCCGTCCTGCTGCTGGGCGGGAACGTCCTGCGCGGGAACGTCGGGCAGGGAGGTGACGAGCACGCTGTCCCAGCCGGAGCCGACGACGCGGCCCCGGTCGTGCGCCTCGGCGAGCGCCTCCGGCCGGTGGTCCTGCGGAGGGGTGGCCGTCCCCTGCTCGACCTTCGCGCCGGGCGGCGGCGTGAAGGAGAAGTTCTCCGGCGCGGGAGCGGTGAACGACAGCGACTCGAAACCGACCTCGAAGACCGGCTCGGCCGCCCCCTTGGCGTACACCTGGACGCGCAGCGGCATCAGCTTCTCGCCGTCGAGCGCCACCCGGACGTCCTTGATCAGCGAATCGGCCGACTTCGGCGTCAGCACGATCTGGTAGGCCGCGCGGCCCGCGACCGTGACGACGTCGCCGACGCTGATCGCCGTGTCGGTCCCGGCCGCCTGCAGCGCCTGCCGCGCGGCCTGTTCCGGCGTCGCGAACGGTGACGCGAACGGTGACGCGGCTCCCGGCCGCATCGGGAAGGCGCCGCCGTGCCCGCCCCCGTGCCCGCCGCCGTGTCCGCCTTCGGGAGCCGCGGGGACGGTGAGACGGGTCGCCTTGTTGGCGGCGCTGTCCCACAGCCACACCGTGCCGCCGTCGGCGACGAGGTCGGTCTCGCTCATCTCCCCCGGCAGCATGAGGCGGAACCTGTCCTCCCCCGCGTACCAGATCTTGAGCTGGTGCGACCCCGACAGCAGCGACGCCGGCGAGGCGCCGGACGGTCCGCCCGGCCCGGACAGGCCCGACAGGCCGGGCAGCGCGGGCAGGCCGAGCGACGCGGTCTCGACGATCGTGCCGGACATCTGCGGCATCCGGCCGTTCTGCCAGGTGCGCGCGACGTCGGCCAGCAGTTGCTCCGCCGTACGGTCCGGCAGGGACGGGTCGCTGCGCACCGCCGCGATCACCGGCCCCGTCCCCACGGCAGCCGCCACCACGGCCACCGCCGCCACCGGCACTCCCCACCTCACGGCGCGGGTTCTCTTCGCCATTTCACATCTCCCACTATGGGCGGAAAACCTGACAACCCGAGACTGCCGAGACGTTCCTGTGCCGACGCTGAGACGGACTGAGAGGGCTCTCAGGCCGGCCGCGCCCGCACAGGCGAAAGGGGCCACACTGGGGCAATGCGGGTTCTGGTGGTGGAGGACGAGCGGCGGATGGCGGCGGCGCTGCGCCGGGGGCTGCAGGCGGAGGGCTTCGCCGTCGACCTGGCACACGACGGAAACGAGGGCCTGCACCTGGCGCGCGTCGGCGACTACGACGTGGTCGTGCTCGACATCATGCTTCCCGGCTTGTCCGGCTACAACGTGTGCAAGCAGTTGCGCGCGGAGGAGAACTGGGTGCCGATCCTCATGCTGTCGGCCAAGGACGGCGAGTACGACATGGCCGACGGGCTCGACCTCGGCGCCGACGACTACCTCACCAAGCCGTTCTCGTACGTGGTGCTGGTGGCCCGGCTCCGGGCGCTGCTGCGCCGGGGCGGCGGCCGCAGGCCCTCCGTGCTGCGCGCGGGCGACCTGTCGCTCGACCCGGCGGCGCGGGCGGTCACGCGGGGCGAGGCGCCGGTCGAGCTGACGCCCAGGGAGTTCGCCCTGCTCGAATACCTGATGCGCCGGTCGGGCGAGGTGGTGTCGAAGCCGGAGATCCTGGAGCACGTGTGGGACACCTACGACACCGATCCGAACGTGGTCGAGGTGTACGTCGGATATCTGCGCAGGAAGATCGACACGCCCTTCGGCCGCGCCGCCCTGCAGACCGTGCGCGGCGCCGGCTACCGGCTCGCGAGCGACGGCGGCTGAGCGTGCCCGCGTCACCCCCGCCCCCATCATCCGCGCCCGGATCACGTGGCGCCGGTGTTGCCGTGCTCGCGCGCCCGGTGACGTGGTGGCGGCGGCAGAGCCTGCGGTTCCGGGTCACCGCGGCGGCGACGGCCGTGCTGGCGCTCGCCCTGGCCGGATCGGCGTACGTGTTCGTCGCGGTGCTCGGCGAGGCGCTCGTCCGGAGCATCGACGACCAGGTCTACCAGCGGGGACGTGAGATCGTCGCGCTGTCGGACGCGAACCGGCTGTCCGATCCCGTCGTCTCGGTGGACAACACGATCGTGCAGGTGCTCGACCGCGACGGGCGGATCGTCGACGCCACCCCGAACACCGACCGCCTCGTCCCCCTGCTGTCCGCGCAGGCGCGGGAGGCCGCCGTGCGCACCGGCGAGCCCGACTTCCTCGACGGCCGGCCGTACGCGCTGCCGGGGCCGCTGCGGGTGCGGGCGCTCAGCGCGGACCGCGGCGTGACGGTGATCGTGGCCCGGTCGTTCGGCGAGGTGGAGAGCAGCCTGGTGACCATCGGCCATGTGCTGATCGCCGGCATGCCGCTCCTGCTCGCGCTGCTGGCGGCGGTCTCGTGGCTGGTCGCCGGGCGCACGCTGCGGCCGATCGCGCTGCTGCGGCGGGGCGCGGCCGAGGTGGGCGCCACCGCGCGGTCACGCCGGCTGCCGGTGCCCGAGGCGCGCGACGAGGTGCACGCGCTCGCCACGACCCTCAACGACATGCTCGGGCGGCTGGAGGAGGCCGACGCGCGCCAGCGGGCGCTGGTCTCCGACGCGGCGCACGAGTTGCGCAGCCCGCTCGCGAGCATCCGGCTCCAGCTGGAGGTCGCGCTCAGCCACCCGGAGGGGCAGGACTGGAAGGAGACGGCCGAGGGGGTGCTGGAGGACACCCTCCGGCTGTCCCGCCTGGCCGAGGACCTGCTCGCCCTCGCCCGGCTCGACGAGGGCCGCACCGGCCGCCGGGAGCCGGTCGACCTGGCCGAGATGGCCCGCCGTACGGCCGAGCGGTACGGCCTCGGCCTCGACCTCCCGCCCGGCGCGGCTCCCGTCGTGCTGGGCGACGCGCTGGACCTGCGGCGGGTGCTCGCCAACCTCGTCGACAACGCCCTGCGGCACGCGGCGTCGGCGGTCAGGATCGGCGTACGCGCCGTGGGGAGCGCCGCCGAGCTCACCGTCACCGACGACGGGCCGGGCATCCCGCCCGAGGACCGGGAGCGGGTCTTCGACCGGTTCACCCGGCTCGACGACGCGCGCAGCCGCGACGACGGCGGCGCCGGGCTCGGTCTCGCGATCGTGCGCACCACGGTCGAGGCCCACGGCGGTACGGTCCACCTGGAGGACGCCTCCCCCGGACTGCGCGCCGTCGTCCGGATCCCCCTGGCACGTTGAGGAGTCGCATGCTTCCCGAACACGGCAGGCCCGTCACCGAGCTGCTCGCCGAGCTGACCACCCTGAAGGCGGCCGACCTGCCGGTGCGCGGCGGCAAGGTGACGGCCTACGTCTACGACACCGGCCTGCCGGAGGTGCACGAGGCCGCGCACCGGGCGTACGCGGAGATGCTCGAGGTCAACATGCTCGACCCGACCGCCTTCCCCAGCATGGTCGCGCTGGAGCGGCAGGTGGTCGGGGCGGTCGCCGAGTTGCTCGGCCGTCCGGGCGCGCCGGGGATATTCACCAGCGGCGGCACCGAGTCGATCATGCTGGCGGTGAAGGCCGCCCGCGACGCCCGCCCGGGCACGACCCGGGTCGTGCTGCCGGTCACCGCGCACCCGGCGTTCCACAAGGCCGCGCACTACCTCGGCATGGAGATCGTGCCGGTCCCCGTCGACCCGGTGACCTACCGGGCCTCGGTCCCGGCGTTCGAGGCGGCGCTCGACGAGCGTACGGCGCTGGCGGTGGCGTCGGCCCCCTCCTACCCGCAGGGCGTCGTCGACCCGGTCGAGGAGGTCGCCGCGCTGGCCGCCGCGCGCGGTGTGCCGTGCCACGTGGACGCCTGTGTCGGCGGCTGGCTGCTGCCGTGGCTGCGCGAGGCGGGCGCCGCGATCCCGCCGTTCGACCTGGCCGTGCCCGGCGTCACCTCGATCTCGTGCGACCTGCACAAGTTCGGGTACGCGCCGAAGGGGGCGTCGGTGCTGCTGTTCCGCGACGCGGAGCTGCGCCGCCGGGCCTACTTCGCCTCGGCGGCCTGGCCCGGCTACACGATCATCAACGCGACCGTGCAGAGCTCGCGGTCGGCCGGGCCGCTCGGCGGCGCCTGGGCCACCCTGCAGGCCCTCGGCCGGGAGGGCTACCTGGAACTCGGCCGCAGGACGCTGGAGGCGACCCGCCGGCTGGCCGAGGGTGTGGGGAAGATCCCCGGGCTGCGGGTGCTCGGGGAGCCGGAGGCCGCGCTGGTCGCGATCGCCGGATCCGCCGAGGTGGACGTCTTCGTGCTGGCCGACGAGGCGCGCCGGCTCGGCTGGTTCCTTCAGCCGCAGCTGTCGTACGCCGGGATCCCGGCCAACATCCACGTGACGGTCACCGGTGTGACGCTGGCGGGCGTGGACGCGATGCTGGAGGTGATCGCCGAGGCCGCCGACGCCGCCCGGCGACGGGGACCGGCCGACGTGCCCGAGGGCCTGCCCGAGCTCATCACGTCCCTCGACCTCGACGCGCTGGACGACGCCACGTTCGCCGAGCTCGCCGCGTCGGTGGGAATCGACCTCACGGCGACGGGACAGCCCGGGATGGCGGTGGTGAACGCCGTGCTCGACGCGCTGCCTGCCGCCACCCGCGAGGCGATCCTCGTCCGGTTCCTGTCGGTCCTGTACTCCTGACGCGGCCGTCTTCCAGGTCTTCGCCTTCCGGCGTTCGTCGGCCGGCGGTCAGCGGCCGGCGTTCACCTTCCGGTGGTCAGCGGGCGGCGCGGCGCGTCGGGGACGCCGGCCGGCCGGTCGTCCTGGTCCTCCGCGCCGCCACCGCCGCCGCGAGCGCCAGCGCCAGCGCCACCAGCAGCGCGCTGACCCACAGCGGTGACCGGTAGCCCAACCCGGCGCCGATGGCGACGCCGCCCAGCAGGGGACCGGCGGTCGCGCCCACGTTGAAGGCGGCGGTCGCGAACGCGCCGCCCAGAGAGGGCGCGTCGGCCGCCGCGTAGAGCGCTCGCGTGATCAGTGTGGAGCCGACGGCGAAGGACAGCGCGCCCTGCACGAAGACGAGCACGAGCACGGCGGCCGGGTTGCCCGCGGCCACGGCGAACACGATCCAGCCGGCCGTCAGGGCCAGGCCGCCGGGCACCAGCAGCCGCATCGGCCGCCGGTCCGCCATCCGGCCGCCGATCGACACCCCGGCGAACGACCCCAGGCCGAAGAGCGCCAGCAGCACCGGCACCCAGCCCGGGCCGTAGCCGCCGACCTCGGTGACCAGCGGAGCCAGGTAGGTGAAGGTGCAGAACGTGGCGCCGTTCACCAGCGCGCCGAGCAGCAGGGTCACGAGCAGCCGGGGCCGGCGCAGCGCCCGCAGCTCGCGTCGCGCGGCGGGCACGACCGCCTCCGGTGGCGGGGCCGCGTCCGGTGACATGGCCGTCCCCGGCGGGATGGCCGTCCCCGGCGGGATGGCCGGAACGGCGACCGCGACCGCGACGACGGCCGGCACCGAGACGACCGCCACCGCCCAGAACGCCGAGCGCCAGCCCCACACCTGGCCGAGCACGGCGCCCGCCGGCACCCCGGCGACGCAGGCGAGCGTGATCCCGCCGAGCAGTACGGAGGCGGCCCGGCCCTTGGCGCCGGGCCCGGCCATGGCGGTCGCCGCCGCGAGACCCACGGCCAGGAATCCGGCGTTGGCCAGCGCTCCGGCGACGCGGGCGGCCAGGAGAACGCCGAAGCTGGTGGTGACCGCGCCGGCCACGTGGACGATCATGAAGATGGTCAGGAAGACGAGCAGCGCCCGCCGTCTCGGCCACCGCAGGCTGAGGACGGCCGTCAGGGGCGCGCCCACGATCATCCCCACGGCGAAGGCCGACGTCAGCGCCCCCGCGGCGGGGACGGACACCTGAAGGTCACGGACGATGCCGGGCACCAGGCCCGACAGCATGAACTCGGAGGTCCCCTGGGCGAAGACCGCAAGTGCGAGCATGTAGATGGGGATTGGCATGACAACTCCACACCGCGTCGTAAGAGGTCGCGAAGCCCACGAAGGCACGAAGGATCGCGAACGGTCGATGAGCACGCGGTGCGCCGCGGCGGACCACGGCCCGACACGAGGGAGCGTCCGGCCGGGCACGCGGGATCACCGCGCGAACGAACCCGGGATCCGGCGGTGGAAGCACTCCATGACGGCGGCGACCGTGCGCGGAGCCCGGGAGAAAACGGCCCGTACGACGGTCATTCGGCCGCAGGCGCCGCGCGAAGGCACTGCGAAGGCACAGCGACGGCACTGCGACGGGCGCGACGGCGGTCCTCATGCGCGTCCCCTGTGCGGCGGCGCGCGGCGGTGGCGCGCGGCGACGACGGGGCCGCGACGATCCAGCGCCACGTGCAACCAGGCATGATGTGCAGCCACGCATACAGCGGGGCGAGCACGGCGGGACATGCCGGCGCCGCGGCTCAGCGCGCCACGTGAGCGGTACGACAGCTCAGTGCTGCCGCCACTCAGCGCTGCCACCACTCAGCGCACGTGAGCGGTACGACAGCTCAGCGCTGCCACCACTCAGTGCTGCCGCCACTCAGCGCTGCCACCACTCGCGCACGTGAGCGGTACGACAGCTCAGCGCTGCCACCACTCAGCGCTGCCACCACTCAGCGCTGCCACCGCTCGGTGCTGCCACCGCTCGGTCTGCCGCCACTCAGCGCTGCCACCGCTCGGTGCTGCCACCGCTCGGTCTGCCGCCACTCAGCGCTGCGGCCGTTCAGGGGTGCGACGATTCAGCCACCGAATGACCGGTGGCTAGCGTCTCGACGCCTCGGGGCTCGACATGGCCGACACGTTAGCCACGGCGCGAACGCCCTGTCCACCGCTTTGATCGCGACCCGCTTCCGGCACCGGCAGGACGGGCGCGGCCGGTCGTGGTGCGGAAGGGCCGAGGCCCAGGGCTCTGCCGGGGAGCCGTGCCAGGACCTGCTAGGGCCTGCCGGCGCCCTGCTCGGGGTCTTGCCTGGAATCGAGGGCTAGGAGAGCGCGCCGCCGAGGCGGGCGACGACCGCGAGAGCCGTACGGGCGCTCGCCGCGTCGTGGACGCGGAACACCCGGGCGCCCTGCATCGCCGACACGGCGAGGGTGGCCAGCGTGCCCGCGTGGCGCTCCTCCACGGGCAGGCCGCCCAGCGTCTCGCCGACGAAGTCCTTGTTGGAGACGGCCACCAGCACCGGCCACCCTGTGGCGGTCAGCTCGCCGAGCCGCCTGCTGACCTCCAGCGAGTGCCACGTGTTCTTGCCGAAGTCGTGAGCCGGGTCGATCAGGATCGCGTCGCGGCGGACCCCCGCGGCGACCGCGCGCTCCGCGAGGTCCGTCGTGTACGCGACCACGTCGGCCACCACGTCGGCGTACGCGATGCGGTGCGGCCGGGTGCGCGGCTCCACCCGCCCGGCGTGCGCGCACACCAGGCCGATGCCGTACGCCGCGGCCACCTCGGCGAGCTTGGGGTCCACGCCGCCCCAGGTGTCGTTGAGCAGGTCGGCCCCGGCCTCGGCGACGACCTCGGCGACCTCCGACCGCCAGGTGTCGACGCTGATGATCACATCGGGGTGCCGGTCGCGCACCGCGGCGACGACCTCCGCCACGCGGCGTATCTCCTCGGCCGGATCGACCTCCGTGCCGGGACCGGCCTTCACGCCACCGATGTCCACGATGTCCGCCCCCTCCTCGATGAGGCGGGAGGCGGCGTCGACCGCGGCCGAGAAGGCGTAGGTCGATCCCCTGTCGTAGAAGGAGTCGGGGGTCCGGTTCACCACGGCCATGACCGCGAAGTCGCCGGGACCGAAGGCACGGCCGCGCAGGCGCAGAACGGCCGACAGGCCGGGCGCCTCGGCGGGCATCGGCGTAGTGGACATCGCCGCCAGCGTACTAGGTGGACGCCGTCCTCTCGCGTGCCCGCCGGGAGCGGAGCCGTGGAACGGTCCAAAACGACGGCATGCGGTCACGCCGCCGAGCCGCCCTCGGCCAGGGCCACGAAATGCTGCGCCATCGCGGGGAGTCGCCGCCGGGCGTGCACGACCGCGATGATCTTGCGGAGCGAGGGATCGAGCGAGCGGACCACCAGGCCGGCCCTGGCCGCCTGCTCGGCCATGCCCCGATACCACAGCAGCGAGGCCCGCCCCTCCCGTACGGTCCGGAGCCAGCCCCGGCGCTCGTCGGACTCGACCGCCGCGATCGGCCGGACGCCGTGCGTGGCGAAGATCTGGTCGAACTCCCTGCGGCGGGGGCTGCCGGGAGCGGGCAGCACCAGCCGCATGCCGTCGAGCCTGGCCACGGGGACGGGGTCGGGCAGGTCGAGGCCGGGCGGGGAGATCAGCACGATCTCCTGGCGCTCGAGCGGGTGGCTCACCAGGTCGGTGGGCACCGGGAGGTCGGTCAGCCCGAGGTCGGCGCGCTGCTCGCGGACCGCGCTGACCACCCCCTCCCGGCCCTCGCACCGCACGATGTGCACCCGGATTCCCGGATGCTCGGCGGCGTAGGCGGGCAGCAGACGCCCGGCGAGACCGGGCTCCAGGCTCGGGGTGGACGCGATCCGCAGTTCGGCGCCGGAGGAGGTGCCCTGCGTCGCGAGGGCCTCGATCTCGGCCACCGCGTCGAGGGCCTCGCGGGCCAGCTTCACCACCCGGCGCCCCTGGGCCGTCACGACGACCCCGCGGCCCGAGCGGGCGAAAAGCGTCATTCCGAGTTCACGTTCCAGGTCGCGTATCGCGCGGGACAAGGCGGGCTGCGCGATATAGAGCGATCTGGCGGCATCGGTCATGGTGCGGTGCTCCGCAGTGGCGACCACGTAACGGAGCTGCTGCAGATTCATGCGAAAAACGCTAGGGCAGACGAGCCCGGCGATTCCGGAACATCGCAGAGATCACGTCGGTCGATTACACATCGTGCCCGACATCTGCTACATCCGTGATGGATGGGAAAACAGTATTCTTTTGCCCCAAATCCACAAAGGGGGCAATGTCGTGGCGCAGCAGTACCCTCCCCAAGAGCCACCCGGGGAGAGTTCTCCCTATTCCGGGCCGCCGTATTCACCGCAGCCGGAGGCCGTGCCCGGCACACCGGACGGATCGCGACCCTCCGGCGCGACGCCGGGGCCGTACGGGCCGCCGGGGTGGAGCGGCCCTGAGCGCGGCGCGTGGCAGCAGGCGCCCGGCGCCGCTCCCTACCCGCCGCAGGGACAGCCGCAGAACGGCTCCCCGTCGCAGGGAGGTCAGCCGTACGGCGGCCCCTACCCGCCGGGGGCACATCCCCAGGTCCCGGCCGCCTACCCGGGGAGCGCCCCGTCTCCCGGCCCGGCCTATCCCGCGAACGCCTCACCCCAGGGCGGCCCCCATCCTTCCGGCCCTCCGTCTTCCGGCTGGCAGTCTCACGGCGCCGTCCCCGGCATGCCGCAGGGCTCCGGTGCGTACGCCGGATCTCAGCCGCAGGGCGGGGTTCCGCATCCGGGGCCGAACGGGGGCGGTGTCTATCCGCAGGCCTCGCCGCCCTACAGCTCAGAGTCTCATTCAGGGGCGGAAGCGCAGGGTGGCGCCTATGGGCAGAACGGCCCTTACCCCGGCGCGACGCCCTACCAGCCCGGGCCTCAATTCCAGGGCGGGGCACAGTTCCAGGGCGAGGCGCAGTTCCAAGGTGGAGCGCAGTTCCAGGGCGGGGCGCAGTTCCAGGGCGGAGCGCAGCCTCCGGCGCAGTCGTACGCCGGGCCCTACGGGCAGCCCTACCCACCCCCGCCGTCCCCCGCCGCCCCGGCGGGCACGCCACCCGGCGCCCCGTACGCGCCGAACGGGCTCGGGTATCCGCAGGAGTTCCCGGGATCGCCCGGGAACACGGCCGCCCCCGGCCCTGCGCAGGGCATGCCGTTCCAAGCGGCGCCACCTCAGGCTTCACCAATGCCGGCACCGCAGGCGGCGCCGTTCCAGGTGCCGCCGCCTCAGGGAGCGCCGTTCCAGGTGCCACCGCCGCAGGCGCCATCGCAGCAGCCGGCGCCGCCCCAGGGGCCGGGGTGGGTTCCGCAGTCTCCGCCTCCCCCGCGCGGGCCCGCCGCCCCCTATCCGCCGCCCGCCTGGCGGCCGCCCCGCCGCAAGTCCGGCGCGGGGGCGGTCATCGGCGCGCTCATGGGCGTGCTGGCGCTGGTCTTCGTGCTCATCGTGGTCGTGAGCGCGCTGGTCGGCCTGTCCGACCACGACGAGACCGTGTCGCCGGTCGCGATCCCGACCTTCACCTTCTCGCCGTTCCCCACCGACGAGGCCACCACGGACACGGAACCGACCGGGAAGCCCACCTCCAAGCCGACGTCGCAGCCCACGACGCGGCCGACTCCGGTGCTCAACCGCACGACGAAGAACAACACCCTCTATCGGGCCGGGTCGCTGGCGAAGACGAACTGCCGGGCCGGGAACGCGAGCATCTACAACCACACCCAGTTCAAGGCGCTGATCCTCAAGACCGGCGGGTGCATGGGCAAGGCGTGGGGGCCGGCGCTGAAGCGGGTCGGGATCGACTGGAGCCCGCCGAACTACATGATCGCGGCCCGCAAGGGCAGGGGCGCGTGCGGCGACTATCCCTCCCCCGGCAGCAACGTGCCGTACTACTGCCCGAGCAACAGCACGATCTACGCGTCCACCTCGGCCATGACGAGGGAGTACGGCCCGCTCGGCTCGTGGAACGGGATCATCGTCAGCATGATGGCCCATGAGTACGGGCACCATATTCAGAACCTGTCTGGCATCTCCGACTCCTGGTGGCGGCAGACGCTCGACTCCGGTTCGCAGAGCGGAAAGATGGCCCTGAGCCGCCGGCACGAACTGCAGGCGACGTGTTTCGGCGGCATGTTCATGCAGTCGGTCGCCGCCTCGTATCCGATCGACACCACCCGGCGCAACACGCTCCTGTGGGCCTACAGCCACCTGGGCGACCCGCCGGGAGGGCCTCGCGACCACGGGAACACGCGCAGCAACGCCGCCTGGTTCCGCCAGGGATACACGCGCCCGAAGGCCTACCAGTGCAACACCTGGGTTGTCGGCTCCACTTCCGTGTCCTGATCGACGCCTCAGTTTGCGTCTACCTTGTCCCGATATGGGGGCTAGAATCCCCCCACAGCTTCGGAGGAGAGAGCGGTGAACCATGCGAGGCGGGGGTCCCGCTGACGAGACCGGTAGGCCCCGGGAAGGTCAGCGGCCAGGTCAGCCCGGTGGGAACGCAGGTCAGCCCGATGGAAACACGACTCAGCCCGGCGGACGCCCAGGCCGGCGTAGCGATGGCGCGAGCCGGCCGGGAGACCCAGGTCAGCCCGGTGGAAACGCAGCTCAGCCCGGCGGGAACGCAGCTCGGCCCGGCGGGAACGCAGCTCGGCCCGGTGAGAACGCAGGCCAGCCCGGTGAGAACGCAGCTCAGCCCGGTGGAAACGCAGGCCAGCCCGGCGGCAACCCAGGTCAGCTCGATGGAAACGCGACTCAGCCCGGTGGAGAGGCGGGGTGGCGTGGTGGGAGCGGGGACGGCCAGGCGACCATGGGCCCGCCGCCCGCCGCGGCCCCGCGCGGTGGGCAGCCGCGTTTCGGCACTCCGCTGACCACCGCCTCCCTGATCGGCTGGACGGCACTGTCGGCCGTCCTGCCCGGGGCGGCCCACCTGCGGGCGGGCAACCGCCGCACCGGGATCGCCCTGCTCGCGACGTTCGGCGTCGTGCTGGTCGCCCTGGTGGTCCTGGTCCTGCGTCTGAAGGACAACGCGGGGGTCGCGCTGCGCGGCAGCACGATGACCGCCGTCATGGCCGGGGCCGCCGTGTGCGCGCTCGCCTGGTTCGCGCTCGTCCTCCTGTCTTTCGTCGCCCTGCGCCCGCAGCGCCTGACACAGATGGGGCAGGTGGTGTCGGGCGTCGTCGCGGGCGTCCTGTGCGTGGCCGTGATGGCCCCGTTCGCCTTCACCGCGAACACGATCAGGACGGCCAGCCAGTTACTCGACGACGTCATGGCCCCGGTGGAGGGCTCGACCCCCGTCCCCGTACGCGCCGAGGACCCGTGGAACGGCCGTACGCGTGTGAACTTCCTGCTGATCGGCGGCGACGCGGCGGGCAACCGGGTCGGGGTGCGCACCGACTCGATGACCGTGGCCAGCGTGAACATCGCCACCGGCAACACCGTCCTGTTCAGCCTGCCGCGCAACCTCCAGTACGTCCGCTTCCCCACGACCAGCCCCCTGCGCAAGGTGTTCCCCAACGGGTTCGACGCCGAGGGGCAGGGCCTGCTCAACTCCGTCTGGTACTACGCCGACAACAATCCCCAGGTCATGGGCGGCAAGAACAGGGGCGCGCAGGCGCTGAAGGACGCGATCGGCTACACCCTGGGTCTGCACATCGACTATTACGCGATGGTCGACATGTACGGCTTCGCGGCCCTGATCGACGCGGTCGGCGGGCTGAAGATCCGGGTCGAGAAGGACGTCAAGTGGGGCGGCCACTTCGGCACCGCCGGGACCATCAAGGCCGGCTACCGGACGCTGAACGGCGAGGAGGTGCTCTGGTACGGCCGCTCGCGGGTGGACAGCGACGACTTCTCCCGCATGGCCCGCCAGCGCTGCGTCATCGGCGCGCTCGCCCAGCAGGTCACCCCGGCCACGGTGCTCGCCAACTTCAACAAGATCGCCTCCGCGGCCCGGCACCTGTTCCGCACCGACATCCCCCGCGACCTGCTGGAGCACCTCGTCCCGCTCGGCATGAAGGTGCGCAGCGCCAAGATCACCAGTCTCCAGTTCGTGCCGCCGCTCATCTACACGGGCAACCCGGACTGGGCCAAGATCAGGCGACTGACCAAGGACGCGATCCGCGAGTCGATGTCCGACCGGGGCGCCGTCGCAGCCACCGCATCGCCGATGACGTCCGCCGGATCGGCGGCGTCCGCCGCCCCCTCCGGCTCCCACTCCCCGTCCGCGTCGCCGAGTCCGTCCGCCTCCCGTACGCCGGTCGTCGCCGGGGCGAGCCCCCGCACGACGCCCACCCCGAACGACAAGGCGGCCAAGAGCCTCTCGGACCTGTGCGGCTTCTGACCGAGCGCCGCTGAGCGGGGACTTCCGGACGGCAGGCTGCCGGGCGAGGGCTTCCGGCCGGGCGACACCGGGCCGTTTTTGCGCGAAGGCGTGGACGCAGCCTTCCCGATGCAGCAATGTGGTCACGTAACGTATCCACCCAGTCACTGTCCGCCTAACAACGGAGTGGACTCGTCGTGCGCGTACTCATCCAGTTGCGTCCGTCCCCCGACCTGGTCGCCGCCGTCGCCGACCCGTCGGTCCCCTCGATGACGTCGGACGTGGCCGACGGCCTGCCCGGGGTGGTCCTCGACCACTCGTACGCCCCCGTGGCCGTACCCCGTCCGATGCCCGCGTCCCCCGGCGGCGACCCGCTGTCGCTCAACCAGCCGCTGGTCTTCTCCATGGCGCCCCAGGACGCCTCGGTCGTGGTCCGCGGGGAGATCGCCGACGACGAGGTCACCAGCAGGGTCGCCCTCCTGTCCGCGGCCCGCCGCGACGTGGTCGCGGTGTACGCCGACCCGGCGATCGAGACCACGCTCACCTGCGGGGGCGACCCCGCCGTGGGCGACTGGCACGACGTCGAACGGCTGCTGCGCGTGCCCGACCTGACGGCCGAGGGGCTGGACGGCTCCGGCGTCCGCCTCGCGGTCGTCGACACCGGCATCAACGCGGCGTACGTCAAGGCCACCCGCGGGCACGACGTGACAGTGGATCACGAGCGGAGCTGGAACCCCGAGGGCGTCTCCGGAACCCCGGGGGACTTCCCGGTCGACCACGGCACGATGTGCGCCTTCGACGCGCTCATCGCCGCGCCCAAGGCGTCGCTGCTGGACGTGCCCGTGCTGCTGTCGCGGCGGCAGGGCGGCTCGACGCTCGACGGCCTGTTGTCCGACGCCATCGCCGCGTACGCCCACCTGCGCGATGTCCTCGACGCCCAGCCCGCCGAGTCGCGGGCGCTCGTGGTGACCAACAGCTGGGGGTCGTTCTCCCCGCGCTGGGACTTCCCGCCCGGGCACCCGGGCAACTACTCCGACAACCCGGCCCATCCGTTCAACCTGATCGTCGGCAGCCTGGCCGAGGCGGGGGCGGACATCCTGTTCGCCGCGGGCAACTGCGGGACGCAGTGCCGCGACGGCAGGTGCGCCTACCCCGACCGGCCCATCGTCGGGGCCAACTCCCATCCCAGCGCGCTGTCGATCGGCGGCATCGACACGGCGGGGACGCGGGTGGGCTACTCCTCGCAGGGCCCCGGGCGGCTGGCCGCGCGCAAGCCGGACGTCTGCGCCTACACGCACTTCGCCGGTTCCGGCGCGCTCGGCGACGGCGAGCCCGACTCGGGCACCTCGGCGGCCTGTCCCGTCGCGGCCGGGCTGGTCGCCGCCGTCCGGTCCCGCTGGCCCTCGACGGTGCTGCCGCCCTCCCAGCTCCGGACGCTGCTCCGCAGGACGGCCGATGATCGCAGTGCCGTAGGGTATGACCACGATTATGGGTACGGCGTGGTGGACGCCGCCGGCATCATCGCCGCGCTGCGCCGCCGCGCCGCGAAGGCGGCCTGAAAGCACAGCGCCGCGAAGGCGGCCTGAAGAGGCCACGCCGTCCGGTGACGAGAACGTCCAGCAGAGGGAGGCGGGGCCGGTGGCCAAGGTGCTCGTCACCGTGCGGCTCGCCGCGCCCGCGACGCTGGAGGGCGCGATGCGGCGGCTCGGCCTCACCGAGGACGAGGTCGACACCGGCTATGGTCTGGTGCCGGTCGATCCCGGCAGGAACCTGTACGTCCTGCGGGTGACGGAGGAGGCCGGGCGGCGCGTCGGCGACTCGGACGCCGGGGCGGCGGACGGCGGGCCCTACTCCGATCCACCCATCGAGCCCTACGGCCCGCCGCGATGACCGCTCCCGTCTGGGTGGTGTCCGGTCCGCCGGGCGCGGGCAAGTCGACCGTCTGCGAGCTGCTGCTGGCCAGCCTCGACCCGGTGCCCGCCCTGCTCGACAAGGACACGATGTACGGCGGCTTCGTCGAGGCCACGCTCGCGGCGTACGGCAGGCCCGCGGGCGAGCGTGAGGGGCCGTGGTACGACGAGCACGTCAAGCGGCACGAGTACGCCGGCATGACGGCGACGGCCAGGGAGATCCGCTCCCACGGCTGCCCGGTGCTGCTCGGCGGGCCCTTCACCTCCCAGGTGCACGACGCGGCGCTCTGGCACGCGTGGGTGGAGGCGCTGGGCGGGCCCGGCGTGCGCCTGGTCTGGATCCGCTCCGACGGCCCGACGCTGCGTGAGCGGCTCGTCCGCCGGGGCCTCGCGAGGGACGGGCAGAAGCTGGAGAGGTTCGCCGAATATCTGCGCGCCATCCGCGTCGACGAGCCGCCCGCCGTGCCGTACGACGAGGTCGACAACCGCCTCGGCGCGCCTGCGCTGGAGGTCCAGATCGACCGGCTGGTGACGAGGGCGTAGGCCGGCGGCTTCGGCCCCTCACAACCGTGCGGAGCGCCGGAACGCGGGATCCGAGGCAAGCGGTCGCCCGCCGTTCTCACTTCGGCCGGCCGGACGGTGGTGGCCGTTACCGTCCGAGGCGTGGAAGCTCCCTGCTTCTCCGGGTGCGGCCCGCCCGCGCGGCGCGCCGCCCCGATCGATTCCAGCGCAGGAGACGACAGTGAAGGCAGTCGCGATCCGGAAGTTCGGACGTCCCGAAGGCTTGGCGGTCATCGACCTCCCCGCCCCGGCCCCGGGCGCCGGGCAGGTGCTGATCGCCGTCGAGGCCATCGGCGTCGGCGGCGTGGACGCCGTGATCCGCAGCGGCACTCTTGCCGCTTACGGCTTCGAGGAGGGTCACATCCCCGGCGGCGAGGTGGCGGGCACCGTGACCGCCGTCGGCGACGGCGTCGACGCGTCGTGGATCGGCCGGCGGGTGTGGGCGTTCACCGGCGTGGGCGGCGGCTACGCCGAACGGGCGATCGCCCCGGTCGAGGAGGTCCTTCCCCTCCCCGCGGACCTGTCCGCCGCCGACGCGGTGACGCTCGGCAGTTCCGGCGTGGTGGCCCACTTCGGCCTTGCCCATGCCCGCTTCGCGCCCGGCGAGTCGGTGCTGGTGCGCGGCGCGGCGGGCAGCATCGGGATCATGACGGTCCAGCTCGCGGCTCGCGGCGGTGCCGGTGCGGTGGCGGTCACCACCTCGTCGGCGGAGCGCGGCGAGCGCCTGCGCGCGCTCGGCGCGACCCACGTGCTGGACCGCGCCGGCGAGGGAGGCGAGGACGCTCCCGCGGGCTACGACGTCGTCATCGACGTCGTCGCCGGTCCGGACCTGCCCTCCTTCTTCGCCAGGCTCAACCCGAACGGCCGGATGGTGGTCGTCGGCGTGGTCGGGGGCCGGCCTCCGGCGGACTTCGGCACGGCGATGATGTCGGCGTTCCGGAAGTCGATGTCCTTCGCCACCTTCAGCGCCGACACCGTGGCCGGACGCGACCGGCGTGCCGTGCGGATCGAGCAGTTCGCCGCGGCGAGTCGCGGCGAACTGCACACGGTGGTGCACGAGGTGCTGCCGCTGGAGCAGGCCGTGCTGGCGCACCGGAAGATGGACGCCGGCGAGGTGTTCGGCAGGATCGTCCTGACCCCGTAGCCCTCGCGGCTCACGCGGTCGCCGTCACACGATCTCGTGCCCGTACGCGGCCGCGAGCGGCCGCAGGTCGGGGACCCCGAAGACGGCGCACATCGACGCGAACACCTCGGCCTTGTCGTCGCCGTACCGGCGGACATGGGCCGCGTAGGCCTCGGCGGTGACGAACCTCGGCGGGTCGCTCTTGCTGTGGAACTTGTCGGCGAACATGACGAGCCGCTCCTCGGCCGACTCCGCGAGATAGTCGCGGGGAGGCAGCGGCAGGCCCTGGCGCAGCACGTCCTCCCTGCTGATCCCCACACCCGTGTGGTGGGAGCAGAACCGGCACAGGCTCTCGGGCAGGCCCTCCCCGCGGAGCAGTTCGTGGCCGAGGATCCCGTGGCGCACGTAACCGGCATGGTCGAGCCGTCCGTCCGCGTCGTAGAGCAGGTAGACGCCGATGTCGTGCAGGAGGCTTCCGGCCCGCACCACGTCGGCGTCGACGTCGAGCCCGGCGTGGTCGGCCAGGCGCAGGGCGATCGCGCAGACGATCTCGCAGTGCGTGTGGACGAGGTCGAACGCTTCCTCCGTGGGCGCGTGTTTCGCGTGCAGAGCGCGGATCTCGGCGTCCGTCGGAAGCCCCATGCGTGGAGTCTAGCAAGCGACGATCATGAGCGAAGGGGCCCGGGCCCGTACGTCAGGAGGGCACCCGTTCGCCCAGGCTCTCGCGCAGGCTCCTGATCTCCTCACGCAGGGCCGACAGCTCGGCGAGCGTCGGGTTGTCGTCCCTGGCCTCCTCCTCCATGGCGCTCACCACGACCGCGATGAAGAGGTTGAGCACGACGAAGGTGCAGACCAGCACGAAGACGACGAAGTAGATCCACGACGAGGGGTGGCTCTCCATCAGCTGGCGGTTGATCTCCGACCAGCCGTCCCCCGTCATGACCTGGAACAGCGTGTACAGCGACGTTGGCAGGTCGCCGAAATACTCGGGCGCGGCGGTGCCGTACAGCTTGGTGCCCATGACGGCGCCGACGTACAGGACGAGGCCGAGCAGGACGACGATCGAGCTCATCCCGGGGATGGCGGTGAGCAGCGCGGAGACCACCCGCCGCAGCGACGGCACCACCGAGATCAGCCGCAGCGCCCGCAGGACGCGCAGAGCCCGCAGCACCGACAGTCCTCCCGCCGTGGGGAGGAACGAGAAGCCGATGATCAGCAGGTCGAAGGCGTTCCAGGTGTCGCGGAGGAACCGCCACCGGTAGACGTACATCTTGGCCAGGATCTCCGCCACGAAAATGTACAGGGCGATGTGGTCGGCGACGTGTAGTTCCGTGCCGTAGCGGGCGGTCGCCTCGGCGGAGGTCTCGACGCCCAGCGTCGCCGCGTTGACGAGGATCACCACGGTGATCACCTGCTGGAACCGCCGCGACTCGATCAGGCGGCGGACACGTTCACGCACGAAAAACTCCTGGGGGACATGGGAGATCGCCACAGAGCCTAGTGCCACCGCCCGGCATGTTCGTTCCCGGTCGCCCGGCCCCGGCGGTGGCCGAACCGATCGAACACCCGGCGCGACACCTGGACGGAGCCGATGCCTTCGCTAGGCTGGACCGTGATCACGATGGATGAGGGGCTGCATGGCCGGGAGTCCGTTACGTGCCGGAGACCCGGAACAGCTGGGTGACTACCGCCTCATAAGCCGCCTGGGTGAAGGCGGCCAGGGAGTGGTGTATCTCGGCGAGACCCCGGCCGGGGAGAAGGTGGCGGTCAAGGTCGTACGGGCGCGGCCGTCCATCGGCGTTCCCGTGTCCTTGGCCAGGGAGCTGGCCGCGGTGCGCCAGGTGGCCGAGTTCTGCACGGCGCGCATCGTCGACGCCAGACTGGACGCCGCCATGCCCTACATCGTGAGCGAGTTCGTCGACGGCCTGTCGCTCCAGCAGGTGATCGAGAACGGTGGCCCGATGAAGGGCGCCGCGCTGCACCGGCTGGCCATCGGCACCATCACCGCCTTGGCGGCCGTCCACGGGGCGGGGGTGGTGCACCGCGACTTCAAGCCGAGCAACGTGCTTGTCGGTCCCGACGGGCCGCGCGTCATCGACTTCGGCATCGCCCGGCTGATCGACGCCTCGGCCACCACCGGTTACGCGGCCGGCACGCCGTCGTATATGGGGCCCGAGCACTTCCGCGGTGACCGGATCGGGCCTCCGGCGGACGTGTTCGCCTGGGCCTCCACCATCACGTACGCGGCCACGGGGGCGCCGCCGTTCGGCAGGGACACTCCCGCGGCGGTCGCCTACCGGATCATGCAGGGCGAACCCGTCCTCGGTGACCTGGCGGGCGGGCTGCGCGACCTGGTGGCGCGCTGCCTGGACAAGGACCCGGCGCGACGGCCGACCGCCCGTGAGGTCCTCCTGAGCCTCCTGGACGACGTGCCGTCCTCCGGAGAGGACGTCGCAGCGCTCCAGATGGGCCGGCAGGCGGCGGCCGGGCAGGCCCCTCGTCTCCTCGCGGCGGAGACGACGAGCGGCGGGCAGCACCGGCTTCCACGCCGGGCTCTGCTCGCCGGCACGGGCGCCGTGGTCGCGGCCCTCGCAGGGACCTGGATCGCGGTCGCCCGCCTACCCGGTCGGACCGCGACCGGCGGCGTTCCGCTGTCGGCGTCGGGGCCGGGGGCATCGCCCGTGCCGATTGCCGCATCCGGCTCCCCCTCCCTCGCCGGGCCTTCGGGCGGGTCCACCGCGAGCAACTCCGCCTCGGCGGCCTCCACGCCCGGCGGGACCGCTTCGCCGTCGGCAGGCCCGGCCCGCACGGCCGAGCCGTCCCCGGTCGCGGCTCCCCGGACGCCGGCGGAGCTGGGCGCGGCGATCGACGCCGCCGCCACGGCCACTCCCTCCGCGAGCTTCACCTGCTCGGGGGCGTTCACCCAGAGTGACACCTACCTGCGGGCCGACGGCCGGTTCACCCATGACCCGGCAGGCCGGTACGACAGCGATTCCTACGAAATGCGCGTCAGCTATCCCGGCAGCGATCGGAAACGCGTCGTCGTCATCGCCGACGACGTCCACCTCCCGCACGGCGAGAAGCTGCCGCTGGATCTCGACCCGCAGGGACAGGCCGCCGACGGGCGCGACAGCGCGGCGGCGGGCGCCGCGCTCTTCATCCTCGTCGGCTCGATTCCCACGATCCTGACCCTTGTCGGCGCCACCCCGAGGGTCTACCGCTCCGGGAAGGACGGCAGGACGTACTCGGGCGGGGTCCAGGTCGCCGACGCCGGTTACGAACTGCGCCAGTTCCTCGCGAGCTGGATGAGCCCGGCCCGCGGTCTCGACAGGTCCCGCATCTCGTACGTCGTGACTCTGGGCCAGGAGGACCTGCCGGTCAGGTTCGTGTTCACCTGGAAGGCGTCCGTGCCGCAGCTGGGACTGCTCTCGTCGTCCTTCACGACGTCCTACCGAGGGTGGGGCCCGGCCCGGCCGATCGTCGCCCCTGTTCGCTGAACCCTGCTCCCCGAACCCGGCTCCCCGAAGCCGGCATCCGCCCGGGGGGCCGCAGCGCCCAGGACAGCACGGTGAGTGCGGTCAGGACGGCGAGCACCCCCACTTCGCCCACGGCATACCCGGTGGTCAGGTGGGAGACCACGGCCCCGGTGTAGGTGTAGAAGGCGCCCGCATACGCCCACTCCTTGACCAGCGCGCGACGCGGGACGAGCAGGGCGATCGCCCCCAGCACCTTCCAGGTTCCCAGCAGCACCAGGAAGTAGGACGGATAGCCCAGGTGCGTCACCAGGTCGCGGACGTACGGAATCCGCGCGATGTCCCAGACGCCGCCGACCGCCAGTTCGGCCGCCACCGCCGCGGTGGCCGTCCAGTAGCCGGCCGCCCGCACATGTGCGCGGCGCCTGGCGCTGCCCGAAATCGATGCCATGAGATGCTCCTTGTCACATCCGAGCGGGGTCCGGGTTCATCGCCATGAACCCCGGCGGCGGAAGGATGTGACAGATGGACGAGGCCAGGCTGGCCGTGCGCTTCGAGGAGCAGCGGCCCCGTCTGCGGGCGGTCGCCTATCGGATGCTGGGCTCGCACGCGGAGGCGGACGACGCGGTGCAGAACGCGTGGCTGCGTCTCAGCCGCGCCGACACCGCCGAGGTGGCCAACCTCGCCGGGTGGCTGACCACCGTCGTCTCCCGGGAGTGCCTGAACATGCTGCGCGCGCGCCGCAACCGCCGTGAGGAGCCCTTCGCCGGCACCACCACCGAGCCCTTCACCGCCGGGCCCTTCACCGCCGGGCCCTCCAGCGCCAGGCCCTCCGCCGCGGGGCACGACGCCGGAGATCCCGAAGCCGAGGCCCTGCTGGCCGACTCGATCGGTCTCGCGCTGATGGTCGTGCTCGACAGTCTCGCCCCCGCCGAGCGGCTCGCCTTCGTCCTGCACGACGTCTTCGCCGTGCCCTTCGACGAGATCGCCGCCATCCTCGGAAGGTCCCCGGCCGCCACCCGTCAGCTCACCAGCCGCGCGCGCAGACGGGTCGTGGGCGCGACCCCGCCCCGGCAGGTGGACCTCGTCCGTCAGCGGCAGGTCGTCCAGGCCTTCCTCGCCGCGCTGCGGCACGGTGACTTCGACGGGCTCCTCGCCGTGCTCGATCCCGACGTCGTCCTCAGAGACGGCGACGCGGGGCTGGTGCGGGGTGCGCGAGCCGTGGGCGCCCGCGCGCTCGTCTTCTCACGGGCCGCCCGGTTCGTACGGCCCGCGCTGGTGGACGGGAGCGTGGGTCTCGCGATCGTCCCGCAGGGCCGCCTCATCGGGGCGCTCGGTTTCACCTTCGGCCACGACAAGATCACCGCGATCGAGATGATCGGCGATCCCGGACGCCTGCGGCACGTCGGCCTGCTCGTGGGATGACGGACGGAAGGCCCAAGATTCCGGACCTGTCTTTGAAGCCGTCCTTGGCACGTGCCGGAGCCGCCGGGAGAGTCGCGCCATGACACGGACGACACGCGGCACGCATGAGAAGGAGCATCGAAGCCTGGGGACGCTCATCCGGGCCTGGCGGGAGCGGGCGCTGCTGACCCAGGAGCAGCTCGCCGACCTGGCGGGCGTCAACGTCCGCACCATCGGCAGGCTCGAAGGCGACGCCGTGGGGCGCCCCCGTAGCGCGTCGTTGCAGCGGCTGGCCGAGGCGCTGGGCCTGGACGCGTGGGAGCGGGCCGCGCTCGCCGCGGCGGCCCGCCGCATGCCGGCTCGGCGCGGCGCGGCACAGGCCTGCCCCGGCATCCCGCGCCGGGGGGCGCCTGCGCACGCGGCCGGTCCCCCGGGGCGGGCGCAGAGCGGCACCGGCCTGACGGAGCGCGTGAGCGTGCCCGGCGACAGCACCGTGGCCAGGGAGTCCGATCACCGGCTCGTGCGGCGGTTGCCGGAGGCGTGCCTTCTCGTCGATCTGTCGGGCAGGCCGGAGCCCGACGAGGTTCTCCGTCATCTGTTGCGCACGCTCCGCCTGCCTCATATGGAGACCTCGAATCCCGGGGGCTGGGGCCGGCTCTACCGGACGGTCCTGACCGGCCACAGGCTGCTGATCGTGCTCGCGGACGCCGCAGCCGTGAGGGTCGAACCCGCGTGCCGGTGCGGGGCACGCCGGGACACCCCGTGCTGATCGCCGGCCGGCGCCGAAGCGGCGAAGCGCGGCGCCCTTCCGGGGAACGATCGGGAAGGGCGCCGCGGGTCGTGGTCTCAGGCGGCCACGGCACGGCTCGGGAGCGGCTCGTCGCCCCTGCAGACCACGCAGAAGAGCCAGAGCTGGACCGCGACGGTGCTGCCGCCGTCACGGATGTTCCGGCAGTAGGCGCGGTAGTTCCCGGTCACCTCGTACGCGCTGCCCGCGGCCACGCACTTCCCGCACGCGTTGGGCTGGGAGTAGGTGGCTTCCAGGAAGGAGCCCGACGGGGGAAGCGAGGTCGAGCAGCTCACGGCGGGCGCGAGGCCGGCCGTGGAAGGTTCCGCCCACACCGGGGCCACGCTCGCGATTCCGCCCGCCATCAGCGCGAGTGCCGCGCCCAGTCCTATGGCCGTCTTCGTGAAGCGCACGGTCATGATGCGTTCCTTTCGATAGCGTCCGTTGGGCGTGACCGGCGACACCGGTCGTCGCGGCGGTCAGCGGTCCGCGGAGCCGGCGCCGGCTGAGGCCGCCCACACTCCGTCGGCCCGGTCGCAGGCCTCGGCGGCATGCGCGGCGCTGACGCCGGTCTCCCTGAGCACGTCGTAGCAGAACACGTAGCCGCCGATCTCGCCGCTGGCGGCCCGCTCGCACGCCATCCGCTTCGCCGTCGTCTCCGGGTAACCCGCACCGGCGAGGTAGGAGAGACAGTCACTGGGGGACGCCTGGGCGGGCGACGCGACGAGGACCGCCGACGCGGTCGCCGCCACGGCGGCAGCCACCGTCGTGGCCGCTCGGAGCCGTCTGAACATGCGAGTCTTTCCCTTCTGCCGGGCCGTTCCGGGGGAACCGCATGGTGCGGCCTTCACGGCGGCATCGGAGCGCGGACGAAACAGCGGCGCCCCTGCCGCGGATCGACGGTCACGCACCGGTCGTGGGATCCACTCTCCTGGCCGCCTACGTCGCGGACCAGGGCGTTCACCCGGCATTCGCCGGGCATTCGCGGCATGCCCGGCCGCCCGTGGGACTTCTAGCGGGCGGCGGCGTCGACGGCCTGGGCCGACAGGACGTGGTCGAGGACCATGAGGGCGCAGCCGGTGATGCCCGCGCCGGGCCCGAGGCGGCTGCGCTCGATGCGCAGGCTGCGGGTGGCGAGCTGCGTCGAGCGCCGGTAGACGACCTCGCGCACGCCCGACACCAGCGGCTGGAACATCTCGGCGACGTCGCCGCCGAGGACCACGACGGCGGGGTTGAGCAGGTTGACCGCGCCGGAGATGACCTCGCCCAGCCAGCGGCCGGCCTGCCGCACCACGGCCATGGTCTCCGCGTCGCCGGCCCGGACCAGGGCGGTCACGTCGGCCAGCGACATCACGTCGCGGCCCTTGGCCCGCAGCTCGCGCAGGATCGCGGTGCCGCTGGCGACCGAGTCGACGCAGTCGAGGTTGCCGCAGCGGCACAGCACTCCGCCGCCGTCCCGCACGGGGATGTGCCCGATCTCCCCGGCCGCGCCGAGCGCGCCGCGCAGGATCCCGCCGCCGGAGATGACCCCCGCGCCGATCCGGGTGGAGACCTTAACGAACAGCAGGTCGTCGAGTTCCGAGGCGTAGACGACCCGGTGCTCGCCCATCGCGATGACGTTCACGTCGTTGTCCACGAGCACCGGCACGCGGAACCGCTCGGCGATGATCGGCGGGATCACCACGCCGGTCCAGCTCGCCATCACGCGGGCGCTCTCGACCCGTCCGGCGGCGAACTCCACGGTCGCCGGCACGCCGAGGCCGATGCCGACGACGTCGTCCCGCCCGTCGAGCAGCTTCTCCCAGGTGTCCATGAGCAGGGGCAGGACGACGCCCGGCCCCTCTTCGACGTCGATGTCCAGGTCGGTGCGCTGCAGCACCTCGCCCGCGAGATCGCACAGCGCGATCTGGGTACGGCGGGCGCCGAGCGAGGCCACCGGGACGACTCCCCCGGAGGTGGCGAAGCGCAGCCGTACGGGTGGGCGGCCCCCGGTGGACGGCCCCTCGGCGTCCTCCACGATCAGCCCGCGCTGGAGCAGGTCGGCGACGCGGTGCGCGACGGCCGGGCGGGACAGGCCCGTCACACGGCCGATGTCGGCACGCGTCACCGCCTCCCCGCTCCGGATGAGCTGGAGGACCTCGCCGGGGGTGGCTAAACGTGACATCGAGCGTAAGTGAAGCACAGAAGCTCACCTAAGTTCAATGACTTATTCATTCCAAGTTACAAAAGTGGGCTTGAAAAGTCGCATAACTTCCCGATACTGTCCCTTCCGTGCCCGATCGACCCCTGGTGCCCGATCAACTGGTGCCCGATCAACGAATCGGGGGCCGGACGCGCCGACGGGCACACGTCCCGGGACGAAGGCCCCGGGGCGAGTTGGACCCCGCCTCGCGGCGGCCCCGGCAGGAGGAGGACCTTCCGTGACGCACCCCGTTATCAGCGAGGTCACCGAGCGCGTGGTCGCGCGAAGCCGCGAGAGCCGCGGGGCCTACCTGGAGCGGGTGCGCCGCGCCGGGGCCGAACTGCGTGAGCGGGGGCCGGCCCGGGGGCGGCTCGGCTGCGCCAACCTGGCCCACGGCTTCGCCGCCGCGCCCGCCGAGGACAAGCTCGGCCTGCGCGGTACGGCGAAGCCGGGGGTGGCCATCGTGACGTCGTACAACGACATGCTGTCGGCGCACCAGCCGTACGAGACCTACCCGCCGGAGCTGAAGCGGGCGGTCCGCGAGGCGGGCGGCGTGGCGCAGGTGGCGGGCGGCGTGCCCGCGATGTGCGACGGCGTCACCCAGGGCCGGGCCGGCATGGAGCTGTCGCTCTACAGCCGCGACGTGATCGCCATGGCGACCGCGATCGCGCTGTCGCACGACATGTTCGACGCCTCCCTGCTGCTCGGGGTCTGCGACAAGATCGTCCCGGGGCTGCTCATCGGCGCCTTACGCTTCGGTCACCTGCCGGCGATATTCGTCCCCGCCGGGCCCATGACCTCGGGCCTGCCCAACAAGGTCAAGGCCAGGGCGCGGCAGGCCTTCGCCGAAGGCAAGATCGGCCGCGCGGAGATGCTCGACGCCGAGGCGGCGTCGTACCACTCCCCCGGCACCTGCACGTTCTACGGCACCGCCAACTCCAACCAGCTCCTCATGGAGGTCATGGGCCTCCATCTGCCGGGCGCGACGTTCGTCAACCCGCACACCGAGCTGCGGCACGCGCTGACCGCCGCGGCGGCGCGGCGGGCGGTCGAGATCACCCCGCACGGCGCGGAGTACACGCCCGTCGCCGAGGTCGTGGACGAGAAGGCGATCGTCAACGCGGTCGTCGCGCTGCTCGCCTCCGGCGGCTCCACCAACCACACGATGCACCTCGTCGCCATGGCGGCGGCCGCCGGCATCGAGCTGACCTGGGACGACATGGCGGCTCTGTCCAAGGTCGTGCCGCTGATCACCCGCATGTACCCCAACGGCCAGGCGGACGTGAACCACTTCCAGGCCGCGGGCGGCATGGCGGTGTTCATCGGCGACCTGCTGGACGCCGGGCTGCTCCACGCGGACGTCCTGACGGTCGCCGGGCGCGGCCTCGGCCTCTACCGCTCTGCCCCCGTGCTGAAGGAGGGCGCGGCGCTCAAGGAGGGCGTGCTGGCGTGGGAGGAGCGGACGGAGCCCAGCACCGACACCGAGGTCCTGCGGCCGGTCGCCGAGCCGTTCTCCCCCGACGGGGGCATCCACATGCTGTCGGGCGATCTGGGCCGGGCGGTGAGCAAGGTCTCCGCCGTCAAGCCCGAGCACCTGGTGATCGAGGCCCCCGCCAAGGTGTTCGACGACCAGCTCGACCTGCTCGCCGCGTTCGAGCGGGGCGAGCTCGACGGGCAGGACTTCGTCGCGGTCGTCCGCTACCAGGGCCCCCGGGCCAACGGCATGCCGGAGCTGCACAAGCTCACGCCGCCGCTGGCCGTCCTGCTCGACCGCGGCCAGAAGGTGGCCATCGTCACCGACGGCCGCATGTCCGGCGCCTCGGGGAAGGTCCCCGCGGCGATCCACCTGTCCCCCGAGGCCGCCGACGGCGGGCCGATCGCGCTGCTGCGCGACGGCGACGTGATCCGCCTCGACTCGGCCGCGGGGACCCTCACCGTGCTCGCCGACCTCACCGGCCGTACGCCGGGGGGCGCCCCGCTGACCGACGAGCAGTGGGCCGGCACCGGTCGCGAGCTGTTCGCCTCATTCCGCCGCACGGTCGGCCCGGCCGAGCGCGGGGCGAGCGTCTTCGGAGGTGCCGCGTGAGCCTTCCCTGGCTGGTCGCGGACATCGGCGGAACCAACGCCAGGTTCGGTTTGGTGGCCCGGCCCGGAGGGCAGCCGGAGGCGGTAGCCGTACTCGACGTTTCCCAGCATCTCGGCCTTGCCGATGCCGTAGCCGCCTATCTCGCAGACCATGCGGGCGGAGTTCGGCCGGGGGCCGCGTGCCTGGCGATCGCCGGTCCGGTCGACGACGACCGATACCGGCTGACGAACGCGGGATGGTCCGGGTCCGTGAAGGATCTCGGCATCCCGCGTACGGTGCTCCTCAACGACTTCGAGGCGCTGGCGATCTCGCTCCCGCACCTGGCCGGGGACGACCTCGTGCCCCTCGGCGGCCCGCCGCCGACCGCCGGCCTGACGAAGGTCGTGCTCGGACCCGGCACCGGGCTCGGAGTGGCCGGTCTCGTGCCCGTACGGGAGGGCTGGCAGCCGGTGCCCGGCGAGGGCGGGCACGTGGCGGTTCCCGCCGTCACGGACCTGGAGATGGAGATCGTCCGGGCGCTGCGCGCGGACGGCCTGCCGTACGTGGACGCCGAGCACCTGTTGTCGGGCACCGGGCTGCCCCGTCTGCACCGCGGGCTCGCGCTCGTGCGCGGCGTCACGCCCGAGGCCCGCACGGCCGCGAAGATCACCTCTTCCGACGACCCGCTGTGCGCGGAGACCGTGGAGGTCTTCCTCGCCATGCTCGGCGGCTTCGCGGGCGGCGTGGCGCTCACCTTCGGCGCGCGGGGCGGGGTCTACCTGGGCGGCGGCGTGCTGCCCCGCCTGGTCTCGCGGATCCCCGGCAGCGCGTTCCGGGCCCGGTTCGAGACGACCGCGCCGGCGCTGACGGAGTACGCCGCCGCGATCGCCACCGTCCTGATCACCGCCGAGCAGCCCGCGCTGACGGGTGCGGCCGCCTGGCTCGCCCAACAAAACCCCGATGTGGAGCTGGTATGAGCAACCTTCTCGACCTCGCGCCGGTCGTTCCCGTGGTCGTCCTCGACGACGCCGAGAGCGCCGTCCCCCTCGCCCGGGCCCTGGTCGCGGGCGGGCTGCCGGTCATCGAGGTCACGCTGCGCACCCCGGCCGCCCTCGACGCGATCCGGCGGATCGCCGCCGAGGTGCCGGAGGCCGTCGTCGGCGCGGGCACCGTGCGCTCGCCCGGGGACGTGGAGGCCGCGGCCGGGGCCGGCGCCCGCTTCCTCGTCTCCCCCGGCACCACGCCCGGCCTGCTCGCGGCCATGCTCGCCGCGGGCGTGCCGTTCCTGCCGGGCGTCGCCACGGCCACCGAGGCGATGACGCTGGCCGAGCGCGGTGTGCGCGAGCTCAAGTTCTTCCCGGCCGAGCCGGCCGGCGGCGTCGCGTACCTCAAGTCGCTGAGCGGCCCGCTGCCCGACGTGCGGTTCTGCCCCACGGGCGGGATCACCCCGTCGAACGCGCCGGCCTACCTCGCCCTGCCGAACGTCGGCTGCGTCGGCGGAAGCTGGCTCACGCCGCGCAGCCTGGTCGCGGCGGGCGACTTCGCCAGGATCGAGAAGCTCGCGTCCGAGGCCGCCGCGCTGCGTCCCTGAGCGCCGCGTCCCTGGGGCTCCCTCAGCTCGCCGGTCCGTCCTTCCTCCCTCGGCGGAGCCGGTGGCCATGCTCGTGTCCGCGACCCGGAGGCGTCCATGGGTGCCGGGCCCGCGACCGCTCACCGGCGGTGGCGGGCCCGGCGTCGTCTCACAGCACCGGCCCCGATCTCACGACACCGTGCTCAACAGGGTGTCCAGGCCGATCGGGTCCTCGTGGGTGCCCTCGCTGGTGCACGCGTGCGCCCCGGCCACGGCGCCCAGCCGTACGCACTCCTCCAGGGGCCGGCCGGCCAGGCGGCCGTACAGGAAACCGGACACGAACGCGTCGCCCGCGCCGTTGCTGTCGGCCACAGGCCCATGATTCGGCACGGGCAGCGGCTCGGCCGGGAAGCTGCGGACCTTGCCTTCGGCCAGCACGTGGCAGCCCTCGGCCCCGGCCGTGCACACGACGGCCGACGCCCGGCCCCGCTCCGCGATCGACCGCATGACCTCCTCCCGCCGCCCGCCGAGCTTCACCGCGGACAGGAAGACCAGGTCGGAGGAGTAGGCGAAGTCCTCGTGGTGCGGGTTCTCCCCGTCCCAGTCGTGCAGGTCGGTCGAGACCGTCGTGCCGTCCGGGATGTCGGCGTACACGTGCCGGGCGAAGTCCATGATCGAGACGTGGACGTGCCGGGCCGACCGGAGGGCGGGCAGGTAGAGATCGCGCGGCATCCGCTGGCCGGGGACGGCCCGGGGGTCGAAGAGCGACAGCCGCCTGCCGCCGGCGTCCACCAGCAGGACGCTGCGGCGAGTGCCCGCCTCCGACACCGCGTGGGAGAAGTCCACACCCCGGGCGGCGAGGTGGTCCCTGATCAGCGCGCCCTGCGGGTCGTCGCCGATCAGGTCGACGAACTTCACCCGCAGGCCGAGAGCGTGGCAGCCGAGGGCGACCCCCGCGCCGGTGTTGCCGATGCGGTCCACCACGGGCGGCACGGCGTAGGTGTCGGCGTACGGCAGGGGCAGCTCCGGCACGTAGACGGTGGTGTCGACGCCGGCGCCGCCGACGACGAGAACGTCGAGTGCATGATCAGGAAGGGCGTCGTTCGAGGTCACGCCGGGCTCCACGGGGTTGGTGCATGATCACGGAGGGTGGACGCGCAGGTGAGCGGCCCTCCGTGCGACAAACTGCAAGATCACGGGGTGGGAGTGGTGGGGGTGGTGGGGTCAGCGGTTGACCAGCGGGCCTGAGCTGGTGGAGCCACGCACCACGAGCTCGGGCTGGTAGACCAGCTCGACGTGCTTGGCGGGAGTGCCGCCGATCTCCTCCAGCAGGGTCTCGACGGCGGCGGCCGCCATCGCGCCGATCGGCTTGCGGACGGTCGTGAGCGGCGGGTCGGTGAACGCCATCAGCGGCGAGTCGTCGAACCCGACGACCGACACGTCCCCGGGCACCGACAGCCCGCGCTCGCGGGCGGCGCGGATCGCGCCGAGCGCCATGAGGTCGCTCGCGCAGAAGATCCCGGTGCAGCCACGGTCGAGCAGCGCCGAGGCGGCGGCCTGCCCGCCCTCGACGGAGAACAGCGAGTGCTGGATGAGGTCGTCGGCGTCGGCCGGGCCGAGCAGTTGCGCCATCGCCTGGCGGAAGCCCTCGATCTTGCGGATGACCGGGACGAAGCGCCGCTGCCCCAGCGCGAGGCCGATGCGCTCGTGCCCGAGGTCCACCAGGTGCTGGACGGCCAGGCGCGCGGCGAGCCGGTCGTCGGGCGAGATGAACGGCGCGGGGATGGCCTCGTTGTAGCCGTCCACGAACACGATCGGCAGCCCCCGGTCGGTGAGCCGGGTGTATCGGTCCATTCGCGCGGTGGTGTCGGCGTGCAGGCCGGAGACGAAGACGATGCCGGACACGCCCCGGTCGAGGAGCATCTCGGTGAACTCGTCCTCGGGGGCGCCGCCGGGCTCCTGGGTGCACAGGATCGGTGTGTAGCCGTGCTGGATCAGCGACTTCTCCATCGCCTGCGCGAACGCAGGGAAGATCGGGTTGCCGAGCTCCGGGATCACCAGGCCGATCAGGCCGTTGCTGCGCTGGCGCAGCCGCTGGGGGCGCTCGTAGCCCATCAGGTCGAGGGCGGTGAGCACGGCCTGGCGGGTGGCCGGGGAGACCCCCGCCTTGCCGTTGAGCACACGGCTCACCGTCGCCTCGCTGACTCCGGCCTGGGCGGCGATGTCGGCGAGCCGTGTGTTGTTCATGAGCTTTACTTTAGACATCTCTCGCGGTCCACCAGGTGGCGGAGTCGGGGGCGATCCGGACGACGCCGCCGGCGGTCTCCGGTCCCCCGCTGGCGAGCAGCAGGTCACCGTGCCCCGGCCCGATCTCCACCCACTCGGGCGTCATGTTGAGGACGCAGGCGAACGCGTCGCCGCGCCGGAACGCGAGCGTGCCGGCCGGGCTGTCGAGCCAGGTCAGCGTGCCGTCGCCCAGTTCCGGGTGCTCCCGCCTGAGGGCGAGGGCGGTCCGGTAGAGGCTGAGCATCGACGCGCCGTCCCGCAGCTGCGCCTCCACCGACAGGCCGCGCCAGTCCGGCGGCATCGGCAGCCAGCTCTCGTAGCTGCCCGGCGGGGTGAAGCCGTACGGCGGCTCGCCCGCGGTGGTCCACGGGAGCGGCACCCGGCAGCCGTCGCGCCCACTGTCGGGGTCGCGCAGCCGCTGCGGATCCTGCAGATACTGCTCGGGCAGGTCGAGGACCTCGGGCAGCCCCAGCTCCTCGCCCTGGTAGATGTAGGCCGAGCCGGGCAGCGCCAGCATGAGCAGCGCCGCCGCCCGCGCCCTGCGCAGGCCGCGCTCGCCGTCGCCGTAGCGGGTGACGTGCCGCTTGACGTCGTGGTTCGACAGCACCCAGGTCGGGGGCGCGCCCACCAGCGCCGACGTGCGTACGGACTCGTCGATGACCTCCCTGAAGCGCGCCGCGTCCCAGGGCGTCTTGAGGAAGTGGAAGTTGAACGCCTGGTGCAGCTCGTCGGGGCGGACGTAGTTGGCCAGCCGCTCGGGCGAGGGCGCCCACGCCTCGGCCACCCCGATCCGCTCGCCCTCGTAGGAGTCGAGGATGCGGCGCCAGGCCCGGTGGATCTCGTGCACGCCGTCCTGGTCGAAGAACGGCACGACCTGCGTGCCGATCATCTCGGCCTGGCCCCGGGCGCCCACGTCGGGCAGGCCCGGCGCCTTGACCATGCCGTGCGCCACGTCGATCCGGAAGCCGTCCACGCCGAGGTCGAGCCAGAACCGCAGCACGCCGGCGAACTCCTCGTGCACCTCCGGGTGCTCCCAGTTGAGGTCCGGCTGCTCGGGCGCGAACAGGTGCAGGTACCACTGGCCGTCCTCGACCCGGGTCCAGGCGGGCCCGCCGAAGATCGACTCCCAGTCGTTGGGCGGCAGCTCGCCCGCCGCGCCCTTGCCCTCGCGGAAGATGTAGCGCTCCCGCTCCGGGCTGCCCGGCCCGGCCCGCAGCGCCGCCTCGAACCAGGGATGGCGGTCGGAGGTGTGGTTGGGCACCACGTCCACGATGATCCGCAGGCCGAGCCGGTGGGCGTCCGCGATCAGCGCCTGGGCGTCCGCCAGCGAGCCGAAGAGCGGATCGACGTCGCGGTAGTCGGCAACGTCGTATCCGAAGTCGGCCATGGGCGAGGGGTAGAACGGCGTCAGCCAGATCGCGTCCACGCCGAGGTCGGACAGGTACCGCAGGCGGCTGCGCACGCCGAGCAGGTCGCCGATCCCGTCGCCGTTGCCGTCCGCGAAGCTGCGGACGTACACCTGGTAGATCACCGCGTCGCGCCACCACCGGGTCGCGACCGCGGACGGCTGGACGGCGAGTTCGGTCATTGGGATCCCCCGATTCTCATATAGGGTCACGCCTTCGTCGCACCGGCCGTCAGACCGGTGACGAGGTGGCGCTGGACGAGCAGGAAGACGACGGCCGCCGGGATGGCGATCAGCACCGACGAGGCCGTCAGCAGGCCCCACTCCGCCTTGTGCTGGCCGACGAACTGGCTCAGGCCGACCGCGAGCGTGTACTTGTCGTCACCCGTCATGAACGCGGTCGCGTACGCGACCTCCGCCCAGGCGGTGATGAACGAGTAGAAGGCGGCCACGGCGAGGCCGGGCTTGGCCAGCGGCAGGATGAGCCGCCAGAACGTGCCGAAGGGGGTCAGGCCGTCCACCCGGCCGGCCTCGTCGATCGTCACCGGGACGGTGTCGAAGTAGCCCTTCATCATCCACGCGCAGAACGGCACGGTGGAGGTGAGGTACGCGATGACGAGGGACGGGAACTGGTTGATCAGCCCGAGCCCGGCCATCAGGTTGTAGATCGGCACGATCAGGATCGCCACGGGGAACATCTGCGTGATCAGCAGCATCCACATCACCGAGCGGAAGCCGGGGAAGCGGAAACGGCTGACCGCGTAGCCGGTGGTGGCCGCCAGCAGCACGCCGAGCACGGCCGTCATGAGCGAGACGACGACGGAGTTGGCGGCCCACGTCAGGAACCGGGTCTCCCCCAGGACCTGCGTGTAGTTGGCGAGCGTGGGGTGGTCGACCGGCGCGACCGAGGCGGTCTCGATGACCGTTCGCGGCTTGAGCGAGGTCAGCACCAGCCACGCGACCGGGAACACCGACACGATGCTCGCCGCGATCAGCGTGAGGTGCAGGGCGATCGACCTGCCGGGGCTGCGCCTGTCGCGGCTCCACGCGCCGGCGGGAGCGGCCGGGCTCACCATGCCTCCCCCTGCTGCCTGAGCGCGCGCCGGTAGACCGTGGCCATCACGACGAGCAGCGCGAGGATCACCATGCCCCAGGCCGCGGAGCCCGAGTAGTTCCTGATGCCCTCGAACGCCTGGCGGTAGGCGTACGTCACGAGGATCTCCGTGGCTCCGCCCGGTCCTCCCTTGGTCAGCAGGAAGATGACCGGGAATTGATTGAACGTCCAGATCGTGCCGAGCAGGACGACCGTGCTCGACACCGGGCGCAGGCCCGGCAGCGTGATGTGGCGGAAGCGCTGCCACGGCGTGGCGCCGTCCACTTCCGCGGCCTCGTGCAGCTCGCGCGGGATGGACTGCAGGCCGCCGAGCAGCGCGAGCATCATGAACGGCACGCCCAGCCACACGTTGCAGGCGATCACCGAGACCTTGGCCCAGAACGGGTCGTCCAGCCAGCTGATCCCGGCGAACCCCGCGGCCCGGAGCATGGCGTTGACCACGCCGAACTCGCCGTTCAGCAGGTAGCGCCAGATGAAGGCGGACACGAAGGCCGGCACGGCCCAGGGCAGCACGAGCAGGATCCGGTAGAGCGCCCGCAGCCGCATGGGCCGGTTCAGCAGCATCGCCAGGCCGAGGCCGATGCCCACATGCAGGGCGACGCAGACGACGGTCCACACGACCGTCCAGGTCAGCCGGCCGAGGAACGCCGAGGACGTCAGGATGTCGGCGTAGTTCCGCAGGCCCACGAACTCGTATCTGTCAGGGATGACGTTCATCCCGATCGTGTGGCCCAGAGTGGCCTCGGTCGCGTCGGTGAGCGACAGGTACACGCCTCGCACGAGGGGGTAGCCGACCAGCACCAGCGTCACGACGACGACCGGCGCGGTCATCGCCCACGCGTACCAGTGACGCGACAGGAGGCGCCGCGCCCCGGAGCGGGGCGCGGCCCTTCTCGTCGCGACGACGTCAGCCGTCATCTCCTACAGGCTCCAGCCCTTGAGGATGCCCTGGTAGGCGGTGGCGACGTCGGTGAGCATGGGCTCGGTCGCCGTCTGCCCGCCCGCGAGCTTCTGGTAGCCCTCGACCAGCGGCTGGAACAGCGAGGCGGCCTCGGGGATCCAGGGACGCTCGACGGCCGTCTCCATCGGCTTGGCCCACTGCGCGATCTTCGGGTTGGCCGTCGCCTCGGAGGCGCTGTAGGCGGGCTGGCGGGTGGGCAGCAGGCCGAGCTTGCCGGCGACCTTGGCCTGGCTCTCCGCGCTGTCCATGAACTGGACGAACAGGTAGGACGCGTCCAGGTTCTTCGAGCCCGCGTACACGGTGTAATCGTGGCCGCCCAGGGGCGAGCCGGCCTTCGCCGAGCCGGCCGGGACCGGGGCGACGCCGAAGTTGTCCGGGTTGTCCTTGAACACCTTGCCACCGAGGTTGTCCGCGTTGGACCACGGGCCGTTGAAGATCATCGCGACCTTGCCGTCCTTGAACGCGGTCTCGGCGTTCGTGTAGCTGTCCTGCAGCGCGGGCTTGACGGCGGCGCCGGACGTGATCAGGTCCTCGACGATCTTCACCCCCGCCACGCTCTGCGGGGACGAGATCGTGATCTTCTTGTTCTGGACGTCGACGAAGTCGCCGCCCTCGCCATAAATGAACGGAAGCAGGAAGTAGGCGTCCACATTCAGGGCGAGGCCGCCCGCTCCGGTCTTCGACTTGACGTCGAGCGCCGCCTTCTTGAGGTCGGCCATTGTCGCTGGAGGCTCGTCGTAGCCCGCCTTCTTCAGTAGTTCCTTGTTGTACAGGAGGCCCAGGGTGTCCGTCACCTGCGGCACGCCGTACGTCTTGCCGTTGTACTTGCCGCTCGCCGCCGGGACCGGCAGGAACTCCTCGGGCTTGTCGACGGCCGGGGTGCCGTCGAGCGGCGCGAGGTAACCGAGCGAGGCGAATTCCGCGACCCAGCCCACGTCGGTGCGCAGCACGTCGGGCGCGCCGGAACCGGACTGCGCGGCGGTCTTGAACTTGTCCCGCGCCTCCGCGAACGGCACGTTGACGTAATTGACCTTGATCTTCGGATATTTCGCCTCGAAGTCCTTGACGATCTCCTGGAAGACCGGGCCCTCGGTCGTGGCGTCCGAGGTGTCCCACCAGGTGACCGTGCCGGACACCTCGGCGGGGGCGGCGCTCTTGGCCGGGGCTGATCCGGGGTCGCCGGAACCGTCGCCGCAGGCCGTGACCGCCAACGCGAGCGCCGCGGCCACCGCCGCGGACGTGAGGACTCGCCTCATCTGCGTCGCACTCCTTGCTCAGGGGGATTTGAGCGGAACGTAACAGGGGCGCGAAGGGGATGAAAGGCCTTACAGAAACTTTCAGCAAATTCGTTACATTTGACGCCGCATAGAGGGCCGCAGGGAGGTCATGGCACAACCCTGACAGCCGTCTTTAGCAAAGGGAAAGTCGAGTGTAACGAGAAGTTGCAAGTAGATGCCGGATCTTTCACGACACGTATGGACACGAGTGCCCGCGACGCGATGTACTACCTCATCATTCACACCGAAGGCTGGGGATCCGGGCGTGCCTGCCCGGGAGGAACGAGCGCGCATGAGCACCGTCGTCCTCGACAACGTGACGAAGATTTACCCGGGGGGGTACCTCGCGGTCGACCGCATGAACCTGCGCGCGGACGAGGGTGAGCTCCTCGTCCTGCTCGGGCCGTCGGGCTGCGGGAAGTCCACGCTACTCCGCATGATCGCGGGGCTGGAGGAGATCACCTCCGGCGACCTGTGGCTTGGCGGGGAGATCGCCAACCACCTCGCGCCCCGGGACCGGGACGTCGCGATGGTCTTCCAGAACGGCGCCCTCTATCCCCACCGGACGGTACGCGGCAACCTGTCGTTCCCGCTGGAGATCGCCAAAGCGGATCCCACGATGGTCAAGCAACGGGTCGTCGAGCTGTCGCGCGCGCTGCACATCGACGAGACGTTGGACCGGCGGCCGGGCACGCTGTCCGGTGGCCAGCGCCAGCGGGTGGCGATGGGGCGCGCCATCGTGCGGCAGCCCTCTCTGTTCCTGATGGACGAGCCGCTGTCCAACCTGGACGCCGGCATGCGCACCGAGCTGCGCATGGAGATCTCGTCGCTGGTGCGCGCCCTCGGCGTCACCACCATCTACGTCACGCACGACCAGGTCGAGGCCCTCACCCTGGCCGACCGCATCGCCATCATGAACCGGGGCGTGCTGCAGGACATCGGCACGCCCGCGCAGGTCTACAACGACCCCGCGACCGCGTTCACCGCCGCGTTCCTCAACTCCCAGCAGCTCAACCTGCTCGCGGCGACCGTGCGCACCCCGCAGAACCAGTTCATCATGCTCGACTTCGGCCCTCACCAGATCACGATGCCCTGGACCGATCCACGGGCGTACGCGGTGTCGCAGCACACCGGCACGCAGATCATCGTGGGAATCCGGCCGGACGGGCTGGTGCCGGTGCCGGAGCGGACGGAGGGCCCGACGTTCTTCGGCCGGGTCAGGACCCTGGAGTATCACGGCCACGAGTGGCTCGCCTACCTTGAGGCCGGGATCCCGGCCGTCAACGTGCCGGAACCGCCGGACCGCCGCCAGCTCAACGGCGCGGGAGGCGGCGGCAAGGCGCGGTCGATGATGCGCCGCCTGCTGAACGGCTCGGCCCCGGCGGAGGAGGAGCAGCAGCAGCAGCCCGCGGCCTCGCAGTCGGGCACGCACCGCCGCGCGGATCTGATCGTCAGGCTCGGCAACCGGCCCGTGTGGCGCGCCGGCGACGCCGGCCGGGTCGCCGTCGACGTCTCCCGGCTCATGCTGTTCACGATGGACGGCACCCGCATCGACCCGCCGCGCAGGTAACGCCGTCAGATGGTACGGCTGACGCCGCCGGCCAGCACGGAGACGATGCCCACCAGGCGGGCGATCTTGTCCAGCTCGGCCCGGTGGAACGCGGGACCCTGGGACCGTGCCACCACCAGGTGGACGCCGTCCATCGGCACGCTCACCAGATGCAGCCCGCCCTCCTCGAAGGCCGAGGCGCGTAGCGGCGTGAGGTCGGCCGCGGGGACGGTCTCCGGCGCCTGCCAGCTTCCGTGGACGATCGTGCCGTCGGCCGAGTCGACCGCGACCGCCCACTCGGCGCTGACCAGGTCGGGCACCGCGTCGACGAGGGTGACGTACGCCCGGTCGGGGTCCGCGGCGACGTGGCCGAGCAGGTCGTAGTCGGGGGTCGCTCCGGGCACCTCCCGGGTCGGCCACACGGCCTCCACCCGTGTGCCGGGGACCACGCCGATCCGTTCACGCAGCTCGCCGGGTTCGAAGACACCCGACCAGGAGACGGTGAAGTCGTCGACCGCGCGACCCGCCTGCCGCTCCAGCACGGTCACCTGCAGGATGTCCGCGCCCATCACGCCGAACGCGCGCGCCACCTGGCCCAGCACCCCTGGCCGGTCGGGGAGCGAGACCCGCAGCCGCAGCAGCATCCCCACCACCTCCTTCTCATGCGACACCAACAGTGTCGGACACACGTTTCGCGCCTGTTACGGCGGTGGGTCACGAAACTACTGCAATGTTTCTGGAACTTACCGCAAATCCTTGCATGCGCCGGGCCTCGGCGTGACCGGCCGCGAGGTGTGGAAACTGTCAGGTGTGGACGGATACCTGCTGCCGCGGCCCGCGGCCACCGGGGCGGACGCCGACCTGTCCAGGGCCACGGCCCAGTGGATCGCCCGGGACACGGTCGCGTGGAAGGGCGAGGCCGCCGAGGAGAACCACTACGCGCTGGCCTGCTCCCCCACGGGCGGCATCGCGTACGAGAAGGGCGACCTGACCGGGGACGTCCGCCTGATCCGCCTGGCGCCCGGGCGGCTGAGCGCCGCTCAGAAGGCCGCGTGGCCGCATCTGGCCTCTCCCGGCGCGGCGTACGGCGCGCTGAAGGTGGATCCGCGCGACGCCGGCCTCGTGCGCGACGCGCTGCGCGGCCAGGTCGTGGCGATCGAGCGCGGGCCCTCGGGCGCGCTGCTGACCGCCACCGGCGTGCAGATCCCCGGCGTGCTCGACGATCTGTACGCCGGGGCCGCGAAGACTCCGCTCGGCCCCACCGGCCGCGGCGGGCTCGCGGTGTGGGCGCCGACCGCGCAGAAGGTCGAGCTGGCCCTCTACGACGGCCCGTCCACCGATCGCAGGACGGTCCACCGGATGCGCAGGGACGACGCGACGGGCGTGTGGTCGATCGACGGCCCGGCGTCGTGGCGGGGCAGGTACTACACCTACCTCGTCACCGTCTACGCCCCCGCCGCGGGGAAGGTCGTGACCAACGAGGTGACCGACCCCTACAGCCTGTCGGTCTCGGCGGGCTCGGGGCGCAGCCAGATCGTCGACCTCGGCGACCGGTCGCTGCGGCCCGAGGGGTGGACGGGCCTGGAAAAGCCCCCGGCGGTGCGCCAGGACCGGGCGTCGATCTACGAGCTGCACGTGCGCGACTTCTCGGCCTCCGACGCCACCGTCCCGGCCGCCCGGCGCGGCACGTACAAGGCGTTCACCGAGACCGGCGGCGCCGGGATGACCGAGCTGCGGAGCCTGGCGAAGGACGGGCTGACCCACGTCCACCTGCTGCCGGTCTTCGACTTCGCCACCGTGCCCGACCGGAAGGCCGACCGCACCGAACCCCGCTGCGACCTCGCCGCGCTGCCGCCGGACTCCGACCGGCAGCAGGCGTGCGTGGCGGAGACGGCCGCGAAGGACTCGTACAACTGGGGCTACGACCCGCTGCACTACACCGTGCCCGAGGGGTCGTACGCGACCGACCCGGACCGGAGGATCAAGGAGTTCCGCGAGATGGTCGCGGGGCTCAACGGCGCGGGCCTGCGGGTGGTCATGGACGTCGTCTACAACCACACCCACGCCGCCGGGCAGGACCCCGCGAGCGTGCTCGACCGCGTCGTGCCCGGCTACTACCACCGGCTCATGGACGACGGCACGGTGGCCACCTCCACCTGCTGCGCGAACACCGCCCCCGAGCACGCGATGATGGGCCGGCTCGTCGTCGACTCGATCGTCACCTGGGCGAAGGAGTACAAGGTCGACGGCTTCCGGTTCGACCTGATGGGCCACCACCCGAAGGCGAACATCCTGGCCGTGCGCGAGGCACTCGACGCGCTCACGCCCGAGAGGGACGGCGTGGACGGCAGGTCGATCATCCTGTACGGCGAGGGCTGGGACTTCGGCGAGGTGGCCGGCGGCGCCCGGTTCGAGCAGGCCACCCAGGCGAACATGGCCGGCACCGGGATCGGCACGTTCAGCGACCGGCTGCGCGACGCCGTGCGCGGCGGCACGCCGTTCGACGCGGACCCGGGCGTCCGGGGCTTCGGCTCCGGCCTGGCCGACTCCGCGCCGGCCGACTCCGCGCCGGCCGACTCAGGGCCGGCCGACTCAGGGCCGGCCGACTCAGGGCCGGACGACTCAGGGCCGGACGACCGGCTCGCGCACTACGAGGACCTCGTGAAGCTCGGGCTCGCGGGCAACCTGCGCGACTTCACGTTCACCGGATCGTCCGGCACGCCCGTCAGGGGCTCGGAGGTCGACCACAACGGCAGCCCGGCCGGGTACGCCGCCGAGCCCGCCGACACGGTGACCTACGTCGACGCCCACGACAACGAGACGCTGTTCGACGCGCTCGCCTACAAGCTGCCCGGGGACACCCCGATGGCCGACCGGGTCAGGATGCAGTCGCTCTCGCTGGCGACGGTCCTGCTCGGCCAGGGCACCGCGTTCGTCCACGCCGGCAGCGAGCGGCTGCGGTCGAAGTCGCTCGACCGCAACTCCTACGACTCGGGCGACTGGTTCAACCGCCTGCTGTGGGACTGCCACGAGGGTAACGGCTTCGGCGGCGGACTGCCGCCAGCCAAGGACAACGAGGCGCGCTGGCCGTACGCGCGGCCCCTGCTGGCCGACCCCGCGCTGAAGCCGGGCTGCGCGGCGATCGGCGCGGCCCGGGCGAGGTTCGGCGAGTTGCTGCGGATCCGCTACTCCTCCCCCGCCTTCTCGCTCGGCTCCGCCGCGGAGATCGGCAGACGGGTCTCCTTCCCGCCGTCGGGCACTCCCGGCGTGATCGTCATGCGCATCGACGCCACCGGGGTCGATCCCGCGAACAAGGCGATCTACGTGGTGTTCAACGCCACCGGGAGGACCGCCGCCCCCGTCGTGCCCGCGCTGAAGGGCGCACGGGTCGCGCCGCACCCCGTGCAGGCGGCGTCGGACGACCCGGTGGTCCGGCAGGCGTCGGCGGATCCGGCGACCGGCACGCTGACCGTGCCCGCCCGCACGGCCGGGGTGTTCACTGAAACATCGTAGGGACGCCCGGAGGAGTGCGACCCGGCGCGGGCACCCGCGCCCGGTTGCACTCATTAAGAGAATTTGAGCATCTTTGGGGTGAGCTTTTCGATGTCGCGAGTTTCCCTAAGGATGACCATAAGTAACCTCGGGTAATGCTCCTCCCCAGGCGCTCCCCGTCACTGCGAGCCCGGCTGGCCCTCCTCGCCACCGGGACTGCGGCGATCCTGCTGATCCCGCTCGCGATCGTGGTGCACGTGCTCGTACGCGACATGGTCGCGGACCGCATCTGGGACCGGAGCCTGGACACCGCTACTTCCGTCGCCGCGCAGATCCGCGACGGTCACCTTCCCAACCCCATTCCGACCGCCGGCAACGACATCGACCTGATCGAGGTGGCGGGACCGGACGGCCGGGTCGTCGCCGAGAGCCCGGCGGCCGAGGGCGTGCCCCGCCTGAGCCCGTTACGCCCGGCCTCCGACCGCGAGGTCACCCAGACGACGGCCTGCTCGCTCTCCGGGCGCGACTGCCTCTACGTCACGGTGCTGCGGGTCTCTCCGGGGCCCGGTTCCGAGCTCGTCTACGCGGGCCGGGCGGCCCCCGCCATCCTCGACACCTCCGTCACGCTGCCCGCGCTGCTCCTGGCGGCCCTGCTGCTCACCGCGCTCGCGGGCTGGACCGCCTACAACGTGACGGGCCGCGCGCTGCGGCCGGTAGAGGCGATCCGGTCGGAGCTCGCCGAGATCACCGAGCGGAATCCCGGCGGCCGGGTGCCCGAGCCGCCCGGCGACGACGAGTTCTCCCGGCTCGCCCAGGCCGCCAACGACGCGCTGTCCCGGCTGGACACCTCCATCCAGCGGCAGCGGCAGTTCGCCGCCGACGCCTCGCACGAGCTGCTCACCCCCATCGCCGGCATCCGCGCCCAGCTGGAGAGCGCGCGCCTGCACCCCGAGGACACCTGCGAGGCGCTCTGCGCCGCGCTGCGCGACACCGAGCGTCTGGAGGCGATCGTCGCCGACCTGCTCCTGCTCGCGCGGATCCCGACCGCCCCCGCGACCGCCCGGGAGGAGGTCGACCTGTCCCAGCTGGTCGTCAGCGAGATCGCGCGGCGGCCGGAACAGCTGCCGACCCACCTCCACAACACCCCGGGCGTGACGGTCAGGGGTGTTCGCCGCCACCTCGCCCGGGTGGTGACGAACCTGCTCGACAACGCCGAGCGGCACGCGCTGACGGTGGTCTGCGTGCGGGTCACGCGCACCGAGGACACGGCCGTCCTGTGCGTGCGCAACGACGGCCGCCCGATCTCCGAGGCGGACCGCGAACGGATCTTCGAGCGGTTCTACCGCACCGACGCGGCGCGCAGCCGCGACCGGGGCGGCACGGGCCTCGGCCTGGCCATCGCCCGTGAGGTGGTGGAGGCCCACGGCGGCTCCATCGGCGTGGAGGACGTCACGGACGGCGAGCCCGGCGTGCGCTTCGTGATCACGCTGCCGCTGGCCCCGGACGCCGCGGACGATCCCGCTGAGAGACCCGCGGACGATCCCGCGGGTGATCCCGCTGACGATCGCGCCGCCGACGATTCCGCCGCCGGCAACGCCGCCCCGTGCGGCGACACCCAAAGTTAAGGACCGCGCCCCTGGTCGTTCAGCCCAGTAACCCCCAACGGGAGAACCTGCTGGCTAGTTTTCGGGACACCCCGGCCCCCTGGGGTTCCCGATGTCGCAGGTAGAGGAGTCACTCGTGCGAGTGCTGGCCGTCGTCCCCGCCCGTGGAGGGTCGGTGGGCGTCCCGCTGAAGAACCTCGAGAAGGTGGGCGGCGTCCCGCTCGTCGCCCGTGCGGTGGACGCCTGTCTGCGCGCCGAACTGGTGGACGACGTGGTCGTCAGCACCGACCACGAGCGCATCGCCGAAGTGGCGGAGGGCGCGGGCGCCCGGGTCGTGCGCCGGCCGGCCGAGCTCAGCGGCCCGGCCGCCTCCAGCGAGTCCGCCGTGCTGCACGCCCTGTCCGAGATCGCCGGCGAGGCGCCCGAGATCGTCGTGCTCGTCCAGTGCACCAGCGCGTTCCTCGATCCCCGCGACCTCGACGCCGCCGTCGCGAAGGTGCTGGACGGCGAGGCCGACTCGGTCTTCTCCGGCACCGAGACCTACGAGTTCGTCTGGACCGGCGCCGGCCACGGGGTGAACCACGACCCGGCCGTGCGCCCGCGCCGCCAGGACCGCGAGCCCGACTTCCGCGAGACCGGCGCGTTCTACGTGATGCGTACGGAGGGCCTGCGCGAGCGGGGCCACCGCTTCTTCGGCAAGGTCGCGGTCCAGCCGGTGCCCGCCCGGCACGCGGTCGAGATCGACACCCCGGAGGACCTGGAGATCGCCAGGGCGCTCGCGCCGTTCGTGGACGAGCCGCTGCCGATCGACGTGGACGCCGTCGTCACCGACTTCGACGGCGTGCACACCGACGACCGCGCGTTCGTCGACTCCGACGGCAGGGAGATGGTCGCGGTCAGCCGTTCCGACGGCATGGGGATCGCGCTGCTGCGCCGGGCCGGTGTGAAGGTGCTCGTGCTGTCCACCGAGCGCAACCCGGTCGTCGCCGCCCGCGCCGCCAAGCTCGGCGTGCCCGTGGTGCAGGGTCTCGGCGCCAAGGACGTCGCGCTGCGCGAGTGGCTGGCCGCCGAGGGCCTGGCTCCCGAGCGGGTGGCGTACGTGGGCAACGACGTCAACGACCTGTCCTGCATGGCGATCGTCGGCTGGCCGGTCGCGGTGCCCGACGCCCACCCCCGGGTGCGCGCCGCCGCCCGCGTCGTGCTGTCGGCCCCCGGGGGCGCCGGAGCCGTGCGCGAGCTGTCCGACCGGGTGCTCGCGGCCCGCCCGGCCGCCTCGCTGGAGACCGCCTCCGCCGCCGCGCCCGCGCCCGTCACCGCGTCCCGCCACCTCGGGCAGCCGCGGCCGGTGCGGATCGGCCGGTCGCTGGTCGGCCCCGGACAGCCCGTGTACGTGATCGGCGAGATCGGCATCAACCACAACGGCGACGTCGACATCGCCCGCAAGCTGATCGACGTGGCCGCCGACGCGGGCTGCCAGGCCGTCAAGTTCCAGAAGCGGACCCCGGAGATCTGCGTGCCGCTCGAGCAGCGCGACCAGATCCGGCAGACGCCGTGGGGCGAGATGACCTACATGGAGTACAAGATCCGCACCGAGTTCGGCGCGGACGAGTACGCCCACATCGCCAAATACTGCGATGAGCGCGGCATCGACTGGTTCGCCTCGCCCTGGGACGTGCCGTCGGTGGACTTCCTCGAGGACATGGACGTCGTCGCGCACAAGGTGGCCTCGGCCTCGGTGACCGACCACGAACTGCTGCGCGCGCTGGCCGCCACCCGCAAGCCGGTCATCCTGTCCACCGGCATGTCCACGCTCGAGGAGATCGACGCGGCGGTGGAGATCCTCGGCACCGAGCGCCTGGTGATGATGCACGCCACCTCCACCTACCCGCTCCCGCCGGAGGAGGCCAACCTCCGCATGATCACCACGCTCCAGCAGCGGTACGGCGTGCCGGTCGGCTACTCGGGGCACGAGCGCGGGCTGCAGATCTCGCTCGCCGCCGTGACCCTGGGCGCGGTGACCGTCGAGCGGCACATCACGCTCGACCGGGCGATGTGGGGCTCCGACCACGCCGCCTCGCTGGAGCCCACCGGCCTGGACCACCTCGTCCGGGACATCCGCATCATCGAGACGGCGCTCGGCGACGGCGTGAAGCGCGTCTACCCGGGTGAGGAGGCCCCGCGGGCCCGCCTGCGCCGCGTCACCGCATGATCACTCTGTCCGTGGTCGTGCCGGTCCGGGACGGCGAGGCGTACCTCGGCGACGCCCTCAAGTCACTGGTGCGCAACCGGACGCGCGAGTTCGAGACCGAGGTCGTCGTCGTGGACGACGGGTCCACGGACGCGACCGCGGAGGTCGTCGAGGAGTTCCGGCGCGATCTGCCGGGGCTCACCGTCGTCCGCAACCCGGTGCCGCTGGGACTGGCCGGCGCCCGCAACGCCGGCCTGAAGCTGGCCGCCGGCCGCTACGTCACCTTCCTCGACGCCGACGACTGGCTCGCGCCCGGCTACCTGCCCCGCCTCGTCGCCGCCATCGACGGGCTCGGGTGCGACTTCGTGCGCGTGGACCACGTCCAGGTCGAGGGCCGCAGACGGGAGACGCACCGGGCGCCGCAGCCCCGCCGCGGCGTCGTGCTGGACCCGCGCGACGGCATCCTGCCGGCCGATTTCAAGACGATGGTCGACTACCCCTACGCCTGGGCGGGGATCTACCGGCGGGAGCTGGACGACCTGCTGGCCTTCCCCGCCGGGCTGCACACCGCCGAGGACCGCCCGTGGATCTGGCGGCTGCACCGCCTGGCCCGGTCGTACGCCGTGGTCTCCCTCGCCGGGGTGTTCTACCGGCGGGGCCTCACGGCCTCGCTCACGCAGATCGGCGACGAGCGGCAGCTCCACTTCTTCGACGCCTACGCGATGGTCCTGGACGAGGTCGAGCCCCGCTACCTGCCGAAGGCGGCCCGCAACCTGTGCGCGCTGCTCGCCCACCACGTGGAGCTGGCCGGCCGGTTCACCCCGGCCGTACGCGCCCGGTTCGACGAGCGGGCGCGTACGGCGCTCGCCCGGCTCCCCCACGAGGCGCTGACCGAGGCGATCGGCGGTCTGGAGCCCGAGCGGGCCGCTCTGCTCGGCCCCTACCTACCGGGCCCTCACCTGACAGGAGGGCCGCGTGCCTGACTCCACGCTGTTCTACGCCTCCACGCTGTTCGGCGCGATGACGCTCGCCGCGGCGATCGACGAGGGGCGGTTCCGCGACGGCGGCCGGGTCCTCCTCGTGTCGAACAACACGGCGATCCCGGAGGTCACCCCGGCGCTGGACGAGGCGCCGGGGTTCGCCGCGCTGCGCGACCGGTTCGACCGCGTCCTGTCCTGGAACGAGATCATCGCGCCGCTGCACCCGTCGGACTGGAAGCCCCGCTCGATCGAGACGCCGATGCTCGGCCGTCTGCTGCGCGACCTGATCGGCGATCCGGACGAGCTGGTCCTGGAGTCGATCGCGGTGTCCCCGTCGCGCACGCTCGCGGGCCTGGTCAAGGACTGCCCGATCACCGTCTACTCCGACGGCTTGATGAGCTACGGGCCGACCCGCGACCCGCTCCCCCAGGAGATCGCCGGGCGGATCACCCGGCTGCTCCACCTCGACCTCGTCCCGGGCCTGGCGCCCCTGCTCCTCGCCGAGCACGGCGTGCCGGCCGAGGCGCTGACGGACGCGTCGTTCGCGAGCGTGGCAGGCCGGGTCGCGGGGGCGGCCGAGGCGGCGCCCCGCGCCGACGCCGTGGTCCTCGGCCAGTATCTGTCCGCGCTGGGGCTGGTCACGGATGCCGAGGAGGCGGCGCTGCACGAGCGCATGCTGCGCGGCGTCGCGGCGCGCGGCCATCGAACCGTGCTGTTCAAGCCGCACCCCGCCGCCGGGCGGCGGCACGCCCGCGAGCTGCGCCAGGTCGCCGCGGAGCTCGGCGTCGACCTCCTCGTGGCCCCCGAGACGACGCCCGCCGAGGCGTGCTTCGCCACGCACCGCCCCGAGCTGGTCGCCGGGTGCTTCTCCACCGCGCTGGTGACCGCGCGGCGGCTGTTCGGCCTGCCGGTCGCGACCACCGGCACCGATCTCGTCCTCGAACGGCTCACGCCGTACGAGAACAGCAACCGGATCCCGGCGACGATCGTGGACGCCACGCTGCCCCGGCTGGAGGCCGGCGGCACGGTCACCGAGCCGCCCGCCGCCGACCTCACCGCCCTCGTGGCCGCCGTGGGCTACTGCATGCAGAGCACGGCCCACCCCGGCCTGCGCGACACCGCGGCGGCCTACGTGAGCGCCCACGGACCGGCGCGCTACTTCAAGAAGCGCAGGCTGGAGTCGCTCGGCCTGATCGATCCTCCGCCTCCGCCCGCCCCGCCCGCGCCGCCGGCCTCACGCCTGCGCCGCCTGCTCGCCCGCTGACCCCGCCGCCCCCGCCGCCCCTTGGCGGTCGTGGGGGGTGCGGATGAGGAGGATCGCGTGCGCCTCCTCGCCGCCGAGGGCCGCGTAGACGTGGGGGACGTCCGCGGCCCACGAGACGTGCTCCCCCGGGCCCGCGGTGAGCGGCGCGGCGGCGGGGCCCGTCCTGATCGTCCCCCCGACGACCGAGAGGTGCTCGGTGACCCCGGGCGGATGCGCGGGCGAGGCCTGCTCGACCCCGGGGAGTATCCGCAGGCGGAACATCTCGTAGGTCGCGCCCGGGTCCCTGAACACCTCCAGCAGGGTGGACAGGACGGCCGTGCCCCGCACCGGCGAGGCGGCGCCGGCCGGGGCGCCGGGGTCCAGCGTCAGCGCGCTCATCGGGACCGACAACGCGGCCGCGATCGCGTACATCGTCTCCAGCGTGGGGTTGCGCGTTCCGTGCTCGAGCCCGGACACGGTGGCCTTCCCGACGCCGGCCCTGCGGGCGAGCTCCGACAGCGACAGCCCGCGTGCCTCCCGGAGCCCGCGCAGCCGCCGCCCGATGGCCGGGTCGATCCGGCTTGTCCCATCTGTACCCACCTGGCTATGGTGTCACCTGAAATCGTTCCGTAAACGGAACGGTCGTATTTTCGGGGAGGGGCGGTGCGGATCCTGCAGCCGGTGCTCACCGGCCTGGTCAGCGCGGTCGTCGGCTACGCCAGCGCGTTCTCGGTCGTCCTCGCGGGCCTGCGGGCGGTCGGGGCCGACTCCCGGCAGGCGGCCTCCGGCCTGCTCGCGCTGTGCGCCGGCATCGCGATCGCCGTCGCCGTCCTGTCCGTCCGCTATCGGATGCCCATCGCGATCGCGTGGTCCACTCCGGGCGCCGCGCTGCTCGTCGCGACCGGCCACGTGGCCGGCGGCTACCCGGCGGCGGTCGGGGCCTTCGCCGTGTGCGGGATCCTGACCGTGCTCGCCGGGGTCGTCCCGTGGCTGGCCCGCGGCGTCGCCGCGATCCCCGGCCCGATCGCGGCGGCCATGCTCGCCGGCGTTCTGGTCCCGCTGTGCACCGCCCCGCTCCACGCGATGGCCGAGGTCCCGCTGCTGGCGGGGCCGGTCACGCTGACCTGGGCCGTGCTGATGCGGTACGCCCGCCAGTGGGCGATCGCCGGGGCGCTGGTCGCGGCCGTGGCCGGCCTCGCGATCGGCGGCGCCGCGTTCCCGGCCGCGTCCCTGCGCCCCGACCCGGTGTTCACGATGCCCGCCGTGACCCTGCCGGCCCTCGTCGGCATCGCACTGCCGCTGTTCCTGGTGACCATGGCGGGGCAGAACGTGCCCGGGGCGGCCGTCCTCGCGACCTACGGCTACTCCGTGCCGCTGCGCGGCGCACTGGTGACGACGGGGCTCGTCAGCACTGCCGCCGCGCCGTTCGGCGGGCACGCCGTGAATCTCGCCGCCATCACCGCCGCCCTGACCGCCGGGCCCGACGCCCACCCCGACCCGGCCCGGCGCTGGATCGCCACCCTGGCCCTCGGCGCCGGTCAGCTCGCGCTGGGGCTGGGCGCCGCCTTCGCCACCGCGCTCGTCGTGGCCTCACCGCCGGTCCTGGTCACCGCCGTGGCCGGGCTCGCGCTCCTCCCGGCCCTCGCCTCCTCGCTCGCCTCCGCCTTCACCGGGCCGGACCTGCGCGAGGCGGCGGCGGTCACCTTCGTCGTCACCGCCTCGGCGGCCTCCATCGCGGGCATCGGATCGGCCTTCTGGGGGCTGATCGCCGGATCGCTCGCGCTCCTGCTCACCCGGCGCCGCACGGCGTCGCGACCACCCGAGCCACAGGCGCCGTCGGCCGAGCCGGCACCGCGCGGGCGAACCGAGCCGGCCCGCTCGACATAGGTGACGGTTCGACATCGGACGGGTCCGTCTGGTCGGCCGTATCCGTCCGGCCGTCAAGGAGCGCTGTTCCGGGCTCGGGGTATCGCGGTCGCCAGAAGGCGCTTGTCCGGTTTGCCGTTCGGCGTCAGCGGCACCTCGCCGAGGACGGTGATGGTCGCGGGAACGCACTCGACGCCGAGCCGCTCGCCGACCAGCCTGCGCAGCGAGTCACGGTCGGGGGTCCGGTCCGCCACCGGTACGACGAACGCGTGCACCGCCTCGCCGGTGTCCTCGTCCGGGGCGCCGACCACGTACGCCTCCGCGATGTCGGGGGAGGTAGCCAGGACCCGCTCGATCGGGCCGGTGTAGTGGAGGTTGGCGTTGACGATGACGACGTCCCGTGTCCGCCCCGCCAGGTACAGCCGTCCGTCCTCGTCGAAGTGGCCCAGGTCGCGGGTGCGCACCCACCCGTCGACGAACACCTCGGCGGTCTCCGCCGGGTCGGCCCAGTAGCCGACGGCCTGAGCGGGGGTGCGGACGTACAGCTCGCCGTCGGCGCCGGGCGGGACCGGCAGGCCCTCCGCGTCCCGGATCTCGACGTCGACGACGCCGGGCGGGAACCCGACCGACGGGGGGACGTCCTGCGGCGTGGCCATGGAGATCGTGCCGGTCTCGGTCTGCCCATAGCCGTGGAACACGACCGGGCCGAGCACGTCGGACGCCTCGCGGAGCCGGGACGCCTCCAGCGGCGACCCGGACACCATGAGCGCCCGGAGGCTGCTCAGGTCGGCCGGGGCGGTGCGCTGGGCGGCGACGAGTCCGTACAGGCGGGGCACGGTGATGACGCTGGCGGTCGCCCGATACCTGGTGATCGCCTCGGGGAACGCGGGCGGGTCGGCGACGACCATGGTCCCGCCCGCGGCGAGCGTGAGCACGCCGTACTCCATCATCACCTGGCTGCTCAGCGACCCGAACACCAGATAGCGCCGCAGCCGGGAGGCCAGTTCGCGGATCGCGGGCGGCCACGCCGCCGGGCGGGCCGTCCACGCCGCGTCCATGGCGGCGTAGGTCTGCGCGCACGCCTTGGGCGTGCCGGTGCTGCCGCTGGTGTAGACGAGCCGGGCGACGTCCTCCGGCCGGCCGGACAGGCGCAGCGGACCGTCCTCGCCGGGCGCGGCCAGCAGTTCGGAGACGGTCAGCGTGCGCCGCGCGTGCTCCGGGCCTGTGGCCGCGTCGGTCACGACCGCGGCGATGTCCTGGTGGAGCACGTGGCGCAGCTGGTCGTGGGGCAGCCCGGGCCGCACCCCGACGGCCCGGGCTCCCACGACGTAGGCGGCGATCGTCGCGGCGAACGCCTCCGGGGTGACGCCGAGCACCGTGGCGAGGCCGTCCCCCGGCCCGACGGCCGCCGCGCGCAGCCCGGCCGCGATCCGGCGGACGAGGCCGAGCATCTGCGCGCCGGTGACGACACGGGCGCCGTGCTCGAAGACGGGCCGGTCCCCGGCCGCGGCCAGGAGGTCCAGAACGGCGCGCGGGTACGGCTCAGCCGGCGTCGGCAAGGCACTCCTTGACGAAGACGGCCAGCGGCTGCTGGTGCACCTGCGGCAGGTTCCACTCGTTCTCCAGGTTCTCCGCGAGGTGGTGGACGCCGGCCGGCGCTCCGTCCCGGTAGTGCCGCACCACCGGGTGCAGGTAGCTCGCGTCATGGGCGTTGACCGCGTCGTTCTCGACGACCCTCGGCACCGAGATGTCGAAGGGGTCGACGGCGTCGTGGTGCAGGCCGTACTCCAGGGTGACGACGAACCTGTGCGGGGAACGGCCGAGGCCGCCGTCCGCCACGTACGCCACCGGGACCTCCTCCTGGTAGAGCGCGGTGGCTCCGGCCACGCCGACGACGTCGCCGAGCACGCCGAACTGCTGCCACAGCGCCGACGAGCGGTTGACCCTGGCGATTATCGCGTCGGCGATCGCGTCGGGCGTGGGCTCGACCTGCTCGGCCGGCCAGGCCTCGCCGTGGTAACGGGTGGTCAGGATCCGGTAGAGCGCGCGCACCCCGTACCGGAAACCGTGGATGAACCCGCTGGTGGCCTTCTTGAAGTCGCGTTGCTGGGTGAGCGTGCCGGTGAAGTAGAGATCAGGCACGTTGACGGACTCGTACGCCGGCGTCTGCTCGGGGAAACGATCGTCGATGACCAGCGCGGGCCGGCAACCGTCGTCGAAGATCGAGGCGTCGAACCGGAAGCCGGTGCACACGATCACCCGGTCGTAGAACAGCTCGCGCAGCGCCTCCACGGTGCGGGCATAGCGGAACATCACCCGGTAGCCGCCGTCGGCACGGCGTTCGATGCTCTCCACCGTGCCGTCGAGCACCGAGTTCTGGGACTTCAGCTGGTAGCTGTCGAGGAAGTTGTTGTTCACCGCCCGCAGGTGCCCGACGTAATGCGACTGCCAGGCCATCCTGACGGAGTGCGGCCCGGCGACGTGGATGACCGCGGCCTGGTCCATGAGCGCGTCGGCGGTCTCGAACCCCGAGTTGCCCTTGCCGATCACCAGGACCCGCTGGTCGGCGAAGGACGGCGGGTCCGTCTCGAACGTGTCGTAGCGTTCGGCGAGTTCGATGCCCGGGATCGGCGGGACGTGGAGCTGGGAGACTCCGGTGGCCACGACCAGCCGCCGCCCCCGCCACGAGCGTCCACTGCGGTCGGTGGCAGTGAACCCGTCGTCGTCCCGGCCGATCCGGAAGACGTCGACGTCGTAGTGCACCCGGACGCCGGTCGCCGCCGCGTAGTCGGACAGGTAACGCACGAAATCGTCGGCCTGCGGGAAGTACTTCTCGCTGTAGCGGGTGAACAGCAGGTCGGGATCGTCGCTCAGCAACGAGTTCCAGTCCATCCGCAGCCGCAGCTCCGGGTCGTCGTACCCCGTGTGCACCTTGTTGATGGAGATCAGCCGGCGGTGCCGCGGGAACCGGGTGAAGAAGGTGCCCGGGCCGGCTCCGCGCTCCAGGACGACGTAGTCGTGACCGCCGTGTTCGAGCTCTGCGGCGAGCTGCAGCCCGGCCGGTCCGGCCCCGATGATCAGGTAGTCATGCGCCATGAGCCGGAAGCTACGGACGAATTCTCATAGGATTCTGAGAATCGGGTGCCTACAGTCCGGACATGTCCGCCGTCGAAGGCACCATCGACCTCAGCGCTCCGCTGCGCTCAGCCGACCTGCGCCGCGCCGCGGCACCGGTGTCCGTCGTGGTCGACGCGTCCGTCCGTGACCGCGTCGAGCGCGGCCGTGACTTCCTCCGCGACGTGCGGGAGGAGGAACGTCCGGTCTACGGCGCGACCACCGGATTCGGCGCCCTCGTCGGGTTCGCCGGCCGGGAGGAGGAAGCGGACCAGTGCGACAACACCCTGGCCCACCTCGGCGCCGGGCAGGGGCCGGATCTGGCCGATGACGTGAGCCGGGCCGCGATCCTCGTGCGTACGTGGTCGCTCGCCCAGGGGGCGTCCGGCGTGTCCGCACACGTGGTCGACGGGCTCGCCGCGATGTTCACGACGACGTTCGTCCCGGCGATCCCACGCTACGGGTCGGTCGGCGCGAGCGGGGACCTGATCCCGCTCGCCTATGCCGCCCAGGCACTGCGTGGCCGGGGACAGGCGTATCTCGACGGTTCGCGGATGCCCGCGGCCGAGGCACTGCGCGATGCCGGGCTGACCCCGTTGGCGCTCGACGGCCGGGACGCACTCGCGCTCGTCAACGGCACCTCCCTCACCACGGCCGCGACCGCCCTGGCCCTGGACAGCGTCCGGTCCTCGCACCGCGCGCTGCAGGCGCTCACCTGCCTGCTGGTCGATCTGCTCGGCTGCGACCCGGGCTTCCTCCACCCGCGCCTGCTCGGCGCCTACGGCCATCCCGGCGCGGTCGACGTCGCCGACGGCATGCGCAAGACCCTTGCCGGCACCCTCCCGGCCGGCACCCGCCCGCTGCAGGAGCCGTACAGCATCCGCTGTTCGCCGCAGCTGCTGGGCGCCGCCGAGGACGCCCTGCGCTACGTCGACGGTGTCGTCGCGGCCGACCTGTCCAGTGTCAGCGACAACCCGCTGTTCTTCCCCGACGACGACCTGGTCGTGCACGGCGGCAACTTCTTCGGGCAGCCGGCCGCGTTCGCCGCCGACGTCCTGGCGATGGTCACCGCTCAGCTCGGCAACCTCGCCGAGCGGCAGCTCGACCTCCTCGTCGACCCGGCCCGCAACGGGGGCCTGCCTCCTATGCTCGCCGCCGGACCCGGCCGCCAGCACGGGATGCAGGGGGTGCAGCTCGCCACGACCGCGTTCGTCGCCGAGATCCGCCGCGCCGCCGTGCCGGCCAGCACGCAGAGCCTGCCGACCAACCTGCACAACCAGGACGTGGTGCCGTTCGGCACCCAGGCCGCTCTGCGTGCCTACGACATGGCCGAACTGCTGCGGCTGCTCTGCGGGTCGCTGGCGGTGGGGTTGCGGCAGGCGGCGCACGTCGGCGCCCGCCGCCCCACGGCTTCGGGCTGCGCCGCGCTCCTCGACACCCTGGTCGAGGCGATCCCCGCGGTCGATCCCGACCGCGCGCTGGACGCCGATGTCCGCAGGGCCGCCGAGCTGCTCACCGCGACACCCCCGGGGTGAGCGTCTAGAACGCCTTGAGATAGCGGCGCACCCGGCGCTTGGCGCGGTAACCGTACCGCAGGACCCTGGGCGGCACCTCCAGGCGCAGCCGGGCGCGCCGGCGGGCGGCCGCGTGCTCGGGACCGTCGAGGAGCGAGCGGGCCGGCTCCAGCGTCCCCGCGCGAGCCGCGGCGACCAGCGCGGCGACGCGGCCGGTCCAGTCGCTGGCCGAGGAGTCGTGGAAGTAGTTGGCCCGGCACCACTCCTCGGCGGGGACCCGGAAGTCCGCCGTGGCCAGGTCGTCGAGCGTGCCCAGGCAGCCGCTGCCCTCGAACACCAGATTGATCATCTCCGCGCTGACCCCGAAGTCGGACAGCACGAGCAGCGGCACGCTCCCGGCGATCGCCTCGAGCGCGGCCGTCGAGCTGACCGTGACGAACCCGGCGGCGCGGCTCAGATGCTCGTGCATCGGCCCGGCGGCGAAGCGTACGGCGCCGGCGGGCACCCGGCCCTCGGCCTCCATCGCGGTCCACAGCCGTTCGTAGTGGTGCCGTTCGTTGTGCGTCTGCCGCTCGTCGTTGCGGGCCCGCAGCTTGACCACCACGTCGAGGTCGGGCCTGGCCTGTCCGAGGCCGGCCAGGGCGAGCAGGATCCGCTCCCGCTCCTCGCGCCGCCGGGGCACCTTGGCCTGGGTGGCGAACACGACGCGGTCGCGTACGCCCCCGGCGCCGTGCGCGGCCGGTTCGCGGGGCAGGAGGTCGAGGTAGGGCAGGCGGGCCAGCGCCACCGCCCCTCCCCCGCCGAGCCGCGCGCCGATCTCGGAGAACTCGGCGACCTCCCGGCCGCTGTGCACGACGAACAGGTCGCAGCCGCTGCGGAACAGCCAGGCCTTCTCCGTCGCGGGCACCGAGATGCCGGGCAGCCCCGACACCAGCACCGGCCGGGGCCGCAGCCCGGACAGCGTCTCCGCCGCCAGCGCGTCCACCACCGGCCCGGTGCAGGCCAGCAGCACGGCGTCGGGCCGGAACCGTTCGGCGGCCCGGCGCAGCTGCCGCGCCGTCAGCACCGGGGGAAGCGCCTCGCCCTGCGCGCGGGTCCCGCTCACCGCGGAGGCGATCTGCGCCGCGGAGGGGGTGATGGGCGTGCGGACGACGGCGAGGTCCGTGACCCAGTCCTCCGGAGTCGCGTCGAGCAGGCCCGCGGCCCACTTGAGATACGAGTCGGAGTCGGCCACGGCGAGCAGACGGGTCAAGGAGCGACCTTTCCGGGATCGTGCGTGAGGGGCTGGTGAGGTTCGTGCGCGAAGAGCTGGAGGTGGGAGCGCAGCGACGGTACGGCCGACGCCGTCCACCAGTCGTCCGGCACGTCCACGGCCTCCACCCGTACGCCCCGGGCCGACAGCAGGACGCGCAGCGAGGTCACCGCGGTGGACGGCAGGCTCAGCACCCGCTGGTCCGGCCGCAGGTCGCGCAGCGTCATCTCGGCGGGCGCCCCGGCGTCGTACACGGTCAGTCCGGCGATCCTGCGCACCCGGTCGAGGTCACCGGGATCCTCGCGCCGGTGGGGGAAGTACGCGACGGGCTCGTCGATCCGCTCCAGCCAGCGCAGGTAGCGGTCGCGATGGATGAGCCCGTTGCGTACGAGCGAGGTGCCGAGCACGACGGTGCGCTCCGGCGGCGGACGGTCGGCGGGCTGGGCGCGCAGCCAGGCGAAGTCGTGCCGGACGAGCGGCACGCCCGTGCGCTCCACCGCCTCGGCGAGGCCGGCGGGCACCGGGAGCGCGGTGAACGCCGTGGGCCTGCGGGTGCGCAGGCGGAACCCGGCGGCGGCGGCGAGCACCTTGCGGCCGAGGCCCGCGGTCCCGCGGGCGCGCAGCAGCGGGCGGCGCGCGACCAGCAGCTCGAGCAGGCGGATCGTGGCCAGCCCGTCGTCCACCAGCACCGTGCGGCCGGGGAGGGCCGTGGCGAGGGCGAGCTGGACGCGCCCGGAGAAGGCGTCGCCCACCGCCCAGACGCGGCCCGGCCGGGGCACCCGCTCGGCCGGCTCGGCGAACTCCAGCCCGTCGGGCAGCCCGAGCCGCTCGAGCTCGCGGCGGGTCATTCGCAGGGCCGGCAGCCCGGCCCGCGGCACCACCGTGGTGACGGATCCGAGGAGCCCCGCGTGGTGCGCCTCGACGACGCACAGCATCTGCAGGGGGGACTCCACCCACGCGACGGCCTGCCCCTGCTCGGCGGCGTGGCGCCGTCCCTCGTTCTCCACGCCCCGTAAAGAAACGTTCACGACGCGCTCACCCTAGCCGCGCGACACGACGAGGACGGGAACGCGCGGTGAACAGACCCCGAAGGGATCTCCTCGGCGCGTTACGGCAGCGTGGAGGGCATGGACGCCGTCACTCTCGGCGACGACACACGCTCGGCCTGGCCGGCAGCGGAGGATTCACCAGAAGAATCACCCACATAACGGACGCAGCGCGGTCGCGCGATCACGCTGCGGCGTTTCCCCCGGTGAACGCGTGGCAATGATTGCTGCCGTGCCCCAACCACGACCATCGAGAAAGCTGTGGGCCGGGCTCGCCGCGGCGCTCCTGCTGTGCCTCGCGCTCACCGGCGCCTCCCGTGCCCAGCCCGCCCCGGCGGCTCACCGGCCCAACATCGTGCTGATCCTCACCGACGACCTGGACGCGTCGGATCTGAGCCGGTTCCCCAACATCACCAACCTCCTGGTGCGCCAGGGCACCACCCTGTCCCGCTTCTTCGTCACCAACCCCTGGTGCTGCCCCTCCCGCTCGTCCATCCTGCGCTCGCAGTACATGCACAGCCACCACGTGGAGAGCAACCGGTCGCCGACCGGCGGGTTCCCGAAGTTCCGGCCACTGGAGGCCTCCACCCTCGGGACATGGATGCACGACGCGGGCTACCGCACCGCTCTCATGGGCAAATATCTCAACAACTATCCCGAGGGCGCCCCGCGCACCTACATCCCGCCCGGCTGGGACGAGTGGCACGTCCCCGTCACCCGCCTCTACCAGGAGTACGGCTACGCGCTCAACGAGAACGGCGTGGTCCGGCGGTACGGCGACGCCCCCGAGGACTACCTGGAGGACGTGCTGAGCGCCAAGGCCGCGGCGTTCGCGACCGATTCCACCAGGGGGGACACCCCGTTCTTCCTCTACCTCGCCCCCGTCGCGCCGCACCTGCCCGCGCACCACGCGCCGCGCCACGCCGCCGCCTTCGCCGGCGAGCAGGCGCCGCGGACCGCGTCGTTCGACCAGGCCGACCTGTCGGCGGAGCCCCGCTGGCTCCGCGAGCGCACGCCGCTGTCGGCCGCCGACACACGCCGGATCGATCGCGTCCACCGCGACCGGCTGCGCGCCATGCTCGGTGTCGACGACATGGTCGGCGCCCTGGTCGAGGCGCTGAGCCGGGCGGGCCGCCTCGACGACACCTACATCGTCTTCACCTCCGACAACGGCTTCCACCTGGGCCAGCACCGGTTGCGGCCGGGCAAGACGACACCCTTCGAGGAGGACATCCGGGTGCCGATGGTGGTGCGCGGGCCGGGCGTGCCCGCCGGGGGCGTGATCGACGCGCTCACCTCGACGGTCGACCTCGCGCCCACGTTCGCCGAGCTGGGCGGGGCCACGGTCCCGCCCACGGCCGAGGGCCGCTCGCTCGTCCCGCTCCTGCGCGGGCAGCACGTCCCCTGGCGCGACACCGTGCTCGCCGAGTTCTACCACCCCTCCTACTCGCCGCACTCGCCGCCCACGTACGCGATGCTGCGGACCGGGCGGTACGCGTACGTGGAGTACGAGACCGGGGAGCGGCAGCTGTACGACCTGCGGGACGACCCGGCGGAGCTGCGCAATATCGCGGCGACGGCCGACCCGTTCCTGACCTTGGCGCTCTCGGCCCGGCTCGCGCTGCTGCGGGCCTGCTCCGGACCGACCTGCCGGGTGGCGGACGCCGCGGTCCCAGGCACAGGAGTCTCGGTGAGCGGCGGAGTGTCCGTGGGGACGGCCGGGGCGGCGCACGAGTGAGGTGATCGATCTTATCAGGGCGGGCGCCCCGGCAGGTTCGGGGCGTCCGCTATTCATTTCTGCCCATATGGATATGGGAGCGCTCCCAAGCGTGGTATGTCCTATTATGTCCCCTTGACCGGCTCTAACCACCCAGGGAGTAACAGTTAGGTTTCGGCATATTGACGCCTCGGTTGCTCATAGAGGACCCTTCGTGGGAGCGCTCCCAACGTGCTCGACACAGGGCGGGGAGCACCGAGCACAACCTTCGATCGCGGGCCGTGAGATCGGGGACCGGCCTGGGATGCACTCCCACAGACGATTCGGGATACCACCTGAGAGGGGTCCGGAATGATTGACAACTCGCGCCGCGGCAAACTGCTCGCGGTCGCCGCGGTGGCCGCGCTGGCTCTCGGCGCCGCCGCCTGCGGGTCCGACGACACGGGCACGGGCGCGGCAGCGGGCGGCGGGTCCTCGGCGGCGGCCGGCCCCGTCACCGTCACGCTCCAGACGTTCGGCGGCGGCAAGAACTTCGGCTACAAGGAGGCCGTCGACAAGTGGAACGCCGAGCACAAGGACATCCAGATCAAGTATGACAACCTGACCGACCAGTTCGAGCAGGTCTACTGGCCGCAGATGATCCAGTGGCTGCAGTCCGGCGCGGGCGCCGGCGACGTCGTCGGCATCGACGAGGGCGGCATGGGCCTCGCCAAGGCGCACCCCGAGTGGTGGGCCGACCTGGGCGAGTTCGGCCTGCAGAACCGCAAGGCCGACTTCGCCGCCTGGAAGTGGGAGAACGGCGTCACCGCCGACGGCAAGCTGTTCGGCCTCGGCACCGACGTCGGCGGCATGAGCCTGTGCTACCGCCGTGACCTGTTCGAGAAGGCCGGTCTGCCCGCCGACCGCGACGAGGTCAGCAAGCTCTGGCCGACCTGGGACGACTTCATCCAGGTCGCCCACAAGTTCCAGGACAAGATCAAGGACACCAAGTTCGTCGACGGCACCAACACGCTCTACAACGTGGTCCTGGTGCAGGAGGCCGCCAAGAACGGCAACGTCTCCTACTTCGACAAGGACAACAACCTGATCGTCGACAAGAACCCGGCGGTCAAGACGGCGTACGACTTCGCCCAGAAGATCAGCCAGGAGGGCCTCACGGCCAAGCTGCGCAACTTCACGCCGGAGTGGAACACCGGCATGAAGAAGTCGCAGTTCGCCACCCTCGGCTGCCCGTCGTGGATGCTCGGCGCGGTCAGCGGCGACGGCGGCGCCGGACCGGACTTCAAGGGCAAGTGGGACGTCGCGGCGGTGCCCGGCGGCGGCGGCAACTGGGGCGGCTCCTGGCTCGCCGTGCCGAAGCAGTCGAAGCACCCCAAGGAGGCGGCGCAGGTCCTCGACTACCTGACCGGTAAGGACGCCGAGGTCAGCGTCTTCAACTACGCCGGCAACATGCCGAGCAACATCCAGGCGCAGCAGGACCCGGCCGTCCAGGGTGCGAAGAACGAGTACTTCAACGACGCCCCCGTCGGTGACATCTTCGCCAAGTCGGCCGCCGCGCTCCAGCCGGTCTTCCTCGGCGTGAAGCACGCCCAGGTCAAGAACGCCATCGAGTCGGTCGTCTCCGCCATCGACGACGGCTCGGTGCCGTACGCGAACGGCTGGAAGAAGCTCGTCGACGACGCCGTGAAGGCCGCGGGCTGATCCAGCCCGCCAGGTGAGCACCGGTCCGCCGCAGCGGCACCCCGCCGGCGGGCCGGTCGCCTGCTTTCACCCGAAAGGTAATCAATGAGCCTGCACGTCGACGCCGGGCACCCCACCCGGGCACCGATGCCGCCCAGCCGGAGGCATGTCCGGCCGAGACCGGGCCGGTCCTTCATGACCTGGCTGGACCTCAAGGCCGCACCGTACCTCCTGGTCTCTCCCTACTACCTGCTCTTCCTGGTCTTCGGGCTCTTCCCGCTCGCCTTCACCCTCTACTACTCGTTCTTCGACTACGACCTCACGGGGACGGTCGAGTGGACGGGCCTCGGCAACTTCACCGCCCTGCTCGACGACGCCGCCTTCTGGAGGGCTGTCGTCAACACCCTCGCGATGTTCGTCATCGCGACGGTCCCGCAGATTCTGCTGGCGCTGCTGCTGGCCAACGCGCTGAACAAGCGGTTCAAGTTGCAGCTGTTCGTCCGGCTGGGCGTCCTGCTCCCCCTCGTGACCTCGGTCGTCGCGGTGGCGGTCGTCTTCACCCAGCTGTATGGCCGCGACTGGGGCGTGGTCAACTGGGTTCTCGGCTGGTTCGGGGCCGACCCCATCGACTGGAAGGCCGAGCGTCTCCCCTCCTGGCTCGCCATCGCGACCATGATCGACTGGCGCTGGACCGGCTACAACGCGATCATCTTCCTGGCCGGCATGCAGACGATCCCCAAGGACCTCTACGAGGCGGCCTCGATCGACGGCGCGTCCCGCCGGCGCCAGTTCTGGCAGATCACCGTTCCGATGCTCCGGCCGACGATGATCTTCGTCGTGCTGAACTCCACCATCGGCGGTCTCACGCTGTTCTCCGAGCCGACGACGTTCTACAACGGCAACGTCCACGGCGGCACCAACAGCCAGTTCCAGACCGTCTCGATGTTCATCTTCGAGCAGGGCTTCCGCGAGTTCGACTACGGCTACGCCTCCGCGGCCGCCTGGCTGCTGTTCCTGCTCATCCTCATCGGATCGGCCATCAACTTCCTGCTCATCCGCCGGATCGGGGGCAACAAGTGACCACGCTCTCCGCGCCCACCCAGACGCGGCGGCGCCGCAAGGCGCCGGGGGGTACGGGCAGTCTCTGGACCGCCACGCCGATGACGAGGCTCATCCTCGCGGTCACGATCATCATCTCGGCGTTCCCGCTGTACTACATGATCGTCATCGCGTCCCGGACCAACACCGAGGCGACCGACATGCCGCCGCCGTTCCTACCCGGCGGCAAGCTCGGGGAGAACATCCAGCGCGTGCTGACCAACCCCGACGCGCACTACATGACCGGTCTCACCAACTCGCTGATCATCTCTGCCACGGTGACGATCTCGGTGGTGGTGATCTCGACGTTCGCCGGCTTCGCGTTCGCCCGGCTGAAATTCAAGGGCGGCAAGATCCTGCTGCTGCTGGTGCTGCTGACCATGATGGTCCCGCTGCAGCAGATGGGCCAGGTCCCGCTCTACCGGCTCATGGTCAACCTCGAATGGGTCGGCTCGATCAAGGCCGTGATCCTGCCCTTCCTGCTCAACGGCTTCGGCGTCTTCCTCATGACGCAGTACACCGAGCAGGCCGTGCCCAACGAGCTGGTCGAGGCCGCCCGCGTCGACGGCGCCTCCACCCTGCGGATCTGGTGGAACGTCATCCTGCCCGCCGTACGGCCGGGCATGGGAGTGCTGGGCATCAACACGTTCATGCTGAACTGGAACGAGTTCATGTGGCCGCTGATCGTGCTGAACCCGGACAACCCGACGGTCCAGGTCGCCATCAACTCGCTCAACGCGAAGTACGGGACGGACTACGTGCTGATCTTCAGCGGCACGCTGTTGTCGATTCTCCCGCTCATCGTCGTCTTCATCCTGTTCGGCCGACAGATCATCGGCGGACTCATGGAAGGTGCGGTCAAGGCGTGACAACGCAAGGCACACGTCCCGAGGCAGAGGCCCCCAGTGTGATGTTCCCCACCGGGTTCGTCTGGGGCGCCGCCACCTCCGCCTACCAGATCGAGGGCGCCCTCGCCGCCGACGGGCGGGGCCGCTCCATCTGGGACACCTTCTGCAGTCAGGACGGGCGGATCGTGGGCGGCGACACCGCCGAAATCGCGATCGACCACTTCAACCGGTATCGCGAGGACGTCAAGCTCATGGCGGACCTCGGCCTCACCGCCTACCGGTTCTCCGTCTCCTGGCCGCGGATCCAGCCCGACGGCTCCGGCGCGTACAATCGCAAGGGCCTCGACTTCTACAAGAGGCTCGTCGACGAGCTGCTCAGTTACGGCATCGACCCGTGGCTGACGCTCTACCACTGGGACCTCCCCCAGGCCCTGGAAGACGCGGGCGGGTGGCCGTCGCGTGACACGTCGAAGCGCTTCGCCGACTTCGCCGCGACCGTGCACGCCGAGCTCGGCGACCGGGTCAGGAACTGGAGCACGGTCAACGAGCCCTGGTGCGCCGCGTTCCTCGGCTACGCATCGGGCGAGCACGCCCCCGGACGGCGCGAGCCGGCCGCCGCGCTGCGCGCCGCGCACCACCTCAACCTCGCGCACGGTCTGGCCGTCCAGGCGATGCGGGCGCAGAACCCCGACTCGCTGATCGGCGGGTGCGTCAACGTCTACCCGGTCACGGCCGCCACGAACAGCGAGGCCGACCAGGACGCCGCCCGCCGCATCGACGGGCTGCAGAACCGCTTCTTCCTGGACGCCCTGCTCAAGGGCTCCTATCCGGAGGACGTGCTGGCCGACCTGAGCCACCTGTCCGACATGGAGTTCATCCACGACGGCGACCTGGCCACGATCGCGGCACCGATCGACATGCTGCTGATCAACTACTACAGCCGCTTCACCGTCTCCGGCGCGCCCGGCGGCGCGGCGTCCGCGGCCGCCGCGCCGACGGACTCCGGGTCGCCGTGGATCGGCAGCGAGCACGTGGGCTTCGTCAACGGCGGCCGCCCGGTCACCTCCATGGGCTGGGAGGTCGACGGCAGCGGCCTGCTCGAGATGCTGCAGCGGCTCACCGACGAGTATCCGCGGGTCCCGCTCTACATCTCGGAGAACGGCGCCGCCTACGACGACGTGATCGGCGAGGACGGCGCGGTGCACGACCCCGAGCGGGTGGACTACATCGACGCCCACCTGCGGATCTGCCACACGGCCATCGAGTCGGGCATTCCGCTGCAGGGGTACTTCGCCTGGTCCCTGATGGACAACTTCGAGTGGGCCTGGGGCTACGGCAAGCGCTTCGGTCTCGTGTACGTCGACTACGAGACCCAGGCGAGGACCATGAAATCAAGCGCTTTGTGGTACGCCGACGCCATCAGACACGGCGGGCTTCTGGGTCGGGCACAATAAGCGCAGACGCGATAAGGGGGCAGTATAGATGAACGGGGACCGCCGTTCCGGAGGCCGGCCGACTCTGGAAGCGGTCGCCGCGCGCGCCGGGGTCGGCCGCGGCACCGTGTCGCGGGTCATCAACGGCTCGCCGAAGGTGAGCGACCGCGCCCGCGACGCGGTGTTACTGGCGATTCAGGAGCTGGGCTACGTGCCCAACCGGGCGGCGCGCACCCTCGTGACCAATCGGACCGACACCATCGCGCTGGTGGTGTCGGAGTCGGAGCAGCGCGTCTTCGACGAGCCGTACTTCGCCGGGCTGATCCGCGGCATCGGCTCCGCCCTGGCGGAGACCGGCCTCCAGCTCATCCTGACGATGGCGCAGAACCGTGCCGAGCACGACCGGCTGGAGCACTACCTGACCGGCCAGCACGTCGACGGCGTGCTGCTCACCTCGGTGCACGGCGCCGACCCGCTGCCGGGACGGCTGGAGGAGCTGGGCGTGCCGACCGTGCTGGGTGGCCGCCCGGTCGGGCTCAACCCGTACAGCTTCGTCGACATGGACAACCGGGCCGGCGCCCGGCAGGCGGTCAAGTACCTGCTCTCCAAGGGCCGTACCAAGATCGCCACCATCGCCGGTCCGCAGGACATGGGCGTGGGTGTCGACCGTCTCGCCGGATACCGCGACGCGCTGCTGGCCACCGGTATGACCGAGCGCGTCGCGTACGGCGACTTCTCCGAGGAGAGCGGGGAGGCGGGCATGCGCGACCTGCTCGCCCGTCACCCCGACCTGGACGCCGTGTTCACGGCGTCCGACCCGATGGCGGTCGGCGCGCTGCGGGTGCTGAAGGAGCAGGGGCTGGTCGTGCCCGACGACGTCGCGCTGATCGGCTTCGAGGACTCCAAGGTGGCGCTGCACACCGATCCGCAGCTGACGAGCGTGCACCAGCCCACGGAGGCGATGGGCCGGCAGATGGTCCAGCTCCTGATCGCCCGGATCAACGGCGAGCCGCTGGAGCAGCCGGTCGTCATCCTCGACACGCACCTGGTGATCCGCACCTCCGCCTGACGCGCCGCGGCCGCGAGGAGACCGCAACGACGAGACCGCCGCGCACCCGAGGGTGCGCGGCGGTTTTGCCCTGCCGGCACGGCGGCCAGACCCGGGAACGGTCGAGTGGTGTCAGTCTCCAGGCCGCGCCTGTGCGGGTGAGGCGGTCGCGGAGACGGCGCCAACCGGTGGCCCGCGGTGCACCGGCTCGACCGCCGGCCTCCTGACCCTGCCGCCTTGACCCACAGCGCCGCCCAGAACGCGCTCGGACGGCATGAGGCGGCCGCCCGGGAAACACAGGCGCCCGCCTCGCGGTCAGTGGTCGGCGGACGACAGCAGCCGCTCGGCCTCCTCGTCCGAGAGCTCCTCCAGCTCGGCCACCAGCAGGTCCTCCAGCGCGACCGCCAGCTCGGCCACCGTGCGCCGCTCGAAGATCGTGCGGACCGGGACCTCCACGCCGGTCGCCCGGCGCAGCCGGGCCGCGATCCTCGTCGCGAGCAGCGAGTGCCCGCCCAGGGTGAAGAAGTCGTCGTTCGCGCCGATGGAACCGACGCCGAGCAGCTCCGCCCAGATCTCGGCCACCAGCAGCTCCGCGTCCGTGCTCGGCGGGACGTGCCCGGCCGACGAAGCCCGCACCGGCGCGGGCAGCGCCGCGCGGTCCACCTTGCCGCGGCTGGTGAGCGGCAGCGCGTCGAGCACGACCCAGGCGGTCGGGACGAGATGGCGGGGCAGGGTCCGCGCGAGGTGCGCGGCCAGCTCCTCCCCGGTCACGGTCCCGGTCACGTACGCCACCAGTTCCTCGGCGTGGACGGTGACGAACGCCTGGCCGACCCCCGGATGGTCGAGCAGCCGCGCCTCGACCTCGCCCGGCTCGATGCGGAAGCCGCGGACCTTGAGCTGCCCGTCGAGCCGCCCGAGGAACTCCAGCGTGCCGTCCTCGTTCCAGCGCGCCCGGTCGCCGGTGCGGTACCTCCGCGATCCCGGCGGCCCCAGCGGGTCGGGGACGAAGGCGGCGGCCGTGAGCGCCGGGCGGCGCAGGTAACCGCGCGCCACCCCGGCGCCGCCGATGACCAGTTCGCCGATCACGCCCTTCGGGACCGGCGCCCCGGCCGCGTCGAGCAGGTGGACCGTCGTCGCGCCGACGGGCCGGCCGATCGGGGGCCTGCCGTACGGCGTCGCGCCGAGGTCGGCCGCGGTCGCGATGACCGCGGCCTCGGTCGGGCCGTAGGTGTTCACCAGGCGGACGCGGTCGCCGAACCGGCCGCGCCAGCGCGCCACCGCGCCCCCGGACGCCTGCTCGCCGCCGATGACGACCAGGCGGAGCGCGGGCGGCCAGGCGATCTGGTCGATCTCCTCGACCAGGTGGTGCCAGTAGGCGGTGGGCAGGTCGAGCATCGTGATCCGCTCCCCGCCCGGGGCGGCCAGCAGGTCGGGCAGCGTCGCCGCCCCGCCGGGCAGCAGCACCAGGGCCGCTCCCGCGGCGAGCGTGGGGAAGACCTCTTCGAGGTGCGTGTCGAAGCTCAGCGACGCGAACTGGACGACGCGCTCTCCGGGCGCCAGGCCGTACTCCTCCCGCATCCACCGGATCCGGGCCGCGATGGCGCGGTGCTCGACGGCGACGCCCTTGGGCCTGCCGGTCGAGCCGGAGGTGGAGATCACGTAGGCCACGTCACCCGGGCGCGCCTCCTCCGGTCCCTCCGGGTCGCCGGGGGCCGCGTCGTCCGCGCCGTCCGCGCCGTCCGCGCCGTCCAGCGGGTCGACGGCGGTGAGCCCGGCGGGCAACGCCCGGGTCGTGATCACGTGCGTCGCCCCGGCGTCCGCGAGCGAGAAGGCCAGCCGTTCCTCCGGCTCGTCCGGCTCGAACGGCATGTAGGCCGCGCCGGCCCGCCAGACGGCGAGCAACGCGGTGATCGCCTCGACAGAACGGGGCAGGCAGACGCCGACCACGTCGCCGGAGCGCACGCCCCGGGCCCGCAGCGCGGCGGCGAGCCGCGCCGCCCGCCGGTCCAGTTCGGCGTAGGTGACCTCGGTCTCCCCGCAGACAACCGCGACGGCGCCGGGCGTGCGGCGGACGACCCCCGCGATCATCTCGGGAACCGTCGTCTCGGGAACCACGAGTCCGGCGGCGTCGGCGCCGTCGCCGGCCATGGCGCGGATGTCGCTCTCGTCGTCGCCGGTCCACAGGCGCAGCTCGGAGATCCGCCGATGCGGCTCGGCCACCGCCGACTCCAGCAGGAGCAGGAAACGGTCGGCGAGCCGGCGGACGGCCTCCGCCTCGTGGGGAGAGCCGCTGGACCCGTCGTGGCCGAACGACACGACGATCTCGCCGTCCTCGAACCACGCCTCGGCGTACAGGCCGAGCTTGACCTGCCGGTAGCCGTCGGGGAAGAAGCCGACGGACAGGTCGCCGAACGGCCGGGTGGGTCCGAGGTCCTGGGTATGCAGGATGAACATGGTCGGCATCAGCGCCTCGGCGGGATGCCCGATCCGCTCGAACGGCACCGAGGGCCGGCTCAGCGCCGTCAGCGTCTCCTGCCTGGTGCGCCCGAGCAGCTCCGTGAACGACGGGTCGCCGTCGAGGTCGCCGCGCAGCACGACGGTCTGCGAGAGGTAGCCGATCATCGGCTCCAGCTCGACCCGGTCGCGGCCGGCCACGGCCGTGCCGACGAGAACGTCGGTGTGGCCGGTATGGCGGTGCAGCAGCACCTGGTAGGCCGCCATGAGCACGGTGAACAGGGTGGTCCTGTGGTCGCGGGCGAGCCGGTCCAGCTCGGCCGCGACCTCCCGGCCCAGCCGGACGACCTGGAAGTCCCCGGGACCCTCGCCCCCGTTTCCCACACCGCAGGGCAGCTCGGGCGGCGGCGGATCGGCCAGCCGCTCCTGCCAGTACGGCACCGCGCGCTCGGCGCGGCGGCGCTGCCAGCGGGCGTAGTCGGACGGCTGGACCGGCAGCGGCGCCAGGCTCGGCGCGCGCCCGTGCAGGCGCGCGGTGTAGCACTCCGCCAGGTCGTCGAAGAGGATCCCCAGCGACCAGCCGTCGCCGATGATGTGGTGCATCGTGACGCACAGCACGTGGTCCAGCGCGCCGATCGCGATCAGCGCGACGCGCAGCGGCACGCCCTCGGCGAGGTCGAACGGCGCGTTCACCCGCTCGGCGACGATCCGCCGGGCGTGCTCCTCGTCGCCGGCCTGGATCCGTTCGACCGGCGGGACCGACTCCGCCGCCCCCGGCGGCCCGGCGACCGCCCAGGGGACGCCGTCCTCCTCCTCGAACCGGGTGCGCAGGCCCTCGTGGCGGGCCACCACGTCCGCGAGCGCCCCTTCCAGGGCGTCCGCGTCGAGAGGTCCACGCAGCCTGCGGACGGTGTACATGGTGTAGGAGGCGTCGGCGGGGTCCAGCCTCTGCAGCAGCCAGAGCCGTTCCTGGCCCGGGGACAGGGGCGCCCTCATCTGTCCGACGCCATCTCGTCGAGCACGGCCGCCAGGTCCTCGGCGCTGAGGCCGTCGAGCTCGTCGCGGAGCGCGGCGATCTCGGTCAGGTCCAGGTCGTCGTCGTCGAGCCGGTCCATCGCCGCCGCCAGCTCGGCCACCGTGGGGTTCTCGAACAGCACCACGATCGGCACGCTGGTCGCGAAGCGCGCCTGGATCCTGGCGATGATCTGGGTGGCGGTCAGCGAGTGCCCGCCCAGCTCGAAGAAGTCGTCGTCGACGCCGACCGGCTCCGCGATGCCGAGCACCTCCCCCCACATCGCCGCGAGGTCCTGCTCCAGCGGCGTGGACGGCTGCCGGTACGGCCGGCTCCGCGCCCGGGTCCACTCGGGCACGGGCAGGGCCTTGCGGTCGAGCTTGCCGTTCGGGGTGAGCGGCAGGGCGTCCAGCATCACGAGGTGCGCGGGCACCATGTATTCGGGCACGTCGCGGCGCAGCCGGTCACGCAGGGACGGCCACAGGTCGGCCTCCTCGGGCTCCCCGGCCGCGCGCACGACGTAGGCGACCAGGCGCGGCAGCCCGTCCGGGCCGTCGCAGACGCCGACGGCGGCGTCGGCCACCTCGGGCGCGGCCCGCAGCACGGTCTCGATCTCGCCGAGCTCGATCCGGAACCCGCGCACCTTCACCTGCTGGTCGGCCCGGCCCAGATAGCAGAGCCTGCCGTTCTCGATCCTCGCGAGGTCGCCCGTGGCGTACAGGCGGGCCCCCGGCGCCGCGGAGAACGGGTCGGGCAGGAACCTGGCCGCCGTCTGGCCCGGCATGCCGCGGTATCCCCTGGCCAGGCCCGCGCCGCCGATGTGCAGCTCGCCGGCCTCGCCGGGCGGCACGGGACGCCCGTCGGGACCGAGGATGTGCACCGTCGTGTTGCCGATGGGCTCGCCCAGGTCGACGGCGGCGGGCGACGGGCTGACGCGCCCGGCCGTCGACCAGACCGTCGTCTCGGTCGGGCCGTACACGTTCCAGAGCCCGGCGCTTCCCTCAAGGAGAGCGTCGGCGAGGTCGCGGGGCAGCGCCTCGCCCCCGCACAGCCGGGTCGCGACGTTCTCGGGGACCCCGCCGGACTCGAGCAGGATGCGCCAGCTCGCCGGGGTCGCCTGCATGATCGTGACCGCCTCGGCCACGGCGCGCGACCGCAGGGCGCGGCCGTCCGCCGTCTCGTGCCCGGACGCGACCACCACGCGGGCGCCGCAGGCGAGCGGCAGGAGGAGCTCGAGCACCGAGATGTCGAACGACAGCGTGGTGACCGCCAGCCAGGCGTCCCGCGGGGTGAGCTCCAGCAGGGAGGCGAAGGACTCCAGCAGGTTGACCACCGCGCCGTGCGGGACGGCGACCCCCTTGGGCCTGCCGGTGGAACCGGAGGTGTACATGAGGTAGGCCAGGTCGCCCACCGCGTCACCCACCGCATCCCCCACCGGGCCGTCGGATGGCACGCCGCCATCACCGGACGCCCCGCCGGCGACGGGAACGCCGTCCTGGGCAAGCTCGACGACGTCGGGGACGCCCTCGAGCAGCCGGGACTCGACGCCCTGGCCGGCCAGCACCAGCCGGATGCCCGCGTCCTCCCGCATGAACCGGAGCCGCTCTTCGGGGAAGCCCGGGTCGAGCGGCACGTAGGCGCCGCCGGCCCGCCACACGGCGAGCAGGGCGACGACCATGCCGGGGCAGCGCTCCAGGCACAGGCCGACCGGGACCTCCGGGCCGACTCCGCGGGCGCGCAGCAGCGCCGCCAGCCGGTCGACCCTGTCGTGCAGCTCCCGGTATGTCAGCACGCCGTCGGCACCGCTCACCGCGACCGCGTCGGGGCTCGCGTCACGCCACCGGCGGATCAGCGCGAGCGCCGTATCAGGGCTGGTCACGCCGCTCACCGCGTCACTCACTTTCAACACCTCTCACTTCGGGAACGGGCCGCCCAGCGCGGACAGCGGGAGGTCGGGGTCGGCCCCGGCCCGCCGTACGACCTCGGCGAAAGCGCCGACGAGGCGGCGCGCCGTCGCGGGCGCGAACAGATCGCTGCTGTAGTCGAGGACACCGCCCAGCCCCTCCGGGCCCCGCCACAGGTCCATCGAGATCTCGGCCTTGGTGTGGCTGGGCGGGACCACGTAGACCTCCCGGTCGAGGTCGGCGAACCGGGTCCCCAGCAGATCGTCCTTGGGCAGGTTGTGCAGGTTGAACATCGCCTGGCACAGCGGCGGCCTGCTGATGTCGCGGGGGACGCGCAGCGCGGCCAGGACGTGCTCGAACGGCACCTCCGCGTGCCGCATCCCGGCCAGGGTCGCCTCGCGCACACGGTCCAGCAGCTCGTGGAACGACGGGTCGCCGGACAGGTCGGCGCGCAGCACCATCGTGTTGCCGAAGTAGCCGATCAGCGGCGCCAGCTCGCTGCGGGGCCGGCCGGCCACCGGCACGCCGACGCAGAAGTCGGTCTGGCCCGACGCCGATGCGAGCGTCGCCTGGTAGGCGGCGGCCAGGGCCATGAAGGACGTGCAGCGCCGCTTCCTGGCCACCTTCTCCAACGGAGTGATCTCCTCCGGCGGCAGCAGCAGCTCCTCGCGTCCGCCGCGCCCCGACCAGCGGGCCGGGCGGGGACGGTCGGCCGGAAGGTCCAGCGTGGGAGCGCCGGCCAGGCGGCTCGTCCAGTGCTCCAGGCCCTGCGTGTGGTCCCGCCGCCTCTCCTGCACGGCGAAGCGGGGATACTGCGTGGGCAGCTCCGGCAGCTCGGGCTCACGCCCCTCGCGCCCGGCGGCGTAGCACTCCGTGAGCTCGCGCAGGAGCACGTCGAGCGACCAGCCGTCCATCACGATGTGGTGCAGGACGATGCAGACGACCGCGTCGTCCTCGCCCGGCACGGCCAGGCCGACCCGCAGGGGAGGCGCGTTCTCCAGGTCGAACGGGCGCTCGACGAACTCCTTCAGCGCCCGGTCGAGGTCCGCCTCGCCGGACGGCGCGATCCTCTCCAGCGGCACCGGCTCCGGCGGCAGCACGACCTGCACGGGCGCGTCGCCGCGCAGGCGGAAGCGGGTCCGCAGCACCTCGTGCCGCTCCACGATCCGGGTGAACGCCGCGGTCAGCGCGTCCACGTCGAGCGGCCCGCGCAGCCGCATGCACCAGGGCGTGTTGTAACCGGTGTCGCCGGGGTCGAAGCGGCTGAGGAACCACAGGCGCTCCTGGCCCGGCGACAGCGGCCACTCCTGGCCGCCGGGGTCGCGCGACGCGCCCCCGAGGGAGCGCAGCAGCGCCGCCCGTCGCTCGGGGGGCAGCCCGGCAAGCTTCTCGATCAGCGCGGCGCGGCGCTCCGCGCTGGTCATCTGTCCCGGGAGCTCGGCGTCGCCGGGGCCCGTACGCTCAGCGTCTCCTGGTCGCGTACGCTCAGCGTCTCCTGGTCGCGTACGCTCAGCGGGCGCATGTCGGTCCACACCGTCTCGATGTGGTCCAGGCATTCCTGCCGCGTGCCGGCGAAGCCGGTGGCCCGCCACCCGGCGGGCGGCTCGCGGTCGCTCCACCATACGGAGTACTGCTCCTCGTCGTTGACGACCACGAGCATCGGGGAGTCGGTCATGTCACCTTCCCAAGACGGTCATTGCGGAAGACGGGGCCCGGCCACCGCCCTCGATCAGGCGGGGACAGGCGGGCCAGCCCGCGGGGCCGGCCGGCGGCGCCGCGCACAGGACGTAGTGGTGGGGGGCGAGCACGTCGGTCCGGCCGGCCGCGGCGCGCATCACGGCGCTGTGGACGGCCTCGGGCGTGTCCAGCCCGGGAGACGCGACGAGATACCCGGTCAGCCGGGCCGCCGCCCCGTCTCCGGCTCCGGCTCCGGCTCCGTCCGAGGCGTCCTCGACCACGACCGCGGCCAGGTCGGTCCCGCACGCGCGGCGCAGCAGTTCCTCGGTCGCCGGCAGGTCCACCCAGTCGTGGCCGATCGCGGTCCATCCGGTGGGGCGCGGCACCGGGTCCAGGCCCGCGACCTTCGCGACCCGGTCCAGCGGCACCTCCTCCGAGACCGCCCGGACCAGTAGTTCCTCCAGGCCGGTGAGCATCCGCCCGGCGACGTCGCCGGGCAGGAAGGCCGTGTCCACGAGCACGTAGAACTCGCAGGTGGACGGGGTCGGGCCGGTGGCGAAGAAGATCCTCGCCTTGACCTTCGAGTAGGCGCCGACGAAGAACGTGCGGGTCCTGGCCCGGAGTGTGGCGAGCGCGGCGGCGTCCCCGGGATCGACCGGCGGCAGGCCCTGCCAGCGGCCCGCCTGCCTGACGTCGTTGAAGAACGCGTCCAGGTCGATGTCGGCGCCGCGGTCCCACGCCTCCGCCTCCCACGCGGCGTGCACGAGCGCGGGGTCGTAGTGCCCGTTGCGGTAGGTCGCCATAGTTCGGCGATGTCCGTGCCGCAGCGCGTCGGCGAACGTCGCTCCGGCCCCCAGCTCGATGACGCACAGCCCGTCCTGGGCGGCGGGCCCGGCCATCGCCTCCATCCCCGGGTGGTGCCGGTTCGACACGATGAGCTGCAGCGCCGCCGTACGGTGCCCGGTGACGGCGGCCAGCAGCGCGGCGCTCGCGACCGTGAGCACGCTGGACGTCGTCACGCCGTGCCGGGCGGCCAGCGCCTCGGCGGCGACGGCCGCCGCCGGGGAGTCCATCCCGTGCCGGACGAAGCGCGGCTCCTCGGGTTCGCGCATCGGAAAGTCGAACATCGAACGCGGGGCGGACGCCAGACCGGTCCGCCAGTGCCACAACGCCTGGCCGCCGGGCGGCGAGTCCGACCGCTCGAACGCCGCCTGGTCGAGCGGCTGCCGGCCCGGCTCGGGCAGGTCCTCCCCTGCGACCAGCCGCGGCCACTCCGCCGCCACCATGTTCAGCGACCAGCCGTCGAGCGCCAGATGGGACAACGCGAGCGCCAGCACCCGCGGGCGGCCCCTCTGGCAGACGACCGCGCACCGGATCGGCAGCTCGGCCGCGTAGTCGAACCCGGTCGCGGCCAGCTCCGCGGCCAGCTCCTTGGCCGCGCTCATCGGCCTGGCCGCCGCCTCGTACACGCCCACGGTGAGCCGGCCCTCGCGGCTCACCCGCTGGACGGTGTCCTCCCCGCCGTCCTCCCCGCCTTCCCCGTCGCCTTCCCCGGCGCCTTCCCCGGCGCGGGCGAACGCCGTGCGCAGCGTCTCGTGCCGCTCGACGAGTCGGCCCACGGCGCGCAGCACGGCGTCCAGACCGGCCGCGCCGGTTACCGGCAGGGTCCAGGCCAGGTTGAAGTAGGGGTCGCCGTCGTCCAGCCACCGCGTGGAGCGCCAGATTCCCTGCTGGCCCCAGGTGAGCGCGGCCTGCCCGCCCCGCGCGCCGCGGAACTCCACGGTGCGCGGCGGCAGGGCCGTGAGACCGGTGACCTGCGCCGGCGGGCTCGCGGTCACTTCCGCTGCCCCGCGATGTGCTCGACCAGGCCGTCGAGCGTGTCGAGATGGCCGCCGTCCAGGTCGACGTCACAGTCGAACTCGACCTCCAGCAGGTCGATCAGCCGGAGATAGGCGATCGAAGTGAGACCGAGCGCGGGCAGGCTGCACTCAGCCGCCAGGATGTCGGCGACGGCCAGGTCGCCGCCGCTCGCCTTCGACACCAGCTCGGCGACGCGCTCCCGCATCACGCCTCCTCCCGCAGCCGGACGACCTCCGCCGCGATCCCGTTGATCGTCGGGTCGTCGAAGAACACGTCGAAGGACAACTCCACGTCCATCCGCTCGCGGACCTTCGCGATGATCTGAGTGATCGACAGCGAGTGCCCGCCGAGGTCGAACAGGTCCTCGTCCGGGCCGATCTCCGGCATGCCGAGCACCTCGCGCCAGATCTCGCCCACCTCCGCGAGGTACGGCACGGCGTCCGCCGCACCGCCCCGCGCCGAGGGGGACGGCTCCTCCGCACGGACGTCCCCGGCACGGGCGAAGGACGGCTCGACCGCGCCGTCGACCACCGGGGACGGCAGCGGCAGGTCGGCCACGTCGGCGTCAGGAGCGGCGGCCACCGCGCGCAGCAGGGCGAGCAGGTGATCGGCGACGCTCTCGCACCCGGAGCGGCTCAGGACGAGGGGGTTGAACTGCAGCCGGGCCGCGACGCCGTCCTGCGCGTCCACCACCTGCAGGTGCAGCGTGCCGCGCACCGCCTGGTTGAACGCCATCCAGTCCACCGACGCCTCGACGCCGGGGAACTCCGGCTCGCTCCCGTCACGCCTGCGGTAGCTGACCGACACCGGCGTCAGCGCGGTGCGCGGGCTCACGCCGCCGACGGCACGCGCGAGCGGCACCTCACGGAACCGGTACGTGGCCCGCAACTCGTCGCGTACGGCGCGGGCGAACTCGGCGAACCTCCCGGCCGGGGCGGGGGCCGGCACCGGCAGCTCGTTCACGAACAGGCCGATGTGGCCCCGCGTCTCCTCGATCCTGGTGGACAGGTCGACGGACACCGCCGCGTCCTCGTTGCCGTACGCCGCGAGCAGGGTGTGCACCGCGGCGAGCACCAGCTCGAACCGGGTGACGCCCATCTTGTCGGCGGCGACGGCGAGATCGGCGGGAAGCGCGAAGTCGACGGCGTCGCCGGCCGCGGCGCGGATCGAGACCCCGGACAGCCCGGGGAGCCGCAGGTCCTGCCGGTCGCTCCAGCGGCCGTGCCAGAACTCGGCGGCGTCGCCGAGCAGCTTGGCCACCTGGGCGTTCTCCCGCTCGACGGCCTCGCCGTACGTCAGGGGGAGGGCTTGCGACGGCAGCCCGGCGTACGCGGCGGCCAGGCCGCGCACCAGGATGTCCTTCGACATGCCGTCGAAGACGGCGTGGTGGGCGACGAAGACCAGCAGGTGCCGCTCCGGCGCGAGCCGGAACACCGTGAACCGGGCGACCGGCCCGGTCCCCAGGTCCAGGGCGAGCGACGTCTCGCGGTCGACCAGCTCGCCCGGCTCACGCCCGGCGTCCTCGAACCCGGACACGTCCTCGAACTTGATCGGCGGCGGCACGGCGGCGGGCACCAGGCGCACCACGCCGTCCCGCTCCGCCAGGGCCGCGGCCAGCTGGGGATGCGCGCGGACCACGTCGTGGCAGGCGGCCAGCAGCCGGTCCACGTCGAGGGGGCCGTCGAGACGGATGGCCAGCGGCATGTGGTACACCCGGCCACCGCAGCCCATCTGTTCCGTTATCCACATGCCGTGCTGTGCGAGGGAGGCCTGCTCCCCCTCGCCGATGAGTGTCGGTGACATCTCACTCGCCTTCCGTCGTGCTGATCACGGAGCCGCCCAGCAGCGCGGGCAGCTTCTTCTTGATGACCTTGCCTGACTGGTTCCTGGGCAGGCTGTCGACCACGAGGACCCGTTCGGGCAGCTCGTGCCAGGCCAGCCGGTCCATCAGGAAGGCGCGCACCTCACTCTCGGACAGCCCCGGGCTGCCCGCCTGCCCCGCCTGCCCTGCCTGTCTGGGCACGATCGCGGCGCCCAGCACGGAGCCCAGCACCGGATGCGGGAGCCCGAACACGGCCGCCTCGGCGATCCCCGGGTGCTCGTGAAGCGCGGCCTCCACCTGCAGCGTGGACACCTTGAACGCGCCGGTCTTCACCACGTCGCTCTCCCGGTCGACGAGGTAGAGGTAGCCGTCGGCGTCCACGTATCCGACGTCGCCCATGCGCACCCAGCCGTCGCGGAACGACCGGGCGCTGGCCTCGGCGTCTCCGTAGTAGGACCGGGTGGCGGTGGGCGACCGCATCCACACCTCGCCGGTCTCCCCGGGCGGGAGCGGGTCGCCCTCCTCGTCCGTGACGCGCAGCGACCCGCCGAACGCGGGCCGCCCCAGCGCGGCCGGCCGCGTCCGGTCGTAAATCATGATCGTCTGGGCGGGGGCGGCCTCGGTGGACGTGTAGTAGTTCGTCACGGTCGCGTTCGGGAAGGCCGCCGACAGACGTTCCGACAGAGCGGGGGGAAGCGCGGCCGCCGCCGACCCGAGCAGCACCACGCTGGACATGTCGTGCCGCTCGTGCAGCCCGGCGTCGAGCAGCTCGATCGCCATGGAGGGCACCAGGAACACGGTGCCGGGACGGTAGGTCTCGATCAGCCGGGCGAACCGGCCGGGCGTGAACCTCGCCGGGGTCAGCACGGCCGGCCGGGCGTCCAGCGCGTTGATCAGCATGGTCTGGCCGGCGTTGGTGCCGATCGGGAAGGCGTGCAACAGGTGGCGCGAGTGGGCGAACCTGCGGTGCTTGGGCTGCGTGACGCACCCGTAGGCCAGGTTGGCGTGGCTCGCGCCGACCCCCTTGGGCCGCCCGGTCGTGCCGGAGGTGTAGAGGATCTGCGCCAGGTCGCCGGGCCGCACCCGCGGCCCTTCCGGCGCCGTCTCCGGCTCGAAGCCGGCCTCCAGCTCCGCCGGGGTCGCGGTCCACGGCTCCGCGGCGCCTTCCCCGGGCCCCGGGGGCGCGGTCAGGTCCCGGCCGAGCAGCACCGCCGACGCCGCGCAGTGCTCGATCATGTAGCGCAGCTCGGCCGGCGCCAGCCGGTCCGACATCGGCACGGCCACCGCGCCCGCCTTGAGCACCCCGAAGAACGCCACGGCGAAGTCGATCCAGTCGCGGCTGCCGAAGTGCAGCGCCACCCGGTCGCCCGGGGCGACGCCCCGGGCCGCCAGCCCGGCGGCGAGCGCCGCCGACCTGCGGTCCCACTCGGCGAAGGTGAGCGTCCCGTGCCCCTCCACGATCATCGCGACGCCGTCGGGTTCCTGCTCCGCGCGCAGCCGCAGCAGCTCCGGCACGGTGAGCGCGGGCAGGCGCCGCGTCCTCGTCGTCCCCGTCATGCGTGCTCCTTCTCGCGCTCGAGGGCCGTCCCCGGGTCCGTCCGCGCGTCCGGCTGAGCGTCCGTGCGGGCGGCCGCCATGCGTTCGGTCAGCGCCTGGTAGCCGACGACGTCGTCCGGCAGGGCGTCGGGCACGTCGGTGTCGAACCGGCGCAGCACCCGGATCCGCAGCGCGACCAGCGCGATGATCGCGATCGCCACGGCGAAGCAGGCGTACATGAAACCGATCCCGCGGCCCGCGCCGGTGCCGAGCAGAGCGCCCGCCGTGCCGGCGAGCGGCCCGTCGGGGGCGAGCAGCGGCTCGAAGACCTGCGCGCCGTACGGCGCGACCAGGCCGAACCCGATCGGCAGGGTGGACCAGGCGATCAGCGTGTTCAGCGCGATGACCCGGCCGTGGAACCGTTGCGGCACCTTGACCTGGATGATCGTGGCGTAGACGCCGTTCAGCAGGGTGAGGCACAGCGACATGCCGAACGCGCCGACCGCGATGAGGAACAGGTCGGGGCGCAGGCCGGTCAGCAGGCAGAACACCGACAGGGCGAGCGTCGACAGCAGCACGCCGAGCAGCCGCCTGCGGCGCGGCCCGCCCCATGCGGCCATGGCCAGGCCGCCGAGGAAGGCGCCGAGCCCGCCCGCGAACGACACCCGGCCGACCTCGGCCAGCGTCCCGAACGACAGCACCAGCGGCGAGATCATCATGAACAGCGGGGACAGGAAGATGTTCAGCACCGCGAAGTAGAACAGCATCGCGCGGAAGCCCCGGTTGCCCCAGGAGTGGCGGATTCCGCCCATCATCTCGGCGAGCACGCTCTCCCGCCGCTTCCAGGCCATCGTCCCCGGGAAGCGGATGAGCGCGACGGTGAGCGTGGCGACGACGTAACTGGCCACGTCGATGACGAGGATGCCCTCGAGACCGATCGCCGCCATCAGCCCGACCGCGATCAGCGGCACGATGAGCTGCGCGGTGCCGGTGGCCATCTGGACGACGCCGTTGGCGTGCCCGAGGAACCGTTTGGGCACGAGCTGCGGGATCGCCGAGCCGTACGCGAGCCGTTGGAAGGTGAGCGAGACCGACAGGCAGACCAGCAGCGGATAGATGTGCCAGACCTGCAGGTTGCCGGTCCACAGCAGCAGTCCCAGCATGAGCTGGGTGCCGCCGGCGGCGGCGTCACCGGCGATCATGACCTTGCGCCGGTCGAACCGGTCGACGATGGCTCCGGCCAGCGGGGCGACGAGCATGCCGGGCAGCAGGCCGAGCACGGAGAACAGCGCGAACCTGGCGAGCGAGCCGGTGGTGAGGTAGATCCACAGCGGGATGGCGAACTCGGTCAGCGCGGAGCCGGTCATCGAGACGAGCTGTCCGGCCGCGACGACGAGGAACCGCCGCATGCTGGGCGGCGGGCCGACGCGCACCCGCGTGCCCTCCGCATCGTCCCTACCGTCCACGCCGTCCCGCGCCCCGCTCGCCTGGGCCCCGGTCTCGGCGGACACGGTATGGGCCCGGCGCGAGACGCCCTGCAGCCACCAGGTGCGGCCTTCGTCCCGTTCCATCCCCTCCGTACGCCCGGAGGCGAGCGCATGGTGGGTGCCGGTGACGATGTCGGCCAGCTCCTCGTTGCGATAGCGCAGGAAGAAGTGCCCGGCCTCGTCGAGGACGACGCACGCCGTCTCCTCTGACAGGCAGTGCCACTCCTTGTAACGTTCCTGGTAGAACTCGGCCGCCGGGTCGCGTTCGCCGACCACGGAGATCACCGGCGCGCGCAGCGCCGGGCCGTCGCCCTCCTCGAAGATCCGCGTGAAGTACCGCTCGGCGGCGCGGGTGCCCTCGCGGCGGTTCTGCACGATGAGTTTGACCTGTTCCCGGCCGAGGTCCTCCACGTCGAGCCCGGCCGCGGTCAGGGCGTTGACCCGCTGCTGGTCGCTGGTGAGGCGGTCGAAGAAGGCCCCGAGCCAGTTCAGGCCGCGGCCGGGACGGGCGAAGGGGAACACGCCGCCGAGGTACAGCGCGTCCACCGTGCGGCCGTCCGCCTCCAGCCTCCGGGCCATCTCGGCGGACAGCATGACGCCGAGGCCGCAGTGGCCGTACAGCACCAGCGAGCCGCCGTTCCTGTCCATGATCTCGGAGATCTCGGCCACGCAGTCGAGAACGACCTCGTCGAACGGCCGGGCCTGTTCGCCCAGCTCGTGGCCGGGCACGGCGACCGAGTAGAGCGCCCAGTCGTCCGGCAGCGCGTCGGCGAGCGGCTGGTAGACCACGGCGCTGCCCCCGCCGTACGGCACGCACACCAAAGTGGTGGTGGCGGTCCTGGCGGGGGTGAGCCGGTGCAGCAGGGAACGCGGCACGTCCCCCTCGGCGGTGAGCAGCCGGGCCAGCTCTCGGACGGTGCGGTGCTTGAACACGTCGAGCACCGTGATCTGCCGGTCCGGATGCGCCTTGCGCAGCCGGGCGATGACCCGCATCGCCAGCAGCGAGTGGCCGCCCAGGGCGAAGAAGTCGTCAAGCGCCCCCACGCGCTCGACGTCCAGCACCTCCGCCCAGACGCGGGCCACGTCCTCCTCGGCGCCGGGCGCCGGGGAGACGTATTCGGCCGCCGGCACGTCGGCCTCCGGCTCGGGCAGCCGCGAGCGGTCCACCTTGCCGTGCGACTTGAGCGGCAGCTCGTCCAGCCAGGCGTAGCGCGAGGGGATCATGTACGCGGGCAGCCGGTCGGCCAGCCATGCGCGCACGGCCGCGGTGTCCCCGGCCTCCCCGGCGGCGGGGACGAGGTAGGCGACGAGCTGCTCGCCGCGCGGCTCGACCACGGCCTGCGCCACGTCCGGATGGTCGGCCAGCACCGACTCGACCTCGCCGAGCTCGACCCGGTAACCCCGGATCTTCACCTGCAGGTCGCGGCGGCCGAGGAACTCCAGGTCGCCCGAGGCGGTCCAGCGGCCGAGGTCGCCGGTGCGGTACATACGCGACCCGGGCGGGCCGTACGGGTCGGGGAGGAACCGGTCGGCTGTCAGGCCCGGCCGGTTCAGGTAGCCGCGGGCCAGCCGGTCGCCACCGAGGTAGATCTCCCCGGGCACTCCCGCCGGCACCGGCCGCAACCGCTCGTCCAGCACGTACGCCCGCGCCCCGGGCAGCGGCGAGCCGATCGGCAGGCTCACGCTCGCCTCCGCCGGGCCGTCGGGAGCGGGCAGCCGGGCGACGTCGTAGGTCGTCACGCCCACGGTGGCCTCGGTCGGCCCGTAGTGGTTGACGACCCGGCAACGGCCCGTCGCCGCCAGCTCGGCCGCCCAGCCGCGCGGAGCCGCCTCGCCGCCGAGGAGCAGCAGCTTCCTGGGCAGCAGGTCCTCGGGCCCGGCGTCGGCGAGCAGCGCGGCCAGATGGGACGGCGTGATCTTCAGGTAGTCGATCCCGGTCCGCCGGAAGATCTCCGCCAGCTCGGGACCGGCGGTGCGCGAGGGCACCAGGTGCAGCGTGCCGCCGGTCATCAGGCACAGGTAGAAGACCGTGACACCGAAGTCGAAGGCCAGGGACTGGAGCAGGGCGAAGGACGAGCCGGGCTCCACGCCCAGCCGTTCGCGGACCCCGGCGAGGTAGACCAGGACCTCGTGGTGCTGCACCGCGACGCCCTTGGGCCGCCCGGTGGTGCCGGAGGTGTAGATCACGTACGCGAGGTCGCCCCGCGCCGCGGGCTCCATGGCGTCACCGGGCTCCGGCGCGTCCTCCCCGAGGTTTACGGCGGTGACGTCATCGGGGAGCCGGTCGCGCAGGTCCGGGGTGGTCACGACGATCGATGCCGCGGCGTCGGCCAGGACGTACTCGAGCCGGCCGCGCGGGTGCTCCGGGTCGAGCGGCAGGTAGGCCGCGCCCGCCTTGAGCACGCCGAGCACCGCGACCGCGAGCCCGGTGGACTGCTCCAGGCAGATCGCCACACGGTCGTCGCGCCGCACGCCGAGCCCGCGCAGCCGCCGGGCGAGCCGGTCGGCCGCCGCGTCCAGCTCGGCGTACGTGAGCGCCTCGCCGCCGCACACGACGGCGGTCGCGGACGGGGTGCGGGCCGCCTGCGCGGCGATCACCTCGTGCAGCGACGACGCCCCGCCGAACGCGTCCGCGGCGGGCGCCAGGGCCTCGGGCGCCGCTCCCGCGAAAGCGAGCACGCGGTCGCGCTCGGCCGCCGGAAGCAACTCCAGGCCGGACACCCGGGCATCGGGATCGGCGACGATCGACCTGAGCAGATGCTCGAAGCACTCCGCCAGGCGCGCGATCGTGGCCGGCCGGAACAGCTCGGTGCGGTAGGTGATGTTGCCGTGCAGGCCGTCGCCCTGGTCCATCAGGTAGAGCGCGAGGTCGAACCGGCTGGCGGTCACCTCGAACGGGTATGCCGACATGGTCAGGCCCTGGGTGCGCAGCGGGGCCGACCGGTAGTTCTGCAGCGCGAACATCACCTGGAACACCGGCGACCTGCTCACGTCGCGCTCGACGCCGAGCTCGCCGACCAGCCGGTCGAAGGGCAGCTCCTGGTGGGCGTAGGCGTCCAGCGCCGTCTCGCGCACCCGGCCGAGCAGTTCGGTGAAGGTCGGGTCGCCGGACAGGTCCGCCCGCATCGGCAGCGAGTTGATGAAGAGCCCCACGACCCGCTCCAGCTCCGGCAGGTCGCGTCCCGACACGGGCGATCCCACCGCGAAGTCGTCCTGGCCGGAGTATCGCGCGAGGAGCACCTGGAAGGCGGCGAGCAGCGTCATGTACAGCGTCGCGCCGTTCGCCCCGCCCAGCGCCGTGAGCGCGTCCGCAAGCTCGCGGTCCAGCACGATGCCGTGGGCGGCCCCCGCGGAACCCTGCTCTGGCGGGCGGGGCAGGTCGGTCGGCAGTTCGAGCGGCGGCAGCCCGGCCAGCCGCTCCCGCCAGTAACGGATGTCGTCCTCGTGGGTCCGCCCGCGTTCCCAGAGCGCGTAGTCGCCGTACTGCACGGGCGGGTCGGCGAGACCGGCCTCGGTCCCGGTCCGGTACGCCTCGTGCAGGGCGAGCAGCTCCTCCACCAGGATGTCGCACGACCAGCCGTCGGTGACGGCGTGGTGCATGGTCAGGAGCAGCACGTGCTCGCGGGCGGCGAGCCGGACCAGGAGCAACCGCAGCAGCGGGCCTGCCGCCAGGTCGAACGGCCGGTCCAGCTCCGCCTGGACCTCCTCCCGCACGGTGGCGGGGTCGTCCGATTGCGACAGCCGCAGCTCCACGACGGGCTCGTCGTCCAGCACGATCTCCGGCGTCCCGTCGTCGGTGGTGACGAACCGGGTGCGCAGGCTCTCGTGGCGCCGGGCCACCTCGATGAGGGCGCGCTCCAGGGCCGCGTCGTCGATCTCACCGCCGTCGAGCCGGACGGCGAAGGCGACGGTGTAGGCGGTGGTGCCCGGGGCGTACTGCTCCAGGAACCACAGGCGCTCCTGCGCGTGTGAAAGCGGCGGGTGGGTGCCTACCGGCCGCGGCGGCACGGTGACCCTCGCGGCTTTCCCGGCCCTGAGGCGCTGCGCCAGCAGCGCCTGCTTGGCCGGTGAGAGGCCGGTCCGGGTCACGACGCCGGCACCTCTGTTGAATTTTGTATTAAGAACATGGCATTCCTTTGTGCGCTCTGCGCCCCGGACGCCGGCGATTCGATGCGAAGACGCGGACGACCAACGGTCCGGCGACGGAATCACCGCCGGAGAGCTTCCATACTGGTGCCTGGGGCGGCGCGAATCCATGCCGCTCGCGCCGTTAACCCCCAATTTCGGACGCAGTAGTGGGAACGCTCCCACGGCAGTGGAGGCTAGGGATCACGGCTTTCGTTCGTCAAGAGTCATGGAAGTTTCTGTCCGTTATTAGCCCCAAGACGGGGAATGTGAGGATATTGCCGCAGATCACGGACAATGCGGTCGTAATCTCCCAAATTAGCCGTATGGCCAGGGATTGACACGGCCCCTTACCGCACTTACGCTCCGTGGGAGCGCTCCCAGGCAGGATGCTCCTGTCGATGGGTGCTGGCGCTCCTGTCAATGGATGCTGCTGCTCCTGTGATGGATGCCGCGGTGCTCCTTTTCCCTGGCAGCGGGGCCCGCCGTCGAGCGCGCCCTCGACCAGAGACGCACCAGGAGCCGACCACCTGTGATCGTCACCGCTGCACCGTCCCGGAGCCCGCGGCATGCTCTCAACGACGCGGACCTCCGCTCACTCCTGCTCATCCGGCACTTCGAACGCGCCCTGCTCGGCCTGTTCGAGCAGGGTGTGCTGAGCGGCACCACCCACACCTGCCTCGGGCAGGAGTACATCCCGGTCACGCTGTCGGCCCTGCTCCGCGACGACGACTTCGTGTTCAGCAACCACCGGGGGCACGGCCACTTCCTCGCCCGCCATCCCGACCCGCACGGCCTGCTCGCCGAGATCATGGGGCGGGAGGGCGCGCTGTGCGGGGGCGTCGGCGGCAGCCAGCACATCTACCACCGGCGCTTCCTGTCGACGGGAGTGCAGGGCGAGAGCCTGCCCGTGGCGACCGGGGTGGCCCTGAAACTTGCCGGCACGGGAGCGCTCGCCTGCGCGTACATCGGTGACGGCACCTGGGGCGAGGGCGCCGTCTACGAAGCGCTGAACATGGCGTCCCTCTGGCGGGTGCCGCTGCTCGTCGTGGTCGAGCACAACGGCATCGCCCAGTCGACCCCCACGTCCGCGCAGATGGCGGGCACGATCGCCGCCCGGGCGGCGGCCTTCGGGGTCCGGCACCACCACGTCGGCTCCACCGACGTCGGCGAGATCAGGCAGGCGCTCGCCCCGCTGGTCGACGCCGTGCGGGCCGAGCCGTCCCCGCTGGTGGTCGAGTTCGCCACCCACCGCCTCGGACCGCACAGCAAGGGCGACGACACCCGCCCGCCGGAGGAGATCCGCCGGGCCGCGGAGTCCGACTGGTACGACCGGTACGCCGAGGCCGATCCCGAGCGGTTCGCCCGGATCGACCGGGAGCAACGAGAGCTCGTCGAGCGCGTGGTCGCGGAGGTCTCCGCCCGCCCCCACGCCCGGCCGGGGGGAGCGGCGTGACCAGGGTCTCCGAGCACCTCAACCAGGCGCTGCACGATCTCATGGAGTCCGACCCCTCGGTCCACCTGCTCGGCGAGGACGTCAGCGACCCGTACGGCGGCGCGTTCAAGGTCACCCGCGGACTGTCCAGCCGGTTCGGCTCCCGGGTGAGGTCCACACCGCTGAGCGAGGGCGCGATCGCCGGGGTCGGGGCCGGGCTGGCCCTCGCCGGCGACAAGGCCATCGTCGAGATCATGTTCGCCGACTTCGTGGCGCTGGCCTTCGACCAGATCACGAACTTCGCCGCCAAGTCCACCTCCATGTACGGCAGGCCCGTGCCGGTGCCGCTCGTCGTGCGCTGCCCCACCGGCGGCAACCGCGGCTACGGCCCGACCCACAGCCAGAACCCGCAGAAGCACTTCATCGGCGTGCCGGGGCTGTCCCTGTTCGAGATGACCCCGTTCCACGACGCGGGCGAGCTGTTCGCCCGGATGTTCGGGCTCGGGCGGCCCTGCCTGTTCTTCGAGGACAAGGTCCTGTACACGCGGCAGATGTACCGCACGGACGACCTGTTCCGGTTCGAGCTGGTGGACGACGTGGCGCGGGTGCACCTCGACGGCGCGGGCCGGCCCGACTGCACGCTGGTCACCCACGGCGGGCTCGTCCACCGGACGCTCGACGCCATGCGGGCGCTCCTCCTGGAGGACGAACTGGTCTGCGAGTTGCTGGTGCCCGCCCAGCTCTACCCCGTGCCCCGGCTGCCGGGGCTGGAGGACGCGGCGCACGTCTGCGTCGTGGACGACGGCGCCGAGGGCGGCACCTGGGCGGCCGAGGTGGCCACGGCGCTCTACCCGCGCCTGTGGGGCCGCCTGCGCCGCCCGATCACGTTGATCAACTCGGCCGACGGGGTGATCCCCGCCGCGCCCCATCTGGAACGCGAGGTGCTCGTGCAGGCCGACAGCATCCGGGCCGCGGTGAGGGAGGCGCTCTCGTGACCGAGTTCCGGGTGCCCAAGCTCAACAACAACGACACGTCGTACGTCCTGGTCGAGTGGCTGGCCGAGGACGGGCAGGAGGTGCGGGACGGCGATCCGATCGTGCTGCTGGAGACTTCCAAGGCGACCGAGGAGGTCGAGGCCCCGGCGGACGGCGTCCTGCGGCGGCTGCTCGCCGAGGGGGCCGAGTGCGAGCCGGGGCAGGTGATCGCCCGGCTGCTCGCGAGCGCGGACGAGCCGCCCGCGGAGACCACGGAGACCCCGGGCGCCGGCTCGGGCGGGAATCCGGGCGAGCCGCAGGCCTCGACGCCGCCCGGCGACGTCTCCGGCGTGATCGTCACGGCCCCCGCGCGCGAACTGATCGAGGCGCACGGCATCGCCATGGAGCGGGTGTACGCCCTGGGGCGCAAGGTGATCAGGCGGACCGACGTCGAGGAACTGCTCGGCGCGCGGGAGCCCTCCCCCGCCGTCGCGGACGACGCCGCAGTGGAGGACGACGCCACAACGGGGGACGACGCCACAACGGGGGGCGACGACGCGCAGTGGATCACGCTGTCGCGGGCGCAGCAGCGCACGGCCGAGGTCGTCGAGCGGTCCCGGCGCGAGATCCCGGCGGCCTTCACGGCGATGAACGTCGACGTGACCGAGGTCCTGTCGCTCGCCCGCGACCTCACCCGCCGGCTGCGCACCCTCGTCGGCCTGCCCGAGATGGTGGTGAAGGCGGCCGGCGGGCTGCTCGACCGTTTCCCGATGTTCTTCGCGCAGCCCGGCCCCGGCCCGCGGGCGAGAAGGGCCGCCACCGCCGACGTGGGCGTGACGGTCGACGTGGGCCGAGGGTTGTTCATCCCGGTCGTCCGCGACGCGGGCAACCGGCCGCTGGCCGAGATCGCCGGCGACCTGGTCGGCTTCCGCAAGACGGCGCTCACCGGGTCGTTCCGGGAACGCGACCTCCAGGGGGGCGCGATCACGCTCACCCTGCACACGCACGACGGCATCGTGTTCGCCGTCCCGATCGTCTTCCCCGGCCAGACGTGCGCGCTGTCGCTGACCGCGCCGCGCACGGAGGTCGTCCAGGACGGTCCAGGCTTCGCCGTACGCAAGACCGCCACAGTAGGCCTCGCATACGACCACCGTTACATCAACGGTCGCGATGCCGCGGAGTTCCTCGGCGAACTCCGCACGGCGCTCGAATCACCCGCGCGTTTCCTCACCGAGAATGGATGAAGCCATGAACTCACCCGCACGGTTTCCGGCCGACTTCGTCTGGGGGGCGTCCACCGCGGCGTACCAGATCGAGGGCGCGACGACGGAGGACGGTCGCGGGCCCTCGGTGTGGGACACGTTCTGCGCGGTCCCCGGCAACGTACGCGACGGCGACAGCGGAGAGCACGCCGCCGACCACTACCACCGCTACAACGAGGACCTCGATCTGATCGCCGATCTGGGCCTGGGCAGCTACCGGTTCTCCATCGCCTGGCCGCGGATCCAGCCGACCGGCTCGGGCAAGCCCAACCAGAAGGGCCTCGACTTCTACCGCCGGCTCGTGGACGGGCTGGCCGAACGCGGCGTCCGGCCGATGGCCACGCTCTTCCACTGGGACCTGCCGCAGGAGCTGCAGGACCGAGGGGGCTGGGAGAACCGGGACACCGCCGAGCGCTTCGCCGAGTACGCCGAGATCTGCTTCGACGCCCTGGAGATCGGGGACTGGCTGACGATCAACGAGCCCAAGACCGTGGTCGACTGCGGATACCGCTTCGGCAGCCACGCGCCGGGCTTCAAGGACGACGCGCGCGCGTTCGTCGCCTGCCACCACCTGCTGCTCGCCCACGGCCTCGCCTCGCGGGTGCTGCACGAGCGGCACCCCGGACGCCGCATCGGCCCGGCGCTCAACCTGCACCCGACCTACCCGGCCGACGACACGCAGGAGGCGCGCGAGGCGGCCCACCACCAGGACGGGCTGGAGAACCGGCTCTACCTGGACCCCGTCTTCAAGGGCCGCTACCCCGAGGACACGCTGCGCTGGATCTCCGAGCGGGGCCCGATGGCCGACCACATCCTCGACGGGGACCTCGGCGTCATCAGCGAGCCCATCGACGTCCTGGGCGTGCAGTACTACACCCCGGTCTTCGTGGACGGCAAGGGCGAGCGGGTCTTCCGGCACGCGCGGGCCCAGGCCGAGTGGCTGGAGATCTACCCCGAGGGCCTGCACGACATCCTCGTCCGGGTGCAGCGGGACTACCCCGGGGTCCCGATGATCGTCACCGAGAACGGCCTGGCCGTCGTGGACGGAGTCGACGCCGACGGCCGCGTGCGCGACGACCGCCGGATCGCCTACCTGCGCGACCACCTGAGCGCGATGCACCGCGCCATGGAGGCCGGCGCGCAGGTCGAGGGCTATCACGTGTGGTCGCTGCTGGACAACTTCGAGTGGGCCGAGGGATACAGCCAGCGGTTCGGCATCGTGCACGTGGACTACACGACGCAGCAGCGCACTCCCAAGGACAGCGCGTTCTGGTACCGCGACGTCGTGAAGAGCGGCGAGCTGCGCTGACACCCACGCGGGCCCGCGCGATTCGAATGAGCGGCACCCGATGAACAGCACCCGATGAACAGCAGCCGATAAACAGCACCAGATAAAACGCTCGGCGAGCAGGCCCGGTGAGCGAGGCGATCTCGCGCCGCGCACCGGGCCGCACCCATGCGCCGGACTCGGCCTGCGGGCGACCCACGGCGCCCCACTCCGTCCGAATGGAGTGCGGCGGTGCGATGACGGCTGCGCGGAATTGCTGAAACTTTCAGCGCGCAATGGTGGGCGATCGCCCATGCACGTGCACGCAAGGACCGGCGTGCGGCAAATCGGTGCCGTTATACCGATCTACGCGATAATCCCGCGAATAAGTTGACGCGTCAGCCGAAAAGACTTAGCTTTACCCGAAGTGGGAGCGCTCCCACTCTCCTCCCACCCCGCTTGGATCAAGCGCGATGAGCTGGGATAAAGTCCCTGCATACCGTCAGATGACCCGCTTCTTGACGTCGCGTCAGCGAGAGGACTCCCCCGTGCCCGATTACACGATTGCCGGCGGCGGATACCAGGCCACGATCAGCGAGCGGGGCGGCGCGCTCCGGGTGCTGCGCCACGAGGGCCGCGATCTGGTGACGAGCTGGCCGGAGGGCGGGCCGGTCCCCTATTACAGCGGCACCGTCCTGGCCCCGTGGCCGAACCGCGTGGTCGGCGGCACGTACGTCTTCGAGGGGCAGCGCCGCCACCTGCCGGTCAACGAGCCGGACCGCGGCCACGCCCTGCACGGTCTCGTCTCCGGGCTCGACTGGAAGTGCGCGGAGCTGCTGTCGGTCGAGGACCACCACGGCCACGTGCGGCTGACGCACGTCGTGGAGCCCACCGAGGGCTATCCGCACCGGATCGCCCTGGAGGTGCGGCACTCGCTGTCCGAGGAGGGCCTGTCGACCACGCTGACGGCGCAGAACGTGGGCGAGACCGCCGCGCCGTACGGCTGCGGACCGCACCCGTGGCTGCTGGCCGGGCCCGACGTCACCGCCTACGAGCTCTCCCTGCCGGCCGGACGGGTGCTGCTCACCGACGACCTGCTCGCCCCCACCGACCTGGTGGAGGTCGCGGGAACGCCCTACGACTTCAGGACGCCGCACGTGATCGGGGACACCGCCGTCGACCATGCCTTCACGGGCGTGACGGAGGGACGCGTGCGCGCACTGGGGCCCGAGGGCGGAGTGGAGATCACCTGGGACCCCGCGGTGCTGCCGTGGGTCCAGGTCTGCACCGGCACGGGGCTCGGCCACCGGGGGCTGGCCGTGGAGCCGATGACCTGTCCGCCCGACGCGTTCAACTCGGGCACGGACCTGATCGTTTTGCAGCCGGGGGACAAGCACGAGGCCACGTGGACCATCGCGGTCACCACTGCGTCATTGGAAGGCTGAATGGACAGCAGGACGAAGAGGCGGTTGTCCCCCGCCCAACTCGACGAGATCACCCGCGACGCGCTGGGCTGCGGGGTGACCTCGTCGGAGGAGCTCACCGACGGCTACGCGAACGCCGTCTGGCGGCTCGGCCTCGACGACGGACGTCAGGTGGTGCTCAAGCTCGGCCCGCCGCCCGACCTGCGGCTGCTGTCCTACGAGCGCCACCTCCTGCGCACCGAGGCGATGGTCTACCACCTCGCCGAGCCCGTGGGGCTGCCGATGCCCGCCCTGCTCAAGGCGTCGTTCGACGACCCGCTGCTGGGCGGCGACTATCTCATCCTGTCCGCGCTCGGCGGGGCGCCGTGGAACCGGACGACGCTCAGCCCCGCGGAGGAGAGCGCGCTCCGGTTCGAACTGGGCCGCCATCTCGCCCGCCTGCACACCATCCCGGGCACGGACGTCTTCGGCTACCCGTACGCCGGGCTGACCGGCCGGACCTGGCGGGAGGCGTTCCTCGTCATGGTCGGCGCGCTGCTCGACGACGCGGTCTACTACAACACCCCGCTCCCCGCCACGATCGTGGAGATCGTCGGGCTCGTGCACATGAACGCGCACGTCCTCGATCAGGTCACCACGCCGTCACTGGTGCACTTCGACATGTGGCCGGGCAACGTGTTCCTGGACGGCGACAAGCGCGTCCAGGCGCTCATCGACCATGAGAGGGCGTTCTGGGGCGACCCGCTCGCCGACTTCGTCACCCCTACGATCTTCGACGAGCTGCGCGAGGACGACCCGATGCTCACGGGTTACCGGCAGGAGGCCGGCCCCGTGCGGCTGGACCAGGCCGCCCGCGTCCGGATCACCCTCTACCGGGTCTACCTCTACCTGATCATGCTGGTGGAGGACGGCCCGCGGCAGTATCCGGAGGAGGCCTACGCCCGCACCCGGGACATCACCACGAGGTCACTGGTCGCCTGCCTGGACGTGCTGCGCGCGGGGTCCCGCAACCACGCGCACGTCTGAGGTCACGCCTCCAGCGTGAGGGACTGCGAGCCGCACCCGTTGCCGGTGTGCGGCTCGGAGTCGCCGGTCGCGGCGAGGGCCGCGGGCGCCCCGACGGTCAGCGACGCCACGAGGGACAGGACCATCGCCCCGGCCGCGACGCGACCCAGGTGACTGACACGAGCACTCACAGCGAACTCCAGAAGGCCGACTCCATTGATCACAAAATAGCGGTCCCGCACGCGCTCCGGTAGGCCCACTCTGGCGACCCGGCCTCCCGCGTGAGACAATTTCAGCGGGTGATGAATTATGGAGACGACATGTGTGATCGCGGGCGGCGGGCCCGCGGGGGCCATGCTCGCGCTGCTCCTGGCCCGCGCGGGCGTCGATGTCACTCTGCTGGAGAAGCACGCGGACTTCCTGCGCGACTTCCGCGGTGACACGATCCATCCCTCGACCCTCCAGGTCCTGAGCGAGATCGGCCTGGCCCAGGAGTTCCACCGGCTGCCGCACCACAAGGCGTACACGATGTCCGTACGGACCGACGACGGCGAGGTGGCCATCGCCGACCTGCGACGCCTGCGGGGCAGGTACCGGTACATCGCCTTCGTCCCGCAGTGGGACTTCCTCGACCTCCTCACCCGTGAGGCGGGCGCGTATCCCAACTTCCACCTCCTGATGAACGCCAAGGTCGTCGACCTCGTACGGCACGACGGCGCGATCCGCGGGGTGCGCTACCGCGACGAGCGGGGCGAGGAGCACGAGATACGGGCCGTGCTCACGGTCGCCGCCGACGGCCGGCACTCCGAGATGCGGCGGGCGGCCGGGCTGGCGCCGAAGCGGTTCGGCGCCCCGATGGACGTCGTCTGGTTCCGGCTGCCGCGCGCCGAGGGCGATCCCGATCAGCCGTTCCTGCGGGCGTCGACCGGCCGGCTCATGGTCGCCATCAACAGGAAGACCCACTGGCAGCTCGCCTACGTCATCCCCAAGGGCGGCTTCACCGCGCTCGAGGCGAAGGGCGTCGACGAGCTGCGCCACGAGGTGGAACGGCTGCTGCCCTTCCTCAGCGGCAGGACCCGCGACCTGCACGGCTTCGACGAGACCGGCGTGCTCAGCGTCGAGGTGAACCGGCTCACGCGCTGGCACCTGCCGGGGCTGCTGGCCATCGGCGACGCGGCCCACGCGATGTCGCCGATCTTCGGCGTCGGGATCAACCTCGCGGTGCAGGACGCGGTCGCCACCGCCAACATCGTCGGGCCGGCCCTGCTGCGCGGCCGGGCCCCCGCGGCGCTGCTCGCCAAGGTCGAGCGCCGCAGGAGGGTCCCCACGGCCGTCGTGCAGACCGTGCAGCGGGTGGTGCAGGAACGCCTCATCCGGCCGGCGCTCGCCGGTCCCGTGATGCGGATCCCCGCCCTCACCCGCGTGCCGGTGGTGCGCTCGCTGGTGGCCCGGTTCATCGGGCTCGGCGTGCTGCCCGAGCATGTGCGGCTTACCGGTCAAGAAAAAAGATCTCAGCAAGTGGACAGGGAGGGGGCCGCACAGGACGCGGTGCAATAACCTTGGTGACCGTGAGCGCATCGAATCCCGACACCTCGCGTGCCCTGGACACCTGGCGTGACCTGCCCGCGGCCCAGCAGCCGGACTGGCCGGACCGCGGCGAGCTGGACAAGGTCGTCGCGGAGCTGGCGTCCCTGCCTCCGCTCGTGTTCGCCGGCGAGTGCGACCAGCTCAAGGAGAGCTTGGCCGCCGTGGCACGCGGGGAGGCGTTCGTCCTGCAGGGCGGCGACTGCGCCGAGACCTTCGCGGGCGCGACGGCCGAGAACGTGCGCAACAAGCTCAAGACGCTGCTGCAGATGGCGATCGTGCTGACCTACGCCGGCCGCGTGCCGGTCATCAAGATCGGCAGGCTCGCCGGGCAGTTCGCCAAGCCGCGGTCCAAGCCTATGGAGACCCGCGACGGCGTGGAGCTGCCGGCCTACCGGGGCGACATGGTCAACGGCTTCGACTTCACCGCCGAGGCCCGCCGCCCCGACCCCAACCGGCTGCTGCGCGCCTACCACTCCTCCGCCGTCACGCTGAACCTCGCGCGGGCCTTCACCAAGGGCGGCTACGCCGACCTGCGCCAGGTCCACGCGTGGAACCAGGACTTCGTCGCGGAGTCCCCGGCGGGGCGGCGCTACGAGCAGCTCGCGCGGGAGATCGACCAGGCGCTCTCGTTCATGCGGGCCTGCGGGGCGGACCCGGAGGAGTTCCACACCGTGGAGTTCTACTCCTCCCACGAGGCCCTGATCCTCGACTACGACCGGGCGCTCACCCGGATCGACTCGCGCACGGGCCTGCCGTACGACGTGTCGGCGCACATGGTGTGGATCGGCGAGCGCACCCGGCAGCTCGACGGGGCGCACGTCGAGTTCTTCAGCCGCATCCGCAACCCGATCGGCGTGAAGCTCGGCCCGACGACCTCTCCGGAAGAGGCCCTCGCGCTGATCGACAAGCTCAACCCCGACAACGAGCCGGGGCGGCTCACCTTCATCACCCGGATGGGCGCCGGCAAGGTCCGCGACGCGCTGCCGACGCTGGTGGAGAAGGTCAACGCCAGCGGCGCGACCGTGGCGTGGATCTGCGACCCGATGCACGGCAACACCTTCGAGGCGCCGAGCGGGCACAAGACTCGCCGCCTCGACGACGTGCTGGACGAGGTCGCGGGGTTCTTCGAGGTGCACCACGCGCTCGGCACCCACCCCGGCGGCATCCACATCGAGTTCACCGGCGACGACGTCACCGAGTGCGTGGGCGGCGGGCACGCGATCGTGGAGGAGGACCTGGCGCTGCGGTACGAGACCGCCTGCGACCCCCGCCTCAACCGCGGTCAGTCGCTCGACCTCGCCTTCCGCGTCGCGGAGCTGTACCGGTCGAGCTGACCGGCACCGGGCCGGCCCGCCCGTCACCGATCGTCTGAATCCGCCGTCGCCCTCCGATCACTCGGACGGGGTGACGGCGGTTTCCGTTTCCGGGCGCGCGGCCCGGGGCCTCAGGAGTTCTTGGCCTCCGCCTCGATCTGGGCGCGGATGGCGTCCATGTCGAGTGCGCGCAGCTGCCCGATCAGGTCCTCGAGCGCGGGCGCGGGAAGGGCGCCCGGCTGGGCGAACACCACGATCCCGTCGCGGATCGCCATGATCGTCGGAATCGCGGTGATCTCGAAGCCCTCCGACAGCGCCGGCTGCGCCTCGGTGTCGATCTTGCCGAAGGTGATGTCCGCGTGCTCCTCGGACGCCTTCTCGAAGATCGGCGCGAAGGACCGGCAGGGGCCGCACCAGGATGCCCAGAAATCGAGCAGTACGATGCCGTTGTCGGCGATGTCGTTGAAGTTCTTCTCGGTTACCTCGATGGTCGCCATGGGCGACTCCTTTCGCTCGGTCTTCAGCGGGCATAACCAGCCGGTCGATCCCAGCATTCCATTTCGCGATGAGCCTCGTGTGATTGGGCAGGAGACCTTCTTGACCTAGAAGGAGCACCCGGATGACGACTCATGCCGTACGGCCGACCGATCTGACGGGCCAGAGGGGCACAGGCGCTCGGCTCGCCTCATGGTTGTCGAGCACGGACCACAAGGTGATCGGGAACCTCTATCTGATCACCACGTTCTTCTTCTTCCTGGTCGGCGGCCTGCAGGCGATGGTCATCCGGGCGGAGCTCTTCGAGCCGGGCATGCAGTTCGTCACGTTGCAGCAGTACAACCAGCTGTTCACGCTGCACGGCACCATCATGCTGCTGTTCTTCGCGACGCCGTTGTTCGCCGGATTCGCCAACGCGATCATGCCGCTGCAGATCGGAGCGCCGGACGTGGCGTTCCCGAGGCTGAACATGGCGAGCTACTGGCTGTTCCTCTTCGGCGGCCTGATGGTCCTCGGATCGATGCTGACCGGCGGGGCGCCGACGTTCGGCTGGACGGCCTACACGCCGCTGTCGACCGCGGCGTTCACCCCGCAGCTCGGCGGGGACCTGTGGGTGATGGGCCTGGCGCTGTCCGGCCTCGGGACGATCCTCGGCTCGGTCAACTTCATCACGACGATCATGTGCATGCGCGCCCCGGGCATGACGATGTTCCGGATGCCGATCTTCACGTGGAACGTGTTCTTCACCTCGATCCTCGTGCTGCTGGCCTTCCCGGTGCTCGCCGCCGCGCTGCTGGCACTGGAGATCGACCGCAAGCTGGGCGCGCACATCTACGACCCGGCGACCGGCGGCCCGCTGCTGTGGCAGCACCTGTTCTGGTTCTTCGGCCATCCCGAGGTCTACATCATCGCGCTGCCGTTCTTCGGCATCGTCACCGAGGTGATCCCGGTCTTCAGCCGCAAGCCGCTGTTCGGGTACGTCGGGATGGTCGGCGCGACGATCGCGATCACCGCGCTGTCGGTCACCGTGTGGGCGCACCACATGTTCGCCACCGGCCGGGTGCTGCTGCCGTTCTTCTCGCTGATGACGTTCCTGATCGCCGTGCCCACCGGGGTGAAGTTCTTCAACTGGACGGGCACGATGTGGCGGGGCCATCTCTCGTTCGAGACGCCCATGCTGTGGGCGGTGGGCTTCCTCGTGACGTTCCTGCTCGGCGGGCTGACCGGGGTGATCCTGGCGTCGCCCCCGCTCGACTTCCACGTGACCGACACCTACTTCGTGGTCGCCCACTTCCACTACGTGGTGTTCGGCACGGTGGTCTTCGCGATGTTCTCCGGCTTCTACTTCTGGTGGCCGAAGCTGACCGGCCGGATGCTGAACGAGCCGCTCGGGAAGATCCACTTCTGGATGCTGTTCATCGGGTTCCACCTGACGTTCCTCATCCAGCACTGGCTCGGCGCGCAGGGCATGCCGCGCCGGTACGGCGACTACGCGGCCGCCGACGGCTTCACCTGGATGCACCAGGTGTCGAGCCTCGGGGCGTTCCTGCTCGGCCTGTCCACCCTGCCGTTCCTCTACAACATCTGGTGGACCGTGCGGCACGGGGAGAAGGTGACGGTGGACGACCCGTGGGGGCACGCCAACTCGCTGGAGTGGGCGACGTCCTGCCCGCCGCCGCGCCACAACTTCGTGTCGATTCCGCCGATCCGCTCCGAGCGGCCCGCCTTCGACCTGCGTTATCCGCGTCTCGGCGGCAAGCCGGGCGAACCGCCGGCGACCAAGCGCGACTTCGTCGATCCCAACGCCTGACCGTCGAAAAGGGGCCCCCGTCGCCGGGGGCCCCTTCGCGTGCGGGTCGTCAGCCCTTGCCGCCGGGCAGGTTCAGCCCGATCAGCAGCGGGTCGTGGTCGGAGGAGCGGAACGCGTCGGGCCGGTAGAGGCTCGGCGGGTTGAACTCCAGGTTGTAGTCGAGGATGCGCGGCTCGTCGGCGTTGACGTGCCAGATCGTCGTCCCGGTCACCCGCTTGACGAGCTGCTTGCCGGCCATCGCGTGGTCCAGCTCGCCCGACAGCCCGTCGAACAGGTAGCTGTAGCGCTGCGCCTCGGGGATGAACCGCTTGGACAGGCTGGTCAGGCCGCCCGCCTCCAGCGTGTGGATCGGGTCCTCCTCGCCGTAGGCGTTGAGGTCGCCGATCACCAGCGGGTTCGGCAGGTCCATCGAGTCGACGAGGCCGAGCACGGCCTTGGCCTGCCGTACGCGCTCGGCGTTGTAGCAGCTCTGCCCGTCGCCCTGGTCGGTGTCGCCGCCGGTGGCCTCCTCGTCACAGCCCTTGGACTTGAAGTGGTTGACGAGCAGCGTGAACGGCTGGCCGCCGCCCACCCGGCGGAAGGTCTGGATCAGCGGCGGCCGCCGGAAGACCGGGTCGGTCGAGGACCGCGTCGCCCCGACGGGGGCCAGCTTCGCCGGCTTGTAGATCGCGGCGACGTGGATGGCGTCGGTGCCCGGGTAGGGGTGGGTAAGGGCGGCGTACGTGCCCGCGCCCACCTCGGCGTTCAGCGCGGCGACCAGCGCGTTGAGCGCGGTCTGCCCGTTGTTCTCGACCTCCATGAGCCCGACGACGTCGGCGTCGAGGCCCTTGAGCGTGGCGACGGTCTTCTTCAGCTGCCGCTGCTGCTCCTCGGCGGTGTTCGCGCCGCGCGAGCCGAGCGTCGTGAACCAGTTGAGCGTGTTGAGGCTCGCGACGCGGACGTTCCCGCCGACCGGCGCAGGCGCCGGCAGCCGGGGGTTGGTCCGCAGGAAGGTGACCGGCTTGGTCGGCTCCAGCCGGTAGGCCCCGAAGCCGTAGCTCAGCACGCCGGTGACGCCCGCCGCGGTGTCGCCCAGGCGGACGGCCTGCGGCGTCGTGTACGGGATCGTCGCCGGGTTCTCGGTGTTCGAGCCGTCGTCGACGAGCAGCGACCTGCGGGCGTCCAGCGCGGGGTCCACTCCCTTCCGGTCGGTCGGCTGGAACAGCCTGCCGCCCGCGGCGAGCGTCACCTCGCCGTACCGGCCGAGGTTGTAGTGGTCGGTCACGGTCAGCGGCTCGGGGAAGGTCACGAGCACGTTCTCGTACGGCTCGAAGGTGGCGCCGCCGGCCGGCGGCAGGTCATAGGCCTTCGGGTTGATCGTCCCGGTGCCGCAGACGTCCACCGCCGTCACCGGGGACAACTCGGTGAGCCCGTTGAACTCGGTGACCCGGCCGGTGACGAGCACCCGATCGCCGGCCTTGACGTCCTTGAACGACGCCCGGGCGAACGCGAACAGGCCGTCGGAGGTGGCCGGGTCGGAGTCGGGCGTCGGGTCCTGGAAGTAGAAGCCGCTCTGCTGGCCAGTCCCCTGGAAGTCGCCGGTCACGATGCCCTCGACCCGGACGGTCTGCCCGGCGAGCGGGGAGGCGTCGCCGCTGCCCTGGACCTCGGCGATCTGCCGGTTCGCCGGCAGATCGCACGGGTCGCCTGTGGGCGTGGGTGTGGGCGACGGTGTCGGCGAAGCGGACGGCGAGGCGGACGGCGAGGCGGACGGCGACGGCGAGGCGACGCCGCAGGGAGCCGGGGGCGTCGCCGTGTTGCGCGGTGCGGGCGCGCCCGCGGTGAAGTCCGCGGCATTGTCGTCGGTGTCCGCGCAGCCGCCGCCGGCGCGCACCGCGGCGGTGGAGTTGCTCAGGCCCGGGGCCGCCGCCGGACCCTCGAAGTAGTTGGCCGTGCCATACCCGACGAGGTCGGCGATCTGCGCCGCCTGCTCGGGGGTGCAGGGCGAGGAGCCGCCGTTGCACGCGAGGCCGGTGGTCGAGCGGACCAGGGCGACCTTGCCGGCCGTGGCGCTCAGGCTCAGCGCGCCGACGGTGTCGGCGGACGGCAGCGCACCGCTCGGCGTCGATCCGGCGGACAGCTGGATCAGGTGATACTGGCCGGGGGCGAGCGAGCCCGACAGGTTCTGCTTCTGGGAGCCGAACTGACCGGTCCCGGTGGCACTCGTGTACTGGAGGGACCAGCCGTCCAGCGAGATCGCGGCGGCGCCGCGGTTGAACAGTTCGACGTAGTCGTTGGTGTAAGGGGCGCCGGAGTTGCCGCCGCCGCCGTACACCTGGCTGATCACCACGGCGCTCGGCTCGGCCGAGGCGGGCGCCGCCGCCGCGACCGTGACGCCGGCGATCAGGAGGCCGGCGGCCGCGAGCGCGGCGACCGCGCGAGCGCCGGGGCGGTCATCGGGGCAGGCCCGGGTTAGAGCACGCATGCCCCGGACTTTAGGGGGAGATCACCGCGACACCAGGACCAATAAGTGTCTTTATCACAAACTTGTAGGAATTTGCCGATTACCTGACGCCGCTACCGTAGGCCTGCTGCCCTTGCGCGTCACGGTCCGGGATGGATCGGTCCTATCGGTCCCCGTGGTCGGCAGCGCACGGCAGCGCTCGGCAGCGCTCAGCAGTGGACGACGGCCACCGGACAGGTGACCGCGTCGATCAGCGGCCGGGTGACCGACCCGAGCCTGCCGAGCACCCCCCGGGCGCGGGTCGCGCCGACGACCAGCATGGTCGCGCCGGGTGAGGCTCCGGCCAGCCCGTCGAGCACGGGCCCCTCGACCGGCTTGAGCAGGGTGCGCACGTCCGGATACCGCGCGCGCCAGGGCTCCACGGCGGCCTCCAGCGCCTCGACGGCCTCCCTGCCGGGGACGTCGGACATCACCATGGGCGCCATCCCCGCGCTCCAGGCGGCGGCCGGGTAGCGCCAGGCGTGCACCGCGACCAGCGGCAGCCCGCGCAGGGCCGCCTCGTGATAGGCGAAGGCGAGGACGTGGTCGTCGCCGCCGCCGACGCCGGCGACGACGGGGCCGGGGTGCCTGCGGTGCGGCAGCGGGCCCGTGCCGCGGACCACGACCACGGGGCAGAGGGCGTGCGTCGCGACATGCCCCGCGACCGACCCCATCACGCGCCGGGCCGCCCCGCTCAGGCCGCGCGATCCCACGACGACGAGATCGGCCGTCTCCGACAGCGCGACGAGCCGGTCGGAGGCCGGGCCCTCGAACAGGTCCTCCCGCACGCGGACGCCGCTCGTGCACTGCCGCGCGCATTCGGCGCCGTGCCACAGCACGTGCTCGGCCGCGTGCTGCAGCGACGTGCGCGCGTCCTCGTCGCCGTCGCCGTACGGCGACTGCCAGGCGTGGCAGACGGTGATGGGCGAGTCGCGGAACTCGGCCTCGTCCATCGCCCAGTCGAGCGCCTGCATGGCGAAGTCGGAGCCGTCGTACCCGACGACGACGCCCGGGTCGGTGACCGGGCAGCCGGCCGGGGTGTTGGGCCGCATACGCTCATGCTCCGCCCGGGCCGTGCGGTGCGGCAGGGCGGAAAGTCCCGGGACCGGGAGGACATCCGGCCCCTGAGGAGGTCAGGTCAGGACCGGCTCCCGGCGAGCACTCCGGGCCGGCGGTCGTGCTCCATGCCGGGCAGCACGACGACGACCGGGCACCTGGCCCGCAGCAGGCAGGCGGAGACGACCGGGTTGAGCACGGGGTAGGGCTCGGACTCGGCCTCGTGCGCGCCCAGCACCAGCAGGTCGGCGCCCTCGGTCGCGCGCAGCAGGACCTGGGCGGGCGGACCCTCGACCACGACCGGCTCGACATGACGCTCGCCGAGTTCGGCGACGGCCTGGGCGGCGACGTCGAGTGCGGTCCTGTGCTCGTCCTCCCGTGAGGTGCGGCTCGCGATCGGCGCGTAGTGGGCGTGCAGCCCGCCCATCCACTCCCAGGCGTACACCGCCTCCACCCGCGCGCCGCGCAGCGAACCCTCGGCGGCGGCCCACCGCAGTGCGGCCTGCGACGCCATCGACCCGTTGATGCCCACCACGATCTTCGGCTGGTTCACGTTCCGCCTCGCTCTCCGCTCTCAGTCTCGCCGACCAGGGTTAACAGGGTGTTGCCGCGGCGAAACGGTCAGAAGACACCGCCCATAAGCATCCCTGTACCCACAAAAACCGCCTGTCCCTCGCGCCGCAAAAGGGACAGGACCATGTTTTGGGGGGCCGGGTTCGCCTGAGGACAGGGTATCTGCGAACCGGAGTGCTGCCGCTCCTCCCCTTTGCCTATCCGAGGCCTCCGCTGACCGTCTCGTGCCCGCTCCGCGTTCCTCAAGGAAAGCATCCGCCGGCCCGCGGCGGCAGTGCCGTACGGCTCGGGCGGCACGGGCCCTTGGGCCCAGGTCAGGGATGACCCTGATGCGCCCCCGGGCTCCCGGCCGTACGCTTGCGGCAGACCGGGGAGGGACGATGGGGAACGCGGGTCCGATCGACGAGTACGTCGCGTCGATGCGTCATGCGCTGCGAGGCCCCGGCCGGGCCAGGCGCGACCTGCTGGCCGAGGCGCGCGACAGCCTGCTCGACGCGGCCGAGGCGTACGAGAGCGAGGGTCTCCCCCGGGTCGAGGCCGAACGGCTGGCGGTCGCCGACTTCGGGACCGTGCCCGAGGTCGCGCCGGGCTTCCAGGGGGAGCTGACGGTGAGCCAGGGCCGCCGCACGGCCGCGCTGCTGTTCCTCAGCGTGCCGCTCGTCGCGTTCATGTGGGCGGTGATCTGGCGGGTCTTCCCGGAGAGCCCGCATGTCGACGAGATCAAACCGGTGTGGTTCGGGCCGTTGGCCAGGACGGTGGATCTGCTCCAGCTCAGTGTGGGCGTGATGGGCGGCGTCGCGCTGCTCGCGCTCGGGCGCGGATCGCGGCACATCCGCCGGCCCGCGCGGCTCACCCGGTGGCTGGGGTTGTTCGTCTGGATCCAGACGCCGCTGATCGGGGCGATGGGCCTGACGCTGGCGGCGGGCGCCCACGGCCCTGTCGGGTTCAGCGGCTACGTCCCCGGGCTGGCCGTGTCCGCGGTCAGCTACGCGCTCAGCGTGTGGCAGCTGTACAGCGCCGCGCACTGCGTGCGCTGCACCAGGGCGATCTCCGCGCTCGGCTCGACGAATCTCAGCGCAGCGGATCGAGAACGCTCCCTATCGCGGTCGTGAACGACCGCCAGGCCGACCGCTCCCCCGCCAGCGCCTTGCGCCCGGCGTCCGTGAGGCGGTAGGTCCGCCGTTTGCGCCCCCCGTCGGAGGCCCATTCACCGGCGAGCAGTCCGGCGCGCTCCAGCCTGCGCAGCGCGGGGTAGACCGTGCCCGTCGGCACGTCGAGCGCACCCCCGCTGCGCTCGCGCAGCGCCTCGATGATCGCGTAGCCGTGCAGCGGCTCACGCTCCAGCACGGAGAGCAGCAGGGCGTCCATATGCCCTCGGAGCGCATCGGCGTTCACGCCCGCAGCCTATCCCGGTCACTCATGCGTCGAGTCTACATGTAGGCTGTCTACATGTAGACAGTCTACGCATGGAGAAATCAATGGACGTCGTCGACCTCGCCCGGACGCAGTTCGCCGTCACAGGAAGCCTCCATTTCCTGTTCGTCGTGCTCACGCTGGGACTGGCCCCACTGGTGGCGATCATGCACACTCGATACGCCATCGGCGGGAACCCCCTGCACGAGCGGATGACCCGCTTCTGGGGGCAGATCTATGTGATCAACTACGCGCTCGGCATCGTCACCGGGCTCGTGATGGAGTTCCAGTTCGGGCTGAGCTGGAGCGGGCTTTCGCACTACGCGGGCGACGTGTTCGGCGCACCGCTGGCCATGGAGACGCTGCTGGCCTTCTTCCTGGAGTCCACGTTCCTGGGCTTGTGGATCTTCGGCTGGCACCGGCTGCCGCGCGCGCTCCACGTGGCCTGCATCTGGCTGGTGACGCTGACGGCGTACGCCTCGGCGCTGTTCATCATGGTCGCCAACTCCTTCCTGCAGAACCCGGCGGGCTCGGCCGAGGTGGGCGGACGGCTCGTGCTGCGCGACTTCGGCGCCCTGTTCACCAACCCGACCCTCGTCTTCGCGCTCCCCCACGTGCTGAGCGCCGGCCTGTGGGCCGGCGGGTTCGTCGTCATGGGCGCCAGCGCCTACCACCTGTTCCGGCGCACCCCCGAGCGGGAGTTCTTCATCCGATCCCTGCGCATCGGCGTGCTGACCGCCTTCGTCGGGTCGCTGTTCACGGTCGGGTTCGGGTACGCCCAGTTCGGGCCGGTCGGCTCCGTCCAGCCGGACAAGTTCCACGGAGCGGTCCCCGGCACCGCGCTCGGACTGATGATCACGATCGGGCAGCTCGTCCAGTTCGCCGTGATGTTCGTGCTGACGCCGCTGCTCATCCGCGACGTGCTGGCCCGCTCACGCTGGCTGCACCCGCTCCTCATGGTCATGACCCCGCTGCCGTTCGTCGCGGCGATCGCCGGCTGGATCGTCCGCGAGGTCGGCCGCCAGCCCTGGCTGGTGTACGGCAAGCTCTCCGTGGCCGACGCCCTCACCCCCGGGCTGACCCGGGCGGACGTCACCGCCTCCTTCGCGGGGTTCGCGGGCGTGCTCGGACTGCTCGCCCTCGTCGACTACGTCCTCATCGCCCGTGCCGTACGGCGCGGCCCGGGACGGGTCGTGCTCGGAGCCGCGGACCTTCCCGTCACCGCGGAGCCCGCCCCCGCCCACGCGCTGTAGAAGGACACACTCCCCATGGACATCTTCTGGTTCCTGACCTTCGCCGTTCTGCTGGCCGGCTACTTCGCCCTGGAGGGCTTCGACATCGGGCTCGGCGTGCTGCTGCCCGTGCTGGGCCGCTCTCCCGCGGGCCGCGACCGCCTCGTCGGCGCGATGGCGCCGTTCGTGCTCGCCAACGAGGTGTGGCTGGTCGCCCTCGCCGGCGTGCTCTTCGGCGCGTTCCCGGTGCTGGAGGGCCAGGCGCTGAGCCGCCTGTATCCCCTCGTCGTCGCCCTGCTGCTGGCCTGGATCGTGCGCGACGCGGGGTTGTGGTTCCGCCGCAGGGCCGACGGCGCCGCCTGGCGGCTGGTGTGGGACGGCGCGCTGTGCGCGGGCTCGGCCGGGCTGGCGCTCACCTGGGGCGCGATCCTGGTGGCCGTCGCGCGCGGCCTGCCCGACTCGCCCCTCGACGCGCCCGCCGTGGCGGGAGGCGTGGCGCTGCTCGCGCTGCTCGCCTGGCACGGCCGCACGTTCGCGGCCTGGCGCCTCCAGGACGGCCCGCGCGGAAGCGGGCGCGCGCTGCTGCTGTCGGCCTGCGCCGCCGCCGCGCCCGCCGTCCTGGTCATCGCGGCCGCGACCGGCCACATGCTCGGCAACGCCGCCCCGGATCCGACACTGAGTGTGCTCAGTGTCATGGTGGTCCCGGTCGCCCCGATCCTCGTGGGCGCGCAAGTATGGGTGTGGCGCACCTTCTCCAGGGGCGCGCTGCCGACGTTCTTCTGATTGGAGACCGTTGCACAAGGATCTCCTCCGGCTGGCCCGCGCGGAGCGGGGCGTCCGCATCCATCTCGCCTGCTGCCTGGCCGCGGCGGTGGTGGCCGGGCTGCTCGTGCTCGTGCAGGCGGAGTTGCTGGCCGGGGTCCTGTCGGGCCGGTTCGCGGTCGCCGCGCTGCTGCCCCTGGCGCTCGTCGTCGGCTGCCGCGGGCTGCTCGGCTGGGCGCAGGGAGTGCTCGCGGGCCGCGCGGCCACCGCGCTGAAGTCGGCCCTGCGGCGGCTGCTCCTCGGCCGGGTGGAGGGTCTCGGGCCGGCGTACCGGTCGGGCGAGCTGGTGACGCTCGCGGGCCGGGGGCTGGACGCGCTCGACCCCTACCTGACCGGTTACCTGCCGTCGGTCGCCGTGGCCGGGATCGTGCCGCTCGCGGTCGTGGTCCGGCTCTTCGTGGCCGACCTGGCCACCGCCGTCATCGTAGTGCTCACGCTGCCGCTGATCCCGATCTTCGGGGCACTGGTCGGGTGGACCACCAAGACCGTGACGGAACGCCAGTGGCGGGCGCTGTCCCGCCTCGGCGGCCACTTCCTCGACGTCGTGCGCGGCCTGCCCACGCTGCGGGCGTTCGGCCGGGCCCGCTACCAGGCGTCGGTGATCCGCGAGGTGGCCGAGGCGCATCGCGCGGCGACCATGCGCACGCTGCGGGTGGCGTTCCTGTCGTCGCTGGTGCTCGAACTCGTGGCGTCGCTGTCGCTGGCGCTGGTGGCGGTGCCCGTGGGGCTGCGCCTGCTGTCCGGCTCGCTCGACCTGCGTACGGCGCTGCTCGTGCTGCTGCTGGCCCCGGAGGCGTACCTGCCGCTGCGCGCGATGGGCACGCGCTTCCACGCCGCCATGGAGGGCGTCGCCGCCGCCGACGAGGCGTTCGCGGTGATCAACCCCCCACGGGAGGCCGGGCATGAGGCCGGGCCGGTCGCCGCCAGGACGGGCGCCGGGCGCGCTTCGCGGGACGGCGGGCCGCCGGAGATCCGGCTGGAGGACGTCACCGTGCGCTACCCGGGCCGCGAGGAGACCGCGCTCGACCGCGTCTCGCTGGTCATCCGGCCGGGTGAGCGGGTGGCGATCGTCGGCCCGAGCGGCGCGGGCAAGAGCACGCTGCTGCACCTGCTGCTCGGGTTCGTGACCCCGTCCGAAGGTCGGGTGCTGGTGGACGGGACCGATCTGGCCGGCCTCGACCTCGACGAGTGGCGGCGGCGGCTCGCCTTCGTGCCGCAGCGGCCGCATCTGTTCGCGACCTCGGTGGCCGACAACATCGCGCTCGGCTCGGCCGCGGGACCCGCCGAGATCAGGGCCGCCGCCGAGGCGGCGCAGGTGGCCGAGTTCGCCGGCGCCCTGCCGCAGGGGTACGACACCCCGCTCGGCGAGCGCGGTGCGAACCTGTCGGCTGGCCAGCGTCAGCGGGTCGCCCTGGCCAGGGCCTTCTGCCGCCCCGCCGCCCAGGTGCTGCTGCTGGACGAACCCACGGCGCGGCTCGACGGCAGGAGCGAGGCGGCGATCGTGGAGGCCACGCGCAGACTGGCCGAGGGCCGCACGGCGATCATCGTCGCGCACCGCCCGGCCATGATCGACCTGGCCGACCGCGTCGTCCGCCTCGACGGCGGCGCCCTCGTCGGCCCGGTTCCGGCGCCCTCGATCTCCACACAGGGCGGGGAGGCCCGATGAGCCACGCGGATGCCTCACCGCTGTCGGTGGTCACCGGCACCGGCATGGGCCGGCGGCTCGTGCTCGCCGCGCTCGCCGGGGCGGCTGCCGACCTCGCGGGGGTCGCGCTCATCGCGTCGGCCGCCTGGCTGATCACGCGGGCCGCCGAGCAGCCGCCCCTGGCGGCGCTGTCGGTCGCGATCGTGGCCGTGCGGGCGTTCGCGACCACCCGCGGCGTGTTCCGCTACGGCGAGCGCCTGGCCGGGCACGACGTCGCGTTGCGCGCCCAGGCGGGCACCCGTGAGCGGCTCTACCGGGCGCTGATCCCGGCCGGGCCGCTGCCGCAGCGCGGGGCCGACCTGCTCAGCCGGATGGTCGACGACACCGACGCCGTGCAGGACCTGCTCGTCCGCTGCCTGCTGCCGGCCGCCGCCGCGCTGATCACCGGCGTCGCCGCCGTCGTCATCGCGGGCTTCCTGCTGCCCGTCGCCGCCGTCGTGCTCGCCGCCGGCCTGCTCGTCGCCGGGGTGCTGCTGCCCGCGGGCGCCGCGGCCGCGGCGCGGCGCTGGTCGGCGCGGATCGCCCCGGCCCGCGCCGACCTGGCCGCCCGGGTGGCCGACCTGGTCCACGGCGCGGCCGACCTCGCGGCGTACGGCGCGCGCGACCGGGCGCTGTCGGCGGCGATGGACGCCGACGGGCGGCTGTCCCGCCTGGAGCGGGGGCAGGCCCGGATCAACGCCGCCGCGCTCGGCCTCGGCATGCTGACGCAGGGGCTGACCGTCGTCGCCGTGGTCCTGGCGGCGCAGGCCGCCGGTCTCGACCGCGTCGCGACCGCCGTGGCGGCCCTGACCTCGCTGGTCGCCTTCGAGCCCGCGCTGCCGCTGGCGGCGGCCGGCGAACGCTTCGCGGGCGTGGTCGCGGCGCTGCGCAGGCTCAGGGAGACCGCCGCCACTCCCCCGGCCGTGCGCGAGCCCGCGGACCCGGCGCCCGCGCCCGAGCCGCCGCTGACGATCGAGGTCGACGACCTCCTGGTGCGCCACGGCGAGCGCCGGCCCGCGCTGAACGGCGTGAGCCTGACGCTGACGCCGGGCCGCCGGGTCGCGGTGGTCGGCCCGAGCGGCGCGGGCAAGAGCACCCTGCTGTCGGCGCTGATGCGGACCGTGGAGATCGAGTCCGGCACGATCCGGCTCAACGGCACCGACGTGCGGCGCCTGTCCTCCGACGACGTGCGGGCGCTCGTCACGGGCCTCACCCAGGACCCGTACGTCTTCCAGGCCACGGTGGCGGACAACCTGCGCCTGGCCGGGCCGCAGGCGTCGACCGAGGAGGTCGAGGCGGCCGTGCGGCGGGCCCGGCTGGACGCCTGGACCGAGCGCACCGGCTGGGACACGGTGCTCGGCGAGGACGGCCGCACCGTCTCCGGCGGCCAGCTCCAGCGGCTCGCGCTGGCCCGGGCCCTGCTGTACGACCCGCCGGTGCTGCTGCTGGACGAGCCGGCCGAGGCCCTGGACGAGGAGACGGCCGACCTGCTGATGGCCGACCTGCTGGACGCCACCCGGGGCCGCACCACGGTGCTGGTCACCCACCGGCTGCACGGCCTGGAACAGGTCGACGAGATCGTCGTGCTGGAGGGCGGCAGAGTCACCCAGCGCGGCACGCACGCCGACCTCGTCGCCGTGCCCGGTTACTACCGCGACCTGTGGGAGTCCGAGGCCCTCACCCGCCGCCGCGGCTGAACGCGCCCGCCCCGCCACCCCCTTCGTGTGAACCTTCCGTGACGAAGGCATTGCGGATCTTGTCAGATGTAAGTAATTTTCAGACAACGCGATGACCTTGCATGGCATTTACCTACACGCATGGCGCTCGCCGAACTGGCTACCAGCCGAAAGGGAGTCTCATGAAGAGAGGGTGGATCGCGGGAGCGATCGGAGTGCTCGCGGTGGCTCTGGCGGCCTGCGCGCCCGGGGGCGGCGCATCCGGCCAGAACGGCGACGCGCAGGGCGGCGAGGCGGGCGGTGACAAGGTCACGCTCAGCCTGTGGTCGTGGCGGGTGGAGGACGTCAAGGCGTACGACAAGATCCTCGCCAGGTTCGAGGAGTCGCACCCGAAGATCCACGTCGAGTTCAAGCCGTTCCAGGCCACCGAGTACAACAACATCCTGGCCACCGGCCTGTCCGGCACCGCCGGGCCCGACGTCGCCCAGCTGCGCGCGTACGGCGGGCTCCAGCCGCTGGTCGAGGCGGGCCAGCTGGTGCCGCTGGACGGCAAGGTGGAGGCGCTGTCCGGCTTCGACGCCAAGCTGCTCGAAGGCGCCAAGGGCCATAAGGACGGCAAGATCTACGGCGTGCCGTTCGCCTACCAGACGCTCCAGGTGCTCTACAACAAGAAGCTGTTCGGCGACAACGGCATCCGGCCCCCCGCCACCTGGGACGAGATGATCGCGGCGGCCGGGAAGCTGAAGGCCGCCGGGATCACGCCGTTCGCCGTCGCGGCCGGGCCCGACGCGACGTGGACGCTGCCGATCGTCCACGAGATCTTCGGCAACGCCCGTTACGGCAGCACCAAGTTCCGGGACGCGCTGCTGAGCGGCGACAAGAAGTTCACCGACCCCGGCTTCACGGCCTCGGTCAAGCTGCTCAAGGACCTGGAGCCGTACTTCCCCAAGGACGTGGTGGCCGTCAAGATCCCCGACGTCCAGGCGCTGTTCGCGACCGGCAGGGCGGCGATGTATCCCACGGGCAGCTTCGACCTGGCGCCCGTGCTCGCGGCCAACCCGAGTCTGGAGGTCGGCGCCTTCCAGGTGCCGCCGCCGCCCGGCTCCCCGGTGACCACGCCTGTCACGCCGGGCTGGGCCGACGGCTCGTTCGGGGTCAACGCCAAGTCGGCCCACCAGGCCGAGGCGCTCGAACTGGTCAAGTGGATGGCGACGCCGGAGTTCGGGCAGCTCTACGCGAGCGAGCTCAAGCAGCTGTCCGCGGTTCCCGGGGTCACGCCGTCGGACCCGCTCCTGGCCGAGATGGCGAAGAACTACGCCGCCAACGGCGCGCCGTACACGCTGCTCGTCGACTTCCGCTACGGCCAGCCGAACGGTGACGCGGTCTTCCGGGACGAGGTGCAGAAGATGCTGGCCGGCCAGACCGACCCCAAGTCGGTCGCCGAGAGCGTGCAGAAGGGCGTCGAGCAGTGGTTCAAGCCGGGGAACTGAACACGCCCCGGCGCTCTGCCGCACCTCGATGGCGGGTGCTGGCCGTCTTCCTGCTGCCCGCGCTCCTGCTCTACTCGGTCTTCATCGTCTATCCGCTGGTCACCGCCCTCGAGTACAGCTTCTTCGAGTGGCGCGGGATCCGGCAGGCGGGGTTCGCCGGGCTCGGCAACTACCGGGACCTGTTCGGCGTCTACCCCTACGACCAGCAGCTGTGGCGGGCGTTCGGGCACAACGCGCTGTTCTTCGCCGGGACCATGCTGATCCAGAACACGGTCGGGTTGCTGTTCGCCCTCCTGCTGTTCCGGTACGGCCGCGGCAAGCGGTTCCTGCAGGCCGCGTTCACCACGCCCTACCTGGTGGACCCGCTGGTCATCGGCTACCTGTGGAGCCTGCTGCTCAACCCGACGTTCGGCCCGGTCAACTCTCTGCTGGAGGCGGCCGGGCTGGACTCGTGGGCGTTGCCCTGGCTGGGCGACACCCGTACGGCGCTGCCCGTCGTCATCGTGGTGAACGCATGGCAGTGGGTGGGCTTCCCCATGCTGCTGTTCTCCGCCGCGCTCGCCGGGATACCGGCCGAGTACCACGAGGCGGCGAGGGTCGACGGCGCGTCGGCCTGGCAGTCGTTCCGGCGGGTGACGCTGCCGTTGCTCACCCCGGCGATCGGCGTGGTGAGCGTGCTGACGTTCATCGGCAACTTCAACGCCTTCGGGCTGGTCTACGCGATGGCCGGATCGACCGGGTCCCCCGCGGGCTCCACCGACGTGCTCGGCCTGCTGTTCTACCGGGTCGCGTTCGTGGAGGGCGGCACGGAGGCGATCGGGCGGTCGTCGGCGCTGGCCGTGCTGATGTTCGTGTTCATCTTCGGGGTGTCGCTGCTGGCCGGTTCGTACTTCCGCCGCCGTGAGCGGAGACTGCTGTGACGGCGCGGCGCCGGGCTCCGGGGCGCGTCGCCGTCCACCTGCTGCTGTGGGGCTACGGGGTCGTCGCGCTGCTGCCGCTGGTCGTCATGGTGCTCAACTCGCTGCGGCCCACGAGCGAGATCTTCACCACGCCGCTGGGGCTGCCGGCGTCCCCCACGCTGAACAGTTACGCCCGGGTGTGGACGGAGGCGTCGTTCAGCTCCTACCTGACGAACTCGCTGGTCGTCACCTGCGGTGCGGTGCTGCTCGGCACGGCGGTCTCCGCGCTGGCGGCCTATCCGCTGGCCCGCTACGACTTCGCCGGCAGCCGGGTGCTCGGGGCGTACTTCCTGGCGGGGCTGATGCTGCCGATCCGGCTGGGCCTGGTGCCGATCTTCTACCTCATGGACTCCATGGGCCTGATCGACTCGCTGCTCGGGCTCACGCTGCTGTACGCCGCGTCCGGGGTGCCGTTCTGCGTGTTCGTGCTGTCGGCGTTCTACCGTTCCCTGCCCGGCGAGCTGGACGAGGCGGCCCGGATCGACGGAGCCGGCGAGTTCCGGATCTTCGGGCAGATCATGCTGCCGCTGGTGCGGCCCGCGCTGGCGTCGGTGATGCTGTTCCAGTTCGTGCCGCTCTGGCATGAGTTCCTCTACCCGCTGGTGCTGCTGCGCTCCGACGAGAAGTTCACGATCCCGCGCGGGTTGTCGCAGTTCTTCGGCGAGTACACGACCGACTGGTCGGCGCTGTTCGCCGGGCTGGTCCTCGCCACGGCGCCGCTCTTCGTGCTGTTCGTCCTGGCGACCAAGCAGATCATCGCCGAGCTGACCGCCGGCATGAGCAAGTGAGGCAGGGCGGCCTGCGCCACGGTCTGCGCCGGGGCGCAGACCGCGATCGCGATTGGCGATCGCCGGCGGGCCGTCCCCCCAGAGGCCCGCCGGCGACGATCGTGGGCCGTCAGCCCGCGGACTGCTCCGCGAGCGCGGTGGTGATGGTGTTCTCCTTGCCGTCGCGGGTGAAGGTGATGGTCACCTTGTCGCCGGCGCGGGAGCTGCGGATGGTGCCGACCAGCGCCTCCGCGCTGTCCACCACCTTGTCGTTGATCTTGGTGATCAGGTCGCCCTCCTTGAGGCCGGCCTTCTCCGCCGGGCTGCCGGCCGTGATCGAGCTGACCACCGCGCCGGACGCGCCGCCGACCGCGTCGGCCACGCTCACCCCGAGGAAGGCGTGCGTCGCCTTGCCCGTCTTGATGAGCTGGTCGGAGACGAGCTTCGCGGTGTTGATGGGGATCGCGAAGCCGACGCCGATGTTGCCGGAGCTGGAGCCCGAGGTGGCGATCGCCGTGTTGATGCCGACGACCTGCCCGTTGGTGTTGACCAGCGCGCCGCCGGAGTTGCCGGGGTTGATCGCGGCGTCGGTCTGGATCATGCCGCCGATCGTGTTGCCCTGGCTCTGCGGCTGCTGCTGCTCCATCCCCCAGGGGAACTGCGGCTGCTGCTGCTCCTCGGGAGCCTCGGTCAGCGTGCGGTCGAGGGCGCTCACGATGCCGGAGGTGACCGATCCCTCCAGGCCGAGCGGGCTGCCGATCGCGAGGACCCCGTCGCCGACCTGGAGCTTGTCGCTGTCGCCGAGGGAGGCGGGGGTCAGGCCGGACACGCCCTGCGCCTGGATGACGGCGAGGTCCGTGGTGGGGTCGGTGCCCTTGACGACGGCGCTGGCGGTCTTGCCGTCGCTGAACTTCACGGTGACCGTGCCGCCGCCCCCGCCGCCGATGCTCACCACGTGGTTGTTCGTCAGGATCAGGCCGTCGGCCGACAGGATGACGCCCGACCCCTCGCCGCCGGCCGTGGCGGTCTTCACCTCGATCGACACCACCGACGGCATGATCGCCTTGGCCACCGCGGCGATCGTGGTGGTAGAGGAGTTGGAGACCCCCTTGACCACCGGGCTCGCGATCACGGTCTGCCCGCCGTTCACGCTGTTGGCGACGAGGGCCCCGGTGACCCCGCCGCCCAGTGCCACGGCCACGAGGGCGAGACCCGCGCCCGCCTTCTGGCGCGCGGTCAGCGTGCCCTTCCGCGCCGGAGGCGAAAACTGCGCCGTGTCATAAGGACCGCTGCCGTAGGCGCCGTACGACTGGTACGCCCCGGTGTACTGCCCGTGCTGCGGCGGAGTGCTTCCGAACTGGCTCCAGCCGTGACCGGGGAGTATCTGGGTGTTCTCGTCGCCGGGAACATGCTCAGGTGAGCTCATCGCCATCCCCCTCAATGGATTCGCCGGTGATCCCGGCTCTCCGCCGGTACACGTAATACGATGACGCATCGGCGATAAGGTCGCGCTAAGCGATCAGTGGGGGGGATCCCCGGGCGCCCTACGTGTACTTTATGTCAGCTCGTCCGGGGCCAGTACTCGTCCCTGAGCAGGCGCTTGTACAGCTTTCCCGTGGGGTGACGGGGCAGCTCGTCCCGGAAGTCGACCGACTTCGGGCACTTGTAGTGGGCCAGGCGTTCCCGGCAGTAGGCGATCAGCTCGGCCTCCAGGACGGGACCGGCGCAGGCCGGGTCCGCGGGCTGCACGACGGCCTTGACCTGTTCGCCCATCTCGGGGTCCGGCACCCCGAAGACGGCCACGTCGGCCACCTCGGGATGCATCGCCAGGACGTTCTCGGCCTCCTGCGGGTAGATGTTCACCCCGCCGGAGATGATCATGTACGAGCGCCGGTCGGTGAGGTAGAGGAACCCGTCCTCGTCCAGATAGCCGATGTCCCCCAGCGTGGTCCACCCGCGGCCGTGCGGGTCCTGAACCGACGCGGTCTTCGCGGGGTCGCCGTGATACTCGAACCTGGGGCCGTCGGAGAAGTAGACCGTGCCGTGCTCACCGGGCGGCAGCTCGTCGCCGTCCTCGTCGCAGACGTGGGGGACCCCGAGCAGCGGCCGGCCCACCGTGCCCTTGTGGGCGAGCCAGTCCTCCGGCCCCGCGTACAGGAAGCAGTTGCCTTCCGTGCCCGCGTAGTACTCGTGGATGATCGGCCCCCACCACTCCATCATCCGCTCCTTGACCTCGACGGGGCAGGGCGCGGCGGCGTGGACGGCGCAGCGCAGCGACGACAGGTCGTAGCGCCCGCGCACCTCCTCGGGCAGCTTGAGCATCTTGACGAACATGGTGGGCACCCACTGCGCGTGGGTGACCCCGTGGCGCTCGACGAGCGCCAGCGCCTCCTCGGGGTCGAACCTCTCCATCACCACCACGGTCGCGCCGAGACGCTGGAAGGACATGCTGTAACGCAGCGGAGCGGCGTGGTAGAGCGGCGCGGGCGACAGATACACGCTGTCGGCCGAGGGCGCGAACAGGCCTTGGATGAGCTGCACCAGGACCCCGGGGGCCTCCAGCGGGGCCCGGCTGAGCGGCGGCTTGACCCCCTTGGGCCGTCCCGTGGTGCCCGACGAGTAGAGCATGTCGGCGCCCTGGCACTCGTCGCCGAGCGGCGTCGCGGGCTGCCCCGCCACGGCCTCCTCGTACGACGTGAAGCCGGGGGCTACGCCGTCGACCATGAGCCGCAGCTCGACCCCGGGCGTCGCCCCGGTGACCGCGGTCGCGACGCCGGCGAGCTTCGCCGAGGAGATGAAGACCCGCGCCCCGCAGTTGTCCACGATGTACGCCAGCTCGTCGGCCTGCAGACGGGAGCTGATCGCGGTGTAGTACAGGCCCGAGCGGTGCGCGGCCCACGCGATCACGAGGAAGAGCGGATGGTTCTCCAGCATGAACGCGATGTGGTCGCCGGGCTTCAGGCCCGCCGCCCGCAGCAGGTGCGCGAGCCGGTTGGATTCCTCGTCGAGCTCGCGGAAGGTGACCACGCGGCCGGAGCCCGCCATGATCACCGCAGGCTTGTCCGGCGTCACCGCCGCGATCGCCCCAGGGTGCATAACCGAACGTTACTCGGTTTGCCGTCGATGTGGGAGGAGTCACATCCTGATGCGCCAGTGATCAGCTCTCCAGCGTCCGGTAGGGGTCGCGCAGCGGTGCGGCCCGCTCGGCGAACGCCGCCTTGATCTCCGTCATCTTCGGCCCCGGCGCGTAGAAACGCCCCTTCGTCTCGCCGTACGGCTGGAGCCACCCGGTGGCCGCGAGCTCCCGCAGGTCGCGGGCGGCCTGGCCCTGGCTCAGTCCCTCGTCGGCCTGGTACATGCTCCGGCGCAGCCGCCGGGACACGAACACCTGGTAGAGCGCGGAGACCGTGCGCGGGTGCAGGCCCTGCGCCCCGGTCCGCTCCTCCAGCAGCATCCACACCTCGCCCGCCTCGGCGAGCCGGCGACCCACCCGCTGGGCCTGCATGTGGTGGCAGCGCAGCACGAACCGCACCCACGAGAGGGTCTCCCCGTGCGGGCTCCACCGGCGGCGTCCCACCTCGCCGAGCACGTCGTAGTAGTCGTAGGTGGTGCGGCCCTCGCCCAGCCACTCCTCGATCGAGGCGAACTCCGGCGTGGTGATCTGGTCGCGGCCGAGCACGAGCGTCTGCAGCGCCCGCGACATGCGGCCGTTGCCGTCCCGCCACGGGTGGATCTTGACGAGGTTGAGGTGGGCCATGGCAGCGCGGACGTAGCTGGGCGCGTCGAGGTCGCCCTCGTTGAGCCACTCGACGAGCTCCGCCAGCAGGCCGGGGACCTGCTCGTGGTCCGGCCCCTCGTAGACCACCTCGCCCGCGGCGGAGTTCCGGACGTAGATCCCGCCGGGCCGCACGGTGCCCGGTGTCTTGTCCACGTGGTGGCCGATCATCATGAAGTTGAGCCCGTGCAGCAGGCCCGCGTCGTATCGGAAGGTCCACGCCCGCGAGAGTGTGCCGATGCAGGTGAGCGCCTGCCGGTAGCCGGAGATCTCGCGCGCCACGGCCGCCGACGTCTCCAGCGGGTCCTCACCGGACATGATCGACTCGATGTCCTCGACGCTGGCGTGGTAGCCCTCGATGGAGTTCGACCCCTGGATCGCCCGCGCCTGCAGTTGCCGCCGCAGCAGGCCGTCCCAGCGATGCGCCTCCGCCAGCCGGTATTTCAGGTCGCGCCGCATCTCTTCGATCTCGGCGAGCACCTTCTCGTCCGCGGCGTCCAGTGCCGGTGTGGCGTACAACATCTGACCATGACAGCATGGACGAATCATTCAGTCAAGTGACTGGATGATTCGTCCACGTAAGTGCCCGTCAGGTGGCGGGGATGACCGAGCCCTTGAAGGTGTCCTCGATGTACTTCTTCACCTCGGGGCCGGTCAGCAGCCCGGCCAGCGTCTTCACCCGCGGGTCGCTCTCGTGCCCCTGCGCGACCACCAGGCCGTTCGCGTACGGGTTGCCCTCGGCCTTCTCCAGCACCAGCGCGTCGGAGGACGGGCTGAGGTTCGCCTCCAGCGCGTAGTTGCCGTTGATCACGGCGGCGTCCACGTCGTCGAGCGAGCGCGGGAGCTGGGCGGCCTCCAGCGGGCGGAAGGTCAGGTTCTTGGGGTTGCCGGTCACGTCGCGCTCGGTCGCGGCGGTGCCCACGCCGTCCTTCAGCGTGACCACGCCGTTGTCGGCGAGCAGCTTGAGCGCCCGTCCGAGGTTCGTGGCGTCGTTGGGCACGGCGACCGTGCCGTCCTGCGGCAGTGAGGCGAGGTCCTTGACCTTCCTGGAGTACAGGCCGAGCGGCTCCAGGTGCACCGGGGCGACGAAGCTCAGCTTGGTGCCCTTGGAGGCGTTGAAGTCGTCCAGGTAGGGCTTGTGCTGGAAGTAGTTGGCGTCGAGCTGGCCGTCCTGGAGCTGCAGGTTGGGCTGCACGTAGTCGCTGAACTCCACGACCTCCAGCTTCAGGCCCTTCGCGGCGGCGAGGTTGTCCGCAACGTACTTCAGGATCTGCGCGTGCGGCACCGGGCTCACGCCGACCTTGAGCGGGGCGTCCGCCGCCGTGCCGGAGGCGGTAGCGGTGTCGGAAGACGAGGCTCCGCAGGCGGACAACACGAGCGCGACCACGGCGGCGATGACGAGGCCGAGCGTTCTACGCATGGGAAAGACTCCTTCGAAGGGTTAACGGTGGGAAAGACGACGGGCGACCGCGTCGCCCAGGGTCTGCGCGAGCTGCACCACGACGACCAGGACGACCACGGTGACGACCATGAGCGTGGTCTCGAAGCGCTGGTATCCGTAGCGGACGGCGAGGTCGCCGAGACCGCCGCCGCCGATCACCCCGGCCATGGCCGAGTAGGAGATGAGGGTGACCACGGTGACGGTCAGCCCGGCGACCAGGCCGGGCAGCGCCTCGGGCAGCAGGACGCGCGCGACGACCCTCGCGCGGCCCGCCCCCATGGCCTCGGCCGCCTGCACGACGTCGCGGCCCACCTCGCGCAGCGCCGTCTCGACCAGCCGGGCGAAGAACGGCACGGCGCCGATCGTCAGCGGGACCACCGCGGCGGCGGTCCCGATCGTGGTGCCGGTGAGCACGCGGGTGACCGGGATGACCGCGATCATGAGGACGATGAAGGGCAGCGACCGCCCGACGTTCACGACCAGCCCGAGCACGCGCCGCACGGCGGGCGTGGGGAACAGCCCGCCCCGGTCCGTCCCCGCGAGACAGACGCCGAGCGGCAGCCCGAACAGCACGGTGAACAGCGTGGACCAGCCCACCATCACGGCGGTCTGCCCCGTCGCCTCCCACAGCAGGGGGCTCATCTCCGACCAGGTCATGCGTCCTCCTCCACCAGCAGCCCGCGCCCGCGCAGCTCCGCAAGGGCGGCAGCCGTGCCGGCTCCGGTGATCCGCAGCCGCAGGCGGCCGGCCGGGACCCCCGCCACCTGCTCGACCGCGCCCGCGGCGATGGCGACGTCCACGTCGTGCGTACGCGCGAGACGCGACAGCAGGGTCTGGTCCGCGGCCAGGGCGACCGTCACGGTGCCGGGCTCGGGGGACGGCAGCGGGAACAGCTCGGCCGCCAGGCGCGACCCGGGGGTGGCGAGCAGTTCGGGAATGGGGCCCGCCTCGGCGATCCGCCCGTCGCTCATGATCGCCGCCGAGTCGCAGACGGCCTTGATGACGTCCATCTCGTGGGTGATGAGCAGGATGGTCAGCCCCAGCTCCCGGTTGAGCCGCCGGAGCAGGGCGAGGATCGACTGGGTCGTGGCGGGGTCGAGCGCGGAGGTGGCCTCGTCCGACAGCAGCACCGACGGCTCGGCGGCGAGCGCCCGCGCGATGCCGACCCGCTGCTTCTGGCCGCCGGACAGCTGCGCGGGGTAGGCCCCGGCGCGGTCGGCCAGGCCCACGAGGTCGAGCATCTCCGCGACGCGCCGGGCCCGGGCGGCCCGGCCGACGCCCATGACCTCCAGCGGGAAGGCCACGTTGCCCGCCACCGTGCGCGACGACAGCAGCGCGAAGTGCTGGTGGATCATGCCGATGCGCTGGCGGGCGCGGCGCAGGTCGGCCGCGCCGAGGGCGGTCAGCTCGCGCCCGTCGACGGTCACCACGCCCTCGTCGGGACGTTCGAGCAGGTTGACGCAGCGCAGCAGGGTGCTCTTGCCCGCGCCGCTGCGCCCGAGCACGCCGAAGACCTCGCCCTTGCCGACGTGGAGGTCGACGCCGTCGAGCGCGACGACGTCGCCGTAGGCCTTGCGCAGGCCGGAAACCGTGATCACTTGCTGTCCTTCGAAGACGTGATCCGGCGCAGGATCGGATCGGGCAGCGGAGAGAGCGTCATTGGTGAGTGCCTTCGTGGGGAGGGTGCGGACCGACGATGTTCAGGCCGCGGGACACCCTCGCACGTGCGAGTTCACCAGGTTCGATACGCTCACGACCGGCTGAAACACGATGTGAGGCATTCCTTATTCCATACCGGAAATGTGTGCTTTCTCACAGGAAAGGCCCGCGCCTCCGGGACGACGGAGACGCGGGCCGTGTGGAGTGGGTCAGGCCGCCTCAAGCCACCGCCTGCCGGGCGACCGTCGCCGGGGTGAGAGCAAGGTCGAGGACCTCGCGCACGTCGCTCACCGCGTGGACGGTGAGGTCGGCCAGCACCTCGGCCGGGACGTCGTCCAGGTCGGGCTCGTTGCGCGCCGGGATGAGCACCGTGGTGATCCCCGCCCGGTGGGCGGCCAGCAGCTTCTGCTTCACCCCGCCGATCGGCAGCACCCGCCCGGTGAGGGACACCTCACCGGTCATCGCCACGTCGGCGCGGACCGGCCGGCCCGACAGCAGCGAGGCCAGGGCGGTGGTCATGGTGACACCGGCCGACGGGCCGTCCTTGGGCACCGCGCCCGCGGGCACGTGGATGTGCACCGACCTGTCCTTGAGCGACCCGACCGGCAGCTCCAGCTCGGCGCCCCGCGACCGCAGGAAGGACAGCGCGATCTGCGCCGACTCCTTCATCACGTCGCCGAGCTGGCCGGTCAGGGTCACACCGGTCGCCCCGGTCTCCGGGTCGGCCAGCGACGCCTCGACGTAGAGGACGTCGCCGCCGGCGCCGGTCACAGCGAGGCCGGTCGACACGCCCGGCACCGCCGTACGCTGCCGGGCCTCCGGCAGGGACGACTCGGGCACGTGACGCGGCCGGCCCAGGTAGGAGACCAGGTCGCCGGCGGTGACCGTCAGCGGGAGCTCGGCCTCGCCGAGGGCGAGCTTCGCCGTCACCTTGCGCAGGATCCGGGCGATGGAGCGCTCGAGAGAGCGGACGCCGGCCTCGCGGGTGTACTCGCCCGCCAGGCGGCGCAGCGCCGCCTCCTCCACCGTCACGTCGTCGGCGGTGAGGCCCGCCTTCTCCAGGTTGCGCGGGAGCAGGTGGTCGCGGGCGATGGCGACCTTCTCGTCCTCGGTGTAGCCGTCGAGCGTGACGATCTCCATGCGGTCGAGCAGCGGCCCCGGCACCTGCTCCAGCACGTTGGCCGTGGCGAGGAACAGCACGTCGCTCAGGTCGAGCTCGACCTCCAGGTAGTGGTCGCGGAACGTGTGGTTCTGCGCCGGGTCGAGCACCTCCAGCAGCGCCGCCGTCGGGTCGCCCCGGTAGTCGGCGCCGACCTTGTCGATCTCGTCGAGCAGCACGACCGGGTTCATCGAGCCCGACTCGCGGATCGCCCTGACGATGCGGCCGGGCAGCGCCCCCACGTACGTGCGCCGGTGACCGCGGATCTCCGCCTCGTCGCGGACGCCGCCGAGGGCGACGCGGACGAACTTGCGGCCCATGGCGCGGGCGACCGACTCGCCGAGCGAGGTCTTGCCGACTCCGGGAGGTCCGGCCAGCGCGAGGACGGCGCCGCTGCGGCGGCCGCCGACCACGCCGAGCCCCTGGTCGGCCCTGCGCTTGCGCACCGCGAGGTATTCCACGATGCGGTCCTTCACGTCGTCCAGGCCCGTGTGGTCGGCGTCGAGCACCGCGCGGGCCCCGGCGATGTCGTAGGAGTCGGTCGTGTGGACCTTCCACGGCATGTCGAGCACGGTGTCGAGCCAGGTGCGGATCCAGCCGCTCTCCGGCGACTGGTCGGAGGCCCGCTCCAGCTTGGCGACCTCCTTGAGCGCGGCCTCCCTGACCTTCTCCGGAAGGTCGGCGGCCTCGATGCGGGCGCGGTAGTCCTCCTCCTCGTCGGAGGGCTCGCCGTTCAGCTCGGAGAGCTCCTTGCGCACGGCCGCGAGCTGCTGGCGGAGCAGGAACTCCCGCTGCTGCTTCTCCATGCCCTCCTGGACGTCCTTGCGGATCGTCTCCGCGACGTCCAGCTCGGCGAGGTGGTCGCGGGCCCAGCCGACCAGCTTGTCCAGCCGCTCGGCGGGGTCGGCGGTCTCCAGCAGCAGCAGCTTCTGCGGAGTCTGCAGCCAGGGGGCGTATCCCGCGCTGTCGGCGAGGACGGCGGGGTCCGCGATCTGGTTGACCGCGTCGACCACCTGCCACGCGCCCCGCTTCTGCAGGATCGTGGTGGTCAGGGCCTTGTACTCCTTGGCGAGCTCCTCGGCTCTCGCCCCGGTCGTGACCGGCTCCAGCACGGTCGCCTCGACCCACAGCGCCGCGCCGGGGCCGGTGGTGCCGGTGCCGACCCGCATGCGGTCGACGCCGCGGACCACGGCCGCGGGCTCGCCGCCCGGCAGCCGGCCGACCTGTTCCACGACGGCGCTCACCCCCACCGGGCCGTAGCGGCCGTCTATGCGGGGCACCAGCAGGACCGTGCTCTCGCCACTGGCGCGGGCCGCGTCGATGGCGGCGCGGACCTCGGCGTCCGACAGATCGAGGGGCACGACCATGCCGGGCAGGACGACCTCGTCGTCGAGCGGAAGGACGGGAAGGATCTGGGACATCAGCACTCCAGTAGGTTGAGTTATGTCGGCTCAACTAACAGGAGTCCGATCCTGTTCCCTGTTCTGCGTCAGTTCGCTGTGAGCGATCGTAATCGTGTAATCCACCTTGCCGTAGGGCGCGGCCACTCCTCCGGGTAACGCATGATGGCGTCCATGACATCCGGACATATCCGGCTGCGCTCGGCGCCAGGCCGGTGGGTGCTGCTCACCACGGTCCTCGGGTCGGGCATGGCAACACTCGACGGCACCGTGGTCAACGTGGCCCTTCCCGCTCTCGGGCGCGACCTGCACGCCGGAATGTCCGGCCTCCAATGGACCGTGAACGCGTACACGCTCACCATGGCCGCGCTGATCCTGCTGGGCGGGTCGCTGGGCGACCGGCTGGGCAGACGGAAGATCTTCGTCGCCGGGGTGGTCTGGTTCGCCCTGGCCTCCGCGCTCTGCGGGGCCGCGCCGAACACGCCCGTGCTCGTGCTCGCCCGCGCGCTCCAGGGTGTCGGTGGGGCCCTGTTGATCCCCGGGTCCCTGGCGATCATCCAGGCGAGCTTCGCGCCCGACGACCGGCCGCGCGCCGTCGGCGCCTGGTCGGGGCTGGGCGGCGTGGCCGCCGCGCTCGGGCCGTTGTTCGGCGGCTGGCTCGTCGAGACGGCGGGCTGGCGGTGGGTGTTCCTGCTCAACCTGCCGCTCGCCGCCGTCGTGGTCGGCGTCGCCGCCCGGCACGTGCCCGAGACCCGGGACGCCGGTCCGCACGGCCGCTTCGACGTGCTCGGGACCGTCCTCGCCGCACCCGCGCTGGCCGGGCTGACGTACGGCCTGATCCTCGCGGGCGACGGGCTGGTGCCGCTGGCCGCCGGGATCGTCCTGGCCGCCTGCTTCGTGGTGGTGGAGATCCGGCGCTCCCCCCGTTCGCTCGTCCCCGTGGGGGTGTTCGCCTCGCGGGAGTTCACCGCGGTCAACGTCGTCACGCTGGTCATGTACGCGGCGATGGGCCTGGTGTTCTTCCTGCTGGTCGTCCAGCTCCAGGTGTCGGCCGGGTTCTCGCCGATCGCCGCCGGGTCGGCGATGCTCCCGGTGACGATCCTCATGCTGCTGCTGTCGCCCCGGGCGGGCGAACTGGCGAAGCGGGTGGGCCCGCGCCTCCCCATGACGGGAGGCATCCTGCTGTGCGCGGCCGGGCTGCTGCTGATGAGCCGCATCGCCCCGGACGCGTCCTACCTCGCCGACGTGCTGCCCGCGGCGGTCGTGTTCGGGCTCGGCCTGTCGTCGGCCGTCGCCCCGCTCACCGCGACCGTGCTCGCCACGGCGGAGGAGCGGTACGCGGGCGTGGCGAGCGGGATCAACAACGCCCTGGCCCGGACGGGCGGCCTCCTGGCCGTCGCCGCCGTCCCGCCGCTGGTGGGGCTGGCGGGGGAGGCCTACGACTCCCCGGCGTCGTTCACCCGGGGGTTCCACACCTCGATGCTGGCCGCCGCGGCCATGATGGTCGTCGCGGCGGCCGTCACGTTCGTCACGATCAGGAGGAACGTCCTGGCGTCCGCGCCCGAGCCGCCCGCCCCCGGCTGCCCGGTCGAGGCGCCTACCCTCGGCCCCCGCCCGTCGGCGAGCTCGGACGCCTGACGGGTTTCCGGATCAGGCCAGCAGCCTCTTGAGGTCCTCGCGCAGGGCCGCGGCGTCGCGGAAGTGGACGGCAGCCAGCCCCGCCCGCTCGGCCGCCGCGACGTTCTCCGGCCTGTCGTCCACGAAGACGAGGTCGCCGGGGGCCGCCCCGAGCCAGGCCACGGTCTCGTGGAAGATCTCCGGCTCCGGCTTCACCAGGCCCATCCGGCCGCTGTAGAACCGGGGGCCGATCGGCCGCATGAACGGGAGCGTGTCGATGCTCTCGGCGATGCTGACCGGCATGTTGGACAGCAGCGCCATGGGAACCCCGACGCCGGCCAGCTCGTCGATGATCGCCACGGTCTCCTCGTTGGGCCGCGACCAGCTCGCCGCGTCGAGGGCGACGACCGCGTCCAGCTCGGCTCCGCCGATCGGCCTGCCGTACACGTGGGACCAGTACGCGGCCGGGTCGAGCGAGCCGCGGTCGAAGTCGAGCCGCACCTCCCAGTAGCGGTCCTCGAACCCCGGATCACCTCCCGCCATGCGCGCGACGTCCTCGGGGTCCTGGGGAAGCGACACGACGTTGCCGTAGTCGAAAAGCACAATCTTCATGGTCGTACGATCGTAACCTGTGTTCGGAATCAGGTCACATAGGGCTTGAGGTACTCGTTGGCGCTCCCGCAGCGCAGGTAGTTGCGCACGGTGTGGAAGTCGAGCCAGTCGATGTCGCAGGAGACGTCCCGCTCGACGCCGTCGAAGCACGACGCCAGCACCGCCGGGATCGCGGCGATGTCGTCCTTGTCGGCGATGTTGATCCAGCGGCGCACCCCCGGCGGGCGCGCCCCGCGCCCCCGCACCGGGACCGGCGCGAGCCGCTCGAAGACGACGTCGCGCATGCCGAGCGGGCTGCCCAGCGTCACCAGCAACTCGACCGAGAGATCGGGATGCGCCCACAGCGCCTCGTACGTCACGACGCTGCCGAGCGAGTGGGCGACCACCACCCGGGGACGGCGCCTGCGGACGACCTCGGCGACCGCGTCGCGGGCCCGCACGCGCGGGTCTCCGCCGCCCAGATAGGCGGCCACCTCCGGGCAGAAGTCCTGGGCGAACCGCACGGCCTGCGGGCCCATCCTCGTCAGCAGCCACTCGGCCAGCCGGTGCGCGAGACCGGTGAGCGACTCCCCCGCCGCGTCGCGGAACGGGCCGCCGAGCTGGACCGCCCAGTCGGCGAGGACCAGTTTGGCCGGCGCCTCCATCTGCCGCGGCGGCTTCGGCGGCCCGCCGTGCAGGTGGTGGGCGTAGTAGGCGATCTCGGCGAAGTACTGGCCCGCGCCGTCCGCCCGGCCGGTGAGCCCCTGGTGCAGATAGGTGTTCCACTTGGTCCGCACGGCCTCGGCGGCGCCGCCCGCCGACCCGCCGGCCTCCTCGTAGTAGTGGTACTTGCCGATGCCGTGGACGCCCACGATCGAGGTCATGCTCCCGCCCATCCCTGTCGTCTGGAATACGGGGGTCACTGTGCACGACGCGTTGGACCGCGACAACCACCCGCCGCGTTTACGGTGATAAATGGCAAGCGGTGGTGATATTCACCGAGATAGGTTGGGCGTCCCGATCGAGGAAGGAACGTCATGACAGGCCCGTTGCACGTGCGCGGCTCGGTCGTCGTGCCCGAAGCGGAGCTCGCCTGGCGATTCTCCCGCTCGTCCGGCCCGGGAGGCCAGGGCGTCAACACCACCGACAGCCGGGTCGAGCTGAGCTTCGACCTCGCGGGGACGACCGCCCTCGGCCCGGCGCTCAAGGCCCGCGCGCTCGAACGGCTCGCCGCCCGCCTGGTCGACGGTGTGATCACATTGGCCGCCTCGGAATACCGCTCGCAGCTGCGCAACCGGGAGGCGGCGCGGGAACGGCTCGCCGCCCTCCTCCGCGAGGCGATCGCGCCGCCGCCCAAGCGGCGCCGTCCCACCAAGCCGTCCAAGGGCGCGGTCGAGCGCCGCCTGACCGCCAAGAAACACCGCTCCGACCTCAAGCGCCTGCGCCGTACGGAGGACTGAGCCCGGCCCTGGAGTACCGCCCCCAGGCGGCGAAAACACCCATATCAAACTGCGTCATCAACGAAGCGACAATCGGCGGGATAAGAGCTCGCCGATGTTCGTTTGCCGCTCCGGCCGCCGAGGAAATTCGGCGTACATCGATCCGTCCCCGGATCTCAGAGCGGACATTCTCGCCATCAGGAAGAACTCGGACAGTCCGGCGAGAATTTATTAAAGGGGTGTAATTGCCAACACTCGGCGACTTTATCAGAGCCTTCGCGATAAGCGCCGCCTTGACCGTCGCCTGTCCCCTGCTGGACGGCGTCGCCACGGCCACCGTGGGAGTGGATTCCGGCGGACCCGGCGGCGCTTCGCACGGCGGGGGGAACAAGAACGCGAACAAGAACAAGAAGAGGCAGCGGCAGTATTCGCACCAGAAGAACGCGCAGAGGCAACACGCGCTGCGAGATCTCACGCAGATTCTGGCACCGTTCCAGAAAGCCGGCACGGACACCCGGGCGCTGCCCTACAACTGGCAGGCCGCGGACGAGAAGACGGCTCCGTGGACCGGCCTGAACGGCGTTCACGGCGTGGACAACAAGTCATGGGACAAGCAGGTCGTCCGTGACCCGGCGCCGGGGACCGCCGCAAGCGCGGCTGCGGATCCAGCGGCGGATCCAGCGGTGGACCCGGCAGCGGACCCACCCGCGAACCCCGTGGTGGGGGCTCAACCGGTCCCGACCCCGGTCCCGATGCGCACCACGGGCACCGGCGACTACACACTGACCTGGGACGACCGCAACGCGCAGGGGAACACGTACGGCGATCTCATCCAGGGACTTCGCCAGGATCTCCGGTTCACGCCGCCTGGCTACAGCTACACCAAGGTGTCGGAACTGCTGGCCGGCTCCCTGCCGGGCGGCCCCTTCGCCAATCGGAGGTGCCCCGCTCCGATGGAGGACAGCGGGGCGCTGGTCACTCCCCAGGGTGAGCGGGTCCGCAACGTCGTCGACTGGTTCTGTCTGGCCCCCGAGGACGCCACAGGCATGTGGACACCGCAGGGGATCAGCGGCACCTGGGACTCGACCGCGCAGGGGACGGCGTATGACGACACCGCCAGGGCGTTCGTCTTCACGTGGCACGGTCCCGCCAACAACTCATCGCGGGTGACCTTCCTGAACGAAGTGGGGGTCGGGCCGTTCAACCACTACCAGCACGTTCTTCTGGTGAATCCGTTCAAGGACGCGAGCGGCCCCGTCTCCTTCGATCCCATGCGGATCCACGCCGGCGGAGTGGTCTGGTATCACCAATATCTGCTCATCGCCGACGACAACAGGGAACATCCGGAGAACAACGGGATTCTCGTCTTCGACCTGCGCGACCTCTTCGATCTGGGATTGAGCGCGGTCAGCGACATCACCAACACCGGAAGGCCCATCGGCCTTCACAACGGCACCTACTATTCCCAGGGAAACCGGTACGTCCTGCCCCTGCGAGGCATATGGCGGCCGCAGGTCACCGGCGTGCGGTGCGCATCGATGAGCAGCCCGCCGTGCTTCGGATATCTCGGCCTCGACCGGAGCACGAGTCCGCCGAGCGTGCTCACCGGTGAATGGTGCGACCCCCGTCAGCCCACACCCACCTGCAGGCCGGCCTCGCCGCAGGCGGCGGCCCCGACGGGCCGCGTCGCGCGGTACAGGATGGCTCCGGACACCAGCGCGTGTGACCGCGGTTGCCTCGCCTACGGCACGGACGACAGGGCACGCGCGACCGCGGCCTACACGCAGCCGACCCCCTGGACTCAGGGCGGCATCTCGTGGAACGGCCTCTACCAGTTCACGATGAGCAACAACAAGGTGGCCACTCTGGGCCGGCGGTACGACGCCGTCCCGGGTCAGCCGCCGGTGCCGCACTTCGCGGCCAGGGGTGTGCAGGAACTCTACTGGCACCGATCCACCCAGCCTCCGATCCTGTGGTCGATCACCGAAGGGGAAGGGGTGAAGAACCGGGTGTTGTACGGCGTCAATCCCTGGATTTCGTAGGCCGGCGCGGCGAGTCGCGACGGCGGCCGCTCTCCCCGGAGGCTCCGTCTCCGCGGAGAGCGCCCGTCGCCCGCGCGAGACGGGCGGCCTACAGTGGAAGTCGAGCCAGTCGATGTCGCAGGTCACGACGCTGCCGAGCGAGTGGGCGACCACCACCCGGGGGCGGCGCCTGCGGACGACCTCGGCGACCGCGTCGCGGGCCCGCACGCGCGGGAAGGAACGTCATGACAGGCCCGTTGCCCGTGCGCGGCTCGGTCGTCGTGCCCGAAGCGGAGCTCGCCTGGCGATTCTCCCGCTCGTCCGGCCCGGGAGGCCAGGGCGTCAACACCACCGACAGCCGGGTCGAGCCGAGCTTCGACCTCGCGGGGACGACCGCCCTCGGCCCGGCGCTCCGCCTGACCGCCAAGAAACACCGCTCCGACCTCAAGCGCCTGCGCCGTACGGAGGACTGAGCCGCGCCACGCTGCCGCGCAGGTGGCCGATGCCGACGTCCAGCGCCGCCTCCAGGTGGGTGAGCCGGCCGGTGGACAGGTGGAGCAGCACGCCTCCTTGGATCCCCGCAAGCAGCGCGGCCGCCGCCTGCCCGGGATCGATGCCCAGGTCGATCTCGCCCGCGGCCTGCATGTGCCGCACGCCGGCGGCGATCTCCGCCTCCCACCGGAGCATCAGCTCGGTCACCACCGCCTGGGCGCCCGGTGTGCTGTGCCCCACCTGCGACATCACCACGTTGAGCGGGCACTGCCGCCCCTGCTCGCGGTAGCGCTCCACGACGCGGTCACGCCAGGCCTGCCAGGCCGCCCACGAGGTGAGCTCGCCGAGGTAGGGCTGCTGGTCGGCGAGCACCCGGTCGGCCTCGAAGCGGGCCACGGCCAGCAGCAGCTCCTCCTTGCCGCCGGGGAAGTAGTGGAACAGCTGGCTCTTGCTGGTGCGCGTCCGGGCGCGCACGTCGTCAAGGGTGGTGTCCATCACCCCGCGCTCGCGGATCGTCTCGGCCGCACCCTCGACGATCCGATGCCGCGTGGCGGCCCCCTTCGTGGTCAGCGCCCCCATCGCACCCCTCCTTCGGACCAACTTCCTGTACTTATTGGTCCATCTTGCCGAGATGGGCGGCGATGGCGTCCTCCCAGGAGCGCAGGAACGCCGGGTAGCCGGCGGCGAAGGCGGCCAGGTCGGCCTCGGCCGTGGCGGTGAGCGGGGTGAGGTCGTAGGTGACCGTCACGTCGCTGTGCCCGCGCTCCGCCCGAGCGAGCGTCACGCCCACGGTGCCGGCGTGGACCCCCTCGCGCACGCGGGCGTAGGAGACCGACCGGCCGGGCTCGCGATGCAGGACGATCCACGTGGTGGTGGCCCCGTGCGCATGGGTCTGGAAGACCGTGCCGGGCGCCGTGTCGTCCGTGACCCGTTCCGGGAACCGCGGCTCCCATCCCTCCGCCCAGTCCCGTTCGCCGTATGGGGTGAACAGCCGGAACGCCTCGGCGGGCGCGAGCGCGACCCGGAGGCTGCCGGTGAGGCGGCGGCGCCGCGGGCCGGCGCTCACCTCTCCTCCAGCCGGTGGGCGTCGGCGGCCGTCAGAGTCAGGCCGTAGACCTCCTTGAGCTGCCCGATCTTCGCGAGGGTCTCCGGCCCGAACGGCGACTTGCCCTCGAAGGCGTGCAGGACGATTCCCTCCACGAGGTCGCCGAGGGACATGTCCAGGTATTCGGCCAGGCCCTTGAGCACCTTCAAGGTGTTGCGCTCGACGCGAAGGCCGGTCTGCGTCCGCTGCACTGTTACCATGGTAACAACGTACCATGCCCGAGGGCGGCGAGCATCCCGTCGCCGAGCTCGGAGACGAACCGGCCCTGCGGCACCGGGATGACGCCGAGCCTGGCGATCCTCGCCACCTGGGCGTCGCTGGTCACCGCGCAGTGCTCGATGCGGTGGCGGGCGTCGGGCCGGGGATCGCGCGCCTGCGCCTCCTCGTAAGCGTCGAGGACCACGTCGACCGCGCGGTCGCCGATGGCGTGGGTGGCGATCTGCCAGCCCGCGGCGTGCGCCCGCAGGATGAAGGCACGCAGCGCCTCGGCGTCCTGCTGCAGCAGTCCCCGGTTGCCCGGCTCTCCCTCGTAGTCGCAGCACATGGCGGCGGTGCGGCCGATGAGCGAGCCGTCGGAGAACGGCTTCACCGGCCCGATCCGCAGCCGTTCGTCACCGATGCCGGTGCGGAACCCGAGGTCGAGCCCGAACCAGCCGTCGCCGATGTCGTGGAGGTTGGGCGAGCCGGGCATCAGCGTGGCCCGCTGCGGCAGCACGCCCCGCCGCACCGCCTCCTGGAAGGCGGCGAGGTCCCAGGCGCCGTTGCCGGCCAGACCGCGTCCGATGCCCGGCTCGGTGAAGCTGGTCAGGCCCTCACCGGCCGCCTCCCGGCCAGCCAGCGCGATGCCCTCGACGAAGTCCTCGAACGGCACCGGGCGCAGCACGGCGTCCGCCAGGCCCTGGGCCTGTTCGGCGAGCAGCCCGTCGGGCCGGCCGCCGGCCGCCCGACGAGCGCCTCGCGGCTCGGGTGCAGCCCGCCCAGCTTGTTCTGGTCGTAGCCCGCTCCCTTGACCCACGCGTCCTGCGGCAGGCCCGCGGCGCGCTCGGCGACCTTCGCGTACACCTCGTCGAGCGTCCCCACTTGGCCGTCGCGCAGGTCCAGCTCGCGCAGCCGCTGACCCCGCATGCTCAGGTGGTGGTGGGCGTCGTTGAACCCCGGCACCACCGGCGCCCCGCCGAGGTCGACGACGGCATCGGCGGTGAGCCCGTCCAGGTCCTCGTCCAGCCCAACACTTCGGCGAGGAAGCCCGCCAGCGCCGCATACGACGCGCCGCCGAACACGATGCTCAGGGTGAGGCCCAGCGTGGCCAACGGCGCGGAGCCGGTGCCGACCAGCAGGAACGTCACCGGCGTCATGACGATCAGCACCGTGCCCTTCGCGATGCCGAGGTCGCTGGTGGCCCACGACAGGATGAAGGTGTTGGTGAAGTAGGCCGAGGCGATGCCGACGCCGCTCGCGCCGATCCCGAGCAGCACCAGCGGCCACGCCGGGCGGAGGACCTCGGCGACGGGGAGCTTGGCGACCTCCCGCTGCTCACGCAGCCGCACGAAATCCGGCGACTCCTCGACCCGCAGCCGGATGACCGGCCCGATCACGAGCAGGACGGCGGAGGCGAGGAACGGGATGCGCCAGCCGTACGACAGGAACGCGTCCTCGGGCAGCAGGTTGACGAGCGCCAACATCCCGGTGGCGAGGATCGAGCCCGCGGGCGAGCCCTGCTGGGCGAACGCCGCGTAGAAGATGCGCTTGGGCCCGGCGTGCTCGGCGGCGATCAGCACGGCGCCGCCCCACTCGCCGCCCACCCGCGATGCCCTGCACCAGCCTCAGCACGGCCAGCAGCGCGGGCGCGGCCATGCCGACGGACGCGTACGTGGGCAGCACGGGGTCGTCGCGCCGCCCATGAGAAGCAGCGTGGTGATGAGCGTTCCCTTGCGGCCGATGCGGTCGCCGAGGTGGCCGAAGACCACACCGCCGAGAGGACGGGCCAGGAACCCGACCCAGAACGTGGCGAAGGACGCCATGACGCCTGCCGTGGGACTGGCCTCGGGGAAGAACAGCTTGCCGAACACCAGCGCCGAGGCGGTTCCGTAGATAGAAGTCGTACCACTCGATGGAGGTGCCGACGAAGGAGGCGATGCCCGCGCCGCGGGCCTTGCTCGTACTCAATTGCGCATAACCAGGGGGACTAGAGCCTGCGGTCTTCCATCTCCCAGATGTGGTCGACCACGTGCCAGATGATGCGGCGCGCGGCGTATCGCACGGGCCAGCCCTCACCACCGGGAGGAAAGGCCTCGGCCGGCCGCTCGAGCGCCCGCACGATGTCCTCGCGCATGGCGATGCGGCCGGCCTCGTCCTTGAAGGGCTTGTGCCGCACGCCGATCTTCCGGGCGTACGCGCGCTCGGCCTCCACGACGTGGGAGACCATCTTGTCCCGGTCCCTGCCGCCGCCCCTGGGGCCCTTGCGCAGTTCCTCCGGAGACGCCGCGGTCACCTCGGCGAACACCGCCCACGCCGCGCGGGCGAGGGCGGCCGCACGCGCGGCCTCCGGCGCGTCGACCGGCTCCCGGTCGAAGCCGGGGATGGCGGAGATCGCGCCGAAGTCCGTCGTGCTGTCGCCCTTGACCCGTGCGACGACCTCCGGCTCCCCCGGCGCGAACTCCAGCCCCGCCCGCTCGGCGATCACCCGGAAGCGCGGCGTGTAGTCCACGAGCGTGCCGAGCGCGGCCTCCTCCGTCTTGCCGATGCGGCACCAGCCCGGCCAGTCGATCGAGCAGGCGAAGACCTTCTTGGGGCCGAGTTCCAGGTAGACGCGATGGTTCATGCCGGCCAGCATGGCACCCGTACCTGACGGAACCCGTCAGGTTCAGACCAGGTCGACGAGGTCGGCCACGGAGTTGACCACCTGCGTGGGCCGGAACGGATAACGGTCGATCTGGTCCTTCTGGGTGACGCCGGTGAGCACCAGGATCGTGTGCAGTCCCGCCTCGATGCCGCAGACGACGTCGGTGTCCATGCGGTCACCGATCATCGCGGTGGTCTCGCTGTGCGCGTCGATCCGGTTGAGCGCGCTGCGCATCATCATCGGGTTGGGCTTGCCGATGAAGTACGGCTCCACTCCGGTCGCCTTGGTGATCATCGCGGCCACCGCGCCGCAGGCGGGAAGCGAGCCCTCGGTCGAGGGGCCGATGGGGTCGGGGTTGGTCGCGATGAAGCGCGCGCCGTTGTCGATCAGCCGGATCGCCCGCGTTATCGACGTGAAGCTGTAGGTGCGGGTCTCGCCCAGCACCACGTAGTCGGGGTCGAGGTCGGTCAGCACGTAGCCGGCCTCGTGCAGGGCCGTGGTCAGCCCCGCCTCGCCGATCACGTACGCCGAACCCTCGGGCCGCTGGTCGGCGAGGAACTTGGCGGTGGCCAGCGCGGAGGTCCAGATCGACTCGGGCGGCACCTCCAGCCCGGCCGCGCGCAGCCGTACGGACAGGTCGCGGGGAGTGTAGATCGAGTTGTTCGTCAGGACGAGGAACCGCTTCCCCGACTCCTTCAGGCGCCTGATGAACTCGTCGGCACCCGGCACCGGCTGCCCCTCGTGGACCAGCACCCCGTCCATGTCGGACAGCCACGACTCGATGGGCTTTCGCTCGCTCATGCGTCCAAGCATGGCAGGTGACGGAGCGCCGAAGCACATCCCTCACCACGTCCGGAAATATCCTGATGCGACCTCAGGTTGGGCCGAGCATGAGCGATGACAACATCCGTGGGGTGCCGCGCGGGACGGCCGAGGTGCCGCTGTCGATCCTGGAGCTCGCGACCGTCGGCGAGGGCTCCACGCCCACCGAGGCGCTGCGCGACGCCACCGAAGTGGCCCGCCGGTCCGAGGAGTGGGGCTACCACCGCATCTGGGTCGCCGAACACCACGGAATGCCCGGAGTCGCCAGCTCCTCCCCTGCCGTGCTGATCGCGCACCTCGCGGCGGCGACCCGGTCGATCCGGATCGGCTCCGGGGGCGTGATGCTGCCCAACCACGCGCCGCTGGTGATCGCCGAGCAGTTCGGCACGCTGCACGCGCTGCATCCCGGCCGCATCGACCTCGGCCTCGGCCGCGCCCCCGGCACGGACATGGCGACGGCGAACGCCCTAAGGCGCTCCGCCGAGGTGGACCCCGACGAGTTCCCGCAGCAGGTGGCCGAGCTGACCGGCTTCCTCGACGGCGCTTTCCCGCCCGGCCACCCGTACGCGAGGATCCAGGCGGTGCCGCGCGGTGACGACCGGCCGCCGATCTGGCTGCTCGGCTCCAGCGGGTTCAGCGCCAGGCTGGCCGGGCTGCTCGGGCTGCCGTTCGCCTTCGCCCACCACTTCAGCGCCGCCAACACCGAGCCCGCGCTCGACCTCTACCGCTCCTCGTTCCGGCCCTCGGCGGTCCTCGACCGGCCGTACGCGCTGATCGGGGTGGCGGCCGTCGCGGCCGACACCGACGAGGAGGCGCTGCGCCAGGTCATGCCGGGCGCGCTGTCGTGGCTGCGCCTGCGGCAGGGGAGGCCCGGCCGTACGCCCACTCCGGAGGAGGCGGAGGCGTACCCGTACACCCCGATGGAGCGAGAGTTCGTCCACGAGCGGCTGTCGACGGTGGTGCACGGCGGCCCGCAGACCGTGCGCGACGGGCTGGAGGAGCTGCGCAAGCGCACCGGGGCCGACGAGCTGATGATCACCACTCAGGTCCACGGCGGCGCGGCGCGCCTGCGCTCCTACGAGCTGATCGCCCAGGCGTACGGGATGGTCTAGCCGCGCAGGAACGCGACGACGGCGAGGACGCGGCGATGGGCGTCCTCGTCGGGAGGCAGGTCGAGCTTGGCGAGGATGTTCCCGATGTGCTTGCCGACGACGGCTTCCGACACCGCCAGCGCGCGGGCGATCGCGGCGTTCGACCTGCCCTCGGCCATCAGGGCGAGGACCTCGCCCTCCCGTGGGGTGAGCCGCCGCAGCGGGTCGCGGCGGCGGCGCAGAAGCTGACGCACGACCTCCGGGTCCACGACCGTCCCCCCGCCGGCGACGGTGGTCAGGGCGTCCACGAACTCCTCGACCTCTCCGATCCGGTCCTTGAGGAGGTAGCCCACGCCGGTGCCGTCCCCCGAGTCGAGCAGTTCCGCCGCGTAGGTCTGCTCGACGTACTGGCTCAGCACCAGGACGGCGAGCCCGGGATGCGCGGCGCGCAACGCCACGGCGGCCCGCAGTCCCTCATCGGAGAAGCCGGGCGGCATCCGCACGTCGGTGACGACGATGTCGGGGGCGTGCTCCTCCACCGCTTTCACCAGCCCCTCGGCGTCGCCGGCGGTGGCGGCCACCCGGTGGCCGAACCGGGCCAGCAGCGTGGCCAGTCCCTCGCGGAGCAGCACGCCGTCCTCGGCGATGACGACGGTCAGGGAAGCGCCGGCAGGCATTCGATCTCCGCGCGCAGCAGGGTCGGGCCGCCCGGCGGGCTCGACAGCATCAGCCTGCCCTCGACCGCGGAAACGCGGTCGGCGAGCCCGGCGAGCCCGGTTCCGGCGGTCACGTCCGCACCGCCCACCCCGTCGTCCCGGATCTCGACGGTGAGCAGCCGGCCGTCGAGCCGGCCCCGCACCCGGGCCCGCTCGGCCCCGCTGTGCTTGGCCACGTTGGCCAGGCCCTCGCTGACGACGAAGTAGGCGACCGACTCCACCGGTTCCGGCAGCCGGGGGACGTCCACGTCGACCTCGACCGGCACGGGCGACCGGTCGGCCAGCTCCGCGACCGCGGCGGGCAGTCCCCGATCGGCGAGGATGCGGGGATGGATGCCGCGGACCAGGTCGCGGATCTCGGCGAGGGCGAGCTTCGCCTCCTCGTGCGCCCTGGCCACGAGCTCGGCCGCCTCCTCACCCCGTGAGACCTTGGCCAGGCCGAGCGTCATCGTCAGCGCGACCAGCCGCTGCTGCGCGCCGTCGTGCAGATCACGCTCGATGCGCCGCCGCTCGACCTCGAACGCCTCGACCAGGCGGCTCCGGGAGCGGGTCAGCTCGGCGAGCCGCTCGCCCGGCTCGCCCTTCCCGGACGTGAGCAGCAACCGGGCCAGCAGTGCGTGCGCGGTCGCGAGTGCGGTGATCGGGTACGCCGCCAGCACGAGCACCGCGACCCCCAGGAGCGCGGCGGCGAACGCCTCGGTGAGCGAGCCGAGCGGCCAGAACTTCAGCAGCACGATGGGCCCCGCCTCCGCCACGCTGACCGGGGCGAAGATCATCACGAGCGGCGCCACCAGGCCGTACGTCACGGCGATCAGCTCGACCGGGCCGAGCACGACGGCCAGCAGGCCCGTGTAGGCGAGGGCCCGCCAGGTCGCCTGCTCCCGCAGGCGCGTCCCGAGCCATCCGCGCGGGCCCGGGGGCGCGGGGCGGTGGGGGCTCGGCGCGGGCTCGGCGTCCATGATCCGCAGCCGCCGGCGTTCGAGCGCGCCCAGCGGCACGGCGGCGACCACCGGGACCGCCAGCAGCGGCACGCCCACCAGGAAAACGGTGAGCAGCGCCCCTGCGGTCAGCGAGACGACCAGCGACGCCAGCACGACCACGCCGACGACCGCGCCCGTCACCAGGTAGGCGAGGGCACGCCAGGGCAGCGAGGTCGCCAGCAGGTCCCTGCGGGCGAGGGCCTGCCACGGGCCGTTGAGGCGCACCCGACCCACCCTAGAGGCCGTCCGGGCCAGGTCGAAGACGGCCAGGCCCCCCAGCGGAGGTAGGGCTGGCCATACCCCCGCAGGGGGGCCGGGACGGCTGGCGGGCCCGGGTCGCGCACCGGTCTGATGGACCGCATGAACGAGACAGTCCAGCAGGTCTCCGATCTGAGGGCGTTCGCGGGCGTGGCGCTGCGGCGGCAGGGCGTCGTGGGGGCCGTGGCCCCGAGCTCGCGCTCGCTCGCGCGGGCCCTCACCGCCGTCGTCCCGACGAACGGTCCCGCCGTGGTCGTGGAGCTCGGCCCGGGCACCGGCGCGATCAGCGAGGCCATCAGGGAACGGCTCGCCCCCGGCTCCCGCCAGCTCGCCGTCGAGATCGACCCGGGGATGGTGGCGCACCTGCGACGCGCCCGGCCCTGGCTGGACGTGCTCCAGGGCGACGCGGCCCGCCTCGGCGCGCTGCTGGGCGAACGGGGAGTCTCGCGGGTCGACGCCGTGGTCAGCACGCTGCCGTGGACGCTCTTCCCCGAGGACGTGCAGGAGTCGATCCTCAGGGAGGTCGGGCGGGTGCTGCGCCCGACGGGAGCGTTCACCACGGTGACCTATCTGCCCGCGGTGCCGCTGGCACGGGCGCGGCGTTTCCGGCGGCGCCTGCGCGCCGCCTTCGACGAGGTGCTCACGACCGGGCCGGTCTGGCGCAACATGCCGCCCGGCCTGGCCTACGTGTGCCGCAGGCCGGTGCACCGTGGCTGAGCTGCTCGGCCGGCTTCCCGCTCCCCTCGTGCTCGCGGTCGCGGCGATGCTGATCGTCGCCGAGGCCGGCACGCTCGCCGGGGTGGCGCTGCCGGGGACGAGCGTGCTGGTGGCCCTCGGCTACCTCGCCCGCCTCGGCGTGCTGCCGTTCGCCGGGACGGTCGCCGTGGCCATGGCGGCCGCCGTCGCCGGCACGCAGCTGTCGTACGCCCAGGGCCGCAGACGCGAGGGCGCCGCCTCCATCCACCCCCTGGCGGACCGGTTCGCGCCCGCCGCGTGGGCGCGGGCCCGCCGCATGGTGGCGAGGAGAGGCGCCTGGGCCGTCGCGGGCGGTCAGTGGCTCGGCGCCGCCCGCACCCTCGTCCCGAGGCTCACGGGCTGGGCGGGCGTGCCGTACGCGGCCTTCGCCCGCGTCAGCGTGCCCACGGCGGCGGCGTGGGCGGCGACCCTGGTGACCCTCAGCAGGTCCGTCCCCGACCTCGCGAACGCGATCACCGCCCACCTGGCCGTCGCCGGGCCGCTGGCCGTCGGGCTCGTCCTCGTCGTGTCCCTGACGGCGGTGGAGCTCACCGGGGGGCGAGAGCTTCCAGGGCCTCTTCGGCGCGTCGCATGGAGTCGCGGGGGTCGGCCTCGGGGTTGCCGATCTCGGGGTCGAAGTTGAGGTCGTGGAAGACCTCGGTCACGCCCTTGGCCTCGAGCGCCTCGACGTCCCGCCGGATCTTGTCGTACGACCCCGTCAGTGGGCCCTCCTCCGACGCGAGGACGCGGGTGACGCCGCGGACGACGAAGCGCAGCGCGCCGGGGTCGCGGCCCGCCTGCCGCGCCGCCTCCTGCACGATGGCGATCTGCTGGTCGATGGTGCTCAGATCGGCCCGGCTGGAGCTGATCCAGCCGTCGGCGATCCGCCCGGCCCGCTCGAGCGCCACCCGGGCCGTGCCGCCGAGCATCACCGGCGGCGGCGTCGCCGGCCTGGGGTCCTGGTGGGAGCGCGGCACCTCGTAGAACTCGCCCTTGTGCTCGACGACGTCCTCGGTCCACAGCCGCCGCAGCAGGCCGACGTACTCCTCCCCACGCCTGCCCCGCCGTTCCATCGGCACGCCGGAGGCGGCGAACTCCTCGGGCAGCCAGCCGAGCCCCAGGCCCACGTCGAGCCTGCCGCCCGACACCTCCTGGAGGGAGGCGAGCTGCTTGGCCATCAGCACCGGAGAGACGAAGGGCAGGTTGAGCACGGCCACCCCGAGCCGCACCCGCTCGGTGACGCCCGCCAGGTACGCGAGCGCGACGACCGGGTCGTGCACGCTCCGGTAGACCGGGCCCATCGGGTTGCCGACGGGATAGAGCAGGCGCTGGAACGTCCACACCCCGTGGTAGCCGAGCTCGTCCGCGCGGCGCGCGATCCGCCTCATGTTCTCCGGAGTCGCCCACGAGCCCGACACCGGCACACCGAAACCAACCTTCATGACGACACCCTAGGGTGTCCCCCGTGATCGAGGAACTGGCGCGGCTGGCGCGCCGCGACGGGCCGGTGACGGTGCTCAAGCAGACCCGCGTGCTCGTGGTGAGGGCCGGCGACATTGTCGTCAAGGCCCATCCCCCCGGCACCGACGAACGCGCCCTGCGCGCCCGCCTCGACGCCGCCGCCGACCTGCCCGGCGTCATGCTGGCCCCTCTCGGCCTCGAACGGCTGGACGGCAGGCTCGTCACGATCTGGCCCGCCGGCGAACCACTCACCATCGACGACGTGGACGCCGGGACCACCCCGTGGGAGGAGGGCGGCCGGCTGCTCGCCCTGCTGCACTCCCGGCCGACGCCCCCGGAGCTGCCGCCCGCAGGGGGACCGTCACGGCTGCCCAGGGCCATGGCCGACCTGGCCGCCGCCGGCGTCCCCGACGCCGCCGCCGCCCCGATCCGGGCGGCGTACGCGACGCTGCCGCCGGTCCGGGAGGGAGGCGCGCTGACGCACGGCGACTGGCACCTCGGCCAGATCGTCCGGCACGACGGCGCGTGGCTGCTGATCGACCCCGACGACCTGGGCCCTGGCGACCCCGCGTGGGACCTGGCCCGCCCGGCCGCGTGGTACGCCGCCGGCCTGCTCGGACCGTGGGACTGGGAACGCTTCCTGACCGCCTACCTCGCGGCGGGCGGGACCGCCGTCTCCGCGGACGACCCGTGGCGGGAACTCGACGCGCCGGCCCGTGCGTTGACCGTCCAACTGGCCGCGACGGCGGTGGCCACGGCGGCGCGGGCGGGGGAACCGCCCGACGACGCCGCCGAGGCCCTGGTGTCCGCCTGCAGGAGGATCGTCGCGGCCGCGGAGGCCGGGACCTGATCGAGGGAGAGTTCGTCACATGGAGTGCCCCAAGTGCCGTGGCCGGATGCGGACGTTCGACCGCAACGGGGTCCACATCGAGCAGTGCGACAACTGCCGCGGGATCTTCCTGGACTACGGCGAGCTGGAGACGCTGACCCGGATGGAGTCCCAGTGGGCCCAGCAGCACTACGCTCCCCCGCCGCCGGCGCACGGTGGCCCCGCCTGGGGCGGCCACCACGGAGGCCACCACGGCCACCGGCGCAACAGCTGGGTCGGCATGCTGTTCTCCAGCTGAGTTCTTCTTGACGGCTTCACCGGAGGCCGCGGCCCGGACCCGGGCCGCGGCCTCCGGCGTGCCCGGTCACGCCGGGAAGGCGTCCGGGTCCACCTTGCTGGTGGTGGCGTTCCCGCCGAACACGGCGTCGAGGGTGAGCGTCCAGTCGCTCCACCTCACGCTGTATCCGGAGTAGACGGTCTGGAATTTCAGCGCGTCGTCGAACTTGGAGAAACCGCAGTCCCTGGTGAAGGCACGGGTGGCCCTGTCGTAGTCCACCCCTGTGGTGAAGTAGACGCGGTAGGTGCCGTCCTTGATGTTCGCGACCTTCGCGGTCGACCCCTTGCGCACGTAGAAGCTGACCGCCTTACGGCCGCCGCGCACGAGGGTCACGACGCCGTCCTGCGTGCCGCCGTTCTTCACGGTCAGGCTGCCCCGGCCGCCCCGGATCGCCGAGAGCAGCGTCGTCCCGTTGCCGAGGCGGCGGGCGTGCCTGGCCGGCGGCCTGATCTGGACCACCGGGTAGTCTCCGGCCTTCGCGAGGCCGCCCGCGGAAGCCCTCAGGTCCTTGAACTCGCCCGACCGGCCGAGACCGGCCAGCACGGCCGTCCCGCTGCACAGGGCGTGCGACGTCACATCCTCGTCCAGCGCGCCGAGCCTGCCGTTCAGGCCCCGCAGCGCCGCGACGTAGTCGGCGTGCTCGGGGGCGACGTCCGCGGGAGGCCGCAGACCGCCGAGCCGCTTCAGCGCGGACTCCAGGGAGCTCTGCGCCCGGTCGATGCGCTGGTGGAGCGACTTGAAGGTCCGCGCCTTGGCGATGTCGGCGAGCGCCGTACGGGCGGGGCGGCCGGCGGCGGTGAGCGCGTTGCGGTACGCCTCCGGCGTCAACGCCGGCGGGCCGGAGGCCGTGGTCGTCGTGGCGGACGGGGCCGCCTCCTCGCCGGAGGCGGCCTTTCCGGATCCGCCGGGCGATCCCGTGCAGGCCGCGAGCGTGACAGACGCGGCCAGCACGGCGACGGCGCCGGCCGGGACGGTACGTGAGAAGGTCCGGGGGGTGATCACCCGAAACACTGTCAGGCGGTGAGCGGACGCTGTCAACACGTGTTCACGCCGACGACGTCACCCCCTCCGGGCCCAGCGTCACCCATCGGGTGATGCCGATCGACTCCAGGAACGGCAGGTCGTGGGAGACCACCACGAGCGCTCCCCGATATGCCGACAGCGCCTGCGCGAGCTGACGCACGCTGGCCAGGTCGAGGTTGTTGGTCGGCTCGTCCATCAGCAGGAGCCGCGGCGCGGGCTCGGCCAGCAGCAGCGAGGCCAGCACGGCGCGGAAGCGCTCGCCTCCCGAGAGCGTGCCCGCCGGCCGTTCGGCCCGTGCGCCTCGGAACAGGAACCGGGCGAGCCCGGCCCTCACGGCGTTGACCGACGCCGCGGGCGCGACCGCCCGCACGTTGTCGACCAGGCTGAGCGCGTCCTCGAGCACGTCGAGCCGCTGCGGCAGGTAGCGCGCCGGGACGTCGAGCCGGACCGAGCCCTCACCCGGCGGGATCTCCCCCAGGATCGTGCGCAGCAGCGTCGTCTTGCCCGAGCCGTTCGGCCCCAGCAGGGCGACCCGCTCCGGGCCGCGGACGACCAGGTCGCCGATCGGCCCGGCGGCCGTGCGCAGGCCGTCCAGTTCGAGCACGGTGCGCCCGGCCGGCACCTCGGTGGCCGGCAGCGTCACCCGGATCTCGCCCTCGTCGCGCACCGCCTCCTCCGCCTCGGCCAGCCGCTCGCGGGCGGCCGCCACCTTCTCCTCGTGCATCGTGCGGTGCTTGCCCGCCGAGACCTCGGCCTGGCGCTTGCGCTCCTGCATGATGATCTTCGGCTCGCGCTTCTGCTCGTACATCTTGTTGCCGTAGCGCACGCGCCGCGCCAGCTTGGTCCGCGCCTCGATCAGCTCGCGCCGCTGGCGGCGCAGGTCGCCCTCGGCCACGCGGACCATCCGCGCCGCGGCCTCCCGCTCGACCGCGAGCACCTCCTCGTACTCGCTGAGCGTGCCGCCGAAGGTGCGGCGGGCGGGCAGGTCGGCGATCTGGTCCACGAGGTCGAGCAGCGCGCGGTCGTGGCTGACCACGACCAGCGTCCGCGTCCACGACGCGACGGCGTCGTACAGGCGCCGCCGCGCGTCGAGGTCGAGGTTGTTGGTCGGCTCGTCGAGCAGCAGCACGTCGGGTTCGGCGAGGAAGCGCGCGGCGAGCCCGACCATGACGGTCTCGCCGCCCGAGAGCGTCGCGACCGTCCGGTCGAGATCCACCCCCGTCAGCCCGAGACGGTCGAGCTCGGCGCGAGCGCGCTCCTCGACGTCCCAGACCACCGCGTCGTAGTTCGCCTCGCTCAGGTCGCCCCGCTCGATCGCGTGCAGCGCCTCCCGCGCGGGCGTGATCCCCAGCAGGTCGGACACCGTACGGCTCGCGCCGAGCGGAAGGTTCTGCGGGAGGTAGCCCAGCCGCCCGGTGACCGACACCGAGCCGCCCGCCGGGGTCAGCTCCCCCGCGATCAGCTTGAGCAGAGTGGACTTGCCGCTGCCGTTGACGCCGATGAGCCCGGTGCGACCGGCGCCGAACGCGAAGTCGAGCTCCTCGAAGACGGACGTCCCGTCGGGCCAGGAAAAGGACAGATCCGTACAGACAATGGAATGAGACATAGGGCGGCTCCGGGTATCCCCAAGGGCGAATGGGTGAACGAACCGTGGAGACACCGCGGGCACGGGCCGCGAGGCGAGGGTCTGCCTGAGGTCGCTGCGCCGGACCGCCGATGGCGGCCGTAAGCGCGGTGTCGAGACCTCAGAGCTCCAAGTGACCCTCCAGGGTGCGGCGGCAGGACGTCCGTCACGATAACGGCGAGCGGAGACGGGACGCCACCGAATTAACCGCCTGCCGGATGCATCGCCTCAGGCGTCCCTGAAGGTGACAGAAGACCTACCCCGCTCCACGGGTTGGAGACCTTGTCGGTAAGGTGAACCTGCCCTAAGTTAGGTAAGGCTTACCGACAATCCCGGAGGCGATGTGTTCGCGAGCTATCTCATCGGCCTTCGCGAAGGCCTAGAGGCCACTCTCGTGGTCTCCATCCTGGTGGCCTTCCTCGTCAAGAGCGGCCGCCGCGAGCGGCTGCCCATGGTCTGGGCCGGCGTCGGCGCCGCCGTGCTCCTCTCCGTCGGGTTCGGCGCACTGCTGACCTTCACCGCGGCCCATCTCGCGACGCAGCAGCAGGAGATGTTCGACGCGGTGACGTCCCTGGCCGCGACCGTCTTCGTCACCTTCATGGTCTTCTGGATGCGCACGGCCGCCCGCAAGATGTCGGGCGAGTTGCGGGAGAAGATGGGCGCGGCCCTCGAACTCGGGTCCACCGCCGTGGTCGTGGTGGCGTTCCTGTCCGTCGCGCGCGAGGGGCTGGAGACGACGCTGCTGTGGTTCGCCGCCGTCCAGGGCGCGACCAGCAGCGCGAGCCCGCTGATCGGCATCACGCTCGGATTGCTGACCGCGGTCGCGCTGGGCTGGGGGCTCTACCGCAGCGCCCTGCGGATCAACCTCACCAAGTTCTTCACCTGGACGGGCCTGCTGCTGATCCTGGTCGCCGCCGGAATCTTCAAGTACGGCGTGCACGACCTGCAGGAGTCGGGGCTGGTGCCCGGCCTGAGCACCTACGCCTTCGACATCAGCGGAGTGCTCGACCCCAGCGCCTGGTACTCGACGCTGCTGAGCGGGATGTTCAACATCACCCCCCAACCCAGCGTGCTGGAGGCCGTGGCCTGGGTCGTCTACCTGGTTCCCGTCCTCATCCTGTTCCTGCGGCCTGCGGCCAAGACGCCGGCGAGCCCCGCTTCCAAGTCTCCCCAGCCCGCTTCCTGACCGGAGTCCACCGACATGCGCACCCCCACCGTCCTGGCCGCCGCGACGCTGGCCCTCGCCGGCCTCACCGCCTGCTCGTCCACGGGCGCCGGCACCACGACCGAGGCGACCGCGGCCGGCGACGGGAAGATCGCCGTGGCCGCCACCGACACCGAGTGCACGGTGGCCAAGTCCGACCTGGCCGCCGGCACCTCGACCTTCTCGATCACCAACAACGGCACGAAGGTGACCGAGTTCTACGTGTACGCGGCGGGCGACCGGGTCATGGGCGAGGTCGAGAACATCGTGCCCGGCCTGACCCGCGAGGTCGTGGTGGAGCTTCCCGCAGGCGTGTACGAGACCGCCTGCAAGCCCGGGATGACCGGCAAGGGCATCCGCGGCCCCCTCAAGGTCAGCGGCGAGCACAAGCCGCTCACCGAGGACGCCAAGCTCGCCGAGGCCGTCGCCAGCTACAAGCGCTACATCAAGAGCCAGTCCGACACGCTGCTCGGCAAGACCAAGGAGTTCACCGAGGCCGTCAAGGCCGGCGACGTGGCCAAGGCCAAGGAGCTCTACCCGGTCGCCCGCACCTACTGGGAGCGGATCGAGCCGGTCGCCGAGGTCTTCGGCGATCTCGACCCGGCCATCGACGCGCGGGAGAACGACGTGCCCGACGGCGAGGAGTGGACCGGCTTCCACCGCATCGAGAAGGACCTGTGGGTCAAGAAGGACGTCGGCGGCGACGGCGCGATCGCCGACAAGCTGATGACCGACGTGAACACGATCGTGACGAAGTCCGCGACGGTCGACCTGTCCCCCGTGCAGCTCGCCAACGGCGCCAAGGGGCTGCTCGACGAGGTGGCCACCGGCAAGATCACCGGCGAGGAGGACCGCTACTCGCACACCGACCTGTGGGACTTCGACGCCAACCTGCAGGGCTCGAAGGCCGCCGTCCAGGCGCTGCGCCCGGTGCTGGAGGAGCGCGACCCCGAGCTGGTGAAGACGCTCGACGCGAAGTTCGCCGACGCCGAGAACGCGCTCGCCGCCCACCGCAGCGGCGACGGCTGGAAGCTGCACACGGAGCTGTCCAAGGACGACCTCAAGGCGCTGTCCGACGCGATCAACGCCCTGGCCGAGCCGATCAGCAAGGTGGCCTCGGTGGTGGCCGGATGAGCGGCGCGGGGATCAGCCGCAGACGCCTGTTCGGCCTCGGCGCGGCCGGTGTGGCCGGTGTGGCCGCTGTCGGGGCCGGGGCGGTCGCCGGCCGGTCCCTCATCGAGGAGCCGGTCGCCCACGCGGCCACGGCCTCCGACCCCGTGCCCTTCTACGGCCCGCACCAGGCGGGCGTCACCACTCCCGCCCAGGACCGGCTGCACTTCGTCGCGTTCGACGTGATCACGAAGGAGAAGGCCGAACTCGTGGAGCTGCTCCAGGAGTGGACGGCCGCCGCGGCCCGGATGACCCAGGGCAAGGACGCCGGCACGTTCGGCGCCGTGGGCGGGTCGCCCGAGGCGCCGCCGGACGACACCGGCGAGGCGCTCGGCCTGCCCGCCTCCGGCCTGACGCTGACCGTCGGCTTCGGCCCGTCGCTGTTCGACGGCCGGTTCGGCCTCGCCGGCCGCAAACCGCCCGCGCTCGCCGACCTGCCCGCCTTCCCCGGCGAGGACCTGCAGCCCGAAATCTCCGGCGGGGACATCTGCGTGCAGGCGTGCGCGCACGACCCGCAGGTGGCGGTGCACGCCATCCGCAACCTCGCGAGGATCGGGTTCGGCAAGGTCTCCGTCCGCTACTCGCAGCTCGGGTTCGGGCGCACCTCGTCCACCTCGCGGTCGCAGGCGACGCCGCGCAACCTCATGGGCTTCAAGGACGGCACCAACAACCTCAAGCTCGAAGACACCGCCATGCTGCGCGACCACCTGTGGGTCGCGTCCGGCGACGGCCCGGCCTGGATGGACGGCGGCACCTACCTGGTGACCCGCAAGATCCGCATGCACGTCGAGACCTGGGACCGCGCCCCGCTCGCCGAGCAGGAGGCCATCTTCGGCCGCGACAAGGGCAAGGGCGCGCCGCTCACCGGGCACGGGGAGTTCGACCCGCCGGACTTCGCCAAGAAGGGCCCGGACGGCACGCCCGTGATCGCCGGCAACGCGCACGTACGGCTCGCGCACCCCGACGCCCACGGCGGGGCGCGGCTGCTGCGGCGCGGTTACAACTTCGTGGACGGCTCCGACGGCCTCGGGCGGCTCGACGCCGGCCTGTTCTTCATGGCCTACCAGCGCGATCCCCGCAAGCAGTTCGTCCCCATCCAGCGGATGCTGTCGCAGAAGGACGCGCTGAACGAGTACATCAAGCACGTCTCCAGCGGCCTGTTCGCCTGCCCGCCCGGCGTGGTCGACGGCGGCGACTACTGGGGCCGCACGCTGTTCGCCTGACCCGGGTCACAGGCGCGACCCGTACACCGCCCTGGCCTTCTCGATCAGGTCGAGGTGGTCGCGCAGCTGGGCCCGGGTCCGCAGGCGGGCCCTGGCCCGCACCAGCTCGTCGAGCAGGTCGAGCCACCGCAGGCACCAGCGCACGTCCTCCTCTCGTGCCACGCGCCGTCCCCGCACGTCCAGGTAGACCGGGCTGGTGTGGGCGTACGCGCGCCCGCGCGGGGAGCGCGGATGGGGACCGCCGTGGGCCACGGCCACCACGTAGGTGGCGTCCGTCACCGGCAGCGAGGCGCTGATCTCGTGACCCGGCCCCTCGGCGAGCACGCCGGCCGCGGTCCTGATCTCGATGTGCTCCACCTCCGGACCGACGGCCCGGGCCCGGATCGCGACCGTCTCGCCGCCCGCCAGGTCGAGCGTCTCCCCCGGCCCCAGGCCGTCCACCGTGAGCTCCAGCCAGGGGCCGGTGGTGGCGAACGTGCGGCCCCGCCGTACGGCCTCGGCGAACGACTCGGCGCTGAGCGGCCCGTCCACGCGGGCGTAGACGCGCTCCCAGCCCGGCGGGCTGGAGACCGTGTCCTGGCGGGTGAACGACAGCATGGTGTCGGTCCCGGCCAGGGCGGCGAGCCGGTTGCCCGCGCCGAGCAGTCTCCGGTAGACCTCGGCGGTCCCCGGCGCGGGCGACAGGTCGCTGAAATGCAGCACCTCCACCCCGTCGACCATGCCGAGCGCGGCGTCCACCACCAGGGCGCGGCCGGTGCAGTTCCTGGTCCCGTTCGCGGCCACGTCCTCCGGGGAGGAGATCGGGCCGTGGAAGGGGTGGGCGTACCCCAGGACCGCGCGCGGCTCCCGCAGGTCGCCGCAGACCGCCGCGTTGGGCGGCCAGTCGGCGTCGGCGCCGAACCCCGTGTGGTAGACGGCGGGCGGCGCGGCCACCCCGAAGACGTGGACGTGCCCGAACAGGTCGTTGCGATACTCCACGCCCATCCGGGCCACGTGCCCGGCGTCCGACCACGGCAGGTCCCGCCCGGCCCAGTGCTGGAGCGCCTCCCGGTCGTAGACCCGGTCGCCCGCGACGTTCCCGGCGACGAGGTTGAGCACGTGCAGGTCCTCGCCGAGCTGCGCGGCGGCCGCCTCCGCCGGGACGGCGACCAGGTCACCCGCCCAGTTCATGTGGACGTGCAGGTCGGCGCCGTACCAGCCGCGGGCGGCGGCGTCGTACAGCCGCTGGGGGGCGAGCCCGACCAGCGTCTCCTCTCCCGTCCTGGGGACGACCGTCGTCTCGGCGGTGTCATACTCCATGCCGCGCGTGACCCGGATCGTGACCGGCTCGCAGGGCACGGCGAGCACGATGTCGTCGCCGTGGAAGAACGGCCTGTCGTCGTTGTCACGCCGTTCCGGCACTCCCTCCGGATACCACCCCTGGCCGCCGGCCGACGTGACGCTCCACCGGCACGGGAAGCCCGCGCGCAGCCGCAACCGCGCGGCCGGCGCGGGCCGGGCCAGCCCCGACAGGTCCACCTCCTCGCCGTCCACCGTGAGCATGGTCGCGGTCGTCACGTCGAGGAGCCTGGCCCCGCCCGCAGTGATCCCGTACGGCACGCCGTCGGCCGTCACCTCGACCGGGTGCGGCAGCGCGGAGTCGACCAGCAGGATGACGGGCGCCGGCCCCGGCGACAGCAGCGGCCGGGCCGGGCCGTGTTCCAGGCGATGCTTCAGGCGGGGACCGTCCGCGGTCAGCCGCAGCGCGACCAGGCCCCGGGGGACCTCGCCGGCCAGCGTGTCGCGGAACTCGGCGTCGAGGTCGGGCCTGATGCTCATCCGGTCGGCCTCCTCAGGAAACCGGAGGAACGGCATCATCCGGACGTAGCCCAGCGGCGGCTCTCCCCAGGTGATCCCATGCGCGGCCAGTAACGCCCGGTACTCCCGCAGCGCGGCCTCCACCTGCGGCGGCATCATCGGATCGTGATTCATCGCACCTCCCCGTTATCGAAAGCGGCCACATGGTGGCACGGTTTCGGCCGGGGAAAACGTGCAACAGTGCATTCCCGGTCACACGGGTAGCGATCTTTCTCACTCGGGAGGAAAGGTGATGCCCCGGGTGTCATGAGATGCGTCCGCCTGGTCTTCGGTGGCCAGGAAGGCCGCCAGGATGCGGTCGGCGGCCAGCGCGGGGGTGAGGGCCCCGGCGAGGACCTGCCGCTCGATGTCCGGCGCGATCTCCCCGGTGGCGTCGCGGAGCATGGCCAGCAGCCGCTCCCTGACCAGCGCCCACGTCCACTCGACCTGCTGGCGGCTGCGCCTGGCGGCGAGGTCGGCGCCCTCCTGGTGGCGCACGATGTGCGCCCACAGCTCCTCCAGCCCGGCGCCGGTGAGACCGCTGCAGGTCAGCACCGGTGTGGCCGAGCGCAGCAGCCGCAGCGCCCCGGACAGCTCACGCGCCGCCTTGCGCGCGGCCATCTCGTGCTCGCCGTCGGCCTTGTTGACCGCGATGACGTCGGCCAGCTCCAGCACGCCCTTCTTGATGCCCTGGAGCTGGTCCCCCGTGCGGGCGAGGGTGAGCAGGAGGAAGGTGTCGACCATGTCGGCGACCGCCGTCTCCGACTGGCCGACCCCGACCGTCTCGACGAGCACGATGTCGTAGCCCGCCGCCTCCACGACGACGATGGCCTCGCGGGTGGCCTTCGCCACGCCGCCCAGGGTCCCGGCCGTGGGGGACGGCCGGATGAAGGCGTCAGGGTCGGCCGACAGCCGGGCCATCCGGGTCTTGTCCCCCAGGATGCTACCGCCGGAGCGCCGCGACGAGGGGTCCACGGCCAGCACGGCCACCCGGTGCCCCTGCCCGGTGAGATGCGTGCCGAGCGCCTCGATGAAGGTCGACTTGCCGACCCCGGGCACCCCGGACACGCCCACCCTGCGGGCCTTGCCGGCATGCGGGGTGAGCTCGACCAGCAGCCGCTGCGCCATCTCCCGATGGTCGGCCCTGGTCGACTCCACCAGCGTGATGGCCCGGGCGGTCCACCGCCGGTCGCCCGACAGCACGCCCTTGACGTAGTCCTCGATCCCCGATGCGATCACCGATGCGATCCCCGATGACCCAGCCGGGCCGACAGCTCGCGCAGCAGCTCCAGGGCGGCGTCGGCGATCACCGTGCCGGGCAGGAAGATCGCCGACGCGCCCGCGGCCCGCAGCTCCTCGACGTCGTCCGGAGGGATCACCCCGCCGACCACGATCATGATGTCCTCCGCGCCGAGACCGGCGAGCGCCTGCCGCAGCGCGGGCACCAGCGTCAGGTGCCCGGCCGCCAGCGAGGAGACCCCGACCACGTGCACGTCGGCCTCGACGGCCTGCCGGGCGACCTCCTCGGGAGTCTGGAACAGCGGGCCGACGTCGACGTCGAAACCGAGGTCGGCGAAGCCGCTCGCGATCACCTTCTGGCCCCGGTCGTGACCGTCCTGGCCCATCTTCGCGACGAGGATCCTTGGCCGGCGGCCCTCCGCCTTCTCGAACTGCGCGCACGCCTCCCGGACCCGGTCCGCGGCGCCGCCCACCTCCGCGCGGTACACGCCCGATATCGTACGGATCTGCGCGGCGTGCCGGCCGAAGACCTTCTCCAGCGCGTCGGAGATCTCCCCGACCGTGGCCTTGGCCCTGGCGGCGTTCACCGCGAGCTCCAGCAGGTTGTCCCCGCCGGCCGCGCCCTTCGTCAGCGCCTCCAGCGCCTCGGCGACGGCACCGGCCGAGCGCTCCTCGCGCAGCCTGCGGAGCTTGTCGATCTGCTGGTTGCGCACCGCCGTGTTGTCGACCTTGAGCACCTCGATCGGCTCGTCGGCCTCGGGGCGGTACTTGTTGACGCCGATCACCGGCTGCCTTCCGGAGTCGATGCGGGCCTGGGTGCGGGCCGCCGCCTCCTCGATGCGCATCTTGGGCAGCCCCTGGTCGATGGCCCTGGCCATGCCGCCGGCCCGCTCGACCTCCTGAATGTGACCCCAGGCCGCCCGCGCGAGCTCGCGGGTGAGGGTCTCGACGTAGTAGGAGCCGCCCCACGGGTCGATGACCCGTGTGGTGCCCGACTCCTGCTGGAGCAGCAGCTGGGTGTTGCGGGCGATCCGCGCCGAGAAGTCGCTCGGCAGCGCGAGCGCCTCGTCCAGGGCGTTGGTGTGCAGCGACTGGGTGTGCCCCTGGGTGGCCGCCATCGCCTCGACGCAGGTCCGTGCGACGTTGTTGAACACGTCCTGCGCGGTCAGCGACCATCCGGAGGTCTGGCTGTGGGTGCGCAGCGACAGCGACTTGGGGTTGGCCGGGTCGAAGCCCTTGACCAGGCGGGCCCACAGCAGCCGGGCGGCGCGGAGCTTGGCGACCTCCATGAAGAAGTTCATGCCGATGCACCAGAAGAACGACAGGCGCGGCGCGAACTCGTCGATGCCCAGCCCCGCCTGGACTCCGGCGCGCAGATACTCCAGCCCGTCGGCCAGCGTGTACGCGAGCTCCAGATCGCACGTCGCCCCGGCCTCCTGGATGTGGTAGCCGGAGATCGAGATCGAGTTGAACTTCGGCATCCGCCTGGAGGTGTACTCGAAGATGTCGGAGATGATCCGCATCGACGGGCCCGGCGGGTAGATGTAGGTGTTGCGGACCATGAACTCCTTGAGGATGTCGTTCTGGATGGTCCCCGCCAGCTTGTCGGGCGTGACGCCCTGCTCCTCGGCCGCGACGATGTAGAGCGCCAGGATCGGCAGCACCGCGCCGTTCATCGTCATCGACACGCTCATCCGGTCGAGCGGGATCCCGTCGAACAGCTGCCGCATGTCGTAGATCGAGTCGATCGCCACGCCCGCCATGCCGACGTCGCCGGCCACGCGGGGGTGGTCGGAGTCGTAGCCCCGGTGGGTCGCGAGGTCGAAGGCGACCGACAGGCCCTTCTGCCCGGCCGCCAGGTTGCGCCGGTAGAACGCGTTGGACTCCTCGGCCGTGGAGAACCCGGCGTACTGCCGGACGGTCCACGGCTGGGTGACGTACATCGTCGGGTAGGGACCGCGCAGGAAGGGCGCGACGCCCGGGTAGGTCGCGAGGGACGCACCGTCCTCCAGGTCGGCCGCCGTGTAGAACGGCTTGACGGCGATGCCCTCGGGCGTCTCCCACACGGGGGTCTCCCAGGCCGGGCCGTCCGGGATGTCCGCGGCGGCGGCGCCCGACCCCAGGTCAATCTCCGAGAAGTCCGGAATCATCGAGGCACTCCCAGATCGTCGAACGTCGCGCGGAGCACCCCGAGCGCGTCACAGCCCGCGTACAGGGTGGCGTCCACCCCCTCATACTCCCCCTTCCCCGCCAGCCAGACCGTGCGCGCCCCGGCCTCCCGCAGCGCCGCGGCCACCGCCGCCGCGTGCTCGCCGTACAGCCGGTCGCCGGAGCACAGGCAGGCCACGGGCGTGCCGGAGTCGCGGAAGGCGGCGGCGATCGCGGCCGGGTCGGTGCCCGGGCCGCTGGTGACGGTCGCCACGCCGCCCGCCGCGAACAGGTTGGCGGCGAACGCCGCCCTCGTGGTGTGCGCGGCGACCGGCCCGATCGTGGCGAGGAACACGGTGGGCCGGCTCGGCTGGGCGTCGGCCAGGTCGCGCAGCGCCTCGAACTCCTCGGCGTACCGCGTCACCGGCAGCCCCTCACCGGACGTGGCCCCGGACGCGGCGGCGAGCCCCGGGCCGGGACGCCGGGACACCGCTCTCTCCTTCAGGTCGGGGAACTCGCTGACCCCGGTGATCGGATCGCGGCGGTGGGCGAGGTTGTCCGCGCGCCCGGCCCTGGTCGCCGCCAGCCGCTCGGGGACCAGCCGCTCCAGCGCGGCCGCCATGCCGCCGGCCCGCTCGATCTCCTGGAACCACTCCCAGGCCCGGACCGCGAGATCCTCGGTGAGCCGTTCCACATACCAGGAGCCGCCGGCCGGGTCGGCCACGCGGGCGACGTTCGCCTCCTCCACCAGCAGCGACTGGGTGTTGCGGGCGATGCGTCGGGCGAACGCGTCGGGCAGCCCGAGGCAGGCGTCGAACGGCTGGACCGTCACCGCGTCGGCCCCGCCCACTCCGGCCGCGAAGCAGGCGACGGTCGTGCGCAGCATGTTCACCCAGGGGTCCCTGACCGTCATCATCGCCGAGGAGGTGACCGCGTGCTGCAGTTGGCCACCCGGCCCGCCGACCACCTCGGCGACCCGCGCCCACAGCCGCCGCGCGGCCCGGAGCTTGGCGATGGTGAGGAACTGGTCGGCGGTCGCGGCGTAGCGGAACTCGAGCTGCCCGAACGCCTGCTCGGCCGTCAGGCCCGCGCCGGTCAGCGCCCGCAGGTAGGCGACGCCGGTCGCGACCGAGCAGCCGAGCTCCTCGGCGTCGGCGCCGCCCGCGTCGTGGTACGGCAACGCGTCGACCGTGATCGCCCGCAGGCCGGGGTGATCGGCGGCGCAGCGGCGGGCGAGCGCCACGGCGGCGGCGGTGTCCACGGTCGCGCCGGTGCGGGCCGCCAGCCCGATCGGGTCGGCGCCCAAGTTGCCCGCGGGCACCGAGACTCCGCCGACGAGGCGCAGGAACGTCTCCGCCGCCTCGGCCGTACGCGGGCCGGCGTCGAGGACGACCGGGGCGAGGTCGAGCAGGACGCCGTCGAGCACGGCCGGCAGCGCGGCCGGGCCGCTCGCGTTCAGATCGAGCCACAGGGACGTGACGCCGTTCTCCAGGTCGGCGTGGATCGCCTCCCGCGTCGCGGCCGGATCCGGGTCGGCGTGCCGCTGGCGCACGTCCCACGGACCCGGCGCCCGCGCCGTCCGCGGCGCGGTCGGAAGGTCGGCGGCGTCGTACAGCGGGGCGACCGCCACCCCGTCGTAGGTCGTGGTGGTCAGGGCGGCCTCGACCTCGTCCGGCGAACCGTCCCAGCCGGATCTGCGCAGCACCTCGGCCGCGAGCGTCCTCCACTGCTCCCGCGTGGCCTGCGGAAACCCCGCTGCGGGATCGGCGAGATCGTCGAGTTCAACAGGCGGCACCGTCATGAACCGGATGCTAGATGCACCGGCCCGGTCTCGGGGCCCCGGGGTCCCGGTCTGTGGACGACGCCGGGTGCCTAATCACTTGGCGAACGCGGCGTTCCAGGTGTCGGGGCCGACGATGCCGTCCACGTCGAGGCGCCGGTCCTTCTGGAACCTGCGGCACACGTCCCGGGAGTCCGGCCCGTACGCGCCGTCCACGACGATGTCGTAGCCGAGTTCCTTCATCCGGGCCTGCCAGGTCCGCACGTCGTCGCCGCGCATCACCGGCGGATATTTGAGCAGGCGGCCGGGCCACTTCTGCGTGGGCTGCGGTTCCGGCTCCGGTTCGGGATCCGGCTGCGGCTGGGTGGCGCCGGGACGCGGCGCGCCCTTCTTGATCCAGGCGTACAGCGGGTCCCCGGGGCAGTCGGTGGAGTAGCCGTCGCGGTGGCCCTTGATCTCCTTGCCCGCGCCGCCCTTGGCTCGCAGATACTCCACCGCGTCCAGGATCGCGTGCAGGATGCCGTCGGTCGGCTGGATCAGGCCGGCGTTGCCAACGAGGCCGAGCACCGCGTAGTGGCCGGAGTTCAGGCCGGGTCCGTTGGCGGCCGGCAGGTGCCCCGGCCCGCGTCCGGTGAAGACCTTCCGATGCGGACAGGCCACCATCGAATAGCCGATGTCGATCCAGCCGTTGCCGTCGATGTGAAAGTTCTGGATGGACTTCACCATGGCCACGCACTTGGCGTGGTCGGTGACGATGCCCGGGTCCACCCGGCCGCCGGTGTAGTGGACCTTCACGCCGCGCGTGGAGGTCAGCGACGAGTACGAGCCCCGGGGAGGACGCGCGCCCCATTCAGCGCGGGACACGAGATCGATGGCCACAGTGCTCTCCGTTGAAAACCGTACGACTGGACACCGAGCGTAGCGGTAACGCCCCAACAGCTACTGCCTTTTGCCCATAAGAAACTACTTAAACGGCAAGCAAAGTGAATACGTCGATAAATCCATTCGACAGAGCAAGTCGTACGTCGAGATCATCACTGCATGTCCGTTCTCAAGGAGGTCGACTTCTCCCCTCACTCCACGCCCCCGCCGCCGGTGCCGATGCGGATCTGGCTCGACGACGCCGACAGCCCGGCCGACGTCATCGACGCCCTGGCGCTGTCGCCGTTCGCGACCGGCGAGCAGCCCTGGTCGCGCACCACCAGCCTCGGCCGGGTCCGCGCGGACGCCCCGCTGACCGCCGAGGGCGGCCGGCTGCTGCGGGTCGCCCAGCACACCGACGGCTACGAGACCCGGCTGATCGCGGGCGAGGGATGGACGCTTCGGGTGGCGCGCGGCGCGAACCGGTCGGCGACGCTCACCGCCACGGCGGTGAGCGAGGAACTGGCCGGCTCGGTCCTGGAGCAGGCGACCAGGGACGCGGAGGAGGCCGCCCCCGACGCCGACCACGTGCGCATGGGCTTCTGGTGGCGGTCGAGCCACGGGCCGCACCGCTCCGGCAAGCCCATCACCACCTCGTCCTGGCAGGAAATCAGGCGGAACTACCCCCGGGCCGCCGCCGGCCGCCTTGACGCCCTCATGGCCACCACCGCGGCCGGCGTGACGGGCCGGCTGATCCTCCTGCACGGCCCGCCCGGCACCGGCAAGACGACGCTGCTGCGCACGCTCGCGCGCGAGTGGGCGTCGTGGTGCCAGGTCGACTGCGTGCTCGACCCCGAGCTGCTGTTCAACGACCCGGGCTACCTGATGGACGTCGCCGTCGGCTGGGACGGCCCGGGTGAGGACGAGGAGCCGCGCTGGCGGCTGCTCGTCCTGGAGGACTGCGACGAACTGATCCGCGCCGAGGCCAAGCAGTCGACGGGCCAGGGCCTGTCACGCCTGCTCAACCTGACCGACGGGCTGCTCGGCCAGGGCAGGGACGTGCTCGTGGCCATCACGACCAACGAGGACCTCAGCAGGCTCCATCCGGCCGTCGTACGGCCCGGGCGGTGCCTGGCGCAGATCGAGGTCGGCCGGTTCGACTCCGGGCAGGCGGCCGAGTGGCTGGGCCACGCCGAAGGCGCCGGTCCTGGCGATGCCACGCTGGCGGAACTGTTCGCCCTGCGGGACGGCCATCCGTCCGTCGCGCCCGATCCTGCGCCCGCCACCGGCCTCTATCTCTGACAGGACCACGGCGGCCGATGCCGTACTGTCCGATGTGTCGGATACGTAAACCATCCGATGTGCCAGGTCGGGGCGGTAACAACAATCGGCGAGGTGGTCACCCTGCTGTCGGCCGGACCGAGCCCCCAGGTGAGCCCCGTCGTCCTCCACCGGTGGTCCGTCGAGGCCCGGGAGTCGGGGACGGCGAAATATCTGGACCCGTTCGCTCCCGGCGGCGAGCGGGAGTGGCCCTACCTCCGCTGGACGTCCCCCGAGCGGGAGATCGGCTTCGCGGCCACCGAACTGGTGCCGTCGTGGACGGCCGCCGCGCCGCCCGGCGCCTGGCTGGAGATCGAGATCCAGGCGCGGACGGTCACCGGCGAGCCGACCAAGTGGTACGTCATGGGCAGGTGGGCCGAGACCGACGCCGACATCCACCGCACGTCGCTGCCCGGGCAGGGGGACGCCGACGGGGACGTCGCGGTGGACACCTTCGTCGCCGCCCGCCCCGTCACCTCCTACCGCGTACGCGCCACCCTGTACGGCAGCGGCGGCGGCGTGCGCTCGCTCACCGTGATGGCCTCGGCCGTGGGGCAGGCGGGCAGAGGCGGCCCGCCTGGCCTGCGGGCGGTCGAGCTCGACGTGCCGCGCCGTTCACAGAAGGCCCACACGGGGCACTACCCGCAGTGGGACGGCGGCGGGGAGTCCTGGTGCAGCCCCGCGTCGTTCACGATGGTGCTGGACTACTGGGGCCGCGGGCCCGCCCCTGCCGACCTCGCCTGGGTCACCCCCGGCGACCCGTGCCCCGCCGTCGACCACGCCGCGCGGGACACGTACGACCACAGCTACCAGGGCACCGGCAACTGGCCCTTCGGCGTCGCGTACGCCGGGAGGTACGGGCTGGACGGCTTCGTCACGCGGCTGCGCTCGCTGGCCGAGCTGGAGCGGTTCGTCGCCGCCGGGATCCCGGTGATCACCTCTCAGGCGTTCCGCGATCACGAGCTGCCGGGTGCCGGATACTCCACCGGCGGGCACATCATGGTCGTCACGGGATTCACGGCCGACGGCGACGTCATCGCGAACGACCCGGCCGCGCCGGACGACGGCGGCGTGCGGCGGGTGTACCCGCGCGCGGCGTTCGAGAGCGTCTGGCTGCGCGCCACGAGCAGCGGGGGGATCGCGCACATCGTGCATCCCCCCGGCACTCCGCTTCCAGAATCCGGGGGGAACTGGTGACCATCAGAGCCGTCGACGTCGCGCGGGTGGACGACCGCCCGGTGTGGGTCGAGATCTCGGGAGACGAGGTCTGGTGGGACGAGCCGCGCCCGCGCGAGGGCGGCCGGCGCTGCGTGGTGCGGCGCATGGCCGACGGCGTCATCGAGGACGTGCTCCCGCAGGGCTGGAACGCCAGGAACCGGGTCATGGAGTACGGCGGGCGGTCCTGGCGGGCGCACGAGGGCCGCCTGGTATTCACCAACTGGGCGGACGGCCGGATCTACCTGTGCACGCCCGGCGAGGAGCCGGTTCCGCTCACCCCCGAGGAGCCCGCCCGCTACGCCGACCTCGTCGTCCACGGCGACGAGGTGTGGTGCGTGCGCGAGCGGGGCGACGCCCGCAGCGGGGACCGGGACATCGTCGCGGTGCCGCTCGACGGCTCTCCCCTGCGCAGCGTGGTGAAGACCCACCATTTCCTGATGAACCCGCGCGTCTCGCCGGACGGGCGGACGCTCGCCTGGATCGGCTGGAACCACCCCGACATGCCCTGGGACGCCACCGAGCTCTGCGTCGGATCCGTGGACGGCGGCCCCCATCGCGTCCTGCTGTCCGGCGCGTCCACCTGCCAGGCCGAGTGGCGCGACGACGAGAGCCTGTACACCGTCACCGACCCCACCGGCTGGTGGAACATCCACCTCGTCGGCCTGGACGGCGCCGCGCGCGACCTGACCCCGGTGCCGCTGGAGTTCGGCGACGCCACCTGGAAGATCGGCGGCACGTTCTTCGCCGTCGCGGACGGGCGGATCGCCGCCGTGTACGGCACGGCCGACGAGCGACGGCTCGGGGTCGCCGACGACCCGGCGGGCACCGGGTCGATCAGGGACGTCGGCGGCGGCTACACCTACTGGGCGCCCGCCCTGTCGGCCTCGGGCTCCCATGTCGTGGGGGTCGCGGGCTCGCCGCACCGGCCGTACGAGGTGGTGCGGGTCCACCTGGACACGGGGGCGCACGAGGTGCTGTCCCCGGGCAAGCCGATGCCCGAGGACGCCGAGCTGCCCACGCCCGAGGCGGTGACCGTCGCGGGGGTCCACGCGCACCTGTACGCCCCTGCGGCCCGGTCAGACGGCGGGCCCGCGCCGTACGTGGTGTTCGTGCACGGCGGGCCGACGAGTTCCGCGCCGCCGGTGCTCGACCTGGAGATCGCCTACTTCACCAGCAGGGGCATCGGCGTCGCCGAGGTCAACTACGGCGGCTCCACCGGCTACGGCCGGGCCTACCGCGAGCGACTGCGCCACAGCTGGGGCGTGGTGGACGTGCGCGACTGCGAGACGGTGGCGCGGTGGCTGCTGGACAGCGGGCGTGCGGAGAAGGTGGCGATCAGAGGCGGCAGCGCGGGCGGCTGGACGTCGATGGCCGCCCTCGTCCACAGCGACGTGTTCTGCGGCGCGGTGTCCCACTACGGCATCTCCGACCCCGAACACTGGGCGGCGGAGACGCACGACTTCGAGTCGCGTTACCTCGACGGGCTGATCGGCCCGCTGCCCGAGACCCGGCAGCGCTACGTGGACAGGTCGCCCGAACTGCACGCGGAACGGGCCTCCGGGCCGGCCCTGCTCCTGCACGGCCTGGAGGACAAGGTGGTCGATCCCGCGCAGTCGGAGCGCTTCGCCGCCGCGCTGGCCCGTCACGGGCACCGCTGGGCGTACCTCACCTTTGAGGGGGAACAGCACGGGTGGCGGCGCGAGGAGACGATCGTCCGGGCCCTGGAGGCCGAGCTGGCGTTCTACGGGATCGTCTTCGGCTTCCCCACCCCCGAGGTGCCACCGCTGACGCTCGACAAGGGGGAAACACCGTGAGTGAGGTCGCGGAGCTCTGCTCGGAACTGCTGCGGATCGACACCACCAACGACGGGTCCGGCGACGGACCGGGCGAGCGGCGGGCCGCCGAATACGTGGCGTCCCTGCTCGCCGAGGTCGGCATCGAACCGGTGGTGTTCGAGTCGGCGCCGCGCCGCACCAGCGTGGTGGCCCGCATCCCCGGCGACAGCCGCGACGCGCTGCTCATGCACGGGCACCTCGACGTCGTGCCCGCCGACCCGGCCGAGTGGGGAACGCACCCGTTCTCCGGGGAGATCTCCGGCGGCTGCGTGCACGGCCGGGGCGCGGTCGACATGAAAGGCACGCTCGCCATGACCCTCGCCTGGGCCCGCGAGAACGCGCGCAGGGGCGTGCGTCCCCGGCGCGACCTCGTGCTGGCGTTCCTCGCCGACGAGGAGTCCACCGGCGAGTACGGCGCGGGCCACGCGGTCGAACGGCACCGCGACCTGTTCGAGGGCTGCACGGAGGCGATCAGCGAGTCCGGCGGCTTCTCCTGGTATGAGGACGGCGTCCGCATCTACCCGGTGGCCGTCGGAGAGCGCGGCACCGCCTGGATGCGCCTGACCGCGCGCGGCGTGCCCGGTCACGGGTCCAAGCCCGCCGTGGACAACCCCGTGGCCGAGCTGGCCCGGGCCCTCGCCCGCCTCGCCGACCACCGATGGCCCGTACGGCTGACGCCCGAGGTGGCCCGGCTGATCGACGAGCTGTCGCGGGCGCTCGGCCGGTCGATCGACCTCGACCGGCTGGAGGAGGAGATCGAGCGGATTCCCCGCGCGGCCGCCCTGTTCAAGGGGGTGCTGCGCAACTCCGCCAACCCGACCATGCTCGACGCGGGATACAAGGTCAACGTAATCCCCGGCACGGCCGAGGCCCACGTGGACGGCCGGTTCCTTCCGGGGCAGCGCGACGAGTTCCTGGAGACCGTCGACCGGCTGCTCGGCCCGAAGGTCACCCGCGAGTTCGTCAGCTTCGAGGAGGCCGTCTCCTCCCCCGCCGAGGGCCTGTTCGACGAGCTCACCGCCGCCCTGCTCGCCGAGGACCCCGCCGGCAGGCCGGTGCCGTACGTCATGACCGGCGGCACCGACGCCAAGTGGTTCGCCAGGATCGGCATCAGGGGCTACGGCTTCGCACCGCTGCTGCTGCCGCCTGCCCTCGACTACTTCGGCATGTTCCACGGTCTCGACGAGCGAGTGCCCGTCGAGGGCCTGGAGTTCGGCGTCCGCGTCCTCGACCGCCTGCTCACGACGGGGTAGAACGTCTCCGGAGGTAGCAGCCGGAGGCACCTGTCGCGCGCCGACCGGCCCACGGCCGGGGAGGAGCGGGCGCGCTTCGTCGACGAGGCCGAGAACGTCATGTCCTGCGAGCACGGGATGTGGCGGTCGTCCCATGCCTGATTCGACCCGAGGGCCATGAGGACAAATGATGATTTATACGTAAATTTCATCATCGGTGGCCATATGGGGTGATTGTGAGCGCTGTCCGGCGAAGAGCGGTCCGTGCAGACGCCGGCGCATGCGATAACTTGACTTGCGCACAACGGCGCGAGCGCGAGCGCTGCGGCAGACTATTCAAAGGACAGCACCGGACATGCCGACGGGGCGGGTTCTGGCACTCTTTGTTGGGGCTAGAGTTCTCCTGGACCGCGGCCGCGCATCGCTGCGCGCGTCCGCCGCGGATTCATTCGAACTCACCATTCGGAACGGTCGAACATGCACAATGCCGATGACGAATCATCAGAAATAGCCACCGAGGTCAGCGACCTGCGGAGTGTCCCGCTCGACGAGATGACGACCCGCGAGAACGAACTGAGCGGTGCGCTGCACCGCCTGCTGCCCTTTTCTCCTGACGACGCCCGCGTGCCGGTCGCCGCGTTCAACTCCTCGATCTGATGGAGGGGGGCGGCGCGAGCGGGCCGATCCTGCCGTTTCGTCAGTTCGTGCTGAAGGTGCACAGCCGTTGCGATCTCGCGTGTGATCACTGCTACGTTTACGAGCACGCGGACCAGAGCTGGCGGGGCCGCCCCACCACGATGTCACCGGAGACGATCGCACTGGTCGCCGAGCGCATCGCCGACCACGTGCGCGGCCACGGCCTGGATGAGATCCACGTCGTCCTGCACGGCGGCGAACCGCTGCTCGCCGGTCGCGACCGTCTCGCCTCGGTGGCCACGGAACTGCGCCGCCGGCTCGACGGCCTGTGCCGTCTCGATCTGCGGATCCACACCAACGGCATGCTGCTCGACGACCGTTTCCTCGACGTGTTCGCCGCCCACGGCATCACCGTGGGCGTGTCGCTCGACGGGGACCGGGCCGCCAACGACCGGCACCGGCGCTACGCCGACGGCCGCAGCAGCCACGCCAGGGCCGTGCGGGCCGTCGAACTGCTCAGGCGGCGGCCCGAGCTGTACGCCGGCCTGCTGTGCACGATCGACGTCGCCAACGATCCGATCGCCGTCTACGAGGCTCTGCTCGCTCTGCGGCCGCCCCGCGTCGACTTCCTGCTCCCCCACGCGACCTGGGACGCGCCCCCGGCGCGTCCCACCCCCACGGCGTACGCGGACTGGCTCGTCAAGATCTACGATCGCTGGGTGGCCGACGGGCGGCCCACCACCGTCCGCCTGTTCGAATCGATCATCAGAACCACGCACGGCGGTGCCAGCCTGACCGAGGCGATCGGGCTACAGCCGAGCACCCTGATCGTGATCGAGACCGACGGCTCCTACGAGCTGGTCGACTCGCTCAAGGTCGCCCACGAGGGCGCCCCGGTCACCGGCCACCACGTCGCCACCACGTCGCTGGACGAGGTCGCGGCCCATCCCGGGGTGCGCGCGCGGCAGCAGGGTCTGCGCGGCGTGTCCGCCGGCTGCAGGAGATGTCCCCTCGTGCGCAGTTGCGGCGGCGGCCTGTACCCGCACCGCTACCGATCCGGGTCGTTCGACAATCCCAGCGTCTACTGCGCGGACCTGTTCACGCTGATCGGACATGTCAGGGCCACGACCATGCGGGCCCACACCCTGCCTTCGGCCGACCTTGACACGATCGCCTCGGGGCTCGGCGGAGCCGAGGAGGTGGAGCGCCTCGCGACGGCCCAGCTCAGCCTGCGCCGGGCCCTGCTGGCGGCGGTGCGCAGAAAGGCCGGCCAATCCACCGCGTGGGACCTGCTGACGCGGCTCGACCGCGAGCACGGGGCGGCGCTCGCCGCAGTGCTCACCCATCCGTACGTCCGGGCCTGGGCGGTCGCCTGCCTGCGCGGAGACGCCCCGGCGGCACGCCTGGCGAACATCGCCGCGGCGGCGGCCGTCCATGCCCGGCTCGACGCGCGACTCGATGTGGAGGCGGTGGGCGGCGAGGTGCACCTGCCCACGATCGGCGTGCTGGAGGGTGCCGGGGAGGGGCCGGCCGCACTGGTGATCGAGGACGGGCGGGCGCGGCTCCGGGACGGCGGCCCGCGGTCGCTGCGACCCGTGCTCAGGCTCGTCTCGGGAGGCTTCTCCGTCGTGCTGGAGGACGCCGATCCCTACCGCGACTGCCACCGGTGGCGCCCCGCCGGCCGGCTGACCGGCGAACAGGCGGCGCGGTGGCAGGAGGCGTTCGAGCAGGCGTGGCAGCTCATCGAGAAGGAGTACCCGTCGTACGTCCCAGCGATCGAGGCGGGCCTGACCACGATCGTGCCGCTCCTCCCCGCCGAGGAGGGCCGCGAGGTGAGCTCGGCCGCCCGCGACGCCTTCGGCGCCGTCGCCGCGGCGCTGCCCTCCGACCCGGCGACGCTCGCACTGCTGATCCTGCACGAGTTCCAGCACGTGAAGCTCGGTGCCGTGCTCGACCTGCTCGACCTGTTCGACGAGAGCGACCGGCGGCTCTTCCACGCCCCGTGGCGTGATGACCCCCGGCCGATCGAGGGGCTGCTGCAGGGGACCTACGCCCACCTCGCCGTCACCGACTTCTGGCGCGTCCGCAGGCACGCCGAGCCGGAGCCGGCGCGCCGCCACTTCGCCCACTGGCGGGTACAGACCGCGGAGGCGATCGAGACCCTCGCCGGCTCGAAGGCCCTGACTCCGCTGGGCGAGCGCTTCGTGGCCGGCATGCGCCACGCGATCGCCCCGTGGCTGGCGGAGGAGGTCGCCGAGCCCGCCGCGGCGCCCGGGAGGTGACACCGCGTGATGTTCACCCGGTACAGCCTCGCACGCGACCTGACCGCGCTCGGTGTCCGCGTCGGCGGGGTCCTGCTCGTCCACGCCTCGATGCGGAGCATCGGAAGAGTGCTGGGGGGCGCCAGTGCGGTCGTCGGCGCGCTGTGCGACGCGCTGGGCGCCGGCGGCACGCTCGTGGTGCTCACCGCCACTGAGGGCAATTCAGATACCTCACGCGCCTACCTGCGCAAGGTCGCCGGCATGACCGACGCCGAGACGGCCGACTACCGGGCGAGCATGCCCGCCTTCGACCCCCTGACGTCGCCCTCGTCGGGCATGGGAAAAGTCGCGGAGTGCGTACGCACGACGGCGGGCGCCGTCCGCAGCGCCCATCCCCAGTCGTCGTTCGCCGCCGTCGGCCCCCTCGCGGCGGCGCTCATGGACGGCCACGCCCCCGAGTGCCACCTGGGTGAGGAGTCGCCGCTCGCGCGGCTGTGCGAGGTGGAGGCGTCCGTTCTGCTCATCGGCGTCGGCTATGACCAGTGCACGGCCTTTCATCTCGGCGAGTACCGCTACACCGAACGGCCACCCCGCCGTTCCTACCGATGTGTGCGGGATTTCGGTCAGGGGCCGCAATGGTGGCAGTACGAGGACGTAGTTCTCGACGACGGCGACTTCGGCGAGCTCGGCACGGCGTTCGAAACCACGGAAGCCGTCCGCCTCGGCCGGATCGGAAACGCGGAAAGCCGCCTTTTTCCCATAGGCGGGGCCGTCCGATTCGCCGCCAAGTGGCTGGCAGAGCACCGTGATCCGAAAGATTCTCCCCCAACACAAGGTCACTTGACTTACGCTTCGTTCCCATAGTGAATGAATCTGGGGGAAGGAGGCGAATGCCCCTACAACCGGGCGCGCATGGGCAGGTGCCATATTTTTTCCTGAGCTACGCTCACATCCCCATGCACGACCCGAACAGCAGGAAAGACCCGAACAAGTGGGTGGCGAAGCTCTTCGCCGACCTGTGCGACCACATCATCAACATGACGAACCTGTCGCAGGGGCAGGCGGGATTCATGGATGTGGAGCTGCGCTCGGGCCACCATTGGCCGGAACGGCTGTCCGACGCCCTCTCGACATGCCGGGTGTTCGTCCCCCTTTACTCCCCCCGCTACTTCGAGAGCGAGCAGTGCGGCAAGGAATGGGCCGCGTTCCTCCAGCGCGTCAGGAACCACGAGGGACCGGACGGGCAGATGCCGGAGGCCATCGTTCCGGCACTGTGGACTCCGTTACCCCCCGAACACCTGCCCCACGTGGCCCAGTCGATCCAGTTCACTCACAACGATCTCGGCGAGCGGTACAGCGACGAGGGCTTCTACGGGCTCGTCAAGCTCTCGGGGATGCGCAGCCACTACCAGAAGGCGACCCTGGAGCTCGCCAAGCGGATCGTCCACGTCGCGCAGCGCACCCGGGTCGCCGTCCTCGATCCCCCGCCGAAGTACGACGAACTGCGCAGCGTCTTCCACGACTACTCCCCGCAGCGGCCCCTCCGGGTGACGGTGGTCGCCCCGGACCTGGACCATCTCCCCTCCGACCGCAGCCCCTATTTCTACGGCCACACGCCGCAGGAGTGGAACCCCTTCCGCCGGGGCGGCAACACCCGGACCCTCGTGTCGCACGCCGAGGAGATCGCGACGGCGCACGGCTTCCTGCCGGACGTGGGGTCGCTGGAGGAGCACACCGACGTCCTCGCCTCCGACGCCCCCGAGGAGCATCCGTCCGTCATGCTGGTCGATCCATGGGCCACCACCACCCCCGACTGCCGGCGGCGGCTGCGCGGCTTCGACCAGCGCGAGCGGAGCCGTACCAGCGTGATGGTGCCGTGGAACCTCGACGACCGGGAGACGATGACGGCCCGGGCCAGGCTCCAGCGCTCGCTCGAATCCGCCCTGCGTACCAATCCGCCCGATTCCAGCCCCGAGATCAACTCGGTCACGGCGTTCCGCGGCGCGCTGTCCGACGCGCTCGGCAGGGCGGCCAACCAGGTGTTCAAGACCGCCACCGCCTACCCGCCGACTGGCGCGCCCACCAGACGACCCAGGCTGATGCAGCCGGAGGATCCCCGATGAATGACGTCCACGACGGCCGCGTCGTCACGTTCTACTCCTACAAGGGCGGGACGGGCCGCACGATGGCGCTGGCGAACACGGCGTGGGTGCTCGCCAGCAGCGGCCTGCGCGTGCTGGTGGTCGACTGGGACCTCGAGTCGCCCGGGCTGCACAAGTTCTTCCATCCGTTTCTCGACAGCAGCGTTTTCACCGCGACGCCCGGTGTCATCGACATCATCAGCAACTACATGTGGGCCGCCGTGCGGCCGCGGGAGCGCACCGCCGACTGGCATCTCGAGTACGCCCGCGTGGTGCCGCACGCCGTGTCGCTGGACTGGGAGTTCCCGGGGGACGGAACGCTCGACTACGTCTCCGCCGGACAGCAGAACCGCGACTACTCCTCGCTGGTGTCGACCTTCGACTGGGACAACTTCTACGAGCGGCTGGGCGGGGGAAAGTTCCTGGACGCGCTGCGCGCCGACATGAAGCGGAACTACGACTACGCCCTGATCGACAGCCGTACCGGGTTGAGCGACATCGCCGACATCTGCACCATCCAGCTTCCGGACATCCTCGTCGACTGCTTCACGATGAGCGACCAGAGCATCGAGGGCGCCTCGAAGGTGGCGCGGTACATCGACGACCTGTACCACGAGCGCAACATCCGGATTCTTCCCGTCCCGATGCGCATCGACGACGGAGAGAAGGAGAAGCTCGACGCGGGCCGCCTTATGGCGCGCACGATGTTCGACCGCTTCCCCCAGGGGTTCACCGCGGAGCAGGCCAACCAGTACTGGGGTGCGGTGGAGATCCCCTACAAGCGGTTCTACGCCTTCGAGGAGACGCTGGCGGCCTTCGGCGACACCCCCGGCTCCCCCACCTCGCTCCTGGCGGCCTACGAGCGCCTGACCGCCGCAATCAGCGAGGGGCGGGTGACGTCGTTGCCGCCACTGGACGAGCACGTGCGGACCCGGTGGCTCGATGCGTTCACCCGCCGTCAACCGTCCCAGCCGGCCGATGTCTTCCTCAGCTACGCCCCCGAGGACCGCATGTGGGCCGATTGGATCGGCGGGGTTCTGGAACGCGCGGGATGCCGGGTCACGCCGCGTGCCCTGGGCAGCGCCTCCCACGCCGACATCAGCGAGCCGAGCCGCGCGATGGTGGTGCTGTCGGCCGCCTACACCCGCTCGCCGCAGGGCAGGGAGGTGGTGGAGCGGCTGTCGGCCATCGACCCGACAGCGAGCAGCGGCGGCCTCACTCTGGTGCGCGTGTCGGAGGTCCGGCTCGTCCCGCCCTTCGCCGAGGTTCCGCTCGTCGACCTCGTGCGGATGGGCGCGGAGCCGGCCGCCGAGGCCGTCCTGCGGACGGTGGGGCGGCAGGACGCGGAGCAACTCGCCGGCCCGTCGCAGGCGGGGGCGCGCTTCCCCGGCAGCGTGCCGCCGGTGTGGAACGTGCAGGCACGCAACGCCGCCTTCACCGGGCGCGGGATGGCCCTCGAGTCGCTCCGGGACCAGCTCGTCGGCGGCAACCAGGCCGTGGTGCTGCCACAGGCGCTGTACGGCCTGGGCGGCGTCGGCAAGACGCAGATCGCCCTGGAGTACGCCCACCGGTTCATGGCCGACTACGACCTGGTGTGGTGGATCCCCGCCGAGCAGCCCGAGCTCATCAACCCGGCGCTGGCCGAGCTCGCCATACGGCTCGGCATCCGGGTGGGCGACAACGTGGTCGAAGCGGCGGAGGCGGCGCGCGAGGCGCTGCGGCGCGGCCAGCCGTACTCCCGGTGGCTGCTCATCTTCGACAACGCGGGCGACCCCGAGGAGGTGCGCGGCTACCTTCCCGGGGGATCGGGCCACGTGCTGGTGACCTCGCGGAACCAGTCGTGGTCGACGGTGGCCGCGCCGCTGGAGGTGGACGTCTTCAGCCGTGAGGAGAGCCTGGAGCACCTGCTGCGCCGCGTCCCGAAACTCAAGCCGCAGGACGCGCTCGGCGTGGCCGAGGCTCTCGGCTACCTGCCGCTCGCGGTGGAGCAGGCGGCGGCCTGGCTGGGCGAGACCGGCATGTCGGCGGCCGAGTACATCGAGCAGGTGCAGACGCAGGCGGCCGAGCTCCTGGCCACGAACCCGCCGGCCGGATACCCGCAGCCCGTCGCCGCCACCTGGAACATCTCCCTGGGACAGCTGCGGGAGCGGGCCCCCGCCGCGGTGCGGATGCTGCAGCTGTGCGCCTTCTTCTCGCCCGACCCCATCTCGATGACGCTGCTCTACAGCGACGAGATGATGCGGTCCCTGCTGCCCCACGACGGCTCGCTGCGGGGGGAGAAGCTCATGCTGCACCGTCTCATCCGGGAGATCAGCAGGTTCGCGCTGGCGAAGGTCGACCCCGGCAGCAACACGATCCAGGTGCACCGCCTGGTCCAAGCCGTCATCAAGAGCCAGATGACCGCGGAGGAGGTGGACTCCACCTCCCACGAGGTGCACCACATCCTCGTCGGCGCCCGGCCGCGGCTGGGCGAGGTGGACGATCCCGAGAACTGGCCGGCGTACGACCTCATCTGGCCCCATCTGCTGCCCTCGGACGCGGAGAACTGTGTGGAGGAGGAGACCCGCCAGCTGCTCACCGAACGGGTCCGGTACCTCTGGAAACGCGGCGAGTTCGCCAACGCGCTGCAGCTCGGCCAGCGGCTCGCCGACTACTGGGAGGGGCAGTTCGGGCGGGACGAGCGGCAGCGGCTCCACCTGCTGTTCAACATCGCGAACGTGCTGCGCTCCGAGGGCAAGTCGCGCGAGGCGCGTGAACTCGACGAATGGGTGTGGAACCGGCAGAACGACATCCTCGGCCCCAGCCACCCCCACACGCTCATGACCACGGGCAGTCTCGCCGCCGACCTGCGCGCCCTCGGGGAGTTCGACCGGGCGCTGGAGATGGACAAACAGACCTACGAGCGGTGGCAGGAGCTGTACGGCGAGGACAATCCGCGGGCGCTGGCCGCCGCCAACAACCTCGCGGTCTCCTACCGGCTGGTCGGCGACTGCTACAGCGCGCTGGACCTGGACAAGGAGACGCTCGAACGGCGGCTCACCGTGCTCGGCCAGGCGCATCCGTACACGCTGTTCTCCCAGGCGAACCTCGCCAGGGACATGCGCGAGGCGGGGCGGTTCCGCGAGTCGGTCGACCTGCTGCGCGCGACGCTCGAGCTCTACCGCGAGAGCCTCGGCGATGACTTCCTCGACACCCTGCGCACGGCCAAGAGCCTCGCCGTGTCCCTGCGGAAGGCCGGGCAGCAGCACGACGCCTGGCTGATCGCCCAGCAGGCCCACGAGCGTTACCAGCGGCTCTATCCCTCCTCGCCGGAAGCCACCGCCGCGGCCCTCGAGTTCGCCTGCTGCCTGTCGGCCCTCGACGACAAGCCGGGCGCGCGCAACCTCGCGAGGAACATCCTCGGGTCCTACAGGTCGAGCCTCGGCGGGGAGCACCCCTTCACGCTCGCGACCGCGAACAATCTCATGACCTACCTGCGCGGCACGCGCGAGCTCTCCGACGCGTACGCGCTGGGCGTCAGGACGCTGGACGCCCTCCGGAGAAAACTGGGACCCGCCCATCCCTTCACACTGTCGTGCATGGTGAACGTCGCCAACTGCGCGGCGGACATGGGGCGGCTGGAGGAAGCGCAGGCCCTGGAGCGGGATGCGCTGGACCGCCTGCGCGACACGCTCCGGCCGGAGCATCCCGACGCCCTCGCCGCCCAGGCGAACCTCGCGATCAGCCTGCGTGCCGCGGAGCAGACCGGCGAGGCGGAGCGGCTGATGGAAGGCGCTCTGGAGGTGATGCGACGGGTGCTCGGCGAGAACCATCCGAACGTCGTGGCCGCGCTGTCGTGGCGGAGGCTGAACCGGGACCTCGAACCCCAGCCCACCTGATCACGTGCGGACGAGCCACAGGAGGACCTCGGGCAGCACGCCGAAGGCTCCGAAGTGCGCCATGCCCCGCTGGATTCGCAGCGTGGCCGCGGGGATCCGCCCGCCGAGCCAGCGGGAGTGACCGACCGGCGAGAAGACGTCGTTCTCCCCGTGCCACAACAGGGTCGGCACCCGGATCTCGGCCGGATCGAACCCCCACGGCCCGGAGAAGGCCAGCACGTCGTCGACCCAGCCGTCCGTGGACTCCCGGAGCCCCTCGGCGAAGTTGCGCACGAGCAGCCTTCGGATGCCGTGGTCGGCCACCACGCGGCGGTCGGACTCGGGCACCTCCCGGAACAGGCCGGCCACCTTGCTGGCGGGATCCGCGCGGATCTGCTCGGCGGCCCGCGTCAGCCGCGCCGCGACCGCGCCCGGGCCGGCCAGCGCGAGCCGATACTCCACCACGTTCGACTCCGTCATGCCGTCGAACCAGTCGAGCCCCTCCGCTTCACGAGGGGCGAGCGCGACCAGCGCGGCGGCCCTGGTCAGCCGGTCGGGCAGCAGCGCGGCGCAGGCGAGCGCGTGCGGGGCCCCACCCGACCTGCCTACGACGGCGAACCTGCCGACGCCGAGCGCGTCCGCGATCGTCACCACGTCGGCCGCGACGTCGGCGACCCTCCTGCCCTCCAGGCGGTCCGAGCGCCCATATCCTGGGCGGTCGAAGGTGATCAGCCGGATGCCCAGCCGGTAGAGCACGGTCGCCCTCGGTGAGGGGCCCACCCTGCTGCCGGGCGTGCCGTGCAGCAGAAAGACGGCATGCCCGTCCGGCTCCCCCCGTTGCTCGACCGCGAGCCTTCTGCCATCCGGCGCCACCACCAATTGGGTCAAGGCGATCTCCCCGCGACTCCCCCTCCTCCCCAGGTTCACCCGCGATGTCTCGTTTGTCCATGCTGTTCGGCGGAGCCGGGGCCCGGGTCAGCGCAGGCGGGGGTCGAGGGCGTCGCGGACGACGTCGCCGAGCATGAGGAAGCTCAGCACGGTGGCGGTGAGGAACAGCGCGGGGAAGACCAGCAGGTGCGGGTGATCGGCGAAGAACGTCTGGGCGATGTTCAGCTGCAGGCCCCACGACACGTCGGGGTACTGCAGGCCGACGCCGAGGTAGTCGAGGGTGGCCTCGCCAGCGATGACGTTGCCGACGTTCAGCATGGCCACCACGATGACCGGTGCGATCGCGTTGGGCAGGATGTGCCGGAACATCAGCCTGCGGTCGCGCGCCCCCAGCATGCGGGCCGCGGCGACGAAGTCCATGTCCTTGACCGCGATGACCTGGCCGCGCATCAGCCGGGTCATGGTCGTCCAGCCGAGCAGCACGAGGACCAGCGTCATCGCCCATATCCCGTGGTCGGGGAAGGCGACCAGCACGACGGTCGCGCCCAGCACGAACGGGATGCCGAAGAACACGTCAGTGATCCGGGAGATGAGCGCGTCGGCGACGCCGCCGTAGTAGCCGCCGACCAGCCCGAGCACGATGGAGATCAGCAGGGCGAAGACGGTGACCGCGACGCCGACCACGATGGACGCCCGGGTGCCGTGCACGACCTGCGACCAGTAGTCGCAGCCCTGCAGGTCGTACCCGAACAGCGCGCCGTCGGCCGGGCCGTGCTTCGACATGCGCAGGTTGCAGGCCTCGTTGGGGCCGAGGCGGGCGAACAGCCCGGGGAAGGCCGCCATCGCCAGGGCCACCAGCAGGACGGCGGCGGAGAACCAGAAGATCACCCGGCCGCGCAGCTCCGCCCAGGCGTCACGCGCGAGCACGGCGGATCCTCGGGTCGAGCACGCCGTACAGCAGGTCGACGGCCAGGTTGGCGAGAATGAAGATCATGACGAGCAGGGTGACGACTCCGACGACGACCGGACCCTCCTGGAGCTGGATGGACTGGAACACCTGCTGGCCGATGCCGGGCAGATTGAAGATGCCCTCGGTGACGACCGCCCCGGCCATCAGGTTGCCGAAGTCGACCCCGAGGTAGGTCACGACCGGGATGAGCGAGTTGCGCAGCGCGTGCAGCCCCACCACCCGGCGCCGGGACAGGCCCTTCGCGGTCGCCGTCCGCACGTAGTCGGCCCGCAGGTTCTCCACGAGAGAGGTGCGGGTGAGCCTGGCGACGTACGCCAGGCCGAACGAGCCGAGGACCATGCCGGGCAGCAGGTAGCTGCCCGGCCAGCCCTCGTCGGTCCCCGCGGTCGGGAACAGCCCCAGATTGAGGCCCAGCACGATCTGGGCCGTGTACCCGACCACGAACACCGGGACCGCGATGACGAACGTGGTGCCGGCGAGCACCGCCGTGTCGGCGGCCCCGCCGCGGCGCAGCCCGGCCAGGACGCCGAGGCCGATGCCGACGGCGAGCTCGAAGATCCAGGCGGTCAGCGCGAGCTGCGCGGTGACCGACCATCGGTCCTGGAGGAGCTCGCTCACCGGCTGGCCGGTGAAGGTCTCCCCCAGGTTTCCCTGGAACACCCCGAGCATGTAGCGGCCGTACTGCACGAGCAGCGGCTCGTCGAGGTGGTAGCGCGCCCGCATCACGGCGAGCACCTGCTCGGGCACCGGCTTGTCGCCCGCGAGCGCCAGGATCGGGTCGCCCGGCAGCGCGAACACCATCGCGTAGATCAGGAAGGTGGTCGCGAAGAACACCGGGATCGCCTGGGCCAGGCGCTGCGCGGCGTACCTCACCCTTGTGTCACCCCTGCTTCACGCTGATCGTGTACAGGTTCTTGCTGTACGGAGTCACGTTCACGCCGCTCAGCCGGCTGGTGAAGCCGACCTGGTTCTGCCAGTTCCACAGCGGGATCATCGGCATGTCGGCCAGCGCGACGTCCTCGGCCTTCTGGTAGAGCGGCAGGCTGGCGTCCAGGCTGGGCGCCGAGTTCGCCTGCTTGATCAGGTCGTCGAACTCCTTGTTCTCCCAGCCCATCCGGTTGCCCGCGCCCCACATGTACTCGAGGTAGTCCTGGGGGCTCGGGTAGTCCATGACCCAGTTGTTGCGGTACGGACCGTCCTCCTTGCGCTGGCGCAGGGTCGACAGGTAGTCGGCGGCCGGGATCTTGCGGAACTTGATGTCGGAGATGCCGAGGTTCTGCTTGAGCTGGTTGGCGACCGCGGTCATCCACTGCTCGTAGCTGGGGTCGGCGTTGGAGAACCACAGGTTCAGCGTGCCGCTGAAGCCCCCGGCCTGGTCGAACAGCGCCTTGGCCTTGGCGGGGTCGTACGTGCACGCCTCGCCGCAGGCGTTCTCCCGGTAGCCGGGCACCAGCGGCGCCAGCAGGGACGCCATCGGCTTGAACGCGCCGTCGTAGACCGCGTCCACGATGGCCTGCCGGTCGATGGCCATGGAGAACGCCTTGCGCAGGTCAGCGCTGGCGAACCGCTTGTCGAAGGTCGGGAAGCCCAGGTAGTCCATCGTGCCGTCGGGGGTCTGCACGAAGCGGTCGCCGAGCAGCTTCTTCGCCTCGCCCGTGCTGGCGGGCGGGACCGTCGTCATCAGGTCCACCCGGCCGGCCCGCAGGTCGGTCCACGCCGTGTCGCGGCTGGCGTAGATCTTGAAGGTGACCGCGTCGGCCTTGGCCGCACGCTCGCCGGTGTAGGACGGCGACCGCTTGATCTTGATCTGCTGGTTGTGCTCCCAGGCGCCGTCGAGCACGAAGGGCCCGTTGCCGACCGGCGCCTGGTCGAACGCCTTGAGGTCGCTGAACGCCGCCTTGGGCATCGGCGCGAACGCGATGTAGGCGAGCGTGATCGGAAACTGACTGAACGGCGCGGTGAGCGTCACCTCGAGCGTGGTGTCGTCCACCACCTTGAGGCCGCTCATCTTGTCCGTGGACGGGTCGCCCTTCTCGGGGTTGAGCTTGTCGTAGCCCTCGATGTTGGCGAAGTAGTAGTTGTTCGTCCACCCGTTGGGGCCGTAGGCCGTGGCGTTCCAGGAGTCGGCGAAGCTCTGCGCCGTGACCGGCTCGCCGTTGCTGAACTTCTGCCCCGCCTTGAATTTGATCGTCCAGACCTTCTGGTCGGTGCTGTTCACCGACTCGGCCGCCCGCATCACGGGCTTGCCGCTGGCCGCGTCGATGGAGACCGGAGTCTCGAAGAGCGTGTCCAGCACCGTGATCGAGTAGTCGCTGGAGGTGTTGCCCGGAGTGAGATGATCGGGTTCGGTCAGCGCGACCGAGAACGCGTTCGCTCCCTTGCCGCCACCGCCGCCGTCGTTTGACGACGACCCTCCCCCGCACCCGCCGCTCAGCATGATGGCCGCCACAGCGAGGGCGGCCGCCCGGCTTCTCGTGACCCTCACTGGCCCTCCACCTCTCCGTCGTGTTGCGGGTGAGGGTAGGAAACGGGGCCGCCGACTGCATCGGAGACTTTACGTATTCCTTGCGGGACCTTTACCCGGCAGGCTGAACATGGAGGATCCATGGACGCAATCAGCCTCAGCGCGCGGAGCCTGCACGCCGTCGCCGAACTCGGCTTTCAGGTGGCCCGGCAGGGGGCGCATGGGGCGATGACCGCATTGGGCGAGGTCATCCCCGTGGAGGCCTACGAGTTCGTCGCGTTCGACCCGGCGACCGGCCGGCACCGGTCGCTGGTGGCGTCGGGGTACGCGCGGGTGGACGACGACGCCGCGGAGGAGTACGCCCGGCTCGACGCCTACCGCCGGGCCATGTCGCTGCGCACGCCCGTCGTCATGGGCTCCCCCGGCACCGAGCGTTACTTCCGCCGCCATCTGGAGCCGTACGGCTGGCGCGCGGGGATCACCACGCCGCTGTTCCTGACCGGCGGGCGCTACACCGGGCTGCTGCACGTCAACTCCCGCGCGGACCTGCCGCCCGAGGCGCCCGCGGTGATCAGCGCGGTCTCCCCCGCCCTGGCCCACCTCACCGACGTGACCCGCTGCGTCATCGACCCGCTCGGCCTGCCGCCCGGGTTCCACGCCGTGGCGTACGAACGGGGCGGGCGGCGCAGGGACGTGGCCGGGTGGCCCCCGTCGGAGGCGCTCGCGGCCGAGCCGGCGATGGCGGAGCTGGCCAGGGCGTTCATCGACTCCCGCGAGCTGTCGCGCCGGGGACTGTGGCTGGACGGCACCGGCCAGTGGCGCGAGCTGCGCCTCCACCGGGCCGGCGTCGGCTTCCACGGCTCCATCCAGGGCGCGGTCATCGCCGAGCGCCCGTGCGCCCTGCCCTACGACCTGACCTCGCGGGAGATCGAGGTGCTCACCCGGGTCGCGCAGGGCGACTCCAACCCGCAGATCGCCGCCGCGCTCGTCCTGAGCGTGCGCACCGTGACGACCCATCTGGAGCACATCTTCGCCAAGCTGGGCTGCGACAGCCGTACGCGTCTGACCACGAAGGTTCTGGCCGAGGGATTGTGCCGGCTCGACGTTCCGTGACCCCCGTAATGATCGCCCTCACGGGACGCGCCGAGGCCGGGTCCGACATTATTGGCGCATGTCGGTTCACGAGCGTCGGCGGCTCCCCACGGGTCTGGAGCTGCTGTTCGGCGACGGCGGCGACGGCCGGGTGCTGTCCGTCGAGCTGCCGTCCGGGTCCCTCGTGTGGCCGGACCCCGACTACGACAAGCTGCGCACCCATCACCACCCCTCGTTCTGGCTGAGCGACGAGCCGGTGCCGGCCGGGCTGTGGGCCCGGCTGCGCGCCGAGCACCCCCGGTCGGGCCTGTGGCCGGTGCTGCTGGAGGACGGCGTGCAGCCCTGGTCGGCCGGGCAGATCGCGCCGGACTCGCCCGGCCAGATCGACTACTACAGCGCGGCCGGGTTCATGACCGAGACGTGGCAGGACCTGCTGCTGGGCCACGAGGCCTATCTCGCGCCGTTCGGAGCCGAGTGCCCGGGGATCGCGCCGCCCGCCGCGCTCGTGGCCGACCCCGACGTCGTCGCCGACTGGTACGCGGATGTGGTGGCCGAGCGGATGACGCCGCTGGGACTCGCCGCGGTGCACCGCGGCGCCGACGCGATGGTCGCCATGGGCTGGCAGGGGGCGTTGCACCACAACGAGTGGACCGTGCCCCTGGCGGCCGTCGTGCGCAGCTGGGAGGAGCGGTTCGGGGCGCGGGTGGTCGGCATGGGGTTCAACACGCTGGAGCTCAGCGTCGCGGCGCCGCCCGCGACCCCAGCGCACGCGCTGCGCGTGGCGGCCGAGCACTGGACGTTCTGCCCCGACAGCATCCTGCAGGGCCCGGGCACGCTGGCCGACTACGCCGAGCAGATCGTGGGCCAGAATGCCTGGTCGTTCTGGTGGGATTAAGGAGATAATGACCGGCGGACTGATGATGCGTGAGGGAGGAGGCGGTTTGAGCGGCACGGAGCTGGGCGGGGGCGAACGGCCCGCCAAGGTCGCGGGCCTCAGCACCGGTACCGCGAACATCGCCAGGATGAGCGACTACCTGCTCGGAGGCAAGGACAACTTCGCCGCCGACCGGGAGTTCGCCGAGCGGCTGATGACCATCGCGCCCGAGGTCAAGACGATGGCCGTGGACACCCGCGAGTTCCTGGAGCGGGTGGTGCGCTTCCTCGTCGGGCAGGGCGTGCGGCAGTTCCTCAACGTGGCGTCCGGGCTGCCGACCCGCCGCAACACGCACGAGGTCGCCCAGGAGCTCGCACCCGACGCCCGCGTGGTGTACGTCGACGACGACCCGGTGGTGCTCAACCACGCGCGGGCCATGCTCGCCCGCGACCGCGGCACCGGGGTGGTGGACGGCTCGATCCTGCGCCCGGCGGAGATGCTGGCCGACCCCGAGATGCTCCGCCTCATCGACTTCGAGCAGCCGGTGGCCGTGCTGATCCCGGCCCGGCTGCAGTACCTTCCCGACGCCGCCGAGCCGTACAAGTGCGTGGCCCGGGTCCGCGACCACCTCGCCCCGGGCAGCTACCTGGCCATCGGTCACGCCGTCTTCGACAGCCGCCCCGAGCTGGCCACGCCGATCGTCGAGCTGTTCCGGCACATCGTGCCGCAGGCCCACGACGCGCCGCGGGACCGGGAGAAGGTGCTGCGCTTCTTCGACGGCACCGAACTCGTCGATCCCGGACTCGTCTACATCCGCCAGTGGCGGCCGGAGACCCAGCAGAGCACCGGCCAGGCGCAGCGGGTGTGGATCGTCGGAGGCGTCGGCCGGGTGGGCTGACGATCTACCGGATGAGCACGCAGGAGGGGGTGCCCACCTCCAGCGCCTGTTCGGCGGGCCCGGGCAGCCCGTCCTTGAGCGCCAGAACGGCGACGGAATCGGACCGCTGGTTGGCGACGTAGAGGCGGTCGCCGTCGATCGCGAAGTGGCGCGGCCAGCTTCCGCCCGACGGCACTTCGGCCGCCATCGTGAGGCGGGGCCCGTCGACCTCGAAGACGCTGACGGTGTCCGGCCCGCGGTTGGTGACGTACAGGTGACGGCCGTCGGCGGACAGCGCGATGTGAGCGGGCAGGTTGTCGCCCTCGGCGCCGCTCGCCCGCACCACGCCCGCCTCCCGCCACTCGCCGTCGTAGACGCGCACGGTGCCGTCGAGCTCTCCGGTGACGTACCAGTGCCCGTCGTGGTGCAGGAAGTGCCGGGGGCCGCTGCCGGAGGCCAGCCGTACGGGCCCGTCCGGATGCGGGCGCATGCCGGGCAGGAAGCGGCGCATCTCGTCGGTGCCGAGGTCGGTCACGTACAGCACGCCGCCGGGCCCGAAGACCGCCTGGTGCGCGTGCGGGCCCTCCTGCCGGTCCGGATGCGGGCCGCGGCCCTTGTGCGGGAACGTCAGCGGCCCGGGCTCGGGCATCCCGTCCGCGCCCAGCCGGTAGGCCGTGACGGTCCCGTCGCCGTAGTTGGCGATCGCCAGCCACCCGCCCTCGGGGTCGAGCGCCAGATGGCACGGCAGCGACCCGCCGCTGGGGTGCTCGGCCAGCAGCCGGGGGGCGGCGTCGCCGGGGTCGTCGGCGAAGACCGCGAGCCCGCCGTCCGCTGCGCGTTCGAGCACGGCGTACAGCAGCGGCAGCCGCGGGTGCGCGACGACGAACGACGGCCCGGACGCGGTCGTCTCGGCCACCGCCTCCAGCCGCCCGTCCGCGTGCGGCCGGGCCACCGTCAGGCCGGGGCCCGATCCCTCCGTGTCGGGGGTGTAGCCGCCGATCACCAGACCGGGTCGCGACATTCGCCCTCCAAAGGCTCAAATCGTCGGGATACGCATGGTATCGGCCCGCCCGCGGCATAGCGTAGAGACATGATTCGGGTGTTCCTGGTGGACGACCACGAGGTCGTGCGGCGTGGGGTGGCGGCGTTGCTGGACGCCGAGGACGACATCGAGATCGTCGGCGAGGCGGGGACGGCCGAGTCGGCCGTGGCCCGCATCCCCGCGCTGAAGCCGGACGTGGCGGTGCTCGACGTGCGCCTGCCCGACGGCGGCGGCGTGGACGTCTGCCGTGAGGTGCGCTCGAAGGTGCCCGGCCTGGCCTGCCTGATGCTGACCTCCTACGCCGACGACGAGGCGTTGTTCAACGCGGTCATGGCCGGGGCGGCCGGTTATGTGCTCAAGCAGATCCACGGCTCTGACCTGGTGGGCGCGGTGCGCACGGTGGCCGGCGGGCAGTCGCTGCTCGACCCGCAGACCACGGCCGCGATGCTGCACCGGCTGCGC
>NZ_FTNI01000019.1 GCF_900156315.1 Microbispora rosea | reverse complement strand
CATCGTCTCCTCACCGGCGTGCAGCCGGACGAGGTATTCGATGGTGGACACGATGTCCTCGTCGGTCAGCGTGCCCTGGGTGATGTCGGCCTGAACGCCCAGCTTCTTGTTGATCTTGTAACGGCCGACCTTGGCGAGGTCGTAGCGCTTCGGGTTGAAGTACAGGTTCTCCAGCAGCGCCTGCGCCGACTCCTTGGTCGGCGGCTCGCCCGGACGCAGCTTGCGGTAGATGTCGAGCAGCGCGTCGTCCTGGCCGGAGGTGTGGTCCTTCTCCAGGGTCGCCCGCATCGACTCGTACTGACCGAAACGCTCCAGAATCTGGTCGCTGGTCCAGCCCAGCGCCTTCAGCAGCACCGTGACCGGCTGCTTGCGCTTGCGGTCGATGCGCACGCCGACGCTGTCGCGCTTGTCGATCTCGAACTCGAGCCACGCGCCGCGCGACGGGATCACCCGGCAGCCGAACAGGTCCTTGTCGGACGTCTTGTCGACCGAGCGGTCGAAGTAGACACCCGGGGAACGGACGAGCTGGGAGACCACGACACGCTCGGTGCCGTTGATGATGAACGTGCCCTTCGACGTCATGAGCGGGAAGTCGCCCATGAAGACCGTCTGGCTCTTGATCTCACCTGTGGTGTTGTTGATGAACTCCGCCGTGACGAACATCGGGGCGGAGTAGGTCATGTCCTTGTCTTTGCACTCATCGACTGAGTACTTGGGCGGCTCGAACCTGTGGTCCCGGAACGACAGAGACATGGTTCCGGAGAAGTCCTCGATGGGACTGATCTCCTCGAAGATCTCTTCGAGACCTGACTGGGCCGGGACGTCCTTGCGCCCGGCCTGGCGAGCCGCCTCAACCCGGCCCTTCCATTTCTCGTTTCCGAGCAGCCAATCAAAGGACTCGGTCTGCAGGGCGAGAAGGTCGGGTACTTCGAGCGGCTCCTCGATTCGTGCGAACGACACGGTTCGGGGACCGGCGGGTACGGCGGAGGCGTTGCGCGAGGCTGCCAACAGATGTCCTTCCGAGGGCTCGCGGACTGACTACACGCACGCCAGACGACCAGGACTAAGAGTTACTCAGAGAGACGGTCGTCAAAGGGCAGCGCAAAGGGGCAGTGTAGCCGATCGGCATACACCTGTCCACTCCGCTATCGCTCTGCGCTCCACGTTGGTGGCAGCATCACCCGTCAGCGCCGAAACGTCAAGCCCGGGAGCCGACATTTCGCCTAACCGACAGGGGTCACGCTGGGTTTTTCTGCCCTCGCGACTGAGCGAGCGCCGGGGATCCAGTCCCTACCCGGGACCGGAGACGGGTAACGCTCAGTCACGCGAACGACCCAACGCTGACCGTCGGTCGACGCCACCGTGCCTTGGATACCCAGCCACTGGCACGGCTTAAACGTCTTCTTTACTAACAATTTAGCCACGGGCTCAGGGAACGGGCGTGTCCCCCAGGAGCGTGGACAGCCGGGAGGCCCGCCAGCCGTCGCCCTGCGTCACCATGACCAGGCGTGCTCTCCCCTGGCTGACCTGCTGCTTCGGCTCGTCCTGACCCGGGCCCGACCGCGTCGTGACCATGTTCACGAACAGCAGCACCCGGACCTCTTCCGGCGTCGCCGACTCCACGCCGGCGGCGGCCACGACCGCGTGCTGCACGGTCCGCCGCTCGCGCGCCTGCGGTCCCAGCGTCGCCGCGAGCGTCCGGTAGTGCTCCGCCAGTTGCCCGGTGGCGTGCGCTCCCGCCCTCTGCATGTCCCGGTCGATCGTACGGTAGTCGTACGACAACATGTCGGGGGCGTAGGACCGGGCGGCGGAGAGGGCCTCTCCGGAGGCTCTCTCGGTGGCCTGGAGGCGGCGCAGATCGAGCAGCAACCACACTGCCGCGACGGCCAGCCCGGCCGCCACGAGGGCCGCCAGCGCCCGCAGCAGGCGCCTCACCGCACCAGCTCCGCCCGCGAGACCAGCCACAGGCCCGAGGCCTTCGTGACGTCCATGCGCCAGCGGAAGAAGCGCTCCTCCGGAGGGGCCTTCCTGCCGTCCTCCCAGTGGATCACCGCGTCGCCGACGATCAGCACCTGTGCCGTGCGCCGGTCGCCGCCGAGGGAGGCGAGCGCGGAGGCCCGCAGGACGCCCGTCTGCACGGCCTTGTTCTTCAGCGTGGCGGCCCTGAGGGCCGCCTGCCCGGCGGCGTACTGCGCCCGCTCCGGGCCCGTGGAGGTCGCCAGGGCGCGTTTGATGTCGTCGTCGATGCGGCGGTGGTCGATCGACATGAGGCTCACGGCGTGCGCCGCGGCGGCCCGTACGGCCATCTCGCGGTCCTCTGCCGCCGCGAGGGCCTCCGTACGGGCCTGGGCGAGGTACCGGACCGCCAGGGCCGACGCGACCACGAGGAGCACGAGCCCGACGGTCAGCGCGCGCCGCATCCCCGCACCTCCTGAGCACCCGGTCGTCGTCTCGGCCCGTTCACGTCGCGCGGAGGTCGTGTCCGGCGAACCATGTCCCGCGTCGGACACTCCCTATCCCGCACGATAGATCAACGGGCCTGCCCTGCCCATAGGGTCTGGATTCCGTACGGCGTCCGGGCATGCGAAAGGGGCGGTCCCATCCGGCACCTGGATGGACCCGCCCCTTCGGTGAAGCGTGTTGCGAGACCGTCTTACTTGACGGTGACCGTGGCGCCGGCGCCCTCCAGGGCGGCCTTCGCCTTCTCGGCCTGCTCCTTGTTGACCTTGCCGTCGAAGACCGGCTTCGGAGCGCCGTCCACGAGGTCCTTGGCCTCCTTGAGGCCCAGGCTCGTCAGGGCGCGGATCTCCTTGATGACCTGGATCTTCTTGTCGCCGGCGGCCTCGAGGATGACGTCGAACTCGTCCTGCTCCTCGGCCTCCTCGGCGGCACCACCGGCGCCACCGGCGGCCGGAGCGGCGGCGACGGCGACCGGAGCGGCGGCCTTGACGTCGAAGGTCTCCTCGAAGACCTTCACGAACTCGGACAGCTCAAGAAGGGTCATCTCCTTGAAGGTCTCGAGCAGCTCGTCGGTGCTGAGCTTCGCCATGATGTGTTCCTCCAGTGGATCTAGCAAAAAACGTGTAAAGGGACCGCGGTGCGCGCTTCCCCCGTCCGCTGCGCGGACCTACTCGCCGGCCTCTTCGCGCTTGGCGCGCAGAGCCTCGGCCAGTCGAGCCATCGTGGTGGGCAGCGCGGCGAAGGTGGCGGCAGCCTGGGACTGCTTGGCCTTCAGCGCGCCGGCCAGCTTCGCGAGGAGCACCTCGCGGGACTCAAGGTCGGCAAGCTTCGTGATCTCGTCGGGGGTCATCGACTTGCCGTCGACGACACCGCCCTTGATCACCAGGAGGGGGTTGGCCTTGGCGAAGTCACGCAGACCCTTGGCCGCCTCCACGACGTCACCCTTGACGAACGCGATGGCGGTCGGGCCCTGGAACAGGTCGTCCAGGGAGGTGATCCCGGCGTTGTTGGCCGCGATCTTCGTAAGCGTGTTCTTCGCCACGGCGAACTTCGCATTCCCACCGAGAGAGACGCGCAGCTGCTTGAGCTGAGCGACGGTGAGACCGCGGTATTCGGTCAGAACGGCGGCGCTGGATCCCTCGAACTCACTCTTGAGCTCGGCGATCGCGACGCTCTTCTCCGCCTTCGCCATGGGCCTCCTTCCAGATGTGCCGCCGGCGAAGGCCCTCAGAAAACAGACAAGCCCCGGCGCAGGCGCACGGGGCTTGGATGGACGTCGAACGTCCTCAAGCGTCTCCACACCTACGCGGGCCGTCCACTCACGTGGATCCTTCGGTCACCGGGCTGTGGGCCTGGTGACGACCGGCGGTCTTCGGCAGGAGACAGACTACGTTGTCAACCGGCAGGACGCCAAATCAGCTTCCGGTGCCGGAGGGCTGCTGCGCGGCGTGCGGCAGCGTCTGCGGCAGCTCACCGACCTGGTCGGCGGCCGGCGCCTCGATCGAGACCGGCTCGTTGAACGACTTGAACATCGCCGTGGCCTTGAACGCGCCGGCGTCCGGCTTGCCGCCGTTCAGCTCGACCTTGCGCGGCAGGCCCTGGGCGTCGATCCAGGCGTCGAACCTCACGTCCTTGGCGTTCGCGAGCTCGCCCTGCATCCGGCCGCGCTGGTCCTCGGGAAGCTGCTTGACCGCCTCGGCCACCGGGAACGAGCCCGAGTAGTGGGTCGTGTCCACCCCGCCGACCTGCTCGCTGCCCACCGACTTGACGTCCTTGGACGCCGTGAGCATGGCCACGCTCGTCTTCAGGTCGAACTGCTGGGCCTGGGCGAGGTACTGGTCGATGTTCACGCCGGCCTGCGAGCCGAGCTGCTTCAGGTCGAGCCTGATCCACGGCTTGGTGGCGCCCACCAGGGTCCTGAGCATGTCGAGCTTCACGTACGCCACGTCGCCCTGAAGGATCGCCCGCACTCCGCCGGGCACGTTCTGCCCGTTGAACGCCACCTGGCTGAGGTTGATGTCGGAGGCGATCTGCGGGGTCTTCTGGAAGAGCATGGTCCCCTGAATGACCCCACCCTGACCGCCCTTGGCGTCGGTGACGTTCACCACGAGGTCCGCGGCATAGGTGTTGACGTCGCCGGCCTTCTGCGCGGTCTGCTGGATGGCCTCGGCTGCCGAGAGCTGTGCGTTCTGGAGAGACGGAGTCGCGGTCGTCCCGCATCCCGCGACCGTGATCGCGGCCACCGCACCGGCGGCCACCAGTAGTCGTCGCATTGTTTCCATCCCTTCGGTGTCCCCCTTTACCTGCCCTTGACCCTATGCGCCTAACGCCGACAGCGCGTCGCTACCGGGCAGAACCCCATGAGATGTGCACAAAACCTCCACATCGCTCTCGTTTGCTTCCTGATAGTTAGCCTCCGTACTATCTGACATGAAACCAAATACGGACGGCGAAGGAGAGCCATGCGTACGCTGATCAAGGACGTGCGGGTATTCGACGGGGAGCGTGCCATTCCCCGGGCAGACGTGCTCATCGAGAACGACCGGATCACGGAGTGGGACGGAGGGCGGACCGACGCCGAGATCGACGGCTTGGGCGGGACACTGCTCCCCGGACTGCTCGACGCCCACACGCACGTCTCCGACGGCATGCTCGCCCAAGCGTTGGCCTTCGGGGTTACCACCGAGCTCGACATGTTCTGTCTGCCGTCCAACCTGGCCAGACAGCGGCGGCTCGCGGCGGACCGCGACGACGTGGCCGACCTGCGCAGTTCGGGAGTGCTCGCGACCGCGCCGGGAGGGCACCCCAGCCAGATCATGGCGGCCGAGGCCGCCGGGCTGGAGCACGTGGGCGATGCCGTGGGCCCCTTCGACACGATCGCGGACGCGGGCGAGGCCGAGGCGTTCGTCGAAGCGCGGCTGGCCGAGGGCGCCGACTACCTGAAGATCGTGATTGACGACGGCTCCACCGCCGGACTGGACCTGCCCGTGCTGTCCCCCGGCGTCGTGGCCGCCCTGGTCGAGGCCGGGCACGCGGCGGGGCTCATGGCCGTCGCGCACATCGCCACCGCCCGGGAAGCGGCCATCGCCCTCGACGCGGGCGTCGACGCGCTCACCCACGTCTTCCACGACCTCGGGCCCGAGGATCCGTACGTGGCCGAACTGGCCGCGCGCATCGCGAGGCAGGGCGTCTTCGTGGTCAGCACGCTCAGCTACATCGAAGTGATCACGGGAGGCGAGGGCGGCGCCGAGGTCCTCCAGGACGAGCGCATCGTGTCACGCCTCCCGGAGGGGACGGCCGGGACCGCCCGCAGGGACCCCGGGGCGGTCCCGGTGCACCCGCGCGGCCTCGTCAACGCCTTCGGCGCGACCCGGGCTCTGCACACCGCGGGCGCGGCCGTGGTGGCGGGCACCGACGCCAACTTCCTCGCTCCGCCGCACGGCGTGAGCATGCACCGCGAACTGGCGCTGCTCACCGAGGCGGGCCTCACCTGCGAGGAGGCGCTCGCCGCGGCCACCGCCGTCCCCGCACGGCTGTTCGCGTTGCACGATCGGGGCCGGATCGCGCCGGGCCTGCGCGCGGACCTGCTGCTGGTGGACGGCGACCCGACTCGCGACATCACCGCAACGCGCGCCCTTCGCGAGGTCTGGCGCCGCGGCGTGCGGCAGACCCGGGCCTGACCACGGCCTACGCGAGGGCGCCCAGGAGGTCGCGCAGCAACCGATCGAGCGTCGCGGCGTCCTCCGCGGCCAGCCCCGACGCGAGCCCGGCGAGATTCGCCGCGTGGTCGGTGAGCGTCGCGTCGATGACCTCGCGCCCCTTCTCCGACAACGAGATCTTGAAGCTGCGCCGGTCGGCCGGGTCGAGACTGCGCTCGACCAGTCCGGCGGCCTCCAGCCGGTCGAGCCGGCTGGTCATGCCGGCACGCGACATCATCACCATGTCCGACAGCTCGGACGGGATCAGCGTGTACGGCGGGCCGGAACGGCGCAGCGCGGCCAGCACGTCGAAGTCCCCCGAGCGCAGGCCGTGCCGGTTGAGGACCTCCTCGACCCGGCCCTCGACCACCCGGGCCACCTGGGCGACGCGACCGAAGACCCCCATGGCCGACAGGTCCAGGTCGGGCCGCTCGCGCTGCCACTGGTCGAGGATGTGATCGACGGAATCCCTGCGCTCTTCGGTCACGGGCCGAGTTTATTCGCCGTCTGATTATCGGCAGACGCGCGGAAGCCCCCGCCCGAAAGGGCGGGGGCTTCCGTCGTCGTATCGGCCGGGGTGACGGCTCAGGCGTCGATCTCGGCGGTCATCCCCCGCGTCACGTTCGGGTCGACCGGGATGCCCGGGCCCATGGACGTGGTGAAGGTGACCTTCTTGAGGTAACGGCCCTTGGCCGCCGACGGCTTGAGACGCAGCACCTCGTCCAGCGCCGCCGCGTAGTTCTCCACCAGCTGACGGTCGTCGAAGGACGCCTTGCCGATGATGAAGTGCAGGTTCGCGTGCCGGTCGACCCGGAACTCGATCTTTCCGCCCTTGATGTCGGTGACGGCCTTGGCCACGGCGGGCGTGACCGTGCCGGTCTTCGGGTTCGGCATGAGGCCGCGGGGGCCGAGCACGCGGCCCAGACGACCGACCTTGCCCATCAGGTCCGGGGTGGCGACGACCGCGTCGAAGTCGAGACGGCCCTTGGACACCTCGTCGATCAGCTCGTCGGAGCCGACGATGTCGGCGCCCGCCGCGCGGGCCTCCTCGGCACGGTCACCGGTCGCGAAGACCAGGACCCGGGCGGTCTTGCCGGTGCCGTGCGGGAGGTTGACGGTGCCACGGACCATCTGGTCGGCCTTGCGCGGGTCGACGCCCAGCCGCAGGGCGACCTCGACGGTCGCGTCGAACTTCGTGGTCGCGGTCTTCTTGGCCAGCCGCACGCCGTCGAGCGGGGCGTACAGGGCCGCGCGGTCGACCTCGGCCGCCGCGTTCTTCCAGTTCTTGCTGCGCTTCACTTCATGCTCCTCGTGGAGATCGTGGTCCGGGCCTGCGCGGGCCCTCCCACTGCGATGGTCACCGCTGAGAGTCAGTCGGCGATGGTGATGCCCATGGAGCGGGCGGTGCCGGCGATGATCTTCTCGGCGGCCTCGACGTCGTTCGCGTTGAGGTCCTGCATCTTGGTCTCGGCGATCTGGCGAAGCTGCTCGCGGGTCAGCTTGCCCACCTTGTCCTTGTGCGGGTTCGCGCTGCCCTTCTGCAGACCGGCGGCCTTCTTGATCAGCTCAGGCGCCGGCGGCGTCTTCGTGATGAAGGTGAAGGTGCGGTCTTCGAAGATGGTGATCTCGACGGGGATGATGTTGCCCCGCTGGGCCTCCGTCGCCGCGTTGTACTGCTTGACGAAGTCCATGATGTTGACGCCATGCGGACCGAGCGCGGTACCGACCGGCGGCGCGGGGGTGGCCTGCCCAGCGGGAAGCTGGACCTTCACCAGGGCCGCGACTTTCTTCTTTGGAGGCATTTGTCTTTCTCCGGGTCCTTTGTCCTACAAAAGCCTCACGGGCACGCCGAAACAGGGCGTGCGTGAGGACGGCTATCGAGTCTACGCGAGGCGCTCAGATCTTCGAGACCTGGTTGAACGACAGCTCGACCGGGGTCTCTCGACCGAAGATCGAGACGAGGACCTTGAGCTTCTGCGACTCGGCGCTGATCTCGCTGACCGTGGCCGGCAGCGTGGCGAACGGCCCGTCCATGACCGTGACGGACTCGCCGACCTCGAAGTCGACGGTCGCGGTGGCGGTCTTGGTCGTGGCCTTCTTGACTTCCTCGGAAGGCTCCGGGGCCAGCAGCTTGGCGACCTCGTCGAGGTTCAGCGGGCTCGGCTTGTTGGACAGGCCGACGAAGCCGGTCACACCGGGCGTGTTGCGCACCGCGGCCCAGGACTCGTCGGTCAGGTCCATCCGGACCAGAACGTAGCCGGGAAGCACGCGCTCCTTGATCGGAGTCTTCTTGCCGCCCTTGAACTCCGTGATCGTGTGGGTCGGCACCTCGACCTGGAAGATGAAGTCCTCCATGTTGAGGGACCCGATACGGCTCTCGATGTTCTGCTTCACGCGGTTCTCGTAACCGGCGTACGAGTGGATGACGTACCACTCGCCGAACTGACCGCGAAGCTGACGCTTGAACTCCTCGACCGGGTCGACATCCGGAAGGACGTCACCGTCCTCGTCGACCTGCGCGGCGGCCTCGGCCGAGTCTTCGCCGCCGTCACCGCCGTCTGAGTCGGCGACCGTGGTCTCCTCGGTCTCCTCGACCTCTGCTACGGCCTCGTCCTGCTCGGTGCCCCACTCGTCATGCTCATCATGGGAGCGGTCGGCCGGCATCGGGGACTCGGACACGGGACTCTTCCTTCTTCGCTTGGTGTCTTGACGTGCTGTGACGTCTCGGACCGGATCAGGATCCGCCGAAGAGCCAGAGCACTGCCTTACCCAGCAGCGTATCGATCCCGAACACGAGCCCAACCATGATCACAACGAAGACCAGGACAACTACGGTGTACGAGATCAGGTCATTACGCCGGGGCCAGATGACCTTGCGCAGCTCGGCGACGACCTGCCGGTAGAACAGAGCGGGCGAGGTGCGCTTTGCCTTCTTCTCACTGGTCGGCTTGCCTGGCTTGCCAGCGGTTTCACCGCGGGTGTCGATCGCCACAGTCCTCACCTGATCCGTCGTGTCCGTCGCAGTTGCGGCGCGCTTTCACGCCATTGTTGCGCGGACCGCACTCCGCAGGGCACGAGGGACTCGAACCCCCAACCGCCGGTTTTGGAGACCGGTGCGCTACCAATTGCGCTAGTGCCCTAAGCCGTGCACCACGATACCCGAGAAACGCGCCGGAGCGTCCGTCCCGTCGTTCACGTGGCCCACTAGTCGGTGAAGTGTACGCGGGATTCACCACTCCGTCGAACCACACGGCCACCGCACCGCCCGGAGGCGGCTCGGGTGCCGTTCGTGTGCGGTCTAAAGCTACCGTGCGAACCCGTCCGCATCCTGGATATGGAGACGAAACCGCGTGGCGCGTCTGGAACGATGGAGGCATGACGCGACCTCGCATCTCCGCACGTATATCCGCGATCTCCGAGTCCGCGACTCTGGCCGTGGACGCCAAGGCCAAGGCGATGAAGGCGGCCGGTCGCCCGGTCATCGGCTTCGGCGCCGGCGAGCCCGATTTCCCCACGCCCGACTACATCGTCGAGGCGGCCGTCGAGGCGTGCCGGAACCCCCGGTTCCACAAGTACACGCCGGCCGGGGGCCTGCCGGAGCTCAAGCAGGCGATCGCCGACAAGACGCTGCGCGACAGCGGGTTCCAGGTCGAGGCCGCTCAGGTCCTGGTGACGAACGGCGGAAAGCAGGCGGTCTACGAGGCGTTCGCCACGCTGCTCGACCCCGGTGACGAGGTCCTGGTCGTGGCGCCCTACTGGACGACGTACCCGGAGGCGATCAAGCTCGCGGGCGGTGTCCAGGTCGACGTGGTCACCGACGAGACCACCGGTTACCTGGCCTCGGTCGAGCAGCTCGAGGAGAAGCTGACCGACCGCACCAAGGTCCTGCTGTTCGTCTCGCCGTCCAACCCGACGGGGGCCGTCTACTCCCCCGCCCAGGTCGAGGAGATCGGCCGCTGGGCCCTGGACAAGGGCCTGTGGGTCGTGACCGACGAGATCTACGAGCACCTGGTCTACGGCGAGGCGCAGTTCTCCAGCATTGCCACCGCCGTCCCCGAGCTGCGCGACCGGGTCGTCGTGCTGAACGGCGTGGCCAAGACGTACGCGATGACCGGCTGGCGGGTGGGCTGGCTGATCGGCCCGTCCGACGTGGTCAAGGCGGCGACGAACCTGCAGTCCCACGCCACCTCGAACGTCTCCAACGTCGCCCAGGCCGCCGCGCTCGCGGCCGTCTCCGGCGACCTGTCGGCCGTCGCCCGGATGCGCGCGGCGTTCGACCGGCGCCGCCAGACCATGGTCCGGATGCTCAACGAGATCCCCGGCGTGGTCTGCCCCGAGCCGTTCGGCGCGTTCTACGCGTACCCGTCGGTCAAGGCGCTGCTGGGCAAGGAGATCCGCGGCAAGCGTCCGCAGACCTCGGCCGAGCTGGCCGAGCTCATCCTTGAGGAGGCCGAGGTCGCGCTGGTGCCCGGCGAGGCGTTCGGCACCCCCGGCTACTTCCGCCTGTCGTACGCGCTGGGCGACGACGACCTGACCGAGGGCGTCAGCCGGGTGACCAAGCTCCTGGCCGAGGCCCACTGACGGCCCACTGAAAGATTCAGCCGACCCGGCATCGAGGCGCACCGGCAACGGAGACCCGCTGAGAACCGAGTCCTCCTGGACGCCACGGATTCCGGTGCGAAGGCCCGGTCCCCCGAAAGCGGGACCGGGCCTTCGTCATGCTCCGGGCGTGATCGCGAAGCTCACCACGGAACGCGGGGCCCGGATCGGGGTGGCGTCACTTGCCGAGGGCGGCTCCGGCGGCGATTTTCTTCAGCTCCTTGTCGGCCTCCGCCGTGCCGAGCTTGGCCGCGTAGTCAGGGCTGATCATGACCTCGGCCCCGACGCCGGGCGCGAGGGTCCACACGATCGTCCGGGTGCCGCCGTCCAGGATCCGGTCGCCGCCCTCCGACACGCTGACCAGGTAGGCCTTCCTGCCGCCGACCTCGACCGGCTCGGCGCCCTGCGCGGCGAAGCTCTGCATGCGCTTGGCCAGCACGCTCGCGGCGTCCTTCCGGTAGACGACCATCTGGACGTTGTACATGCCGGGTTCCAGGCCGGGCTCCACCCAGCTCGTGGTGTAGGTCTCCTTGCCGAACCCGTCCTTGCCGGACCACTTGCCCCATTCGAGCCGTTCGGGCAGGTAGCCGAGGTGCACACCGCCGAGCGTCCGGCCGTCCCCCAGGTCGCCGAGGTCCTGGGGCATCCCCGCCCCCTCGGCGCCCTCCGAAGGGGCGGGGGTCGGACCGGCCGTTGTGGCGATCATGATCGTGACCGCCGCCCCGGGGGGAGCGGCCGTCCCGGGCTGCGGCATCTGGGCGAAGACCGTGCCCGCCGGGGCGTCGTCGTTGACCATCTTCATGACCTTCACCGTGTAGCCGGCCTCCTTCAGGATGGCGTCGACCTCCACGGCGCGCTTGCCGACCACGTCGGGGACGAGCACTTCCGGCGTGGCGACGGTGTCGCCGGAGGCGGCCGCGGACGCGGCCGGACCTCCCTGGCCGCCGGCGCCGGTCCCGGCGAGGCTGCCGGGGTTGGAGGCGGTGTCGGGCCGGGCGGTCAACGCCACGGGCACGCCCACGGCGACCGCCCCGGCGAGCACGACCGCCCCCGCCACACGAAATCTGACGGCGTGGCGGCGGTTGCCCCGCCGGACCGCCTGGCCCAGCGACGGCGACGCGTGCACGCCCGCGACCTGAGCGGCCATGGCCTCTCTCAGTGCCTCTTCGACGTTCATGCGGACGCTCCTTCCAGGTTCTCCATGCGTGCGCGCACGCGTGCCAGGCCACGGGCGGCCTGGCTCTTGACGGTGCCGACCGAGCAGCCGAGCAGCGCGGCGGTCTCGGCCTCCGACATGTCCTCCCAGTAGCGAAGGACCAGTACGGCCCGCATCCGGGCCGGCAACTTCCTGAGTTCGGTGACGAGCACGTCGCGCAGGCCGAGGTCCGGCGATTCCACAGGTGTCTCCGGCGGCTGGGCGAAGGTGATCTCCTGGAGCACCTTGCGCCGCCTGGCCTTGCTGATCGCGCCGTTCACCACGACCCGGCGCGCGTACGCCTCGGGGTTGTCGTGCCGGATCCGCGGCCAGTGCCGGTAGACCTTCTCCAGCGCGTTCTGGACCATGTCCTCGGCATCCGACGCAGAGGCGCCGCAGACCAGGATCGCGGTGCGCAGGAGGGCGGTGCTGCGCGCGGCCAGGAACTCGTCGAAGGCCGCCTCGTCTTCTTCGGTCATGAGCTCCCCTTTCGCCCCTCCCCAACGCGCCAACCCCGCGACGGGTTGAGAGCGACATGCGGCAACATATGGAGATGGCACGTCCACTAAACACGCTCCCCAAGGCACACCTGCACCTGCACTTCACCGGCTCGATGCGGCATTCGACGCTGATCGAGCTCGCCCGGGAGCAGGGCGTCCACCTTCCCGACGCTCTGGTGGAGGACTGGCCGCCGAAACTGCGGGCGACCGACGAGCGCGGCTGGTTCCGGTTCCAGCGGTTGTACGACATCGCGCGGTCGGTGCTGCGCCGTCCCGAGGACGTCCACCGGCTGCTGCGCGAGGCCGCCGAGGACGAGGCCCGGGAGGGGTCGCGCTGGCTGGAGATCCAGGTCGACCCGTCCGGGTACGCCCAGCGGTTCGGCGGGCTGACCGAGACACTCGAACTCGTCCTCGACGCGACGGAGAAGGCGGCCCGGCAGGCCGGGATCGGCATGGCGGTGATCGTGGCGGCCAACCGCACCCGGCACACGCTCGACGCCAGGACGCTGGCCCGCCTGGCGGCGCATTACCAGGGCAGGGGCGTGGTGGGCTTCGGCCTGTCCAACGATGAGCGGCGCGGCCGGGCCAGGGACTTCGAGCACGCCTTCCGGATCGCCAGGCGTGCGGGGCTGCTCGCCGTGCCGCACGGCGGCGAGCTGCTGGGCGCGGCGAGCGTCGCGGAATGCCTCGACGACCTGGGCGCCGACCGGATCGGGCACGGGGTGCGCGCGGCCGAGTCGCCCCGCCTGATGGAACGGCTGGCCGACCGGCAGATCACCTGTGAGGTGTGCCCGCTGTCCAACGTGGGCCTCGGGGTGGCGGAACGGCCCGAGGACGTGCCACTGCGGCGGCTCTTCGAGGCCGGGGTGCCGATCGCCCTCGGCGCCGACGACCCGCTGCTGTTCGGTGCCCGGCTGCTGCCGCAGTATGAGCTCGCCCGGGAGGTGTACGGCTTCGCCGACGCCGAGCTCGCCGAGCTGGCCCGGCAGTCGATCCGGTCGTCGACGGCGCCCGACGCGGTGAAGAAGGAGTTGCTCGGCGAGATCGACGCCTGGCTCGCCTCCCCCGAGTGAGTCCGCCGTTCACCGGACCGAGAGGGCGATCCGCACGGCCTCGTCGCGGTCCGGCCCCTCCAGCCGCAGCCCGACCAGCTTGTGCTGCCAGATGAGCGTCGGCCCTGCCACCCGCGCCTCTTGCGGCGCGCCGCCGGCCGACGGCATGTACGACACCCCGTGGGGCTGCTGGATCCACCATCCGCCGACCGCGCCCACCTGATCCGGCCACGGCTCTCCGAGCTCCTTGCGCCAGACGACGCTCAGCGTGCCGTCGAACTCGTCGAGCCGGACGCCCGGCCACAGGAGCGTCACCACCCGGCCGCCGTCGGCGACGCGTACGTCGGCCGGCGCGCCGAGCGCGGACGGCACGGCGACGGGGAAGCGGGCGGTCCGCCGCGCCTCCTCCAGCGTCACCCGGCGCTCGCCGGGCAACGGGCCCGGCACCCCCGTGGGCAGCGGCCCGGCACCGCCCACGTGGATCTCGACGCCCGCGAAGCGCAGCACCGACACCACCGCGGCCCGGCCCTGGGGAGTGGCCCCGAGCAGCACGGCCATCAGCACCGCCACCGCCGCTGCCGCCACGCGCGGCGGCGGCCGCCATGCGGCCCGCCGCCGTGTCCTGTCGCCGGCGCGCCCGTCGTGGGCCCGGCCGTCTTCGAGGCGGGCGCGTACGGCGCGCGCCAGGTCGGCGGGAGGCGGCGCAGGGGGCACCGCCAGGTCCTCGCCGAGGGCCCGCAGCCGTGACTCGAGGTCCTCCGGTGCGATCGGATCCCTGTCATCCGAGGTGCTCACGGCCCACCTCCTCCCGCAGGCGCCGCAGGGCCCGGAACGTCCGCGACTTCACCGTGCCGAGGCGCACGCCGAGGACCTCGGCCGTCTCCGCCTCGGACAACTGCAGGAAATACCTGCAGACCACGGCTTCGCGTTCCCCGTCGGGCAGCGCGCGTACGGACTCCAGCAGGCGGGTCCTGCCGTCGGCGTCCACGGCCGCGTCCTCCGGGTCCTCGGGATCCCCTGGTCCGTACGGCTCCCGCTCGCGGCCCAGCCGTACGGCGAGGTCGGAGCGGCGGCCGCGCGACCGGGTGAGGTCGTGGGTCGCGTTGGCCACGATGCGCAGCAGCCACGGGCGGAAGGACGAGCCCCGGCGGAAACCCTTGAGGTGGCGGAACGCCTTGACGAACGCCTCCTGGACGACGTCCTCCGCCTCGTCGGCCGCCCCGAGCAGGCTCGCCGTCCGGTGGGCGACCGCGCTGTATCGGGTGACCAGCACCTCGTAGGCGTCAAGGTCACCGGCCAGGGCGCGGGTCACTGCCTCGTCGTCGTCCATCAGGGGCAATCGGGGGCAATCGGGGGGCGGGATGGAGGTGAAGCCTACGATCAGGCGGGCATCTCGTCCACAGTGCTCCCTGAAGAACGGTGCCCCCCGACGAACAGTGCTCGCCGAGAAACGTGCCGTCGAAAGAATGGCGCCGCAGAAAGATTCACCGTGGCATCGAAGGATTCACAGTACCGCCATGAGAACAGTGCGGGCCGAAGCCGTCATCCGCGGCCCCTCCGGCGAAGCGGACGCCCGCCAATGGGGCGGGCACTACACTTTCCACGACCGTCAGCGTGCAGATCGAGGATCCTATGTCTGGGTATGACCGAGTAGTCCAGCCGGCGGCCGGGGACGAGGCTCTGGAGAACCACCTCGGCGGCGACGAGGCCAAGAACTACCGGCAGTACGAGTTCGACATGGTCGCACCGCACGTCGGGCGGTCGCTCCTGGAGATCGGCTCGGGTCTCGGGCACTTCGCCGAGCAGTTCCTGCCGCGCCTGGACCGGCTCGTGGTCAGCGACTTCGATCCCTACTGCGTGGAGCAGCTGCGCAAGAGGTTCGCCGACCGCGACGACGTGTCGGTGCTCCAGTTCGGCCTGCCGACCGAGATCCCCCTGGCCGACCCGGTCGACACCGTCGTGATGATGAACGTCCTCGAGCACATCGAGGAGGACGCCGAGGCGCTGCGGTCGCTGGCCAAGGTGACCGCTCCCGGCGGGCGCATCATCATCTGGGTGCCCGGCTACATGCAGCTCTACGGGGACTTCGACCGCAAGGTGGGGCACGTCACCCGCTACACCCCCGCCACTCTGCGCAAGACCGTGACCGACGCCGGCCTCGACGTCCAGGTGCTCAAGCCGATCAACTTCCTCGGCGGCATCGCCTGGTGGGCGGCCGTGCGGCGGGGCGGCGTGGGCTACCCCGACCCCCGGCTCGTCAAGATCTACGACCGCACCGTCGTGCCGCTGACCCGGCTCATCGAGCGGTTCGTCCGCCCGCCGTTCGGCCAGACCGTGTTCTGCGTGGCCCGCGTCCCGCGCTGACGCGCGACCGCCGCGTGGAGCGGCCACGGAGACCGTAATTGTGCGGCAAATGCCTTCTACCTGCACAATGGGTCCCTCATGAGTGAAACCAGGATCCTCGTCGTCGAGGACGAGCCAAACATCCGGGACGTCGTGGAAGTCGCGCTCAGATTCCACGGCTTCCGGGTGACGGCCGTGGGCACGGGGGCCGCGGCGCTCGGCGAGGTCCTGAGGGACCAGCCCGACCTGGTCGTCCTCGACGTCATGCTGCCCGACATCGACGGCTTCGAGGTGTGCCGGCGGATCCGCGCCGGCGGAGTGCACCCTCCCGTGATCTTCCTCACCGCCCGCGACGCGGTCGCCGACACAGTGCGCGGGCTGACGCTCGGTGGCGACGACTACGTCACCAAGCCCTTCTCCGTCGAGGCGCTGGTCGCGCGGATCCGCGCCGTGCTGCGCCGTACGACGGTGCCGGCCGCGGCCGAGCGGGCGGACGGGCCGATCCTCCGGGTGGCCGACCTGGAACTCGACGAGGCGCGCTGGGAGGTGCGTCGCGGCGGCGTCCCCGTGGAGCTGTCGCCGACCGAGTTCCGCCTGCTGGCCTTCCTGATGTCCAACGCCGGCCTGGTGCTCACCAAGCGGCGGCTGCTGGAGGAGGTCTGGGGCTACGGCGGGAGTTCGCAGGTGCTGGAGACCTACATCTCCTACCTGCGCCGCAAGCTCGACCCACTCGGACCGCCGCTGATCCACACCCAGCGCGGCATCGGATACGCGCTGCGGCCTCCCCAGGATTCCTGATGTCGCTCAGGACACGCCTGCTCGCCGGGTTGCTCGGGGTGAGCGCTGTCCTGCTCGTCGTGTTCTCCCTCGTCAGTGTCCTCGTCCTGCGCGGCCACCTGCGTACGCGGCTGGAGGGACAGGTGGTGGCGGCGACCGTCACGGCGGCACGCCGGGTGGTCGTGGGCGACCCGCTCGAACAGGCGCTGACCGGCTCCACCTATGCCCTCGCCGCCTACGACCTCACCGAGGACCGCGCCCATCTGGTCAGCGGCGACGCCGCCGACGCCGCGGCGGTCCCCGGGCTGGCCGAGACGCTGGGCAAGGAGAGGTTGCTGGCGTACGCGGCGCAGGGCCGCACGTTCGACCTCGACCCGAGCCGCGACCACGACATGATCGCGGCGGTGGCGATGTCGCCGAGCGGTCTGCGGCTGGTGGTCGTCGCGGTGCCCCTGGACGCGGTCGACGACCCGGTGCGCCACCTGCTGATCAGCGAGCTGGCGACCGGCGGGGTGCTGATCCTGCTGCTGGCCGCGGGCGGGCGGCTGCTGATCGCCGGTGGTCTCGCGCCTCTCGGCAAGATGGCGGGCACCGCCCACCTGGTGGCCGAGCGAGTCGACCTGTCGGCCCGGATGCCCGAGGGGCCGTCGGAGGTCGGCAGGCTCGGCGCGGCGATCAACCTCATGCTCCACCGGATCGCCGACGCCTTCCGCGACCGCGAGGCGTCGGAGGAGCGCGTGCGCCGCTTCGCCGCCGACGCCTCCCACGAGCTGCGCACCCCGCTGTCGACCATCTCCGGGTATGCCGAGCTGTACCGGGCCGGGGCGATCCCGCCGGAGGACCTGCCCAAGATCATGGGGCGGATCGAGGCCGAGGCCAACCGCATGGGCCGCCTGGTGGGAGAGATGCTGGAACTCGCGCGGCTCGACCGGGGCGCCGCGCTCGCGCTCGACGAGACCGACCTGACCGAGATGGCCCGCGAGGTCGCCGCCGACTCGGCCGCCCTCGATCCCGCGTACCCCGTGACGGTGGAGGCCCCGCCCTCCCTGGTCGCGACCGTGGACGAGGCCCGGGTGCGCCAGGTGCTCGTCAACCTGCTCGGCAACGTGCGGGCACACACCCCCGAGGGCACCCGGGCCACCTTACGGCTGCTGCGTGCCCCGGAGTCGGTGACGATCGAGGTGCGCGACACCGGGCCGGGGATGAGTCCGGAGCAGGCGGAGCGCGCCTTCGACCGCTTCCAGCGCGGAGAGGTGCACCTGTCCGGCGGGGCGGGGCTCGGCCTGTCGATCGTGAAGGCCATCGTGGAGGCGCACGGCGGCCGCTGCCGGATCGTCTCCTCCCCCGGCGAAGGGACGGCCGTACACATCGCGCTTCCCGCGATGCAAAAGGCTACTGGCGGGTAGTTAACGAGCACAGCTCCTATCACCGCCGAGGAGGTCGATGATGACGACCGATTACGCCAAGGCCAGGGAGGTGGCCGAGCAGGCGCGCGAGACGGAGTGGACCCGCCCGAGCTTCGGAAAGCAGCTCTTCCTGGGGGACTTCCGGCTGGACCTCGTGCACCCCGCCCCCCGCCTCACCGAGGAGGAGATCAAGAAGGGAGACGACTTCCTGCGCGCCCTGCGGGCGTTCCTGCAGGAGAAGGTCGATCCCGCGCTCATCGAGCGCACCGCCGTGATTCCGGACGAGGTGGTCAAGGGCCTGGCGGCGATCGGCGCGTTCGGCATGACCATCGAGGAGGAGTACGGCGGGCTGGGCCTGAGCCACCTGTACTACTGCCGCGCGCTGGAACTCGTGACCTCGTGCTCCCCCGCGCTCAGCGCGCTGCTGTCGGCGCACCAGTCCATCGGGGTCCCGCAGCCGCTGCGGCTGTTCGGCACCCCCGAGCAGAAGCGCCGCTTCCTGCCCCGCTGCGCCCGGGGCGAGATCTCCGCCTTCCTGCTCACCGAGCCGGACGTCGGCTCCGACCCCGCCCGCCTGTCGACGACCGCCGTCCGCGACGGCGACGCGTACGTGATCAACGGGGTCAAGCTGTGGACGACCAACGGCGTGGTGGCCGGCCTGCTGGTCGTGATGGCCCGGACCGGCGCCAAGATCTCGGCCTTCGTCGTCGAGGCCGACGCTCCCGGCATCACCGTCGAGCACCGCAACCAGTTCATGGGCCTGCGCGGCATCGAGAACGGCGTCACCCGCTTCCACCAGGTGCGGGTGCCGGTGGAGAACCTGATCGGCCGTGAGGGCCAGGGCCTGAAGATCGCCTTGACCACGCTCAACACCGGTCGCCTCTCCCTCCCGGCCACCTGCGTCGGCGCGGCGAAGTGGGCGACGAAGATCGCCCGCGAGTGGGGATGCGAGCGGGTCCAGTGGGGCCGGCCGGTCGGCCAGCACGAGGCCATCGCCCGCAAGGTCGCCTTCATCGCCGCCACCGCGTACGCGCTCGAGTCGGTGGTGGACCTGTCCAGCCGGATGGCCGACGACGAGGGCAATGACATTCGCATCGAGGCCGCGCTCGCCAAGCTGTACAGCACGGAGATGGCCTGGCGGCTCATGGACGAGCTCGTGCAGATGAGAGGCGGGCGCGGTTACGAGACCGCCGAGTCGCTGCACGCCCGCGGGGAGCGCGGCGTGCCCGCCGAGCAGATGCTGCGCGACCTGCGGATCAACCGCATCTTCGAGGGCTCGACCGAGATCATGCACCTGCTCATCGCCCGCGAGGCGGTGGACGCCCACCTGTCGGTCGCGGGCGAGCTCGTCGATCCGAAGGCCGGCCTGCGTGCCAAGGGCCGGGCGGCCACCCGGGCCGGCGCCTTCTACGCCAGGTGGCTGCCGGGCCTGGTGACCGGGCCCGGCCAGGTGCCCACGTCGTACGCCGAGTTCGGCCCGCTCGCCCAGCACCTGCGCTACGTCGAGCGGACCTGCCGCAAGCTCGCCCGATCGACGTTCTACGGCATGTCGCGCTGGCAGGCGCGACTGGAGCACAAGCAGGGGTTCCTGTCGCGGATCGTGGACATCGGCGCCGAACTGTTCGCGATCACCGCGGTCTGCGTGCGCGCCCAGGAGGACGCGGCCGAGTTCGGGCGGAAGCCGTACGAGCTGGCGGACACCTTCTGCCACCAGGCCCGGCAGCGGGCCGAGGCACTGTTCGACCGGCTCTGGGACAACACCGACACCCTGGACGTGCGGCTGGCCCGGCGAGTGCTCGACGGGCGCTACACCTTCCTGGAGGAGGGCATCGTCGACCCGTCGCTGGAGGGCCCGTGGATCGCCGCCCAGCGCACCGGGCCGTCCATGTTCGACGACGTCCACCGGCGCATTGGCTGACGGGAACGGCACGGCCCCACCCCCGGGACGCGGGGGCGGGGCCGTGCGGCGAGGCCGGTCAGGCTCACACGTCGAGGCACCACATCGTGCCGTACCCCGGCACGTAGCAGCGGTACCAGCCCTCGGGCATCTGGGCGTGCGCCGGGGCGGACAGGACGCCGAAGGTGGTGACCGCGACGGCGGTGGTGGCGAGAACGGCCGCGACGCGCTTGAGTGACTTCATTGGTATCTCCTGTGCAGGGAACGTCTCTCTGACGCGGTTGAGTACACAGGAACCCACTTGTCGCAGTCTGGTGAGCCGCTTGGAAGCGGCTTGGTCGCCTTGGACGGAACGAAAACCCTTTGTCCGGCGATACGGCGGCTTGTTACTGTCATCCGCATGTGGATTCTCTACGGCGACCGCTGATCAGCTCTCTGAGCCGCTGATCCGCTCAGCTTTCCGGCCCTGTCCATCCGACGCGGCAGCTGAGTGACGGCACCTCGGTGCCGCGTTCCCGACGTACAAGGAGATCCCGTATGCGTACTCGCGCGTCCAGCAAGAGCGGCAAGCAGCAGAACCCGCGCACGCCGCAGCCTCAGCGTTCCTTCCCGCCGCCGCGCCAGATCCCGGCCCCGCCCATGCGACCGGTACGGCAGCCGCGGCGACTGCCGAGAGCCAAGTAACCGGCCCGGCAGGCAAAGGGCACCCCGGATCGATCCGGGGTGCCCTTTTTCTTTCGGCGAATGATCAGAGACGCTCGATGATCGTGACGTTGGCCTGGCCGCCGCCCTCGCACATCGTCTGCAGGCCGTACCGCCCGCCGGTGCGCTCGAGCTCGTGCAGGAGCTTGGTCATGAGGATCGCGCCGGTGCCGCCCAGCGGGTGCCCCAGCGCGATGGCGCCGCCGTTGGGGTTGGTCCGCGCCGGGTCGGCCCCGATCTCCTTGAGCCAGGCCAGCGGCACCGGGGCGAACGCCTCGTTGATCTCGATGACGTCGATGTCCTCGATGGCGAGCCCCGCCCTGGCCAGCGCCTTACGCGTGGCCGGAATCGGCGCCGTCAGCATGTAGACCGGGTCGTCACCGGTCAGCGCGAGCGTGACGATACGGGCGCGCGGCACCAGGCCGTGCTCGCGCACCGCCTGCTCCGAGGCGATGAGCAGCGCCCCGGAGCCGTCGGAGATCTGCGAGGAGGTGGCCGCGGTGATCCGGCCGCCCTCGCGGAGGGTCTTCAGCTCGGCCATCTTCTCCAGCGTGGTGTCGGGCCGCGGGCCCTCGTCGTCGGTCACGCCGTTGACCGGGGCGATCTGGTCCTTGAAGTGTCCGTTGGCGATCGCCTTCGCGGCCCGCTGGTGGCTCTCGTAGGCGTAGCGCTCCAGCTCGTCGCGCTCCAGGCCCCACTTCTCGCACATCAGCTCCGCGCCGCGGAACTGGGAGATCTCCTGCTTGCCGTACCGCTCGACCCACTTGTCGCCGAACGGGAACGGCATGCCCTTCTCCAGCGCCGCCGAGATGCTCGACCCCATCGGCACGATGGACATCGACTCGACGCCGGCCGCGACGACCAGGTCCTGCGTCCCCGACAGCACACCCTGCGCGGCGAAGTGGATGGACTGCTGCGACGAGCCGCACTGCCGGTCGATCGTGACCCCCGCCACGGTCTCCGGGAGGCCCGCGCTGAGCCACGCGTTGCGCGCGATGTCCATGGACTGCGGGCCGAACTGCATGACGCAGCCCATGATCACGTCGTCCACGGCGGCGGGGTCGACGCCGGTGCGCTCGATGAGCGCGGAGAGAGTGTGGGCGGCCAGGTCGACCGGGTGGACCGTGGAGAGCCCGCCCTTCTTCTTGCCGACCGGCGTGCGGACCGCCCCGACGATGTACGCCTCTGCCACAGTGCCTCCATAAGAAACCGAGCAATGTTCGGTTAGTGAGAGGTTACATCAGAACTTTCGTCGGGGGAGGCGGCGATACGGGCACGGTTTATCCATGGGCAGGGCTCAGGCATATCCCCCCGGCAGCACGTCGGCAGGCTCGGCAAGCTGGAAACCCCGGCTGTCGGCCGCGATCCCCCGGAGCGCGTTGGCGAGCGTCACCGCGACGGCCGCCCGGACGAGCAGCGCCGCCCGCACCTCGTCGGCGCCCTCCGCGTCGTTCCCGCTCGGCACGTCCTCCGCGTCGGAGCCGGCGTCCGTATCGGATCCGGCGTCCGTGTCCGCGTCCGTGCCCGATGCGGCGTCCAGCGGGCCCGGGGCCGCGTCCGCGTCCGGCACGCCTTCCGCCGGGCCGTCGGCAAGGTCCGCGTCCTCGCCTTCCGGCTCCTCCGTACGCGTCACCGGGGAGACCCGGGCGATCGCGATCTCCGTGAGGTACGGCCAGCGCGTCTGCGCGGCGGGCGGCAGGCGGTGCCCCTCCTCGATCGTGACCAGCATGTCGGCCCCCGCGTAGACGTCGGCCACCCTGCCCCCGCGGACGGGGACGTGGACGACGCCCTCGATCAGCTCACCTTCCGGCCACCTCTCGGCGTCCACCGCCTCGGCATGCCGCAGCGCCTCGGACAGAACCGGCAGGATCTCCTCGGGCTCGGGCACGGCCGGCAGATAGACCAGCGGGTCTCCGGCGTCCTCCGCCGGATCGAGCGGCTCGCCCTGGCACAGCGACCAGCCGCCCAGGCGGTAGGCGATGCCCTCGGCCAGGCTCTTGTCGAAGAAGTCCACCGGCAGCGGCCCCTCGGCCGCGATCCGGCACGCCCAGAGCCCGTCATCGTCGGGCACGCCGAGTTTGGCGAGGACGTCCGCGGTCAGTTCGACGGGCGGCTGGATGCGCGATCCGCCCGCGAGGATGTCGTCGCCGTCGGTTCTCGCCTCGGGATCGGCGAGCTGTGCGACCGCCAGCAGTGTCTTCGGATCCGGCCGGGCAGGCAGCAGCGCCGTGGGCCCTGTGCGCAGCCGACCGGGCAGCAGGAGTTTCGAGAACCAGCTCACAGGCCCTCCTCATGATCGGTCGAAGAGACCATAGCCTCCACGGCCTGCCCGCCACGAGCCCTTCCCGGGAGGTGCTCCGGCTCAGGACTTCGTTTTCGCCAGACGCGTTCCGGTCATCGTGGCGTAGACGATGACATTGTCGAAGTAGTGACCGGTCGAATAGTTGTATTTGCCGCCGCAGGTGATCAGCCTGAGCTCGGCGTTGTCGGCGTGGCCGTACACCCGGTTGGTGGGGAACGTCTGCTTGTCCGCCTGCTCGATACCGCCCACGGTGAAGATGGCCACGGTCCCGTCGAGGCGGTACACCTCGATCTTGTCGCCGTACGCCAGCTCGTGCAGGCGGCTGAAGACGGCGCCGCGCGAAGTGGTGTCCTTGTGGCCGAGCATGACCGCCGGGCCCGCCTCCCCCGCCGTCGGGCCACCGCGATACCAGCCGACCAGGTTCGAGTTGCTGATGGGAGGCGTCTGGATCGCGCCTGAGCGGTCGAGGCCGACCGACTTGATCGGCGCGTTGATGCCGATCTTGGGGATGACCAGGCGCTTGGGTGTGGACGGCTGCATCGCCGGAGCCGCCGGAATCTTCGGAACCGGCGGAGGCGCGGTGGCGACGGCCTGCGTCAGCGGCTGCCCGACGCCGCCCGGCCCCACCGAGGGGGCGAGCCCGTTCTGCGGCGCCGCGAGCCTTACCGTCGAGCGGCTCGGCGTGCCGTACTCGTCGGGGTTGTTCACCATGATCACTACGCCCACGATCACGACGACCAGGCCCACGATGGCCGCCGTGATCAGCAACCGCCGGACCGCCGCCGCACTGTCACGGGGAGGCTTCTCCTCCGGTGGCTGCGGCGGGGGCACCGGCTGCATCTGGGGCAACATCACCGGCTGGAAGACCGGCTGGCCGTAAACCGGCTGTGGGTAGCCCTGCCCGCCCGGCCCGGGAGGCACGCCGTACGGCTGGCCCGGCGGGTACTGTCCAGGTGGCGGGGTGGTCATGGTTCGTCCTACTGCCTCACCGGGCGGCGCCGGGCCCGGAGCACGAGGCCGCCGGCGCCCGCCGCCAGCATGAGCGCGGTGCCGGTGAGGACGAAGAGCCGAGCGTCGGGGCCCGCCTCGCCTCCACCGCCGGTGGCCGCGCCACCCCCGGGCGTGTTCTCGACCTGGGCGGCCTTCGTCTTCGTCTTGACCGGTGTGGGCGATGCGAAGACCGTTTCGAACACCGTCCTGGTGCCGCGCGGCGAGGGCGAGGCGCTCGCGGAGGGGCTCGCGCTGGGGCTGGCACTCGCGCTCGGAGACGCCGAGGGGCTGGTCACCGCGATCGTCGCGACGGCGGGCGCCGTGTTGGCGCCCGTGGTGGCGATCAAGCAGTTGTAGAGCGCGGTCGGCGTCGTGGTGGTCGTGCCCGTGCCGGCGGGCGCGATCATGCTGATCTTGAAGTCCTTCGCCGTCAGCACGACGGAGGTGGCTCCGGCCGACGGCGTGACGGTCAGCGTCGCCGTGGGAAGCGGCGGCATCGTCCCCTGGGCCGTGACGGCCGCAGTCAACGGCGTGCCGATCGGCGAGGGCGTGGACACGCCCGCGGTCATACCGGCAGGAAGCGCCGACGCCGACACGGTGGGCTGCAGCTCGATCGTCGCGCCGCTCGCGATCTGCACCGGCGCGGGGAACGGCGAAGTCGATACAGGTTGGATGCTCAGGGTCGCGGTGTACTGGGTGCCGGTCACCGCCGAGGTGGCGGCGGTGAGCGTCACCGTGAAATCGTGCGCCACCGCGGCGCCGCCCGCGCTCGGACTACAGCTGTACGTCACGGTCTTCGTGTCGGCATGCGCGCCGAGCGCGCCCAGGCCCAGGAGAAGGCCCGCGCTGACCACTCCGGCCGCGGCGGCCCTTCCGGCGACACGGCCCCGCGCCTTTGACTTCAGCACTGACGTCTCTCCACTTCGATGCTCGCAGTCAACAGGCGTACCAGCATTCCAGCATACGGTCACAGTCAGGTAGAGATCTTACGGACAAAAGCCCCAAGACCGCCTCCGATTGCTCAAACTTTCTTCCGTTCTCGGCATGTTCATGTCAGCCGAACGCTAGCGCCTGCCGTACGAGCCGGGGTTCGGACCGAAGCGCCGCAGCAGCAGCCCTCCGGCCGCCGCGGCTGCCATCAGCGCCAGGCCGGTGAGCACGACGAGCCGGGCGTCCGGGCCCGCGTCGCCACCGCCCCCGGTCTGCGCGCCGCCGAGCGGCGTCGTCTTGATCTGCTTGGTCGTCGTACGGGAGACCGACGCGGTCGCCGTGACCGTGGTGGTCGTCGTGGTCCTCGGGCTCGGGCTCGGGCTCGTCGATGCCGCGGCGCTGGGACTGGGCGAGCTGCTCGCGTTGCCGTTGCCGGCCGGGCTCGGCGAAGCGGACGGTGACGGAGACGGCGAGGGAGACGCCGCGGAGGCGGCCACCGTGACCGCGAGCGACGCCCGGGTCGCGGTCGCCGGCAGCGTGCACGTGTAGAGCGCCTCACCCGCGCCTGTCGTGTCCCCCGCGGCTCGCAGCCTCAGCGTGAAGTTCCCGGCCGCGACTCCGACCGTGCCCACCGCCGTCGGAGTCAGCGTGACGAGCAGTTCGGGGATCGGCGTCAGCGTGGCCGACGGCGAGAGCGACGACGCGAGCACCGTGGAGGCGGACGGGGTCAGCGTGATGGCCGGACTCTCCTCCTGCGTGCCGGTCTCCGTGTCATCCGTGGCGGAGCCACTGGCGGAGGGCGACGCACTGGCGGAGGGTGACGCGCTGGCGGAGGGTGACGCGCTGGCGGAGGGTGACGCGCTGGCGGAGGGGCTCGGGGAGGTGCCCGTCGCCACCCGAGACTGCGTGCCGCCCTCCGACCCGTTGAGGGAAGGTGATGCCGAGGGCGACGCCGAGGCGGATGGAGAGGCCGACGGACTCGGCGTCGGCGAGCCGGAGGGGCTGGGGCTCGGCGACGCGTCCGCGGGCTCGCTCACGACGGGAGCGCCGGTCACCTCCACCAGACCCTCGGCGATCATGACGTCGTTCGCCGCGATGCCCGTCGCCGGCGCCACCATCGCGCTCTGGCCCTCCGGCGGCGACGCGGGCGCGATCCGCCAGGTCACGGTGGCCGTGCTGCTCACCACCGGGTCGTCGGGCGCGACCAGGGTCACGTTCACGGGGTAGGTCGCGGCGGCGCCGCCGGCCGGGGTGCAGGAATACGGCACAGTCGTGGTTTTGGACGCCGCGAGAACCGGCCACGTCATCAGGGCCAGCGCGGCCGTCGCTCCCGCCGCCGACCGGGCCGCGATGCGACGCCGGGCACTCCTGCGCCGGGCACTGGGGTCGGGCACGACGTCTCTCCTGCCACCTCAGTCACGTACACGTGGCGAACAGTCTCTCAGAGTTGACCACCGACATAACCCGTGGGTGCCCGATGTCAGGAAATTCCCAGGGAACCTTCATCCCCCTCCCACGGTAGGGAGGGGTGGAGGTGGTGAACATGAGACGACTACTCGTGGCCCTCGCGGCGATGGCGGCGTTCCTCGCGCCGGCCCTGCCCGCTCACGCGCGGGCCGGCTTCTGGGCCGTGACCGAACTCGACCCGTTCCCCGGCAAGGTGCGGCCCGACGTCTCCTACACGGTGGGCTTCTGGGTGCTCCAGCACGGCACTCATCCGTACGAGGGCCCCGGCGCGCTCGAACCGATCGGCCTGCGCCTGACCGGGGAGGACGGCACGACACTGACGTTCGACGGGACGCCGCTGCCGGAACCCGCGCACTATGCGACGTCTGTCACTGTGCCCGCCGGCCGGTGGCGGGTGCAGGGTCTGCAGGGCATGTTCGCGCCGTACGAGATCGGCACGCTCACGGTGCCGGGCGGGCTGAAGGCGGCTCCGCCGCAGTTCCCGGTGCCCGCCGGCACCGAGGTCATGGACTATTGGGGGCCCGTGAAGCCGCCTGGGTTCCCCTGGAAGGCGGCGGCCGTCACCCCCAACCGCCTGCCTGCGGCGACGCCCGCCGCGTCCGCGCAGCCGGTTCCGGCCGCCCAGCCGGCCCTGGCCACCCAGCCGACCCGGGTCGCTGCGGCCGGCGGCGACTCCTCGCCGTGGCGTCAGCCGTACGCGCTGGTGATCGTCGCGTTGGCAGCGGTGGCGGGCACGCTGCTGATCCAGCGCGCGGCCCGGACGGTCGCACGGCGCAGGCCCCACGATCCGCCCGAGCGCGAGGCGCGGGAGGGCGAAGAGGTGATCAGCGCGGGCTGATCACCCCGTGATCACTTGCCCTTGGTCTCGGTCAGCGTCGCGTAGACGATGATGTTGTCGGTGTAGTGGTGCTGCTTGGCGTTGTAGACCCCGCCGCAGGTGATCAGCCGCAGCGACGACGTGATCGTGTTGTTGTAGACCCGCTTGGTCGGGAACGTCGACTTGCTGACCTGCTCGATCCCGTCCACCGTGAAGATCGCCATTTTGCCGTCCGCACGGAGAACGGCGATCTTGTTGCCGCGCTTGAGCTCGCGCAGACGGCTGAAGACGGCGGCGCCCTTGCGGGTGTTCACGTGCCCGAGGATGATCGCCGGCCCCTGGTCGCCGGGGGCCGGTCCGTAGCGGTACCAGCCGGTGAGGCTGGGCTTGCTCAGCGGGGGCGTCTGGATGACGCCGGACTTGTCCACGCCCACCGAGCCCACCGCGGCCTTCACGCCGATCGCAGGGATGCTGATCTTGAGCGGCCTGCCGGTGACCTTCGTGGTCGTCGTCTTCTTCGCGCCGGACGACGAGGACGACAGCGGCTTCGAGGACGACGAGGCCGCGCTCGTGAGGGTCAGCGGAGCGATCGGCTGCAGCGCGGGAGCCGGCGGCGGCGCGGTCGGGTCCGCCGCCGTGAGCGGCACGCCCGGCCCGCCGGGGCCCACGGTCGGCGGCAGGAAGGCCACGTTGCCCGCGTCCTGGACGTTCACCGCGCCCGGAACCGGCCCGCTCTCCTGCGGGTCCGAGGGGCTCAGCACGACGAGCATCCCGGCCATCACCGCCGCGATGCCGGCGAACGACCCGGCCACGAGCAGGGTCGCGAGGACCGGCTGAGGCAGCGGCTTGCGCGTCTTCTTGGCGTCGGTGTCCGCGCCGCCCTGGTCGGGAGCGCCGCCCTGCTCGGGAGCGCCGTCGTCAGGAGTGCCGTTCATCGTCATCCTCCTCAGCCCCGCTCGCCCGAGTGCGCCGCCCTGCGCCGGAGCAGTGCCACACCGCTGAGCATGCCGATCAACAACAGCGCGCCGCCCGAGCCGATCAGCAGCATGCCCGAGAACGAGACACGCTCCGGAGCCTCACCGGTCTGCGCGCCGCCCTGCGGCGTGATCGCCACCTGCGCCACGCTCGGCGTCGCTGTCAGAGTCACCGTCCTCGTCGCCGTCGGCGACGGACTGCCCTGCGTCACCACCGCTGTCACGACGTAGTTCTGCGTCTGCACCGCAGCCGGCGACGGACTGGCCGACGGAGAGGGCGAAGGCGTGGCCGAAGGCGAAGGCGACGGCGATTCATCGCCCGGGTTGTCGTCCGTGGGACTGGCCGAAGGACTCACGGAAGCGCTGGCCGATGCGCTCGGCGACGCGTCAGGCGAGCTGTCCGGCGACGGGCTGGCCGGATTGTCGCCACCGCCACCGATCTTGACCTGAACGGCGACCGGCGCGCTGACGATCTCGCACGTGGCGCGGTACTCCTGCGGCGGGTTGGCCAGCTCCCGCGTGACCACACGGAAGGCGTCAAGCTGGCCCCACTTGCCGTCCTCGACGTTCTTGACACTGATCGTGTGTTCGCCGAACTTCAGGCCCCGGAACTTCCACAGGGTCTGTCCGCCCTTGTTGGCGTCGTTGACCACCGTGCCGTCTTCGTTCCTGGAGGGGTCGACACGCGGCGGGGTGCCCGGCTCATTGTCGACGTAGATGTCGACCGGTCCGGCGCGCTGGTCCCTCTGCGCGATGTAGTCGATCCCGGTGCCCGTGAAGGTGAACGACGCCCACGCGTCCTTGGCCGTGGTCCTGTGCAGGTCCAGATGATTGTCGTTGTTCTGGCTCGGCTGGTCGTTGAGGTCTTCCCACCCGGGCCCGTAGGAGATCCGAGGATCGTCGTCGTTGACCACGACCTCCGAAGCAGGCGGGCGGAAGTCGATGAACAGCCTGCCGGGCTTGACCGTGAGGGTGCCCTCCCGGTCCGTGTAGGCGAAGTCCGCGATGCCTTCGGGAAGCTTGAGCGGAGTGCCCTTGACCATCGCCCCCGGCTGGTCCACGAACCCCTTCGGCTGAAGCTGCCCGATCCAGCTGCCGCTGAGGTTGACCCGTCCGGTCACCTCGACGCGGCCGCCGTTGGGCAGGAGCGCGGGCGCTCCCAAGCGCGTCGCGTCCTTGTAGCCGAGCTTCCAGGAGACGTTGAGCGGATCGCCGACGTTCAGCGTCGTCGGGACGGTGAGCTTCGTCCGGAGATGAACGGTGCCCGAGCCCGAGGTGGCGATGCCCTGCTGACAGGCATAGTCCACCACGAGGTCGGCGGTATTGGCCTCCGCCGTCACCGCCGGGACGACAATCGCCGCCGTACCGGCCAGGCCGAGGGCCAGAGCGGCCATGGTCCTAGGGAGACCAGCTTTCCACCGAATCACCGCATACTCCGATCACAGGACCGCCCTGGCGGGCCTATAGCAAACCGAAGGTAGATCTTAGAGGCAACCGAAGCGGTCAAAGGGGGCGTTATGGCGATGGTTTCGGAGTTGTGACCGTCCGTACAACGTGGAGCCGATCGACCGGGGATGACTAGAATCGTATTCTGGTGCGGCCAACAGACCCTGAGCCGGAAGGCGTACCCGATGCGGCGAGACCTCTTCGACGAGGAGCACGACCTCTTCCGCGAGACCGTCCGTGAGTTCATGGCCCGCGAGGTCGTCCCCCACCACGCGCAGTGGGAGAAGGACGGCATCGTCCCCCGCGAGGTGTGGAAGAAGGCGGGCGAGCTGGGCATGTTCGGCTTCTCGGTCCCGGAAGAGTACGGCGGTTCCGGGATCACCGACTTCCGCTACAACACGGTGATCGTCGAAGAGATCATCCGCGTCGGCGCCACCGGCCTGGGATTCGGCCTGCACAACGACATCATGGCGCCCTACATGGTCGATTTGACCAACGACGAGCAGAAGCAGCGCTGGCTGCCCGGCTTCGCGTCCGGGGAGCTGATCACGGCCATCGGGATGACCGAGCCGGGGGCCGGCAGCGACCTGCAGGGCATCCGTACCACCGCCGTCCGCGAGGGCGACCACTACGTGGTCAACGGGCAGAAGACGTTCATCACCAACGGCATCAACTCCGACCTCGTCGTGGTCGTGACCAAGACCGACCCGTCGGCGGGCGCGCGCGGCACCTCGCTGCTGGTGGTGGAGCGCGGCATGGAGGGCTTCACCCGCGGCCGCAATCTGGAGAAGGTCGGCATGCACGCACAGGACACCGCCGAGCTGTTCTTCGAGAACGTCCGGGTGCCGGTGGCCAACCTCCTGGGCGGCGAGGAGGGCCAGGGCTTCTTCCAGCTCATGAACAACCTGCCGCAGGAGCGGCTGTCGATCGCGGTGGCGGCCGTGGCCGCGGCGGAGACGGTGCTGGAGGAGACGATCGAGTACTGCCGCAACCGCACGGCCTTCGGCCGCAACATCGGCAAGTTCCAGAACACGCGGTTCCTGGTGGCCGAACTCGCCACGGAGGTGGAGATCGCCCGCCACTATGTGGACAAGTGCGTGCGGGCGCTCAACGCCAAGGAGCTCACGGCCGTCGACGCCGCGAAGGCCAAGTGGTGGACGACCGAGCTGCAGAACAAGGTCGTCGACCGGTGCGTCCAGCTCCACGGCGGCTACGGCTACATGCTGGAGTATCCGGTGGCCAAGGCCTGGCTGGACAGCCGCGTGCAGACGATCTACGGCGGCACCACCGAGATCATGAAGGAGATCATCGGCAGGTCCTTCGGCTTCTAGAGCCACACGTCAGCTCTGCTGCTGTCCCCAGATCAGCAGCATGGCCACCACGAACACGACCATCACGCCTCCGTAGGCCACCGGGCCCAGCCGGAAGAACCGGCGCACCTTGTTCAGCAGCCACGCGAACAGGAGCGCCAGGAAGACCAGAAGGATGAGTCCGGTGTCCACACTGATCAGTATGCGCGGGTTTCCCCGGCCCCGCGTGTCCCTCGGCACAAGCGGCGCGGGAAGACTCAGCGAGGGTCGCCGTCTTCGCGGGCGCTGCCTTCGAGAATCACCCGCGCGACCAGGTCAGGGTCGTCGCTCATCGGCACGTGGCCGCAGCCCCGCAGCAGCAGCGTCCGCTGCCCCGCCCACCGCGCCGCCCGTACGGCTTGACGGCACGGCAGCAGCCGGTCGCGGTCGCCCCAGGCGATCGTGACCGGCACCTGGGGCGGCGCGGGCGGCGCGGCCCACGCCAGCGAGTCCAGCGCCTCTTCGAACCCCACGCACTCACGCATCGCCGTGGCCGCCGCGACCACGGCCTCGCGCGACAGCCGCTCCGGGCGGGCCACCAACAGGCCCATGGCCAGCGCCCTGCCCTCGCCCGTGCCGGCCGCGAGCGCGGGCAGCCCGTCCGCCCGCGTCGCCAGCCGCAGCAGGCGCAGCACGGCCCGCGCGTACGCGTGCTCGGTCCGGGACCAGAACCCCGCGGGCGACAACGCGACGGCCGTGCGGACGTCGGCGGAGGACGCCAGGTCGAGCGCGATGTAGCCGCCGAGCGAGTTGCCCGCGACGTGCGGCCGGCTGAGGCCGAGCCCGCTCCAGAACTCGCGCACCGCCCGCCCCAGCGTCTCCACGTTGTACGGCGTGCCGTACGGCAGCGGCGGAGACTCCCCGAAGCCGGGCAGGTCCACCGCGATGACGTCGTGCCGCTCGGCGAGCAGATCGAGGACCGGCAGCCAGCCGTGCCTGTGGTGGCCGATGCCGTGCAGGAGGACCAGCGGCGGACCGCTGCCGCGGCGGTCGTGGGCGAGCTCCATCAAAGTCTCCCGAGGGGACCGTCGCCTTGAGAAGACGGTGGAATCGGGATCGGGAGGGCGGCCAAGGTTCGAACGTGCCCTGACCTTCGTGGTCTGCGCATCACAGATTTCCTTCCGGGTTTTGTCGGTGCCTTCCAGTAGCGTGATGATCTGATTACTGAGTGTGGGAGGTGGGTGTGCGCCGGTCGTTCAAGTTCCTGCTGCGCCCCACCCGTAAACAGGCCGCCGCGCTCACGCAGTGCCTGCACGACCACCGGGAGCTTTACAACGCCGCCTTGGAGCACCGCCGTACGGCCTACCGCAGAGCCGGGGTGACGGTTCGGTACGGCGACCAGTCGGGCGAGTTGAAGCACATCCGCGCCGACGACCCCACCGGTCAGGGCCGGTGGTCGTTCTCCTCCCAGCAGGCCACGCTGCGCAGGTTGGACAAGGCGTTCCGTACGTTCTTCGCCCGTGTGAAGGCCGGGCGCACGCCGGGGTTTCCTCGGTTCAAGGGGTGGGGCTGGTTCGACACGGTGGAGTGGCCCAAGGACGGCGACGGCTGCCGGTGGGACTGTCAGCCCGAACACCCGGCCGTGACCTACGTGCGGCTGCAGGGCATCGGGCATGTCCGGGTTCACCAGCACCGCCGTGTGCTCGGCACCGTCAAGACGATCAGCGTCAAGCGGGAAGGCGCCCGCTGGTTCGTCGTGCTGTCGTGCGATGAGGTGCCGGCCGGATCCCTGCCCGTGACGGGCGCGGTCGCGGGGATCGACATGGGCGTTGCGTCGCTGGCCACCACATCCGACGGTGATCACATCGAAAACCAGCGGCACCTGGCCGCGTCCGCTGACCGGCTGGCCGCCGCTCAGCGGGATCTCGCCCGTAAGAAGCGTGGGTCCACGCGTCGCCGTACGGCGGTGGCGCGCGTCGCCGCGCTGCATGCCAAGGTGCGCCGTCAGCGGTTGGACGGCGCGCACAAGGCCGCGCTCACTCTGGTCCGCGCATACGACGTGATCGTGCACGAGGACCTGCGGATCGCCGGTATGACCCGCTCGGCCGCCGGCACGATCATCCAGCCTGGGCGGAACGTCGCGGCAAAGTCCGGGCTGAACCGGAGCATCCTGGACGCGGGGTGGGGGGTGTTCCTGCGTGTGCTCGCGCACAAGGCTGAAAGCGCCGGTCGAGAGCTGATCGCAGTGAACCCCGCCAACACCTCCCGCACCTGCTCGCGTTGCGGGCACTGCGCGAAGGACAACCGCCTCACCCAAGCCGAGTTCGCCTGTAAGGCGTGTGGGCACACCGCGCACGCCGACGTGAACGCGGCCAAGAACATTCTCAGGGCAGGGCTTGCCCTTCGCGACGCTGCGGAAGCGGCTTAGCGAGAAGCCGCTCCCTTCAGGGAGCGGAGGAGTCACGCGTCCGAGTCAAGCACCCGGGACGGCCGGAAAGAAGCGTCAGCGCGTCGCGTTCGTCGATGTCAGTTAACAGGCCCGCCGTTCGCTCGTCTTCTGCGCCTGCAATCATGTTCCGTCGCAATGGTTGAAAATGGAATGAATCGACACATGACTATCACCAAGCCGGAGGAACACTCCGGCCTCGCCGATCTGCCGGAGCCGGACACGAAACCCGGCGTCGTCGATCCACCGGAGCCGGACGCGAAGGCCAGCGTCGTCGATCTGCTGGAACGCGGCGGATCGGTCGTGGTGCCGATCGGCATCGCCCTCTACGCGCTGCTCTACCTCGGCATCCAGCAGGTCTACGGCATCTTCAACATCAGCCCCGAGCAGGCGGGCATCGACCAGGCCACCATGTTCGGCCGCCTGGTGGGGTCGCTGGTCCTGCTCGTCATCGCCGGCGCCCTGCTCACGGGCATCGTCGTGGCTGTCGTGTGGCTGCTCGACAAGGCGACCCTCGGCTATCTGTTCCGCCTCGTCCAGGCCACAAGGGTGCGCCCGTGGGCCGCCGCGATCGTCGGCGCGCTGTGGTGCGGGGCGACTTACTGGGGCTTCCTCGGCTACCTCGGGCTGGGCGAGGGCGTATCGATGGCCGGCGTCGTGATCACCTCGGTGCTGATCGGTGCCCTGGCCTTCCTCGTGCCGTTCCGGCTGCTGCGGCGGCGGCCGTCCGGCCGCGCGGGCATGAAGATCGTGGTGGCGGCGTTCACCGGCATCGGGCTGGGCTTCGCGCTGATGGGGCAGATGGAGAGCGACGCGATCGCCGTCGCCGAGAAGGGCAGGCCCGCCAGCATGCTCCTGTCCATGGTGGGCTTCCAGGACCAGTGGGTGGTGCTCAACGACCGCGAGAGCGGCAAGGTGCTGCGCGGCGGTGCGCAGGTGCTGCTGCTCGGCGAGCGCGAGGGCACGTACGCGTTGTACGACTGCGCGCACCAGGAGACCTTCCGCATCTCCATGGAGGCGACCGTGCTGCGGCAGGTGACGCTCGAACCCGAGCGCCCGGATGGATACAGCTGCCTGGACCAGAAGAACTGACGGTCACGTGTCGCGCCCCCCGCGCCGGGGGGTGCGACACGACCTAACGACCGCCGATGGGGATCTCGAACCAGACCGCCTTGCCCTCGGGGGTCGGGCGTGACCCCCAGCGCCGCGCGAGCTGGTCGACGAGATAGAGGCCGCGACCGCCCTCGTCGTTCTCCCCCGCGCTGCGGATGCGGGGCAGGCGCAGATCCTGGTCGAAGACCTCGACCCAGACGGACTCCGCGCCCCTGCGCAGCCGCAGGGTGAACTCCTTGTCGCCGGTGATCTCCTCCTCGAAGCCCGGCACGTCCCACGACTCGTCGAACGGCAGCGGCGGCCCGTCGAGCACCAGCTCGCGGCGCGGCACGCTGGCGCTGGCGGCGTGCAGGACCACGTTGGTGACGACCTCGGAGACGAGCAGGCAGGCCAGCTCCGCGCGTTCCTCCGGCACCTGCCACCCGTCGAAGGCCTCGGACGCCATCCGCCGCGCCTCACTCACCATGATCGGCTGAGCCGGGAACGTGCGCTCCTGGGACTGCAGCTCCGCGCCCGCGGAACGGACGACGAGGATGGCCATGTCGTCGTCGATCTCGCCGGGGACGGCCACCGTGGCCAGGTCGGCGATGCGCTCGACGGACTCACCCGACGCCTTGACGAGCTTCTCCCGCAGGATGTCGAGCACCTCGTCGTCGCCGGGGACGCCCGTGGCGGAGTCGCGCGGCGGCCTGCGGTCGACCAGGCCGTCGGTGTAGAGGAGCAGGGTCGCGCCGGGCGGCAGCACCCTCGTCTCCTCCTTGTAGACCAGATCGGCGTGCATGCCCTTGGCCCGCACCCCGAGCGGCTGGCCGACCTCGGTGATGTCCAGGTCTCTGACCTCGCCGTCCACGATCAGCAGCGGCGGCGCGTGCCCGGCGTTGGCGAACGACAGCTGCCTGGACCACGCGTCGTACACCATGTATTGGCAGGTGACGATCGGCGGGTTGGTGATGTCGGCGCCGAAGTCGTCGTGCTCCGGCGCGGCGACGATCCTGGTCCACTCGTCCAGGCGGGCGAGGATGTCGGCGGGCGGTTTGTCGTCCTGGGCGAAGGCCCGCAACGCGGCCCTGAGCTGGCCCATGACCGCCGCCGCCTTGGCCCCCCTGCCCTCGACGTCGCCGATCACGATGCCGACGCGGCCGGCCGACAGCGGGATCACGTCGTACCAGTCGCCGCCCACCTGGGTCTGGATGCCCTGGCCGTGCGAGGCGAGCGGAGCGGCCGGGTAGTAGCGGACGGCGATCTCCAGGCCGTCGAGCGAGGGCAGCGGCTGACGCGGGAGCAGGTGCTTCTGGAACGACTCGGCGGTGTGCCGTTCCTCCTCGAACAGCAGCGCGTTGTCGACGGCGAGCGCGACGCGGGTGGCGATTGCGCCGACGAAGTCGCGGTCGAAGGTGTCGTAGTGGGGCGATCGCCGGTTGGTGAGGTTCGACAGGCCGAGGTACATGAGGCCGAGCGTCTCGCCGCGCACGCACAGCGGGGCGACGATGGCGGAGGTCATCCCGATCTCGCCGCACAGCCGCGCCGCGCCCTCGCTCGCCGACGGGTAGCTGACCTGGGAGAAGTCCTCGACGAGGATGGTCTCCTGGCGGCGCAGGGCGGTCTCGGCGTAGTGCCCGAGGGGGTATCTGATCTCCGCGCCCACCGGCCGCCAGGTGTCCGGCGGCGGCGTCCAGCCGTTCACGTGGGTGGAGACCTTGCGCACCAGGCGGTCGCCCTCGTTCAGCTCGATGAAGCAGTGGTCGGCGAACTGCGGGACGAGCATCTCCGCGACACGGTTGAGCGTCTCCTCGACGTACAGGGAGCCGGCGAGCCGCTCGCCGATCCGCTCCAGCAGGCCGAAGCGGTCCTTCTCACGCTCGTTGCTGCGCATCGCCTCACGTGCGGTGATCACGATGCCGCTCACGGAACCGGAGGGGTGCCGCAGCGGCACGGCCTGCGCGCGCACGTAGATCGTCGTGCCGTCGCCGCGGGCCACGTCGAACGTGCCCTCCCACACTCCGCCGCGCAGCACGTGCTTGGCCAGTTCGGCCGCGAGCGGATGGTCCTTATCGGAGATCCCGAGGGTGTGCAGCGACTCCCTGCCCGGAGACGCGCCCACGCGGCCGAACAGCTGCTCGGCGAAGGGGTTCCAGTACAGGACATTGCTGAAGCGGTCGGTCACGACCACGGCCATCTCCGCGTGGTCGAGCACGGACCCGGCGGAAAGGTGGTCGTCGGCGTCCTGTGACAGATCTCCCCATCGCCTCATGCCACGACCGTCCCTTGACGAGGTGGGTTCGCTATGCCGGGCACGGGCGCTCCTGCGATGGCTGGGTCGCGAGAAATGAAAGGACTCCCTAGGGGATTCAACCAGGCACAACTCATTCCGTCATCGTCTGGTGACAAAAACGTGTGAGGCGACGTCCCTCGGAAGGTCCGCGGTCGTGGTTCCCACCTCACCATCACCAGTCACCGTTACACCGTTGTCACTCGCCGCGAGCGTCACCTCGCGTCCGGGTTGTATCCCAACTTGCTTGAGTTTAAGCATCACGGCGGGGTCGCTTTGCACTTGTTCGCTGATTCGGCGCACTACAACGGGCACGGGGGCCTGTCCTGCGAGGGTCACCATGGGAGAGACCGTCTCATCTCCGGCCGAACCGGACTGGGGCACCCCCAGCTCGTCGAGACCAGGGATCGGGTTGCCGTGCGGGCACACCCGGGGGTTCTTGAGAAGGTTCACGAGCCGGGTCTCCACCGACTCCGACATCACGTGCTCCCAGCGGCACGCCTCGATGTGGACCTCTTCCCAGGGCATGCCGATCACCTGGGTCAGCAGGCATTCGGCGAGGCGGTGCTTGCGCATGACCCGGATCGCCAGCGTGCGGCCCAGCGCGGTCATGCTGAGGTGCCTGTCTCCCTCGACCTTGACCAGGCCGTCGCGCTCCATGCGCGCCACCGTCTGGCTGACGGTCGGACCGCTCTGCTGCAGCCGCTCGGCGATCCGAGCGCGGAGCGGGACGATGCCCTCCTCTTCGAGCTCGAAGATCGTCCGGAGATACATCTCCGTCGTGTCGATCAGGCCGTGTGCGGTCAAGGCTCCTCCAGTCCTTGTAAATCGATGCTACGACCTCCCCCGTGTTCGCAGCCGACCCTATTGGGGAAGCGACCCAGGATGGGAAACATCGGCGCCGAGCGATTCCTTCCTGCGGAGATCAGCCTGCCCGCGCTCAGGGAGGCCGCAGCGCACTGCGAGGGTTGCGACCTCTACCGCGCCGCCACGCAGACGGTCTTCGGCGAGGGCGTTCCCGGCGCGCGGTTCATGCTGGTCGGCGAGCAGCCGGGCGATCAAGAGGACCGCGAGGGCGCGCCGTTCGTCGGGCCCGCGGGGCGCGTGCTCGATCGGGCCCTCGAAGAGGCGGGCATCGAGCGCGAGGCGGTGTACGTGACCAACGCGGTCAAGCACTTCAAATACGAGCCCCGCGGCAAACGCAGAATCCATCAGAAACCCACCGTGGGAGAGATCAACGCCTGCCGGCCCTGGCTTGAGGCCGAGATGCGCCTGGTGGACCCGGAGGTGACCGTGGTGCTGGGGGCCACGGCCGCCCGGGCCCTGCTGGGTCCGGAATTCCGGGTCACCAGGCACCGGGGAGAGCCGGTCCCCCGGCGCGAGGGGGCGTACTACGTGGCGACGATCCACCCCTCGGCGATCCTGCGCGCGCCCGACCGGGACGAGGCGTACTCCGGATTCCTCGCCGATCTCAAGGTCGCGGCCGGGCTGCCCTGATCACATCGACGGGCGGGACATCAGGGGGCGAGGCGCTCCAGCGACCAGGTCGCGCCGGTGCGCCGATAGCGGAGCCGGTCGTGCATGCGGTCGGTCTGGCCCTGCCAGAACTCGACCTCCGCCGGCACCACCCGGAAGCCGCCCCAGAAGTCCGGCAGCGGCGGGTCCTGCGGCCAGCGTGCGGCCAGCTCCCGGAACCTGGTGTCGAGCTGCTCCCTCGACTCCACGACCGCCGACTGACGGGAGGCCCACGCGCCGATGCGGGAGCCGTACGGGCGAGAGTGGAAGTAGGCGGCGCTGTCCTCGCGCGGGAGCCGTACGACGGAGCCCTCCACCCGGACCTGCCGCCTGATGGGATGCCACGGGAACAGCAGGCAGGCCCGCGGGTTCTCACCGAGGTCGCGGCCCTTGCGAGACTCGTAATTCGTGAAGAAGACGAACCCGCGCTCGTCGAAGCCCTTGAGGAGGACGGTGCGGGCGGAGGGACGGCCACCGGCGGAGCTGGTGGCGACGACCATGGCGTTCGGTTCCGGCAGGCCCGCGGCGACGGCGTCCGCGAACCACAGCGCGAACTGCGTCACCGGGTCGGCCGCCATTCCGGTTTCGAGCAGGGGCTCACCTTCATAGCTGTGCCTGAGCCCGGGGAGGTGCGAAGCGCTGTCCACGGAACGGTATTCTCGCCTGCTCGGCGTACATCTTGCTCGGTGGCCCCCACCTGGGGGAACCCCGTTGGGTAGGGCCGGGGGCGCGGCAGTCGGGCGCTGCGGGTTAAATTGACCCGCCGGTATCTCGACATCAAGGCTCTGGACTTCACAAGAGAGGGAGGCGGCCGAGAATGTCCGACTTCAAACCCGGGCTCGAAGGCGTGGTGGCGTTCGAGACCGAGATCGCGGAACCGGACAAAGAAGGGGGCGCCCTGCGATACCGGGGCGTCGACATCGAAGAGCTCGTGGGCAATGTCTCCTATGGACACGTCTGGGGCCTGCTCGTCGACAACACGTTCCAGCCGGGCCTGCCCCCGGCGGAGCCGTACCCACTTCCCGTCCATTCCGGCGACATCCGAGTAGACGTACAGAGCGCGCTGGCCATGCTGGCGCCGTCGTACGGCTTCCGCCCGCTGCTCGACATCGACGACGACCAGGCCCGCGACGATCTCGCACGCGCCTCGGTGACCGCTCTGTCGTTCGTCGCGCAGTCGGCCCGTGGCCTGGGCCTGCCCATGGTCCCGCAGAAGCGCGTCGACGAGGCCGAGAGCATCGTCGAGCGGTTCATGGTCCGCTGGCGCGGTGAGCCCGATCCGAAGCACGTGAAGGCCATCGACGCCTATTGGACGTCGGCCGCGGAGCACGGCATGAACGCCTCGACGTTCACCGCCCGCGTCATCGCCTCCACCGGCGCCGACGTGGCGGCCGCCCTGTCGGGCGCGGTGGGCGCGATGTCCGGCCCGCTGCACGGCGGCGCGCCGGCGCGGGTGCTGCACATGATCGAGGGCGTCGAGAAGATGGGTGACGCCCGCAAGTACGTCCAGAGCGAGCTGGACAAGGGCCAGCGGCTCATGGGCTTCGGCCACCGGGTCTACCGGGCCGAGGACCCGCGCGCCCGCGTGCTGCGGCGTACGGCCAAGGAGCTCGGCGCGCCCCGCTACGAGGTCGCGGCCGCGCTGGAGACCGCCGCGCTCGAGGAGCTGCACGCCCGCAAGCCGGACCGGGTCCTCGCGACCAACGTGGAGTACTGGGCCGCGGTGGTCCTCGACTTCGCCGAGGTGCCGTCGAACATGTTCACCTCGATGTTCACCTGCGCCCGGACCGCCGGCTGGGCCGCCCACATCCTGGAGCAGAAGCGCACGGGCAGGCTCGTCCGCCCCAGCGCCGACTACGTGGGCCCGAAGCAGCGCTCCATCAGCGAGGTGCCCGGCGCCGCCGAGGTCATCGGCAAGGCCTGAGCCTCGGCGCGGGTCGCGGCCCTGCGGCGTGCCACAAGCTCCGAGAGACCACAGGGCCCCGCCCGTACACCGTACGCTTGACGGCCCGCTCCTTCCGGGGAGCGGGCCGTTTGCGCGTCCGGACGCGTCATCGGCCGGAGTCCGCGGCGTCCCGGCCCGGCGGCGCGGACGGGCTCGCGGGCCGGCTCCCGGGCGAGGCCGGGGGCGAGCCCGCCGCCGGCGCGTTCTGGGCCGCGCGCTCCCCGTCGAGGTCCAGGCAGATGCTCCTGGTGTCCTCGGGCTCGGTGGTCGCCAGGCGCCCGCAGCGCACCGCGACCTCGGACTTCCCCGAATCGGTCACTTTCAGGATCGCGATGGCCTTGTTCTCGGGCTCGTGGACGGTGGCGCCGAAGGAGATCACCCCGCTGGAACCGTTCCACCTGTCGCGCGGGGAGACGAGGGAGATCTGGTAGAGCACGTCTCCCCTGCTGGGCAGCCCGCCCCGGTAGGCCGCGTTGACGCGCTCGTAGAACAGCTTGACGGCGTCGTAGCTGAGGATGAGGTTGTCGTCGGACTCCTTCGCGTGCCGGCCGCCCAGCAGGCCCTGGACGAAACCCGTGGGCGCCGCCGCGCCGTCACGCCACAGTTCGCGGCTCGCCAGCGCCGCGTAGTAGACCTGGACACGCCGGTAGTCGCCGATCGCGGCGCCGCTGTTGGCCACCGCCTTGATGACGTCGTCGCCCGCGAGGACCTTGATCTGTTCCTTGCCGCAGTCCTTGCCCTCGACGTAGCGGAGGAAGTCGAGGAAGTCGGCCGCGCGCCCCGCGTAGAGGAGCAGGTCGGGCCGGCGGCCGCAGGCCCGGCTCACCGCCATGTCCATCCCGGTCCCCCGGTCCTTGTACGGGACGCTTTCGGCGATCCTGATCTTCGCCGCCCGGGCCTCGCTCACGTAGTCGTCGGCGAGGTTGTTCGTGTAGTTGTCGTTGTCCGTCTGGTCCTTGACGACCACCGCGGTCGGCTCGGGCACAGCACCGAGGAGCCGCTCGCGGGCGAACCGGACGGCCAGCCGCGCCTGCCGCCGGTTCGACGACCCCAGCCGGAACACGTACGGCGAGGGGTAGTCGGAGCCCGCGGACCCGTCCGGCACATACCCGAGCCGGTCCGCCGTCGCGGTGGTCACCAGCATCGGGATCTTCGCCGTGTGCAGGGTCTGGATGGCGTCCTCGACGCCGCTGACGCTGCGCTGGAAGCCGATCACCCCGAGCACGCGAGGGTCCTCGGCCGCCATCTCGCTCACGAGCTCCGCCGTACGCCGCCCCTGGTCGAAGTTCGTGCCGGCGTTGGCCACCAGCACCTGGAGGCGGGGCGCGCCCGAGACGCCCTGCTGGTACTCCTGCACCGCCGTGAGCTCCGCCCGTGCCCCGACGAACGCGCTGTCGTTCTGGTCCTGCGCGACGGAGTACTCGCCGAACAGCACCACGCTCACGTACGTCCCGGCCTCCCTGGCCAGGGCGTTGTTCTGGTCGATCTGGGCGACCAGCTTCGTTATCTCTTTCGACGGGAAGAGCCCGTCCGGGGAAGGGCCGCCGGCGTTCACGACTCCGACGCACTCCTTGCCGATGCGCTCGACCCAGAACAGGCCGCCGCAGTGCGCGTTCCGGTCCTGCTGAATGCGTCCCAGCAGGACGACGGGGCCGATCAGCAGCAGCGCCATCACGCACCAGTAGCCGACCGCCCGTAGCCGGGGGGCCAGCAGATGCGGCCGGTAGTCGTCGTCCACCGGCATCTCGGGCGTGCTGACCATGAGCCGCAGCGGCGGCACCCGCCGCCGCGCCGCCGTCCGCCACGCCGCCACGAGCGCGGGCAGGTCCGCCAGCCGGCCCGCGGTGACCGGGCGGTGGCCCGGCGCGAACGACTCGGGCACCGCGGCCATCACCAGGAGCGGCGGCAGCAGCCCGGTCTCCTCGACCGACTCCTCCAGCGTGCGCAGGAACCGCTCGTTGACGTCGCCGGACCACCGCGCGTCGAGGACCAGCATCGCGTAGAGGCCGCGCCCCCAGCTCGGCCACGGGATCAGCCACTTCTGGTAGGCCTGGCGCAGGTCCTGGCACAAGGCGTGGACGAGCAGCCGCTCGACCTCCGCCTCGCTCGCGTTGGCGATGCGCAGCGCGTACTTCGGCAGGCGCTCGAAGGGCTTCCTGGCCAGGTAGGGCTGCTTCCTGAACCAGCCGTTGAAGAACGACCCCCGGATCGACAGCATGGCCTGGATCAACGTGCCGACGACGGCGACGAGCACGCCGAGCGCCCACGGGATCAGGCCGACCAGGTCGGAGGCGCCACCGAGCGACCAGGCGGCGAGCGTGCCCACCGGCACCCAGGTGGTGGCCGCGCGGCCGAGGAAGTCCGCCGCGGTCCTGCGCCCCCGGTCGCCGCCGTACCTGCCCCTGCGCCAGTCCTTGAGCCGCTCCTTGAACGCCTCCTGGCCCGTACGCGACTGGGGGTCGGGCGGCCAGATCCGGCCGGGCACGTCGACCGGCTCCCCCGGAGGTGGTTCCTCGCGCTGGCGGCGCGCCCACAGCACGAACTGGACGAGCGGAAACCGCGGCGGCGGCAGGAACGAGCCGCCGACCGGCTTGCCGAGCTGCCCGTGCTCCCCCGCCAGCGCCTCGACCAGCTCGCGCAGCGTGTCGTACTCCCCCGCCCTGACCGTGGCCTGCGGGAGGAAGTCCTCGAAGGGCGCGGCGAGCCGCCGGGCCGCGTCGAAGGCGCCGCCGTCGCGGCCGACCACGAGAACGAGGGGCAGGGGGCGGTCGGAGCGCCAGAAGAACGGCCTGCGAACCAGTGCCTCGATTACGGCGTGCGGGTCGGCCACGCGGATGTCTCCCGGGGGGCGGAGTCCATTCTTGAGGTGCTACGTGATCTTAAAACCAGACCATGATGTCTCACGATCCGGACCATGGTCTAGAGCATCCGCAGGTCTCACTAGGCTTGAACCGTGGCTGACATCGTGATTCCCGCTGACATCAAGCCCGCCGACGGCCGCTTCGGCTGCGGGCCCTCGAAGGTACGCCCCGAGCAGCTGGCCGCTCTCGCCGACGCCGGGGCGAAGGTGATGGGCACCTCCCACCGGCAGAAGCCGGTGAAGAACCTCGTCGCCCGCGTCCGCGCCGGGCTCACCGACCTGTTCTCCCTCCCGGAGGGGTACGAGGTCGTGCTGGGCAACGGCGGCACCACGGCGTTCTGGGACATCGCGTCCTTCGGGCTGATCCGGGAGAAGTCGCAGCACCTGCACTTCGGGGAGTTCTCCTCCAAGTTCGCGACGGTCGCGAAGAAGGCTCCCTGGCTCGCCGACCCTTCGGTGATCAAGTCGGAGCCGGGCAGCCACCCGCTGCCGGTCGCCGAGGAGGGCGTGGACGTCTACGCGCTCACCCACAACGAGACCTCCACCGGCGTCGCCATGCCGATCAAGCGGCCGACCGGCGCGGACGACGAGTCGCTGGTCCTCGTGGACGCCACCAGCGGCGCCGGCGGCCTGCCGGTCTCCGCGGAGGAGTTCGACGTCTACTACTTCGCCCCGCAGAAGAGCTTCGCCTCCGACGGCGGCCTGTGGATCGCGCTGTTCTCGCCCAAGGCGCTGGCCCGGGTGACGGAGATCGCCGATAGCGGCCGGTTCGTCCCCGAGTTCTTCAGCCTGCCGACCGCGATCGACAACTCGGTCAAGGACCAGACGTACAACACCCCGGCGGTCGCCACGCTGTTCCTGCTGGCCGACCAGATCGACTGGATGAACGCCCAGGGCGGCCTCGGCTGGACCACCGCCCGGTCGGCCGACTCCGCCTCGCGGCTGTACACCTGGGCCGACAAGACGTCGTACACCACGCCGTTCGTGGCCGACCCGGCGCAGCGCTCCAACGTCGTCGGGACCATCGACTTCGACGACGCCGTCGACGCCGCGGCGGTCGCGAAGGTGCTGCGGGCCAACGGCATCGTGGACACCGAGCCCTACCGCAAGCTCGGCCGCAACCAGCTGCGGATCGCGATGTTCCCGGCGATCGACCCCGCCGACGTCGAGGCGCTGACCACCTGCGTCGACTACGTGGTCGAGCGTCTCTAGCGGTTCTCACGGCGGCCGCCGCTCCGGCCGACGGTCCACGGACCGTCGGCCTTCTCGCGTTAGCGGGTCAGGCCGCTCTGCGGCGGCGTAGCAGCCAGGCGGCGATCACGCCGCCGATGAGGCCGAACAGGTGGCCCTGCCAGGAGACGCCCGGCTGGGTGGGCAGGGCCCCCCACAGGATCGAGTAGTAGAGCACCGCGACCACGACGCCGAGCACGATGTCGAGGGTCCGGCGGTCGAACAATCCCCGGGCCACCACATAACCGAAATATCCGAAGACGAGGCCGCTCGCGCCGATCGTCAGTGTGTCCGGCGGGCTGGTGAACCACACGCCCAGCCCGCTGACCAGGATGACGACCAGGCTCGCCGCGAGAAACCTGCCGATCCCCCTGATGGCGGCCACGAACCCCAGGATCAGCAGCGGCACCGAGTTCGCCATCAGATGGCCGAACCCGGCGTGCAGGAACGGCGCGAACAGGATCCCGGGCAGGCCGTCCGGCTCGTGGGCGATGATGCCGTACCTGTCGAGCCGCCCGTTCTCCACGTAGTCGACGATCTCGATCGCCCACATCACCGCGACGAGCACGATCATCAGGATCGCGCTGCCGAGGGCACCGGTGAGCAGCGCGGTCGTCCGCTCCCGCATCGACCGGCCCGGCCGGGGAAGCCCGGGCCCGGAATCACTCATGGTTTCACCGTACGCAGTCCCGCTCACAAACGAGCGGACTGCCCCGATCCACCGGGATCATGCCGCCGGGTTGCGAGGAGAGACCAGACGGCGGTATTAATAAATGAACAGTCATTTATCAATGGGAGGGACCGGTGGCGGGACGACCCCGCGGAGTGGACGATTCGGTGATCCTGCGTGCGGTGGCCGAGGTGATCGGCAAGGTGGGTCCCGCCGGGCTGACCCTCGCCGCCGTCGCCGACGAGGTGGGGCTCGTGCCCGGCACCCTCGTGCAGCGCTTCGGGTCCAAGCGGGGGCTGCTGGTGGCGCTCGCGAGGCAGTCCGCACACGAGGCGGAGGCTCACCACGAGCGGCTGCGGCGGAGGCGTCCTTCGTCTCTGGATGCGCTGACGGCGCTGGCCGAGGAGTCGATGGCCCTCATGGACACCCCGGAGCGCTTCGCCAACCACCTGGCGTTCTTGTGCATGGACCTCACCGATCAGGAGCTGCACGAGTACGCCCTGGCCGTCCACGAGGCGCAGCGAAGGGCGATCCTGGCCCTGCTCGACGAGGCGGTGGCCGAAGGAGAGCTGCGGACCGGGACCGACACCGCCGCGCTGGCCGAGTCCGTCCAGGCGCTGATCGCCGGCACCGGCCTGACCTGGGCTCTCGACCGGCAGGGCACGCTGCAGGAGCGGCTCCGGCGGGCGGTCACCGCGCTCCTGTCGCCCTATACCCGTTCGAAGGAGACGTCGTGAACGACAGACAGCCGCTCGCCGGGAAGGTCGCCCTGGTGGCCGGAGGCACGCGGGGCGGCGGACGCGGAATCGCCGTCGAGCTCGGGGCCGCGGGCGCCACGGTCTACGTCACCGGCCGCAGCAGCACGGCCGGCCGCTCCGACCTGGACCGCCCGGAGACCGTCGAGGAGACCGCGGCACGGGTCACCGCCGCCGGCGGCACCGGCATCGCCGTGCGCACCGACCACAGCGACCCCGGGGAGGTGCGCGCCCTGGTCGACCGCATCGCCGCCGAGCAGGACGGGCGGCTCGACGTCCTGGTCAACTCGGTGTGGGGCGGCGACGCGCTGACCGACTGGGAGCATCCCCTGTGGGAGCAGGACCTCGACACCGGCCTGCGGTTGCTGCGCCGGGCGGTGGACACGCACATCGTCACGAGCAGGTTCGCGCTTCCGTTGATGGTCGCCCGCCGGAGCGGCCTGGTCGTGGAGGTCACCGACGGCAACACCGCCCGCTATCGCGGCTCGTTCTTCTACGACATCGCCAAGTCCACCGTGATCCGCCTCGCCGTCGCTCAGGCCGCCGAGCTGAAGCCGTACGGCGTGGCGGCCGTGGCCGTGACGCCGGGCTTCCTGCGTTCGGAGGCGATGCTCGACCACTTCGGCGTGACCGAGGCCGCCTGGCGGGACGCGGTCGCGCAGGATCCGCACTTCGCCCACTCCGAGACCCCCGCCTACCTGGGACGGGCCGTCGCCGCCCTGGCCGCCGACCCCGGCGTCATGACCAAGACCGGACGCGCCCTGGCCACCTGGGGTCTGTACAAGGAGTACGGATTCACCGACGCGGACGGCGCCCAGCCAGACTGGGCCGCCCACTGGGCCGACGTCCTGGAAGAGGAGCACGGTCCCCTCGGCGACCCGCTCTGACCCGGCTCGTACTGGCTGGCTCACGCTGACCCGGTTTCGCGCTGTCGCGGTTTCGCGCTGACCCGCCGCCCCCGGAGATGGCTCGGGGCGCCCCTGGCCGGAGCGCCCCGAACGGTCCTGCGAGGGGTGTGGTCACTCGCCCTTCCAGACGGGAGCGCGCTTCTCGGCGAAGGCCGCCGCGCCCTCCATCGCGTCCTTCGAGCCGAAGACGGGCGCCATGATCTCGCCCTGCCTGCGGAACATCTCCTCGCGCGACCAGTCGGCCGACTCGACGATGATCCGCTTGGTCGCGGCGAGCGCCAGCGGCGCGTTCGCGGCGATCGTGCGGGCCAGTTCGAGCGCGCCGTTGAGCGCCTCGCCCGGGTACGTGATCCGGTTGACCAGGCCCAGCTCGTACAGCCGGGCGGCCGGGTAGTGGTCGCCGGTGAGGGCGATCTCCATGGCGACGTGATACGGGATCCGGCGCGGCAGCCGCATGATCCCGCCCGCGCCGGCGACCAGGCCGCGCTTGGGCTCCGGCAGGCCGAACTTGGCCTCCTCGGACGCCACGACGATGTCGCACGACAGCGCCAGCTCGAAGCCCCCGGCCAGCGCGTACCCCTCGACCGCGGCGAGGATCGGCTTCTTCGGCGGCGCCTCGGTGATGCCGCCGAAGCCCCGGCCCTCGACCACCGGCATGTCACCGGTGAGGAAACCCTTCAGGTCCATGCCTGCGGAGAACGTGCCGCCGGCCCCGGTGAGGACGATCGCGGACACGTCGGGACTTTCGTCCAGCTCGTCCAGGGCGGCCGCGATCCCGCGCGCCACCGCGCCGTTCACGGCGTTCCTGGCCCTGGGCCGGTTGATGGTGACGACGGCCACGCCGCCGTCGACGATCTCTACGAGTACCTCGTCCGGCTCGGCGGCCGGCCCGGAGTTGACCTCGGACACCTGACCTCACTCGGCTTACTTGGGCTGGAAGCGGATGCCGCCGTCGAAGCGGATGACCTCGCCGTTCATGTAGTCGTTCTCGATCAGCGCGCGCACCAGGTGGCCGAACTCGGAGGCCTTGCCGAGCCGCTTGGGGAACGCCACCGGCCCGATGAGCTTGGCCTTGAACTCCTCGGCGTTCTTGTCGCCGATCTTCCCGTAGATCGGGGTGTCGATGATGCCCGGGGCGATGGTCAGCACGCGGACGCCGATGGCCGCGAGGTCGCGGGCCGCGGGGAGGGTCATGCCGATGATGCCGCCCTTGGACGCGGAGTACGCCACCTGGCCCGTCTGACCTTCGATGCCCGCCACCGACGCGGTGTTGATGACGACGCCGCGGGCGCCGTCCTCGTCCACCGGCTCGGTCGCGGCCATGGCCGCCGCGCCGATGCGCATGAGGTTGAAGGTGCCGATCAGGTTGACGTCGATCACCCTGCGGTAGGACGCCAGGTCGTGGGGGGAGCCGTCCCGTCCGACGGTGCGCTGCGCCCAGCCGATGCCGGCGCTGCTGATCACGGCGCGCAACGGCTTGCCGGTGGCGACCGCCGTCTCCACCGCGGCCTGCACCGACGCCTCGTCGGACACGTCGGTGTGGGCGAACACGCCGCCGATCTCGTCGGCCAGCGCCTTGCCGCGCTCCGCGTTCAGGTCGGCCACGACCACGGTCGCGCCCACGCGGGCCAGCTCGCGGGCCGTGGCCTCGCCGAGGCCGCTGGCACCGCCCGAGATGATTGCTGCTGCTCCGTTCAGATCCATAGCCGGACCTTAACGCGCGAACCGAATGAAGTTCTACTCGGGGTGCTGCAAAATCGCGGTATCGACGTCGGGGTAGACCTTGATGCGCCGGTCCAGGCCGGTCGTGCGCAGGATGCGGGCCACCGGAGGCTGCGGTGAGGCGAGGCACACCCCGCCGCCCTCGCTCGTGGCGAGCCGCCAGGCCTCGATGAGCACGCTCAGCCCACTCGAGTCCATGAACGACAGCTCGCCGAGGTCCAGCACGAGCGTCGGGCCGTCGTCGCGTATGGCGTCCCGTATCTCGTCACGCAGGAACGGCGCCGTGAACAGGTCGAGCTCCCCCTCCACCGCCACCACCACGACGGCGTTGGAAAGCGATTGGCGCGCGAGCCGCAGCTTCATCGTCGGGACCTCCTCAGCTCCGGCCCACTTTACTTATCCATCACCCCGGCTGAGCAGGGACGGCGAAGCCGTAGGGAAGTTCGAGCCGGTGCGCGGCCAGCAACCGCTCGTCGGCGAGCAGCGCACGCGTCGGTCCGTCGGCCGCGATCACCCCCTCGGACATGACGAGCGAACGCTCACACAGCTCCAGCGCGTACGGCAGGTCGTGGGTGACCATCAGCACGGTCACGTCCAGGCTCTTGAGGATCTCGGCCAGCTCGCGGCGGGACGCCGGGTCGAGATTCGACGACGGCTCGTCGAGGACGAGAATCTCCGGCTCCATCGCCAGCACCGTGGCCACCGCCACCCGCCGGCGCTGGCCGAAGGACAGGTGGTGCGGCGGCCGGTCGATCGCGTCCAGCATGCCGACCCGCTCCAGCGCGTCGCGCACGCGGCGGTCGAGTTCCGCGCCGCGCAGCCCGAGGTTGGCCGGGCCGAACGCGACGTCCTCCCGCACGGTCGGCATGAAGAGCTGGTCGTCCGGATCCTGGAACACCAGCCCGACCCGGCGGCGGATCTCCCGCAGGGTGTCCGCGCGTACGGGGAGCCCGGCCACCTCGACCGTCCCGTGGCCGGCTGTGAGGATGCCGTTGAGGTGCATGACGAGGGTGGTCTTGCCCGCGCCGTTCGGGCCGAGCAGGGCGACCCGCTCCCCCCGCTCGATCGTCAGGTCCACGCCGTACAACGCCTGCGTCCCGTCGGGGTAGGCGTACGCGAGCCTGCTCACCGTGAGCGAGGGGCTGCCGGAGGTCATGTCGTGCTCCACGCCAGTAGGGCCGTCACCGCGGCGAGGCAAGGCAGCATGCCCGCCATCGCCCAGTCTCGCCCAGTTGCCGATATATCCCTAATCGTTGGCATCTCACCCGTGTAGCCGCGGCTCAGCATGGCGAGGTGGACCCGCTCCCCCCGCTCATACGAGCGAATGAACAGGGCGCCCGCCGACTTCGCCAGCACGGGAGCCTGCCTGAGGTCCCTGGCGACGAATCCCCGCGACTCCCTGGCGACCCGCATGCGCCGCATCTGGTCGAGGATCACGTCCAGGTAGCGCAGCATGAACGTCGCGATCTGCACGAGCAGCCGGGGCAGCCGCAGCCGCTCGGCGCCGAGCAGCATCATGCGGGGTTCGGTCGTGGCCGCCAGCAGAATCGAGGCGACCACCCCCAAGGTGGCCTTGGCCAGGATGTTCCAGGCCGCCCACAGGCCGGGGGCGCTCAACGACAGGCCGAGCACCTGGACCCGCTCGCCCGTGCCGATCAGCGGAATCGCCAGCGCGAACAGCACGAACGGCACCTCGACCGCCATGCGCCGCACGATCGCACCCGCCGGCACCCGGGCGGCGGCCGCGACGGCGGCCAGCAGCAGCGCGTCGACGGCGAACGCCCAGAAGCGCTCGCGCGGCGTGGCGACCACGAACACCGCGAACGCGACGACCGCCGCCAGCTTGCACTGGGGCGGCAGCCGGTGGACGGGCGTGTCGGCGGGCCGGTAGATCGGGTGATGGTGACCGGCGCTCACTTCGCACTCACCGTGTCATCATCGCCGACCCGCCCTGCCCGGCATGCGGGCAGGGCGCTCACGGCCTCGCCGTCGCCGTGCTCGGCAAGTCCGCCCGGCTCACCGAGCTCATCGGGGTCACAGGGTTCACCGGGCGCTCGCGGGCGTCATCGCGTCGGCTCCCCGCCGACGGCGGCGGATGACGTAGAACACGCCGCCTCCGGCCACGACCGTCAGCGCGACCCCCGCCACCCCGGCCAGGCCGCCGGACAGCCGCTGGTTCTCCACGCCCTTGATGCTGTATCCGGCCAGCGGGCCGTTCTCCGCCGTGTGCGGCTTCTCCTGCGCGCTCAGGCCCTTGTCGGCCGCCACCTTCTCCAGCCCGTCGGGGGCGCTGGAGGCGTAGAACGAGACGACGCCGGCCAGCAGCACGGCCACGAGCGCGCCGCCCACCAGGACCGGGCGCAGGCCCATCCCGGCCGAGGGAGCCTCCGGAGCCGCCGGCCCGACCTGGACATCCCCCTCGGCGGTGCGCAGCGTCAGCGCCCTGGTCATCCCGCGCGCGCCGTACACGAGGTCGGGACGCACGGCCAGCACGCTGCTCACGGTGAGCGCGGTGATGAAACCCTCGCCGAGCCCGATGAGCAGGTGCACGCCGCCCATCGCGGCCGCGACCGAGCCCAGCTCGATCGGCGCGGTGCCGCCGAGCCAGAACAGAGCCGTGAACACGAGTGCCGCCGCGGGGACGGAGACCAGCGCCGCCACGAACGACCCGGCCACCAGAGTCGCACGCCCGCGCGGCGCACCCCTGGTGATCAAACGGAAGACCGCCCAGCCGACGACCGCGGTCACGATCGCCATCAGCGTGATGTTGACGCCCAGCGCGGTCAGGCCGCCGTCGGCGAAGAAGAATCCCTGGACGAGCAGCACGACCGCGACGCATAACACGGCGGTGTAGGGCCCGACGAGTATCGCCGCCAGGGCCCCGCCGAGCAGGTGACCGCTGGTGCCGGCCGCCACGGGGAAGTTGAGCATCTGCGCCGCGAAGATGAACGCGGCCACCAGACCCGCCATGGGGGCGGTCCTGTCGTCGAGCTCCCGTTTGGCGCCCCGAAGGCATACGGCCACCCCTGCGGCCGCGAAGACCCCGGCACCGACGGACACGGGGACGTCAAAGAACCCATCGGGCACGTGCACGGCTATAACCCCTTCGAAACGGGCGAATCTCCTCACACTTTAGAGCACCGGGTTGTAGTTGCAAATGATTCGCAATTAGCGCTGCCGCAGGGTCCTGGCCATCCGCCTGACCACGGTCAGCGGGGTCGCCACGCGCACCGACACGCTGAGCCGCCGGTTGACCGCCGTGGCGTACGGCCGGACGGTCCACTGCGCCACTCCCCCTCGCAGCGCGCCGCGCCACCACCGCAGGGGCCGGTCCAGCGTGTCGGCCTCGGCGACCTTGACCGGGAAGCGCACCGGAGGACCGCCGAGGCCGAGTTCGAGGTAGGCGTCCCAGATGCCGGGCCGCAGACGTGCCGTCTCGGCCGCGAACTCCCGTGGCCCGACCGCCATCGCCTGCTCACGGTGTTCGCGTCCCGACGCCCGCTCGCGCCAGATCAGGTGCCGTACGGCCGCGGCGGCGGCCTCCTCGCCCACCAGCGCCCTGCCCTCCACCCGCAGCCGCCTGCCCCGCCACCACGTCCGCGTCAGCCGTACGACGGCGGGGACCCGGACGACGTGCCCTCCGAGGTCGAGGCCGAGGTGGCCGTGGGACCGGGTGAGGAAGGGCACCGCGACTACCCCGCCCACCAGGTGGGCGGCCGGAACGCCCGCTCCGGGTTCGCGGCGGGAGCCGAGCCGGGCGAGCCTGCGCGCCCCCTCGCACTCCACGGCCACGTGGACGTCCCACACTCCGGGCGGCAGCGCCGCCACGTCGAGCACGGCGGTGAAGGATCCCGAGGCGGCGGTCCCGCCGCGGGTCACGAAAGGAACGCGCTCCTGGCGCGACATGCGCTCGCGCAACACCAGGCTCACGGTGCCGGTCAGCACAGCGCCCTTGAGCGAAGTGCCGTCCAGCGCGGCGCCTTCATGCGCGGCGCCGTCCGGCCCCGCGCCGGCCGATGCGCCGTCCGCGTCGCCGAGGGCGGCCCACCCCTCGATCACCAGGCGGTCGCCCCGCCACTCGACGCCGGTCAGCCGATGCCGCAGCGGCGCCGCCTCGACGAGCGCGAGCCGTACGAGCCGGTCGGGGTCGTCGAGCGCGGCGACGCGGGCGGCGTCGACGCCGTCGAGACCGGCGCGCACGCCCGGCGTCAGCCACTGGCCGCAGATGTCGGCCACCTCGACGGCGATCTTCTCGCGCTCGGCCTCGCACGCCGCCAGGAACGGCACCCCGAGCTGGGCCAGCACGTCACGGCGCAGGTGCCGCAGGAGCAGGCGGTCGCGCAGCGCGCCGGGCGGCACGTGCCGCACCATGACCTCGATGGGTGTGCGGACCACGCGCAGCCAGCCGAGCGGATCCCGCGCGGACGCCTCGCCCCCGCCCTCCGCGTGGTAGCAGTCCCCGTCCGCGACCACCGAGATCACCCGCGCGTGGCAGTACGCGTGGACGGCGAAGGTCATGTCCTCGCCACGCCGCTGCGTCTCGTCGAACCGGATGGCGTGCCGTTCCAGGAAGTCCCGGCGGAAGAGCTTGAAGCAGGACAGATCGTCGTAGACGGCGGTTAAGGAGGCCCTGTCGGCGCTCTCCCGCAGTCCCTGGCGGGCGCCGGCGACTCTTCCCACGACGACGTCGGCGCCGTTCCGGTCGGCCGCGGCCACCAGGCGGGCCAGCGCGTCGGGGGCGAGGTGGTCCCCCGCGTCGCAGAAGAAGACGAATCTGCCGGCCGCTCGCTCGAGTCCACGGTTGCGGGCGCCGCCGGGCGTGCCGGGCTGGGCGTCCTGGATCACGGTGATCAGTCGCGGGTGGTGTGCGGCGTAGAGGCCGAGCAGCGCGCGGGTTCCGTCCCGGGAGCCGCCGTCGACCACCACGATCTCCTTGGCGACCCGCTGCACGAGCAGCGAGGTGAGGCAACGGTCGAGCGACGCCCGGCGGTTGTACGCCGGGACGACGACGCTGACGTCGATCCCCCGATCGGCGTCCTGGTCACTCCCCGTATCCATTGCCTTTCATTATGTGCCGACGACCCGCCCCACCCCCGTCTGCGCCGCGCCGGGCGCGCTAATCAGGTTCGCAGGTACGGAGTAGCGGGTCCGGCGCGCGAGGCGGCAAACTGAGCGCTCACCGAGTCACCGGGGGTTTCGCGTCGATGCGTACCGCGTTGTTCCCAGAGGGTTTCGTCTGGGGAGTGTCCACGTCCGCGTTCCAGATCGAGGGCGCCACCGACCGCGACGGCCGGGGCCCCTCGATCTGGGACGCCTTCGCGGGCGGGGGGTACGGCGACCCGGCCTGCGACCACTACGGGCGCCATCCGGAGGACGTCCGGCTGATGCAGGACCTGGGCCTCGCCGCCTACCGGTTCTCGGTCAGCTGGCCGCGTGTGCTGCCCGGGGGGCACGGTCACGTCAACGGGCCGGGGCTCGACTTCTACGACAGGCTCGTGGACGAGTTGCTGCAGGCGGGCATCGCGCCGTACGCGACGCTGTACCACTGGGATCTGCCGCAGGCGCTGCAGGACGCCGGGGGATGGGCCGCACGCGACACCGCCCACCGCTTCGCCGACTACGCCCAGGTCGTGTACGACAGACTCGGCGACCGCGTGGACACCTGGTTCACGTTCAACGAGCCGTGGGTCGCCGCCTTCCTCGGCCACGCCTCGGGGGTGCACGCCCCGGGGCTGCGGTCGGCGGCCGACGCCTTCGTCAGCGCCCACCACATGCTGCTCGCGCACGGGCTGAGCCTGGAGGCGCTGCGCGCGCGGGGCGCCGCGAAGGCCGGCGTCGTGCTGAACCTCTCCCCCGTCCTCACCCCCGCGCAACTCGGGGACATGTCCACCGGCATCCCCGAAGAGGACGCCGAGGCGGTGGCGCGGATCGACGCCCTGCACAACCGCCAGTTCCTGGAGCCGGTGCTGCGCGGCCGCTACCCCGCCGAGCTGCTGCCGCTGATCGAGAAGGCCGCCGGGCTCGGCCACATCCACGACGGAGACCTCGACCTCATCGGCCGGCCCATCGACCTGCTGGGCGTCAACTACTACACGCCCATCGCGGTGCAGGCCCAGCCCAGCGCCCCGGCCGACCCGGCCTTCCCGGGCAGCGAGGGCGTCCTGTTCTGCAGCGTGCCCACGGCCGTCACCGCGATGGGCTGGCCCATCATGCCGAGCGGCCTGTCCCTGCTCCTTCGGCGCCTGTCGGAGGAGTATCCCGAGACCGAGCTGATGATCACGGAGAACGGCGCCGACTTCGAGGACGTCGTCACCGCCGACGGCATCCACGACGTCGACCGGATCAGCTTCGTCGAGGAACACCTGCGCGCCCTGCGGACCTCGATCGACGAAGGCGCGCGGGTCCGCGGCTACCTGCTGTGGTCGCTGCTCGACTGCGTCGAATGGGCGGACGGCTATCGGCGCAAGTTCGGCATCGTCCACGTCGACTTCACCACGCAGCGGCGGCTGCTCAAGGACAGCGCGCTGTGGTATCGCGACGTCATCGCGCGCAACGGGCTCGGGGCCGAGCGGCCGAAGCGGCCCACGCTCGAGACCGTCGCCGCCCGTGCGGGCGTCTCCCGGGCCACGGTCTCGCGGGTCGTGAACGGGGAGGCGCGGGTCAGCCCCGACGTGCGCGCCGCGGTGCTGCGCGCCGTGCAGGAGCTGGGCTACGTGCCCAACGCCGCTGCCAGGAGCCTCGTCACCCGGCGGACCGACTCGGTCGCGCTCGTCCTGTCGGTCCCCCGGCACGGCGGCGAGGCGCTGACCTCCGCCGTCGTTCAGTACGTCACCAGCGTCCTGGAAGGAGCCGGCAAGCAGATCACCCTCATGCTCGCCGACACGGCCGAGAGCCATCGGCGCATCATCCGGCACGTGGAGGCGCGGCAGGTCGACGGGGTCGTGCTCGTCCCCCCGGACGGCCCGGACACGCTCACCGAGCGGCTCGCCCGCACCGGGGTGCCGGTCGTGCTGCTCGGCAAGCCCGCGATCGCGTCCCTCGTGCCGCACGTGGACGTGGACAACGCGGGCGGCGCGAGGGCGGCCACCCGGCACCTTCTCGACCGGGGCCGCCGCCGCATCGGGGTGATCTGCGGCCCCATGGACCTCGTCGCCGTACAGGACCGCCTCGCCGGGCACCTGGCCACGCTCCACGAGGACGGACTGCGGCCGGTGATCGCGCTCGCCGGCCTGGACAGCGGGTCGGGCGCCGCCGCGGCCCGCGAGCTGCTGTCCGGCGACCAGACGCGGCCCCTCGTGGACGCCGTGTTCGCCACCTCCGACGAGCTGGCGATCGGCGTGATGGAGGCGGCGCGTGAGAAGGGGCTGCGGGTGCCGGAAGACCTGGCGGTCGTCGGCTTCGGCGACATCCACGCCGCCTCCTGCACGACCCCGGCGCTCACCACCGTCCGGGTGCCCGCCGCGGACCAGGCCCTGGCCCTGGCGCGACTGCTCCTGTCCCGCCTCGACGGCCGCCACACCAGCTCCGTCGTCCTCCCCACACGCCTGGTGGTCCGCGCCACGGCCTGACCCTCGCGGGCGGTACTGCTGCCAGGGAACGCAGGATGCCCGGCCGGCTCCGTCCCGTGTCAGGGTTGGGTGTCGAGCCACTCCTGGAAGGTGGGGCCGGCGAGCTTGGCGTGAGGGCTGGGCAGGAGGCCCCCGCCGGCGGCGTACTCGGCATCGGGCAGGCCGGGGTTGTCGACGCCGACGACCTTGATGCCCCGGCGGGCGCCGAGGAGTCCGGCCGCCTCGGACACGATCTCCTTGCGCGGCCCGGCGATCTCGGGGATGGGCGTTCCGGGAGCGGGCTGGGCGGGCGCGTCCGGGTCAATGGCCAAGTCGACCAACTCCTCGGCCACGGTGCGGCAGGCCACGAGCCGGCTGGGCCAGTTGGGAATGTAGGCGACCTCGCCCTGCTGCCAGTCCAGGAGCTGACCGACGAATTCGTGGAACTGCGCGGCCCGCAGAATGCGAGCGGGCAGCGGGCCGGACAGGTTGAGCTCCTCGTGCACCTGCTTGGCGACGCCGAAACCGGCGGTGGCCTTGTCTATGCCGATGATGGATGCGATGACGATCCGGCGGGCTCCCGCCTTCCGGCCGGTCTCGTGCAGGTTGCGGGCAGACGTGCGGAAGAACTCCGTCGCCGCCTCCTGTTCTGAGGCGTGCCACGACGCGACGTCGATGATGACATCGACCCCCGTGAGCGCCTCGGCGAGGCCTTCACCGGTGATGACGTCCACGCCGGTGGCTCGGGACATCGGAACGACCTGGTAGCCCCGTTCAGTGAGGACGTCGACGACGTGGCGCCCCAGCCGCCCGGTCGCTCCTGCCACCGCGAACTTGTCGATGCTCACGTTCCATGCCTTTCTTGAGAACTGAATGGTTCGGCTGAGAGTTACTCGCTGTAGTTCCGGCCTGGAGGCATACCGGGGATCGGCTTGGCGATGAGCGCGGCGGGGGTGAAGAAGCCGATGTGGGCGATCGCCATGATGAGCGTCCAGAGCGCCTTGTCGTCGTAGTGGGCGGACACCTTGGCGTACAGCTCGTCGGGGACGCGCTCCCTGGACGGGTTCGGGGTGAGGACCGCCTCCACGAGCTCCAGCGCGACCCGTTCGGCGTCGGTGAAGTAGGTGGCGTCGCGCCAGGTGGCCACGGCGGTGATGCGCTCCTCCGACTCCCCGGCCTTGCGGAGGTTGCCGGCCTCCCGGATGGTGAAGTACGTGCTGCCGAGCAGCTGCCCGGCGCGCAGCTGCAGCAGGTGGATGGTGACCTGCGGAATCGAGCCGTTCTTGATGACCTTGTGCAGACCTTCGCCGACCACCGCCATCTCGGGAACGAAGGGGAAGGGGATTGGGCATACGCGACCGGAGATCCTGCTGTTCGGTCGTCGTACCGGTTGTCGGGGGTGTGGGCATGGCGATGCCTTCCCTTCTCTCGATCACAATTCGTGGTGTCGCGTGCCGCCCGGATCGTTCGCACGGCGTCCTGACGAACACGAGACGCCGGTGCCCCGACCCCTGTGACAACGCGGTCATGTGACGTGAGCCACCGATCACGGGTGTCACAGAACGGCGGGGACCGGCGTCTCGTGCGTGTGGCAGGGCTGGAAGCGAACAGGAGGAGCCAGGCATGAGCGAGCGCAGCGGACGAACCACGGACACAGCCGCGCCACTCGATCGCGCCGCCGCTGTGGACGCCGTGGACGCCGTGGATTCCGCCACCGAGGCGTTCGTCGCCCACCGCAACCTGCTGTTCACCGTCGCCTACGAGATGCTCGGCTCGGCCGCCGACGCCGAGGACGTCCTGCAGGAGACCTGGCTGCGATGGGCGGGCGTCGATCTGGACACCGTGCGGGAGGAGCGCGCCTTTCTGGTGCGGATCGTCACTCGGCAGGCGCTGGACCGGCTGCGTACGCTCAGCCGCCGCAGGGAGTCCTACGTCGGGCCGTGGTTGCCCGAGCCGCTGCTCACCACGCCCGACGTGGCCGAGGACGTCGAGCTGGCCGACAGCGTCTCGATGGCGATGCTGCTGGTGCTGGAGACCCTCGCACCGACCGAGCGGGCGGTGTTCGTGCTGCGCGAGGTGTTCGACCTGGACTACGACGAGATCGCCGAAGCCGTCGGCAAGAGCCAGGCCGCCGTCCGCCAGATCGCCCACCGGGCACGGGCGCACGTCGCCGCGCGCCGGCCACGCGGCATGGCCTCCCCGGCCGAGACCCGGGCCGCACTCCAGGCCTTCCAGCGAGCGGTCGAAACCGGCGACCTGCAGAGCCTGCTCGACATCCTCGCGCCGGACGTCGTCGCCCTGAGCGACGGCGGCGGAATCAAACATGCCCTGCTTCGGCCCATCGTTGGGGTCGGCCAGGTGGCTCGCTTGCTGGCCGTCGGCTGGTGGCGGCGCGACGCCGACAGGTCGGCCGAGCCGGTGCAGATCAACGGCGGCCCGGGGCTGCTCGTCCGGATCGACGGGGAGATCGACGGCGTCCTGGCGATGCGGCTCGAGAACGGCTACGTCACCGGCGTCTACCACGTGCGCAATCCCGAGAAGCTGTCGCATGTGGAGCGGGAGACCGCCGTGAGCCGCTGAGGCCGCGGTTCGCAAAGCTCGGCCTGCCATCGATCTTTCGCGCCGTACGGCATAGGTTGTCTGGTGTCGTCCCCCGGTGCGAAGGCAGGTCCTTGTGACTCAAGATCTCAGCCACGAGCGGTTCGAGACCCTCAAGCGCGAATTCGAGGCGATCGACGGCGACGGTGACGGCTTCATCACCGAGGCGGAGCTGCGGTCGTACTTTCCCGACCTGCCGCCGGAGGCCCTCGGCGCGCTCGACCGCGTCGCCGACGTGGACGCCGACGGCCGGTTCTCCCTGGAGGAGTTCATCCGCCTGACCGGAGCGCGCGACTGACACGCTCGTCGGTCAAAAAGTGCGCCTCCCGCAAAAATACGTCTCACGCATCTTTGCGTCACACGCAAATAGTTGTATGGTGATGGCGTGAGCAGGGAAGGCGAGCGCCCGGGGCTGCGCGAGCGCAAGAAGCAGGAAACGCGCATCGCGTTGAGCTGGGCGGCGATCCGGCTCGCCGTGGAGCGCGGGCTGGAGAACGTACGCGTGGAGGACATCGCCGCGGAGGCGCGCGTGGCTCCGCGGACCTTCAACAACTACTTCTCCAGCAAGGGCGAGGCGATCGCCGCCAGGCACCTCGACCGCGCCCGCCTGATCGCACAGGAGCTGCGCCGCCGCCCGGCGTCGGAGCCTCTGTGGGAGGCCATCAAGATCGCCGTGATCACCCAGCTCGCGATGGGCGCGAGCTACGACACCAGACAGCCGGACCAGCAGTGGCAGACGGGAATCCGGCTCATGGTCAGCGAGCCCTCGTTGCAGGGCGAGATGCTCAAGGCCAACGCGATCGCCGAGGACGAGCTGGCCGCAGCGATCGCCGAACGGACCGGCACCGACGTCGCCCGCGACCTCTACCCGCGCCTGGTGGCGGGCGCGGCCGGGGCCGCGATCAGAGTGGCGATGGACCAGTGGTTGCGGGCCGATCCCCCGGTGCCCGTCAAACCCCTTATCGAGGACGCGCTCGACCGGCTCTCCGCCGGGCTGCCCGAGCCCGGAGCAGAAGCCCGGCCCTGACAGAAGAACCACCCTCGGGCCCGAACCCGCGATGTGACGTGCCGCTCCGGCACGCCGCCCGGCCTTTCACGCCCTGACGCGGGCGCCGTAAGCACGCGGCGCCGTCCCGTCACCCGCCATGCGGCGACACCGCCATGCCCCGAGTTCGCCATGCCTGGAAAGCGCCATGCCAGGCAAGCGCCACGCCTTTCATTCGCCATTCATTCGCCATGCCCGCCGAATCCCAGGGAGGGACCACCATGACCGCCGACGTCGTGATCGCCGGAGCCGGACCGAACGGGCTGATGCTCGCCTGCGAGCTGAGCCTTGCCGGAGTGCGGCCGATCGTGCTGGAACGCCTGAACGGGCAGACCAAGGAGAACCGGGCCAACGGACTCGTCGGCCAGGTCGTACGCGCCCTCGACCGCCGTGGGCTCCACGAACGCCTGAGCGGCAGCGCGGAGCCGCCCCGGCCGAGCCCGGCCTTCGTGTTCGGCGCGATGCCCCTCGACCTGGGCAGGCTAGACGACAATCCCATGTACGGCTTGGCGGTGCCGCAGCGCCGGATCGAGCAGGTGCTGGAGGAGCGCGCCCTCGAACTCGGGGTGGAGATCCGCCGGGGACACGAGCTGACCGGGCTCTCCCAGGACGAGGACGGCGTCACCGCGGAGATCGCCGGCCCCGAGGGGCCCTATCGGCTGCGAACCCGCTACCTCGTCGGCGCGGACGGCGGGCGCAGCGTCACCCGCAAGCTGTGCGGCATCGGCTTCCCCGGAGTGACCAGGGACGACTCGGTCTCCCGCAGCGCGCACATCACCGTGCCCGCCGAGCTGATCGACCCCGCCACCGGCGGGCTGAACGTGCCGGGCTACGGGCCGATCCCCCCGTTCATGCACCACCGCACCGATCACGGCATGCTCGCGTTCGCGCCGTTCCCCACCGGGACGCTCATCAGCACGACGGAGTGGAGCAGGAACGACGGCGACGACGGACCGCTGACCCTGGACGAGCTGCGGGAGAGCATCCGCCGGGTGCTCGGCGTCGACCTGCCGTTCGGCCCGCCCGAGGGCCCTGGCCCGCACCAGTTGCGCCGCCTGAGCGGCGGCAACACCCGCCTCGCCGAGCGCTTCAGGGACGGCCGGGTGCTGCTGCTTGGCGACGCCGCGCACGTCCACAGCGCGATCGGCGGTCCGGGCCTCAACCTGGGCCTCCAGGACGCGGTCAACCTGGGCTGGAAGCTGGCCGCCGAGATCCACGGCTGGGCCTCGCCCGGCCTGCTCGACACGTACGAGACCGAGCGGCGCCCGGCGGCCGAACGCGTGGTCATGCACACACAGGCGCAGTCGGCGCTCATCGCCCCCGGGCCTGAGGTCACGGCGCTGCGCGTGCTGTTCACCGAGTTGCTGCGCGACGAGCGGACCACCAAGCACATCGCGGACCTGATGTCCGGCGCGGACATCAGGTATGACCTCGAGGGAACCCACCCCCTCACCGGGCGCCCGGCCCCCGACCTGGTGCTGGAGACGGAGACCGGCTCCGTACGGCTGGCCGAGCTGACCAGGACCGCCCGGCCGCTGCTCATCGACCTGACACCGGACGCCGCGCTCGCCGGGGCCCTCGACGGGTGGCGCGACCGGGTGGACCTCGTCACCGCGAAGGGCCAGGAAGGCCTCCCCACGGCGCTGTTGCTGCGCCCGGACTGCTACGTGGCCTGGGCGTCGGACTCCCTCAATCCGGACGCGAAGGAGCGCGACACCCTGCGTACGGCCCTGGCCTCCGCCTTCGGCCCGGCCCGGCCCGCTGAGTCTTTCGGCGCTCCGCGCTGAGTCTTTCGGCGCGCTCCGCGCTGGGCGGATCAGGCGAAGGCGGCGAGGATCGACTCGGTCGTGTCGATCTGCGCGATCCTCGGCAGGATCACCCCGAGAGCGTTCTCGTGGGCCGAGACGACCAGGTCGGTGACCGCGTCGGAGGCCACCGCGATCTCGTAGCCCCGCTCCCGGGCGCCGCGCGCGGTGGACTCCACGCCGATGCTGGTGGAGATTCCCGCCAGCACGATCCCCGTGATCTTCCGGCGGCGCAGTTGCAGGTCGAGCTCGGTGCCGTGGAAGGCGTCCCAGCCGCGCTTGGTGATCGGGATGTCGGTCGGCCCGTCGGGTACGCGCTCGTCATAGTCGGCGAAGTCGGGAGCGGGCGCGATCGCGGGCCCGGGCGCGTCAGTCCGGGCCCGCAGCACGTCACCGCCGTCGGGGGAGAACGCCACCCGCACCCGCACGACCGGAAGGCCGCGCTCGCGCGCGGCCCCCGCGAGCCGGGCGGCGTTGGCGACGACCTCGGCCGCCGGATGCACGGTGGGCAGGGCGGTGATCCCCTTCTGCAGGTCGATCAGGACGACGGCAGTACGGTCGTCGAGCAGTGTGACGGGCATGTGAGCTCCTCCAAATATAGACAGCCGAACTGTACAGCCGTGCTGTATAGATTGCCAGCAATGCTGTCTATCTCGGCTACGCTGAGCCCATGAGGGACGCGTCCGAGGTCGCCGCCGAGCTGCGGCTCGTGGTCGGGCAACTGGTCAGGCGGGTGCGCGAGGACGACCCGATGCCTCCGGGGGTCATCGCGGTGATCGGCCTGCTCGGCCGGCAGGGCCCGATGACCACCAGCGAACTGGCCGCCGCCCGGCGGGTGCGGCCGCAGTCGATGGCCCGCACCGTCGGCCATCTGATCGACCAGGGGCTCGCCGAGCGCGGCACCCATCCCGTCGACGGCCGCAAGGCCCCCGTCTCGCTGACCGCCGCCGGGCTCGACGCCCTGGAACAGGTGCGCGCCCGGCGGGCCGACTGGCTCGCCGAGGCGATCGAGGACACGCTGTCCCCCGCCGAGCGGGAGACGCTGGCGGGCGCGGTGGACCTGGTTCGCCGCCTGGTCGACTGGGAGCCGTCCGGGCCGGGAAACCGCACGTGAGCCGTCAGCCGGTAGCGCCGGACAGCTCCGGGTTCTGCTGACGGATGGGCGTGAAGAACGCGGCGACCGCGATCAGCAGGCAGGTCGCCCCGGCCAGCAGGCAGACCACCGCGACCCCGTGGCGCTGCGCGCCCCAGGTGAGCACGGCCGCCCCCGCCGGGCCCAGCGCGTAGTGGATCGTCCAGAAGGCCGAGGTGACCCTGCCGAGCAGGTGGTCGGGGGTGACCTGCTGGCGCAGCGACATCGAGCAGATCCCGGCCACGCTGACGCAGGCGAGATAGGCGGCGGCCGTCCCCGCGGCCACCGGGAGGCCGGTGGACACGCCGAGTCCCACGATGGCGAGCCCGGCGACCGCGATCGCCCCGATCCAGGACGCGCCGAACCCCAGCCGGCGACGTACGGGACCGACGAGGAGCGAGCCGGCGACGGTGCCCAGCGCGGCGACCGCGAGCACCACCCCCACGGCGCCGTCGGACTGGCCGAGGTCGTGCTTGAGGTGATAGATCAGCACGTCGGTCAGCCCGAGGGTCAGGAAGATGAAGAACGACAGCAGGACGGTCAGGGCACGCAGCACCGGCTGCCGCCACAGGAAGCGGGCTCCGGCGAGCAGCTCGTGCCAGGGCCCCCGCGCCTCCTCCGTCGAGGACGAGGGCGCCGGCTGCCGCCTGAGCCGGATCAGCAGGACCCCCAGCGCGGAGACCCCGAAGCTGGCCGCGTTGATCGCGATCGCGGCCGTGGGCCCGAACCAGCCCGCCACCACCCCGGCCAGCAGCGGCCCGCCGACCCCCGCCGCGGCGGCGGTGGCGCCCAGCCGCCCGTTGGCCTCGGTGATCCGGTCCGCGTCGACCAGGCCGCGCACCGCCGTGACGTACGCGACCTGGAAGACCATGCCGATCGCCTCGCTGAGCGGCAGGACCACATAGAGCAGCCAGACCTTCGGCCCGAAGGCCCAGGCGACCGGGACGATGCCGTAGAGCGCCATCCTCGCCACGTCGCACCAGATCAGCAGGCGCCTGCGGTCGAGCCGGTCGACCAGGACCCCGGCGAAGACCCCCGCCGCCACCGACGCGGCGCTCGCGAGGCCGGTCAGCAGGCCCATCTGCGCGACCGACCCGGTCACGTGCAGCACGAGCAACGGGACGGCGATGAGGGCGAACGAGTCCCCCGCGACCGACAGCGTCTGGGACGCCCAGAACACGGTGAAATCCCGATTACGCCACAGCTGCGATCCTTCTGGCACCTGACCATGCTGCCGTACCTAGATCAGGTGCGGGGACGGCGGACGACGGGGACGGGCTGGCCCCGGCGGGCGGCCTCGGCCTTCAGGCGCTTCCTGAGCATCCTGCCCTGGCCCAGGAACGAGCGGTTCCGCTCGCGACGGCTCCCGGAGAGGCTCCAGTCGTTCAGGGCCCGCTCGACCCGCACGCTCAGCCGGTCGTCCTCCCCCGTCGCGGTGCCGACGAGCACCACGTTCTCCTGCCATTCCAAGCCCGGGCCGTGCCGATGGAAGGTGAGGCACACCGGTCCCGCGACGGCTTCGACACCCGCGGGCAGCAGCAGGTCGAACCCCGCCTCGGTGCGTACGGCCGAGCGGGTGCGCACGGCCAGCGGCATGCCGCCGGCGTCGACCATGGTGACGACGGGCTCGCCCAGGCGGGCCGCGCGGCCGGCGAAGGGCCGCCAGTCCGCCGGCGCGACGGACCGGCTCGGCAGCCGGGGGCCGTTCGGAGCGGGGTCGGAGACGGGCGCGTCCGCCTCACCGGGCCGGGTCCACACCTCCGGTGTCCCGGACAGGTCGCCCTCGGGCCACCAGACGATCCGCTCCGGGGTCACCTCCACGTAGATGCGGGCGAAGTACCACCCCAGCCGCTTCGTCAGGAACCACGGCATCCCGGCGAACCCGGAGCCCGTCTTGGCCAGGGAGTCCCGGACGTACCTGTCGGTGTTGGCCTGCAGATCGGCGTCGCGTACGGCGGCGCGGCCCTGCACGAGGACGACGGGCGGCCGGTCGAGGCCGCTGCCGTCGGCGGAGGAGAACAGCAGCGCGACCCGCGGGTCGCGGCGGGCCCGCTCCGCCTTGTCGGGATAGGTGAGGCCGGTGCTCACGTCGAGCGTGCCGCCCGCGCCGGTGTACGGCGTGACCGGCCAGGTGACGGGCCGTCCGTCGCGGGTGAGCGAGGCGTACTCGCAGACGACGGCGCGGTCGAACAGCTCGGCCGCCTCGCGCGGCCAGGTGGTGGTCAGGGTGCTCATCACGACTCCAGAGGTGCGGGCAGGGAGATGGAGGCGCCGTACAGCCGGGCGAACCGCCGCTGATAGGCGGGCCACCAGAACAGGCGGAACATCAGCCGGGCCACGACCGGCAGGTCCGCGAGCGCGGCCGTGAGCAGAGCGGGGCCGGCGCTGGAGGCGAGCCAGCCGAAGATGACGGGGATCCTGCGGCGGCCGAAGTCGGCCGTCGCCTGGCGCCTGTCCGCCTCGATGTCGTCAGGAGTGAGGTGCCGGAGCATCAGCGGCACGGCCGTGCGCTCCTCGTGGTCGAGGTGCTCGTTGAGCAGCTCGTGCAGCCGCCCCAGAGCGGGAGCGCGCTCCGGCAGGGGCACCGCGCGGTCGGCGGCGACCGCCACGAGCGGGTCGAGCAGGGCGTGCTCGGACTCCAGCTCGGCCAGCACGTCAGCCGCCTCGGGGGCGTGGGTGACGAGCGTGGGCCACAGCGTGGTGTCCTCGTGGGTGTGGTGGGCGTGGAGCATCTCCAGCAGGAGCGCGAGCTGCTCCTCCAGGAGTTCCTCGTGCTCGCCGTCGCGGGGGCCGCGGCACGCCTCGGCGAGGCGGCCGAACTCCGCCCGGAAGCCGGCGTGCATCAGCAGGAAGCCGGCGAGGTGTTCTTGTGTAATCATCTGCTCCCTCACGTGTGTGGGGAACAGCGTGCGTTTCCTGCCCTTATGAGCACTTGTCGAGGGCTTGTCGGGCCCTTGACAGCCAGTAGCCCGCGTCCGCCTCCTCCAGGACGCGCACCGCCTGGCGCAGATGGGCCCGTGCTCCCGCGCGGTCCCCCAGCGCCAGCAGCGCCTCGCCCAGGTGGCCGTCGTACGCCCCGTCGACGGTGGTGCAGGTGCCGTTCACGTGCAGCAGACCGGCGAAGGGAAGGAGCGCGTCGTAGACCTCCCGCACGACGCCGAGCTCGCCCAGCCGGATCGCCGCGTGCAGCCGGCACATGGTGGCCATCGCCCAGTTGTAGTCGCGCCCCGGGAGAGGGGTCTCCCGCAGCAGCCGCAGGGCACGGTCACGCTCGCCCAGGTCCGCCAGCGCGTACGCCAGGACGTAGGCGAGCCCCGCCAGGCCCGTGCGCCGGAACATCTCCTCGATCCATGCCACCTCCGCGCCGAGTCGGTCCTCCTGAAGGAGCGTCTCGGCCCGCACGGCGAGCATGCCCACCTCGAAGTACGCGAGGTCGGAGAAGGACAACGTCGCCCTGACGGGCTCGAAGTGGCGGGACGGATCCGGCACGCCCTGGAACAGGTCGAGCCCCACGTGCGCGATCGCCGCCTGCAGCGCCAGCGTCGGGTTGTGCAGGCCGCGCAGCAGCGCGTCGGTCTCCGTCAGCAACTCGCGCGCCTCCGGCACCCGGCCGTGCTCGACGAGATGAGCGACGAGGTGGAGCTGTGCGATCACCTGCAACTGGGACGACAGCTCCGGCTCCGCCAGCAGGCGCCGCGAGGTCTCGGCCAGCTGGTCGATGAAGTCCTGCCCCTGCATGGCGAGCAGCCGCAGGTGGAGCATGCGTCGCAGCAGCAGGGGGTCGTCCAGTCGCTCGGCCGCCGCCACTGCCTGCGACGAGACCTCGTCGACCTGGTCCTCGCCGCCGGTCTGGGCCAGCACGACGGCCCGCACGGCCTGCGCGGACGCCCAGGCGGGGGCGTTGCGCGGCAGCTCGCGCACCGCGCGGTCCATCGACTCCGCAAGGACGCGCACGTCGAGATCGTGCCGGAAGGGGACCCAGACACCGTGCCCCATCGCGATGTCGGCGGCCCTGACGGCCCGCTCCAGGTCGTCTCCGGCGAGGGCCAGCGCCTGTTCGATCGCCCTGTAGCCCTCGTCGTATCGCCCGGCGGCGTAGCGGCTGTCGGCCAGGCCGACCGCGAGCTCGAACCGCTCGGCCGCATCCGCCCCGGCGAGCTCGGCCGCCGCCAGCGCCTCCTGCCACGAGGTGGCCGCGTCGTCGGGCGCGTGCCTGCGCATGGCCGCGCGCGCGGCACGTGCGGCGTAGTCCATCGCCATGCGGGCCTGCTCCTGGCCCAGCTCGGCCGCCGCCAGCCAGTGCCGCGCGATGGCCGCCGCCTGGTCGTCCCGGTCCCCGTACACACGGGTGAGCACGCCGGCGAGCCGCGCGTGCACGCCCGCCCGCCAGAGGCGGGAGCGGCGCGACAGCAACGCGTCGGTCACCAGGGCGTGCGCGAAGGCGTACCCGCCCAGCCTGGCGCCGGACTCGCGGATCAGACCGGCCGTCAGTGCCGCCTCCAGCGACGGCACCAGGTCGCCCAGGTCGCGCCCGGCGGCCTCGGCCACGACCCGCGCCTCGAACTCGTCGCCCGCGACCGCGGCCAGCTCCAGCAGGGCGGCCGTCTCCTCCCCCAGCCCGGTCACCCGGTGCAGCACGACGTCGAGCACGCTCCGCGGCAGCTCCTCGCCCGCCCGGGCCAGCTCGGCGAGGAAGAACGGGTTCCCCCCGGTGCGGCCGCGCAGCTCCCCGGCCTTCCGGCTGCCCGGGTCGCGGCCGGACAGCTCCCGCACGAGCGCGCGCACCTCCTCGGTCGCGAGCCCGTCGAGCCCCAGCCTGCGCGCGCCGAGCCGGGACAGCGCCGACAGTGTGGCGGTCAGCGCCGACGTCTCGTGCCGCCGGAAGCTGGCCACGACCAGCAGGCCCGGTCGCGCGGTGGACGCGATGTGGACCAGCAGGCGCAGCGTCGCGTCGTCGGCCGCGTGGACGTCCTCAAGGACGACGGCCACCGGGCCGAGATCGGCCAGGAACGTCCCGACCGCCTCGAAGAACCGCAGCCGCGCCCCCTGTGCGTCGTACGCCGGGATTGCCTCCACCCCGCCCGACAGGAACGTGCGGACCTCCTCGGGCAGGACGGCCCCGGCGGCCGCGTCCGCGAGGTCGCGCAGCACCTGCTCCCACGGCCACAGGGCGGGCGCCGTCTCGTGGTCGGGGCTCGACCCCCACCCCACCGGGACGCCGGCGGTCGCGCGGAACCTCCTGAGCATGCTCGTCTTGCCGACCCCGGGCTCGCCGTCCACGAGCACGACCTGCCGGTCCGCAGCCGCCGCCGTCAGGGCGCCGGCCAGGAACTCCAGCGCGCTCTCGCGTCCCACGAACGGCCCGTCGTCCCCTCGCCGCCCCGGGTCATGTCGCTGCGGGTCGCCTCGTCCCGGGTCGCGTCTTCCAAGGCCGGACCGTCTCGGGGGCGGCGCGACGGGCCTCGCCGCCGCGGTCAGCGCGGCGTCCTGGCGCAGCACGGCGGTCTCCAGCTCGCGCAGCCGGGGCCCGGGATCGATGCCCAGCTCACCCGCCAGCACCTCGCGCACCCTGCGCAGGCACTCCAGCGCCGCCGCCTGGCGGCCCGACCGATAGTGGGCCAGCGCGAGCAGTTCCCAGGCCCGCTCCCGCAGCGGGTTGTCGTGCACGAACGGTTCGAGCCGCGCGACCACGTCCGTGTGGCGGCCCAGCTCCAGCAGCGCCCCCGCCAGCCCCTCGACCGCGTCGAGCCGCAGCTGCTCCAACCGGGCGATCTCCGGCCGCGCCCACTCCTCGGACCGCACGTCGGCGTACGCGTCGCCCCGCCACAGGGCGAGCGACTCGGTGAGCACGGCCGCCGCCTGCTCGTGCCGTCCCTCGCCCAGGTGCCCCGACCCCGTGGACACCAGGCCGTCGAAGTCCCGTGTGTCGAGGTCGATTCCGCCGGTCATCAGGCCGTACCCGTCCGCCGCGCTGACCAGGACCGTGGCCGGCGCGCCGGCCTTCCGGCCGGGTTCCAGGCGGCGGCGCAGGTTGGAGACGTACACCTGGAGGCTGCCCTGCGCGCTCGCGGGCGGGCTGCCGTCCCAGAGCCGGTCGGTCAGCACGTCCGTGGGGAGCACCCGATCGGCGTTCATGACGAGGAGGGCCAGGAGCGCTCGCTGCTTGGGCGGCCCTGCCGGCACGGCCTGCCCGGCCACGACGAGTTCCATGGGACCGAGGACGTTCAGCCGCACGCGCCAATGCTAGGGAGACGGCGTGAACCGGTCCAGCCGTCACTTTCCCGGCCTGCCGCACGGCACCGGCGGAGATACGATCGCCCGGCGGTGCGGACGGTACACGAGCGGAGGAAAGGGCCACATGGCGGACGAGGAGACCACGATCCGGCTCATCCGGGTGGACGACGCCGAGGTGATCGCGGCGCACCGCGCCCGCGACAGGCGCGCGTACGCCGCCTGGGAACCGGCCCAGCCGGACGAGTTCTACACGGCGGCCGGGCAGCGCCGGCGCATCGAGACGCTGCTCGGCGAGCACGACCGGGGCGAGCGCTGGCCGGCGGTCATCCTCGCGGGCGGCGAGGTCGTCGGTCAGGTGACCGTGAGCACAATCCTGCGCGGCCCCTTCAGGAAGGGCTTCCTGGGCTACTGGGTCGCCTCGGCCTTCGACGGCCGCGGGCACGCGACCCGGGCGGTGGGCCGGATACTCACCGTGATGGCCAGGGAGCTCGGGCTGCACCGCGCGGAGGCGCACACCCGGATGGACAACCTGGCCTCGCAGCGGGTGCTGCGCGCCAACGGCTTCCGCCCCTGGGGGATCGCGCACGCGCACATCCACCTCGACGGCGCATGGCATGACGAGGTGTTCTGGGAACGAACGCTGGACGACGCGCCCTCGTCTTGACCATCGCCTGGGACACCAGTTGCACACCCTCGGCGCGTCGCGGGCCGTCGCATGACCATGACCCCCACACTCACCCTCCGTAACCGAATCGCGGAGGAGGAGTTCGTGGTCTCAATCGACCGTCGGGGATTCGCCAGGCTGGCCGGGCTCGGCGCGGTGGGATCGGTCATCGGTCCGGCTCTGGGCACCGCCCCCGCCTCGGCGGCGCGCGCGCCGTACACAGGAGAGCGCTGGCAGACCTGTCTTCGGGTGGCGCGCGACCACCTGCTCGTCGACAAGGACGGCAACGACCTCAAGCACCGATATCTGCAGGTGCTCATCGACAAGGGCCTGCCCAAGGCCCGTACGCCCAAGAGGGTCCTGATCGTCGGCGCCGGGATCTCCGGCCTGGTCGCCGCGACGCTGCTGAAGCGGGCCGGGCACCACGTCACGGTCATCGAGGCCAACGGCAACCGGATCGGCGGCCGGATCAAGACCTTCCGGACGGGCTTCCAGGACAGGAGGCAGTACGCCGAGGCGGGGGCCATGCGCATCCCGGACTTCCACCCGCTGACGCTGGCGCTGATCGACAAGCTGGGGATCAGCCGCAGGCCCTTCTACAACGTCGACGTGCCGCCCGGCGCGGTGCCCCGCGGACCGGTGCCGCCGGTCGTCTACAGCTCATACACGGGACAGGTGTGGCGTTCCGGCCCGCCCAAGGGCGCCTTCACGGCGCCCCCGCGCGTGAACCACACGTTCATCCACGTCAACGGCATCACCCAGCGGCGCGACGAGTACGCCAGGGATCCGCGCAGGATCAACGCGTCGTTCGGCCTCAGGGACGACAGGACCGCCGCCGAGATCCTCGACGCCGCCCTGGACCCGGCGAGGGACTACTTCTCCGTACGCAAGGGCGGCAAGCGGATCGACAAGCCGCTGTCCGAGCAGATCGAGGGCTGGGCCCGCCTGCTGTACGACTTCGACGGCCACTCGATGTACGCCTACCTCAAGGAGCACGCGAAGCTCGGCGACGAGGCGATCGACGCCATCGGCACGCTGGAGAACCTCACCTCCCGGCTGCCGCTGTCGTTCATGCACACGTTCCTCACCCGTAGCCTCGTCAACCCGGCCGTGACCTACTGGGAGATGGCCGGCGGCAGCAGGGAGCTGCCGTACACGCTGGAGCCGGGCCTGCGGAGCGAGATCCGCATGGACCGCCGGGCGGTGCGGATCGAGACGTCCGGACGCGGCGTGCGCATCGCGACGGTCAGCGAGGCGGGGAGCACGGAGTCGGAGTTCACCCGGCAGACGCCACGGGAGACGTTCGAGGGCGACGTCGCGATCATCACGGTCCCGTTCTCCGCGCTGCGCCACGTCGAGATCGCGCCGGCCCTGTCCTACCGCAAGCGCCGCTCGATCATGGAACTGCACTACGACTCCGCCACCAAGGTGCTGCTGGAGTTCCGCAGGCGCTGGTGGGAGTTCACCGAGGAGGACTGGAAGCGCGAGCTCGGCGGCCGTTACCGTCCCGGCCCGGTGACGCACACGACGGGCGGCGGGTCGGTCTGCGACAACGCCAACCGGTTCATCTACTTCCCTTCGCACCCGGTGCCCGGCAGCGAGGGCGGCGTCGTGCTGGCCAGCTACTCGTGGGCCGACGACGCGACCCGCTGGGACTCGATGGACGACGAGGAACGGTACGGCTACGCGCTGCGCGGGCTCCAGGAGGTGCACGGAGACCGGGTCGCGGAGTTCTACACCGGCCGCGGCCAGACCCAGAGCTGGATGCGCAACCGCTACGCCTTCGGCGAGGCCGCGGTCTTCACGCCGGGCCAGATGACCGAGATCCACCCCGCCATCGCCGTCTCCGAGGGCCCGCTGCACTTCGCCGGCGAGCACACCTCGCTCAAGCACTCCTGGATCGAGGGCGCCCTGGAATCGGCCGTACGCGTGGCCCTCGAGGTCAACGGCTGACCCACTACTCCCGCGGGGCCCTTCGTGCCCGGGGCCCCGCGGGTTCACACGAGCGGGCCGGGGTCACCGCCCGGGGTCCGGCTCGATCTCGGCTCGCATCGGCTGCCAGGGCGACGCGTCGAACACCAGCATGATCGAGACGATCTTGCCGTCGTCCAGGCGGAAATGCTCGGCGGTGCGCTGCGTGCCGGCCGGCGTCGCGGTGTGCACGTCGTAGACGAGCGTCGCCTCGGCTTCGCCGTACAGCTCGCTGATGAGGTCGACCCCGGTCACGATCGAAACGAACCCCGGCAACGTCGCCAGATGCCCGGCCCGGTCGCCGGAAGTGAAGAACGGGCTCTGGAACCGGAAGGGCTCCCCCAGGTGCGCCGCGGCGGCGGTCGCGTCCCCGCGGAAACGGGCCTCGTGATAGCCGCGTACGGCGCGGCGCGTCTGTTCCAGGGTGACCGTCATGGCTGGGATCCGATCTGACGGAGGTGGGCGGACAGGCGCTGCTGGTTGGCGGCCAGGCGCAGGCAGAGGTCGCGCAGGACGACCAGCTCTTCGGGCGTGAATCCCCGGAACAGCGCCTTCATGGCGAGCCGTGACGGCGTGCGGAAGTCCTCGATCCACTTCCGGCCGGCCGGGGTGATCTCGGCGAGGACCGAACGCCGGTCACCCGGGTCGGGGACCCGGCGGACCAGCCCGTCGCGTTCGAGGGTGTCCACCAGGCCGGTGACGTTGCGGGAGCTGACCCCGGCGGCGCGCGCGAGCTCGCCGATGCTGATCCCCTGCCCGCGTGCGGCGAGCCGGATCAGCAGGTCGAGAGCGCCCGCGCTGACTCCCCTGCCCTCGGAGCCGTGGGAGCGGAGGCGGTCGACCGCGTGAGACGCGGTGCGGACGGCCGCGCTCGCCTCGAACGCGGGCAGATCACCGTCGTCACCGGCGATCCACGCCATCGCCGCCCTGGCTCGCGGGTCGTAAAGGTAGCCGTCGGGATCGTTTTCAAAGGTATCTACATCCTTCATAGTAAGAACATAGATTAGTACGTACTTCCAGATTTTTCGACAGACTGCCGGAAAATCAGGCCGGCAGGCCCGCTCTCAGCAGAGTGGGACTCCGTCGCAGGCGGCCGCCCCGGCACCGCCGGTGTCCGCCTCCACGCAGGCCGCCTCCACGCCGCCTGTGGCCACCTGCTGGAGCAGGCCGTAGAGAGTCTCGCGCTGGTCGTGACCGAGCGCGCCGAGCACCTCGTCCTCGACCGCCGCCAGCGCGCACTCGGCGCTCGCGAGCCGCTCCACACCGGCTTCGGTGAGCTCGACGATGTGCCGGCGGCGATCCTCCGGCGACCGCCGCCGCTCGATCAGCTTCTCGGCCTCCAGGTCGTTGAGCAGCCCGACGACGTTCGTCCCGTCCATCTCCAGCGTGCTCGCGAGCGCCTGCTGAGTGCTGCCACCCCGGGCCCGCAGCACCGTGAGGGCGACGAGATGGCGGGGGCGCAGGCCGAGCGGCGCGAGCACCGACTCGGAACGCAGACGCAGACGGCGCGCGAGGTATTCGAGCAGCGCACCGCACCGGTGCACCGGCTGCTCGACGGCGGGCGGGGACGTCATGACCCAACTCTAGCCGACTTGACCTGCGATAGACAGGAGACTAATCATTGGTTCAGCACCAATCATCTTTGAAAGGTTAAGCGATGCCTCATCTGCTGCACGTCGACGCCAGCATCCAGGGCGAGCGTTCCGTCAGCCGCAAGCTCACCGCGCGGGCCGTCGCCGCCTGGCGCGCCGCACATCCCGGGGGCACCGTCGCCTACCGCGACCTGGGCAGCAGCCCGCTCCCGCATCTCGACCAGGAGGGCGGCCTGGCCCGGGTGGTCCCGCAGGAGCAGCACACCCCCGCCCAGGCGGCCTCGTGGAGGTTGACGGAACAGTTGGTCGGCGAGGTGAAGCGGGCCGACACGATCGTGCTCGGGCTCCCGCTCTACAACTACGGGGCGCCCAGCGCCGTCAAGGCCTGGGTCGACCACCTCATCGCCCCCGGACTGTCGTACGACCCGACGACGAACGAAGGCCTGCTGGGCGGGCGCGACTTTCTGGTCCTCGCGAGCCGTGGCGGCGGCTACGGGGCGGGAACCCCCCGCGAGGGATGGGACCACGCGGAGCCGTGGCTGCCGCACGGCCTCGCCATGACGGGCCTGGAGCCGCGCTTCATCACGGCTGAGCTCACCCTCGCGTACGTCACGCCGACGATGACCGAGCTGATCCCGCTGGCCGACAAGAGCCTCGCGGCGGCGGAGCAGGCGATCGACGGCCTCTGGACGCCCGCCGCCGTCGCTTAAGGGCCCCGGCGGAAGCGGGCGCCGACCGGCGAAGGCCCCTTCCGAGCGAGAGAAGGGGCCTTCGCCGTCGAGAGCGGCCCGATAACCGCGTCAGCGGCCCTGAACGGCGCCGGCCTGGGCCTGCCGGCGGCGGAACTCGTCGAACGGCGTGCGGTCGAAGACGAACCGGTTGTAGACGATCTTCCCGTCACGGACCGTGACGCACTCGGCCGCGGGCGCGCTCTTCGCCGGGATCGTCTCCGCGTCGTACATCATCAGGGCCCGGTCGTCGTCACCGAACGCCGCGATCATCTCCGTTCTGACGAGGAACCGTTCGGCGAAAGGCGCCAGGAATTCCCGGTACGCCTGAATCCCGGCGAGCCGTCCCGCCGGAGCGTCGAGCACGACGTCGCCGGCGATATGGCCCATCGCGAGGTCCAGGTCCCCGCCGGTCCACGCCCGGTGATAGGCGAGGGCGATCTGCAATGCTGAGCTGGTCATCATGTCTCCTTCCGGTGCTGCCTTGTACGACACCGAAGACCCGCGGAACGGAACGCTCGTGGCGGAAATCGCGTTCGAAGAGCTCACGGCGTACCGGCAGGAGCTGTTGCTGCACTGCTACCGCCTGCTGGGCTCGCTGACCGACGCGGAAGACGTGCTGCAGGAGACGTTGCTGGCGGCCTGGCGTGGCCTGGACGGTTTCCAGGGCCGCGCGTCGTCGCGGTCGTGGCTCTACCGCATCGCCACCAACCGGTGCCTCAACGCCCTGCGCGACCGCGGCAGGCGGGTGCCACCCGCGCCCAGCCCGCCGTTCCAGCCGCCCGAACCCAGCCGCCACGGCGACGTGCGGTGGCTGCAGCCGTACCCGGACGCCCTGCTCGAGTTCGTGCCGGACGCCGCCCCCGGGCCCGAGGCGCGCTACACGGCACGGGAGGCGGTCGAGCTGGCCTTCGTCGCCGCGCTCCAGCGGATCCCGCCGCGGCAGACCGCGGTCCTGGTGCTCAGCGACGTGCTCGGCTATCCGCTGAGCGAGGTCGCCCCCATGCTCGGCACCACGCCGACGGCCGTCAAAGGCCTGCTGCAGCGGGCACGGGCCTCGATGGACCATCGTCGTGCCGAGCCACCTGCTCGGGGGTCGGCACCGGAACGGCATCTGGTCCGCCGCTTCGCCGAGGCCTTCACCTGCGACGACATCGACGCTCTGGTCGCCTTGCTCACCGACGACGCGTGGTTGTCCATGCCGCCCGCGCCGCACGAGTACCACGGTGTGGCGGCGATCGCCTCATTCCTGCGGGCGAGCGCCGAGTGGCGGGCGGGCCGGCGCCTGAAGCTGGAGCCCACCCGCGCCAACGGGCAACCGGCGTTCACCTGCTCCCTCGACGGAGAAGCCACCGGGGTCATCGTGCTCACGCTGACCGGCGACGGCGTTCGCGGCATCACCCGGTTCCTCGACGGCCGGCTACAGGAACATTTCGAAGCGAGACGAACTCCCTGTCGGGTCGAATGAGAACTATCGTGACCAGCATGGAAAATGCCCCCCAGCGTCGGGACTCCCCCACGTCTCACCTGCGCGCCTCAGACCAGAACAGGGACCAGGTCGCCGCCCTGCTCGGGGAGGCCCTGAGCACGGGTCAGCTGAGCCACGAGGAGTACTCCGAGCGGCTGGACAGCCTCTACCAGGCCAAGACCGTGGGAGAGCTCGAGGTCCTCACCCACGACCTCCAGGTCGAGCAGCACCGTCCGGCCGTGAGCCCGGCGTCCCATGCGGCGGGCGCGAGCGCAATTTCGTACGCGCCGAGCGAGAGCACCGAGCCCGACAACGTCGTCGCCATCTTCGGCGGCGCCGAGCGCAAGGGCCGCTGGCGGGTACGGCGGCAGACGAAGGCGCTGGCCGTCTTCGGCGGCATAAAGTTCGACCTGAGCGAAGCCGTCTTCGAGGCGAAAGAGGTCGAGATCACCGTCAACGCCATCTTCGGCGGGGCCGAGATCATCCTGCCGGAGGGGGTCGAGGTGCGCTGCCAGGGCGTCGGCGTCTTCGGCGGCTACGACGTGCACAACAGCCCGGACACCGATCCGTCGGCGCCGGTGATCGTGATCAAGGGAATGGCCCTGTTCGGCGGAGTGAGCGGCAGGTTCCGTCACCGCCGCGACCGCTGACCCCGGAGGCCGGTCGCTCTCCTGCGGCCCGGCCCGCGCGGCGACGCCGGTCTGGTCGCCGTCATCTGCGTGGCCCGGTCCTCCACTCGGTGGCGAGGATGCCGTACACGTCGGAGTCCCGCCAGCCGTCGCGCAGCTTCATCGTGTGGCGGAGGCGGCCCTCATGCGTCATCCCGAGTTTGCTCAGGACAGCCGCGGAGGCGGTGTTCCGGGGGTCGCAGGTGGCGTAGACGCGGTGTATCCCGTGTTGCCGGAAGCCGATGTGCAGCAGTTGCCGGCCGATGGCGGTGCCCAGGCCGTGACCCCAGAGACGGGGATGGGTGACGTACCGGATCTCGCCCTGAGCGTGGGTGCGGCTGCGGATGTGGAACTCGCCCATTCCCACGACCTCGTCGTTCAGAAGAGCCGCATAGGCGAAGCGTGTTTGCGGGTCCTCATGCCATGCGGCCGCGGCTTCTTCCACGAAGGCGCGGGTCTGCGCGAGAGAGTTGGGTCCCCACGCCTGATACCGGCACACCTCGGGGAGACCGGCCCAGGAATGGACGGCCGCGACGTCGGTCGGCGCGAGCTGCCGGAGCCGGGGTTCGAAACGAGTCATGAGCGCGATCGGCGGTCACAGGCCTGCGACGGCGCTGCGGCGTTCGATGAAGACGACGTCGCGCCAGCGGCCGTGGTGGCGGCCGATGCGGTGGCGGGTGCCGACGACGCGGAAGCCGGCCTTCTCGTGCAGGCGCAGGCTGGCGGTGTTCTCGGGGAAGATGCCCGACTGGATCGTCCAGATGCCCTCGGTCTCGGTGGACTGGATGAGCGCGTTCAGAAGCGCCAGCCCGATCCCGCGGCCGGCGTGGCCGTGATGGACATACACGGAGTGCTCGACCACTCCGGCGTAGACGCAGCGGGAGGAGACGGCGCTGACCGCGATCCAGCCGACGACCTGCCCGGCGGCGGTGTCGACGGCGACGTGCCGGTGGAGCGGCAGCTTCGCGGCGTCGAACGCCTGCCAGTCCGGCGCCGTGGTCTCGAAGCTGGCGTTCCCACCATCGAGACCGGCCTGGTAGATCGCGAGGACCTGCGCCGCGTCGCTCTCCCGCATGGGACGGATGGTGACGCCTGACGGCGCTGCGGCCGTGGACGCCCGGACGATCGCCGAGTGGAGCCCTCCGGTCGCGGAATGGGTGCGCGTGATCGTGTACGCGGTGAATCCGGCCTCCGCGAGCAGGGCGCGGTATTCGGCTTCGGTGAGGGTGCCGGCGGTGCAGCCGACGAGGCGTTCGGCCTCGGCGCGCTCGGTGGACTGGAGCCCGTCGTCGGCGATCACGTCGGAGACGCCGAGCCTGCCGCCGGGCTTGAGGACGCGGAAGGCTTCGGCGAGCACACGAGGCTTGTCGGCGGACAGGTTGATGACGCAGTTGGAGATGACGACGTCCACGCCGGCATCGGGGAGCGGGATGTCTTCGATGTGGCCGTGCAGGAACTCGACGTTGGTCGCTCCGGCCTCGACGGCATTGGCCCTGGCCAGTTCGATCATCTCGGGGGTGGCGTCCAGGCCGTACACCTTGCCGGTCGGGCCGACCCTGCGTGCCGAGAGCAGGACGTCGATGCCGCCGCCCGATCCCAGGTCGAGAACGGTTTCGCCGGGCTGGAGGTCGGCGACGGCGACCGGGTTGCCGCAGCCGAGGCTGGCGCGGAGAGCTCCGTCGGGCAGGCCGGTGGTGTCGTCGTAGCCGGCCGCGCCGAAGCATCCGCCGGTGAGCTCCTGCGACCCGCAGTCGATCACCTGCTTGCCTGCCTGCGCGGCTCTGGCCAGTTCGCCGTAGCGGGTGACGACACCCGCTCTGACTGCTTCCACGTTCTCGGACATGAGCTACTCCACTCAGCAGGGCGGCGAGTCGGGAACGAGCGGCATGTGACGACGTCGGCGCGGCAGGGAAGAACTCGACGCGAAAACCCGCCGTCCGACGCCCGTGGTCAGGCCGTACCGGCGAGGGCGGGCGATGCCGGGCCGATCAGGGCCGACATGCGCGCCAGGACGGCGGGCTCTATCCAGTAGTACACCCAGGTGCCCCGGCGCTCGGAGTCGATCAGCCCGGCCTGCTTGAGCACCTTGAGGTGGTGGCTGATCGTGGGCGGGGTCAGGTCGAAGGCCGCCGTCAGGTCGCACACGCAGGTCTCGCCGTCCTCATGGCAGGCGATCAGCGACAGCAGGCGCAGCCGTACGGGGTCGGCGATCGCCTTGAACAGCGGGGCCAGCTCGACGGCCTCGCTCTCCGACAACGGCTCGCACGCCAGCGGCGCGCAGCAGGCCGCCCCAGGTGTGTCCATGCGCGCGTCGATGATCGGCAGCTCTTGCTTCGACATTCCTCTAATTTGACACAGATCTAGGCGAGGGCACAAACTCCGGGTATCCGTTGATTAGAAGCTCATCGAAGCAGGCAGGCGGCTTCGGCCCGCCGCTTCGCGGTTAAGGGAGGACAGCCATGTCCCGCGTCCAACTCGCTCTGCGCGTCGCCGACCTCGAAGGCTCGATCGCGTTCTACTCCACGCTGTTCGGTGTCGAGCCCGCCAAGCGGCGCCCCGGCTACGCCAACTTCGCCATCGCCGAGCCCCCGCTCAAGCTCGTCCTGCTGGAGGGCGAGGCGGGTGAGCCGACGCGGATGGACCACCTCGGCGTCGAGGTCGAGGACAGCGCCCAGGTCACGGCCGCGACCGAACGCCTGAAGGAGGCCGGCCTCGCGACCTTCGAGGAGAACGACACCACCTGCTGCTACGCGCTGCAGGACAAGGTGTGGGTCCACGGTCCCGGCAACGAGCCCTGGGAGGTGTACGTGGTCAAGGCCGACGCCGACACCCTCACCAAGCAGGCCGACCCCGTCTGCTGCACCACGGACGACGCCGAAAAGGAGACGGCGAACGCGGACAAGTCCTGCTGCTAGCCACTACGGACGACGCCCGGCAGCCACCGGCAGGGTGATCGCCGGGCGTCGCCGCAGGACCACGGCCCCCCGCCACCTGCTTCTCGGCCTCGCCGAGTGAGGCCGGCGCCGCGGCTCGGCCCCGCGTCATCCCTGTCCCGTATCACGCCAGCTTGTCGTCCAATCGAGGTCCTGGCCCTGATATCGGATCGTGGGGGTGCCTTCCACTCCTCGGCTGAGGGCCAAGTCGGTGACGGCGTCGGCCCGCTCCGCGGTTTCTGGAGATTCGAGACACGCGGTGAACTCCCCGGCCGGAATGCCCACCTTCCCTGCGAGCTGTACGAGCTGCTCGTTGGGGAACCCGCCCTTCTGGAACTCGTCCGGCTGATGGGCGTACAGCTCGTCGTGATATCTCAGCCACGTGCTCGGATCCCGAACGCAAAGCGAGGCGATAAGAGCCCGTCGCGAGTTCTCCCGAGTGATCGGCTTGTCGTCCTGGAAGATGGTCATCGGGTGGATCATGATGGCTATCGCCCCTTTGACGACCATTTCTCGCACGAGCGCGTTGTTGTCGCCCTGCTCGAACTCCAGGCACACCGGACACTGGTAGTCCTCGTAGATCTCCAGCGTGGGACCTGCCACGTCGACCTGAGCTATGCGGACGGTGCCATCCTGCTCCAGCGTGACCAAGTCGCCGAGGACGACCGCAGGCACGCCGGCAGGTGGAGCCGCAGCGGGTTTTTCAGGCGTGCCGCACCCCGCCACTATCACCACACACGTAAACGCGACCGATAACCTCAGAAGCCGCTTCAAGCGCGGAGCCATATATACCTTCAAGATCTCTACGAGTGCCGAAGCGGCAACTTTAGTGATCTATGTGCATATGTCTCTACCGGTTTGCGAGAGGCCACCGCGACGACCTCAACCGCACGTCTCGCCAGGAGTGGATCGCGGCCCGCGCTCACGCTTCTACCTCGGTTCGAGTGCGCGCGTCATCCAGATCGTGTTGCCGCGTTCCGCGTCCTCGGTGATGCGGTCGCTCCGGTGGAAACCGAGTTTTTCGAGGACGCGGAATGAGGGGGCGTTCCACTCCCGCACGGTCGCCCAGAGCCGTCGCCGTCCCGTTCGCGCCGCGGCTTCGACGACCGCACGGGCGGCTTCTGTCGCGTAGCCACGGCCGTGAGCCCGCCGTGCCAGCTCGTACGCGATCTCAGGTTCGTCGAAAGATCCCCGGCCGACGGTCAATCCGCAGTACCCGATGAACTCACCGGTGTCTCGCAGCTCGATCGGCAGCAACCCGAGCCCTCGGTCCGCCATCAGCGGATTGTCGCGGAGCCAGCCGCGCATCTCCTCGACCGTCGGGCGCCCCTCGGCGTCGATCCGCCGTACCGCTCGTGGATCCCGTTCGAGCCACAACCCGCGGTACTCCTCGGCATCCGACGGCAGCCACCGTCGCAACCGCAGCCGCTCGGTCACCAGCTCCGCCGGCAGAGCCTCATAGGTCCCCATCCGACCAACCTAACCCGGCGCATCCAGCCATCTCATGTCCTCCCGTTTCATCGGCCGGCCGCCCTCCGGGGTGAATGACGCCGTTACGGAGATCCCCCAGGGAAACTTTCAGCCCTTGTCTGCTATAGCCGCAGGTCACTTCGCGAGAGAACGGCGACGGGCAACGCGACCTGTACCGATATCGCGCGCACTGCGATGATCCGCAGTGGGAAGTTCGGCACGACATCCACTACGAGGAGAGTAAGTGCGGAAAATCAGAGCTTTAGCCGTCGTCGGCGCCTTGCTCAGTGGGCTGGCGGTCACGGCGACCGCCGTCCCCGCGCACGCCGATACGCTTCGTAACGTCTACTACTCCTCGTCGGACTGCTATCGGTACGGGGACTACGGCGTCCAGAACCACATGTGGACCTGGTATCACTGTGATTACCAATACAACTTCTGGTTCCTGTACAGCGTGCCGTAAATACCCCACGGCCGCGACCGGATCCAACCGGCGCGGGTCCACTGGTCGCCGGGCGGAAAGGATTCCATCCGGCGACCAGTTCGTTTACGTGATGCTCGTCAAACGGTGACCCGGTCGCCGCTGGTGCACCGACTGGCGCACCGAAGCTGACAGCGTGCTCTTCGCCGGCCTTCTGCCACCCACCGAGTTCGAAGGAGCGCCGGTAGCGACGGAGGACGGCGCCGTACGGCACTGCTGTACGGACGCCGAGAGGCCCCTTCCCGATCATGGGAAGGGGCCTCTGCGCTGGAGCCGCCTTGGGGAATCGAACCCCAGACCTTCTGTTTACAAGACAGATGCTCTGCCGATTGAGCTAAGGCGGCCTGCTACCAGACGAGTTTAGTGGGCCCGAGGCCGTACCGTCACGGTGAAATCACCGGCGACGGTGTTGGGCGACCGCGTAGAGGGCGATCCCGGCGGCCACACCGGCGTTCAGCGACTCGGCGGCGGCGTTCATGGGGATACGGGCGATCTGGTCGCACGCCTCCCTGACCAAGCGGGACAGGCCCTTGCCCTCAGAACCGACGACCACGACAAGCGGTTCGCTCGCGAGCTCGACGTCGGCGATGTCCACCGTGGCGGTGCCGTCGAGACCGACCACGAACAGGCCCTCCTCCCGGTACGCCTGGAGCGTCTGCGTGAGGTTCGACGCGCGGGCGACGGGGAGGGTCGCGAGGGTTCCGGCCGAGGTCTTCCAGGCGCCGGCGGTGACGCCCGCCGAACGGCGGGACGGGATGAGCAGCCCGTGCGCGCCGAAGGCGGTCGCCGAACGCGCGATGGCGCCGAGGTTGCGCGGGTCGGTCACGCCGTCCAGGGCGACGATCAACGGCACCTCGGCGGCGTCCCTGGCCCGCTCCACGAGCTGCTCGGGATGCGCGTAGTCGTACGGCGGGACCTGCAGGCCGATGCCCTGGTGGACGGTGCTCTCGGTCAGCCGGTCGAGCTTGTCCCTGCTGACCTCCAGCAGCGCGATGCCACGGTCGGCCGCGAGCTTGATGGCCTCCCGGACGCGGTCGTCGTTGTCGATCCGCTGTGCCACGTACAGCGCGTTGGCGGGCACGTGGGCACGCAGCGCCTCGACCACGGGGTTGCGGCCGCCGATGACCTCGGGGGCGTCCTCCCGGCGCGTACGGCTCGGCGCACGCGACGACGAGCCCCCGCCGCCCCGGCCCTCGCGCTCGATCCGCTCGGCGCGGGCCTTGTCCTTGTACCAGTGCCGCATGTGCGCGGGCGGCGTCGCCCCCTTGCCCTCAAGGGAGCGCCTCACCTTGCCGCCCGTGCCCTTGGTCGGCCCCTGCTTCTTCGACGGCTTCCCTGAAGCCCTTCCCGCCATGGTGTCTAGCGTAGGGCCACGCCTACTGTGCCAGCTCCCATCGCGGGCCCTGCGGGGTGTCCTCCACCACGATCCCGGCCGCCGCGAGCTGGTCGCGGATCGCGTCGGCCGCCGCGTAGTCCTTGCGGGCTCGTGCGGCCTGCCGCTGCTCCAGCGCCACGGCCACCAGCGCGTCGACGACATCCCGGAGTCCCGAGTCGCCGGTCGTACGCCACTGCTCCGACCTGGGGTCGAGGCCGAGCACGTCGAGCATGTTCTGCGTCTCGGCGAGCAGCCGGGCGACCTGCTCCTTGTTGCCCTGGGCCAGCGCGACGTTGCCCTCGCGGACGACCTCGTGGACCACGGCGAGCGCCTGTGAGACGTTCAGGTCGTCGTCCATGGCGTCCACGAAGGCCTGGGGCAGCGGCGCGGCGGCGTCCACGTCGTGGATCACCTCGGCCGCCCGCGTGACGAACCCCTCGATACGGCGGTAGCCGGCCGCCGCCTCCTGGAGCGCCTCGTCGGAGTAGTCGATCGCCGAGCGGTAGTGCGCCGCGACCAGGTAGTAGCGGAGCTCGACCGCGCGCACCTTGCGGAGCATGTCGGGGATCAGCAGCGAGTTGCCGAGCGACTTGCTCATCTTCTCGCCGCCGAGCTTGAGCATGCCGTTGTGCAGCCAGTAGCGCGCGAAACCGTCGCCCGCCGCCTGCGACTGGGCGATCTCGTTCTCGTGGTGCGGGAAGATCAGGTCGACGCCGCCGCCGTGGATGTCGAAGGTGCCGCCGAGATACTTGGTCGCCATGGCCGAGCACTCCAGGTGCCAGCCGGGACGGCCCTTGCCCCACGGCGTCGGCCACGTGGGCTCACCGGGCTTGGCGCCCTTCCACAGCGCGAAGTCGCGCGGGTCGCGCTTCAGCGAGTCGGTGTCGGTGTCGTCGGCCGCCCGAAGGTTCTCCAGCTTCTGGTTGGAGAGCTTGCCGTATCGGTCGGCGTAGGACACCACGTCGAAGTAGACGTCGCCGCCCGACGCGTACGCGTGCCCCTTGTCGATCAGCCGCCGCATCAGCTCGATCATCTCGGGCACATGGCCCATGGCCCGGGGCTCGACGGTGGGCGGCAGGCAGCCGAGGTGGTCGTACGCCCAGGTGAAGGCGCGCTGGTTGCGCTCGGAGACGACGAACCAGGGCACGCCTTCCCCGGCGGACACCCTGATGATCTTGTCGTCGAGATCCGTGACGTTGCGGCAGAAGGTCACGTCATAGCCCTGCCGCAGGAGCCACCGGCGGAGAACGTCGAAGTTCACTCCGGACCTGATGTGCCCGATGTGCGGCGGAGCCTGAACGGTCGCACCACACAGATACATCGAGACCCGGCCGGGCTCGACCGGTACGAATTCACGGACCGTACGCGTGCTGGTGTCGTAGAGGTGCAGGCTCACGAAGGCAAGGCTAACGCCTGACAGCGCAGCACAGGGCTAGTTGGGCGTCCGTGAACGGCTTAGTGTGGCCGATCATGGAAACTTCCGACACATAAGTCCCGATATAACCCGAGATAAAACCCGTAACGATCCGTACGGCAGTCCGCATCACGCATGCCCGCCTCTCCGAGGGCCCGGCCGGACACGCAGCGTCGCCGGACCGCCTCCGACGATCGAAGGAACACGCCGCGACCGCCGGCGGAGTCCCCGCCTTGAGCGCCGCATCGCTCTCGCAGCCCACGCCCGCATGCTCGCCCGCTCCAGCCACGCGGCCGGACGCCCGACCGGAACCCATCCGACCGGAACACACCCGACCGGAACACACCGGGCCGGGATCGCGCCGGAGGTTCCCGGCGCAGTCGCCGGTTCCGACACGAAACAGGTGATCACGCGAGTGCGATCGATCGTCACTCCGATTCTGTAGGCTCGAAACGCCATGGACGTGACTCCCCCCGGCGCGGCAGGCACGGCCTCCCGCCCGTCCCAAAACACCCCCTCCGGAATCCCGTTGGTGCTGCGCCGCCTGGCCATCGGCCTCGCGGGCGCCGCCCTCGCGGTGCTCGCGGGGATCGCCTGCGCGCTGTCCTTCGACGACCTGCGGGCTCTGGCCGTCTCCGGGCGCGCCGAGCCGCGGCTCGCCTACCTGTATCCCGCCGCGTTCGACGTTCTGCTGGTCGTCGCCCTGGTCAGCGTGCCGTTGCTGCGGAAGGCGCGCTTCCTGGTCCGCCTGCAGGCGGGCTTCGTCCTGCTCGTGCTCCTGGCGTCGGCCGCCGCCGCGAACGCCGCGACCGCCGTCGGCGTCTCCTTCGACCCCGACGCCTCCGCTCTCGTCGTCGCCCTGTCGCCCTGGGTGCTGCTCGCCGTCGGGCTGTGGCTGCTGCTGCTCCTGCTGAAGCATGTGCGCACCAATCGGGCCGACCTGGACGACGACCCCGACGACGACTCCGATGTCGACCTGGTGCCCTTCGACAGCGCGCGCGAGCCCCGGGCCGCCGTCCCCGCCCCCTATCCGGTGGCCGCGCAGGAGCGTCCCGCGCCCGCGCACACCGTCACCGAGGAGCACGGCGCGCCACCCCTGCAGCCGGTTCCCGAGGCCGTGGCGCCCCCCGGCTACGTCCCTCCGCTCCCGGTCAGCCCGGTCTCCGAGACCGTCGCGCCGCCCGAGTACGCCCCGCCGCTGCCCGTCACCCCTCCGCAGGCCGAGAACGAGGCCGGGCCACGCGTCGTCACCCCCGACACCGACGAGGACGGCGTACGACTGCCGTCCGAGGCGATCGCGGAGGCCGTCCCCGAACCCACGCCGGAAACCGAAGCCGTATCCGAGACGGGTCCGGACCAGGCGCAGGATGAGCCCGAGGTCCTGCCGGTCGCGCCTCCGACCGCGGCGCCCCGCACCCCGCCCGTCACGGAACGGGCCGAGCCGGCCGCCGCCGAGCCGGTCGTCGCAGAACCGGTCGCAGAACCGGTGGTGACGGAGCCTGTCGCCGAGACGGCCGCCGAGTCCGCTCCGGAGACACCCGCAGCTCCCGCCGAAACGGGCGGACGCCCGGCGCAGCCCCGCCGCAACCGTCCCGTGCGCTGGGGCGACCTCGTACGGCCGCACACCGGTGACGTCCTCGTGCACCCCCGCCCCAAACAGGACGAGCCCGCCGACGCCGAGCCGGAGCGGCCCGAAGACGAGGCGGGAATCGACACCCAGCCGCTCCGCCAGATCAGGGACGTGCCGGATCCCGCCCACGCATCGGACTGCGCCGACCCCGGCGAGCAGGACGGCGTGCGGGGGCCGTACGCCGCGGAAGGCGGCCGTCAGGGCGCGCCGGAGCCCGGGGGCGCCGAGCAGGACACCACGCAGGACGCTGAAGTGGACGCCGAGGAGGCAACCGGGCAGGGAACTGTCCCGATGGCGCCTCCATCCGGCCGGATGCGCAGCACGCCCCGCCCGCCCGCCTGACAGTGCCCGGACTGACAGTGCCCGGCCTGACAGTGCCCGGCCTGACAGTGCCCGGCCTGACAGTGCCCGGCCTGACAATGGCCCGCTTGACGCCTGCCCGCTTCACAGCGCCTGCCTCACGCTGTCCACACGCACCCCGCGGCCGTTGCGCGACTTGTACACATCGTTCGCCGACCATGAGCGGCCGGCGACTCGACGCACTCGGCAGTAGAACGCGCAGGCCCGCCCGGCTGGGGAGCCGGACGGGCCTGCGCGCTATGGGGTGAGGGCGGGGGCCGCCCCACCGAACGAGGGCTTACACCCGCGACCCTCGCTTGAGGCCGGCGACGATGCCCACACCGACGACGGCCAGTACGACCTGCATGACCAGTTCGATCCAGTCGATGCCATCCGTCGTGGCCACGCCCATGACCTGGGCGATCGCGGTCCCGATGAGCGCCGCCACGATGCCGACGACGATCGTCAGGATCCAGCCGATCGGCTGGCGGCCCGGCAGGAACAGCCGGCCCAGAGCGCCGATGACCGCACCGATGACGATGGCGCCGAGAATGGACTCGATTGTCATATCGACCTCCCGATGAGGGTGACCCTTTCATCCTCGGACTGTGGAGTACCCCATGAGACGGGAATATGCGCGCCATGAAAGAAAAAAGGGGCGGCGACTCGATTCCGCGCCTGGTTCGAGCCGCCGCCCACGCGTTAGTGAGACGCTCCGGGTCTCGTTGAGGTTGGCATGGCCGTTTGGAACGGACCATTCATGCCGGGAGGATCAACGCGGTCGCAATGGCCGCCACGCCCTCGCCGCGGCCGGTGAGCCCGAGGCCGTCGGTCGTGGTCGCGCTGACGCTCACCGGCGCCCCTGCGGCGGCCCCGAGGGCCTTCTCCGCCTCCGCGCGTCGAGGTGCGACCTTCGGGCGGTTTCCAATGACCTGAACGGCCAGGTTGCCGATCTCGAATCCTGCCGCCCGCACCTGGCGGGCCGCCTCCTCCAGGAGGATCACGCCCGCGGCACCCGCCCAGCGGGGATCGGATGTGCCGAACAGCGCGCCCACGTCTCCGAGCCCGGCCGCCGACAGCAGCGCGTCACAGCAGGCGTGCGCGGCGGCGTCTCCGTCGGAGTGACCGGCCAGCCCGGTCTCCCCCGGCCAGAACAGACCGGCGAGGTGAAGCTCCCTACCAGATGCGAAAGGGTGGACGTCGACTCCGACGCCCACCCTTGGCGATGTGATGTTCAGGAGTTCAGCACCTCGTCGAGCAGGGCCTCCGCCTTGTCCTCGTTGGTCTTCTCGGCCAGCGCGAGCTCGCTGACGAGGATCTGGCGCGCCTTGGCGAGCATGCGCTTCTCACCGGCGGACAGGCCGCGCTCCTTGTCGCGCCGCCACAGGTCGCGCACCACCTCGGCCACCTTGTTGACGTCCCCCGACGCCAGCTTCTCAAGGTTGGCCTTGTAGCGGCGGGACCAGTTGGTGGGCTCCTCCGTGTGCGGCATGCGCAGCACGTCGAACACCCGCTCGAGTCCCTCTTGGCCGACGACGTCGCGCACACCGACGAGCTCGGCATTTTCCGCTGGTACCTGTACGGTCAGGTCGCCCTTGTCGACCTTCAGCACCAGGTAGGTCTTTTCCTCACCCTTGATGGTTCGGGTCGTGATGGCCTCGATCCGAGCAGCCCCATGGTGGGGGTAGACGACAGTGTCGCCGACCTGGAAAGTCATGTGACGAGTACCCCTTCCGCTGTACTCCAGGGTACCACGCGGTTACCGCCTCCCGGAACAGTGAAAGGAACATAACTGCAGGTCAAAGCCTCGTTTTGGGGCTTGACAAGCCATCCACTCTGTGAATCGGCATACAGGACATACCGGATGACCTGCAGTGCTGCGGCCCGTGGACCGGGAGCCGACGCCGGACCGGTGACCGGCGCGGATAAGGTGATTGCTGCCCATACACGTGCGTACCAAGGAGACCTCGAACCGTGACCAGCAGCAGCCGTCGCAGGGCGATCGCCATTGCCGCGCTCCTCGCCGCCGCCATCCCTGCACTGGCCGCGTGTGGCGCCGGTTTCGACGCCAACACCAACGCGCCGTACGCGCCGAACGAGGCGGGTGTCCTCACCAACGGCGACGGCGCCGGCAAGGCATACGGCAAGAACGGCGTCATGATCCCGCAGGCGTTCATCCTCGGGCCGGACTCCGGCCAGCAGCTCGCCGCCGGCGGGTCGGCGTCGCTCTACCTGACTCTCCTGAACAGCACGGGGACCGCCGACCAGCTCACCAGCATCGTCCCCGAGGAGCAGAAGGCCACCTCGGTCAGCGTGCAGAGCCCCATCGACCTCCAGCCGGGCACCCTCGCCAAGACCCCCGGGGTCACGGTCGAGGGCCTGAAGACGCCGCTGCGCGGCGGCGAGAGCATCAAGCTCACGCTCCAGTTCAAGAACGCCGGCGACGTCGCGCTCACCGTGCCGGTCATCGCGCGCAGCCGCGAGTTCGCGACGCTGCCGCCCGCGCCGACCGCCACGCCGACGGCCTCGTCGCTCCCCACCGGGAGCCCGGCGCCGACCGACACCGCCGCCTCGGACACCGCCGCCACCTCGGAGACCACGGGGGCCGCTCCCTCCGAGACGCCCGCCGCGAACGCCGGCTGACGGCCGCGTAGACGCGCAGGAGCCCCTGTCCGGCCGGACAGGGGCTCCTTTCACGTCAGGGGGGCCGCGCGAGCCGCACGAGCCCGTACGGACTCACTCGTCGGCGGGGTCGAACTTGTAGCCGAGGCCGCGCACGGTGAGGATGCAGCGGGGGTTGGACGGATCGGCCTCGACCTTGGCCCGCAGCCGCTTCACGTGCACGTCGAGGGTCTTGGTGTCGCCCACGTAGTCGGCGCCCCAGACCCGGTCGATGAGCTGGCCGCGGGTGAGCACCCGCCCGGCGTTGCGCAGCAGCACCTCCAGCAGTTCGAACTCCTTCAGCGGGAGCTGCACCTGCTGGCCGCGCACGGCCACGATGTGCCGGTCGACGTCCATGCGGACCGGTCCCCCGGCCAGGACGGCCGACTCCACCTCCTCGACGTCGCCCTGCCTGCGCAGCACCGCGCGGATGCGCGCCACCAGCTCACGGGACGAGAACGGCTTGGTCACGTAGTCGTCGGCGCCCAGTTCGAGGCCGACGACCTTGTCGATCTCGCTGTCCTTGGCGGTCAGCATGATCACCGGCACCTTCGACCGCTGCCTGAGCGAGCGGCACACCTCGGTTCCGGGCAGGCCCGGGAGCATGAGGTCGAGCAGGACGAGGTCGGCGCCGTTGCGGTCGAACGCGTCCAGCGCGTCGGGGCCGGTGGCCGCCACCGCGACCTCGTACCCCTCTTTCCTCAGCATGTACGACAAGGCGTCCGAGAACGACTCCTCGTCCTCGACGACGAGTACCCGAGTCACTGAGCGGCCTCCTGGGGAATGGTCATGCTTGGTACGGGGACCGCCTGACCGCCGAACGCGGGAAGGCGAAGAGTGAAGGTCGAACCGGAGCCCTCTTTGCTCCACACCGCGACCTCGCCGCCGTGGGCGACGGCCACGTGTTTGACGATCGCGAGACCGAGCCCGGTGCCGCCGGTGGCCCGGGACCTGGCCGCGTCGACGCGGAAGAACCGCTCGAAGATGCGCTCCTGCGCGTTCTCCGGGATGCCGATGCCCTGGTCGCTCACGCTCAGCTCGACGGCGTTTCCCGCCGGCCTGGCGCTGATCACGACGCGGGTGTGCTCGGGGCTGTAGGCGACGGCGTTGTCGATGAGGTTGCGCAGCGCGGTGACGAGAAGCTCCTCGTCGCCCCAGACCTTCAGGCCCTCGGTGCCGCCCGCGACGAGCGCGATGTCCTTGGCCGAGGCCTTCGTGTTGCACCTGTCGATGGCCTCGTGCACGGTCTCGTCCACGGGCACCTGGTCGGGCGCCGGGATGGGCTCGCCGCCCTGGATCCGCGACAGCGTGATCAGGTCCTGCACCAGGTAGGTCAGGCGGGCGGCCTCGTGCTGCATCCGGCCGGCGAACCGCCTCACGGCCTCGGGATCGTCGGCCGCGTCCTCGACGGTCTCGGCGAGCAGGCTCAGCGCGCCGACCGGCGTCTTGAGCTCGTGGCTGACGTTCGCGACGAAGTCCCTGCGCACCGCCTCGACCCGCTGCCGCTCGGTCTGGTCCTCGGCGAGCACCAGCACCTGCCCGTGGGAGCCGAGGGGAGCGACCCGCACCGCGAACGACGTGGACTCCTGCCCGAACTTGCGGCCTGCCGTCTCTATCTCGCTCTCGCGGATCTCGCCGTCCCTGCGGACCTTCCTGGCCAGCACCAGCAGCTCGGCGGCCATGAGCGACTCCCCGCGTACGAGGCCGAAGGCGCGGGCGGCCGAACTGGCGCGCAGCACCCGGTCCTCGCGATCGAGGACGACCGCCGAGGAGGGCAGCACGGCGAGCACCGACGCCACCCCTGGAGGCAGTCCGTCGTCTTCTGGTTCCGGCGTGCGGGGCTTGTCCGTCTGCCGTCGGATCGCGAGCATGACGAAGGAGCCGAGGACGAATCCGCCCAACGCCGCCATGCTCGCCAGCAACTCGTTCACATTCAGCAGCCTAGGCGGCATTTCCGGTTCTTCCACCTACCTCACCTGGGACGACGGCCCTGTTTCCGGAAAAGTTCATCCGGCGGTCGAAATTCGTTCATCGACGCGCGCGTAGCGTGGCGGCCATGCGCGACGCCTATCACGAAGAGCTTGCGGCCCTGACCGACCGCCTGGTGGAGATGACCCGCCTGGTGCGGTCGGCCATGTCGAGGGGTACGACCGCCCTGCTCGACGCCGACCTGCAGCTGGCGGAGAGCGTCATCTCCCAGGACAACGAGGTCGACCGGCTGCATCAGGAGCTCGAAGCCTCGATCTTCGAGCTGATGGCCACGCAGCAGCCGGTGGCGGTCGACCTGCGTACCGTCATCACCGCCCTGCGGATGGCGGCCGACCTCGAACGCATGGGCGACCTGGCCGAGCACATCGCCAAGCTCGCCCGGATGCGTCACCCCGAGTCCGCCATCCCGGCCGAGCTGCGTGACACGTTCGTCGAGATGGGCGCCATCGCCGAGAACCTGATCACCAAGGCGGGCAGCTGCATCGCCTCCCGCGACATCGAGCTCGCCAAGGAGCTGGAGGAGGACGACGACGCGATGGACCGCCGTCACCGCCGCCTGTTCCGCGTCCTGCTCTCCAAGGACTGGGAGCACGGCATCGAGGCCGCCATCGACATCACGCTGGCCGGCCGCTACTACGAGCGGTACGCCGACCACGCCGTACGCGTCGCCCGCGACGTCGTGTACCTCGTCACGGGTACGCGCGACGCGGACGCCCTCGCCGGCTGACGCGGCGGCGTACGGGGGCGCGAAAGCCCCGGTCCTCGGGGGGCCGGGGCTTTCGCGTGCCCTCGAATCGCCGGACTGTGGGTCGTTTGTCGCACGTGCCGAATAGCCTTCGCTCTCGTGCCGAGACGATCATGGGTGCACGGCGCCTCCAAAATCTGGGCGGCGGCGACGCTGACCGCGGTCGCTCCTTCCCTCTTCTTCTGGGTCATATGGACCCTGACCGGCGACTACGGCAGCCGGAGCTACCTGTCGATGTCCTCGGGCTCCTGCCTCGGGTGGGACATCTACGATCAGGTCTCCCCCTGGGCCTATCCCGTCAAGGCCTTTCCCCTCTTCTCGTACGACGGTGCACCGCTGGTCGTCCTGGGCTTCGCGGGCTGGTGTCTGAGCGTGCGGAGCGGGCGGACCGGACTGGGCCGGAGCATCGGCCGTTGCGTGGCCGTCGTCCTGCTCGTCCTCGACCTCCCCGACTTCCTGCTCCCCACGCTGGACGCGGCGCTCGGCCCCGCGTGCACGCAGATCTGGGGGCCGCCCGAGCTGTTGTCCCAGCAGTTCGCGTGGAGGCTCTACGACTGCGTTCCGCCGATCCTCGTCCTGTTCGCCGTACGCGCTCCCCGGCGCGCGTACACACGGCGCGGCCCGGTCGTCCGCACGGCGGCGGGCGTCCTGGCGGTGACCGCGGTCGTCCTCCTCCCCGCGGCGTCGGCCCCGCCCGGCAAAGTGAGCACCGAACGGGAACTCGACTGTGCCGGATTCGGCGACGGCACGGTCAAGGGGCTGAGCGAGACGGATAAGCGCTTCCTATGCGCGGTCCGCGGCTACGACCGCCCGTACGACTCCGGCGTGGAGGGGTGGGACGAGGTCTCCGACCAGGACGTCGTGGCCCAGGGGCACCAGCTGTGCGCGCTGGCGACGCGACACGGAGGCGACACCGGCGCGCGGGCCGTTCAAGAGGCGCCGCAGGCGTCCCTGGCGGGTGCGCTCGCGGACCTGTGCCCGGCCGTGGCCCGCGCGCGGCAGTCGGAGGAGGATCGGTGGCAGGCGGAGTCGGACGCGTACGTCGCACGGGAGGAGCGGGCCTGCGCGGCGCATCCCCGGCACCGGCCGAAGATCAGGCCCGTACGGCAGCGCCGGGCCACCTTGTGGACCGAGTTCTGGACCATCGAAGGGTGGGAGGACGGCTACGAGGGCAATCCCCCTGACTTGGTGAAGGACCTGGTGGGAAGCGGCCGGGGCGCGCTGGCGATCTGGGCCGCCGACGAGGCCGGTTCCGCCTGCGTGACCGTCGAGTCCTACACCCGGCGTCCGCCGCTGGAGGTCAGAGGCTGGGACGAGGTGGTCGAGGTCGGCTACGAGAGCCCGACCGGGTCCCTGCAACTGGGCGGCGGCGAAGGGCCGACGCTGAAAGGGCTCACCGTACGCGGCCCGGGCTCGTACCGCGTGCGAGTGCACCTGCGTGGCCGCAAGCTCGTCTACCAGGTGGCCTATCCCCCGGACGGCGCCGTCGAACTCCTGGTCCAGGTGTTCCCCGGCACGGCGAGGAGGCCGGTCGCCTACAAGTGACCGAAGGCCGCGCCCCCACAGCGGGACGCGGCCTTCGTGACAGACGTGAGAGGTTACTTCTTGCCCTGGTTGGCGACGGCCTCGATGGCGGCCTTGGCGGCCTCAGGGTCGAGGTACTCGCCCTTGCCGACCGGACGGAAGTCGGCGTCCAGCTCGTAGCGCAGCGGGATGCCGGTGGGGATGTTCAGGCCCGCGATGTCGGCGTCGCTGATGCCCTCCAGGTGCTTGACCAGCGCGCGCAGGGAGTTGCCGTGCGCCACCACCAGCACGTCGCGACCGGCCGCGAGGTCCGGCACGATGTCGTCGTACCAGTACGGCAGCATGCGCCCCACGACGTCCTTGAGGCACTCGGTGCGCGGCACCAGCTCCGAGGGCAGCAGGGAGTAGCGGCCGTCGCCGAGCTGGGAGTGCTCGTCGTCGTCGGCGATCGGCGGCGGCGGCACGTCATAGGACCGGCGCCACAGCATGAACTGCTCGTCGCCGAACTCCGCGCGGGTCTGGGCCTTGTCCTTGCCCTGGAGCGCGCCGTAGTGGCGCTCGTTCAGCCGCCAGGAGCGCTTGACCGGGAGCCACAGCAGGTCGGCCGCCTCAAGCGCGATGTTGGCGGTCCTGATGGCCCGGGTGAGCACCGAGGTGTGCACCACGTCGGGCCGGATGCCGGCCTCCAGGAGCAGCTGACCGCCGCGCCGCGCCTCCTCCTCGCCGGTCGGCGAGAGTGTGACGTCCACCCAGCCGGTGAACAGGCCTTTGACATTCCATTCGCTCTCGCCGTGCCGCAGCAGCACCAAAGTCGCCATGCGGCCAATCCTATCGGCGTGCGGCAGACGTCCCGTTGGTCAGGACTCGACCACCCGCGCGAAGGCCCGGAGGTTGGCCAGCGACTCGCCGCGCTTGACCCGCCACTCCCACTCGCGCCTGATGGACGTCGCGAAGCCCAGCTCGAGCGCGCGGTCGAACGACTCGTCCGAGTAGGTGAGGACGCAGCCGAGCACCCGGTCGATCTCCTCCTCGGTCACCGCGTCCAGCGGCAGCCGGCCGACCAGGTGCACGTCGCCGGTGTCGTCGACGGCGAAGTGGACGCCGTACATCGAGCCGTTCTTGTGGAGCAGCCAGCGGTAGAACTCGGCGTGGTTCTCGTCGGGCTGCCGGCAGAAGAACGCCTCGATGTTGAGCGCCTGGTCGCCGACGACGAGCCAGGTCAACGTGGCGAGCTTGTGCTGGCCGGGCAGTTTGACCAGGAACGCGCCCGGCTTCGGCCGCTCGTAGGACAGCTCGGCGGACTCCAGCGCCGACGCGATGACGGCTTCCAGATCCGGTCTCATACGCCCCAGCCTACGAGTTGACCGCGACGGGGGTCCGGTGGAGTTGGGCCATGGCGCCGGCGTAGACGTCGGCCAGCCGGGCGGCCGTCGCCGACCAGCCGAAGCCCGTGGCGTGCTGCACGGCGTTGGCGGCCAGCTCGGCGAGCCGGTCCGGACGCCGGGCCAGCGCGGCGAGCTCGCGCGCCCAGTCGTGCGGGTCGTGTCCCGTCACCAGCACGCCGGACACGCCGTCCTTGACGGCCGTGCGCAGGCCGCCGACCGCCGCCGCGACGACCGGCGTGCCGCACGCCTGCGACTCCAGTGCGACCAGGCCGAACGACTCGTTGTACGAGGGCACCACGGTCACGTCGGCGGCCCGATACCAGTCCGCCAGCTCCGGCTGCGGGGCGGGCGGTGCGAGCCGTACGACGTCGGTGATGCCCAGCTCGGCCGCGAGGTCGCTGAGCAGGGAGGGGTGGGCGAGACCGTTGCCGCTGGGCCCGCCCACGCACGCCACCACGAGCCGCGACCGCAGCGAGGGGTCCTCCACGAGCATCCGGGCGGCGGCCCTGAGCAGCACGTCGGGAGCCTTGAGCGGCTGGATGCGGCCCACGAACAGCAGCACGTGGGCGTCCTGCGGCAGGCCGAGGCGGCGGCGCGCCGCGCCCTTGGACGCGGGCTGGAAGACGGCGAGGTTCACACCCGGGTTGACGACCGCCACCCGTTCGCGCGGCGCACCGTACAGGCTGATCAGCTCCTCGGCCTCCGCGGCGGTGTTGGCGATCAGGCGGTCGGCGACCTCCACGACCTGCTCCTCGCCGAGCACGCGCATCGCCGGCTCGGGCTTGTCGCCCTCGGCGAGCAGGAGGTTCTTCACCTTGGCCATCGTGTGCATGGTGTGCACGAGCGGCACGCCCCAGCGCTCCTTGGCCAGCCAGCCCACCTGGCCCGACAGCCAGTAGTGCGAGTGGATCACGTCGTAGCGGCCGGGGTCGTACATCGCCTCGGTGCGCAGCACGCCGGACAGGAAGCCGCACAGCTGCCCGGGCAGATCGGCGCGGTCGAGCTCCTCGTACGGCCCCGCGGTGACGTGGCGCACGAGCACGCCCGGGGTCAGCTCGGCGACCGGCGGCAGATCACGGGCCGTGCGGCGAGTGAAGATCTCCACCTCGATGCCCAGGGCCGCGAGCCGCTTGGCGACCTCGAGGATGTAGACGTTCATGCCGCCCGCGTCCCCCGTGCCCGGCTGGTCCAGCGGGGACGTGTGCACGCTGATGGTCGCGACGCGGTTGACCCGACGCCGTAACACCGACACCCGAACCACCTCCGAGAGCGTTATAACCACCAAAATCATCACCGGATTCCCCGACAACGGTGAGCATCGGGTGTCCTGAGAGGATGTCGCCTGCCGAACGAGGCGATGGGGAAGGACGATGGCGGTGACGATGACCAATCCCGCGACCAATCCCGCGGCGAGCGATCCTGCGACCGAGACCGTGATGAAGACCGCGGTGGTGACCGGCGCGAGCAGCGGCATCGGCGAGGCGACGGCCCGCCGGCTCGCCGCGGAGGGATACCGGGTCGTGGCGGCGGCGCGGCGGCGGGACCGGCTCGACAAGCTGGCGGCCGACGTGCCCGGCGTGCGCCCGGTGACGCTGGACGTGACCGACCAGGCGTCGGTGGACGCGCTGGCCGCCTCACTGGACCGCTGCGACGTCCTCGTGAACAACGCGGGCGGCGCGTTCGGGCTCGAAGCGGTGGCCGGGGGCCGGGTGGACGACTGGCAGCGGATGTACGACGTCAACGTCCTCGGGTCCCTGCGCATGACCAGGGCCCTGCTGCCGAAGCTCATCGCGTCGGGGGACGGCGTGCTGGTGATGCTCACCTCGACGGCCGGGCTGGTGTCGTACGAGGGGGGCGGCGGCTACTGCGCCGCCAAGCACGCGCAGACCTCGATGACCGAGACCCTCCGCCTGGAGTTGTGCGGCGACCCGGTGCGGGTCGTCGAGATCGCGCCGGGCATGGTGATGACCGAGGAGTTCGCGCTGACCCGCTTCCGCGGCGACGCCGAGCGGGCCGCCAAGGTCTACGAGGGCGTCCCCGACCCGCTGAGCGCGGACGACGTCGCCGACGTGATCGCCTTCGCCGTGACCCGCCCGTCGCACGTGAACATCGACAGGCTGGTCGTCCGGCCCCGCGCGCAGGCCGCCCAGCACAAGGTGCACCGGGTCACAGCGGGGACATGAGACCGGTCCGGCCCGTCGGGACGGTCACGCGGGGCACCACCGGGCACAACCGCCTGCGCCGCTGCGACCGCTGGATCGCCGCCGTGTACGGCCCGCTGCTGCGCTCGGCCCGGGCGGGGGCGGCGCCGCTGGTCGTGGACCTCGGCTACGGCGCGTCCCACACCACGACGACGGAGCTGTTCACCCGGCTGCGCCGGGTCTGCCCCACGGTCGAGGTGGTGGGAGTGGAGATCTCCCCCGAGCGGGTCGCGGCGGCCAAGCCGTACGAGCGGGAGGGGCTGACGTTCGTCAGGGGCGGCTTCGAGCTGCCGGTCCCCCGCCCGCCGATGATCGTGCGCGCCTTCAACGTGCTGCGGCAGTACGGCGAGGCCGAGGCGTGGGAGCACTGGCACCGGCTGCGGGCCGGCCTGCACCCCTCGGGCGTGCTCGTGGAGGGCACCTGCTCGGAGATCGGCCATCGGGCGACCTGGGTGGCGCTCGGCGCGGACGGGCCGCGCACGCTCACCCTCGCCGCCCGGTTCACCGGCTTCGAGCGCCCCTCCGACCTGGCAGAACGGCTGCCCAAGACGCTGATCCACCGCAATGTGCCCGGCGAACGGATCCACGCGTTCCTGGCGGACTGGGACCGCGCCTGGGCGGCCTGCGCCTCCTTCGGCGCGTACGGCACGCGGCAGCGCTGGATCAAGGCGGCCGAGCTGCTGTCGCGGGACTGGCCGGTGGAGGCGACCCCGCCGACGGGCGGTCCGGGCCGCTGGCGGCTCGGCGAACTGACCCTGCCCTGGAGCAGCGTCTCCCCCCGCGGTTGACGGACGGGGCGGTTGATAACGTCCGGCCCATGCGTTTCGTCCTCGACCCGGAGATGACCCCCGAGCTCTTCGAGGAGCTCCTGAGCTGCTGGGCGGAGGTCACCAACGCGGGCGGCGCGGTGGGCTTCGTGCCTCCCGTGACGCCGGACGACGTCAGGCCGACGGCGGACAAGGCGTTCGCCCGCACGCGCGCCGCCGCCGGGCCGGGGGCCCCGGACAGCCTCCTCGTCGGGTACGGCGACGACGGCGCCCCGGGCGCGTGGCTCATCCTGGGCGACAACGGCTCGGGCCTGCGGGCGCACTGGCGGTGGCTGCTGCGCGTCATGGTCCACCCCAAGCACCAGGGCAAGGGCTATGGCAGGGCGCTGCTGCTCGCCGCCGACGACGCCGCCAGGTCGCTCGGCCTGGAGGCGCTGCAGCTGACCTGCCGCGGCGGCACCGGGGTGGACCGCTTCTACGCGAGCGTGGGCTACCGGGAGGTCGGCCGGGTGCCTCGCTCGATCCGGGTGGCCCCCGGCGACGACCGCGACGAAATCTACATGCTCAAGTGGCTCTGAAAATTTTGGCCCAATGCTTATCCGATGTCCCGTAGGGCCGAATCGAACACCGCATAGGCTGCGGTGTTGAACAGCACGAAGCGCACCTCTTCCACCACGGCCGGGGCGGCCCGCCGTACCGCGGTGATCGCGATGCGGGCGGCGTCTTCGACCGGCCACCGGTAGATCCCCGTGGAGATCGCGGGGAACGCCACCGTGCCGACGCCCAGCGCGTCGGCGACGACGAGCGACTCCCGATAGCAGGAGGCGAGCAGATGGGATCGGTCCTCGCTCCGCGAGTACACGGGGCCGACCGTGTGGATCACCCATCGCGCGGGCAGGCGCCCGGCGGTGGTCGCGACCGCCTGCCCGGTCGGCAGCCCCCTTCCGTACCGGGAGGCGCGCAGCGCCCGGCACTCCTCGAGGATCTCGGGGCCACCGCGCCGATGGATGGCTCCGTCCACCCCTCCGCCGCCCATGAGCGACGAGTTGGCCGCGTTGACGATCGCGTCCACTCGCTGCTCGGTGATGTCGCCTTCGACCAGAACGATTTTCATGCCACCCACCTCTCTACAGGACGTAGTACTACCCCAGGTAGGCTGAAAGACGTGAAGGGACTGGGAGAGCTCGAACGCAGCATCATGGACATCCTCTGGGCGGAGAACACTCCGCTCACCGCCCGCGAGGTGGGACGCCTCATCGAGGATCGCGACCTCGCGCCGACGACCGTGATGACCGTGCTCGACCGGCTGGCCCGCAAGGGCTTCCTCACCCGGACCCGCGACGGCCGCGCCTGGCGCTACCAGCCCGCCGCGAGCCGTGACGCGTACGTCGCCGAGCTGATGCTCGAGGCCCTGGACATGACCGGCGACCGCGACGCGGCGCTGACCCGCTTCGCCCGCGCCGTCTCCGGCTCGGAGGCCGAGATCCTGCTGAAAGCCCTCACGGAGCTGGAGGAAGAGTGATCGCGGCGGCGGTCTTAGCGGCGCTCGCGATGATCTGCGCCGTGGCCGCGTGGCGGCTGACGTTCGCGCGCTGGACCTGGCGTGCCCCGCGCACGGCGATCCTGCTGTGGCAGTCGCTCGGGCTGACCTGGGGGCTCGCCTCAATCGGCGCCCTGCTCGCCTTCGCGCTCGACCCCTACCGCAAGGGCGTCGTGCACGGGCTCGCGGAGTTCCTGCTGAGCGTGGAGTTCGGTGCGCGCCAGCCGTACGACTACCTGCGGCTGGCCGCGCTGATCGCCGGTCTGTCGCTGCTCGCGGTGCTGGTGGCGCTGCCCCTCGCGGCCGGAGCGCAGACGCTGCGTGCCCGCCGCCGGCACCGGCTCCTGCTCGCGCTGGTCGCCAGGGACGAGCCGGCCGTGCCCGGCGTGCGAGTGGTCGACTTCCCGGGGGCGGCCGCCTACTGCCTGCCGGGGCTCAAGTCGCAGGTCGTCATCAGCGACGGAACGCTGCACCTGCTGTCGTCCGCGGAACTGGAGGCCGTGCTCGCGCACGAGGCCGCCCATGTGCGCGAGCGCCACGACCTGGTGCTGCTGCCGTTCGCCGCGCTGCGCCGCGCGCTGCCGTGGTCGAAGCTGGTCCGCGACGCGCAGGCGTCGGTGGAGCTGCTGGTCGAGATGGCCGCCGACGACCGCGCCCGGCAGCGGTGCTGCCCGCGCAGGCTGGCCACCGCCCTGCTGCGCTTCGGCACCTCGGCGGCGCTGCCCACGCCGCAGGGCGCGCTCGGCGTGTCCGCGCCGTCCAGCGTGATGGCCCGGGTCGACCGGCTCGTACGGCCCGAGGTCACGCTTCCGGCCGCCCACCGTTTCCTGATCCTGGCCGGATCGGTGGTGCTCGCCATCAGCGCCCCGCTGCTTTGGCTGCTTCCTGGTTGAGCCTTGGGTGCTAGCTGGAATTACTCACCGCGTTTGCAATTGCAAGCAGCGCGAGGCAGACTGGGGGCATGGAACTGCCCAAGGTCGCCTCGCTCGGTGAGTACATCCGCCAGCAGCGGCAGCAGGCGAAGATCTCGCTTCGTCAGCTCGCCGCGCAGGCCGGGGTGTCCAACCCTTACCTGAGCCAGGTTGAACGGGGCCTGCGCAAGCCGAGCGCGGAGATCCTGAACCAGATCGCGAAGGGTCTGCACATCTCCGCCCAGGCGCTCTACGTCCAGGCCGGTCTCATCGAGGACCGCGAGCCGCACAGCGACGTGCTGGCCGCGATCCGGGCCGACGTCACACTCAGCGGGCGGCAACGCCAGGTGCTGATCGACATCTACGAGTCGTTCCGTAAGGAGAACCGGGCCGACACCGCCCAGCCGCCGCAATCGGCTGAGCATCTCGGGGACGACCCGGTTCTCCCACGCAACGGCGTTACACCGGATTCGAGGGAAGGATAACCGATGACCATCACGACCCAGGCCAAGAAGATCACGGAGTCCAAGCCGTTCTACGCGCTCACCGGCGCCGGCGACATCGCCGTGGAGAAGGCCCGCGCCTACGCCTCCACCATGCAGGGCAAGGCGGAGACCGTCGCGCGCGAGCTGCCGGAGAAGGCGAAGGGCTACGCCGACGCCGCCGCCTCCCGGTTCAACCGGCTCTACGACGACCTGGCCAGCCGTGGCCGCAAGGTCGTCAGCCGGGTGAGCGGCGAGGCCGCGCTGGAGCTGACCGAGGTCTCGGAGACCGCCGAGCCGGCGATCGCCGCCGAGACCACCTCCAAGCGGACCGGTCGCGCCCGCTCCACCGCGGCCCGCGGCTGATCCGCGGCACACGCGAACGACAGGCGGCGGCCCGCCTTCCCTCCGGGGGAGGCGGGCCGCCGCCGTCTCGCTCCCCTGGGAACCGGCCCTTCGCGCCCGCGCCACCTGTCGGCGCCGCCCACTAGTCTGGGGGCGTCAGTGACTGTGACCGTGTGGGAGAGCCATGTTCGGGCTGTACGGCATCCTCGACATCATCTTCTGGCTGCTTTCCGTCGCGGCCTTCGTGTTGTCCGGCTGGGCGCTGGTGCACGCCCTGCGGATCCCCGCAAGCGCCTTCCCCGCGGCCGGCAAGCAGACCAAGCCGCTCTGGCTGATCATCCTCGGCCTCGCGACGCTGTTCACCTTCGCCGCCGCGATCAACTACCTGGGCATGGGCATGGGGCTGCCCAACATCTTCACGATCGCCGCCGTCATCGCGGCGGGCATCTACCTCGCCGACGTGAAGCCCGCGGTCAACGGCTACCGGGGCGGCGGCAACCAGGGGCCGTACGGGCCGTGGTGACAGGCCGGCCCGGGCGCCCGGGTCAGAGCCAGTCGCGGGCCCGGAACACCCGGTAGAGCGCCGCCGAGGCGACGACGATCAGCACGGTGGACGCCCAGAAGCCCAGCGCGTGCCCGAAGCCGGGAAACGGGATGTTCTGGCCGTAGAAGCCGGTGATCAGCGTGGGCACCGCGATGATCGCGGCCCAGCTCGTCACCCGCTTCATGATGAGGTTCATCCGGTTGCTCTGCATGGTCAGGTGCGTCTCACGGATGTTGCTGACCAGGTCGCGCAGCGACTCCGTCCACTCCGTGGCCCGCAGCACCTGGTCGTACACGTCCTGGAAGTACGGCGTCATCTCGCCGTCGCCATTCAGGCCGTTGCGGCGCAGGAGCGTGTTCACGGCCTCCCGCATGGGCATCACGATCCGGCGCAGCGTGACCAGGCCCTTGCGCAACTCGAACGTGCGCCGCTGGTCCTCGGGGCCGACCGGCCGGTCGCCGAACACCGTCCCCTCCAGGTCCTCGACCTGCTCGTCCATCGCCTCGACGGTCTCGAAGTGGCTGTCCACCACGTAGTCGAGCAGGCCGTGCAGCAGGAACGCGACGCCGTGCCGGGCCAGGGACGCCCCCTCGTCCCAGCGCCGGACCACCTCTTCGATGGAGAAGTCGTCCGACTGGCGCACGGTGACCAGCGCGTTCTTCGTGATGAAGGCGGTGGCTGGGGCGATGCGCACCTGGCCGGACTCGCCGTCGAAGGCCGCCGCGTAGACGCTCAGGAACATGTGGCTGTCGTAGACGTCGAGCTTGGGCCGCTGCCGGTGCTGCAGCGCGTCCTCCACCGCCAGGGCGTGCAGCCCCAGCTCCTCGCTGATGGCGTGGAGGTCCTCCTCGGTGGGGGCGCACATGTCGAACCACACCACGGCCGACGGGTCCTTGACCTTCTCGGAGACGTCGGCGACCGGAAAGCCCTCGGCCTCCAGGGTCCCGTTCCGATACAGCCGGGTGTGTCCCATGGACGGTTACCCTACCGATCCGGCGCCCCCGGGAAGAGGGGCGCCGGATCCCGGCGGCGCAGCCGCGTCAGCCCTTGCCGAGCTGCTGGAAGCGGACCATGTTGCCGGCCGGGTCGCGGAAGGCGCAGTCGCGGACGCCGTACGGCTGGTCGATCGGCTCCTGCAGGACGTCGGCGCCGGACTCGCGGATCTTCTCGAAGGTCGCGTCGCAGTCGGGGGTGGCGAAGACGACGGCGCGCAGCCTGCCCTTCGCGAGCAGGTCGCTCAGCGCCGCCTGGTCCTCCGGGGAGGCGGTCGGGTCGGCGTTGACCGTCTCGAGGACGATGTTGACGTCCGGCTGGGACGGCGGGCCCATGGTCAGCCAGCGGGCGCCCGCGTATCCGACGTCGTTGCGGAGCTCGAGGCCGAGCACGTCCCGGTAGAAGGCGAGCGCGGCGTCGCCGTCGTCGATCGTGATGTAGCAGTAGTGAAGGGTGAGTTCCATGCCTATGACGCTACGGCCGGGGGTGGTCCCCGGGCTTCTCGATTCCTGACCGGTCCGGCCGGCTCGCATTCGATCCTCAGTTGGAGCACCGGGACCGGTAGGGTTGCGGCTCATGGTGGATCTCGCGCGCCGGCTCGGACTGGCGGCACTGCTCGCCGTCCTCGCCGCCTCCCCCGCGCACGCCGTCACCGCGGCTTCGGCGCCTCCGGCGAAGGACGAGGTGACGATGGAGCTCCGCGAGAACGGCGTGCTCCATGTGAAGGAGACGGTCACCCCCGCCGGCGGGACGGTGCGGCGCACGCCGCTCACCCGGACCCGCTTCGACGACGGCCACGACCGCGTCTACCGCATCTCCAACGTCAAGGGCGGCTCGTACGACGGGCAGACCCTGACGTTCAAGGGCACGGTGGAGTATGACGTGACCGGCGCCGTGACGCCCACGGCCTCGGGCGAGGAGCTGCGATGGTTCGCGGTGTCCGGTCCCGTGCAGGACGCGGTCGTCACCGTGACCGGCCCGGGCCGGGTGCAGAACCTGTCCTGCTTCGCCGGCGAGCTGAGCGCGGCCATCGCCTGCACCAGCGCCTCGGTCGAGGAGACCGGCACCACCTCCACCTTCGAGCAGCAGGGTCTCGGAGAAGGGCAGACGCTCACGGTCGTCGTCGGCTACCCGAAGGGCGCCACGGGGGCCCGGCCGATCCTGGAGCGCAGGTTCGAGCTGTCCACCGCGTTCACGCTGAACGCGGTGACCGGCGGCTCGCTGGCCGCGCTGCTGGTGCTGCTGCTGGGCGGCGTGGGGCTGCTGTACTGGACGCGGGGCCGCGACGCCCGCGTGGTCGGCAGCGAGTCCGGCCCGGTCAGCGGCCACCGCGACGGGCGCTTCAGCCCGCCCGACGACGTGCGCCCCGGGCAGATCGGCACGCTGTTCGACGAACAGGCCGACGTGGTCGACGTGACCGCGACCATCGTGGACCTCGCCGTGCGCAACTTCCTGCGCATCGACGAGCAGACACGCCAGACCTACGACACCCCCGACTGGTGCCTGGTCAAGCTGCCCGGCGCCCCGCTCGGCCAGCTGCTGCCGTACGAGCGGGCCCTCTACGACGCGATCTTCGACGGCCGTGACAGGGTGCTGCTGTCGGAGCTGCACGGGTCGTTCGCCGCCCGCCTTACCACGGTGCGCGACGCGCTGTATCAGGACGTCGTGGCGCAGGGCTGGTTCGCCCGGCGGCCCGACTCCACCCGGTCGCGCTGGACGACCCTCGGCCTGGCCGTGGTCGCGCTCGGGGTGATCGCCACCGTCGTGCTCGCCTGGCTCACGACGTACGGCCTGCTGGGACTCGCCCTGATCATCGCCGGAGCCGCTCTGGCCTTCGGCGCCCAGTACATGCCGGCCAAGACGGCCAGGGGCGCCGCGGCCCTGGCGCACACGCTCGGGTTCCGGGAGTACCTGACCGGGGCGAGCATCGACGACGTCCCCGCCGGCCAGCGCGTGGAGCTCTTCTCCCGCTACCTGCCCTATGCGGTGATCTTCGACAGCGTGGACCGGTGGGCGCGGGTGGTCAGCGCGTTCAACGGCAACGGGCGGCAGACCGACCACCTGTACTGGTATCAGGGCCCGGCCGAGTGGGACCTGTCCAGGTTCGCCGACTCGATGCGGACGTTCGTCATGACCACCTCCGGGGCGATCTCGACCTCGCGCCAGTTCCGCTCGCTGTAACCCTCTCTCAGCCGGAGCCGTCAGCCGGAGCCGGCGGCGCGGTGACGCCGGTAGTGCCGGGCGACCCGGGCCCGGTTGCCGCACCGCGCCGCCGAACACCAGCGCCGGCGCGGATGGGCGGGCAGGAACAGCATCGCGCAGTCGTCGGCCGCGCACTTCCGCACGGTCGTGACGGCCGGGTCGGTCAGCAACTCGGCGACCGCCTCGGCGAGCACGGCCGCCAGCCGGGCGCCCGGCGAGCCCTCCCTGCGCGGCGCGGCCGTCACGGCCACGCCGTCCCAGACCAGCTCGCGGACGGCGGGCGCCGCACGCTGCGCCCTGTTGAGGCCGCGCAGCGCGTCCTCCGGCGGCCGCAGGCCCCGTCTCGCCTGGTCGATCGCGGCCGCCGCGTGCGCACGCACCTCGTGCACCGCGCTCACCGCCGCGGCGAGGTCGTCGCCGGGCAACCGCGCCTGCCCGCCCTCCGGCAGCACGCCGCCGAGCCGGTCGGCCTGCAGGCCCAGCCAGGCGCGCAGCCCGTCGACGGTGGCGATCAGGTCGACCGGGCCGTCCGGCGTGCGCGGCCGGGTGTTGACCAGGTCGAGGGCGAGCGGCTCCCCGGTGAGGGGGACCAGATCACTCATGCGGCTAATGCTAACCCAGGCGATTGACACATTAGATGGGCGATGGCTAGAACTAATGCATCATTGTCGCGAGGAGGCATTAGCATGACGCTGCTCACGGTTCCGCGCACGCTCCACCGGCACGTCGATGTCGGGGATCGTGCGGGTCTTCTACCGCGAGTCGGTGCCGGACGAGGGCGGCGACGACGCCCCCGTGATGCTGCTGCTGCACGGATTCCCGTCCGCGTCACACCAGTTCCGCCGGCTCATCGACGTGCTCGGGTCCCGCTATCGGCTGATCGCGCCCGACTACCCCGGTTTCGGGCACACTGAGGCGCCCGCGGGCTTCACCTACAGCTTCGACGCCCTCGCCGGCGTGATGGAGGGCTTCGCCGAACGGCTCGGGCTGACCCGGTTCGTCATGTACGTCTTCGACTTCGGCGCTCCGGTGGGATTCCGGCTGGCGACCCGGCACCCCGAGTGGATCGCCGGTCTCGTCGTGCAGAACGGCAACGCGTACGAGGAGGGCCTGTCGGACGGCGCCCGGGCCTTCATCGCGCTGCGCCCCGACGTCGAGGGCGACGAGGACAGGGTGCGGGCGCTGCTGACGCTGGAGATGACCCGCGGCCAGTACGAGGGCGGCACGACCGACCCACGGCTGGTGGCCCCGGACGGCTGGACCCTCGACCAGCACTTCCTCGACCTGCCGGGGCGCAAGGAGGCCCAGGTGGCACTGGCCTTCGACTACCACACCAACGTGGCGCGCTACCCGCTGTGGCAGGCCTGGCTCCGCGAGCACCGGCCGCCGGCGCTGATCACGTGGGGTCGCGACGACATGTTCTTCCCCGAGCCCGGAGCCCGCGCCTACCTGCGCGACCTGCCCGACGCCGAGCTGCACGTCATCGACACCGGTCACTTCGCGCTGGAGGACCGGCTCCCCGAGATCGCCCCCCTGGTCGCGGCGTTCCTCGACCGCGTGTGGAGGTGACCCGCGACCGATCAGGCGGGACGGACGCGGACCTCGCCGACCGGAACCCCGCCGCCGAACAGCGGGGCGGTGGCCAGCCCGGCCAGCTCGGGAGCGTCGATCCCGGCGGCGCGCAGCGCGGCGACGGTGACCGGCACGCGGGCCCGGCCGCCGCCGTCCACGATCTTCACGGCCCCGGCCCGGCCTTCGGCGTCCGCGAAGGCGTCGAACGCCTCCGCGCCCGACTTCACCAGCAGCCCGGGAACGGCCCTCATCAGCAGGTTCTCGGCCCGGGTCGTGCCGCTCGTCCACTCGGGGTGCGTGCGCATGGCGTCGGCGACGCGCCGCTCCGGCGTGCCGGCCGGGGCGAGCGTGAGGGTGCGGAAGGCGCGCGCCACCCCCGCCATCGAGACGAAGAACAGCGGCGCGCCGCAGCCGTCCACACCGGTCGCCGCGACCCGCTCGCCGGTGAGCTCCTCCACCGTGGCGCGGATGGCCCGCTGCAGCGGGTGGCCGGGATGGCGGTAGTCGTCGACCGGCCAGCCGTTGACCACGCAGGTGGTGAGCATCGCCGCGTGCTTGCCCGAGCAGTTCATCAGGATCCGGCGGGCGTCGCCGTGCTCCCGCAGGACCTGGCGGCGCGCCTCCTCGTCGAGGGGCAGGTCCTCCGGGCACCGCAGGAAGGTCTCGTCCAGCCCCGCGCCCGCGAGGATCTTCCGTACGCCGTCGATGTGGAAGGGCTCGCCGCTGTGGCTCGCGGCGGCGAGCGCGAGCAGTTCGTCCTCCAGCGGCAGGCCCGCCCGCACCATCGCGAGCGCCTGCAGGGGCTTCACGGCCGAACGCGGCGACGCCAGGCTGGAGGTGTCCCCGCACACCAGGACCGGTGCGCCGTCCGCCCCGATCACGTGCACGCGTGCGCGATGCACCGACTCGACGAACCCCGACCGGACGACCTCGACGACCATTTCCGACATAGCGGGCAGTCTATGGAGCCCCCGGACGTGGCAGAATTCGGGGCCATGCGTGCGGTCGTACAGCGGGTCAGCTCCGCGTCCGTTGTGGTGGATGGTCAGATCGTCGGCGCCGTCGACGAGCCCGGTCTGCTCGTGCTCGTGGGCGTCACCCACACCGACGGGCGCGCCGAGGCGGCCAGGCTCGCCGCCAAGCTGTGGGGACTGCGCATCCTGCAGGGCGAGAAGTCGTGCTCCGACATCGGCGCGCCGCTGCTGGTGATCAGCCAGTTCACGCTGTACGGCGACGCGCGCAGGGGCCGCAGGCCCACCTGGCAGGCCGCCGCGCCCGGCCCGGTGGCCGAGCCCCTCGTGGACGCCGTGGTGGCCGAGCTCCGGACGCTCGGCGCACGGGTCGAGACGGGCGTCTTCGGCGCCGACATGAAGGTCACCCTCACCAACGACGGCCCGATCACCCTCGTCCTGGACGTCTGACCGCACGTACGCCTGGCATCATGATCGGATGCGGGAGGCGTGGGACACGTGGGGACACGTCGTCGTCGCGACCGTCTGCGCCGTTCCGGTGGCCGCCCTCGCCATCCTGCTCCTCTCCCGCCGCCGCGCCCGCCGAGGGCGTCCCGCTCCCCTCCGCGCGTCCGTCGCGGACGTCGTCATGGTGGCCGGGACCGCGCCCTGGATCTGGATGATCCTCACCCCGGGCACGGAGGAGGGCGTGCACGTCGTCCCCCTGGTGGACCTGGCCGGGCAGATCGCGCGCTTGTCACCGGGGGCGGCGGTCGTGCAGATCGGCGGCAACCTCCTGGTCTTCGCCGCGCTCGGCGCGATGCTCCCGGTCCGCTCCGCGCGCTTCGCCTCGCTCGCTGCGGTGGCCGCCGTCGCGGCCACCGCGTCGCTCGGCGTCGAAGTCCTCCAATACGGCCTGCGGCTCGGGCGGGTGAGCTCCGTGGACGACGTGATCCTCAACGCGGCGGGCGCCGTGCTCGCCGCGCTCTGCACCCGGCGGTGGTGGGCCCGCCGTTAGGGAGCTATCGGATGCGCCGGCGGAGGGCGGGGTCGATCTTCACATTCCGCCCGGCGTCCGGCGGCACCACGACCTCCTGGCTCGCGGCGACGCCGCCGGCCAGCAGGTCGATGTCCACCGGCACCGTGCGCTTCACGACCGCGAGGGCGATCGGGCCCAGCTCGTAGTGGCGAGCCGACGACCCCACGAAGCCGATCTGGCCCGGCTCGGCGGAGCCCTCGACGGCGGCCTCCGGCTCGGCCTCCACCGGCGTGCCGACGCCGAGGGTCACCGGGGCGCCGTGCGGAGGCAGCTCGTCCACGCTGCCGTCCAGATGCAGGAAGACCAGGCGGCGGGGCGGGTGGCCGAGGTTGTGGACCCGGGCGACCGTCTCCTGTCCCCGATAGCAGCCCTTGCTCAGATGGACGGCCGCCTCGATCCACCCGACCTCGTGGGGGATCGTCTTGTGGTCGGTCTCGAACCCGAGCCGGGGCACGTACGCGGCGATGCGCAGCGCCTCGTAGGCCCACAGACCGGCGGGCCGCAGGTCCAGCTCGTCCGGGAGGCCGCCCAGCCGCTCGCGCGGCACGAGCACGTCGCCGCCCATCGCGACGGCGCCCTCCACCGTCACGCCGGTCGCAGCGGGGCTCCCGTCCGGCGCGGGCGGGGCGAGCGAGACCACCGCGTAGCCCGACGTGACGTCGGCGACCTCGACCCGCAGCATGAACCGCATCTTCTCCAGGAAGGCGACCAGCTCGGCCGAGGTGCCGGGTTCCACGTGGGCCCACACGGCCTCGCCGTCGTCCACGAGCGTGAGGTGGTGCTCCACGCGGCCCTGCGGGTCGAGCAGCAGCGTCTGGGTGGGCGTTCCCGGCTGGAGCGTGTCGAGCTTCTGGGAGCTGAGGTCGTTGAGCCAGCTCAGCCGGTCGGGCCCGGTGATCCGCACGACCTCGCGGTTGCTCCGGTCGACCAGCGCACGCCCGCCGGCCAGCGCGCGCTGCTCGGCGTAGGGGTCGCCGTAGTGGGCCGCGACCGTCTCGTCCGGCGCCTGCGCGGCCACCGCACCGGTTGTGTCAAGCAAAGGGCTCCGCATGCGTCCAAGGCTATTCGGTCCCCGGCCGCCGTCGTGGCGGCGGCCGGCTCGCCTGTGGACGACCGTCAGAACGGCACCCGCCGGACGGCGACCAGCGCCACGTCGTCCTCACGGGCGCCGAAGGTGGCGATCAGCCGGTCGCAGAAGTCCTCCAGGTCGTCGCCCACGTCCTCGGCCTGCTGGCGGGCGATCTCCAGACTCTCGTCGAGCAGTTTGTCGCGGTCCTCGATCAACCCGTCGGTGAACAGCAGAATGGTGGCGTCCTCGGGCAGCCGCACCCGGTCCACCCGATAGCGCTCGTGGGCCACGCCGAGCAGCAGGTTGCCGAACCGGTGATAGGCAGCCCCCTTGCCGGCCAGCAGCGGCGGGATGTGCCCGGCGTTGACGATCTCGCTCTCCCCCGTCGCGGGATCGATCAGCATCAGGCAGACGGTCGCCGTCATGCCGGGGTGGTAGCGCCGCAGGACGGCGTTGAGCAGGCTCATCGACCCGGCGGGATCGACGTCGTCGATCACCGACGCCCGCAGCGCGTTGCGCAGCTCCGCCATCACGGTGGCGGCGTGCAGCGAGTGGCCCTGCACGTCGCCGAGCGCGACCAGGACCCGATCGCCGAGAGGCAGGACCTCGTAGAAGTCGCCGCCCACCTCCACGTTGTCCACCGCCGGCTGGTAGCGCACGCTGATCCGCAGGCCGGGGATCCGGGGGATCTCGGCGGGCAGCAGGCTGCGCTGCAACGTGAGCGAGATCATGTGCTCCTCCGCGTAGGCGCGGGCCGCGTCGACCGCCAGCGCCAGCGCCTGGCCGAGCTGCCGCAGCAGGCTCAGCTCCTCGCCGTCGAGCGGCGAGCCCGTCTCCACCCCGAGGAACACCGGCGACCGGCCCGTCTTCGTACGGCACAGCACGCCCGCCACGCGCGCGACGATGTCGCTGTCGGGGACGACGCGGGCCCAGGTCGCGCTGTCGATCTCGAACGTCTGCACGCCGGGGGACTCCCCGATGGAGATCGCGCTCAGCCGCTCCAAAGTGTCGGGATGGACCAGCCGCGCCGCGGCGCGCTCCCCCTGCCGGGCGGAGAACCTGCGCACTCGTCCGTCCGCGGGGATCGCCAGAACCCGCGAGTAGCGCTCCAGCAAACGGGAGCAGCCCTCGGCCGCCACCGACAGGAGCCGTTCGAAGTCCTCCGCCTGGTTCATCTCCAGCGTGATCTCGGCCAGCTCGCTCAGCCTGGCCGCCATCCGCTCGGCACGCTGCCGCGCCCGGTAGTAGCGCAGGGTCGCCCGCACGGTCGCGGCGAACTCGTCGGGCTGGATCGGCTCCGAGAGGTACGCGTCGGCTCCGCGTTCCAGCCCCTCGGCGCGGTCGGCCGGGGTGATGGCGTTTCCGGACACCTGGATCACCGGGATCGAGGCGGTCTCCGGATCCGCCTTGATCTTCTCGCACACCTCGATGCCGTCCACGTCGGGCATCCGTACGTCGAGGATGACGAGGTCGGGCTTGAGCGTGCGGACGACGGCCAGCGCCTCCTCGCCGCCGCCGGCCTCGACGACCCGGTGCCCGCCGCGGCGCAGCCAGCTCGCCAGGATGTAGCGCTTGGTGGGGATGTCGTCGACGACCAGCACCGTCGCCGGGGTGTCAGTCATGGGTCCCATGCCCGTCCCCCTCCGCGTTCCCGGCCTTGTCGCGTACGGCCTCCCGGATCGCCTCCAGCAGCTGGTCCCTGCGCAGCCCGTGCTTCGACAGCACCGGGTGCGACGGTCCCGGCTGCTCGGACACCACCGATACGACGACCGCGGGGATGCCGCACAGCGCGTCGTCCTCGGCCATCCTGTGCAGCAGCGCCGTGCCGTCGAGGCGCGGCATGAGCAGGTCGATCAGGACCACCTCCGGGGGCCGTTCACGCATCAGGTCAAGGGCCTCGACGCCGTCGGCCGCCTCGTCCACCCCGGCGGCGAACCCGAAGAGCATCCGCCGGGCCACCGCGCGGAAGCCCGCGTCGTCGTCGGCCACGAGCACCCGGCCCACCTCCGGGCCGGCCATCCGGTGCGGCACCCGCAGCGTGGCCGTGGTGCCCTCGCCCGGCCTGCTCGCCAGTTCCAGCGTGCCGCCGAGCGCCTCCGCCAGCCTCCGCGCGTACGGCAGGCCGAGGCCGGTGCCCTTGGCCTTGAGCTGCAGCGCCCCGGGCACCTGGAAGAACTCCTCGAAGACGCGCTCCAGGTGTTCGGGGGGAATGCCGACCCCGGTGTCGGTGACGGTGAAGACGACCTCCGCCATCGCGGAGTCCACGACGGCCGCCAGCCGCACCTCCCCGGACTCGGTGAACTTCAGCGCGTTCGACAGCAGGTTGCGCAGGATGGTGGTCAGCATCGCCTCGTCGACGAGCATCTCGCCGATCTCGTCCGACACGTCGACCGACAGCGTGACCCCGTCGGCCCGCCCGGTGGGCTGAAGGGTCATGTGCAACTCCTCGGCCAGGGCGACCACGTCCACCATCGACGGATGGGGGTCCAGCCGCCCGGACTCGGCCTTGGCCAGGTCGAGCAGCTCGCCCACCAGCGTCAGCAGGGTCTCGGCGGAGGCGCCGATGAGCGTGATCTGGTGCTCCTGCTCCTCGCTGAGCGGCTCCGCGCCCGCGCCGAGCAGCAGCCGGACCAGCCCGATGATCGAGGTCAGCGGCAGCCGCAGCTCGTGGCTCACGCTGGCCCAGAACCGCTGCCTGGCCTCGGCCGCCTGCCGGAGCTGGGACGACTTCTCGTCCAGCTCGGCGTAGAGCGCCACGACGCCGCGGTTGGTCTCCTCAAGCTCGGTCGACAGCTGGTTGTAGAGCGCCAGGACGCCCTGGTTGGTCTCGGCCAGCTCCGCGTTGAGCCGGAGCACCTCCTCCAGGGTGCCGGCCAGCTCCCTGTTCTGCTCACGCAGCACGTCCAGGGCCACCGTGGGAGGCGCGCGACGGGCCAGCTCCTCGCGGATGCCGTCGAGCGACCCGTGGCTGCGGTGCTCGGGCACCCGCTTCACCAGCGTGACGCGTCCGTCCTCGGCCGACAGCGCGATCTCGTCGACCATGCGCCCGGCCAGCTTCACGCCCTCACTCTGCCGCACGTCGGCGCCGCCGGGATAGTCCACGGTGATGACCAGCCGGTCCTCACGCAGGTCGAAGACGACGACGCTCCCGGCGCCCAGCGCGAGCGCCTCACGGCCGATCTCGCTGAGCGCCGTCGCCACCCGGATCTGATCCTGGGATTCCAGCCCGACGAGTTCGGCGATCCGGCGGCCCAGTTGCCGTACGGCGAAGACGTCCTGATCCCTGTGGATCTCCGCGCGGGTGAGCACCTCGCCCGTCACCGCCCCTGTTTGACGGTGACGACGCAGGCGTCGTCCCTGCGGCTGCCCGCGTCGCGCAGCAGGGTCGCGCCCACCACGGCCGGGGAATGGGCGAACAGCCCGGGGAAAGAGGCGGGGTCCCAGCGGTCGGTGAGACCGTCGGAGTGGAGCACCACCGTGGCGTGCGGCGGCAGCGCGTATTCGTACTGCCGGGGACGCCTGCCCTTGTGCCCGGCGATGCCGGGCAGCGAGATCATCCCCTGACGGCCCTCGGCGTGGGCGATCCAGCCCGAGATGTTGCCCAGTCCGGCGAACATGACGCTCTCACGACCGACCCGCACCACCGCGACCGCCCCGCCCCGGGTGTGGCCCAGCCCCCGGTGCAGGCGTTCGAGGGCGGCGACCGGAAGGGCGTGCGGGTCCTCCATGAAGATCCGTACGGCCTCGCGGGAGGCGTGCGCGGCGAGGCCGCCGTGGCCGAGCCCGTCGCAGACCAGCACGCTGATCGCGTCGCCATCGTCGGCGAAGGCGAAGGCGTCGCCGCACACGCTCTCCTCGCCGATGGGGCGGCGCAGCCCGCTCACCCGCAGCGGCGGGTCGGGCAGCCCGTCCGGGGTGAAGTGCAGGACCAGCACCGTGCCCCTGCCGGGCACCGAGTAGACGTCCCAGCCGGTGGCCATGCGGGCGATCGCGCCGAGGCCGATGCCGAGAGTGCCCGAGGTGGAGTAGCCGTCCCGCAGGGCGCGGCCGAGGTCGGCGATTCCGGGGCCCTTGTCGACGGCCACGAGTTCGACCGCGCCCGGCCGCTCCAGGTGGGGGCGTACGAGCACGACCCCGTCCACCGCGTGCTTGACCAGGTTCGAGACCGCCTCGGTCACCGCCACCGCGACCTGACCGGTGTGGTTCTGGTCGAACCCGGAGGCCGTGGCCAGCGCGACCGCCGTCCTGCGCACCCCGCCGATCACACTCGGGTCGGCGGTGGACACCCAGACGTCCTCGTACCGGTGGGTCATCGCCGTGTCACCGGGCCCACTTGGTCACCGTCACGCGGGTGCCCTCGCCGGGAGCGGAGACGAGGTCGAACTCGTCCACGAGCCGCCGCGAGCCGCTCAGCCCGAGTCCCAGCCCCCCGGCGGTGCTCCAGCCCTCGGTCAGCGCCTGCTCGATGTCCGGGATGCCCGGCCCCTCGTCGGTGAAGACGAGCCGCAGGCCCGGCCGCCGCCCGCCCTCCAGCACCTCGATCAGCACCCGGCCTCCGCCTGCGTGCACGAGGGCGTTCCTGGCCAGTTCACTGGCTGCGGTCACGATCTTCGTCTGGTCGACCAGGGAGAGCCCTATCTCCGCCGCGAGGCTTCTGGTCTGCTGGCGCACGACGACGACGTCACCGTTGGTGGCGATGGGCAGCTCCCGGGGCGCGCTCACCCCGCGGCGCCCCTGACGTGCTCCAGCATCGCGACGCCCTTCTCCAGGTTGAGAGCCGTGCGAACGCCCCCGAGCGACAGGCCCAGCTCGACCAGGGTGATCGCCACCGCGGGACGCATGCCGACCACGACGGTCTCCGCGTCGAGCATGCGGGTGATCGCGGCGATCGTGGAGAACATGCGGCCGATGAACGAGTCGACGATCTCGACGGCCGTGATGTCGATGATGACGCCGCGCGCGCCCGAGGAGACCACCATGTCTGCCAGGTCCTCCTGCAGGGCCAGCACGCTCTGGTCGTCCAGGTCGATCTGGATCGAGACGATCAGGATGTCGCCGAGCTTGAGAATCGGCACACGTTCCATCAGGCGCGCTCCGCCCTGACCGCGATCCGCGTCTTCGCCGCGCCCGCGATCTCCACGCCGCTCCGCCTCAGCGCGTACGACAGCGCGTCGGCCAGCGAGGCCTTGGTGACGATGTCGCCGAATTCGATGCCCAGCGTGACGATCGTGTGCGCGATCTGCGGGCGAATGCCGGAGATCACGCATTCCGCGCCCATCAGACGGGCGGCGACGACGGTCTTGAGCAGGTGCTGGGCGACCTGCGTGTCGACGGCCGGCACGCCGGTGATGTCGATGACGGCGTGCTCCGAGCCCGTGTCGACCAGGGTCTGGAGCAGCTTCTCCATGACGACCTGGGTGCGGGCCGAGTCGAGCGTGCCGACGAGCGGCACGGCGACGATGCCCTCCCACAGCTTGACCACGGGGGTCGACAGCTCCAGCAGCTGCTCCGTCTGGTCGAGAATGATCTTCTCTCGGGCGGCGCTGTAGGTCTCGAAGGTGAACAGGCCCAGGTCGTCGACGAGCCGGGAGAACCACACGAACCCGCGTAGCGCCTCCGGGCCGCCGTCCGCCTCGGCCACCTCGTACAACGCCTCTTTGAGCGAGAAGACGAGCCGCGCGGTGTCGGAGGGCGTGTGCCCCTGCCGGGCCCGGGCGCGGGAGAGCTCGGCGAGTAGCCCTCGTACGTCGGCGAAGTCTCCGTCCTCGCTGCCGAGAGCGGTACGCAACGCCTGATAAAGGTCCCGTAGTTCGTCGGGAGACGCTCCGGACACCTGAGTCCACCGCTGGAGCAACCGCTCCTCGCTGGACAGAAAGAGATCAACTATGCGCCGCCTGGCGGCCTCCGCGGGAACGGTCACCTTCATCTCCTGACGGTCGGCGTAATGCGCCACTCGTCACGCTACCGGCACCCGGGCATAGCCCCCAAAACGGACCACAATAAGTCAAAGGCGGCATTTACGGCAAGCCCCGAAAACTGTGAGATGGCGGACGTCGGTCGCGAAGCCCAGTTCGTCGTCGAGGGCCGAGACGAGGCCGTCCACCATCGCGGGGGCCACCTCGGTGACCTCGCCGCAACCCCGGCAGACGAGGTGGACGTGGTCGGCCTCCGAGGCGAGGTGATAGGTGGGAGCACCGTGGCCGAGATGGGTGTGGGTGACCAGCCCGAGCTCCTCCAGGAGCTCCAGGGTCCGGTAGACGGTCGAGATGTTGACGCCCCTGGCCGTCTGCTGCACCCGGCAGCAGATGTCCTCGGGGGTGGCGTGTCCCAGCTCGGTGACCGCCTCCAGCACGAGCTGCCGCTGGGGGGTGATCCGGTAGCCGCGGGCCCGCAGCTCCTCGTGCCAAGTCTCGGCCATGCCCAGAGTGTAAGTCGTGCCCCGCCCGGGGGGAGTCCTCCCGGCTGCCGCGGGAAGGGCGCGGACTTCATCGCATTAATCGTTTGCCCCCGCGCGGGGCCCTCGCATAGCGTGAAGGCACGCAGAAGGGAGGTGGTCCAGACAATGGTTGATCATTCTTGGGCTAGCGAGGTGGCTGTCCGCTAGGACTCGTCCATCTGGACCTTCCGTCTGGATGTCGGACGACATCCTGGCGAATCCTCGACAGACACCGGAACCCCGGGCAGCCGGCGGCCGCGGACGACTTCCGTCCCGGCCATGGTCCAGCCGGCCCGCCTCGTTATGAGGCGGAGCGCGCCCGGGGTTCTTTCTTTCTCCGCTCGGATATTCGCCGGCGTTTTGTTCGTCAGTTCTGTTCGCCGGAGTCGCCGACCCGCTTGAGCTCCGCCGAGGCGTGCGACTGCAGCGGGTGCCCCATCGCCGCCATGTCGTAGGCGTACATGAGGTTGCCGTTGACCAGGCCGTAGAGCCGGTGGCCCGCGTTGTACTCCTTGGCCGTCGTGGTCCGCGCGACCACGTCCGTGTGCAGCTCGATCTTGTGGAAGACGACCTCCCCCACGTAGATCTCCACAATGCCGGTCGGATGCGCGAGGCACACCTCGATCTGGCGCTCGGGCTGCATCCGCCAGAACCCCGTCTCGGTGGACAGAGGCCGGACCTTGCTGCCCTCGGCGTCGAGCAGCCACGTGCGGCTCTCGTAGGTCAGGAACGGTTTCCCGTTGTGCCCGAAGACGATCTCCTGGCCGAAGTTGGCGCTCTCCATGGTGGGATAGCCGATCACCCCGGCCCCCTCCCAGCGGCCCAGGAGGAAGGCGATCGGCTCGAGGTCGGGATGTACGTCCATGGAGACGAGCTTAGAGGCGCGCGAGTGGGCCCTCGCACCATGCGCGGCATGCCCCGATTGCCCAACTTGTACGGTATGCGGCGGCACGGCGGCGACCCCGGCGGACTAGGCTCGCAGCATGGCACGATCACTGGTGATCAAGGTGACGGCGGGGGCGGACGCCCCGGAGCGCTGCAACCAGGCGTTCACGGTCGCGGCGGCCGCGCTGGCGAGCGGCGTCCCGGTCTCGCTGTGGCTGACCGGCGAGTCCTCGTGGTTCGCGCTGCCGGGCCGGGCCAAGGAGTTCACCCTGGCCGAGGCCGCCCCGCTGGAAGACCTGCTCGACGCCGTGCTCGCCGCGGGCCGGGTCACGCTGTGCACCCAGTGCGCCGCCCGCAGGGGCATCACCGTGGACGACGTGATCGACGGTGTGCGCATCGCCGGGGCCTCCACGTTCGTCGAGGAGGCCCTGGGCGAGGGCGTGCAGGCGCTGATCTACTGACCGGCCCGGATGCGCCGGGGGTCAGCTCGGCAGCACCGCGCGCAGGCGTTCGTCGCGCAGCGCCTGATACCAGCTGTCCTCGATCGGCGGCAGCGGTCCGGTCACCCAGCTCAGCAGCAGGTCGGCCAGCGCGGGGTTGCGGGCGAGCGCCGGCCCGTGCAGGTAGGTGCCGATGACACGGCCCGCGTAGCAGCCCTCCGTGCCGTCGCCGTTGCCGATGCCGGTGAGGGTCCGCGACAGCGGGCGCACGCCGGGGCCGAGCCTGGTCACGCCCATGTGGTTCTCGAAGCCCGTCAGCGTGGGCAGGCCCAGCGCGGGGTCCACCTCGGCGGCCAGCTCGCCGACGGCGCGCCGCTCGCCCCGTCCCGAGCTGATGTCCAGCAGGCCGATGCCGGGCACCGGCTGCCCTTCCTCGCCGCCGAACACCGTGCCCATGATCTGATAGCCGGCGCAGACCGCCAGGAGGGCGGCGCCGCGCTGGATCGCGGCGTGCAGGCCGCCGTCCCGGCGCAGCCGCTCGGCCCCGAGGATCTGCGGCCGGTCCTCGCCGCCGCCGATCAGGTAGATGTCGCCCTGCTGCGGCACGGGGTCGGACGACCGTACGTGGACGGTCCTGGTCTGGATGCCCCGGGCCCTGGCCCGCTGCTCCAGCACCAGGACGTTGCCCTGGTCCCCGTACGTGCTGAGAAGGTCGGGATAGATCCAGACGATGGACAATTCAGACTGCACGGCCGAACTCCGCTCGGATCTGCTGGAACGCGGTGTAGTTGGCGATCACGTCGATCTTGCCGGGCGCGAGAAGGCCCACCGCCTGCTCGAACGAGTCGCAGAGCTGGAAGGGGACCCCGGCCACGGCCAGCCGCAGCGCGAGGTCGAGGCGGCGCTCGCCGGTGACGAGGACGGGCCTGCCGCGCAGGATGCGGTAGTCGACGTCCCACAGCCAGGAGGTGTCGCGGCCGTCGGGCCCCTGCGCGTTGACCGACAGGATGATCGGCAGCGCCGGGTCGGCGACGTCGAACGCCTCCAGCCAGCCGGCCGGGTTCTTCGCCAGCAGCAGCCGCAGCGACCGGCCGTCCCGCTCCACGGTCGTGTAGCGCCCGGCGACGGAGGTGACCATCCGCAGCCTGGGCAGCGCCCTGGCCGGATCGAGGCCGAGGGTCTCGGCGACCGCCAGCGCCACGGCGGCGTTGGCCCGGTTGGCCTGGCCGGGAAGCTGGATGTCCAGGCGCCAGTGCTGCCCCCGGGGATCGGTCACGTACTCCCCGTCGAGCACCCAGCTCGGCTCGGGCCGGCGGAAGGTGCACTCACGGCACGCCCAGTTGGTGTCGGCCATCTGTGCCGCGGTGAGGCCCTGACCGCCGTTGCCGAAGCCGGAGCGGTCGAGCGGGCCGCCGCACTCGGGGCAGCACCAGGAGTCCTCGCGCCAGCGCTGCCCGGCCGCCACCCACGTGACCCGGGCGGCGGTGGACGCGCCCCAGGTGACCAGCGGGTCGTCGCAGTTGGCGATCACGTGCACGGGTCTGCCGGCCAGGGCGCGGCGCCACTTCTGGGCGAGCAGCCAGATCTCGGCCGCCCGGTCCATCTGGTCGCGGCTCAGGTTCATGAGGCAGACGAGGCCGGCGTTGGTGGTGTCGAGGACCTCGGGGAGATACTTCTCGTCGACCTCCAGCACGCCGTACGGCGCGTCCTTGTTGGAGGCGAGCGCCGACACGTGCCCGGCGGGCATGTTGGCGCCGAAGGCGTTCGTCGCCACGTCGCCGAGTTCCTGCAGCGCAGAGGTGATCAGACGTGTCGTCGTGGTTTTGCCGTTCGTGGCGCTGACCAGGACGAGCTTGCGGTCGGCCGCGAGCTTGCGCAGCAGGTCGGGCTCCAGCATGAGGCCGACCCTGCCGCCGATCACCGAGCCGTCGCCACGCCCGGTGGCCCTGGACAGCGTCGCGGCCGTGCGGCCCAGGGCGCTGGCGAGCTGCGCCCGCAACGGAAGCTGACTCATGCCGAGATCCTAACCGCGCCCGGAGCCTGCGCCGACGTAGCGGTGCCCGCCGTGCCCCCGCGCCGGTCGTCTCTCCGCCGGCCTCCGCCCGCCCTACGCCGTTCCGGGAGAACCGGGCCGCCGGGCTCGGTAGAGGTCGCGGAGCAGCGCGACCTCGGCCCCGTGGTGGATGACTTCCCGGTTCACATGCAAGATCACGTCGGCGAAGGGGAAGCGGCCGTCGAGCGTCCCCGGCGGACCGTCGCTGCGCCGCGTGAGCATGCCGTCGTCCGCCGCGGCGAGGCCGGCGGTCCAGCCGGCGTACGCGCCGTCCAGCCAGGCCAGCCCCTCGGTCGCGGTCGGCCCCGGCCACCGGATCCGATCCATCGTCAGCGTGCCGTCGCCGAAGTGGAAGTCGGCCCGCTGCGCGAGCGTCTGGCCGATGTGCGCCAGCCGCCAGGCGATGGTGGTCAGCGGCGCCGGGTCGGGCGCCGGGAACGCCCAGTCCAGCGCGAAGGCGCCGTCCGGCCGCGCCCGGATCGACCAGCATCCCTCCACCGGCTCCCACAGGTATTCGGCGTCGGTGAGGCCGGACAGGCGTGGCCGCAGCTGGTGCTCCCAGTGCCAGGTGAGTTGGGACGCGAGTCGCCGCAGACGAGGGGCGGGCATGGGCTCTCGGGACTCCTTACGAAGTTGGGGGGATCACGCTCCGAAGGACAGCTCCGCGGGGGTGTCGCCGTCGAACGGCAGGACGAACCGGCGCGGCCAGGACAGCACGGTCTCCACCCAGCCCGCACTCATCGTCTGGGCCACGTATTTGACCCGTTCGCGCGGCTCCACCCCGATGGCGACCGTCGTCACGTCGCGCTGGATGCCCTCGTGCTCGTCGTCGCCCAGGATGACCCGCCAGGCCAGGGCCCGGTTGCGGTCCACCTCCATCGACAGCGGGTGGTGGCGCAGCGCCTTGGCGCGGTGGCCGAGCAGTTCGGTCCGCACGCCGACGGCGACCCCGCCCTCGGCCGGCTCGGCGCCGTTGACCCCCTGGTGCGGGTACGGGCGACCGGCGGGGTCGGTGCCGAACAGTGGATACTCCATCGCCGGGGCCGGGCTGCGCAGGTTGGGCGCCGGATGCCCGAACGGGAACAGCCGGTCCACCTCGTGCAGCCAGCGGACCTGCGGGATCACCCAGGCCGCGCCCGGCCGCTCACCCGCCCGCATCGGCGGCTCGCTCTCCCCGCCGTCCGCCTGGCCCGCCGCGAGCAGCCCGGCGGCGACCTCGGCGGCCTTCTCGGTGAGCAGCGCGGGATCGAACCACGTCCGCAGCGACCAGGCGCGGCGCGCGACCGACCGCTCGACCAGCGTGGCCAGCAGGCACTCGCGCCGCTTGGCCGGCAGCTCCGCCCAGATGTCGGCGAGCACGCGCGGCACGCCCGGCAGCGACCGGTTCGTCACGAACGCCAGGACGACCGTGTCGGTCCAGATCCGCAGCCACGCCCACTCGGGGGCGACCGCGAGCAGGTCGGCCTCGCGCAGCTCGACCAGCGTGCACGCCTTCCCCGTACGGCACTCGCGCCCGCAGGCGGCCGAACGCCGCCCGCAGATCGGCGGCACCGGGCCGAGCGTCTCGCGCTCGCGGTCCTCGCCCAGCGGCACCTGGACGCGCAGCGGGCGGTCCATGCCGTCGGCGAACACCGCGGCGAAGCCCGGCTGGAGGGACACCACCTGGCGCGACTGGTCCTCGCTCAGGTTCATCGCCGCGCCGACGAGCGCCCGGTCGTCCTCGGCCGGAAGCCGGTGCACGACCTTGAGCGCCGTGTTCTTCACCACGTCGGAGACGAGCTTGGTGGGGATCTGCTCGGCCACGATGATGCCCTCGCCGTATGCCCTGATCTCGGCGAGCATCCCGGCCAGCAGCTCGACGGCGTGGGTGGAGGCCCGCTGGGAGCCCCGGTCGCGCAGCAGCCGGTGGGCCTCCTCGATGACGATGACGTGCCGCAGGCCGCCCGCGCCGTCCTCGCCCCGCGGTTCGGAGCGGGCGCGCATCCGCAGGTGCTCCACGATGCGGATGATCAGCGTGCCCATGAGGAACGCCTTGTCCTCGTCGTTGGCCACGTCCTCGATCGCGAGCACGACGTTGCGCTGGAGCAGGCCGCCGATGTCGGCCGGGTGGCCGCCCTCGAAGAACCGGCCCGCGCTGCCGACGCGCAGGCTGCGCAGGCGCAGGCTGATGAAACCCTCGACGTCGGCCTGGACCTCGTTGCCGTACCCGATCTCCTGGATGACCTCCAGCGCGTGCTGCTGGAGCTGCTCCAGGGTGGGCACGGCCGGCTGCACGGCGGCCCCCGGGATGCCGCCTCCGGTGACCACGTCCCAGCCGTTGGCCTCGTAGACGCGCTGCAGCGCCAGCGACATGATCTGCGGGAACGGCTCCTCGGCGTCGAACGCCGCCATGAACAGCGCCCTCACCATGTCGATGTGGGCCTGCACGGGATAGCCGGGCTCGGGCGCGAGCGGGTTGACGCTGATCGGCACGTTGTCGGGCGCCGAGGGGTTGATGACGGTCAGCGGCGCGAGGTGCTCCACCCGGCCGGCCATCGCGGCGTACTCCGACTTGGCCGGCTCGATCGCCAGCCACGGGATGCCCGCCTTGGTGAGCTGCTCGAGCAGGTGACGCACGGTCTGCGACTTGCCAGAGCCGGTGGCGCCGGTGACGAAGGCGTGGCGGTTCAGCGTGGCCAGCGGCACCCGGAAGGTTCCGACGGCGCGGTCCTGCCCGTCGACGATCGCGCCGAGGTCGACGGTCTCCGCCGACCCATCGACCTCGGCCTCGCTCGTCACGTCGAAGAAGCCCGCGTCGAGCACCCGGACCCCCGGCACCTCGCGGCGCGGCAGCCCGGCGAGCGCGGCGAGCGCCCCGGCCGTCGCCGCGAACGGCGCCGCCGCGCCGTCGGCCGAGTCCTGCAGGTTGACGGCCAGCGCCTCGCCGAAGCCGTACACGGACTCGCAGGTGCCGTCGCCGGTCAGGGCGGGCAGCGACATCGCGCTGCGCAGCCGGTAGGGGTGGTGGCTCATCTCCACCGAGCCGACCAGCACCGGCGCGATCTGGCGCAGCTCGTCGGGGCCGGCCGCCCCGGCCAGCACCCGGACGTTCCACAGGCCCGCCTCGCGGAAGGCGTCCAGCTCCTGCATCCTGCGCTCGGCCCGCTCGGCGTCGAACCGCGACCGCTCCGAGGCGTCGCCATACTGGCGCAGCACGTTGAGCTGGGTGCGCAGGTGGGCCACCTCGGCGTCGAGCAGGTCGGTCGGCTCGGCGACCACCACCCACGCGAACGGCCGGGACATGAGCGTGACCAGCGTCGACTCGAACAGCGTGGGCCGCTTGGTCTCGTCGGGCTCCGGCTCGCGCCTGCCGTAGAGCGGCGGGGCCTGACGGCCGGGGCACGGCGTCCACACCAGGTCGGCGAGGTCGGCCAGCCACTCGTCGCCGATCTCCACGCCGCGTGCGCCGCCGGGGAACAGCAGCGGCTGCGGGCCGGTGACCGGCGGCTCCGGCGTGGTCGCCGCCCGCTTTGGCGGCTTGGGCGGTGTGAGCGGTCCCGCGTTGGTGATGAGCTCCAGCGGCGCACCCGAACCCCGCGACAGCCAGCCGATGACGAACGGCCGGTTGCGCTGCGCGGCGGACAGGACCGCGGGGAGCACCGTGACGAAGTCCCACTCCGCGGACGAACTACGCGATGGGGCGGTGATCGCCTGAATCCGGTACCACGGCCCGCTCAGGGGAAACGGCTGCATCAGACCCCTCAGGTGACGACGAACAGGGGAGAGACTCCTCGAACGATCACGCCCGCACACCCCGGTTGACGATGCCCTTACCGACAGCGGACGGTGTCATGGGCGCGTACGACGTTTCGGAGGCGGTCATGACCGCTTGCGCCAGTCGAGGCGGGGCGGCGGCGGGCCGAGGTTGGGCGGCACATCGGGCAGCACGGGCTCCTCCGGCTCCGGTTCGGGCTCCGGCTCGGACTCCGGGGGCGTGAGAGCGGCCCGCCGGATCTCCTCGAACTCCCCCAGCGTCGTCTTGGGGAAGGTGAGTATCGCCGGGTTCGCGTCCGCCAGGCGCACCTGGCGTCCCTCCGCCGTCGAATAGGTGACGATCACGGAGGTCGTCGGAAGCTGCTGGAGCTGGTGCGGCTCGACCAGGAACTCGCGTGACCGCTGCAGGACCCCGTCGACCACGGTGGGCGCGCGCCGCCCCCACTCGGTCGACTCGGTGATGTCCTCGCGCAGGTCGCCCTCGCTCTTGTCCTCCCCCTCCGTACGGCTCTCGCCGACGGTGGAGGTGTAGTAGCCGCTCGGGCCGTTGACCGCCGTGCTGAACGTCTCGGTGAGCTGGGCGAGCTCCAGGCGGTGCTCGGTGCCGACGTGCTCGCTGGCCACCCGGGCGTCCTCGGCGTTGCCCAGGCGCATGAACGCGACCGCCGCGTGTCCCCGGCCGAGCCGCTCCCGCACGGTCGGGGTGAGGCTGCGGTAGGTCAGCACGAGCCCGGTGCGCGAGGTCTCGCAGGCGTCCATGAGCCGGTCGAGCACGTCGCCGCGCAGCTTGTCCGCGCCCGCCACGATGATCGTGTGATACCAGGGCCGCTCGCTGGCCGGCGACTGGCGCAGGATGTGCGTGAGCGCGGTCGCGACGTACGTCCCGAGCACCCGGTTGCCGAAGACCCCCGCCTGCCGGTCCATGCTGACCACCCGCAGCCGCGCGGGCGGCAGCCGTACGGCCTGGGAGCCCAGCGTCTCCAGCTTGCGCAGCTGCGACTCCAGCGCCCAGGCCCGCTCGATGACCACCCGGTCGGCCACGCCCCGGCCGAACAGCGTGCCGATGCGTTCGAGCTGCGACGCCGTGAGCAGGCCGCCCTTCATGTCGTCGCGCGGGTCGCCCACCTGGGCCAGCGCCCGCAGGGCGGCGGTGACCTGGCTGATCGTCGCGTTCTCGCCCAGGACCTCCAGCACGCGCTCCAGGATCGCGTTGTCGAAGCCGATGTCCCTGCTGGTCTCCTCGCTGACGCTCACCACGTGGGCGAGCACGTCGGCGAACGCCTCGGGCTTGAGCGTCGCACCCAGGTCGAGCCGGGGCAGGTCCACCGGGAGCACCCAGACGAGCGGGTCGTCCCCGCCCCTGCGCGCCAGCTCGATCAGGTCCTTGGCGATCGCGCCCTCCGACAGGTCGAGCACGGTCAGGTGGCCGCCGCTGTAGAGCCGGGTCGCGCCGATCAGCGTGACCAGCGCCGACCAGCCGGTCAGCGTGCCCCCGGCCACGTCGACCCGGTCGATGTCGTCGGGCACCGCCACGGCATACCAGGTGATCTGCCGGTCGAAGCGGTTCTTCTTCTCGGCCCAGTCGCGGTATTTCGCGGCGTGCTCCTCCTGGGCCGTCACGATCTCCCGCTGGCGGCGCTCCTGCTCCCGCAGCGCCTTGCGGCGGCGCTCGTCGAGCCGCTCGTTGACCGCGCGGTCGCCCTGCCGGATGGCGTAGGTGCAGATGGCGGCCACACCGCCCGCGGCGACCAGGCCAAGCATCACGAACGACCAGGTGAGCAGGCCGGTCACGCCGAGGATCAGGATGCCCGCGGCCACGACGGCCATGAACGTACGGAAGATCTTGACCGGGCGGTTGAGCAGGTCCTTCTGCAGCCGCTCCCGGTGGACCCACTCGGTGTCCACGGGAGCCTCGGTGACGTCCTCCCTGGCCGGTCGCTTCGGCGGCGGCCCGGGATCGGGGTACAGCAGTGCGTACTGCCAGCCCAGGTAGATCCGATCCGCCTGCAACTGGGCATGCTCCGGGTGCGGGTCGCCCACGGGCCCTCCATGTCCGCCTCGGTCACAGCGTAGGAGCTGGAAGCCCTGTCAGGGCGCGCTTCTCGCCATTCGGACGTATTTCCGGCCGGGGGACCGAACCAATGCGACCAATGGGGCAACTGTGGTCGTACTACGATCGCTTGCCATGACGTCATCCCCCAATGGCGCCCGCCGACGACGCCCGGTCCTCGTCCCGGTCGCCTCCGCGCTGGCCGTGGTGGGCATCGGCGTCACCGCCGCGCTCGGCGGTTTCAAGGAGGCCCCGGAGAAGCCCCCGCCCACGGTCTCGCCCGGAGACGTGATCGACCAGGGGCGGTATCACACCCAGTTCATCAAGGCGATCGACACCACCGAGAAGGGCGACTTCGGCACCGACAAGCGCTACCTGGAGCTCGTCCTCAAGGTCACCAACATGGGCAAGGAGACCGCCTCGGTCGGCGTCATGCCGGACCCCGGGAAATACTCGCCGTTCGGCTCCTTCGCCGGCTCTCTCCTGCGGACCCGCCCCGAGATCAAGACCAAGTACGGCCCCGAGGTCTCCGTGCTCAGCCTCGGCGTCGAGAGCCACCAACTGCAGCCCGGGATCACCACCACGGTCGTGGTGAAGTACGAAATCGAGCCCACCGCGACCGCGCCCCCGGAGATCAGCCTCGACGTGGGCTCGTTCGTGTACGAGCAACTCGGGCTGATGAACCAGGGCTACGACTGGATGCTCGCGGGCGCGTACAAGGACGACAAAGGCCCCTTCGAGCCCGAGGTGGCCACGCGGATCACCCTTCCCGTACGGAAGGAGAGCAGCTGATGGCGGTCACCCAGGTGGAGAGCCGCACCGCGCGGCGCGCGGCGCGCAAGAAGCCGCCACGGCGCGGTGTGGGGCGGCGGATCGCCGCAGGAGCGGCCGGGATCGTGCTCGCGGCGGCGGCGGTCTACGCACAGCAGAACTTCTCGATGTCCTTCGAGCAGCGCACCTCCTATCTGACCTACAAAGGCCGGATCGGCGAGACGGTGGAGACCAAGCGCTTCACCGTCAAGGCCCTGTCGGTCACGGCCGCTCACGCCGTGGACACCACGGACTACTCCAACAAGGTGTCCAAGGTGGCCACGAGCAACCTGTTCCTCCTGATCGACGTCTCGGCGACGAGCGCGCGCGAGCCTTTCAAGCTGAGCAAGCTCAGTCCCCCCGTCCTCCTGACGGCGGACGGCCGGCGCTACCAGCCGACGGACAAGGTCAACGACGCACTGACGCTGTTCAACAAGTACATCCAGCCCGGGTTCTGGTCCAGCGGGCTGCTCGTCTTCGAAGTGCCAGAAGACGCGGTGCCGGGCGCCGACCTCGTCTTCATCCCTCCCGTAAGCCCGCTGGTGAGCGACAACTACGCGCCCGAGGCGCAGATCGACCTGGGGCTGTCCGGCGCCGCTGCCGGCCGGCTGATCTCACAGGCGGAGGACCACCACTCTCTCGTGAGCGAGAGCCGATGACCGAGACGCCCATGGACGGAACCCCGCCGAGGAACGGCCCGGACGCCCGCGACTGGTTCGCTCCTCCGGCCGAGCAGCCCTCCGACATCACCTACAGCGGCCCGCTTCCCGCGCCCATACCGACGGCTCCGCTCTCCGTGCCCATCCCCGGCACGCTGAAGCCACCGACGGACCTGCGTGTGTGGCCGCCTCTGGAGCCCGAAGGGGAGGACAGGTCCACGCAGCCCTTCCCCGCGCTGCGGACGAACCGGCAGCCGCCTCCCGCGGCGCTCGCGCCCGTTCCCCCATCCCCGGAGCCCCCCGCGGAGCCCCCCGCCGAAGTGCCCGCAGAGGAGCCCACAGCGCCCAAGCGGCGTACGGGCCTGCTCGTGGGGGGAACCGTGCTGTCCGTCGTGCTCGCCGCCGGCGCCCCGACGGTGTTCGGCTACCAGGCGTACAAGTACGGCCGCCCCGACGACACCGTCCAGGTCGTGCAGCCCGGCCAGGCGGCAGTCTGGCAGCACGTGTCGTGGCGGGCGACCGTGGAGAAGATCAAGGATCCCACCGGCAAGCCGGAGCGGTCCGACCGCCAGTGGCTGAAGGTCGTGGCGACCAGGACCGCGCTCGACGCCGAGGGCGCCATTCGTCACGGAGAGCCGGTAGAGGTCAGGTTCACCGACCGAGCCGGGCGCACGTGGCAGGTGGAGATGGTGAACAACGAGACGCCACCCGACGTCAAGGACAACAAGATCGGCACACCGTATCGGCTGGAGATGATGGGCGTGGTCCCGCCGTCCCTGACCGACGAAGTCGAGGTCGTCCTACGGCCGAGCACCTACCGGGACGTGCCCGATCAGTCCGCCGAAGACTTCGTGAAGGCCGCCTTCACCTCGCAGGAGAAGAACGATCATGTTCTTCGGTTCCGGCGGTGAGCCTGCGGCGGGTCGCGGCTAGGTCGAACGTGGCGGCGATCAGGCACATCGTCACCAGGGTCACGACCAGGTCCACGACGTAGACGACCGGCTCACCGGTCGCGAACCACAGGTACGGCTCCTCGCTCGCGGTGAGGTAGCGACCGGCCCTGAGGAGGTAGTCGCCGCCGACGTGCAGGCCGACGTAGCAGAGGGCGAACAGCCCGAACAGCGGGGCGCCCCCGCGCACCGTCAGGCGCAGGGAGTTGAGCAGCGGGATCCATCGAGCGGTCCAGCCGGCGCTCAGCTTCGCGAGGGCGAGACGCGTCCAGTTGTGGGTGCGCTCCAGGTGGACCGCCGCCTGCTCCAGGCGCGTCCCCCTGATCGTGGTCCGGGTGTCCTCCGCGTACGCGCCGTAGACCAGGATGCCGATCGTCAGCCACGTGAGCGGGATGGCGAGGGCGTCGATGACGTACGGCCAGACGCCGCCCAGCCACTCCGCGACCGGCTTCCACCCCGGGACGCTCTCCTCGGCGTTGGCCGCGAAGTCGTGCCAGGCGGCGATGGCGGACCGCTGACCGATCCAGTCGGAGCGCGCCCCCGCGGCGGCGGCGATCGCGTTGATCCCGAAGAACGCGAAAGCGAGTTCCCCGAACGTGGCGAGCACGCCGGAGAAGCGGCCTTCCCCCGCCTCGTGGCGGCGGCCGAAGTACCACTTGACCACGTAGGCGACGATCATCGTCGCCAGGGAGACCTTCGGATCGAGGTTGAGCAGCCCGGCCGCCACCCCGCTGTCGTCGCCGCTGCCGGCGTCGAGCACATACCGGTCCGGCTGCCGCATCATGTCGATGCCGGCGAACTCCCGGGCGTCGTCGGCGACGAAGCTCCATGTCGTGTAGATGCCGGCGAAGACGAGCGCGGTGCGGTTGAGCGCGTTGAACAGGCTCTCCTTGGCCTCGCCTCCCGCGCGCCGGGCCTGGGTCTCCTGCAGCGCCTCGCGGACGACGTACAGCATGCCGACGGTCGTGGCGAGGGACGTCATCACGACGAGCGTGAAGAGGAACATCGTCAGGACCAGCCTGGCCTGATACCACGAGCCGTGCGAGACGGTCGCGGCCAGCAGGAGCAGCGCCCACCGCACCAGCCGTCCGGCGGAGAACCAGAGGATCAACGGCAGGGCGCATTTGGCGAGGATCCGCAGGGCGTTCAGCGGCAACGCGTACGGTGACAGCGTCCAGGAGGGGCGAGGGGCGGCAAGTGCGGACGTTCCGGACACCTGCCGCATGCTATCGGCTCTCGCTCCTCCCTACGGAGCGATGAGCTCGACTGTGGGGAAGTAGGTCCGATATCGGGTGGTGTCGCGGGTGAGTAGCCGGTATTTCCGCACCGCCGCGTGCGCGCCGATCAAGAAGTCGGGCAGCGGTGACCTCTTCTCACCCCCGCGCTTGCGATAGGCGAGAAATGCCTTGCCCGCGAGGAAAGCCGCCTCGAAGGGCACGTCCTCACGCTCGTAGTCCTCGGGCGGCAACGCCTCGTCGAGGCTCTCGATGCTCGCGAAGCCGACCGACACCTCGGAGTACACGACCGGATTGAGGATCAGCCGTCCTTCGTCCAGCGTCCGAGCCAAGGCGTCGGCGGACCAGGCCCCCCATTTGGGGTCGTCGGTGGCGACGTCGAGCAGAACGCAGGAATCCACGAGGGTGGCCTGCTCGCGGACGACACGCAGAGTGCTACTCGTCACGCAGCAGTCCCATGATCTCGTCAGTGGTCATGGACGTCGTCGCACTGCCACGAAGTCGCTGCGCGGCCCGCCGGCCGCGCGTGCTGCTGCTCTCCCGGCGCACGATCCGCAGGGTGTTGCCCACTTCGATCACGTCGACCTCGTCGCCGGGGTGCAGGCCGTACTTCTCGCGGATCTCGGCGGGAATGGTCACCTGTCCCTTGCTGTTCAGTCGCATCGCGCTCGTCCCCATCACGTATTACAAGTAGCACGTAATACTAGCCGCCCACAGGAAAACGCAGAAGGCCGGTGCGTTCGCGGGAACGCACCGGCCTTCTGTGAAGCGGTGGATCAGACGGCGACCGAGAGCTGGGCGACCTCGCCGAGCTTGGCCTCGACGGGGACGTCCTTAGTGACGCCACCGCCGGCGATGATGCGGACGGTCCACTGGCCCGGCGCGGCGAAGAAGCGGAAGATGCCCTCGTCGGAGACGACGACCTCACCGGTGAACTCGCCGCTGTGGTCCAGCAGGCGGGCGTACGCCGTGCCGGCGCCGGAGACGACGCCCTGGATCACGGCCTGGTTGGACAGGTCGATGCCGGCCGGCAGCGCGACGGTCTGCTCAGGAGCAGCGCAACCCTGCGTGGTCATCAGCGGGCCTCCCCCAGCTCGATCGGCACGCCCACGAGCGAGCCGTACTCGGTCCACGAACCGTCGTAGTTCTTGACGTTGGGCTGGTCGAGCAGCTCGTGCAGCACGAACCAGGTGTGCGCGGAGCGCTCGCCGATGCGGCAGTAGGCGATGGTGTCCTTGGAGAGGTCCACGCCGGCGCCCGAGTAGAGCTCGCGGAGCTCGTCGTCGGAGCGGAAGGTGCCGTCGTCGTTGGCCGCCTTCGACCACGGGATGTTGCGGGCGGTGGGCACGTGGCCGCCGCGCTGCGCCTGCTCCTGCGGCAGGTGGGCCGGGGCGAGCAGCTTGCCGGTGAACTCGTCGGGCGAGCGGACGTCGACCAGGTTCTGCTTGCCGATCGCGGCGACGACGTCGTCGCGGAAGGCGCGGATGTCGTTGTCGGGCTCCTGGGCCGCGTACTGCGTGGCCGGGCGCTCGACGACGTCCGTGACCAGCTCGCGGGACTCCAGCTCCCACTTCTTGCGGCCACCGTCGAGCAGCTTGACGTTCGCGTGGCCGTAGACCTTGAAGTACCAGTAGGCGTAGGCGGCGAACCAGTTGTTGTTGCCGCCGTACAGGACGACGGTGTCGTCGTTGGCGATGCCGCGCGACGACAGCAGCGCCTCGAAGCCGGCCTTGTCGACGAAGTCGCGGCGGACCGGGTCCTGCAGGTCGGTCCTCCAGTCGATCTTCACGGCACCGCGGATGTGACCCTTGTCGTAGGCGCTGGTGTCCTCGTCGACCTCGACGAGCACGACACCCGGAGAGTCGAGGTTGGCCTCGACCCAGTCGGCGTCCACCAGAACGGCGGAGCGGCTCATTGGATTCTCCCAGGTTGTAGACGGCGAATAAGCAGGTACATTTCGCAGCCCAGGCAGAAGCCGAACGCTGCGTTGAGAAAGGCGGCCAGCAGTGCCGCTGCTGTCGCACCCAAGGCCAGTGCGGTGATCCCCGTCACGAATCCGATCAGTCCCACCACCGCGAACCCCAGCCCGACGGCCTGCGCGAACCGCGGCGGCGCCGCGTCCTCCGTCTCGGCCGGCGGGCCCAGCCTCGGCCGCACGAACCGGCGGAAGACCAGCCCGTACGGCGACGCGTCAGCGGCGCCGAGCGCGAAGACGACCGCCTGCGCGGCGAGCAACCAGGGATTCTGAGTGACCAGTACGACCGCGAGGACCACACTTGTCACCGCCGCGCCGAAACGCGGGCCACGAGGGTCGATCTGCATCGTGGGGATGCTCCTGAAGGATTCTTTGGACGCGGCACGAAGCCGCAGGAATCACCCTCAGGCCATGCGACAGAGCGATGTCGCGACGCGGCAGAAGTCCACCGCGCGCCGCTTCGTGAGCAGCTCTGTCGTGGGAGTCATGACCACGACAGTACCTTCCGTCTCGGCATCTGTCACACCTTGTCCGATGGTTGAGACGGACCGTGAGACGCGCCGTCCACGGCGGCGCCGAGCGCGGCGATGACATCGGCCTTGCGCGGCAGGCCGGACGCCCTCTTCACCACGTTGCCCGCCGCGTCGAGGACGAGCACGGTCGGGGTGCGCAACACGTCGAAACGCCTGACCAGATCGAGGCGCGACTCCGCGTCGATCTCCACGTGCCGGACGCCGGGGACCATGCCGGCCACCTCGTCCAGGACCCGCCTGGTCGCGCGGCAGGGCTGGCAGAACGCGGTCGAGAACTGCACCAGCGTGGCGCGCTCACCAAGGTCGGCGCCGAGATCACCACGCGTCACGAGGGCGTGTTCCACGACCCGCATCCTTCCGTCGCGCCGTCTCAGGAGCAGCCCGAAGACCACGCCCAGAACGAGCGTGGCCACGAGGGTCGCGATCCCTGCCATCACCGTCTGCAACCCTACGCCCGGTGCGGTCGATTCCCGCGCCGGATCACGGCCAGGTCACAGCCTGGCGGTCGCCAGGACGCGACCGGCGGAGTCGGCGAGCTCGATCCGGTCGATCTGGCCGGGGCGCAGCGCCGTCGAGCCTTCGAGGACCATCTTCTGACCGCGGAATTCGCCCCTGCCCACGGTCCAACTGCCGAGGGTCGAGACCGCGCCGTCCTTGGCGACCGCGCGCAACGTCAAGACCGTGCCCGCCGGGACGCCGGCGACCCTGGCGACGACCTGTGTCCCGCCGTCGTGAGGCACGAGCCGCACGACGATCCGTACGTCGCCGCTGCTTCCGCGCGCCTCGGACGGCACGGGCGACGCGGTGACGGGCGCTTCGGCGCGCGACGGCTCGACCTTCCTCGCCACGGCCCCGCCGGACGCCGTGGCCGAGGGCATGGACGAGGACATGGGCGCGGGCGACTCCTGGGCGGCGAAGGGCTCCACGAGCGCCTGCGCCGACTGATCCTGCGCCGGCTGATCCTGGGCAGCCTCGTCCGGGGCCGCGTGCCCTTTGGCCATCTCTCCCTGACTCGCCCGGCTCGCCTGGGCCGGGGCCGCCGCCGTGGACTCCGCCCCCCTCTGCGCCGCCGACACCCACGCCGTGCCTCCTACGGCCGCGACGACGACGGACGCGGCGAGCGCCAGCAGCACGCGGGACCGGCGTCCGCGCCGCGCGGGCGCCGCAACCACGGCCACGGTCTCGGGCACAGGCGCGGGCTCGCTCGCCGCCGCACCCGCGAAGACGCCGTCGAGCACGGCGCGCGGCGGCGCGGCGGCGCGCTCGATGTCCTCGGCCGACACGCGGGCCAGCAGCGGCGGCAGCCCGGACAGCTCGGACAGCTCCGCCCGGCAGGCGGCGCAGGTGTCCAGGTGGGCCTCGACCTCGGCGGTCTCCTCGGCGTCGAGCGCCCCCAGCACGTACGAGCCGAGCGAGATCCGCACCTCCTCGCAGGTCATGGTGCAAGCCCCCGTTCCTCCAGGGCGAGCTTCAGCGCCCGGAGGGCGTAGTAGGTCCGCGACTTCACCGTTCCCGGCGGGATGCCGAGGATCTCCGACGCCTCCTTCACCGATCTCCCCCGGTAGTACGTCTCAAGAAGCACCTCGCGGTGCTCCGCCCTGAGCGAGGCCAGCGCCTCCGCCACCCCCCACGACTCGACGGCGCGTTCCAGCTCGTCGTCGGCGGGCAGCACGGCGAGCGCCTCGTCTCCCGTCTCCGGCGGCCTGGACTTGCGGGCCCGGTGCTGATCGACGACGAGATTGCGGGCGACGGTGAACAGCCATGCGCGGACAGGGCGTCCCTGGAGCCCGGAGGGATGCCGCCAGGCCCGAAGCAGCGTCTCCTGCACCACGTCCTCCGCCCTGCCCGGATCACCGGTCAACCGCAGCACGTAGCCGTACAGCGGCCCTCCGTGATCCTCCCAAAGTGCGCGTATGAGCTCCTCGTCGGCGGTTCCGGCTGGACTCACACCCTCATCACGTACGCCGGGACGCGACGGTTCGGCGGTGTGACCATCGTCACGCGGGACCTCATCGGAGGGGGACATCGGACGCGGTGCCCTGGACCGCGAGCCCTTCGCTCGTCGACTTCACGCGGGTGATCCTGAGGTTGAGCGGCAGGTTCTTCACCGGCACGGTGAACGAGATGAGCCGCTCGGGGTTCGGCACGGGGATGCCGCCGGCGATCTTCACGTTCGTGGGCGTGAGCCGTATCGCGCCCTGGACCACCTGGATCTTCATGTCGGCGGTGATCGGCACCTGGTTTCCGAGCACGGGCACGTTGCCGGAGACGCGGAGCTCGTCGTCGCCCGTACCTTCGACCTTGATGCCGCGCGGCGCGCGGGCCGACAGTGTCTGCCTGGAGATGACCACGGTCCCGGTCACGCGGTCGGCCCTGATGTCGGTGGTCGCGGCGTTCTGGATCAGGTCGGAGAGCGGGGCGGTCACACCGTACAAGGTGGCGTCGATGCGCTCGAGCTGGACGCCCTCCCGCTCCACCTTCCCGATGCCGATGCTGATCTCCTCGTATCGGCCCGAGATGGCCTGGGTGAGGAACGGCACGCCCTTGACCTGCACCGAGGGGGCCTCCGCGAGGTCGTACTTGGCCTCGATCTGGCGGGCGATCTCACGCTGCACCCCGACCACGGCGACCCGGTCGAGCACGACGAGCACGATGGCCAGCAGGGCCACGGCCACGACCAACTTGCGCATCCGACCCCTCCGAAGGCGCCTTTGCGATCAGAGTAGTGCGTCATCCCCCGGCGAAGGGGGGTAAAACCTCGACCACGCCACCTTCCGGAAGGTCGATCGTCGCCGGATCGCGCGTGCCGACGGGCGCGCCGTCGACGAGGAAGGAGCACCGGCGCAGCACGCGCTCGACGGCCGGGTTCCGCGAGATCCCCGCGAGCAGGTCTCCCAGCGTCTCGGCGTCGAACGGCTCCTCCGGCACGCCGGCGGCCTCCTTGGCCGCCGCCCAGTAACGGATGGTTCCCCTGGCCATGACGTGCCGCTCCCCTCACTTTCGCATCACCCTGCGGAAGCTCTCCGTCACCGTCACGTTACGGCGGTAAACCACGTGACGTGTTGTTCACACGGGTGACGCACATTGGACGCAAACTTCGTGTGGGCTACCCTACGAATTAATGGACTCGGGCGATGTGGCCCCCGGGTCCTTACGTGTTTGTACGGCTGTCGCGGTTTCCAGTGCTGCAAACGGCGCCGAGCCGACATGGTGCGAGGAGGCTCATGTGAGCAATCTGCTCCTGCTGACCAACGCTCTGGAGCCGTCGGCGGAGGTGCTCCCGGCACTCGGACTGCTGCTGCACTCGGTGCGGGTCGCGCCCGCCGAGGCCTCCGCGCTGATCGACACGCCCCCGGCGGACGCCATCCTGGTGGACGCGCGCCGCGAGCTCGTGCAGGCCAAGAGCCTGTGCCGGCTGATGCGCACGACCGGCGTCACCTGTCCGCTGATGGTGATCGTGACCGAGGGCGGCCTCGCGGCGATGACGGCGGAGTGGGGTGCGGACGATGTGATCCTCGACACCGCGGGGCCGGCGGAGGTCGAGGCCCGGCTGCGGATGGCGGTAGGACGGCTGTCGCTGGCCGCCGCCGACGAGGTCCCCGACGAGATCCGCAGCGGCGACCTGTCGATCGACGAGGCGACGTACACGGCCCGGTTGCGCGGGCGCGCGCTTGACCTGACCTTCAAGGAGTTCGAGCTGCTGAAGTACCTCGCCCAGCACCCGGGCCGGGTCTTCACCCGCGCCCAGCTGCTGCAGGAGGTCTGGGGCTACGACTACTTCGGCGGCACCCGCACCGTGGACGTGCACGTACGGCGCCTGCGGGCCAAGCTCGGCGCCGAGTACGAGGCGCTCATCGGAACGGTCCGCAACGTCGGCTACCGCTTCGTCCCCGACCGCGGCGAGCAGAACGAGGCAGAACCCGCCAGACGCTGACGGCCCGCCCCTGAAGGGGGACGGGCCGCCGCTGTTTTTGCGATTACCGCGCGATCACCGGATGAGGTTGATCCGGCCGGTGGCCGGCGGGGCGATCGGCGAGTGCGCGCCCATGTAGGCCACGAACGCGTCGATGTCCAGCGGGCCGCTCCACAGGTCCGCGCCCTGGGTGAAGACGGTGAAGCCGTCGCCGCCGCCGACGAGGAAGTTGTTGGCGGCCACCCTGATCTGCTGGGTGTCGGTCACCGCGGTGCCGTTGATCTTGATGTCGGAGACCCGCGAGCCCACCGGCTTCGTCGTGTCGAAGGTGTAGGTCAGCGACGAGGACGGCTGCAGGATCCGCTGGGTGATGCCGCCCGTCGCCGGGTCGACCGTCCAGATCTGCTGCTCCAGCAGCGCCTTGAGCTGGGCCCCGGTGAGCGTGACGACCTGCATGAGGTTGTTGAACGGCTGCACCTGGAAGGCCTCGCCGTACGTCACGACGCCGTCGCCCTCGGAGCCGCTCTGCGCGTAGCTCAGGTCGGTGCGGACGCCGCCCGGGTTCATCAGCGCGATCTCCGCGTTGCCGCCGTCCTTGGTCGCCTCGAGCTGCGCGTCGGCGATGAGGTCGCCCAGCGGGGTCTCCCCCACGTTGCTGCCACGGCCGATGTTGGCCGTGATCGTGCCGATCTGCTTGTTGGCGACGGTCGAGACCCGCTCCTGCCAGGTCTTGATGTACGCCTCGGTGTCGGCGTCCGGGGTGACGGTGCGGGTCACCACGTTGTTCTTGGCGACGACGCTGGAGCGGATGACGTCCTTCGTCTTACGGTCGATCCGGAAGTCGATCTGGGTGATCGCACGGCCGAACGACGAGCCCTGGGTGTAGACGCGGTCCTGACCGGCCGGGTCCTTCACCTTGCAGACGTACGCCTGGTGGCTGTGGCCGCTGATGACCAGGTCGATCTGCGGGTCGAGGCCGGTGGCGATCCGCGAGCCGTTGCCGGGGACGACCGGGCACGAGCTGGGGTCCTGGTTCGGGGTGATGTTGTCGCCCTCGTGGACCAGCACGACCTGCGCCTTGACCCCGCGCTTGGCGAGGTTCTTCGACACCTTGTTGGCCGCCGCGACCTCCTCCGTGAACTTCAGGCCCTTGATGCCGGCGGCGGTGACGATGTTCGGGGTGGTCTGGGTCACCAGGCCGATGAAGCCGATGTCCACCCCGTGGATCTTCTTGACGAAGTAGGGCGGCAGGGCGTAGTCGCCGTTGCTCTCCTTGAGCACGTTCGCCCCGAGGTAGTCGAACTTCGTGCCCTTCCACTCGCCGGCCGGGGAACAGCCGTCGACCGGGTGGCAGCCGCCGTTCATGATGCGGTTGAGCTCGTCGATGCCCTCGTCGAACTCGTGGTTGCCGGCCGAGGAGGTCGTGAGGCCGAGCTTGTCGAGCAGGGCGACGGTCGGCTCGTCGTGGTAGGCGGCCGACAGCAGCGGCGACGCGCCGATGAGGTCGCCCGCGGCCACCAGGAGGGTGTTGGGGTCGCGCAGCTGCTTGAGGTGGGCGGCCAGGTAGGACGCGCCGCCCGCGATCGAGTACTTCGCGCCGGCGATGCCGGTGAGCGAGCCGTCGGTGTCGGTGTTCGCGCCGTTCGGGTCGAGGATCCGGGAGCTGGACCCGGTCGGGGGCTCCAGGTTGCCGTGGAGGTCGTTGATGGTCAGCAACCGGATGGGAACGGAGGGACCGGGCTTGTCAGGCTTGGGGGGGTTCGGAGGCTTGGGACCGGGAGATGCGGCTGCCGTGCCCATCGTGAGGGCCGCGGCGCCGACCATTGCGGCGCCGGCGATGGCCAGTCGCGTCAGGGATGCTCGGGTCATGACCTCCGACAGTAGAGCCGGGATCTAAGCGGGAAATGGCGCAAAGATAACGATTCAGGGGGTGAACCCATGGCGTCTATTGCCGAAGCCCGGTAGGGAGATCGCCGGGCCTTCACCTATCGTGCCAGACATGGACGTACGCGTGGAGATCACGGAACGGCTCGACGACGAGCAGGTGGCGGCGGTGCTCGCCCTGGTGGAGGCGGCCGCCGAGGCCGATGGTGTCGGTCCGGTCAACGAGCACGTGATGCTTCAGGTGCGCCACGGCGCCGAGCCGGGCGCGAGAGCCGTGCTGCTGTACGAGGACGGGAACGTCGCGGGCTTCGCCCACCTGGATCCTGCGGACCCGGTCGAGGGGCCGAGCGGCGAGCTCGTGGTGCATCCCGCCTTCCGCCGGCGCGGCCTGGGCCGGCGGCTGCTGGGCGAGGCGCTGGAGGCGAGCGGGGGCAGGCTGCGCCTGTGGGCGCACGGCGACCTGCCCGGCGCCGCCAGTCTCGCCGCGAGCGCGGGCCTGGCCCGGGTGCGTTCCCTGTGGCAGATGCGCCGCCCGCTGTCCGAGCCCCTGCCCGCCGCCGCCCTCCCCCAGGGCGTACGGCTGCGCACGTTCGAGCCCGGACGCGACGAGAAGGCGTGGCTGGCGCTCAACGCGCTGGCCTTCGCCACCCACCCCGAGCAGGGCTCCTGGACGCCTGCCGACCTCGAACTGCGGGAGCGGGAGCCGTGGTTCGACCCCGCCGGCTTCTTCCTCGCCGTACGGGGAGACACGCTGGCGGGCTTCCACTGGACCAAGGTGCACGGCGGCGACGAGCCGATCGGGGAGGTCTACGTGGTGGGAGTCGCGCCCGGCGAGCGCGGCACGGGCCTCGGCCGGGCGCTGACGCTCGCGGGGCTCGAACACCTGCGCGCGCTCGGCCTCGCCCAGGTCATGCTCTACGTGGACGAGGAGAACACCGCGGCTGTCCGGCTGTACGAGGCGCTCGGGTTCACCCGATGGAAGACCGACGTGATGTACCGGCGCTGAACGCCGACGGGCCGGTCCCCTTCGGGGGCCGGCCCGTTTCGGATGGAGAACGTCTCTATCCGAGGATGAGGTTGAGGAGGAAGTAGCCGAGCGCCGCGACGACGGCCGCGGCCGGGATCGTCAGGACCCACCCGGTCACGATGTTGCCGGCGATGCCCCACCGCACGGCCGACAGCCGCCGCGTGGCGCCCACACCCATGATCGCGGAGGTCATGGTGTGCGTGGTCGAGATCGGGGCGCCGAACCCGATGGCGGCGGTGTAGAGGACCGACGACGCGGCCGTCTCGGCCGCGAAACCGCTCGGCGGGTCCAGGTGGATGATCCGCCTGCCCATCGTCCGCATGATGCGCCAGCCGCCGGAGTAGGTGCCGAGCGAGATCGCCGTGGCCGAGGCCGTGATGACCCACTCGGGAATGCCGCCCTCCGGGGAGGCGTATCCGCCGACGACGAGCGCCAGGAAGATCACGCCCATCGTCTTCTGCGCGTCCTGCAGCCCGTGGCCGAGCGCGATGGCGGCCGCCGACACCGGCTGGATGTATCGGAACCCCCGGCTGGTGCGGTGCGGGTTGGACTTGCGGAAGAGCCACAGCAGGATGATCATGATGATGCCGCCCAGGATGAACCCGATGACAGGCGACAGGATCATGGGGATGACGACCTTCTCCACCACTCCCGACCAGTGCACGGTCGCGCTGGCGGCCAGGGCGGAGCCGACCAGCCCGCCGATCAGTGCGTGACTACTCGACGACGGCAGGCCGAAATACCAGGTGATGAGGTTCCAGACGATCGCTCCGATGAGTGCGCCACCCACGATGAGCAGTCCGCTGGTGCCGTTCGGAGCGTCGATGATCCCCTTGCCGACGGTCTGGGCCACCTCGGTGCCGAGATGGGCGCCGATGAAGTTCATCACCGCGGCGAGGAGGAGTGCGACCCGGGGTGTCAGCGCCCGGGTGGAGACGGAGGTGGCGATGGCGTTCGCCGCATCATGGAAACCGTTCGTGTAGTCGAACGCCAGCGCGATGACGATCACGCCGATGACAAGCGCGAGCTCCACTTAGCTTTCCTTGACCGCGATCGTCTCGATCGTGTTCGCCACGTGCTCGAAGGCGTCGGCGGCGAGCTCGAGCTGCTCGATGACCTCGCGCATCTTCATGACGGTGAGGGCGTCGTACTCGCCGCTGAACAGCTTCGCCAGCAGCCTGCGGTAGACCTGGTCGGCCTGGTTCTCGAGCCGGTTGATCTCGATCCAGTATTCGTTGAGGTGCTGCATCGAGCGCAGGCGCGGCATCGCGTCCGCCGTCAGCTCGGCGGCCCGTTCGAGGACCTCCACCTGGCGTACGACCTCCTTGGGCAGGTGGTCGATCTGGTAGAGGACGATCAGGTCGGCGGCGGCCTCCATGTAATCCATCACGTCGTCGAGATTCGACGCGAGGCGGTAGATGTCCTCGCGGTCGAAGGGCGTGATGAAGCTCTCGTTGAGCCGGTTCATGATCGCGTGAGTGCGCTCGTCGCCCGCGTGTTCGCAGGCGCGCATCTTCTCGGCCAGACCCTCCCGGTCCGAACCGTCGCTGATGATCTCGACCAGCAGACGCGATGCGGTGACGAGGTTGTTCGCCGAGTCGGCGAACAAGTCGTAGTAGCTGTCCTCACGGGGCGTGAGACGCAGGCGCACGTCGTTTCTCCAGATGTGCGGGGACGGTCCGCAGAGAAGGGTACGGCTTACCAGTGGAAATGCGAAGTTCAGGCCACACAAGCCCGCTTGTAACCTACTCTTCCCCTTCCCGCTGCCCAGAACGTCTCCCGTAACACACTTGTTGCCTGAGCCGCTTCAGATCTTGGTGCGGTGGAAGTTCAGGAACGACCTGCTCGGGGTCGGGCCCCGCTGCCCCTGATAGCGCGAGCCGTACCGGTCCGAGCCGTACGGGAACTCCGCGGGCGAGCTGAGCCGGAACATGCAGAGCTGACCGATCTTCATGCCCGGCCACAGTTTGATCGGCAGCGTGGCGACGTTGGACAGTTCGAGCGTGACGTGCCCCTCGAAGCCGGGGTCGATGAACCCGGCCGTCGAGTGCGTCAGCAGGCCCAGCCGGCCCAGGCTCGACTTGCCCTCCAGCCGTGAGGCGATGTCGTCGGGCAGGCTGATCACCTCGTACGTGCTGGCGAGCACGAACTCCCCCGGGTGCAGGATGAACGGCTCGTCGCCGTCCGGCTCCACCTGCCGGGTGAGATCGGGCTGCTCGATCGAGGGGTCGATGTGCGGGTAGCGATGGTTCTCGAACACTCGGAAGTAGCGGTCCAGCCGCACGTCGACGCTGGACGGCTGGATCATCGCCGGGTCGTACGGGTCGAGCTTCACCCTGCCCGACTCGATCTCGGCACGAAGGTCACGATCGGAAAGCAGCACGGGTGCAAGGCTAGTAGGCCATTTCAGCGCCGGGTGTCCGGGATCTTCGCGTCGGGACTGCAGGAGCACGCCCCGAATCCGCTACAGTAGGGGCAGCGACAGGCTCCAAGCCGGTCACGCGGGTGTAGTTCAATGGCAGAACATCAGCTTCCCAAGCTGACAGCGCGGGTTCGATTCCCGTCACCCGCTCCACCCACGAAGGCCCAGGTCAGGGACAGATTCCCGACCGGGGCCTTGATTGTTTTCGGGGCGCTTTGATCTTCGCGGGCCATCAGCGGGCCATTCCGTGCCAGGGCATCAGACAGCCGATGGTGACGCCAGCGAGGTGGCGGCTGGCGAGCTTGTCGAAGCGGGTGGCGATGGCCCGCCACTGCTTGAGCTTGCCGAAGCGGCGCTCGACCAGGTTGCGCTGCTTGTAGGCCTCGGCATCGACTGGAAATGCCGATGTGCTTCGGCCGCTGAACCTCGCGTCGACCACCTACGCCTCAAGACCGAACACCGCGGCCACTCGCCGTGCGAGATCTTCCTCGGTGTCCCCGGAAGCCACCCTGAGCCCGTAGAGGCCTAGATTCCGGGTCTGCTTGCTGAGCCGGTCGGTGAACAGTGCGTCGCGTTGGAGCAGGTTCTGCAGCGCCCGCTGCGGGTCACCAGTGTTGGCGAGGAATCCCCATGTCGGTCCGCCGCGGCTGTCGAACACCGCCTGGCGAAACTGGGGAGTCGGCAGCAGCCACACGGCATGGCGCCATTCGGCGAGCAGGGGTTGGACAAGGTTCGGCAGCAGCCGGAATCCCTCGGCGACCACCGGCAGGTCGGCGGGGAGGGCTAGAAGGTCTTGAACGATCAGCTTGAATCCTTCGCCGTGAAACCAGTGGAAGGTATCGAGCATCTCGCGCGGACTTCTGGCCACCCAGCGTTCGTCCATGTCCATGGCAGCGAACTTGCCCAGGTAAGGAGCTTGTTCCACGGGCATGCGGCGGGCGTGGTCGGGCATGACCGCGTCGGTATCGTACAGACGCATCCCGTACCGATCGGCGATGCGTCGCGCGATGGTGGATTTTCCGGCTCCACTCCCGCCGCCGATCCAGTAGACGTGGCGCAAGCGTTCTCTCCAAACCCTGGGAGAAGCACCTTCGTGCGGTTCGGAGTGCATTCGTTAGCTCCTGTCGACTGAGGCCCGGTGGGCGTTGAGGACGAACGCCTGGTGCACAACCGGCCGGCCGTAGCTGGCTGCGGCAGGGGCCTGATCACCCCGCCCGCCATCGACCCAGGACAAGCCGAGCAGACCAGGGCCCGCTTCCCACTCGGGCGGGTCGACGGGATGCGGGGTGATCAGACAGGCCGAGGCGTGCGCAACCACGCAAGCTATGGCTCCTCGTCCTCATCGGTGAGGACTCCAGCACCACGATGAGTTGCCAAAAAGGCGGCAACCTCTGCGAGATCAGCTTGCTGAGTCCCCGGGCCGTCATCATCTCGCCCTTGGTACGCAGCCACAATCTCACCGATCAGTTCATCATCGAGCCGGGGGACGACGTATCGCGGCGTGGTACCTCGCAGGAAGAGCAGGGAGAAGACACGGCGAGCCGGGCCGGGAACATCGCCGTACTTGTTCAAGACCGTCCCGAGGCGGAGTCGAGGAGCGGCCGCCACGAGGTCGTAAAGCAGCGGTGTCTCTTTGCAGTTCCACCACCTCCTTATCTCGTCGTCCGGAACCTCACGATCGATGACCACCAACGAGACGTCACAGGGCAAATCAGTCACAAGGTCATCTTGACCGCTCTTCACACCCTCGGCACGCAGCTTCGACGGGTGGGCCATCAACGGGCCATTAAGCAGGGTGACGAGGGGTCAACCACGGTCACTCATGACCGGTCTCACACGCAGGTCAGCGACTCTACGGGCCCTAATCCATGCAATTCCATAGCGTGGGTGATTCCCGTCACCCGCTCCACGAGCGAAAGCCCAGGTGAGGGAGCACATTTCAACCCGCCCTTGATTGTCTTCAGGGCTCTTTGATCTTCGCGTGCCATCAGCCCTTGGTCAGCTCACTGGAGCAGCAGCTCCGCACGTACCATGAGCCCCGTGCCCAAGCTTGTCTGCCTCTGCGGCTACATTCACGACCTCTCGCCCATCCCTGATAAGGGCTATGTGATCTTCCCGGACGCCGCGCCGGAGATAATCCTCTGGCCGACCAAAAAGCAGGTCGACACCGACGAGCGAACGAAGGCGATCGTAACGAAAACCGGCCTCCTCTACGAATGTCCGGACTGCGGGCGGCTCATGTGGCAAAAGCAGGGCGAGACCGAGTTCCGGATCTACCGGCCCGAGTAAGGCTTTCGCCGCCGTTGTGATGAGGTGACAGATGGACCGGTCATACCTCACCCGTTGATCGTCGCGCCAGATGCGTGCCAGAAGGGACGGTGATCAGCGGACCCGACGATGTCGTGGCCAAGGTGCGCCGCCAGTTTGGACGTGCGTAGGCGCCGGGGGAAGCGAACGGGCGACAGTGCCAGCGCCTCGCGCACCGAATCCAGCGTGGGCCTGTCGGTGAAGCGCGCGGCTTCTTGAGGCTGGAGATCTCGGTGAGCAGTGCCTCCAGCGGGCAGGACCTTGGCGCCGAAGGTCTCGATGAACGGCAGCAGGTCGACCTTGCGCCCCATCGTCTTGGTGAGGATCTCCGCGTGCCCTGAGCTCTCCCGCGGCGCCGGCCCGCCTTTCCCACGGCGCTCACGACGCCCCGCCAGCCGCTACGCGAGCGCGACGATGGTGTCGATCTCCGCGGCCCACTGGCGGTAGCACGCGTTGCCGCTCCAGCGCCTCCTGGAACACCGGCAGTAGAGCACCGGCTGGCTGTACTCGACCCGTTCGGCCAGCCGCCCTGATTCGCGGGGCCTCACGGTCACTCGACCGGCCTTGACCTGCACCCCTGTTTTCCCAGCTCAGCATGGCAAGATCAGTAGCCTATTCCCAAGCTGACAGCGCGGGTCCGATTCCCGTCACCCGCTTCAAGAGTTATGCGAGCACCTCCGGCAGCAGCCTGAACGCCGCCACATGCCGGGGCCGGATCAGGCCGAAATCGCGCCGGTCGATCGTCGCGATTTGTGTGATTCCCAGACGCTCAGCGATTGCGACCACAGACACATCGGCAGGGTCGAGTCGAGCATCTTTGTATAGCCGGACGAGTTCGGCCATACGTCGTACGTCAGCGGCAAGCAGATCGACTAGCTCGAACTCCCCCGTGACGAGATCAAGGAACTGCGCATGTACGGCCGGTCCCATATGCCTGTTGATCGTCCAACCAGCCTCGATCAGGATGGTCGAAGGAAGGAGCAACGGCCCTGCCAACTGCTCGAGGAGACGCACACACGAGGCATGGTGCTTGTCATCGCGATCGACAACGGCGATCAGCGGCCCCGTGTCCAGGAGCGTAGCGGTCACACCGACCGATTGAATCGCTCCGCCAGCAGATCTTCGACCCGTTCCGACAGATCGCCCTCTCCGGATGCGCCAATCCCCGCGATCGACAGCCGACGACGCCGTACCGGTTCCGATAGATCTTTGTTTGCGGCCTCAGCAAGTTCCGGGTCTGTCTTGACCAACCGCAGCAGCCGACCTGCCTGGTCCGGCGACAGCCGGTCAACCAGGTGATGAAGCTCCTCATGCGCATGCCCGGCGCTCATGCCCCGAGTCTACGCTCGCGATATCGCTAGCGGCAGGGACGCGGCGCGCGGTGCCCGTTGCGTGCCCGTTCGGTCGGCGATCAGCGGGAACTATCGGGGACTCACGGTGACTCGACCGCCATACGTCCAGGTCAGAGTTTCCCAGCTCAGGCCGTGTGATCTTGAAAGACTTCCCAAGCTGACAGCGCGGGTTCGATTCCCGTCACCCGCTCCACCCACGAAGGCCCAGGTCAGGGAGTAGATCCCCACCCGGGCCTTGATTGTTTCCGAGGCTCTTTGATCTTCGCGTGCCATTAGCGTGCCATTAGCCACGGTCAGCTCACCGGAGCCAGCAGCTCGGCCGGGCCGTCGCCCTCGTCGTCACCGCGTCCGACAATCTGCCGGTCGATGGCATCCGTGATCGTCTTGTCGGCACCCCGTACGGCGTGCTGGTAGATCATCGCGGCTCGGACGTTGTCGTGACCCATCCGGGCCATCAGGTCCTTGAGCCCCGCGCCGGACTCTGCCGCGAGCATGTTTCCGGTGTGACGGAGATCATGGAAGTGAAGACCGGGGAGACCCATCTCCTTGACCACGTCCACCCAGCGCGTACGGGTGTTGAAGCCGCTGCGGCGTAGAGGGCCGCCTTTGGCACCAGGAAAGAGCAGCGCGCCCGGCTCGTCCTGGACGTAGGTCGCCAGGTGCTCGCGCAGGGCCGGAACGATGCCCTGAGGGATGCCGACCACCCGTCGCCCGGCCTTGGACTTGGGCGGCCCGATGACCAGTTCACCCGTGGAACTTTCTCTCCAGGTTCGATCTCCACGCTACGGGGGGCTCAGACCCCTCTCGGGCGAAGAGCGAGCCGGAGTTCAACGCCTCCAGGTGCATCAACGCGAGGCCGCAGACGTCGCCGAGGGCCGTGACCCCGGAGATGATGTGGACCACTTCGATGATCCGGCGCACCGCGTGGTAGGCAGCATTCGGCCATCGTTTCCACAGCCCTGGGCGCGCACATCGTCCCATGGGCGGCGGCCCGTCTACGCCCGGTGCGGTACCGGCGCGATTGGGAGCCCATTTCAGCGGGATGCGGGATCGCCCGCCGGGCGTCCCCGTTCCGCTACAACGAAGCGCGCTCACCTCTCCCCATCGCAAACTCGCGAAGGCGGTGAAACCGGTACGGCTCAGAGCGAAGGAGGTGCTCGGTGCATGAGTGTGGCGGGAGGCTGGCCGTATGAAGATTCTCGTACTGGGCGGTTCGTCGTTCCCCGGGCATGCCTACGTCTCCGAAGCGCTGCGGCCATGAGATGACGACCTTCAACCGGGGGCTCAGCGGGCCCGACCAGCCAGGTGCAGAAGCGCCGTACGGGGCGACCGCACCTCCCCTGCCGACCTGGAACGGCTGGCCGGGGGCCGGAGCTGAGATGCGGTGGTGGACACCTCCGGGGAGCAGCCGAGCGACGTACTGCTCTCCGCCGGGCTCCCACGCGAGCGCGCCGGCCACGACACGTTCGTCTCCTCCATCCACGCGTTCTCGGACTGGGGTGAGCGCCCCGTGAACGAGGACTCCCTCACGTGCCCCTGTCCTGCCGACACCCCGCCCGGCCAGCCCGCAGGCAACCACTTGAAGGCCGGGTGCGAACGCGCGGTGCTGGAGCGTTTCGGCGCGGACCGCTCGCTGATCCTCAACTGCGGCCTGCTCGTCGGCCCGTACGAGAACGTGGGCCGCCTGCTGTGGTGGCTGGACCGGATGGCGCGGGGCGGCAAGGTGCTGGCCCCCGGCGACCCGGACCGCGCCTTCCAGATGGTCGACGCGCGCGACTTCGCCGCCGGCCGCACCCCCCGCGCGCATGCAGGTGATCAGGAAGGCCGTGCGGAAGATCGTGCGCGCTCTCGGAGCCGTCCCTGTTTCGCATACGACAGGAGACGTAGTCGCGGGACCGCCGACGAGACGACGCGGAACAACCCGGAAGCCGAAAGTCTGGCCGCATGCGTAGAAAGCCGCTGTTGCTTGTCCTCGCCGCCGTCCTGATGGTTCCGCTGGGCGGAGGCGTGGCCCACGCACGGGTGGCAGGCGATCAGGATCCGGCCCTCGTGCGAACCGCCCAGGGCGCCGTGCACGGTCTCCGCGGCTCCGACCACCGGACGTTCTCTGGGATCCCGTACGCGGCGCCGCCGACCGGCGATCGGCGGTGGCGGGCGCCGGGCCCCGCGCCGACGTGGGCAGGCGTGCGTGACGCCACCAAACCTGGCAGTCCCTGCCCCCAGCTTGACGGAGGCGGCCCCGATCGGCCACCGCAGCCGCTCGGCGATGAGGACTGTCTGTTCCTCAACGTCACCACGCCTGCCTCCCGGCCGGACGAGCGGCTTCCCGTCATGGTCTGGATCCACGGCGGCGGGTTCGTGGCGGGCGCGGGCAGCGAGTACGACCTGAGCCGGATGGCCACCCAGGGGAAGGTCGTCACGGTGACGCTCAACTACCGGCTGGGAGCCCTGGGCTACCTGGACCATCCGGCCATGAGCGACCCGTACGAGGGCAACTACGCGCTCGCCGACCAGCAGGCGGCACTGCGCTGGGTGCGGCGCAACATCGCGGCCTTCGGCGGCGATCCCGCCAACGTGACGATCTTCGGCCAATCGGCGGGCGGTTTCAGCGTGTGCGCCCATCTGGCAGCGCCTGGATCGCGCGGCCTGTTCCAGAAGGCGATCGTGGAGAGCGGCCCCTGCGGCAACGCCTTCGTCACCCGGGCGGCGGCGCGGGCTCGGGCCACGAAGATCGCCGCCGACCTCGGGTGCGCCACCCGGACTGCGACGTGCCTGCGGGCCAAGCCCGTGGCCGAACTGCTCCCCATCGGCTCCGATCAGGTCTTCACCGCGACCGCCCGCATCGGTGACATGCCCTGGATCTTCACGGCGGGCACGCCTGCGCTGCCGACGCAGCCGCTGGAGGCGTTGCGCCGCGGCCTGGCCGCGCCGGTCCCCCTCCTCCAGGGGGCTACCCATGACGAGATGCGGCCTTTCGTGGCGGTGCAGTTCGACGCGCAGGGCCGACCCGTGACGGCACAGCAGTATCCGGAGATTCTCGCCGACCTATTCGGGGACGACGCCGACGCCGTGCTCGGTCGTTATCCGGTCGCCGGCTTCCCCACACCGAGCCTCGCACTGGCCACCGTGCTGACCGACTGGGGCGCGAAACTGGGCGCCTGCTCGCAGCTTCCGGCGGACGACGCGGCGGCCTGGCGTGCCCCCGTCTATGCCTTCGAGTTCGCCGAGAACTCGGGGCAGGAGATCGTCGGCCTCCCGCTCGGAGCCGGGCATGCGGCCGAGCTGCCGTACCTCATGGAGGGCCCTAACCCGCCTCTGGCGCTCTCTCCCGCACAGGAGAGGCTGTCACGCGACATGATCGCTTACTGGACGCGTTTCGCCGCGACTGGCGATCCCAACCTGCCGGGGCTACCCCACTGGGCGGCCTACCACTCCGGCGGTACGGTCCTCTCGCTCGCGTCCGGTCCGCAAGGTGTGCATCCGGTGAACTTCATGAGCAGTCACCAGTGCGCCTTCTGGCGCCACCCGCAGCACGCGTCGTGACCGACCAGGAAGGGACCTCCAGTGAACAGCACCGCCGACCCCCGGTTCCCAGAGCAGGCGGGAGAACGGCCGGCAGGCAGGCGTGAGCCCCACGGCCGGCCCAGGATGCGGTTGTCACCGCCTTGGCGCAAGGCCCTGCGGATCGTGCATGTGGTCGCCTCGCTGGGACTGCTGGGTGCCGACGCCGCCGTACTCGCTCTGGCCGTCGCGGGGTGGCAGGGGTCGAACCCGCTGACCGTCTATCCGGCCGGATACATGCTCGGCGAGTTCCTCGTCCTGCCCCTGGCGCTGCTCGCCCTCTCCACCGGCGTCGCCTTGGGGTTGCTCACCCCGTGGGGGCTGCTGCGCTACTGGTGGGTGCTCATCTCGCTGGTCTTCACCGCGGGCGGCACGCTGCTGGCCGTGTTCGTTCTCGTGCCCACGCTCTCCGCGGCCGCCGGTGTGGCACTGGCCGGAGGAGTTCCCTCAGACACGTACGGGCTGGTCGAGGACTCCGGGGGAGCTTCCGGGGTGCTGCTCGTGACCATCCTGCTCAGCTACTACAAGCCCCTCGGCCGGACGATGCCATCGTCCTGGCGCCGCGGCGGGCCGGAGCGGTGAGAACCTACCGTGGTTGCTTGTTCACAAGTCGACCGACAGACCTCAGGCACAGGGACCGCTGACGAGGGGTCGGCCCCGATTACTCACAACCGGCCCCACCCAGGTCATCGGCCCTATATGGCCGGATCCGCGCCAGATGAGTGCCAGAACGGGCGGGGAACCAGGGTGCATCGGGACCTTGTGCAAACTCACCGGTACGCCGTACGGCGACATCGCGTCCTTCGCAACGACCACGGCCCCCGAAGGGCTGCTCGTCTACATCGAGGCGTCCGCCGATGACGCGGCGACCATCTGCAGGAACCTGCACGGGATGCGGATGGCCGGATTCTTCACCAACGCGAACGCCGTGCTCGTCGGCCGCACCCGGGCCCCGGGCATCGACTCGCTCACCCAGCACGAGGCGGTGCTCGACGCACTCGGCGGCCTCGCCGTACCGATCATCGCTGATGTCGAGTGTGGCCATGTCCCGCCGTACGCGCCTCTGGTAAACGGGGCCCGCGGCCACGTGCTGTACACCGAACACCGTAATGAACTCACGCAGACACTCACGTAGATCCTGCGCGCGGCCCCCGCGTCTCCAAGATGGCCAGGATCGGGGGCGCTGACGGTCAACAGTTCAGTCTCTGTTCCGGCGGTGAATCGCGGGGACCCACGGTCGCTCGGTGGTGACGCGCTCGCCGCCCTTGGACGACGAACGCTGCCGATCTACGTCATCCACATGCCGCTGCTCGCCCTGCTGCACGGGTTCCTCGTTGGTCCGATGGCCGGGCTGGGTGGCGACGGACAGGCGCTTACGGTGGCGGAGTATCCGATTCTGCTGACCGCCGTGGTGATCGGCCTGAGCCTGGCGATCCACCGTGGGCTGCTCGCAGTGCGCGCGCACTCGCCGCACACAACGCCGCACCGCCACCTACGCCGGTGCGCGCCGCGCGGAAAAGAGCCAGGTCACGGGCGACGAACGAAGCTCACTGCCAAGCTGCACGATGACCCTGCCCTGGCTGGGAAATCAGCATCCTCCCCGGAGATTGCCGCAGTTCAGAGGGAAAGGGTGTCAGCCGAAGAGGGATGTGGCGATGTCAGCATAGAAGAGGGCGGGGTCGCGCGAGAGGGAGGCCTTGACGTTGGCGGTGGGACCGTCGGCGATCACTTCGAGTTTGCCCGCTTCCAGACCGTCCAGGGCCATGGTGACCACCTCGTGGGGTGGGAGTTTGGGTATGTCGTAGGCGGCCATCATGTCGGTGTCGGCTATGGCCAGGGCCAAGGCGGTGACCTGGGTTTTCTGGTCGGCCAGTTCAAGTCTGACGCCGTTGGTGAGAGACCATTCCGCCGCTTTTGATGCGGCGTAGCCGTTGCTGGCGGGGGCGAAGGTGTACCAGCTCAGCGCCGAGATGACGTTGAGGATCGCGCCGCCAGCAAGTCTGGGGGCGAAGGCCCGGGTGACGTTGAGGGTGCCCCAGAAGTTGGTCTCGAACTCGCGGCGGACGTTTTCCGTGGAGGGGCCGAGCAAGGGAGCGTCTGTGGAGATGCCGGCGTTGTTGATGAGGATGTCGAGCTCGCCTACCTCGGTGGCCGCGGCTTCGATGGACGTCGGATCGGTGATGTCCAGCTGGAGGGGCACGACGCCGGGGATGTTGATGTGGTCGGGGCGGCGGGCGGTGGCGTAGACAGTGGTGGCGCCGCGGGCGAGGAGAGCCTCGGCGAACGCCTTGCCGAGTCCGCGATTGGCGCCGGTCACGAGGGCTTTTGTGCCGTTGATCTGCATGTCACTACGCTAAAACCTAACGTTGACGTCAGAGGCAAGTATTGTGAGGGAAATCACTGTGCGGATCGGGGACCTGGCGAGCATGACGCGCGTGAGTGTGCGGGCGCTCCGGTACTACGAGGAGCAGGGGTTGCTGGCCTCGACGCGTAGTGAAAGCGGGCAGCGGCTCTATGAAAACGCGGCGGTCAACCGCGTGCGGCTGATTCAGCAGTTGTACGGCGCGGGACTGTCCAGCAAGACGATCGCGGAGCTCTTGCCGTGCGTCGACGCCAAGGTGAGCACGCCGGAATCTCGGGAACGGCTGGCGGCGGAGCGGGACCGGATCAACACGCAGATCGCCGAGCTGATTATCGCCCGGGACAGGCTCGACGACATCATCGACGCGACGTCGAGGCCGAATCCGGAGTGCGACTACGTATGAGCCTGGGCCCGCGATCCAGCCCGATGCCCAGACAGTGGATCACCAGCCCCCAGGATGTTGCGGTTCGCATGGTGCAACGTCCGCCCCGCCTTATCAGGCAAATCGACGGGTCATCCGGGGTCTGCGTCGTCAGCAGCCGCCTGCTCTGTGCTCAGCCGTCAGTGGTTGTCAGAGCCATGACGGCTCCTGCGGTCCCGCAGTGTGAGTTCCGCACACCGACCCATGTGCACGAACCCGAGAGGGGCGCCTATGAGGCATAGGTGGGGGTGCTTCCAGCCCGAACCGGATTTCGAAGCGTACACAGATCAGGACGGACATCGAGTCGAAATCATCCCCGCAATCATGCAGCGGGTAGAGCAAGCAGCCGACACCATGCGCATCAGGGCTAGTCCGAGATCTGCTCCGCAGCCTCGACCGAGGTTGGATCGTCGAGGAGTAGCAGACGGCCGGCAGTTCACCGCAGCCCAGCCCACAGGCAGTTCACCGGGCCATTAGCGGGCCATCAAGGAGAGTAACGAGGGGGCAACCACGGTCACTCGTGACCGACCCCAAGCCCAGGTGGTGCCCCTAACGGCCACGATCCATGCAATTCCCAAGCTGACAGCGCGGGTTCGATTCCCGTCACCCGCTCCACTCACGAAGGCCCAGGCCAGGGACACATTCCCACCCGGGCCTTGATTGTTTTCGGGACCATCTCGATCTTCCGTGCCCGTTACGTGCCTGATCTATCTGACTCTTGCTTGTTCGCGACATGCGACGCGTCTCGTACCCTGGCGTATCGCTGCACCAAGTGATCACACCACTACCGCCGACCGCATCCCGCGAGCGGCATCCGGACGAGCCATGGACGGCAAAAGCACAGAAGACCGTACCGTCCTTATAGGAACGCTCATGCGGTGGTCGGCGGCTTGGAGATGACTCCGGATAGGTACGCGGACTGCTCCAGGATCTGGGGGGTGAGCTTGATCCCAGTGAGACGCTCGATCAGGACGAGTCCTGGCCCCCGGTAGAGATCCCACTTGTGCTCCGCGCATTCGCGATCGAGCTGCTCTATGGTCTCCACGAGTTCGTCGGGAATCTCGGAGAAGCCGTCCTGGGCCCAGAAAGCGCACCGGATCTCCCTATCTTCTACCCAGCGGAACTCCTCCAGGCCCTTAATGTCAAGGTGGTAGAGGGAGACGAGGCGGGTGCCCGCCGACAGCGGCACGATGAATTCGTCGTCGGCGGCGAGCCAGCTGTTGTACTGCGCGACGAACGCCCAGTCACCGACGGCTGTCACCGCGACGAGCTCAGTCTTGTAGTCGTAGCGAGCGCCGGCGTCGATCGACTCATAGAGCGTCATCCAGGAGAAGTCTTCTGCTCGGCCCCCCATCCGGGCTACGAGTTGCTCGGGTGTGAGCCCTCGGACGAAGATGAAGCTGTAAGCCTCCGCGAGGCCGGAGTCGGCGAACCAGGCGTAGTCGCCGGAGTGCGTGATCATGCAGCGATCATGGCAGAGCCCACCGACGCAACCTGCCGAGGAATTGGTCCCTCCTGACCAATCGTCGATCGGGGGCAGGGGCATATAAGGAGAAGGTCATGTCCGTGATCGCGTGCCAGATTCGTGCCAGAACAGGTGGGGAACCGCGGTCACTCATGGGAACCCACGGCCACTCGACCAGCACTGACCTGCATCCTCGTTTTCCAGCTCAAGAGAGCAAGATCAGTAGCCTATTTCCAAGCTGACAGCGCGGGTTCGATTCCCGTCACCCGCTCCATCTCCCTAAGCCTTCGCTCGGAACCGGTGTCAGTCGCCCCAAGGCTGAGCCAACAGCACCACGTGATCAGCCTCGACATCGAACCCCAATACCGGATTACCCAGATCCCAGTCCCCTTCCGGCGACATCATCACCGGCTTGCCTAGTCTTCGCCCAATCACCGTGATGAACTCACAGAAGATGTCCAGCCGTCCCTGTCCTTGCAGCTCTCGCAGATCGACGTCAAAGTCGATCACGTCATCTGACAGGAACCGGAAGATCGCAAGTACATCTGGGGCGGGCCAAACACGAAGACTTGGGCACTCGGCATCCACAGGCCGAGATAGCACCTGCGTAGCGCGAGGGAGCGGCTTGACGACGTCGCCCTCGAGATACTCGCGCGACCAGCCACGAGCTTCGATCAGATCGAGGACCGCCTGCCAGTCCTCAACCGAGGCATTCGCAACCCACACATCCGGCAGCGTTCCCATCAAGTCAAGATCGAAGAAACTCCTCACCTCATCCCACACCAAGTCCGACACACTGCCATGGTGCCCGCCGATGTGAGCCAAGCCTGGGGGCCGGTCCCGGCCGTCGGCAGCTCGGGCCCTCCGACTGGAACCCCCTACCAATGTGGCTCATCGCAGAAGACGGTTTTCGAGGTCGCCTGCAGGGATTTCATGCTCGGCTGCACTCCTATCCGGGCGCGACGAGACGTGCGCCGGGGAACGAGCTATGCACCGTCGTTGCCATCGCGCAGGGAACGGATCATGCTCTGCAGGATCCGGAACGCGTCTGACTGCTCGGTCTCGGTCATGCCGGCCAGCATTCTGACCTCGACGGACCGGACCGCTATGGTCGCCTTCTCGAGGCTCCGTCGGCCGCGAGGCGTGAGCCGCGTGGGAAGAACCTTCCCGACGGGTGCCTCCGCAGGCCTGGTCACGTAGCCGTCTCGTTCCAGGGCCTGGAGCAGCACGTTCATCGTCTGCCGTGTCACGAACGCGCCCCGTGCGAGCTCGGAGTTCGACAAGCCCGGTCGTTGAGCCAGCAGCTCGAGGCAGGAGTAGTGCGTCACGCTCATCCCGAGCGGCCGCAGCACCTCCTCCATGGCTGCGCGGAGCGCGCTCGAAGCCTCTTTCAGCAAGTAGCCCAGTGATTTGTCCAGGTCGATGCCGCCACCGTTTTGACTCATGTCAGTATCCTGACATAGATTAGGCCGTGTCAGGAAACTGACACGAAGAGAAGGAGCATCATCATGCCCGCCACCGGCCCCGACTTCATCTCGCTCCAAGCGCGCGACCTCGACGCTTCGCAGGCGTTCTACGAGCAGTACCTCGGCCTCGTCCGCTCGCAGGCCGGACCTCCGCACGCCGTCGTCTTCGAGACGAAGCCGATCGCGTTCGCACTCCGCGACATCGTTCCCGGCACCGATCTCGCATCCGCTGCTCAGCCCGGCATCGGTGCCGCGATCTGGCTCCACGCCACAGACGTCCAGGCCATTCACGATGCTCTCGTCGCCGACGGTCACACCATCGTCTCCGCACCGATCGACGGCCCCTTCGGTCGGACATTCACCTTCGCCGACCCCGACGGCTACCAGATCACTCTCCACGACCGCGCCTGACAGGCCAAACGCCACCGGACGATCATCAGCCCCAAAGTACCGCGGTTGCGCCCGAGGCTCGATAATCCGGGCGACGTTTGTTTACCCGGGGTGATCACCTGCCCGGCTCTTCACGATCGCCGCGGGACACCGTGACCAGGCGCCTTGCTCGCGAGCCGTTCGGGTGGCGTCCCACGATGCTGCTGGTCACGATCCGCCGTTACCGATGCGGCGGCTGCGGGCACGTGTGGCGCCAGGACACCACCCGTGCCGCCGAGCCACGAGCGAAGCTCTCGCGCCGCGGGCTGCGGTGGGCACTGGAAGCGATCGTGGTCCAGCACCTGACCATGGCCCGGATCGCCGAAGGCCGCGGTCGTCTGGAGGTTTCGCTTCGGCCGAAGCCGTCGCCCGGCCTTCGAAGCCGTCGCCGGCCCTTTCCTACGGCGACCTCAGACGACGGATGCCGGGCAGAGGGCGTACGGCGAGGGCCAGGGCGGCGCAGTAGACCGGGGGCAACACCTCCCAGATGTCACCGGCCGCTGCGGGCAGCACGGGGTGCAACAGCGCGTACACGATGCCGAAGAGCAGCGCGGCGAGAGGATAGAGCAGGGGCCGCCGTACGGCCGCCTCGCCCGCTTTCCATCGGATGACCAGGGAGGCGAGCACATAGGCGGCGGCCACCAGGACGATGACCAGGGTGATTACGATCGACGGGTATGGAGGGAGCCGCAAGAACATGAACACCGGGTTGTAGCCGGCGCCTCCATCGCTACGCGGCCAGTTGTAGGTCGCGACCGTGAACGAGGTCATCACGATGGCGAGAATCGAGAACGTCACGGCGATCGGCAGCGCCGGACGCCCATCAGGGAAGAACGCGGTCGCGAGCAGCAGCGGCGCCATGACCTGCGGCACCCAGATCCAGTAGTGCAGCCACTCCTCCCAGCTCGCGGCTGTTCCGTCAGACACGATGACAATGCCCGGAAGCTCGCATATCAGCTGGACGACGCCCAGAACCCCGCCGAGCAGGAGGATCCGCCCGATGCCGCGGCTTTGGGCCCGGCCGCCTGCCCACGCCCCCGCCAGCAGCATCACGCCCGCCCGGAGGACCTCCCAGACGGGTACGCGTGCGGGAGTGAGATCATCGGTAGCCTGCGTGACGATGACGATGGCGGGGAGGGCAGCCAGTCCCAGCAGCGCAGTCCCCCAGTAGCGGAGTGAAGCCCACATGGCGGACATGATTCGTTCGTGACGGTTCGGCCGCCACTCGTTTCGCCTTCGTCGAAACTTCGCCCGGCGTGAGCTGTGGAGCCGCAGAACCAGGGCGCCGACGGCATGAAGGAGCTTGATCGTCACACCACCAAGCGCATCTTCGACCGGCTGCTGGGCGAGCACCAGGCGGCCCAGGTGTCGTATCAGATGGTGCCTACGTCGCACAGCTACAGCCGGAGATCTGGCGCCCGGCGCCGCGCAGCAGGTCGCGGGCTGCGCGCCGCTATCGTGACCACTCGGAGGTTGGCTTCTTTCAGGAGTCACTGAGCAACTGCGATGATCAGCAGGTGTCCGCTGCCTCTCCGCCTCAGCGACCCACGAGATGCGTCTTCTTCGACGTCGATGGCACGTTGATCGATGCTTTGGACAACCAGCGTCGCGTCTGGAAAATGTGGGCGGTGCAACATGCTCTGGACCCCGAGGAGGTCTACCATGTGGCGCTTCGGACCCGGCCGGTGGAGACCTTCGCCGCTGTCGCACCAGACCTGGATCCTCACAGCTGCCTGATGGCACTGCACGCGTTGGAGGACGAGGACGTGCGTACCGGCGCCTACACGGCCTTCGACGGGGCATCCAGGCTTCTGCACGGACTACCGACTGGATCATGGGCACTGGTGACCTCGAACTACGCCCATAGGGTCCGCGGGCGGTTCCTCCGTACCCGGCTACCGATACCGGAGGTGATCGTGGACGCGGCCGCGGTCGAGCAGGGCAAACCATCACCCGACCCCTACCTGCTGGCCGCCGGGCTATTCGGTGTCGCACCGGAGCACTGCCTTGTCATCGAGGACGCTCCTTCCGGCGTGCGGGCCGGGTTGAGGGCCGGAATGACCGTGTGGAACGTCAACACGCCTGTTGCCGTGGACGGAGCGCACCGTCACTTCGGCAGGCTGCGCGACGCGGTGGACGACATCCTGGCGTTCGCATCCGGAGGATGAACCCCGGTTAGCGAAGAGTGCGAAGGCGCCGCCCTCTGGCCATCGACCCAGGTCATGTGGCCACCCGCGCGGGTTCGATTCCCGTCACCCGCTCTTGGTGTGACAGTTCGATTCGGATGCGAAACCCGGGACCTGTGCTTTTTGATCGCCTCAGCCCAGATCGTGGTGGAAGCGCTCCTCCTGAACTGGGCCCCGTGCTCCCTCACGAAGCAACTCGTCAGTCATCGGACATGTGACGGTGCTTCCAAGCGCCGACTTTCCTGCCCTTCACCCACACGAGCGGCGACCGCATGCATGGTCCCTCCTCTTCTCCGATGGTGCTCACCGCGACCTCTGTCTCATCTTGCAGGGAGACCTTGCAGTAACCGTCATAGAACGGTTCAGCGAAATCGCGGCCAATCGACTCCGCGAGCCACGACGCAAAGGTGATGTCCTGAGGGAAGAGCGCATGATCCAAGCAGCACAGATTGGGGTCCCACCCCCACATCACACCCTCGGGATCGCGACAATCCAGCAGGGACGCGATTGCACACCCCCAGTCCAGCAACTGGATCATCCCCGTGAATCGTCCGCCGGGCTCGGCCCGAAACGCCAGAGCAGATTCAGTGATGTCCTCGAAGATGTCGCTCTTCCAGAAGTCGTAGCCCCGTACACCGATGATGCCACCGTGTGGACCGAAACCTCCGTTTCCCACCTCCAGATACAACCGCCGCAGCAGCGATGGAAGCGGGTAACCGATGGCCTCTTCAGCCTCAGCGACCGCCTCGGACGAGGCCACCCGTCGCACATCAGGCCCAGGGTCTGACCGTATCGCTTCGAAGACCTCGTCCTCTGTCATGATCGGCACTCCGCGTGCGGGGACCGCTGGAGGAAGAGCCAGAAGTTGTCCACGTCCATAAGGCCGCATACTGCCAGCGTCGACCGACAATGCCACAGCACAGAAGCATCGTTCCCGTGCCGGATCCGTGCCAGAACGAGTGGCGATCAGCGGGAACTATCGGGGACTCACGGTGACTCGGCCAACTCTGACCTGCACGTTCCCAGCTCGGACAGCAAGATAGGTAGCCGCACTGAACGAAGGCCGCGGTCAGAAAGCCAGCCCCTACCTGGGCCTCGACCGTTTCCGCGGTCCTTCGCTCGTCATGGGCAACTAGCCTTCGGCCATGGTTCTGTCCGGCGGCGCTTACTGGCCGACACGGCCGTCGATGCGCTCGCGAAGGAGGTCGGCGTGGCCGCAGTGCCGCGCGTACTCCGCGATCTGCGCGACCAGGATGTCGCGAAGCTGCAGGTTAGCCCCGTCGGGGCCGAGGTCGGAGACGCCTGCGTTCCAGGTGCCGAGGTCGGCGACTCCGGCCACGAACTGGTCGGTGAGCTCTACCTCGGCCCGCCACCGCCGCCAGGCGTCCTCCACGACTGCGGGGTCGGCGATCGCGCCGTTCCAGTCGCCGTCACGGTCATCGTCGGTGCAGTACAGCTTCGGCGCGTCTTCGCCGGCCATGACCCGGCGAAGGTGTCTTTCCCCCTCGGTCAGGTGCCGCACCAACCCCAGCAGAGACATCGTGGACGGTGGTACGGATCGTCGGGCAAGCTGCTCGGCATCCAGGCCCGCGCATTTCATTTCCAGGGTCAGACGGTAGTGGCGCAGATAGTCGAGAAGTACGCCGCGTTCGTCGATCGCCCCGACATCGGTCTCGCGGGGGTCGTCGTCCGGGTCGACCCACATGTCGAGGTACACCGTCGACTTCGTCCACCGCGCGGGAGCGGATTCATTCGCATCCGAGGTAGTCATTACCGGATCGTCTAGCACTCGGCCTCCGGATGCCACCGAATTATGATGCTGGACCACGTGCCGGATACGTGCCAGAACGAACGGTGATCAGCGGTGTTTCACAGGAACTCACGGTCACACGGTCACCGCTGAGCTACGTCCTCGTGCCTGATCACAAGGGGAAGTTCCCTAACCGATTCCCAAGCTGACAGCGCGGGACCGATTCCCGTCACCCGCTCCACGTATGCAAGCTCAGGCCAGGGAGACGGCTGGCACGGTCTGACATTCTTTGCAGATGCGACAAGTCAGCGTGCTCGGCAGTTGTGGCGCCTTCCCCGAACCGGGTCGTGCCTGTAGCGGTTTCGCGGTGGACTGGGACGGTTACCGCTTGGTGCTCGACCTCGGTTACGCCACGCTGCCTCGGCTACTCGCACACTGGCCAGACGGTGCAATAGACGCCGTCGTCATCACCCACGAGCACCCTGACCACTGCATCGACCTGCATGGGCTGTTTCGGATGCGGTTCTACGGTGACACCGGTGCACCGAAGTTGCCGTTGTACTGCCCGCCCGGCGTGCTCGACCGTATCGGCGGCCTGGAACCCGACGTCGACCTGCACGCGGTCTTCGACGTGTATCCGCTGCCCGGAAGCTACCGGTCGGGTCCCTTCGACCTGACAGGACTGTCGCTCCCGCACTACGTACTCAATGCAGGAATCCGCTTAGAGGCGGGCGGAATTGCCCTGGCCTACTCCGGGGACACCGGCCCCACTCCCCTGTTGGCCGAACTCGGCCGCGGCGCCGATCTGTTCATCGTCGAGGCCACCGACCGGGACGGCGAGACCAGCCGCCCCGCACGCAATCTGCTGACTTCCGCCGAGGCAGGTCATTGGGCCAGCCGGGCGGGCGCCCGCCGACTGATGCTCACCCACTTTTGGCCTGGCAACGACCGGGGCGCTTCCGTGGCCGCAGCTCAACTCGCGTTCGGCGGTGTCGTGCTCGCCGCGGAAGAGGACCTCAAGGTCCCTATCGGGACATCGGACCGCTGAAGATTACCCGTCATGACGTGCCTGTTGCCGAGCGCCTTGGCCCAACACCTTCGGCAGGTCGGTCGTTCCCGGGCACGGCGCGCGGTTGATCCCCGACACCTATGTGCGGCTTACGGGAACGATGTCCTTGCCCAGCGGCATCAGCGAGATCGGGATCATTTTGAGGTTCGCGATCCCCAGCGGGATGCCGATGATCGAGATGAACAGCGGGATCGCGGTGACGATGTGCCCGATCGCCAACCAGATCCCGGCGACGAGCAGCCAGATGACGTTGCCGACGACCGACCATGCGCCGGCGGACGGCTTGTCGGCGACGGTACGGCCGAACGGCCACAGGGCGTAGCCCGCGATCCGGAACGACGCGATGCCGAACGGGATGGTGACGATGAGGACGCAGCAGACGATCCCCGCCACGGCGTAACCTATTGCGAGCCACAGGCCGGCGAAGATCAGCCAGATGACATTCAGGACGGTGTTCATAGTGCTCACTGTCCCACCCGACCGGCTCAGCAGGTAATCGGCGGGAAAGGCGTATATTTCCGGCGACCGGTTGCGGATTCCGGGTATGGCCGACGTGCCGATGTCGGCCGGAAGGGCGCGGCTCCATGACCTCCGCCGACATCGCCGCGGCAAGCGCGTACTGGACGGCCGCGGTACGCGCCCGCGAGACGGCTCGCCCCGACCGCCTGTTCCAGGATCCGTGGGCGAGCGCCCTCGCGGGCAACCGCGGCCGGGAGTTGTTGCGGCGTAAGGAGGCACGTGACCAGCGCGAAGACGTGCTGCTTCCGCTGCGCACCCGGTGGTTCGACGACGCCGTCGCCGCCGAGCTGACGGAGCGGACCGGACAACTGGTCGAGCTCGGCGCCGGCCTCGACACACGTCCCTACCGGCTGCAGCTGCCCGCCGGTACGCGTGCGTTCGAACTCGATCAATCGTCGGTGCAGCAACACAAGGAAGCGGTGCTGGCAACGATGCCGACACCGCTTCGAAGCGTCACCGACGTCACCACCGACCTGGGCGGCGACTGGTCACGGGATCTGGTCCACGCCGGGTTCGAGCCGTCTCGCCGCTCGGTGTGGGTAGCCGAAGGGCTGCTGATGTACCTCGACCATGGCGCGGCGACTCGCCTCTTGCGCACTGCCGCAAGTCTGTCCGCACCAGGAAGCGTGCTGATCCTGGACACCCTCGCGCGCTCGGCGCGGAGCGCCGCTCGGGTGGCCGGCACGGGCGCGAAGTTCCTGCCGGACGATCTGCCGTCTCTGCTCGCCACATGTCACTGGACCCAGCGCGAGCACACGACGATCGCCGGACCCGCCCGCGCCTACGGCCGGATACCCGATCACCCGCGATCCGGCGAGAAGCCGGCCGACGTCACCTATCTCCTCGTCATCGCCGACCTCGCTCTCGCCGAGGACCACGATCACCGGCGGTGACCGGTCAGTGTGAGTGACGGGGCGGGGCGCTGCCGCTGCCGCCGACGAGGAAGTCCAGGTCCGCACCCTTGTCGGCCTGCAGCACGTGCTCGCTGTACAGCCGCGCCCATCCCCGGGTGGCGGCCGGTTGCGGAGGCTGCCAGGCGGCGCGGCGGCGCTCGAGTTCCGCCTCATCGACCAGCAGGTCCAGACTCCGCGCCGGAACGTCGACCCGAACCAGGTCGCCGGTACGCACGAGTGCGAGAGGACCGCCCACGGACGCCTCGGGGGCCACGTGCAGGACGCAGGTGCCGTACCCCGTGCCGCTCATGCGGGCGTCGGAGATCCTGACCATGTCGGTGACCCCCTCCTTGAGCAGCCGTCGCGGCATGGGCATGTTGCCCACCTCGGGGAAGCCGGGGTAGCCGCGTGGTCCGGCGTTCTGGACCACGATGACCGTGTCGGCGGTGACGTCCATGTCCGGGTCGTCGGCCGCGGCGACGTAGTCCTCGATCCGGTCGAACACGAGCGCCGGTCCGGTGTGCTGGAGCAGATGGGCCGAGGCGGCGGAGACCTTCAGGACGGCCCCGGACGGCGCGAGCGACCCGCGCAGCACGACGGTTCCCGAGCCGGCGGCCTGGAACGGCTTCTCCATGGTGCCGATGACCTCACGGTTCCAGCACTGGGCGCCGCTGATGTTGTCGGCCACGCTCTTTCCGCTGACGGTGACATGGTCCAGGTGCAGCAGGGAGGCGATCTCCTGCATCACCGCCGGCAGTCCGCCCGCGTACGCGAAGTCCTCCATGAGGTAGGCGCCGGAGGGCATGAGGTTGACCAGCATGGGCACCTCGGCGGTGAGCGTGTCGAAGTCCTCCAGCGACAGGGGGACGCCGAGGCGCCCGGCGATCGCGAGCAGGTGCACCACGGCGTTGGTGGAGCCGCCGATCGCGGCGTTGACCCGGATGGCGTTCTCGAAGGCGTCGCGGGTGAGCACGGTGGACAGCCGCTGGTCCTCCTCCACCATGGCCACGATCCGGCGCCCGGCGGCCTGCGCGAGCGCGTACCGCCGGGAATCGACGGCCGGTACGGCCGCGGCCCCCGGCAACTGGACGCCCAGCGCCTCGGTCACGCAGGCCATCGTGGAGGCGGTCCCCATGGTCATGCAGTGCCCCCGGCTGCGGGACATGCAGACCTCCGCCTCGGCGCAGTCGGCCGCCGTCATCCGGCCGGCCCGCATCTCCTCGGTGAAACGCCAGACGTCGGTGCCCGACCCGATGTCCCGGCCGCGGAACTTGCCGTTGAGCATCGGGCCACCGGTGATCATCAGAGTCGGCAGATCGACGCTGGCCGCGCCCATGAGCAGCCCGGGTGTGGTCTTGTCACAGCCGGACAGCAGCACCACCCCGTCGAGCGGGTTGGCCCGGATGAGCTCCTCCGCCTCCATGGCCAGCAGGTTGCGGTAGAGCATGGTCGTCGGCCGCATCAGCGGCTCCCCCAGGCTCATCGCCGGGAACTCAAGCGGCAGGCCGCCGCTCTCCCACACCCCGCGCTTCACCGACTCGGCAAGGTCGCGCAAATGGGCGTTGCACGGCGTCAACTCCGACCATGTGGTGGCGATGCCGATCACGGGGCGGCCGTCGAAGACGTCGTCCGCGAACCCCTGGTTGCGCATCCACGATCGATGGATGAACCCGTTGCGTCCTTCCGCGCCGAACCACTCCTGGCTGCGCAGCGGGCGATTGCTCATCGACATCGGCACACCTCTCTGTCATTTCTGATCAACTGCTGGACGACCGGCCGCGGCTATCTCAGGCCTCCGACGGACAGTCCGCCGCGCCAGTGCCGCTGGAGGGTGAAGAAGGCGATGACAAGCGGGATCACCGACACGAGCGCGCCCAGGATGATGAGGCTCCAGAGGGAGGTACTGCCCGAATTGTTCGCCGAGGCGATCCCCTGCCAGAGGCCGAGCCCGACGGTGACGGGGAAAAGGCGGTTGTCGGAGAGCATGGCGAGCGGCAGGAAGTAGTTGTTCCAGGACGCCACTGCGGACAGGAGCAGCACCGTGACCACCGCCGGCCGCATCAGCGGGAAGGCCACCTGAAGAAACGTCCGCAGCTCACCCGCGCCGTCGACCTTCGCCGCGTCGAGGATCTCGTCGGGAACCGCATCGCGCGCGTACACGTGCATCAGATAGACGCCGAACGGGTTGAGCAGCGACGGGAGGATCACCGCCCAGATCGTGTTCGTCAGGCCGAGCCCGGAAAACATCATGAACGTGGGGATCACCAGGGCGGTCGCGGGCACCATCAACGCGCCGAGCAGGACCGAGAAGCTGAAGCGCCTGCCGGCGAACCGGTATTTGGCGAATCCGTAGCCGGCCATGACGGCCAGGATCGTGGCGCCGATCCCGCCCGCGAACGCGTACAGCGTGGAGTTGAGGATCCACCTGCCGTAGATGCCGCCGTCGTAGGTGAACAGCCGCTGGAGGTTGCCGAAGTAGTCGACCTGGTCGGCGAACCACAGCGTGTTGCTCCCGCCGAACAGGCCGGGGGCGTCCTTGGAACTGTTGACGATGACCCACCAGAACGGCACCAGGAAGTACACGACCAGGAAGCCGAGGAAGATCTGCAGGGGAAGGTGGCGCTGGGGACGGCGGCGTGCGCCGGCGCTGCCGGTCATCAGAAGAAGCTCCTACGCTTGCGGGTGAAGAACAGGAACGCGTAGACGCAGACGAACACGACCCCGCCGAGCGCGAAGGAGATCGCCGATCCGTAGTTGAAGTTCGCGAGCCCGAACGCCTGCTGGTACGCGTACATGTTGGGAGTGAATCCCGGTGCGATCGTGCCGGCCGCCAGATATCGCAGGATCTGTGGTTCGTTGAAGAACTGCAGGGTGCCGATGAGCGAGAAGACCAGGATCAGCAGCAGCGCGGGGGCGATCAGCGGGATTTTGATCCGGAGCGCGATCTGCCATTTCCCGGCGCCGTCCATCCGGGCGGCCTCGTAGAGCGACGGGTCGATGCCCTGGAGCGCCGCGTACAAGATGATCATGTAGTAACCGGCCCACTGCCAGGTGACGACGTTGATCAGGCCGTAGAAGATCAGGTTCTTGCTGAAGAAGTCGGGCGCGGGGGCGCCGAACAGTCCGAAGAAGTCGGTGAGCGGCCCGAAGCTCTTGCTGTACAGGAATCCCCACATGACCGCCCCGATGACCGTGGGAATGGCATAGGGGAGGAAGATCATGAGGCGGGAGAACCGGGTGAACAGCGAGGTCACGGCGTCCACGATGAGGGCCATCGCGAGCGCGATGAGGATCTGCAGCGGGATGGCGACCAGGGAGAAGCGGACGACGAACCACACCCCGGAGAGGAAGGTCGGGTCGGTGAACGCCTTCACGTAGTTGCCGAGGAAGACGAAACTGGTGCCGCCGATCAGCTTCTTCTGCCAGAGGCTGAGATACAGGGCGTACCCGAGCGGCGCGATGAGCAACGCCAGGAAGACGATCCCGAATGGCCCGACGAAGAGCCACCCCATGAGGTGCTCACGGAGGCGCACCTTTCCGCGGACCTTGTGCGCTTTTTCTTGAGTGCTCGATGCACTCTCCTCGATCAGGAGGGTCATCTTGGGCTCCGAGGGGGTCGATGCTGGGGAGTGACGGGTGGGCCGGCCGGTCGAGGACGGCGTGGCCCACCCGGGTTGTCTACTTGACGGTGAAACCTTGCTCCTTGGCGTAGTTCACCACGTCTTCCTGGATTTTGTCGGCCGCCTGCGCACCGGTGACGGAGCCGTCGATGACCGCGCTGATCTGCTTCGTCATGGAGTCGAAGTAGTACTGGCCGAACGGGCTGTAGGTCATGCCCGTGTAGGCGTTCGCCGCGGGGACGTAGACCTCCTTGTTCGCCTGCTGACCGTCGAAGAAGTTCACCTTCAGGTCCACGAACTCGGGACTGTTGAGCGCCTTGAGATTCAGCGGGAAGATGATCTGGTTGGTCCAGCCGTCCTTGAGCGACTCGTCGTCGGCGTAGAGGCCGTACGCCGCCTTCGCCGCGAGCTCGGGGTTCTTCGCCTGGCTCGTCACCGAGAAGGCCGACCCGCCCCAGTTCACCTGCACCGGACTGGCGGAGTCCCACTGCGGGAGCGGCGCCACCGCCCACTTGCCGGTGTCCTTGCCCTTGCCGACGCCCGCGCCGGTGAGGTATCCGGGCGCCCACGCCGCCGAGATGTACGTCGCGTACTTACCGTTGACCACACCGGAGATGTACTCCGGCGTGAACTGGTCCTGCGTCCCGACCAGGCCCTTCTTGGCGAGGCTTCCCCAGTAGTCCAGCACGTCCTTGGAGGCCTGGTCGTTCAGCGCGATGCCGATCGACTCGGGCTGCGCCGGGTCGTAGGTGTACGGAGAGGCGCCCTTCTGGATCTGCAGCGCCATCATGACGGCCGGCACGTTCGCGCCCAGGTCGCCGAACAGCGGGCCCCCGGCGTCCTTGACCTTCTGCGCCGCCTGCTCGTACTCGGCCCACGTCTTCGGCGGCGTGATCTTGTACTTGTCGAAGATGTCCTTGCGGTAGATCATCGCCATCGGGCCGCCGTCGACCGGCACGCCGTAGACCGCGCCGCCGATCGAGACGTCCTTCCACGCGCCGTCGCTGTAGTTCGCCTTCACCGCGTCGAAGCCGTAGTTCTTGATGTCGACGAGCGCCTTCTGGATCTGGAAGGTCGGGATCCGGTCGGCCTCGATCATGATGACGTCGGGCGCGCCGGTGCCCGCCGAGATCGCCGTCTGGAACTTGTCGTACTCGTCACCGCCCTGGCCGACATTGGTCCAGCAGACCTGCACCTCGTTGTTCTGCTTGTTGAAGTTGTCGACGACGAGCTGCATGTTGGGGTACCAGCCCCAGAAGGTCACGACCGGCAGATCCTTCTTGGTGATCGTGTTCGTGCAGTTGCTCGCCTTGTTTCCGGTCGTGTCGTTTCCGGCCGCGTCGTTTCCGGCGTTGGTCGCGCTCGCGCTGCTTTGGCTCCCCGCGTCGGGCGAGCAGGCGGCAAGCACGCACGCGGCGGCGAGCGTGGCTGCGGTGGCAAAGAGTCTTTTCGTCTTCATTGACATAATTTCCCCTCCGGGATCACTGCGCACAAGGGTCATGCGCCGCCGCTGCGGCCGGGTGATCGGCCGGGACGAGGCGCGGATGGCACAATCCGCGCCCCGTCCTTCGGGCCGATCCTCATGTGAGCGCTAACACGCTCACGTGCGCGACGAGCGTCACCGGTGACCCGGTGCTTTCGCCGCTATGGGCTGATCAGCGCTTGAACAAGCGCGGTGCCAGGTCGATGAGGTTCTTCTGCCATACGTCCCAGCCATGGGGTCCGGGGGTGATTCCGTCGAACTCGTAGTGGACACCGAGGTCGTTCATCGTCGTGAGTCCCGCCATGAACGACGGGTACACGAAGTCGGTCACGTCGCCGACGTACACGCGGAACAGCTTGGTCCCGTTGTTGATCGCCGCCACGTCGACGCCGGTGCCGCCGCCGAACCCGGCCGAGAACGCCGCGACATAGGCGAACCGGCCCGGGTACGCCTTGAGCACCCCCAGCGTCTGTCCACCGCCCATCGAGAGGCCGGCGAGGGCCTGCTGCGACGGATCGCTGGAGACGTTGTAGTGGGAGCGAGCCGCGGGAACGATGTTCTCCAGCAACTCCTTGTTGAAGTTGGACGTGTTGCCGTTGCCCATCACGACCACCATCGGCACCAGGTCGCCGTCCAGGAACTGGTGGTCGAGGATCTGCTTGGCGCGGCCCATCTCCACCCAGTCGGTGTAGCTCTGACCGCTGCCGTGCTGGAGGTAGAAGACGGGGTACGGCTCCGCGCGTTTGGGGTCGTAACCGGGTGGGGTCCACACCAGCGCGGTCCTGTCCTGGTTCGCCACGTTGCTGCGGTAGGTCAGGCTCTCGACCTTTCCGCCCTGACCGGCGGGAACATCCGAGAGCAGACGCGACCTCTCACCCGGGATGAAGAACCAGCTCCAGTTCGGCTCGGAGGTCACCTTCGTCGGGTTCGACGCGTCCTTGACGGCGACTCGATCGACGATCAGTTGGTAGTAGTAGAACCATGGGTCCAGCGGGCCCACGGTCGTCCGCCACCGGTCGCCCTCACGGGACATCGGAAGGCGCAGCCAGCTTCCGCCCGGCGCGTCATTCGCCCACAGCGTCACATGCTTGGCGTCCTTGAAGTCGGTCGTGGTCTCGAAGGTGACGAAGCCGTCCTCGGTCAGGAACGGCGTCGGGGTCGTGCCGGCCGCCGGCGGGTGGAACTCGCCCTTCAACGGCCCGTGACCGGCGCTCGGACCGTGATCCGGCACGGTGCGGAACAGCCTGGGCAGGAAATCGATCAGATTCTCCTGCCAGGCGTTCCAGTTCGCCCCGCCGTCAGGGTTGACGCCGTCGAACTCATACCTGACGCCGGCGCGGTCCAGCGCCTTGGTCAGGCGGTTGGTCGCGTTGTAGGCCGGGTCGGTCACGTTCCCGGTGTACAGACGCGCCAGCTTCACCTCACGGTTGATCGCCTTGGCGTCCACCCGGCCGACGCCGTCCTCCAGAAGACCGGAGAACGAGCCGGCGTAGGCGAACTGCCCCGGGCTGGTCAGCGCGGCACGCAGCGCCTGCGTCCCGCCCTCGCCCACCCCCGCGATCGCCTGATGCGCCGGGTCCCGCAGGACGTCGTACCTGTCCCCGACCGCCCTGCGCAGGTCCTTCAGATCCTTGTCGCCGCCCGGCCCGTCACCATCGCTGATCACGACCGCCATCGGCTCCACCGAGCCCTGGATCGACAGATTGTCGAGGATCTGCTTGGCCCGGCCGAGGTCGAGCCAGTCGCCGGCGCTCCTGTCCGCGCCGGACTGCAAGTACAGCACCGGGTAACCCTTGGGCCCCGCGGGACCGGGGGCCTTTCCGGGATCCTTGGCCTGGTAGCCCGGCGGCGTCCAGACCAGCGCCGACCGCTCCTTCTTCTTCACCTCATAGGTCAGGGTCTCGACCTTGCCGCCCCGTCCCTGAGGCGCGTCCGCCAGCAGGCGCGCCGAATCGCCCGCGACGAGGAAGGTGCTCCTCAGGGGCGCGGACGCCACGCCGCTGGCGTTCGTCGGATCCTTGAGACCCTTGGTGTCGTCACCGGTGACCTGGTAGGAGTACAGCCCCGGCTTGAGCGGGCCGAGGACTCCGGACCAGACGTCGCCCCGGCGGGTCAGCCCGAACTCCGCCCAGGTGGAGGAGGGACCGAAGTTGCCCTCGATGACCACCTGTGACACCTGGCCCGCGTTGGCCTGGACGTAGGCCGCCGGGACGCTGAACGACGCGTAGCCGTCCTCGGACACGTCCAGCCAGGGGGTGTCCGCCGCCGCCGGACGCGGTACGAGCGACACCGCCGCCATCGCCATGACTCCGGCGGTGATCGCCGCCGAAAGCCGGCGTACGCCCGTGGGGTGCACGCTGCCGTGATACGATAAATTCATACTGAGCACTCCTAGGATGGCTGGCTGCGGATGGGGTCCGATGAGCCAGCCGTAATCGTCTGCGGATGTGCGGTGTTGTGTTTATATACCTCCGTTCGTAGGGGGATGCCTTTCATCTGCGACGTCAGCTGCAACTGACGTTGCAGATGAGGGTCTGTGTCAGGGCCTCATCTGCAGGGCCTCATCTGCATTGCCTCGTCGTCATGGTCTCGTCGCGACCCTCACCGGCGCCGTGGAGCCGCGGACCAGCAGGCGAGTCGGAAGCAGGATCTGACGGGGGCCCTCCCACTCGCCGGTCACCAGCGATTTGAGCATGTGCGCGGCCTCGTGTCCGAGCCGGTACATCGACTGGTCCACGGTGGTCAGCCTCGGCTCCGCCAACGCCGACTCCGGGATGTTGTCGAATCCGACCACCGACAGGTCGCCGGGAACGTCGATTCCCATCTCCTTCGCGACCTCCAGAACCTTCAGCGCCATTCCGTCGCTGGCCGCGAAGATCGCCGTCGGCCGGTCCGGCCTCTCCAGCAGGGCGCGAGCCAGCGGGGCCGCGGACTCGGGATTGAAGTCCCCTCGTCCGATCAACGCGGGATCGACCGGAACGCCGGCCTCGGCCAGCGCTTTGCGGTAACCCTCCTCACGCGACCACGCCGCCGCCAGGCTGGAACGGCCCGCGATGAATCCGATGCGCCGATGGCCCAGGCCGAGCAGGTGCTCGACCGCCGTGGTGGCGCCCGTGAGGTTGTCCGCCGTCACCGACGGCACCGTCGAGTCCCTGACCGGATCGATGACGACGACCGGGGTGCTGGTCCGCACCTCGCCCCAGGGCGTGACCACGATGCACCCGTCCGTGAGGGTGCCCGACAGACGGGTCAGATGCCGCTGCTCCCAGCCCTCGGAGTAGGTTCCGTAGACATCGCTGTTGGCGTAGATGATCAGGTCGAAGCCCGACTGGGTCAACGCGTCCATCACGCCCTTGAGCACCTCAGCCGTGTAGGACTGGAAGCTGTGGGTCACCAGACCCAGGACGTTGGTGCGGGTGCGCCGCAGGCTCGCCGCCACGAGGCTCGACTCATAGCCCAGCCGCTCGATGGCCGAGCGCACCTGAGCGATGGTGCTGGCGCTGACGCCGTAACGTCCGTTGACCACTCGCGACACGGTCGCAGTGGAGACGCCTGCCAGTCGCGCGACATCACTCATCGTCACCGGCGCACCGCCCTCGGCCATGCCGCCCTCTCTGCATTGCAATCGTTATCGGTTACGTTTTCCGGCCTTTAACGTAAGCGACACGTCTAGCAAACACAAGGCCTGTCGGCTTCTTGTTACAACGACCGTACGCCCTTTAGGGCGCGCCCCAAATAGACAGGACAGTCGGGGCGGCCGCGGAGCCGCGGCCGCCCGTCTCGTCTCACCCCGTCACCTCGTGTGCACCGCGCCCGTGTAGGCCTTGCGGACCTCCGGCCGGTCCACGTCGCCCGTGATGGTGAACGTGCCCGCATGGGTGTGACCGTCGGAGGAGAAGCCGACATACACCTCGATATGTCCGGTTTCTACCGTGTAGTTCATATTCCGGTCGTAGAAGCCGAGCTGGCCCGTGGGCAGGTCGAAGCGGATGGTCGTTCGCTCCCCGGCGCCGGCGGACACGCGGGCGAAGCCCTTCAGTTCCAGCACCGGCCGGGTGACCGACGCCTGCGGGTCTCGGATGTAGAGCTGCACGACCTCCTCGCCGGATCGGTCGCCGATGTTGGCCACGGTGACCTCCACCTCGACGCTGTCCCCCGCGATCACCTCGGTGCGGTCCAGCGCGGCCCGTTCGACGACGAACGGCGCGTACCCGAGCCCGTGACCGAAGCGGTATCGCGGGCCGACGGGCGAGTCGACGTAGTCACCGTGCCAGTGCGACCGCCCCCCGGACACCTTGTGCCCGTAGAAGACGGGGATCTGGCCGACGGTGCGCGGATAGGAGATGGGCAGTTTCCCGCTCGGGTTCACCTCGCCGAGCAGAACCTCGGCGATCGCTCTCGCCCCGGTCTGCCCGGGCAGCCAGGCCAGCAGCACCGCGGCACAGTTCTCGTGCAGGAAGTCGCCGCCGACGGGCCGGCCTGCGACGAGCACCGCCACCACCGGGGTGCCGGTGGCGACGACGGCACGGACCAGGTCCTCCTGGACACCGGGCAGGTCCAAACTGGACCGATCACGCGACTCCCCCGTCGTGGCCTCCATCGTCAGCCCCGAGCGGTCTCCCAGGACGAGCACCGCGACGTCGGCCGCCGCGGCGGCCGCGACCGCCTCGTCGAAACCGTCCCTCGATGTGTCGATCACGTCGCACCCGCGCGCGTACCGCAGCCGGTCGCCCAGGCGGGCCGCGAGCTCGTCGCGCACCGTGGGCACCCCGTCCGTGCTCTCCTCGATCTCCAGGTCGTCCGGGATCGTCATGGTCTGGCCGAGCAGGCCCTTCCGCTCGCGCGCCTGCATCAGCGATTCGACATGCGCCGCGAAGGAGTAGTCGCCGAGCAGGTGCCGCGCGTCGTCCGCGTTCGGGCCGATGAGCGCGACCGTTCCCGCGCCCGGCCGCAGCGGCAGCAGGCCGTCGTTCTTGAGCAGGACGAGGCTGCGGCGGGCGATCTCCAGCGCCACCTCCCGGTGCGGCGCGGCGTCGACCGTCACCGCCACCGCGGCCTCGTCGACGTAGGGGTTCTCGAACAGGCCGAGCTCGAACTTGTGCCGCAGGACCCGTGAGACCGCCTGGTCCAGTTCCGCTTCACCGACCTCGCCCTCGTCCAGGGCCTGTGCCAGCGCGCCCGCGTACGCGTCCGTCGCCGGAAGCTCGACGTCGGTGCCCGCGGTGAGCGCCAGGACCGCCGCCTGCCGCTTGTCCCCGGCGAAGTGGTGATACGAGTGGAGGTCGTCGACGGCGAAGTAGTCCGACACGACGGTTCCCTCGAAGCCCCACTCCCCGCGCAGGACGTCGCCGAGGAGCTCACGGTTGCCGTGGCAGGGAATGCCGTCCAGCTCGTGGTAACCGGCCATCACCGACTGGAGACCCGCCTCGCGGACGGCCGCCTCGAACGGGTACAGATACACCTCCCGCAGCAGACGGGGCGGCAGGTGCGCCGGCGCCCAGTTCAACCCGCCCTCGGACGCGCCGTACCCGACGAAGTGCTTGGCCGTCGCGATGACGCCCTCCGTCAGCGAGGCGCCCTGAAGGCCCCGGACGAACGCCACACCCATGCGGGCCACCAGGTACGGGTCCTCCCCGTAGGTCTCCTCGGTCCGGCCCCACCGCGGGTCCCGCACCACGTCCAGCACCGGTGAGAGCCCCTGATGGCTCCCCATCGCGCGCATCTGCGCACGGACGGCGTCCGCCAGCCGCCGGTTGAGCTCCGGTTCCCAGGTGCTCGCGACACCGATCGCCTGGGGGAAGATGGTCGCCTCCCGCGCCATCACCCCGGAGCACACCTCCTCGTGCACGATCGCCGGGATCCCCAGCCGGGTCTCCGTCACCAGGAACCGCTGGACCTCGTTGGCGACCCGCGCGACCTGCGCCGCCTTGAGGTTCGTGGCTCCCGCGACACGGGTCACGTGGCCCAGGCCGTGGCGGAGGACCGCGCGCGCCCGCTCCGCCGAGTATCGGCCCCCCTCGATCAGGGAGAACGCCCAGACGCTCCCCAACTGCGCGAGCTTCTCCTCCCGGGTCATCCGGCCCAACAGATCCGCCACGCGCTCGCCCACCGGCACGGCCGGATCGGTGTACGCCGCTTCGGATTCCCGCCTCACCATGGTCACCCGCTCACCTCAATCGCTTTCGCGGTCTCACTGTCTCGCAACGTATGTCTCGCAAACGTAATCGATAACGTTTACAATCACACGGTCACGGATCTTGTTCGCTTTGTCCAGATCTCGAAGGCGAGGACTCGAGTGCACATCGTTCGATACAGGAGTGACAGCGATCCCCGTCCCCGCGTCGCCGTGCTGAACGAGGGTGTCCTTTCCCCCCTCCCGGTCGCCGGCATGTTCGAGCTCCTGAGCCACCGGGTCGAGGAAATCGAGCGGATGTGTGCCGACGCCGTCCCCGATCCCTCGCTCGGTGACGTGCGCCTGCTCGCCCCGACGGACGGCGCCATGGAGGTGTGGGCCGCGGGCGTGACCTATCTGCGCTCCCGGGACGCGCGCGTGGAGGAAAGCAGCCTCAAATCGGTCTACGAGCTGGTCTACGACGCCGAGCGGCCCGAGCTGTTCTTCAAGTCGCCCGCCTGGCGGGTCGTCGTGGACGGCGAACCCGTGGGCATCCGCTCCGACTCGGAGCTCAACGTGCCCGAGCCTGAGCTGGCTCTCGTGGTGAATCGCTTCGAGGAGATCGTCGGCTACGTCGTCTGCAATGACATGAGCTCCCGATCGGTGGAGGGTGAGAACCCGCTCTACCTGCCGCAGGCCAAGGTGTACGCCGGAGCATGCGCCCTCTCCTCCGGCATCAGGCCCGCATGGGAGGTCGACCCCTCCGACCTCGCCATCCGGCTGACGGTCACCCGCGAGGGCGCGGTCATCTGGGACGGCACGACCTCCACGAAGCAGATCCGGCGCCCGTTCACCCAACTGACCGCCTACCTCTTCCACTCCGAGGACTATCCCCACGGGGCCGTTCTCGCCACGGGGACCGGCGTCGTGCCCGATCTCGACTTCCTGTTGCACGCGGGCGACCTGATCACCGTGACGATCGACGAGATCGGCGAACTCCGTAATCCGGTCGTCGCGGGCAAGGACCACTTCGCGTTTCTGATGGCTCGGCTCGGCGGAGCCTAGACTTGCGGCATGCCGATCGACCTGTGCCTGCTCCACGGTGTGCGGTGGCGGGGGCAGCCGGTGGTCGGCGAGAGGGCTCAGACGCTGCTCGCGGCCCTCGCACTCGCCTGCCGGACCGTGAACGCGGAGCAACTCGTCGCGGACGTGTGGGGAGACAGCGAACCGGCCAATCCGGCGAAGGCGCTGCAGGTCCTGGTGTCTCGGACCAGGTCGGTCGTCGGACCAGAGGCGCTGGTCACGGAGGGAAGCGGCTACCGGCTCGATGTCCCGGCCGACCGGATAGACGCCGGTCTGCTGCACGGTGTGACCGACCGGGCGCTGGCGCTGCTGGAGGAGAACCCGGCCGCGGCGGGTGCGGCGGCGGAGGAGGCCCTCGCACTGGGCATCGGGGCGTCGCCTCCGGAGGGCGACGGCCCGCTGGCCGAGGTGCGCCGGCGCGCGGAACGCGACCTGGCGTCCGCACGGGTCGTGTCCGCCCGGGCCCGGAGCCGGAGCGGCGACCACGCCCTCGCCCTCCCCGAGCTCGAAGAGGCCGCGCGGATCCGCCCCGAAGACGAGGGGCTGCTCGCCGACCTCCTGCACAGCGAGGCGGCGGTGCGCGGAACGGGCGCCGCGCTGGACCGCTTCGAGCGCTACCGGTCGGACCTGCGCGACCGGATCGGCGCCGACGTCGGCCCGGAGCTGCGGCGGGTCCACCGTGAGCTGCTGGCGCTCGACAGCCCCGTACGCGTCGGCGTGCGGTTCGACACGACCCCGCTGCTCGGCCGCGACGACGACCTGCGGCGGGTGCGGGCCATGCTCGCCACCTCCCGCGTGGTCTCGATCCTCGGTCCGGGCGGGCTCGGCAAGACCCGGCTCGCCCATGCCGTCGCCCGTGAGGCTCCGCAGCCGGTGGTGCACTTCGTCGAGCTGGTCGGCGTGACCGCGCCCGAAGACCTGGTCGGCGAGGTCGGGTCGGAGCTCGGGGTCCGCGACTCGGTCACCGGCCGCCGTACGCTCACCCCGCGGCAGCGCGCCGACATCCGCGCCCGGATCGCCCAGCAGCTCGATCTGGCCCCGGCACTGCTGGTGCTCGACAACTGCGAGCATCTGGTGGAGGCGGTGGCCGACCTGGTCGCCTATCTGACCGCGACCACACGGGAGCTGCGGGTCCTCACCACGACCCGCTCGCCGCTGGCGATCGCCGCCGAACGCGTCTATCCGCTGCCCCAGCTGGGCACCGGTGACGCCGTCGAGCTGTTCCGCGACCGGGCGACCGCGGCGCGGCCCGGTGTGCACCTCGACGAGGACGACGTACGGGCCGTCGTGGCCCGCCTGGACGGGCTGCCGCTCGCGATCGAGCTGGCCGCCGCGAAGGTGCGGGTGATGTCACCGGCCGAGATCGCCCGGCGGCTGGAGGACAGGTTCTCGCTGCTGCGCGGCGGCGACCGGAGCGCACCTTCCCGGCATCAGACGCTGCTGGCGGTGATCGACTGGTCCTGGAACCTCCTCGGCGAGCGGGAGCGCCTGGCTCTGCGCCGCCTCTCGGCCTTCCCGGACGGTTTCGCCCTCGACGCGGCCGAGGAGGTGCTCGGCGACGGCGCTCTCGGCGACGTCGAGGAGCTCGTGGAGCAGTCCCTGCTCACCGTCGTGGAGACGGCCGACAGCGTCCGTTACCGCATGCTCGAGACGGTGCGCGAGTTCGGCCGGGTGCGGCTGGAGTCGGCCGGCGAGACCGGCGAGGCGCGGGCCGCCGTACGCGCCTGGGCCGTCGGTTACGCCGACCGGGCCAGTGCCCGGCTGTACTCGCCGGAGCAGATCGCCGCGATGGACCGGCTGCGTGCCGAGGAGACCAACCTCGCCGACATCCTGCGCGAGGCCCTCGCCGATCCCGCTCCGGAGACGGTCGTGGTGCTGTTCTCCGCACTGGGCGCCTACTGGACGATCTGCGGCGACCATCCGCGCAGCATCGTCCTCGCCCCCGCCGTCACCGCGGCCCTGAGCGGCTGGACGCCCCCGCCCCCGCTCCTCGACCGGGCCCGGCTGGCCGTGAGCATCGCGCTGTTCAACAGCGTCATGGTCTCCAACGAGGAGCCGGAGCCCCTGACGCGGCTGCTGTCCGGTCTGGGCGCCGACTCGGCGAACCCCGCCGTCCGTGCGCTGGTGACCGCCCTTCTCGTCATGGTGTCGGATTTCGAGGACGGCCTGGACAAGCTGTCCGCCGATCCCGACCCGCTGATCCGTCGGATCGCGCTCCACTGGCTGAGCCACGGCCGGGAGAACATCGGTGACCCGGTCGGTGCGATCGACATGGCCCTGGCCGCCCTCGAACTCGTCGGCGACGACGGCGGTCCCTGGCATCGGGCGCTGCTGCACACCCAGCTGGCCGGCCTGTACGCGCACCTCGGTGACTCCGCGGCGGCCTTCCACCATGCCACCGAGGCGCTCCCGGTGCTCGAACGCCTCGGGGCGATGGACGACGTCATCCAGCTCCGCGCATCCCTCGCCATGACGGCGCTCGCCGAGGGCCGCCGCGACGAGGCCGCGCGGATGCTCGACGAGATGGAATCGATCGCCACCCAGGGCACGTTCGGCGAGGCCCTGGTGGTCGCCGCTGGAAGGGCAGAGCTGGCCCTCGCCGACGGCGACATCGCCGAGGGGCTGCGACGGCACCGCGAGACCACCGAGGTGCTCCGCCAGCGGCGCGTCCCGGGAGCGCTGGACGACTTCGCCCCGTGGGCCGCCCTGGGCGAGGTCGTCGCGCTCTGTGCGTTCGCGCAGTACGGCGAGGGCGACGACGGCGCGGACCTCTTCGCGTCGCTGCGTGACAAGGTCATGGCCGTGTTCGGCCCGGTCACCGCCAACAAGGACTACCCGGTGATGGGGATGGTGCTCGCCGCGCTGGGCACCTGGGGCCTGCTGAAGGGGGCGCTGCCGGCCGAGGACGCGGTGCAGCTGCTCGTGCTCGCCAACCGGTTCGCCTACCACCGGTTCGTCCCAACGATGCAGTGGTCGACGCTGTCCGCGCACGCCGATCGGGTCGCCCCCGGCGTCATGGCCAGGATCGAGGCCGGATACGGCGAACGGCGCGGCCCCGACCTGCTGGCCGAGGCTCGCGCCGTCCTGGAGCGGATCGTCTGACACCGGCTTTGAGCACCGCCTACATCTTGCGGGAGTACGAGCGGACCGCCAGCGGAGCGAAGACCGCGACGACGGCCGCGCAGCCGATGACCGCCCAGCCGACCTCGGCCGTCACGGCACCGTCGTTGCACAGGTCGCGCACCGCGGAGACGACGTGCGACACCGGGTTGACCTTCACGAACGCCTCCAGCCATCCGGGCAGCGTCTCGGCGGGGACGAAGGCGTTGGACAGGAAGGTCAGCGGAAACATGATCATCATGGAGATGCCCTGGACGCTCTGCGCCGAACGCGCCATCGTGCCCAGCCAGGTGAAGATCCACGCCAGCGACCAGCCCGCGATCACGGTGAGCGCGACGCCGCCGGCGCAGCCGAGCACGCCGCCGCCGGGGCGGTAACCGATGAGCAGGCCGGTGACGACCGTCAGCACCGACGCGACGCCATAACGGATCAGGTCGGCGATCATGGGGCCGGCGAGAGGGGCGATCCGCGCGATCGGCAGGGACTTGAAACGGTCGAAGACCCCCTTGTCCATGTCCTCGCGCAGCTGCACGCCCGTCGCCATGCAGACGGTCAGGGCCGTCTGGGCGAGGATGCCGGGGATCAGCACCGGGAGGTAGTCAGACACGCTGCCGGAGATCGCGCCGCCGAAGATGAACGCGAACATCGCCGTGAACAGCAGAGGCTGGATGAGGACGTCGAAGAACTGCTCGGGCTTGCGGCGCATCTTCTTCAGGGCACGCCACGCCATGGACAGGGTCTGGACCCAGGTCTCCTGCAGGGAGCTGCGGGACGTGGTGCGGGCGACCGCGGCGGACGGGTCGACGCGCCGGGCGCCGAGCGGGGCCGGGGTCGCGGTGGTCGTGGTGGTCGTGGTGGTCATCGGGCCGCCTCCATCTGGGATTCGTCGTCGGCGCCGTGGCCGGTCAGCGCCAGGAAGACCTCGTCCAGCGTCGGCTTGGCGACGCTCACCGAGGAGATGCCGAGGCCTGCCTGCCTCAGGGCGATCAGGACGTCCGCGGCCCGGTCGGGGTCGGGAAGGGGGATGTTCATGCGTCCTGATTCCGGGCTGAGGACCGGCTCCTCGCCCAGCAACCTGCGGACGACGTCCGCGCCCAGCGTGGTGTCGGAGCCCTCCGCCAGGCGGAGCTGCAGGGTCGATTCGCCGACCTGGGTCTTCAGCGCGTCGGGGGTGTCCTCGGCGACCTTCCGGCCCCGGTCGATCACGGCGATGCGATCGGCCAGCTGGTCGGCCTCGTCCAGGTATTGGGTGGTCAGGAGGATCGTGGAGCCGTCGGTGACCAGCTCGCGGATCGTGTCCCACATCTGGCCCCGGGTCCTCGGATCGAGGCCGGTCGTGGGCTCGTCCAGGAAGATCAGGGGTGGGCGGGTGATCAGGCTCGACGCCAGGTCCAGGCGACGGCGCATGCCGCCGCTGAACTGGGACAGGGGACGGTCGGCCGCCTCCTGGAGGTCGAAGCGTTCGAGCAGGTCACCAGCGATGCTCTTGGCCCGGGTGCTGGTCAGGCCCTGCAGACGGGCGAACAGCCAGAGGTTCTCCCGGGCGGTCAGATCCTCGTCCACCGAGGCGTACTGGCCGGTGACGCCCACCAGTTGCCGGATGCGGTGCGGTTCCCGCCGGACGTCGACACCGAAGATCTCCGCGCGGCCGCCGTCGATCGGGAGCAGGGTGGCGAGCATCCGGAGCGTCGTGGTCTTGCCTGCTCCGTTGGGGCCCAGGACCCCGAAGATCTCGCCCTGCCGTACGTGAAGGTCGATGCCGTCCACGGCACGGAAGTCCCCGAAGGTTTTGACCAGGCTGTCGGCCCGGACGGCGCTGAGGTCCGCCATGACGCGTCTCCTCTCTCCGCCGGGTACCTCCCGGCGTTCGAGAAGAGCTTCCGCGCTTCCGGCTTCACCGCGGCTTCAGCCCGGTTTCAGCCCCGAGCCGGCGGTTTCACCCCTCCACTTTCACTGTATAGCGGATGTGCGCGCCTCATGAGGCGCAGAAAAGTGCTCCATACTTGCCCGTTGCGAACCGGCCCGACGAACGATGGAGCAACGGAATTGCACTATGTGATGGGTTTCGAGCAGATCGGCTCGACGAATCTCGCAGACGTCGGCGGCAAGGGGATGCACCTGGGCGAGCTCTCGCGAATGGACGGCATCCGGGTGCCGGACGGCTTCTGCGTCACGACGGACGCCTTCCAGCGGGTCATGGCGGAGGTGCCGTCGATCGACGCTCAGCTCGACCTGCTGTCGCGGGTCGAGCCGGACGACCGCGCGGCGATCCGCACCCTGAGCGCGGACATCCGCCGCGCCGTCGAAGGCGTCGCGATGCCCGACGACATCGTGGCGGCCATCCGCGAGTCGCTCGCCCGGCTCGGGGAGCAGGCCTCCTACGCGGTGCGTTCCAGTGCGACGGCCGAGGACCTGCCGACCGCGTCCTTCGCCGGCCAGCAGGACTCGTACCTGAACATCGTGGGCCTGGCGGCGATCCTCCGGCACGTGCGGCGGTGCTGGGCCTCGCTGTTCACCGAGCGGGCGGTGATCTACCGATGCCGCAACGGCTTCGACCACCGGAAGGTGCGGATGGCCGTGGTCGTGCAGCGGATGGTGTTCCCGGACGCGGCCGGGATCCTGTTCACCGCGGACCCCGTGACCTCGAACCGGAAGGTCGCCACCGTGGAGGCCGTTCGGGGGCTCGGCGAGGCGCTCGTCTCCGGTCTGGTCTCCGGGGACGCCTACACGGTGCGCGACGACCAGGTCGTCTCCAGGGCGGCCGCCGGCGAGCCGGTTCTGACGGACGCGCACGTCGTACGCCTGGTGCGGCTGGGCCGGCGAATCGAAGCGCACTTCGGCCGGCCCCAGGACATCGAATGGTGCCTGGCCGGCGACGACTTCCACATCGTCCAGAGCCGGGCGATCACCACCCTGTTCCCCGTTCCCGCGACCGATGACCAGGAGAACCACGTCTTCGTCTCGGTGGGTCACCAGCAGATGATGACCGACGCGATGAAGCCGCTGGGGCTCTCCCTGTGGCAGCTGACGACCCCGCGGCCGATGCACGAGGCGGGCGGACGGTTGTTCGTCGACGTCGCCCCCATCCTGGCGACACCCGCGGGTCGCGCGGGGCTCGTCGGGACCCTGGGGAGGTCCGACCCGCTGATCCGGGACGCGCTGCAGACCCTCCTCGACCGCGGTTTCGTCCGCTCGCTTCCCGACGGGGGCTCCGGCCCCGCACCCGCCGTCCCCGCACCAGCCGGTGGCGCGCCCGCCCCGATCGAGACCGATCCGGCCGTCGTCACACGGTTGATCCGGCAGAGTCAGGCGTCCGTCGCCGCCCTGCGGCGCGAGATCCAGGGCCTGTCCGGGCCGACGCTGCTCGACTTCATCCTGGCCGACATCGCAGAGCTGAAGCGCATCCTGTTCGATCCGGTGAGCACCCAGGTGATCATGGCCGGGATGGAGGCGACCTGGTGGCTCAACGACCACCTCGAGGAGTGGCTGGGCGAGAAGAACGCCGCCGACGTGCTCGCGCAGTCCGTCTCCCACAACGTCACGTCGGAGATGGGGCTGGCGCTCCTCGACGTCGCCGACGCGATCCGGCCGCACGCCGACGTCGTGGCGTTCCTGCACCGCGTCGCCCAACGTGTCGCGGACGAAGGCCGGGAGGGCGACGGCTTCCTCGACGAGCTGGCCGGGCTGCCCGGTGGACGGGACGCACGTGACGCCATCCGGAGCTACCTCGACGAGTACGGCATGCGCTGCACAGGCGAGATCGACATCACCAGGACGCGCTGGAGCGAGAACCCCGCCGCGCTCGTGCCTGCCATCCTCGGCAACATCAAGAACTTCGAGCCGGGCGCCGGCAAACGGCGCTTCGAACAAGGACGCCAGGAGTCACTGCGGAAAGAGCAGGAACTGCTGACGCGGCTGCGCTCCCTGCCCGACGGGGAGCAGAAGGCCGAGGAGACCAAGCGGATGATCGACCGCGTCCGCGCCTTCGCCGGATACCGGGAGTACCCCAAGTACGGCATGATCAGCCGCTACTTCGTCTACAAGCAGGCGTTGCTGCGGGAAGCCGAGCGCCTCGTGCGCTCCGGCGTCCTGCGGGAGAAGGACGACATCTTCTTCCTCCGGCTCGACGAGTTGCGGGAAGTCGTGCGCACCGACGACGTGGACGCCGAACTCATCATGGAAAGGCGTGCGGCGTTCCGGTCGTACGAGGCACTCACACCGCCCCGGGTTCTCACGTCGGAGGGCGAGGTCGTCAACGGCCGGTATCGGCGCGACGACGCCCCGCCCGGCGCATTGGTGGGCCTCCCGGTCTCGGCCGGGGTCGTCGAGGGCCGTGCCCGTGTCGTCGTGGACATGGCGCAGGCCGACCTCGACACGGGCGACATCCTCGTCACCGCCTACACCGACCCCAGCTGGACCCCCCTGTTCGTCGCCGCCGCCGGACTGGTGACGGAGGTCGGCGGCCTCATGACCCACGGGGCGGTGATCGCCCGGGAGTACGGCCTGCCGGCGGTCGTAGGCGTGGAGCAGGCCACCCGGCTGATCCGGGACGGGCAGCGGATCCGCGTTCACGGAACCGACGGGTACGTCGAGATCCTCGCCTGAAGCGGTCGCGTGGGCTGCGGCTAACTCAGGAACTCCCGCGCACCGCGCAACCTGGTCTTCAGGTGCCGCTGAGAGAGGCCGCAGTCCAGCCGCACATCGAGCGGCCCGGGCAGGCCGCTGCCGGCGCGCCGGCCGTACGGGAGCCGAGCCGGGTCGATGCCGTCGCGCCGCGCGACAAGACATCCAAGCTCATAGCGACTCACCGCGTCTGCCCCGGCCACATGATGGACCCCCGCGCGGTCGGAGCGCGCAAGCTCCAAGACGGCCGCGGCCAGGTCACGGACATGCACGGGGCAGCGCACATCATCGGTGAACAGCACCCCGCGGATGCCGCCGGAGGCAAGCGCGTGCACCATGCCTTCGTGCGGAGAACCGCCGTCCCCGATGATCAGGGAGGTCCGTGCGATCACGCCGGTGGGAGTGATCGCCTGCACAGCCGCCTCCGCGGCCGCCTTCGCCGCTCCGTACGGTGTGGCCGGATCGGGGACGCTGTCCTCGGCATAAGTGATCGCCTTACCCGAGAAGACGGCGTCGCTGGACACGTGCACCAGGCGTGCCCCGATCGCGGCGGTCGCGACGGCCACGTGAGCGGCGCCGACGGCCGTCGTCACCCAGTCCGATTGGCGGTAGGCCGCGTTGACGACCACGTCCGGCCCGAAGGCGCCCATCAGGTCGAGTGTGGCAGCACGATCACGGATATCGAGCGGCAGCCAGTCGGCTCCCGCCGCCGTTCCCGGCCGCGTCAGACAGGTCGCGGCCACGACATGGCCCTCCGCCGCGGACTGCCGTACGAGTTCGTCGCCGAGAAAGCCGCTGCCGCCCACGATGAGGATCCTCATGGGCCGTGACCCTAGTTCAGCGAGGTGGCCGTCTCGGGAGCGCTGTCGAAGCGCGTCATCCCGCGGAGCAGAAGAGTGGCCATCGGCACGGCGAATCCGGCCACCGCGCCGATCACCAGCAGCGCCGGGCGGCCGATTGCCGCGGCGGCCGGACCGGTGAGCGTCAGGCCGAGGGGCGTCATGACCGAGGCGGCCAGCCAGTCCACGGAGGTGACCCGGGCGAGCCGCTCCGGAGGGATCTCCCTCTGGAGGTTCACCACCCACTGGACGGCGAAGATCTCCAGCCCCAGGCCAACCGCGACGTAGCACGCGTACACGAATTCCCGCGACACCGGACAGGCGAGCGCGAGCGGCACGAGGCCGTAGAGGGCGAGCCCGGTGACGGCGGCCAGCCCCGGCCGGCCGGGCTTCCACCTCATGCTGACGAGCCCGCCCGCCAGGCCGCCGACCGACAGTAAAGCGAGGGCGGTTCCGTACGCGGCGTCGCCGCCGAAGGTCTCGCGGGAGACGAGGGGCAGCAGGACCTGCGCCGGTGCGATCGTGAACATCTGCTGAAGCGCGACGGCGACGATGATCCCCAGGACCCACCGCCGCCGGACGACCTCGGAGAGGCCGTCGGCGATCTCCCGTACGGCGGACGCCCGCCGCCCCGCCGTGACGACGGGTTCGCGTAACGGCAGGAGAAGGACAAGGCCGAGCAGATAGGCCGTCAGCACGGCGAGGAACCCGATCCGCGGGGACCACGCCGTCACCACGTACGCGCCGAGACCGGGCCCGATCACGGCGCCGAGCCGCCAGGAGACAGCCGTCAGCGCAGCGCCGGCCGGACGCTGGGCAGGGGTGAGAACCGATGACAGGCAGGCCTGGTACGCGGGCCGGTGGAACGCCTCCGCCCCTCCGACGAGGAAGACCAGCAGCGCGAGCAGCCATGAGGAGACACCGCCGGACAACCCCACGGCGGCCACGCAGCACTGAAAAGCCAGCGAGGCGACCATCACCGTACGGCGTGGCAACCGGTCCGCCCACAGCCCGCCGAGCAACGCGAACACGATCAACGCGATCCACCGGCAGGTGAAGATCGCGCCGACGGTCGAGGCGGTGCCGCCCGCGTTGAGTGCCGCGATGGTGACCGTGACGGGGAAGATCTGGTCGCCCGCCACCGACATAGTGAAGCTGAGCCACAGCAAACGGAATTCGCGGTTACGCGCCAGAGGCCCGCCCGCAGCGCCAGTCGGGCCTATGAGCTTCCTCAAGCGACTGCGCATGCACGCAATGAATCCCGATTGGGCGGAAGGCGCAAGGAAACGGCCTTCGTCACCTCGCCCGTTCCGTCACCCGGGCGGCTGTTCCAGGATGTGCTTCAACCGGGTGAGGTCGGCCTGGACGAGGCCCGCGTCGCGGGCGAAGTCCTCGTCGTCCACACCCGGAAGGCGGCGCAGAGTGAAGACCACCTCGCAGGCGTCGCCGCCGGGGATGACCCGCATCGGGTTGTGGACGACCTGCCCGGAGGGCAGCGTGACGTCGTGGTCGAGAACGCCGTACTCGTTGCGCTCCACGAAGGCCAGGCCGACCCGGCCCGAGGGGGTCTCCACGTACCACTTGCCGTCGACGTTCTCCACGGCGCTGCCGAGCCCCGGAGCCCACTCCGGGAGGTTGGCGGGGTTCGACGCGTATTCGTAGACGTCAGCCGCGTGCCGGTCGATCCACACGCTGACGTGCCTCGATTCGAAAGCCATGCACGCCATCATGCCGGAGCCGGTCATACCGCCCGTTGCTGTCGCTCGGGTGCAGACTGGTGTGCATGGCGACGGGGGGAACGACGAGAGCGTTCGGCGAGGCGCTGCGCCGCTGGCGCGACCGGGTGGCGCCCGAGACCGCGGGGCTGCCCGCGGGCGGACAGCGGCGCGCGGCCGGTCTCCGCCGTGAGGAGCTGGCCCTGCTGGCCGGGATCTCCGTCGACTACGTCACCCGGCTCGAACAGGGCCGGGCGTCCCATCCGTCGGCTCAGGTCGTCGAAGCGCTGGCCCGGGCCCTGCGGCTGTCGGGCACCGAACGCGCGCACCTGTTCCGGCTGGCGGGGCTGGCCCCGCCGGGCCCGGAGACGGTGCCGGCGCACATCACCCCGAGCATGCGGCGGCTGCTGGACCGGCTGGCCGGCACTCCCGTCGCGGTCTTCGACGCGTGCTGGACGCTGCTCCTGGCCAACCCGCCGTACGCCGCGCTGATGGGCGACCCGTCGGAATGGCCCGGCGACCAGCGCAACGCCGTGTGGCGGCACTTCCTCGGCCCCGCCGGCCGGGCCCGGCACACTCCGGAGTCCCTGCGGGCGTTCGAGGCGGCCCTGGTCGCCGACCTGCGCGCGACCGCCGACCGCTACCCGGCCGACCCGCGGTTGCGGCGGCTGGTCGCGGACCTGCGCGCGAACAGCGGCCGATTCGCCGAGCTGTGGGATTCCGGCGCCGTCGGCCGGCACGAGGCCGGGCGTAAGATCATCGACCATCCGGACGCCGGTCCCCTGACACTGGACTGCGACGTGCTCACCGTGACGGGCAGCGACCTGCGCGTCATGGTCTACACGGCCGAGCCTGGCACCGAGGACGCCGAGCGCCTCGCATCCCTCACCGATCTCGGTGCACCGTCACTCGCCAGGTAAACCGGTTTCCGAAAAGTTTCACACTTGGCAACAGGGCGAACGTGGAGGTCGGCTGAAATTATCGGCCGATCACCGAAACATTCAGGCTATTACGCCCGCGGCGACGTTAGACTGCGCCTTGTGACCGTTGTCGACGAGCCGTCCGCATCCGTCCCAGAGCCGCTGACCCTCGCGCAGCTTGCCGAACTCGCGGGAGTGTCCAAGGCGACGGTCTCCAAGGTGGTGAACGGCAGGTCCGCGGTGGCCCCGGAAACCCGCGCCCTCATCGAGGGCCTCATCCGCGAGCACGGCTTCCGCCGGCAGCGGCGGCGCTCCAGCCCGGCCGCCGTGCTGGAGCTGGTCTTCCACGAGCTGGCGGGCGACTACCCGACGGAGATCGCCCGAGGGGTGGGACAGGTCGCGCGCGAGCACCACATGGCCGTGGCGATCTCCGAGTTACAGGGCAACCACGTCCCCGGCGCCGACTGGCTCGAGGACGTGCTCGGCCGCCGCCCCGCCGGCGTCATCGCGGTCTTCTCCAGCATGACCGACGTCCAGCGTGAGCGGCTCGCCACGCACAGGATCCCCCTCGTCCTCCTCGACCCGACCGGTGACCCGGGCCATCGCGTCCCCTCGGTGGGCGCGGGCAACTGGAACGGCGGGCTCACCGCCACCCGCCACCTGCTGGAGCTGGGCCACCGGCGGATCGCCATCATCACCGGGCCGTCGCACGCGCTGTCCAGCCGGGCCCGGCTCGACGGCTACCGCGCCGCGCTCGACACGGCCGGGGTACCCGTCGACCCGGACCTGATCTGCCAGGGCGACTATCAGATCGAGGACGGTCTGACGCACACCCACCGGCTGCTGCGCCTGCCCGACCCGCCCACGGCCGTCTTCGCCTCCAACGACGGCCAGGCCATCGGGGTCTACCACGCGGCCCACCAACTGGGGCTGCGCATCCCCGAGGACCTGAGCGTCGTCGGCTTCGACGACATGCCCCCGGTGCGGTGGGCCATTCCGCCGCTGACCACGATCCACCAGCCGCTGACGGAGATGGCGGGGGCGGCGGCCGCCATGCTGGTGACGCTCGCCAGGGGCGAGCCCCTCCCCCATCACCGCAAGGAGTTCGCCACCACCCTCGTCGTACGCGAGAGCACCGCCCCGCCGAAGCCCTGAAGGCGATCTTCCGTCAGGGGCTGGTGCAGGTGACGGACGGCGTGGCCGCGCTGCCGTTGGCGGTGAAGCCGAAGGTGGTGGACGAGCCGGCCGCGATCGAACCGTTGTAGGGCGCGTTGCGGACCGTCACGGAGGAGCCGGACACGCTCTGCTCGCCGCTCCACAGGCTGCTGATGGTCTGCCCGCCCGGCCAGGTCCACTTCACCGTCCAGCCGTTGACCGCCGAGCTGCCCGCCCGTACGGTCACCGTCGACTGGAAGCCGCCCGGCCAGCTGTTGGTCGTCTCGATCGTCGCCGAGCACGCCCCCGTCACCGGAGACGGCGTCACGGACGGGCTGGTACGCGGGGACGGGCTCGTGTTCGGGGACGGGCTCGTGGTCGGGGACGGGCTCGTGTTGGGGGTCGCCGCGTTGAGGGCGTCGAGGACGGCGGTGTAGGCCTGCTTCTTGTTGAAGTTGCCGTCGAACAGCAGCGGGGTGTCGCCGCTGCGCCAGGACCACTTGTCGGTGATGCCCCACACCGTGATGCCGGTGCAGCGGGGCACCGCCGTGCAGGCCTGGGTGACGCGGCGGTAGGCGTCGGCCTGGGTGGACCCGGAGCCGCCGACGTCGAGCTCGGTGATCTGGACGTCGACGCCGAGGGCGGCGAACTGGGCGATGTTCTGCTGGTAGTTGGACGGCGGGTTGCCGAAGTGGGACTGCAGTCCGACGCAGTCGATGGGCACGCCGCGGGCCTTGAAGTCCTTGACCATGTTGTAGACGCCGCGGGTCTTGTTCGCGTTGGCGTCGTCGATGTTGTAGTCGTTGTAGCACAGCTTGACGTTGGGGTCGGCGGCGCGTGCGGCGCGGAACGCCTCCTCGATGAAGCCGTTGCCCAGTTTCTGCGTGAAGATCGAGCTCCGCAGGCTGCCGACGGAGCCGCCGTCGGCGAAGGCCTCGTTGACCACGTCCCAGGCGTAGACCTTGCCCTTGTAGTGGTTCATGACCTGGGTGATGTGGTTGGTCATCGCCGAGCGCAGGTCGCTGGCCGACATGTTGGTGTTGATCCAGCTGGGCAGCTGGGCGTGCCAGACCAGGGTGTGGCCGCGGACCTTCATGCCCTTGCTCACGGCGTGGTTGACGATCTGGTCGGCCGAACCCCAGTTGAAGGAGTTGCGAGAGGGCTCGATCGGGCCCCATTTCATCTCGTTCTCCGCGGTGACCGAGTTGAACTCCCGGTCCCAGGTGGCCACGTAGGTCGAGTCGTTCAGGTGCCCGGCCGCGATCGCGGTGCCGAAGTAGCGGCCGCTCTGGGCGGCGGCCGCGCCCAGGGTGCCGGCGGCCGCACCGGCCGGGAGGGATGTCGAAAGTGCGGTCACGGTGCCGAGTACGCCGAGGGCGCCGGCGATCAGCAGCCGGCGGGTGCCGGCGTGCCTTCGCCGTCCTCCGTCGGCAGGTGGGGAAATTTCGCCCATGCCTGAGCCTCCACTGCGGAATCGATGAGGGAACGCGGACAGACGCCGCGGGAACACCACGCGATCGGTCGTCGCGTCGGAACTGCGGCCCCTGCCGTGCACCACCGACCCCGGCAGGAGGAGCCGCCTCGGGGAGTCAGTCTGGAAATCATCCGGAAATGTGTCAAGGGC
>NZ_FTNI01000081.1 GCF_900156315.1 Microbispora rosea | reverse complement strand
GCCGTGATCATGTTGAACTCACGATTCGCGATCGTCGTGTAGTTCGAGTCACCCAGCTTGCTCGCGCTGATCGCGGTGCCGAAGTAACGGCCGCTCTGCGCGGCCGCCGCGCCCAGCGTGCTCGCCGCCGCGTCGGCGGGAACCGACACCGCCACGGCGGTGATCGCGCTGAGAACGCCGAGGGCGCCGGCGAGCAGCACCCGGCCGCGGCCTGGCCGCCGGAGCCGATCTAAGGGGGTGGCGTTCGTATCCATGCCTGAGCCTCCACAACTGAACAACGGAAAGCGGACATCCGCGGGATCGGCACCGCGTCCCATCACGGGGATGCACACCACGAGGGGCGTTGCGGACGGCAACCCCCCGCCACTTCACCACCGACCTGGCAGGGGGAGACCGCCTCGGGGACTCAGTCTGGAAATCTCCCCGAAATGTGTCAAGACTCTTCTGAAACTTTCGGCCACTGCGCTCGCCGAATGCGCGTCAAACGCGTTCCCATGAGCGGTCCTGCCTCCGAAAACATGGCAATTGTCGAGCCGCGCGAGGACATTTGTCGATGAAAGTTTCAGCGCGACGGCGAGGCCGACAGCGGGGCCGCCCTCGTCGATAACTCCAGATGAACGACGTCCGGCCCGTGCGGCGCCGTGAAACGCGGACGCCGGTCCTCTTGACGGCACCTCCCCGCTTCGTATTTGCTCCGGCGCATCACCACCGGCCGGTCGCGCGAGGAGAGGAATGGCCGACTCGTCCAGTTCGATGTTAGCGCTAACAACGCTACCTCGAGTGCCATGGAGCCTGCGGTGCCGCCTCGGAGCGAGGTCGAGCGCGCGCGGCATGCGCGTCATCTCAAGATGGAAGGACATGGCGTGAAACGAAGGCTCAGAGTCCTACTGGCGGCCGCTGCCTTGCCTCTGGCGGTTGCGGGCATGCTCCTGGGGATCCGGCCCGCCGCGGCGGCCTCACTGACCCGGGTCACCGGCTTCGGCACCAACCCCACGAACCTGAACATGTACCTCTACGTGCCCGACAGGGTCGCCGCACGCCCCGCCCTGCTGGTCCTGGTCCACTACTGCGGCGGCTCGGCCAGCGCGATCTTCAACGGCAACGGCCACGACTACGTCACCGCCGCCGACCGCTACGGCTACATCATCGTGCTCCCCGAAGCCACCCGCAGCGAGAAATGCTTCGACGTGTCCACCCCCGCCGCG
>NZ_FTNI01000040.1 GCF_900156315.1 Microbispora rosea | reverse complement strand
GCAGGCCTCGCCCTCACCGGCGCCGGCACCACCCTCGGACTCGGCACCCAGTGGGCCGCCACCCCCCTCGTCCGCCGCTTCCCGATCCTCAAGTAGACCCACCCGCACGCAGCAGGCTCCGGCGCCCACCCCCGGCCCCCTGGGGGTGGGCGCCGGCTTCACTGGGCGTCCAGCTCGCTTCGCGCCCGACGACAGCGAGCCCTCCTGACGACAGTGAGCCCCCGCACAGACTTTCCTGAAGAAGGTGCGCCGTGATATCTCCCTTCGCCACAGAACGCGGTTTCCACCGGCTGCTCACCGCCGCCGGGCAGGCGCCCTCGGTGCTCAACACGCAGCCCTGGCGGCTCGAAGCGGTCCGGGGAGAGTTCGCCGAGCTGCTGGCCGACCCCGACCGGCGCCTCCGGGTCAGCGACCCCCGCGGGCGCTCGCTGCACGTCAGCTGTGGCGCCGCCCTGTTCAACCTCCGGCTCGCCGTACGGACAGCCGGTCACCGGCCGCTGGTCTGGCTGCTGCCCAACACCGTGGAGGAACCACTGCTCCTGGCCGCCGTCCGCGTGTCGCCGTTCCATCCGGCTCCCGCGCGAGCCCGCGAACTGTACGACCGCATCGGGCTGCGCCGGACCAACCGGGAGGCGTTCAGCGAACGGCGGGTTCCCGAGCATGTGCTCGCCGACCTGCGCCGCGCGGCAGCCCGCGAGGGGGCCGGCCTGGCCGTGCTCGACCGGCCCGTCGCCGCCGACCTGCTGGACCACGTCGCGATCGCCGACGACGAGCTCGCCGGGGACGGCGGCTACCAGGCCGAGCTGCGGGCGTGGACGATGAGCGGGAACCGCCGCGACGGCCTGCCGTCCTACGTGCGGGGGCCGCGCTGCGCCGACGATCCGGCGCCGGTCCGGGACTTCGGGGCACACAGTGAGCGCGAGCCGGTCCACTTCGAGTCCCGCCCCCAGCTGGCGGTGCTCACCACCGCGGGCGACGGCCCTCTCGACTGGCTGCGCGCCGGACAGGCGCTGCAACGCCTCCTGCTGACCGCGACCGTCCACGGGATCTCGGCCTCGTTCCTCAACCAGCCGCTCGACCTTCGCGACATGCGCCGCCGCAGCGATCCCCACCACCGGCGCGGGCACGTCCAGATGATCATCCGGCTGGGGTACGGCCCGGCGGTCCCCCGCGCACCCCGCCGCCCCGCCGCCGAACTGGTGGCGACCGCTCCGGCCCGGATCCGGGAAGACTGCGCGGTGTGAGCCGGCGCCGAGGTGCCCCTACTGCTCGCGGGGCAGGCCGGGCGGGTTGACCAGGGATTCGGGGACGGCCTCGGTGGACAGCCCCCAGCGGGCGAGGACCTTGGGGTAGGTGCCGTCCTTGATGAGGGCGTTGATGGCGTCGGCGATCGGCTTGGCCAGGCCGTTATCCTTCCGCGTCATCGCGGCGATGAGCCCCTGGAGCGTGGGACCGGCGCCGGAGTAGGTGCCGACGACCTTCGTGTCCCCGCTAACCGCGGCGTGGTAGGCGGAGGTGGGGTTGGGCGCGAAGTACGCCTGGATCCGGCCGGACCTGAGCGCCAGGTAGGTGTCGGCCGCCTGCTTGTAGTACTGGATCCGGGCGGGCTTCAGCCCGGCGGCCCGGTTCTGCCTGTCCCAGCCCAGCAGGATCTTCTCCTGATTGGTGCCGGAGCCCACGGCCACACTGAGCCCCGCGACGTCGGCCGGCTTGGCGATCGACGTGATCGTGCTGTTCTTCGGCACCTCCCAGGCCAGCTGGTCCAGGCGGTAGGTGGCGAAGTCGTAGATGTCCTTGCGCTCCTCGGTGACGGTGATGTTGGAGAATCCGGCCGCGTACTTGCCGGACCGCACCGCGAGGAACAGGTTCTCCCACGACGTGGCCTCGATGCGCAGCTTGAGGCCGAGCACGTCGGCGACGAGGGAGGCGATGTCCTCCTCCACCCCGATCGGGGTGACGTTGTCGTCGGCGACGAACGACAGCGGCGGCTCGAAGGTGGAGGTGCCGATAAGGAACTCGCCCTTGGCCCGGATCGCGGCGGGCACCTCGGCGGCGATCGTCTCCACCTTCGCGGCCCGGATCCGGCCCTGCTCCGGACTCGTGTTGATCGTCAAGACGCCGGGCGGGGCCTCTGCGGCAGCGGCGGCGCCCGCCGCGCCCTCGTCGGGAACCGCGCCGCAGGCGGCGAGCAGCAGCAGGGCGGACGTGCCGAGCACGGACAACCGGGATACGGGTAACCGGGATACGGATGACATGCGATTCCTTGAGGTCAGAGCACCTTGCTGAGGAAGGCGCGCGTACGGTCGTGTCCCGGCCGGTCGAGCACCTGCCCGGGCGGGCCGTGCTCGACGATCTGACCGGCGTCCATGAAGACCACGGTGTCGGCGACCTCGCGGGCGAAACCGATCTCGTGGGTAACGACGATCATGGTGGTGCCGCCGCGGGCGAGCGCCTGCATCACTTCCAGCACCTCGCCCACCAGTTCGGGGTCGAGTGCCGAGGTGGGCTCGTCGAACAGCACGACCTTGGGCCGCAGCGCCAGGGCGCGGGCGATCGCGACGCGTTGCTGCTGCCCCCCGGACAGCTGCCGCGGATAGGCGTCGGCCTTGCCGGACAGGCCCACCTGCTCCAGCAGCTCGGTCGTCAGCGCCTCGACCTCGTCGCGCGGGCGGCCCTGGGCCGAGACGGGGGCCTCGGTCACGTTCTCTCTGACGGTGAGGTGGGGGAACAGGTGGAAGTTCTGGAAGACGAAGCCGATCTGGGTGCGCCGGCGCAGGATGTCGCGTTCCCGCAGTTCGTAGAGCCGGTCTCCGGACCGCCGGTAGCCGACGAACTCGCCGTCGATGGCGACGTACCCGCGGTCGATCTTCTCCAGGTGGTTGATGCTGCGCAGCAGCGTGGACTTGCCCGACCCGGAAGGACCGATGATCACCGTCACCTCGCCGGGCTGGACCTTCAGGTCCACCCCGCGCAGGACCTCCAGCGAGCCGTAGCTCTTGTGCACCCCGTGTACGTCGACCATGGGGGTGCTCATCGCCGCTCGCCTCCGCCCCAGGCCGGGCGCTGCCGCCGGGCGGCCCGCCGTACGGAGAGGATCCGGCGCACCCGCTGCGCGGGCGTGGGCGACAACGCCCGCGCGAGGCCCCGGCCGAACCTGCGTTCCACGTAGTGCTGCACGCCCGACAGCACCGTGGTGAGGACGAGATACCAGATCGCGGCCACCAGCAGCATCGCTATCACCCGGCCGTTGCGGTTGTAGATCACCTGAACCTGGTAGAAGAGCTCGGGCAGCGCCATGATGTAGACGACCGAGGTGCCCTTGACCAGGCCGATGATCTCGTTTCCCGCCGCCGGGACGATCGACCGCATGGCCTGCGGAAGCTGGATCCGGAAGATCTGCCTGGCCCTCGGGATGCCGAGCGCGGCGGCCGCCTCAAGCTGACCGGGGTCGACCGAGAGGAAGCCTCCTCGCACGATCTCCGCGGCGTACGCCGCCTGGTGCAGCGCCAGGCCGAGCGCGGCGGCCGTCACCGGTCCGATCAGGTCCATCGAGTCGACGGAGAAGAACGCGGGTCCGAACGGCACCCCGAACGAGATCTGCTTGTACAGGGCGGCGAGGTTGTACCAGAACAGCAGTTGCAGAATGAGCGGCACCGAGCGGAACAGCCACACGTAGCCCCAGGCCGCCGACGCGAGCAGCGGGACGCGGGACAGCCGCATCAGCGCGAGCACGGTGCCCAGCAGGAATCCGAGCACGATGCCGAGCGCGGTCAACTCCACGGTGAACAGCACCGCGTGCAGCACCGAGGGATGGAACAGGTACGCGCCGACGACCGGCCAGTCCCAGGCCGGATTGGTGACCAGCGCGTTGACCGCCATCGCCAGCAGCACCGCCACCACGACGCCGGCGATCCAGCGTCCCGGGTGACGCGCCTTGACGACGGTCAGGGAGCCGGCGGACTCCGCCGCGGTCTCCTCCAGCACGGCGGGCGCGCTCATCGCGCCGCCGTGGCATCGGATAAGTGGACGTGATCGAGCGCGAGGGGCTCGGCAGTCATGGATCAACCCTCCCGGCGGCCGCGCTGATCGCGGCCGTCCGACATGCCTCCATCTTCAGCACGGACGAGCAATACCGTCAAGACCTACTTGTTTAGTAGGTTTTTGCATAGGATGCGTCCGCATGAGGACGAGCGACAGGAGGTCCGATGCCGAAGGACTGCGTGTTCCCCCCGCGCGGTGGCGCCGGCGGCGGCGATCGCGACGAGACGGCCATGGAGGTGGGCGCGTGAGCACCGGCCACGACGACACGTCCCGAGGAGGGCCGCGATGAGCGACCAGCGCCTTTTGGACAATCCCGCGTGGGCGTCGCTGACCGGTCCGCACGCGCGCTTCGCCGAGCGGTACGGCGGCGCGGTGCGCTACCCGGACGACGTGTCCCCGTTCTTCGCGCTGCCCGACGACCCCGGGCCCGCGGACTGGAACGACCTCGCCATACTCGCGGGGCCCGGAGCGACGGTCGCGGTCACCGGTGACGCCGCCGCGGCGCCGGACGGGTGGGAGGTGGTCGCCCACGGCGGGGGCGTGCAACTGGTCGGCGACGACGTGGTCCCCGCACGCGACGACGAGGCGGTCCGCCTGCGGGCGGCGGACGTGCCGGAGATGCTGGACCTCGTCGCGCGCACGCAGCCGGGCCCGTTCCGGCCGCGCACCATCGAGATGGGCGCCTACCTGGGTATCCGCCGCGGCGGCAGGCTGGTCGCGATGGCCGGGGAGCGGCTGCACCCGCCCGGCTGGACGGAGATCAGCGCGGTCTGCACCGATCCGGCCTTCCGCCGACAGGGCCTGGCGTCACGCCTGGTGCCGGCCGTCGCCGCCGGCATCCGCGCCCGCGGCGAGACCCCGTTCCTGCACGCCGCCGCGAGCAACACCACGGCAATCCGGGTGTACGAGGCGCTCGGCTTCCGTCTCCGCAGGCGGACGACGTTCGCCACCCTCCGCGTGCCCGCCGACGTACCGGTCGCCTGAGTGAGGAGTCCCCGTGACCAAGCAGATCCATCTCGCCGCGCACTTCCCCGGCGTGAACAACACCACGGTCTGGTCCGACCCCGCGTCGGGCAGTCAGATCGACTTCGACTCGTTCCGCCACCTGGCCCAGACGGCCGAACGCGGGAAGTTCGACTTCTTCTTCCTGGCGGAAGGACTGCGGCTGCGCGAGGCGAAGGGACGCATCCACGACCTGGACGTCGTGGGACGCCCGGAGTCGCTCACGGTCCTTTCCGCCCTGGCCGCCGTCACCACCCACCTGGGGCTCGCCGCGACCGTGAACTCCACCTTCAACGAGCCGTACGAGGTGGCGCGACGGCTGGCCACGCTCGACCACCTGAGCGGCGGCCGGGCCGCGTGGAACGTGGTGACCAGCTTCGACGCCTTCACCGGGGAGAACTTCCGCCGGGGCGGCTTCCTGGCCGAGGCCGACCGGTACACCCGGGCGAAGGAGTTCCTGCAGACCGCCAGGGAGCTGTGGGACTCGTGGGCGGCGGACGCGGTGGCCGCCGATCCGGAGTCGGGGCGGTTCCTGCGGCCCGGCGGCGTCGCGCCCTTCCGGCACCAGGGCCGGCACTTCGACATCTCCGGGCTGTTCAACGTGCCGCGGGGCCCGCAGGGCCACCCGGTGATCATCCAGGCCGGCGACTCGGACGAGGGGCGCGAGTTCGCCGCGTCCTCGGCCGACGTGATCTTCAGCAGGCACAGCAAGCTGGAGGAGGGCCGCGCCTTCTACCGTGACGTCAAGCGCAGGCTCGCCGCCTACGGACGGCGGCCGGAGGAGCTGAAAATCCTCCCCGCCGTGACGTACGTGCTCGGCGACACCGAGGCCGAGGCCGCCGAGCGGGCCGCCGAGATCCGCCGTGCGCAGGTCGGCCCGCAGACGGCGCTCTACTTCCTGGAGGCCGTGTGGGGCCGCGACCTGTCGGGATACGACCCGGACGGCCCGCTGCCCGACGTCGAGCCGAACCTGGACGAGGGCGTGTCCAGGGGCCATGCGGCGTTCCGCCGCGACCGCGGCGAGCTGGTGTCCAAGTGGCGCGCCCTCGCCGAGGAGAAGAACCTGTCGATCCGCGAGCTCGCCATCGAGGTCTCCGCGCCGCAGACCTTCATCGGCACGCCGCGGTCGGTCGCCGACGAGATCGACCACTTCGTGCAGGCCGACGCCGCCGACGGCTTCATCTTCGTCCCTCACCTGACGCCGGGCGGGCTGGACGACCTGGTCGACAAGGTCGTCCCCCTGTTGCAGGAGAAGGGCGTGTTCCGGGCCGACTACACCGGGCCCACCCTCCGCGACCACCTCCGCCTCGCCCCCCGCACTCAGAACCGCACCGAGGAGACCTCATGACCCTGCATCTCGCCGTCGCGCTCGACGGGGCGGGCTGGCACCCGGCCGCGTGGCGGGCCGAAGGCGCGCGACCGGACCGGCTCTTCACCCCCGGATACTGGGCCGAGCTCGTCGCGGAGGCGGAGCGCGGCCTGCTCGACTTCGTCACCTTCGAAGACGCGCTCGGCCTGCAGTCCTCCCACCTCGACGAGCCCGACGGGCGCCTCGACCAGGTGCGCGGACGCCTCGACGCGGTGCTGATCGCCTCGCGGGTGGCTCCGCTGTCCTCGCGGATCGGCCTCGTGCCGACCACGAGCACGACCCACACCGAGCCCTTCCACGTCGCGATCGGCATCGCCTCGCTCGACCACATCAGCCACGGCAGGGCCGGCTGGCGACCCCGGATCTCCGGCCGTCCCGACCACGTGGCGCACTTCGGCCGCCGCCCTCCGTTCCCGCCGCAGGACTACTCCCGCGACCGGCATCCCGTCTTCGGCGACCACGTGCAGGGCTTGTTCGCCGAGGCCGCCGACGCGGTCGAGGTGGTCCGCCGCCTGTGGGACAGCTGGGAGGACGACGCCGAGATCCGCGACGTCGCGACCGGCCGCTTCGTCGACCGCGACAAGCTCCACTACATCGACTTCCGTGGCGAGTTCTTCAGCGTGAAGGGCCCCTCGATCACGCCGCGCTCCCCGCAGGGCCAGCCGCTGGTCACCTCGCTGGCCCACGACAGGCTGCCGTACGAGTTCGCGGCCCGATCCTCCGACGTCGTGTACGTCACGCCGCGCGACCGGGAGGACGCCACGGCGATCGTCGAGAGCGTCCGGGCGGCGGAAGCGACGGTGGGACGGACCGAGCCGCCGTTGCGGATCTTCGCGGATCTGGTGGTCTTCCTCGACGCCCGCGACGCGGCCGGGCGGAAGGCCAGGCTGGACGACCTCGACGGCGCCGAACACAACGGGGACGCCCATGTCTTCACCGGCACCCCCGAGGAGCTCGCCGGGCTGCTGCTGGAGTGGCGGGAGGCGGGGCTGGAGGGATTCCGGCTCCGGCCGGGCGTGCTGCCGCACGACCTGGTGGCGATCACCCGTGGCCTGGTGCCCGCCCTGCAGAACGCGGGCGCGTTCCGGACGGCGTACGACACGGTGGACCTGCGCGGGCGGCTCGGCTTGGCCCGTCCCGTCAGCCGCTACGCGGCATGAATTCGCGTGGGGGGGCGAGCCGGCGCGGACCGCTCGCCCCTCACGCGGGCTCATCCGGACGGCCCCCGTCGGCCCCGTGCCGCGAGGCGATACCAGGAGGCGGCCATGACGAGCAGGGCGGCGACCAGCGCGCCGCACGCCCAGGCGAACACCGGCGAGATGCCCTCGGCGAGACCGTCCGCGCCCAGCGGGATCAGCATGGCGGCCAGGCCGAGCGAACCCCCGATGGTGAGCGCGGTCTGCAGCAGCCCGGCGGCGACACCCGCGTACTCGGCGGGTGCGGTGGTCAGGACGATCATGTTAAGAGGGATGATCGCCACGCCGACGCCCAGTCCCATGACGACGAGGGCCGGAAGCACGCCGGCGGCGTAGGCGCTGCCGCCGTCGAGACGGGTCAGCCAGGCCGTTCCGGCGAGTACCACCGACAGGCCGAGCAGCGCGCGGGTTTTGAGACCGACCGCGGCGATGCGGGCGGTGAGGACCTGCGTGCTGACGAGCAGCGCCAGGCCGAACGGCAGGATCGCCAGGCCGCTGCGCAGCGCGCCGAAGTGGAGCACCCCCTGGAGATACTGCACCAGGTAAATCAGGAAGCCGGTGAGGACCGCCGCGAGCAGCACCAGTCCGGCGAAGGCGCCGGCCCGCTCCCGGCCCGCCAGCACGGCGAGGGGCAGCAGCGGCTCGGCGGCGCGCCGGTCCACCAGGAGCAGCACCCCGGCCAGCACGACCGCGGCGCCGAGTGCGGCCGCCGTCCAGGGGTCGCCCCAGCCCTTCTCGGCGGCGCGCACGAGGCCGTACACGGCGGCGGTGACGGCGGCGGCGCTCAGCAGCGCGCTGGGCAGGCCGAGGGCGCGGGATCGGGTCGCCTCGTCGCGCACGGTGAGCTCCCTGGCGGTGAGCGCCCGGATGGCGAGCGCGATGACGGCCAGCCCGATCGGCACGTTGACCAGCAGGCTCCAGCGCCAGTCCCCCGCCCAGGTCAGCACGCCGCCCAGCACCATGCCGGCGGAGGCGCCGAGACCGGTCACGGTGGAGTAGAGCCCGAAGGCCCGCTGCCGCCGCTCGCCCCGGAAGACGATCGCGAGCAGCGCCAGGCCGGTGGGGCCGGCGACGGCGGCGCCGGCGCCCTGCAGGACCCGGCCCGCGAGCAGCGCCTGCACGTTCGGCGCGAGCCCGGCGACCAGCGAGGCCACCACGATCAGCCCGACCCCGGCGAGGAACACCCTCCGGTGCCCGAGGGCGTCGCCGAGGCGGCCGGCGAACAGCAGGAGCCCGCCGAAGGCGAGGAGGAAGCCGTTCGGCACCCACGATCCCCCTGTCACGGACAGGCCGAGGTCGGACTGCAGCGCCGGGAGCGCGACGTTCACGATCGTGCCGTCGAGCTGGAGCATGAACTCGGCGCCGACGATCGCCGCGAGCGCGAGGGCCCACGCGCGGTCGCGGCCTTCTCCCGGCGAGCCGGCCGAGACGTCGCCGGTCGCGGTCGTGCCGTCTGTGCTCATGGAACCTCCACGGTCCGTTCGCGAGAGCCAAGGCGAGGAACCCTCAGGTTAAGCGGCGGAATTATCCTGAGGTAGCCTCAGCTTGATGGTCAAGATTCAAGATGAGGTAACCTCAGGATGTCAAGCGGGAGGTACCGGTGGACGGCAAGCCCTACATCGCCCAGCGCCCGAAGCGCGCGGACGGCCGGCGCAACTACGACGCCATCCTCGCCGCCGCGCGGAAGGCGTTCGAGACCTCGGGCGCGGACGCCTCGCTGGAGGACATCGCGAGCCAGGCGGGTGTCGCCATCGGCACCCTGTATCGGCACTTCCCCACGCGCGCCTCGCTGGTGGAGGCCGCCACCCGCGACGGCCTGGAGAACCTCGTCGCCCACGCGCAACGGCTGGCGGCAGGGCCGGATCCCCTCGACGCGCTGACCGAGTGGATGCGCGAGGCCGTCGTGCACTTCAGCACCTTCCGGGGCCTGGTCGGCATCCTCACCCGGAGCATGTACGACGAGGGCACCCCCTCCCACGCCATGTGCGCCGCGATGCACCGAAGCGGCGCCGACCTGCTGCACGCCGCCCAGGCGGCCGGCAGGGTGCGGCCCGACCTCACGCCCGAGGAGCTGTTCGACCTCCTCAGCGGCGCGGCGTGGGTGCGCGAGCAGGCCGCCTCCGGCAGAGACAGCAGCCCACGATTCCTGCAACTGGTGCTGGAGGGCATCACCACCCGCGAAGACTGATCCTTCCGCCACACCGCCCGTCCGGCGGGTGCCCGGCACCGCCGGCCGTTCACCCGGGGAGCCGGGGCACGGCCGCCAGCAACTCCTTCGTGTACGCGTGCCGGGGGTGATGGAAGACCTCGCCGGCGTCCCCCTCCTCCACCACACGGCCGTCCTTCATCACCAGGACCCGGTCACTCAGGTGGCGGACGACGCCCAGGTCGTGGGAGATGAACAGCAGCGCCGTTCCGTCCTCGGCCTGGATCTCGGCCAGCAGGCCGAGCACCTGGGCCTGGATGGACACGTCGAGCGCGGAGACGGGCTCGTCGCAGATCAGCACCTCGGGCCGGGACGCGAGCGCGCGGGCGATGGCCACGCGCTGCCGCTGGCCGCCCGACAGCTCGCGCGGACGCCGGCCGAGTAGTTCGGGCGGCAGCCCGACCCGGCCCAGCAGTTCGACCGCGCGCTCCCTGCGCCGCCTCCTCGGCAGCGCGGAGAGCGGGTCGGCGACCAGGCGGCCCACCGTGTGGCGCGGGTCGAAGGAGTCCAGCGGGTTCTGCGCGATCACCTGGACGGCCGGGCGGAGGGGGCGCCGCCGCCTCTCGGGCAGGCCGCTCCACGGGCCTCCGCGCAGGCTCACCTCGCCCGCGTCCGGCGTGAGCAGGCCGAGGGCCAGCCGCGCGAGGGTCGTCTTGCCCGACCCCGACTCGCCGACGACGCCGAGCGTCTCCCCCGCGTACAGGCGGAAGGAGACGCCGTCCACGGCCCTGCGCGAGCCGTACGCGACCGACAGCCCTGTGGCGGCGAGCACGGGTGCACGCGGAGCCGGAGGGCCGTCCGCCCGGCGCGGCACGGCGGACGCGGAGGACACGGAAGACACGGAGGACACGGAGGACACGGAAGACGTGGAAGGCCGAGGGGCGGAGGGCACGGCGGCCAGCAGGGCACGGGTGTAGTCGTGCCGCGGCGTCGTCAGCACCTCCCGTGCCGGGCCCTCCTCGACCACCAGGCCGTCCTTCATGACCAGGACGCGGCCGGCGACCGCGGCCACCACGGCGAGGTCATGACTGATCATCAGCAGCGCCGTCCCTGCCGCCTTCCGGTCCGCGAGCAGCCGCAGGATCTGGGCCTGCACGGTCACGTCGAGGGCGGTCGTGGGCTCGTCAGCGATGATCAACTCCGGCTCCGCGGCGATCGCGGAGGCGATCAGGGCCCGCTGCCGCAGCCCGCCGGAGAGCTGGTGCGGGTGCTGCCGCACGCGCGTCTCCGGGTCCGGGACGCCCACGGCCTCCAGCAGTGCCCGTACGCGCTCCGGGCGGGCCCGGCGGGGCACCACGTCATGCTCGGCCAGCACTTCGGCGATCTCGGCCCCCACGGTGCGCAGCGGGTCGAGCGAGACCAGGGCGTCCTGCAGGACCAGCCCGGCGAACCGGCCGCGCACGCGGCGCCACTCGCGCGGGCCGAAGGTCAGCGCGTCCCCGCCGCCGACGCGGAAGACCGACGCCCGCACCTTCGCGCCCGGGCCCGCCAGGCCGATGAGCGCGCGGGCCGTGACGCTCTTGCCCGACCCCGACTCTCCGACCAGGGCGACGCACTCCCCCGGCGCGATCGACAGCGACACCCCGCGTACGGCCTCGACACCGGACGCGGGAAAGGAGACCCGCAGGTCCTCCACCGCGACGAGCGGCGGAGCGGCAGAGGGACCGGGTGCGGCGGCGGCCCGGGTGATCGCGAGCTCCGTCATGGTGTCCTTCCCTCGAAACGCCGCTGAAAGTGCCGCCCGGCCACCGTCAGGCACACGACCGACAGGGTGAGGGCCACTCCCGGAGAGAAGGCCACCCACGAAGCCACACGCAGGTAGTCGCGCGACTCGGCCAGCATGGTGCCCCACTCAGGGGCGGGCGGCTGGGGACCCATGCCGAGGAAACTGAGGCCGGATGTGGCGATGACGGCCTGGCCGAGCCCCATCGTGGCCAGCACGGGGACGGGCCCGACGACGTTGGGCAGCACGTGCCGGGCCACGACGCGGGCCCGCGAGTGCCCGAAGGTCACCGCCTGCTCGACGTAGCCGGAGCGGCGCACGACGAATGTCTGCGCCCGGACGACCCGCGCGTACGTGGGGATCTGGGCGATCCCGATGGCGGCGACGACGTTCCACGTGCCGGGGCCCGTGATCGCGATCACGAGGAGCGCGAGCAGCAGCTCGGGAAAGGTCGACAGCACGTCGAACAGGCGGGCCAGCACCTCACCGGCCAGGCGGGTCGCCAGCCCGGCGGCCAGGCCGAGCAGCGAGCCCGCGCCCACCGCGAGCGCGGTGGCGAGGACCCCGATGCCGAGCGAGTGGCGGGCGCCGTACACGACACGGGCGAACACGTCCCTGCCGAGATGGTCGGTGCCGAGCGGATGGCCCGCGCCGGGCGGGGCCAGCGCCTGCAGCGGGTCGGCCGCCAGCGGGTCGACCCGGGTGACCAGGCCGGGCGCCGCCACGGCGACGACCAGGACGGCCAGGACGAGCAGGGCGAGGACGAGACCGGGACGCGTCCGGACGCCCGGCCTCGGGACGGGTGCGGCGACGGCCATCACGCGCTCCTGAGCCGGGGGTCGATGAGCCGGTAGGCGAGGTCGAGCAGGGCGCTGATCGTCACGTACACCGCCGCCGACAGGATGACGACGGCCATCACGACCGGCATGTCCTTGGCGCTGACGGCCTGCATGGTCACCCGGCCAAGCCCGGGCCGGCCGAAGAGTGTCTCGGTGATGACGGCCCCGCCGAGCAGGACGCCGGTGAACCAGCCGGTGAGGGTGACGGCGGGAAGGAGGGCGTGCCGCAGCGCGTGCCGGGCCACCACGGCGCGCTCGCCGAGGCCGCGCGCGCGTGCCGTCACCGCGAACGGCTGCTCGAGCGCGCGTTCCAGACCCTCCCTGAGCACCTGTCCGAGCACGCCGGCGACGGGCAGGCCGAGCGCCAGCGCGGGCAGGACGAGCGCCTGCGGGTCGGCTGCGCCCGAGACGGGGAACCAGCCGAGCGAGAAGGAGAACACGAACAGCAGTACGATGCCGATCACGAACTGGGGCACCGACACCGCCACCAGCTCGGCCACGGAGACGATCCGGCGCGGCCAGACCGACCTGCCCGCCGTCGCCACCGCCAGGACGAGCGCCAGCACCACGCCGACCGCGGCGGCCGTCAGGGTCAGCCGCACCGTCGGGCCCACCTGCCCGGCCAGCACCTCGGCGACGTCGCGCTGCAACTGGTAGGAACGGCCGAGGTCGCCGTGCAGCAGGCGGCCGAGATAGCTCAGGTAACGCACGGCATCAGGCCGGTCCAGCCCCCACTCGGCCACGATCTGCGCGCGGATCTCCGGCGTGTCGGCGCCGTCGCCGACGAGGATGTCGACGGTGTCCCCGGGCGCCAGCAGCAGGGCCGCGTACGCGGTCGTGGCGGCAGCCCACAGCACGGCCACGGCCGAGACGAGCCTGCGCACCGGCGTGCCCAGCCAGGCAGGCGCGCGCAGCCCCGGAAGTCGCCGCCGCGCCGGGGGCCGGGTCGCGGGCGGCTCGGCGGGTGTCGCCGTCGTGGGCCGCCGGGCCGGCAGCGCCGCCGTCATGCGGCGATCCGCACGTCGTAGAGGCCGCGCGGCGTGCCGGAGACGGGGTCGAATCCGAGGCCCTGCACGTTCCTGCTCGCGGCGATCTGGTCGGACGGCACGTAGACGGGGAAGACGACCGCCTCGTCGGTCACCACCTTCCGCTGGACCTCGGCGTACAGCGCCTTGCGTTCCGAGGGGTCGGAGCTCGCCGACGCCTTGGCGAGCCAGTCGTCCAGCTCGGCGTCCTCGTAGTGACTGCGGTTGATGGCCCCGCCCTTCGGCAGGATGAGGTTGAGCGCGGCCCCGGCGTCGGAGTCGCCGCGCGAGTTCTCGAAGATCTCGTACTCGTCCTCGTCGTACGCCTTCTGCGCCGTGCCCTGGTCCACGATCCTCACTTGGAAGTCGATGCCCGCCGTCTGCTTGACCTGCGCCTGGATCGCCTGGGCCAGAATGTCCCTGCGGTCGCGGACGAACGGCGCCGACGCCACCGAGCGGACCGTCAGCCGCTTGCCGTCCTTGGTCCGATAGCCCTCGGCGTCGCGCCCGGTCCAGCCCGCCGCGTCGAGTAGCGCGTTCGCCTCGGCGGCGTCCCCGCCGTACGTCCTCTCCAGCGACGGGTCGTAGAAGGGGCTGGTGTCGGCGACGACGCTCCAGGCCCGCTTGGCGGTGCCCTGGTAGACCGACGCCAGCACGGCGTCGACGTCTACGGCCTCCCGGAACGCCTGCCGCACGCGTCTGTCGTCGAAGGGCGGGTGGGAGGTGTTGAAGTAGTAGGAGAACGACGTGCCGGAGTTGAGCGCCGACTGGAAGGACAACGCGGGGTCGCCCTTGACCGACTGGATGTCGGTGGCCGGGACGCCCTCGACGACCTGGACCTGCCCGGAGGTGAGCGCGCCGACGCGGACGGCCGCCTGCGGCAGGAAGCGATAGGTGACCTCCGACAGGTACGCAGGTCCCTGGTGGGCGCTGCCCCGCGGCGCCCAGTCGTAGCGGGGGTTGCGTCGATAGTGGGCCTCCTGGCCCCGCACGTAGCGGTCGAGGACGAACGGGCCGGTCCCGACCACGTCCGGACCACCGGCCTTGAGGTCCTTGGCCTCCCTGAGGGACTTCGGGGACACCTGCCCGGCGTACGGCGAGGCGAGGAAGTCGAGGAACAGCCCGTCAGGCTCCTTCAAGATGATCTTCAGGGTGGTGGGCGAGAGCACCTCGGCCTTGTCGAGGGCGTGCAACTGGATGGCGGCGACCGCCGGGTTGTAACCGGGCTCGCGCAGCTTGTCCAGGTTCGCCTTCACCGCCGCCGCGTCGAACTTCGTGCCGTCCTGGAAGGTGACGTCGTCGCGCAACTCCAGGGTGTAGGTGCGACCGTCGTCCGAGACCTTCCACGACCGGGCGAGCCAGGGGACGAACGACCCGTCCTCACCGTACGCGAGGAGCGCGTCGAACTGGTTGAACACCAGCAGCCTGGCCTTGTTCTGCGCCCACAGATGAGGGTTGAACGTGATGGGCTCGGTCTCCACGGCCCACGTGAGAGAGGTGCCACCCGACTGCGCGGCGGGCGTCTGGGACCCGCACGCGGCCAGGGCCGCGACGAGGACGAGGGGCAGCGCGCCCCTGATGGCCTTCACAGTGATCCTCCTGCTCTGCCCGCGTGCGGCGCCCCGGCGTGCCACGCCTCCGCGAGCAGCTCGTAGGAGCGCACCCGGTCGGCGTGCCCATGCGTGATCGTGGTGATCAGCAGCTCGTCGGCGCCCGTGACCCGCTGGAGCACGCGCAGCCGCTCCGCGACCGTCTCCGGCGAGCCCGCGAACTGCGTGTCCACGCGGTCGGCCACCAGTTCCCTGTCGGCCTCGCTCCAGACGTGCGCGTCCGCCTCCCCCGGCGTCGGGTAGGGGATCGCCCCCTGGCCCGTACGGATGGCGCGCACCCAGAGGCCGTACGGCTTGGCCAGCTCCCTGGCCGTCGCGTCGTCCTCGGCCACGACCACGTCGGCGGAGACGACGACGTACGGCTCGGACAGCACCTTGGAGGGGGTGAACGCCTCCCGGTAGGCCTCCACGGCCTCCAGCACCGACGCCGGGCTGACGTGATAGTTGGCGGCGAACGGAAGCCCGCGCTCCCCCGCCACCTTCGCGCTCTGCCCGCCGCTGCTGCCGAGGATCCACAGCTCCACCTCCGCGCCCTCACCCGGCACGGCATGCACCGCGATTCCGCCGGGCGACCGGTAGGTACCCTCCAGGAAGGCGACGACCTCGTCGACCTGCTCGGCGAAGTCGGGGGTCCGCGCGCCCGGCTGCTGCAGCAGCGCGGCCTGGAGGGCGAGCTGCGGAGAGCGAGCCAGCTCGGCGAAGGAGAACGCGGGCGGGATCAGCAGCCCGTCCACCACGCGGGACTCGCGGGGCGCCGCTGTCCGGGCGGCCTGAGGAGCTTGCGCGGCCTGAGGGACCTGGGCGGATTGGGGCGTCCGGGCGGGTTGGAGCGACTGGGGAGCCTCCGCCACGATCTCTGCCCTGCGCTGCCCGGAACGGCCCAGCCCGAGGTCGATCCGGCCGGGATGGAGCGCGTCGACGAGGCCGAACTGCTCGACCACCGCGACAGGCGTCTGGTGGCCGAGTTGCACCGCGCCCGAGCCCACCCTGATGTGGTTCGTCGCGGCCGCGATGAGGCCGATGAGCACCGCCGGCGCCGAGCTCGCGACACCGGCCGCGAAGTGGTGCTCGGCCACCCAGTAACGGAGGTACCCGAGACGCTCGGCGTGGCGCGCGAGGTCGATGCTGTTGCGCAACGCGTCTCCCGCGCCGCTGCCGGACGGGATCGGGGACAGATCGAGGATCGACAGGGGAACCGGCCGGCTGACCGGCTGCGCTGTGCTGACTGACCGTGCTGTGCTGACTGGCCGCGCTGTGCTCACTGACTGCGCTGTGGACTGTGCTGTCGGCTCGGGGACGCTCATGCCGGCGCTCTGCGGAACCACCGGCACGGCGGGGAACGGCCTGCTCGGGATCTCCTTGCGCAGCACGGGGGCGACGTCGCTCTGGAACAGCTCCAGCGCCTCCCGGTGCTGCGCCCGGGTCAGGCCGTCGGCGTCCGCGCTGATGTGCATGACCTCGTGGCCGAGCCGCTCGTGGTAGCGCAGGACCTTGTCGATGATCTGCTGGGGGCTGCCGACGAGGATCGAGCCGCGCTCGACGGCGTCCTCCAGTGAGTCGAAGACCGGTTCCACGCCCGACTTGCGGAACAGCGCCACGCGCGCGTCGTAGATCGGGCGGTAGGTGGCGATCGCCTCCTGGGAGGTGCGCGCCGCATAGAAGCCGGCGCTGCCCGCACCCACCAGCGCGCCGGCCGGGTCGTGCCCGTAGTGCGCCCACCGTTCGCGGTAGTGGTCGACCAGCTCGGCGTACGGCTCGATAGGGTTGGTGACGTTCGCCGAGAACAGCGGATCGCCGTAGCGGGCGGCCAAGTCGACCGAGTCCTTACTGGTGGCGCTGCCGTGCCAGACCCGGACCGGCCGCTGCAGGGGGCGCGGCCAGGTCTCCGCGTCCGTGAGGGACGGCCGGAACCGGCCCTCCCAGGTGACCCTGTCCTCCCGCCAGAGCCTGCGGAACAGTTCGTACGCCTCCCGGTTGCGGTCCCACTGGTCCTCGGGGGTGACGTGGAAGAGCCGCGCCTGGGCCGACCCGTTCCCCTTGCCGATGATCAGCTCCAGCCGGCCGTCCGACAGGTGGTCGAGCGTCGCGTAGTCCTCGTACGCCCGCACGGGGTCGAGCAGGCTGAGCGTGGTCACCGCGGTGAACAGCCGGATGCGGGAGGTCAGGGCGGCGATGTGGCTGAGCACGACCGGCGGCGACGAGGAGATGAAGGGCCGCTCGTGCCGTTCTCCCACCCCGAAGCCGTCGAAGCCCAGTTCCTCGGCGAGTACGGCGCTGTCCACGACGTCGCGGAACCGCTCGGTGGTGGACCTGGTCTCGCCGGTCAGCGGGTCGGGGCCGTGCGCGATGAGGGTGATGGCGAGGAATTTCACGTGGTCGCATACCTCTCGAAGGAGCGCTTTACCTACTAACTATGTAGGGAAAGCATGCTTTGTCAACGGCTGGGGAGAAGTCCGCCGTCCCCCGGATCCCCGCGCCCACACCGGCCGGCGCCCCGACGCGGACCGGTGGCAGGATGCTTGCGGTAGTGGTCACGGCGGTCACGGTGCGCGGGAGGCCCGCCGGACCGAGGGACAGCCGAAGGAGGCCGATGAGCCGGAAGAACCACCGCATCGCCGTGCTCGTGCTGGAGGGAGCGAAGCCGCTCGACGTCGGCATCCCCGCGCAGGTGTTCTCCAACCGGCCGAGCATGCCGTACGAAGTCCGGGTGTGCGGAGCCGCGCCCGGGCTGGTGACCGGCGGCGACGGCCTCTCCTATCACGTGGCCGAGGGCCTCGACGCCTTCGAGCAGGCCGACACCATCTTCATCCCCGGCTACCGCGAGCCCGCGACCACGGAACCGCCGGCCACCGTCGTCGGCGCGCTCATGGCCGCCCGCGAGCGCGGAACCCGGCTCGCGGCCATCTCGACGGGGGCGTTCGCGCTGGCGGCGACGGGCCTGCTCGACGGCAAGCGGGCGACGACCCACTGGCACTACACGAAGGCCCTCGCCGACAGGCATCCTCTCGTGCGGGTGGACGAGAACGTGCTCTTCGTGGACGAGGGCGACGTGCTGACGTCGGCGGGCGCGGCGTCCGGCATCGACCTGTGCCTGCACCTGGTGCGGCGCGACCACGGCGTCGGGCTGTCCAACCATGTGGCGAGACGGCTGGTGGCGGCGCCCTATCGCAGCGGGGGCCAGGCACAGTACGTTCCCCGCAGCGTCCCCGAGCCGCTCGGCGACCTGTTCGCGAACACGCGCGAGTGGGCCCTGGCGCACCTGTCGGAACGGCTGACCCTGGAGACCCTCGCCCGTCACGCGCGGGTGTCGCCGCGCACCTTCTCCCGGCGGTTCGTGGAGGACACCGGCTACACCCCGATGCAGTGGGTGCTCAGGGCGCGCGTGGACCTGGCTCGCGAACTGCTCGAACGCAGCGATCTGGGCGTGGCGCAGATCGCCGACCGGGTCGGGCTCGGCACCGGCGCCAACCTGCGCCTGCATTTTCAGCGCATCCTCGGCACCTCCCCCACCGAGTATCGCCACACGTTCTCCGCCTGAGCCTCCACACCTTCCCTCGCACGGGAGGGTGTGGCGAGATCCTTGCGGACGGTGGCGAAACTTCTGGCTGGATCCTTGCGTGCGCTGTCGTTCGAGCCACTGTCGGCCCGGCATCCGGATGGCGATCATGGAGCCCGGAACGAAAGGAACGCCCATGACTCGCATCGCCGTCAACGGATTCGGCCGCATCGGACGCAACACCCTCCGCGCCCTGCTCGAACGTGACAGCGACCTCGAAGTGGTCGCCGTCAACGACCTCACCGCCCCCGAAGCCCTCGCGCACCTGCTGAAGTACGACAGCGCGCTCGGCCGCCTCGGCCGCTCCGTCGAGGTGGACGGCACCACGCTGGTGGTCGACGGCCGCCGCATCGCGGTGCTCGCCGAACGCGAGCCCGCCAAGCTGCCCTGGGCCGAGCTCGGCGTCGACATCGTGCTGGAGTCCACCGGCCGCTTCACCGCGGCGAGCGCCGCCCGCGCGCACATCGACGCGGGCGCCAGGCGCGTGCTGGTCAGCGCTCCCTCCGACGGCGCCGACGTCACGCTCGCCTTCGGCGTGAACACCGAGACGTACGACCCCGCCCGGCATGTGATCGTCTCGAACGCCTCGTGCACCACGAACGCGCTGGCTCCGCTGGCGTCGGTGCTGGACGACCTGGCCGGCATCGAGCACGGCTTCATGACCACGGTGCACGCCTACACCCAGGAGCAGAACCTCCAGGACGGCCCGCACCGCGACCTGCGCCGCGCCCGCGCGGCCGGCGTGAACATCGTGCCCACCACCACGGGGGCCGCCAAGGCCATCGGCCTCGTGCTGCCCAACCTCGACGGCAAGCTGTCGGGCGACTCGATCCGCGTGCCGGTCCCGGTGGGTTCGATCGTGGAGCTGAACACCGCCGTCTCGCGGGAGGTCACCCGCGACGAGGTGCTCGCGGCCTACCGCGCCGCCGCCGACGGCAGGCTCAAGGGCATCCTCGAGTACGCGGACGAGCCGCTGGTCTCCAGCGACATCACCGGACAGCCCGCGTCGGCGATCTTCGACGCCGCCCTCACCCGCGTCGAGGGCAGGCACGTCAAGGTCGTGGCCTGGTACGACAACGAGTGGGGTTTCTCGAACCGGGTCGTCGACACGCTGGAACTGCTCGCGCGCGACTGAGCCGGCCGCGCGCGGCTCACATCGTGAGCTGGTGCTGCCGCCCGGTGCACCACTCGACCAGCAGCACCGTGGCGTCGTCCTGCAGGTGGCCGCGCTGGTAGACGAGGATCGAGCGGATCAGGCGGCGCAGGGTCTCCGGGGCGGAGACGCCGTCGATCTCCCGCCGGATGACGAAGTCGGCGAAGCGCTCCAGCCCGAACCTCTCCCCGTCGGGGGTCTGCGCCTCGATGATGCCGTCGGTGTAGAACAGCAGCCGGTCGCCGGGCTCGAGCTGGCGGCGTGCGAGCACGGCGGCCGGGCTCAGGCGCAGGCCCATCGGGGTGTCCGGCGGACTGTCCAGCACGCACGCCACCCGCCCCTGCCGCAGGACGAGCGGCGGCGGATGGCCCCGGTTCACCCAGGTCAGCCATCCGGTGCGGAGATCCAGATCGGCCAGGACCCCGGTCGCGAAGCGTGAGGCGTCGAACTCCCCGGCGATCGCCTCGTCGATCGCGTCGCTGACCTCGAGCAGCCCGGCCCGGCGCCGGCGGCGGTTGTTGCGGTAGGCGCTCAGGGCGATGGCCGCGGTCAGCCCGGCGGAGGTGTCGTGCCCCATGGCGTCGAAAATCCCGAGGTGGAGGGTGTCGCCGTCGAGGGCGTAGTCGAAGGCGTCCCCGCCGACGCGGTAGGCCGGCTCCAGCGCCGCGCTCACCGTCATCGTGTCGGTCGCGAAGTTCCTGATGGGCAGCAGCGTCCACAACATCTCGGCCGACAGGTGCATCTCCTCGGTCCGGATCAGCCGCGCGAAGGCGTCGCTGTAGGCCCGTTTGCTCACCACCAGCAGCGCGACCAGGCTGCCCAGCTCGGTCGCGATCCGCTTGGTGGCCGCGTCGACCGCGGGCACGGTCACGCCGAGCACCCCGACCCGTTCCGCGCCGTTCAGCATCGGCACCCACAGCCGCCGCGGCCCCTCGCTGCCGAGCGGTTCCGCGGCCTCGCCGACATACGGGTCGACGGTGGGGCGCGCCTGGACGATCTCCAGGTTGCGGAAGGCGTGCCCCGCCAGGGTCGAGTCGATGGCGACGCGGTTCAGCGGCTCGCCGTACGCGTCGCGCTGCCCCGGCAGCGGCACGAGGTAAAGCGGCCGCAGGCTGGCCACATAGATCATGACTTCGGCGTAGCCGAGCGGCCTGACGTGCTCGATGACGGAGGACGCCAGGTCGTCCAGGGGCGTCAGATGATGGTCCCGCACCAGGCCGCCCCAGATGCGCCCGGTGTCAGGGCGCCCGTTCACCAGCCGCCCCCCGCTGCACACCTTGCTGCCCTTGGCCGGTCTCCGGGCGGAAAGATCGCCGGCAGGGTCCGCATCCGACGGGGGTGCGGACCCCAGACCCTCGACGGCACATTCCCGACGCTACCCCAGCCCGCCGCAGAGCCGACGTGCGGGACATCCGCAGGCCAGGGATCGCGCTCGCCGCCTCCGGCCGCGTCGGCCGCCGGGCCTCGCCGCACGATCGTGACGTGGGGTTTTACCCGTTATATGGGAGACTGAGCGGCTGTGACCCCCGTGCTCGACCTCGTCGGAATCTTCGTATTCGCCCTGTCCGGCGCGCTTGAGGGCGTACGCAAACGATTCGATGCGGTCGGCATCGCGGTGCTCGCGTTCTTCACGGCCGTCGGCGGCGGCATCGTGCGCGATCTGTTCATCGGCGTGCAGCCCGCCGCGCTGCGGGACACGGGATATCTCCTCGTGCCGATCGCGGCCGCCGTCATCGCGTTCTTCTGGCATCGCCAGGTCGAGCGGGCGATGCCCGGGGTGCTGGTCTTCGACGCGGCGGGCCTGGGCCTGTTCTGCGCGGTCGGGACGTCCAAGGCGCTGTACTACGGCCTCGCGCCGATGCACGCCGTGTTCCTCGGGGTCTGCTCGGCGGTCGGCGGCGGCGTCATCAGAGACGTCCTGTCCGGCGAGAAACCGACCCTGCTCTACGACCGGGAGCTCTACGCGGTGCCGGCGATGCTCGGCTCGACGATGATGGCCGTGCTGTACGCGCTGGGGGTGCGGGGGTTCGCCGCCACCCTGTCCTCGGCGGTGGTCGCCTTCGCGTTCCGCATCCTCGCCATGCGGTACCGCTGGCGCGCACCCCTGGCCAGGGGCCTCACCGCCAGGGAGTGAGCGCATGGTCTTGTTTCCACTGCCGGGCCGTGCAGGCCGTAACACCGGGAGTAGCGATGGGTGACGTGCGGGTGGAGATCGAGGGACCGATCACCACGATCTGGATGGACCGGCCGGACCGGCGCAACGCCGTCGACCGGGCCATGGCCGGAGAGCTGCGGGCGGCGTTCGAGGAGTTCGAGGCCGACCCGGACCAGCGGGTGGCGGTCCTGGCCGGCAGCGGCGGCACCTTCTGCGCGGGCGCCGACCTGACCGCGGCCGGGGACCCCGAGCGGCGCAACGAGCTGGACCCCGAGGGAGGCGGCGGCGGGCCGATGGGGCCGACCCGGATGCTGCTGGGCAAGCCGCTGATCGCCGCGATCGGCGGCTACGCCGTCGCGGGCGGCCTGGAGCTCGCGCTGCTGGCCGACCTGCGGATCGTCGAGTCCGACGCGGTGCTGGGGGTGTTCTGCCGCCGCTGGGGGGTGCCGCTCATCGACGGCGGCACGGTCCGGCTGCCGCGGATCGTCGGCCTGGGCCGCGCCCTCGACATGATCCTCACCGGCCGCCCGGTGCGGGCCGAGGAAGCCCTCGCGATCGGGCTGGCCAACCGGGTCGTCGAGCCGGGCCGGGCGGTCGCGGCCGCCCGTGAGCTGGCCGGGCAGATCGCGGCGTTCCCCTTCGACTGCGTCCTGGCCGACCGGGCCTCCACCTACGCCGCCCTGGACCTGCCCCTGGCCGAGGCGTTGCGCGCCGAGGGGGCGGCGGGGGTTCCGATCGTGGAGCGCGAGGGCGTGGCCGGCGCCGCCCGCTTCACCGCCGGGGCCGGACGCCACGGAGTCTTCCCCGCTCATCCCTCCGGCCCGGGGCCGGCGTAGGCGCGGCCGAGAGCGCGGCGATCGCATGCCGCAGGGCCTCCGGGCGAGTCGCCGGAGGCCCTGCGTACGCGCTGCTCTAACGGAAGCGGCGCAGTCTGAGGCTGTTGCTGACGACGAAGACGCTGGAGAACGCCATCGCCGCTCCGGCGATCATGGGGTTGAGCAGTCCCGCGGCGGCCAGCGGCAGGGCCGCGACGTTGTACGCGAACGCCCAGAACAGGTTCCCCTTGATCGTGCCCAGCGTGCGCCGCGACAGCCGGATCGCATCGGCCGCCACCCGCAGATCCCCCCGCACCAACGTCAGATCCGCCGCCTCGATCGCCACGTCGGTGCCCGTGCCCATGGCCAGCCCCAGATCGGCCTGGGCCAGCGCCGCGGCGTCGTTGACCCCGTCCCCGACCATCGCGACCGTCTTGCCCTCGGCCTGCAACCGCTTGACCACGTCGACCTTGCCGGCCGGCAGCACCTCGGCGATCACCTCGTCGATGCCCACCTGCGCGGCGACCACCTCCGCGACCGCCCGGTTGTCACCGGTCAGCAGCACCGGCGTCAACCCCAGCGCCCGCAGATCGGCGATGGCCTGGGCGCTGGTGGGCTTGACCACGTCGGCCACCACCAGCACCGCCCGCGCGTTGCCGTCCCAGCCGACCGCCACCGCCGTACGGCCGGCGGCCTGCGCCTGCTCCAGCGCCCGCGCGAGGTCGGCGGGCAGGTGCTGGGACCACTCCTCCAACAGGCGGGGCCGCCCCACCAGCACGGCATGGCCGTCCACGATCCCCTGGACGCCGAGGCCCTCGACGTTGGCGAAGTCCTGCGGGGCGGGCAACTGGCCCACCCGCTCGGCCGCGCCCCGGGCGATCGCCTGCGCGATCGGGTGCTCGGAGGCGTGCTCCAGGGCCCCGGCCAGACGCAGCACCTCCTCGGGGTCCTGCCCGTCGGCGGGGTGGACCTCGACGAGGGTCATCCTGCCCTCGGTGACGGTGCCGGTCTTGTCCAGCACGACCGTGTCGATCGCCCGGGTCGACTCCAGCACCTCCGGCCCCTTGATCAAAATGCCGAGCTGGGCGCCGCGGCCGGTGCCGACCAGCAACGCCGTCGGCGTGGCCAAACCCAGCGCACACGGGCAGGCGATGATCAGCACCGCCACCGCGGCGGTGAACGCCGCCCCGGCCCCTTCACCGGTGCCGAGCCAGTACCCCAGCGTGGCCACCGACAGCGCGATGACGATCGGGACGAAGATCCCGGAGATGCGGTCGGCCAGGCGCTGCACCTGCGCCTTGCCCGTCTGCGCCTCCTCCACCAGCCGCGCCATCTGCGCCAGCTGGGTGTCGGAGCCGACCCGGGTGGCCCGCACCACCAGCCGCCCGCCCGCGTTCACCGTCGCCCCCGTGACCGCGTCGCCGGGCCGCACCTCGACCGGGACCGACTCGCCGGTGAGCATCGAGGCGTCGACCGCCGAGCTGCCCTCCTCGACCACCCCGTCGGTGGCGATCTTCTCCCCCGGCCGCACCACGAACAGGTCGCCGACTCTCAGCTCCCCGACGGGGATGCGCACCTCGCGGCCGTCGCGCAGCACCGCCACGTCCTTGACGCCCAGCTCCAGCAGGGCGCGTAGCGCCGCACCGGCCCGCCGCTTGGACCGCGCCTCGAAATACCGCCCGGCCAGGATGAACGCGGTCACCCCGGCGGCGGCCTCCAGGTAGATGTTGCCCGCACCGTCACTGCGGGTGATGGTCAGGTCGAACCCGTGGGTCATCCCGGGCACCCCAGCGTCACCCAGGAACAGCGCCCACAGCGACCAGCCCAGCGCGGCGATCGTGCCGAGCGACACCAGGGTGTCCATCGTCGCGGCGCCGTGACGCAGGTTGGTCCAGGCGGCCTTGTGGAAGGGCAGCCCGCCGTACACCACGACGGGGGCGGCGAGCGTCAGCGACAGCCACTGCCAGTAGGTGAACTGCAGGGCGGGGATCATCGCCAGCGCGATCACCGGCACCGCGAGCACCACCGACACCAGCAGCCGCGTCCGCAGCGGGGCGAGCTCGTCTCCCGGCTCCTCACCCGCCTGCTCGGGCGTGGGCGGCTCGGGCAGCCTGGCCGTGTAGCCGGCCTTCTCCACCTCCGCCACCAGCAGATGGGGATCCAGTTCAGCGGGGAAGGTCACCTTGGCCTTCTCCGTTGCGTAGTTCACCGTGGCCGTGACCCCGTCCAGCTTGTTCAGCTTGCGCTCGATCCTGTTCGCACACGACGCGCAGGTCATGCCGCCGATCGAAAGCTCGACCGCGCCGGACGGCCGGTCACCGGTTATGGAGGCCATCGTTCCTCCTTTCCGCGTCATGCTCGCTGTCAGTGGCCGGAGTGGGAGTGTTCGGATCCGTGGTCCGCCGTGGCGGTGGGGGCCGCCGCCCCTGACGGTTGCTCCGCCCGTACGGTGAAGGCGGCGGTGTGCACGGCTCCGTCGTGCTGGAAGTCGAGGAAGAGCCGGTAGTCGCCGCGGCTGGGGACCTCGGCGTAGAAGGTGATGCCGGGACCGGCGGGGGTGACGCCGTCACCCGGAGCGCCGTCGGGGTGCACGTGCAGGTAGGCGAGGTCGCCCACGCGCAGCGCGACCAGATGCCCGTACGCCCCGAGGTAGGGCTGCAGGTCGGTCACGGGCTTGCCGTCCTTGCTGATCTCGGCGGTGAGCCTGCCGGCCGCACCCGGTGTGAGGGTGCCGTCGAGCCGCACAGTGTATCCGTCGGCCGTCGCCGTACGGCTCGGCGCGGGCAGGGCCCGGGGCGCGTAGTCGCCGGGGGCGTGCAGGTCGGCGCCGAGGGTCAGGCCTTCCGCGCCCTGGGGGACGAAGTCCGCGAACACCCGATAGGCGCCGGCGTCGGGCAGCGTCAGCGGCACCGACCAGATTCCCTCGCCCGACAACTCGGGGTGCAGGTGCCGGAAGACGAGTCCGTCCCGGCTGACCACGATGAGATGGAGCTTCTTGTCGTGCTGGGTCTCGTAGGCGGTCACCGGGCGGCCGTCGGGGCCGTCCACGGTGAACCGGAAGTCGGTCTGAGTCCCGGGGGTGATGGTCGCGGTCCGCGGGGTGAGGGTGTAGCCATTCTGGGACACCTGGAGTCCTCCCGGCACGTGTTCCGTCGTCTGCGTGGCCGGTGGAGGGGTCGTGTGGTCCCCATGGCTGTTCTTCGCGGGCGCCGGTCCGGTCGCGCCGACGGCGCCGCCGACGCCGAACGCCCCTGCGAAGACCACGGCGAGACCGAGGACATACGTGCCCAGGCGGGCCGGCGTGTTCATTGCTTGTCCACCACTTCATATCCGGCCTCCTCGACGGCGGCCCTGATCGTGGCCGTGTCGAGGGGGCTGTCGCTTTCGACTGTCACAAGCCCGGTGGCCAGCTCGACCTCGACACCGGTGACACCGGGCACCTCGCCGATCTCCTCCTTCACCGAGCTGACGCAGTGTCCGCAGGTCATACCGGTGACGGTGTAGGTGGCAGTGGTCATGACGCTTCTCCTCTGTGATAACCGATCAGGAACGGACGAGACGGGCGACGGCCTCGGAGGCTTCCTTGATCTTTACGTCGGCCTCGGTGCCGCCCTTGGCGACGGCCTCGGCGACGCAGTGCGCCATGTGCTCGTCCAGCAGTTCCAGGGCGAACGCCTGGAGCGCTCTGTTGGCGGCCGAGACCTGGGTGAGGATGTCGATGCAGTACTTGTCCTCGTCGACCATCCGCTGCAGTCCGCGGACCTGCCCCTCGATCCGGCGCAGCCGCCTGAGGTGGTCTTCCTTGGTCCCCGTGTATCCGGCCATCTCCCCGCCTCGCTCTACTGAGATCCTCCCCTGTATCTAACACCTTACCCCCCTAGGGTATTTCGCGGGCCCACCTCACCAGGGGATGGGCCCGCTCGGTGGGACCTAGACCTGCGCTGCCTGGGCGTCCGCGGCGACGGGCGCCGACGACCCGCGTTTGCGCATGAACAGCAGCGTCAGCACGGCTCCCGCCGCGGCCACGACCGCCGCACCCGCGAAGGCGGCCTGGAAACCGTCGGTGAGCGCGGCGGGGCCGTCCGCTGCGGCCGCTCCCCCACCCGCGGCGAGCGCGGTCATCACGGCCAGGCCGAGGGCCGAGCCGATCTGATAGGTGGTGTTGACGATGCCCGAGGCCAGCCCGCTCTCCTCGGGCCGAGCACCGGACATCGCCGACATCATCGCCGGGATGTAGGCCAGGGACATGCCGACCGCGGCGACCAGCGAGGCGGGCAGCACGTCGGCGACGAAGGTCCCGTCCGGTCTGACCAGGGACAGCCCGGCCACCCCTGCCGCCAGCACGGCGAGCCCGATGACGATCAGCGGCTTGGCGCCGAACCTGCCGAGCAGCCGGGCGGTGATCCCGATCATGAAAATCATGATCGCGATCGTCATGGGGAGCAGGGCCGCTCCGCTGGGGAAGGCGCTGTAGCCGAGGACCTGCTGCAGATAGAGGTTGAGGAAGTACCACATCGGGATCCAGGCCGCGCCCAGCAGCGCCATCGCCAGATTGGCGACGGCCAGCCCGGGGGTGCGCCAGATCCGCAGCGGCATGAGCGGCTCCCGGATCACACGCTGCACGATCAGGAACAGCGCGAGCAGCACAGCCGCCCCCGCCAGTTCCAGCAGCGTGGCGGCCGACCCCCAGCCCTGGTCCGGTGCCCGCACGATGGCGAACACGGCCAGGGCGATCCCGGCGGTGACGGCGAGGCCGCCGAGCACGTCGACCGACCCGCGCCGACCGGCCACCGCGGGCAGCAGTGCGGGCACGGCCAGCAGGGTGGCGACGCCGATGGGGATGTAGACGATGAAGACCCACGGCCAGCTCAGATACTCGGTGACGACTCCGCCGAGGAACACCCCCGCGGTGCCTCCGGCCGGCGCCGCGGCGCCGTACAGGGCCATGGCCTTGCCGAGCTCCCGCGGATCGTGCGAGAAGAGCATCATGAGCAGGGTCATCGAGGCCGGGGCGATGAGCGCGCCGCCGACGCCCTGCACACCACGGCCGAGGATCTCCATCCAGGGGCCGCTCGCCGCGGCGGCGACGACCGACCCGGCGATCAGGACGAGCCAGCCGACGGTGAAGATCCTGCGGGCGCCGAACAGGTCGGACAGACGGCCCCCGAGCAACAGCAGCCCGCCGAAGGCGATGACGTAGGCGTTGAAGACCCACTGCAGTGCGTCCGGAGAGAAACCCAGATCGCGCTGCATGTCCGGTAAGGCGACACCGATGATCGAGGTGTCCATGATGACCATGAACTGCGCGGCGGCGAGCACGACCAGTGCCCGCCACCTACGCGGATTGACGGCGTTCATTGCCGCACTCCTGTTCTTCGCATCCACCCCCGATGGGAGGATGCGGGTGGGGTTGAGTGTGATGCCGAATCGGACCGGCCCCGCAGGTGGGCGTGCATGCCGGTGCACGCCCACCGCCTTTCTTCGGGGCCTGATCCGCTAGGACCGGCCCGCCAGCCGGTAGCCGGCCTGTTCCACCGCGGCGTGGATCTCTTCGTCGGTGAATCCCGCGCCGCTGACGGTGACCGCGCCGGTCGGCAGGTCGACGACGACCCCGGTGACGCCGCCGACCTTGCCGATCTCTCCGGACACCGACGAGACGCAGTGGCCGCAGGTCATCCCGCTCACCGAATAGACCTTGCCGACCTTCCCGGCCGTGCCGCCCGCCGCGCTCGCCTCAGCGGTCACCTCAGCCTGGGCCGACTCCGGGCCGCACGCACATGCCGTGCACATACCCGTCCTCCTTTCGCATTTACCCCTGGGGGGTATCCGGTCGTGAGAGACCATAACATACCCCCTGGGGGTGTCAATGACGGAGGAGCCCGCGATCCGGCTTCAGGCGGGCATCGCCCTGCGGCAGCCGCGGCGGGGACGCCCCCGCCGGCACGACCAGGCCCACGGGAGCTGCTCCTGCCACTCCCCCCACCACGCCTAGGCCCAGGTGGAAGCGACCCTGATCCGCGTGCTGCGGGACAACGAGCCCGGAGCCACCCCCGCCTCCGTCCGCGACCTGATCACCACGACCGGCGTCGGCACCAAGGAGCACGTCGCCCACCTCGGCGACCGGCAACGCCACAGCCTGCTGTCCGCCCTCACGCCCCGGCCCGAACTCGTCGCGAACGGCGAGAACGGTGACTGACGCCATCCACCTCGTCTCCCTGTCTCGCGCGCGACGTCTGTCAGACCGCCGGCGGCCCGCACGGCGCAGGGACCGCGATCCGTAATCCACAAATCCATGAATTCAGGATTCCGTGTATCGTCGGCGCATGGCCACCATCGCCTCCGACATCGACGTGCTCGCCCGGTTCGGCCGCGCCCTGGCCGACCCGATCCGCTGCCGCATCCTGATCGCGCTTCGCGAGGCTCCGGCCCACCCGGCCGACCTGGCCGATCTGCTGGGCGTCTCCCGCACTCGCCTGAGCAACCACCTGGCCTGCCTACGCGACTGTGGTCTGGTCGTCGCCGTGCCCGTCGGCCGGCGTACCCGCTACGAACTGGCCGACGAGCGACTCGGCCATGCATTGGACGACCTGCGCACCGCGGTGATCGCGGTGGCCGCCGACCGCACCTGCGTGGACGCGGACGAGAAAGGGTGTTGCTGATGACCGCGATCCCTCTCGGCCCGACCCCCGCCCGTCGCGACACGCTCCGTCGGCGCATCCGGCTGCTGGTGGCCGCCACCATCACCTACAACGTGATCGAGGCCGTCGTCGCCATCACCGCCGGCACCCTCGCCTCCTCCGTCGCACTGATCGGGTTCGGCCTGGACTCCGTCGTAGAGGTCGCCTCCGCCACTGCCGTGGCCTGGCAGTTCTCCGCGGCCGACCACCAGACACGGGAGAAGACCGCGCTGAGGATCATCGCGATCTCCTTCTTCGGGCTGGCCGCCTACGTCGCCGTCGACGCCGTACGGACCCTCCTCGGCGCCGGCGAAGCCGGCCACTCCACTCCCGGACTGGTCCTGGCCGCCGTGTCTCTGGTGATCATGCCGGTGCTGTCGTACGCCCAGCGTCGCGCCGGCCGCGAACTCGGCTCCGCCTCGGCGGTCGCCGATTCCAAGCAGACCCTGCTGTGCACCTACCTGTCGGCGGTGCTGCTCGCCGGGCTCGCCCTCAACAGCGCCCTCGGCTGGTCCTGGGCCGACCCGATCGCCGCCCTGGTCATCGCCGCTGTGGCGGTCAAGGAAGGCCGCGAAGCCTGGCGTGGGGACGCCTGCTGCGCCGTTCCCGCACGCACGCCTTCCCCCTCGTCCGGCCGGTGCGGCGACCCGTGCTGCTCCCCTGCCCGGGACGACACCGGGTGATCGGCGGCCCGATGCCATCCCGCGTACATGCCGCCCACACGGTCCACGGCGCGAGGAGACCACGCCCAAGGGGTTGCAACCGATACCCAGGTACAGGCTTACCGTCAGAGGCATGACCCAGGACATCGCCCTTGACCGGGGATGGGCTCCCTCGGCGTGCACCCTGCCCACCGCGGAGCGGCCGCTGCGGGTGGCCGAGTTCGACGCCTTGTTCGCGGAGGCGGTCCGGGCGGTGCGGCGCCCCGGGCGTGAGCGGCTGCGGCTGGAGCTCGCCTTCAGCCCGGAGCACGCGGCCCGGGCGGCCGAACTGGCCGCGCGGGAGAACGGCTGCTGCTCCTTCTTCACCTTCACCCTGACCGTCGCCGACGGGGGCCTGGCACTGGAGGTGGCGGTGCCGCCGGAGCACATCGAGGTGCTGGACGCGCTCCAGGCACGCGCCGTGTCGGCCGCATCGGGGCCTGCCGCATCGGAGCCCACCGCGCCGGAGTCCGCCGCATCGGGAGGATCGGCGTGAGGCGGGATCTCGACGGCTCCTACCTGCGCAGCGGGCAGGTGGCCAGGCAGGCCGGCGTCAACCCGCAGACATTGCGCTACTACGAGCGTCGCGGGCTGATCGCCGAACCGGCGCGCAGTCCCGGCGGGCACCGCGCCTACCCTCCCGAGACCGTCACCCTGCTGACCGTCATCAAGGCCGCCCAGCGGCTCGGCTTCACCCTGGACGAGGTCGCCGAGCTGATCGACACCGGCCGGCGCGGTCACCCCTCCCGCGACCTGCGCGCCCGCGCCCAAGCCAAGATCGCCGAGGTGGACGCGCGCATCGCCGACCTCACCACCATCCGCACCGCGCTCACCCGGGTGGTCACCGCAGGCTGCGACAGCCTGACGAACTGCACCTGTCCCGACTGCCCGCTGCCGTACGCCGACCTGGCCACCTTCCGCGCCCCGGAAGAGGACTGACCGTCGTGAGCACCCACCCGCACCATCGCTGAGCGCCCGAGCCGCGGCGCGGAGGGCGACCCGGAGACGCATCGACCGCTGCCATGCGCTGTACTACCGGCCATGACGGTCATCCGCTCCCTGCTGCTTTTCGTCCTGGCCGCCTTCGCCGAGATCGGCGGAGCATGGCTGGTCTGGCAAGGCGTACGCGAGCAGCGTGGCCTGCTGTGGATCGGCGGCGGCGTGATCGCGCTGGGCCTGTACGGGCTGGTCGCCACGTTCCAGCCGGACGCGAACTTCGGCCGCATCCTGGCGGCCTACGGCGGCGTCTTCGTCGCCGGCTCCCTGGCCTGGGGCATGCTCGTCGACGGGTTCCGGCCCGACCGCTGGGACGTCATCGGCGCGCTCGTCTGCCTGGCCGGCGTGCTGATCATCATGTACGCCCCACGTGGCTGACCGAGCAAGCCGGGTGGATCAATCGACTCAGCGCCGACCCCGGATGGCAGCACCCCAGCCCGAAGCCGACCCGGACCGTCACGACCACCGTGACCGCCGCAGCGGACGAAGACGACCTTGACCAGGAGTTCACAGCGGACGACCAGGAGTTCACAGCGGAGCAGGAGGTGGACGCGACGCCAGTAGGCGGGGCTGCGACCGGAGGCGGCGGCGAGGCCGGGACGGATGGGCGGATGGACGTGCTCACCGGCCTTGTCATCACCCTCGCCGCCTGCGCCGGACTCCGGCTACGCCGTCGTCCTCGGTCAGGATGAGCAGGACGCCGGCGTCCAGGGTGCGTCAGATGTCCGGCTCCCGAGCACGGACCGAGTGCATCACAGTGGAGACGCCGTCCAACAAACCAGGTGTCCCGAGCACCAGTCGCATGGGGTCGATCCTGACGGAGTGGAGCGAGGCGGAAAGATGACCGGCCCGGAATCATCGTGGTTATCGCATGACGACGAGAGCTGTCTGCGTGACGCTCGCGGAGCACGTCCTCGATTACGCCAACACCGAGGTCGCCGCCGGGCGGGCCCGGCGGCGTCGGCTGTGGTCGACGCCGCCACTCCGCCGACGACCTTCGGCTAATCTCCGGATCTTGTTGACACGCTTGCGGGGTCACCGAGCAGGTCAGGGGGTGGTGGTGCTCGGTTGTTACCCTGAGCGGCGTGGACCGGATGGAGACGCGCGAGGTGGAGTACTTCGTCGCTGTCGCCGAGGAACTGCACTTCGGGCGGGCGGCCGAGCGGCTCGGCATCGCACAACCGCCGCTGTCGCGGACCATCGGCCGGCTCGAACGGCGGCTCGGAGTACGGCTGTTCGAGCGGACCAGCCGCCGCGTCGATCTTACCGACGCGGGCGGCGTCTTCTTGGCCGAGTGCCGCCGGGTCCTCGACGCGATGGACACGGCCGTGCGGCGGACCCGGCGTGCCGCCCAGCAGCAGCGACTGGTCGTCACCACCAGGCCGGGGACCGGGCCCGGGTTGCTCGCCGAGGTGGTGCGGGCGTACGAGCGACTACCCGGCGCGGTGCCGGTCGATGTGGTTTTCACCCACGACCAGCTGGGTGCGCTGCGCAACGGCGCCGCAGACGTCGCGTTGATGTGCAGTCGCGGTGACCTTGGGGAGATGGCGACCGCGGATCTGGCCGAGGAGTCCTCGGTCGTGCTGCTGCCGCCCGACCATCGCCTGGCCAAGCGGTCCGCGGTGACCCTTGCCGAGCTGACCCGGGAGGACGCCTACCTCGAGTTCCCCCCGCCGGACCCCCTCGACAAGATCGTCGATCTGGTCTCCTTCGGCCGGTTGATCGTGGTCGTCGGGGCGAGTGTCACCAACCGGATCGGCGACAGCGTCGTGGCGGTGCCCGTCCCTGACGTCCCGGCGACCCGGCTGGTGCTGGCGTGGCCGGACGACGGCCGGAACACGGCCGGGCCGCTGTTCGTCCGGACCGCGCAGGCGGTCGTCGCGGGCCGCGCCGCGCTGGACCGCGCCTTCTAGACGAGTCCGAAACCGAGCTGGGTCGCGCCTCCATCGGCGGCGAGCTCGACGCCCGTGATGTAGCTGCTCGCCGGAGAGGCGAGGAAGAACACGGCCGCGGCCTGCTCCTCGGGCCGGGACAAGCGGCCCAGCGGGATCGGTGCCGCGTGATCCGCCCGCCACTTCTCCCGCGCCGCGGCGTCCAAGCCGGAGGCGGCGAGGGTGGCGTCCATCGCGGGTGTATCGGTGGCGCCGGGGGCCAGCGCGTTGACCCGGATGCCGCGCCCGCTCAGCTCGTTGGCCCAGGAACGGGCGAAGGACCGGACAGCGGCCTTGGACGCGGAGTAGACGCTCAGCCCCTTCTGACCACTGGTGGAGGCCATCGAGGTGACCAGCACAATGGAGGCGCCGTCGTTGAGCAACGGCAGCGCCTTCTGCACCGTGTAGACCGTGCCCTTCACGTTGACGTCGAGGATCTTGTCCATGTGTTCGCCGGTGACGTTCGCCAAACCGACGAACTCGCCGAACCCGACGTTGGCCACCACGGCGTCTATCCGGTGGCCGTCCTCGGACACCTTGGCGTACAGCCGGTCCACGTCTTCGGGGTCGGTGACGTCGCTCCGCACGCCGACCGCGCCGTGGCCGATCTCGGCGACCGCGGCGTCCAGTTCCCCCTGTCTGCGGCCGGTGACATAGACGAGTGCGCCCTCCTCGGCGAAGCGTTGTGCCGTGGCGAGCCCGATCCCCGCGCTGCCGCCGGTGACGACCGCGACCCTGCCGGCGAGCTGTCCCATGTGAACTCCTGCTGTTTGACCCGTTTCGAACACTTCGAGTTCACCACCGGGATCATGGAGGACCAATGATGACCCGGGTATCAGGCGATGCGTCCCAGGTATCGATGACCTGCTGCTTCGTTCAGGGGTGAGGCTCGAAGACCGGGGTGAACGATGGGGTCGCCGTCTTCGGCTTCGCCAGCTGACCGGCCACCACTCACAGGGCCGGACCAGGACAACTGTCTGCGCGAATTGGTGATCTACAAGGCTCGGAACCATTGATCGAGGGCTGTGAAGTCGTCGTCGGCGGTCTGGCTCGACGCCCGCACGCCCTTACGCCCTGCCAGGCGACTTCGGCGCCGACATCTGAACGGCGCGGCGGGCGACTCGGGAGCCCCGCGCCGCCTGCCCTCCGCTGTGCTCGTGCCCGTCCTCGTCCAGTGAACGGCCGCCGCTCTGGGAACTTCCCACCGAAGGTCGATCGCGTGCGAGGAACGGGCCCGGCTAGAGCGGATTGTCGTGGGCGAGGAGGGCGAGTTGGACGCGATTGTCCAGGTTGGTCTTCGTGAGGATGCGGGAGATGTAGCTCTTGACCGTGCCGACGCTCATGTGGAGCTCGGCCGCGATGTCCGCGTTCGAGCCGCCCCGGCCGACCGCGGCGGCGACCTCGCGCTCGCGGTCGCTGAGCCTGGACAGCAGCCTGCGCGCGTCGTCGCGGCGGCGGTCCTGCGCCTCGGGCGCCAGGTGGGCGATCAGGCGCCGGGTCACGCCGGGTGACAGGATCGGCTCGCCCGCGGCGACCCGGAGGACCGCGTCCACGATGCCCTCCGGCGGGGTGTCCTTGAGCAGGAACCCGCTGGCCCCGGCGCGCAGCGCGCCGAAGACGTGCTCGTCGGCGTCGAACGTGGTGAGCATGATGACGTGGGGAGGGTCGGGTCGCCGCCGAAGCAGCCGGGTGGCGTCGATCCCGTCCAGGCCCGGCATCCGGATGTCCATGAGCACCACATCGGGCGCGTACGCGTCGACCGCGGCTCCGACGTCGGCGCCGTCGGCCACGCCGCCCACCACGACGAGCTCGTCGGCGCCCTTGAGCATCAGCGTCAGGCCTGCCCTGACGAGCGGGTCGTCGTCCACGACCAGCACGCGTATGACGCTCACACCGGCCATGGTAGCCAGACCGCCAGGCGGAACTCGCCTTCCTCAATCCCGGCCTGCTCCACGCGGCCGCCCGCCAGCTCGGCCCGCTCCCGCATCCCGGCCAGGCCGGCGCCCTCGCCCCGGGGAGCGTGCACCACGGCATTGCGCACCTCGATGGCGAGCCCCCGCTCCGGCCCGCCGTCGAGGCGCACAGTCACGGGCCGGCCGGGCGCGTGCTTCCTGGCGTTGGTGAGCCCTTCCTGGACGATCCGGTAGGCCGCCCGCGCCGTCAGGCCCGGCAGGCCGGGCAGGCGCACGCCGCCGTCGTGCATGTCCACCTCCATGCCCGCCCGCCGTACCTCCTCGACCAGAGCATGCAGGTCCAGCTCGGCCAGGACGGGCGCCTCGCGGAGCACCGAGATGACCTGGCGCAGCTCCTGCAACGCCTGGTGCGCGCTGGAGCGCACCACCGCGGCCGCCTCGACCACCTCCTCGGGGTCGGCCCGCGCGTTGAACTCCAGCGCCCCGGCATGCAGCGCCAGCAGCGACAGCCGGTGCGCCAGCACGTCGTGCATGTCGCGGGCGATGGCCAGGCGTTCGGCGTGGCGGGCCTGCTCGACGCGTCGCCGTTGCTCCTCCTCGGCCCTGCGGACCCGCTCCGCCAGCGACAGCACCAGTTGACGGCGGGCCCGCGCCAGCATCCCCCATCCGGTCAGCGCCACCCCGAACAGCACCGCGACCAGCGCCCACACCGGATAAGGCGCAAGCCCCGGCGGCCGCAGCCAGAACCGGGCCAGCGTCGCGGCCACCCACGCCGCGCCGACTCCGATCGCGACGGCCGAGCGGCGATACAGAGCGGTCATCAGCGTGGCGATGCCGGCCGCGACCGACGCCGAGGCCGCGGGCACCGCCAGCGCCACGGCCACGAGCGCCATGGTGGCCGGCCACCGGCGCGACAGCCACAACGCCCCGCACGCCGCCGCACCGCCGGCCACGTCCGCGACCAGCCAGCCGGAAGCCCCGTCGAGATCGGCTTGCACGACGACCCCCGCCGCGACCAGCGCGCAGACGACGCCCCCCACTCGGATCGCCCGGTCCCGCCGCGTCCTGGCCGGGCCCGGCCGTACGTCTGCCGTCACGGACGCCCAGCGTAGTGACGGCGGGGCGACAGACGGCAGCAACCAAAGTCGACGCCGGGTTGTCACCTGGGTTGCCACGGCCAGGACCCGGGGCGGCAGACGCGCGTGGGGCGCGCGGAAGACGCTGGGCCCATGACCTCGAACAAGACGCGCGGCCGGCTGGCCGCACTGCTCCTCGCGGTGATCACAGCGCTCGTGGCCGAGTTCACCCTCGGCAACCCGCCGCTGCGGATGGCCTGGCTCCTGCTGCTGTGGATCCCGATATACGGCGCGGGCGTCGTCCTGGTGCGCGAGCTGGTGCGGCGGGCCGGGACGGGCTGGACCGGGGTGCTGCTGCTCGGGGCGGCCTACGGCATCGTCGAGGAGGGCCTGGCGCTGCAGGCGCTGAGCAGCCCCACGATCTACGGCGCCGCCGGATGGGCGCCCCGGGTCCTGGGCCTCAACAGCGCCTACGCCGAGCTGCAGATCCCCTACCACGCGGTCTTCAGCGCCGCGATCCCGATCCTCCTGACCGACCTGATCGTCCCGTCCCTGCGTGACCGGCCCTACCTGGGCAGACTCGGCACCTGGCTGGCCGGGACGGTCTTCGTCCTCGGCGCGCTGCTGCTGCGGGTGACGGTGGTGACGTCCATCGACCCCGGGTACGAGGCGCCACCGGCGGTCCTCGCGGGCTGTGCGGCCGCCGTGGTCCTGCTGGCGGGGGTGGGGCTGCGGTTGAAGCTCCGCCCGGGCAGGCCTTCGGTCAGCCCGCCCACGCCTGCGACGGCCGGAGTGTTCGGCGCCGTGGCCGCCTTCGGATACCTGGCGTTGCTGTTCCCCTTCGGCGGCGCGACCCAGCCCGCGTTCACCCACGGCGGGTGGGTGATCGTGCCCATGGCGGCCGCCGCCGTTCTGGCGGTCGCCGTCGCGTGGCTCCTGCGCCGCTGGACGACCGGCGGCCTGTGGACGGACCGGCACAGCCTCGCCCTGGCCTCCGGCGCCCTGATCGCGCACACCGCCTTCGGCCTGATCTCCAACACCGACACGGCGGCCGACCGCGCCGGCCTGGCGGCCGTCGGCGTGGTCATGACCTGTCTGCTGGCCCTGCTGGGCCGCCGGGTCGCCGGCCTCTCCCGCGTCAAATGACCCCACCGGCGAGATCACCGCGATCGCGTCGCATGTGTCAGGCCGTCGACCGGTAGGCGGCGAACCGACCTGCGGTCAGCCCCGACTCGTGGCCAGGAGTTCGCGTCCCCGTTCTGGCGTGATCAGCCGCGCGGCCCGGGGGTCCGCGAGCAGGGCGATGGGCGCGATGTGGTCCTCATGCAGTGGCCGCCAGTGGACGAGGGCGTCGAGCAGGCGCGGCCAGGCGTCTTCACCGGCGTCGAGAGCGGCATGCGCGGCCGCGTCGAACTCCGGATCGCCGAAGCAGACCCGGAACGCCGGCTCCTCCCGCCGTGCTTGATGACGGCCGAGGGGCCTCTCGACCCGCTGCGTCCGGCCGTCGCCTGGGAACTGGTATTTGACCCGCTGTGATCCGCGGTCTTGTCGCGAGCGGGGCATCGAATCGGAGCCGAACCGGCGGGCCTGCTGACGAGCGGCGGACAGCAGTGGAAGGACCTGCGTGGCGAACAGGTCCTCGTCGAGGGTCCACGATCCGGTGTCGTCGCTCTTCGTGGGCCGCGGATAGAACAGGCCGCCGTCCTCGCTCCTCAACAGCGTCCGCATCTGGAAGAGCAGGAACGAGGCGCGGTCGCGGCCGAAGCGCGCCGCCTGCGCGAACACGGCCAGCGGGCGGTCCACCTCGCCGCGCAGGCTCGCCAGCCGGGCGTCCTCGACCGTGGCGTCCCACTCACGCTGGGTCTCGCAGCGGGGGCGGTCGAGGGCGTGGAATCCGGCGTAGAAGTGGTACATCTTCTCGTGGAACGAGTCGTGCCGTTCGGGGCCCCTCGCTCTCCACGAGAACACGTCGTAGGCCGCCCATTCACCGCGCTCGTCGACGTCGCCAGGATCGAGGTAGACGACACCGGCGTCCGCCCGCAGGGAGATCAGCAACGATCGTGCCGCCGCCGGGTCCTCGTACTTCACCTCCCGGTCGACCCAGGTTTCGGCCCACATCGGCTCCAGGTCGGTCAGCCAGCCGATCTCCTCGGTGCCGCGCAGGCTCCAGACGAAGTTGCCGGCGTGCCGCCAGCCGTTGGTGACCAGCAGGAACTCCCGGAATGACGGGGGCAGCACGCATCCCAGTCGCGCCTCCAGCGCCTGCACCTCGTCCTCGGTGGCGGGCGGGCACCCGAGCCAGGGATCGCCGTCCGGCTCCTCGCCGGGATGGGCGATGCGCCACTCCTCGCTCCAACGCTGGAGGAACGGCTTCCACGCGTGACGGTCCACGACGGGCTCCTACGACGTCGCACGATCTGGTTTCGCCGATTCCATCAGATGCCACCGACATCGCCGGTCCGATCTCGCGGGCAAGAAGGGGACTCGGAGCTGGAGCGGATGGGCACCCCGCCGACCCGCGCCTCGGGCATGGCACCGGCCAGGAGCCGGGCCGGGCGGCCGAGGATGTGAATTCCCACCCGGATACGGCCACGATCCGGACTGCAAGGAGAAAGCGGAAGCACGCTACATTCACCACACACCAAGATCGATCTGCGCTCACTCACCTGGATGTATGGCATGCACCCCCTCATCGTCGCCCTGGCCCTCGCGACCGCCGCTCCCACCACCGCCCATGCCCAAGCCGCCGAACCCGATCCGCTGGCGGGCCTGCGTTCCCTGCTCGCCCGCGGCGTCGGCGCGACCACCGAGTTCTACGCCAGCGCCTCCACGGATCTGACGCGGCAGGTGGAGCTGAGCAACGGCAAGCGCACCTACATCGGGAGCGGCATGGAACTGCACGGCACCGGCAAGGTCAAGCTGGGGCGGTCCGGCGTGATCGCCTCGGAACACATCCGGCAGCTGAGCGTCGGCAACAAGCAGCTGATGGTGGACGAGGCGGCCAAGGACCCCTACTTCGCCGGTCTGCTCCGTACGGTGGGGACGCTGCGCACGGTCAGCGTGGGCGGCTGGCAGTACCAGCTCGCGCCGCGGGCGAAGTCGTGGACGCGCACCGGCCGCGCGAGCGGCGCCGCGGCCGCGTACGGCGACCAGTTCATCAACGTCCTGGAGCCGGCCACGCTGCGCACGCTGCTGTCCACCAAGAGCCGCAAGACCGTCACGCCGTGGACCAAGGACCGCACCACCGGACGCAAGCAGCGGATCTACACACTTACCGGGACGATCCGGCTCAAGGATCTCTACCGCGTCTCCCCCAGCTTCCGCGAGGCCGCGGGGACCTCGGCCCTCGGCACGTCCGAGGTGACATGGACGTACATGTACGACGACCGCGGCTGGCCCTACCGGGTCGGCTGGCGCTTCTACGCGCACCCGCGGCCCGCGGTCCGGGGACTCGGAGACGACCGGATTCTGCGGGCGCACCTGGCCACGCAGTACCGGAACTGGGAGAAGCCGATGACGATCACTGCGCCGAAGGCGAGGCCGGGGCGCGGGCTGGAGGTCGACGACCTCAGCGACGTGCTGAGCGCTCCCACGCGCCGCAGGTGAGCGGCCCCGGCCGTGAGGGACTGATGGCGAGGGCTGTCTCAGGCTGGTCATGCCGATCGGTGACCAGGGCGATACCGGGCAGCGGGTACCCATCATGCGAGGGCGTGCAGGCCCTCACTCACATGATCCTGGAGGTGTCTTCATGGGGAAGGACCAACAGGGAAGCCGGTCCAGGCGCCCGCGGGAAGAGCGGGCGCAGACCCCGGACTGCCCGGGCCACCGAGGCGACGCCCTGGTCGACGGTGAACCCCGGGGCGGGAACGACATGTCTCTGGACGACACGGCAGAGATCCCGATGGGCTCGGATGCCAATCGGAAGTCCCGCGAGATCGAGGACCCGCCGGAGTACAGCCGGAGAAGTCCGGGCCGATAACCGCAGGGCGGCTGGGCGGCTCTGATGCCGCCTGGGCAGTGGGGCCGGCGTGGCCGTGAGAGCCCGCCGGCGTCGCGACGGTGATCACGCTCCGGACCGGCCGCACGGCCGGTCCGGGGCCACCAGGCCACCACCCCGCACATCAGGAGGCCGCGACCGGACGACATCCGGGTGCTGGAGGGCGACCTCGACGGCGAGGTCGTCGTCGGCTGCCACCGCGGCGGCGAGCTGGTCGGGTCGTGCTGGTGGGCCTGGCCTCCGCCGCCGCCCGCTATCGCGCGGCGCTCACCCGCGCCGCCGCGACCGTATGACCTGGGAGGAAACCGCCGTGGACACCGTGCGCAACGTGATCGCCGGACAGAGCCGGGCCCCGGCGTCCGGAGAGTGGATGGACCTGGTCGACCCGTCCACCGAGAAGGTGTACGCCCGGGCGGCCCGCTCGGGCGGGGAGGACGTGGACCACGCCGTCGCGGCGGCCGCCCAGGCGTCGAGCACCTGGCGGCGCACCACCCCGGCCGAGCGTCAGCGGCTGCTCCTGGAGCTGGCCGATCTGATGGCGGACAACAGGGAAGCACTGGCCGAGGCCGAGGTGCGGGCGACCGGCAAGCCGCGCGGCACCGCGCTGCGGGTCGACGTGGGCGGGGCGATCGACGCCATCCGCTATTTCGCCGGCGCGGCGCGGGTGCTGGAGGGCCTCGGCGCCGCCGAGTACGCCGAGGGGCACACCTCGTTCGTACGCCGTGAGCCGATCGGCGTCGTCGCCCAGGTGACGCCGTGGAACTACCCGCTGATGATGGCCGCCTGGAAGGTCGGCCCGGCGCTGGCCGCGGGGAACACGCTGGTGCTGAAGCCGTCCGACACGACGCCCGGCTCCACCGTGCTGCTGGGCGAGCTGTGCGCCCGGGTGTTCCCGCCCGGCGTGGTCAACGTCGTGTGCGGCGACCGGGACACCGGCCGCGTCCTGGTCGCGCATCCAGGAGTGGAGATGGTGGCCATCACCGGCTCGACGCGGGCCGGAGCCGAGGTGATGGCGGCCGCGGCGAGCGATCTCAAGGACGTCCACCTGGAGCTGGGCGGCAAGGCCCCCGCGCTGGTCTTCGCCGACGTGGACCCGGCCGCGGCGGCCGCCGGCATCGCCGAGGCGGCGTTCTTCAACACGGGACAGGACTGCACGGCCGTCACCCGCGTGCTCGTCGAGCGGAGCGCCTACGACGGGTTCGTCGAGGCGCTCGCCGAGGCGGCGCGTGCCCTCGCCGTCGGCCACCCCGACGAGGAGGGCGTGTTCCTCGGCCCGTCCAACAACGCCGCGCAGGCCGGTCGGGTCGCCGGGTTCCTCGACCGACTGCCCGCGCACGCCCGGGTGGTCGCCGGCGGCGCCCGGATCGACCGTCCCGGCTACTTCTTCCCGCCGACCGTGGTCGCGGACGTGCGGCAGGACGACGAGGTCGTGCAGCAGGAGATCTTCGGCCCTGTCGTGACCGTGCAGCCGTTCGCGGACGAGGACGAGGCCGTCGCCCTGGCCAACGGAGTCGAGTACGCGCTCGCCTCCAGCCTGTGGACCAGGGACACCGGGCGGGCCATGCGCCTTTCCGCCGCGCTGGACTTCGGCGCGGTCTGGGTCAACTGCCATCAGGTGATCATCCCCGAGATGCCGCACGGCGGCTTCAAGCACTCGGGCACCGGCAAGGACCTGTCCCGGTACGGCCTCGACGCCTACACCCGCGTCAAGCACGTGATGATCAGCCACACCTGACGTCTCCGTGAGCCGGGTCCAGCCGCTGGTGGAGCAGGGCCTGCTGGGCCGGGTTGGCGGTCAGGCCCAGCGCCCGCTCGTCCGAGATCCGCGCCTGGCTCGTGTCGCCCAGCGCGCGCAGCAGTTCTGCCCGGGTGGCGTGCAGGAGCGGATAGCGGGACAGGGTCTCCTCCAGGCCGGTCAGCTCCGCCAGCGCGGCCGCGGGCCCCTTGACGTAGCGCAGGGCGACGGCCCGGTGCAGCCGGGTCACCGGCGAGGGGGCGACGGCCAGGAGCATGTCGTACAACACGAGGATCTGCGCCCAGTCGGTCTGCTCGAAGCCGGCCGCCTCGGCGTGACAGGCCACGATCGCGGCCTGTAACTGGTAGGGCCCCGGCCGGCGATGAGCCCGGGCGGCGCGTGTCAGCGCCGCGGTCGCCTCGGCGATCGCGGCGTGGTCCCACAGCGTGCGGTCCTGCTCGGCGAGCGGCACCAGACGCCCGTGGGAGTCGAACCTGGCCGCACCGCGCGCCCGGTGCAGCCGGATGAGCGCGAGCAGCCCGGCCACCTCCGGCTCACCCGGCATGAGGCCCGCCAGGAGCGCGGCCAGCCACTCGGCGTCGTCGGCCAGGTCGCGTGCCTCGGCCCGGTCGCCGGTGCTCGACAGATAGCCCTCGTTGAACAGCAGGTAGACGACCGCGAGCACGGCGCCGAGCCGCTCGGGCAGTTCGTCCGCGGCCGGGATCCGATAGGGGACGCCCGCTACGGCGATCTTCCGTTTGGCGCGGGTGATCCGCTGGGCGACCGTCGTCTCCGGCACGACGAAGGCCGCGGCGATCTGCGCGGTGCTCAGCCCGCACACCACGCGCAGGGTCAGCGCGATCCGGGCCTCCGGCGACAGCGCCGGATGGCAGCACGTGAAGATCAGCCGCAGCCGGTCGTCGCCCTTCCCCGGCTCGGGCCACCGCAACTGGGCCAGTTTGGCGCGGTAGTTCGTCTCCCGCCGCAGCACGTCGAGGCCGCGGCGGCGTGCCACGGTGAGCAGCCAGGCGTCCGGCCGGTCCGGCACGCCCTCGACCGGCCAGCGGCGCAGCGCGGTCTCCACGGCGTCCTGCACCAGGTCTTCGGCGGCGGAGAAGTCGCCCAGCAGCGACACCAGGCAGGCCGCGAGGCGGCCCGCGTGCTCGCGCACCACGCGGGCCAGCGCCTCGCGGCTCCCCCGGCCGCCGTCCGGTCCGCTCATGCGATCGGGCGGATCTCCACGACCGGGCACGCCGGCCAGGACCTGGCCAGCTTCAGCGCCTCGTCCAGGTCGGCCACCTCCACCTCGGCGTAGCCGCTGACGACCTCCTTGCCCTCGACGAACGGCCCGTCGGTGACGACGGGCTCGCCGCCGTCGAGACGCACGGTGGTCGCGGTGTGCGCGGGCGCCAGATGCGCGTGATGGGTGATCTTGCCGGAGTTCTCGGCGAACCAGCGCATCACCGCCTCGTAGGCGGCCTCGCGCTCCAGCTCGTCCATCGCCTCCAGACGCGTGGCGAACTCCTCGGTCTCGGCGAACATCAGCACGTACTTCACGGTTGACTCCCTTCCCTCGATCGGTCTTCGATCGGCCTTCGACAGGAAGACGATTGGGCACCCGTCTCATACGACACCCGGCGGCAGGACTTCGCCGGCGCGGCCGGATCAGGCGCTCAGCACCTTGCGTAGCAGCTCGCCGAATTCGGCGGGGTGCGTGCTGAGCCCGGTGTGCCCGCCGGGGAAGTGGACGAGCTCCGTGCCGAACCGCTCGGCGAGGAAGGCGGCGGGACGGTAGGGCAGTTCGCCCCGCGAGTCCGCTCCCGCGGCGAGCACGAGCCGGTCCGACAGAGCCTCCAGGCGATCCACGTCCGGTCTGTACGCCATGAAACCCGGCACGATGCGCCCCAGGAAGTAGGGCATGTCCGCCATCGTCCGCTGCACCCGAGCCGCCGCCTGCGGGGGAAGCTCGGTGGCCGCCCTGGCATCGATTCTGGCATCGACCCTGGCATCGGCCCTGGCATCGGCCCTGACGTCGACGGGATCGGCTCCGGGCCGCCTCAGGCCGGCCGCGAAGACGGCCGCCGCCGGCATCAGCCCCTCCCGGCGGAACGTGTCCTGCACGCGGGCGAGCAGCGCGCGGTGCTCGGCCGCGTCCGGCAGCACCTCCACCACCGGCGGCTCGTGCGCCACGACGCGTTCGATCCGTTCGGGATGGGCGGTGAGCAGGTGCAGCGCGACGATGGCGCCCGAGCTGCAGGCGGCCACGCGGGCGGGCGCGTCCGGAGACAGCAGCTCCAGCAGCCGGAACGCGTCGTCGGCGTGCCGCTCGACCCGCTGCGGGGCCTCCGGGTCGTCCAGCGGGCTGCGGGAGATGCCGCGCGGGTCGTAGGACGCGACGGTGTAGTCGGCGGCCAGGGCGTCGGCGACGCCGTCGAAGGAGGCCGCGCCGCCCGTGCCGCCGGGGATCAGCAGCAGGAGCGGCCCCTCTCCGCGCACCTCGTAGTGCAGGGTGGCGCCGTCCACGCGCAGGTGGCCGATGGCCGGGCTGGTCATGCCGAGTCTCCTTCGTCGTGCGTGGGCCAGTGCTCGAGGAGGGTGTGCAGGGCGTCGAGGCAGCGGACCCAGGTGTCTTCGGCCGGGCGCGCGTGCGCGAACCCGCCCGCGGCCTCCAGGCTGGTGAAGCCGTGGAGCGTGCTGCGCATCAGCCGGACCGCGTCGGTCAGGTCGGGTTCCTCCAGCGCGTAGCCGCGCAGCATGCTGTAGGTCAGCTCGACGGCGCGCCGCGGCCCGGCGGCCCGGGCCACGAGCTCGGGATCGATCTGTATCGGGATCTGCGTCGCCGTGTATCTGCCCGGGTGGTCGTGGGCGTACTGCCGCCAGGCGTTCGCGTACGCCACCAGCGCGTCCTTTCCGGCCCGGCCCGCGGTCGCCTCCGCGATGCGGATGGTCTTCTCGTCCGCCGCCAGCAGCGCGATCCGCCCGCGCAGGTCCTCAAGGCTGCGGACGTGCGCGTACAGGCTGGCGTCCTTCACCCCGAGCCGTCGTGCCACCGCCGACATGGTCACGTGCTCGAGCCCGACCTCGTCCGCCAGTTCGGCACCGGCGAGCGTCACCCGATCCGCCGTCAACCCGGCCCGCGCCATGTGCATGCCGCCCTTCTCAAGCGATCCGAGTTTTCCTAGGAGCCCTAGATTCTTCCTTGGGGTCCAAGGTTGCCTCAGATCGGCGCGGAGCACAAGCGGTTATCGCGGTGACGGCTCGGCCCGGCCCAGCTGGAAATCGGCCGCCTGGCGGGTGAACAGGCGGGCGTACTCGCCGCCGAGGGCCATCAGCTCGTCATGGGTGCCCTGCTCGGCTACCCGCCCGCCGGCGAGGACGACGATGTGGTCCGCACCGCGCACCGTGTTGAGGCGGTGCGAGATGAGAAGGCTCGTACGGCCGCCGCGGCAGTCGCGGAGCCGCTGATGGATGGCGTGCTCGGCCTCGGGGTCGAGTTCCGAGCTGGGCTCGTCGAGGATGAGCAGGTCGGCGGTGTCCGCGCGGAGAAGTGCGCGGGCGAGGGCGACGCGCTGCCACTGCCCGCCGGACAGGAGCACGCCCCGGCCGGGATCCTCATCCTGCTCGGCGGCGAAGAACCGCGACAGGATGGTGTCGTAGCCGCGGGGAAGGCCCGCCAGCGCGTCGTGGATGTCCGCCCCGCGGGCCGCCTCGTGGATCCGCTCCGGCCGGCCGAGAGCGCCGACGTCGCCGACGGCGACGTTCTCGGCCGCGGTGAGGTCGTAGGCCACGTAGTCCTGGAACACGGCTCCGATCCGGCGGCGCAGGTCGTCGACGCGCAGCTCGCGCAGGTCGGCGCCGTCCCAGCGGACGCTGCCGCGCTCGGGGTCGTACAGGCGGCACAGCAGCTTGACGACTGTGCTCTTGCCCGCGCCGTTCAGGCCGACCAGGGCCACGCTCCGCCCGTGCGGGATGGTCAGGTTCAGGCCGCGCAGCACGTACGGATGACCGGCGTCGTACCGGAACCACACGTCGCGGAGTTCGATGCCGTGCCGCAGCGGTGGCACGCCGCCATCGGTGGCGGGTTCCGGCAGGTCGGGTCCGATGGTGACGACGTGGGCGTAGTGCCCGGCCAGGACGAGTGCCTCGTTCAGGTGTGCCACCTGGATCACCGTGCCGGACAGGGAGGACTGGGTGCCGGCGAGGGCGGCGGTGAGGACGGCCAGGTCGCCGATGCCGGCCTGGCCCTCCGCTATCCGGGAGACCAGCACGACCAGCGCGGCGCCCGCGATGACCGTGCTGAGTGCGGTGAGCGCTCCGTTGTAGCGGAAGGACGTCAGGTCCATCCGGCGTTCCGCCCGCTGCTCGGCGGCCAGTTCGCCCAGCATGCGTCCCCGCAGGAAGCCTCCGATGCCGAACAGCCGGATCTCCTTGGCGGCCCGATGGTCGAGCATCAGCGTCTGGTAGAACATCCGGCGGCGCTCCGCGGGGGCCATCTCCAGGCGGAGGTACGCCCGCCGGCGGCCGAGCCGGAGCTGGACGACCAGTTCGGGCACGGCGGCCGCGGCCACGACGGCGGCGAGGAGCGGGCTGAGCGTGGCGAGCGCGCCCAGCAGCCCGGCGATGGTGATACCGCCGCGTGCCGCGCCGAGCGCCGACTCGGTGACGAGCTGCGGGGCGGTCTGCGCGGACTGCTGGGCCAGCTGGAGCCGATTGTGGAAATCCGGGTTCTCCAGCCTGGTCAGTCCCTGCATCCGGCACACCGCCGTGAACAGTTCGTCGCTGGTGCGCCACGCGATGCGGCGCTGCTGCTCCCGCTGGACCCATCCGGACAGGTGGGGCAGCAACGCGGTCAGGGCTCCGGCCACGGCCATCGCCGCGGCGAGCGGCGGCGTCGAGGAACCCGGCCCGGTGCTCAGGCGATCGATCAGCAGCTTGGTGAGCCACGTGATCGCGACGGGAGAGGCGCCGGCCAGCACCGCCATGACGATCTGAGACAGGGCGAGAACCGGTCCGGCCCGCCAGACGAGCGTCAGGGTGAGCCGCAGCGGCCCGAGTCGTGACCTCACGCCGGTCAGGCGGGGGTCGGCGCGCCCGCCGGCAGCTCCGGCTTCAGGCTGCTGCCGGCGACGGTCCCGTCGGGGCCGACCAGGAAGAACGACGGGAAGGCCCTGACCTCGAACGCGTCCGCCATCGCGCCGCCTTCGCCCTCCACGACGACGCTCACCTCGTCGGTTAGGGCGGCGAGCAGCTCGGCGGGTCTCCGCTCGCCCTCCACCACCACCGCCAGCACGCGTACGCCGTCGGAGGCGGCGTCACGGGCGGTCGCGACGAAGGTGGGCGCCTTCGGCAGGCAGTGCGGGCAGTCGGTGCTGAAGAACCCGACGAGGGTGCGCTCGCCCGCGAAGTCGTCCCTGGTGACCTTCGTGTCCGTGACCGTGAGCGCGGAGAAGGCCGGGACCTCGGCGCCCACGCCGAGCCCGGGACTTCCCGGCAGTCTCCCGGCACGGGACTCCTCGGTGGTTTTCCTGAGTCTCCTGATGACCGCGCCGGTCAGGAGCAGGTTCACCAGGACGAGCCCGCCGAGCAGGACGACGGCGGCGACCAGGACGGCCATGGGCGTTCCCTTCCATCAAGGGGTCAACGGGCATCAGGGGGGTCAACGGACGTCGGAGGGGCAGCGGACATCAGGGGGTCGGCGGACGTCGGAGGGCCGGCGACTCCCGGAGGGTCATCGGAGGAGGTGGACCAGGTCGTCGAGGAGCACGACGGCACCGACGGCGACCGAGGCCCCGAGCAGGCAGAGCGCGGCGGCGGGCGGCGCGACGGGCGTGCCGCCCGCGGCGGACGACATGGCGGCCCCGGCCACCGCGCACGCGACGAGAACGGCGTTGCGCGCCACGTGCCGGCGGTTGACCGGCTCGCCCGATCCGCCGAAGCATCGGCACGCGACGGTCGTCCCGCGCCGCAGCGCCGCGACCAGGACCGCGGCGAACCCGAGGAGCAGGCCCCCGGCGAGCAGGAGGCCTGCCCTGGCGTCGCCGTCGAGGCCGGGCGCCGCCAGCATGACGACGGTTCCGGCCTCGACGGCGACGACCACCACGGCGGCGGGCGTGGCGAGACGCGAGGGAAGGCCGCCGAGCCGCCGCACCGCCGTGGTGAAATCGCCGAAGGCCCGCCGCGTGCGCAGCTTCGTGAGGACGGAGACCAGGAAGACCCCCGTCAGCACGAGCCGGACGGTCAGCACGGCATAGACCATTGGACGTGTCGGCCGGCGTCAGCAGTAGCCGATGTTCTGCCAGGCGCCGCCGCAGCTGCTCCGCCAATACGTGATGCAGAGGAAGCCGGTGGGATTGGGGTAGCAGTCCTTGTAGCGGTTGCAGCCACCCGTCGGCCAGTATTCGAAACAGTTGTCGGCCTGTGCTTCGGCGCCGGGGAGGAGCCTTTCGAGCAGCCGGTCTCCCAGGCGGTGCAGCGTACGGATCATGGTTTCTCCCTTGGCTGGGTTCGGGCGTGGTAGGCCGCCCGCCCTGTGAGGATGCTCGGCGCGGCCTTCGCCGCGGTTGCGCGCCGGCTGCGCGCCGTGCGGCAGGAGCCGCGCAACCGGGGCGCAGGCGGGGCGCAGCCGGGGCCCGGCAGAATCACGATCGGCTGCCGGGCCGAAAGGTTGATCATGCAACATCTCGTGATTTCGCTGCTGTCGCCCGCCGTGGTCGCCGCCGGGGTGGCCGCCGGGGTGGCCGCGGCCCGGCGGCGCTTCGTCGTGGTACGAGTGGCCGGGACCAGCATGGTTCCGACGTACCAGCCGGGAGATCGGGTGCTCATCCGGCGCGGCGGGCGGGCGGTCCTGCGGCGCGGCCAGGTGGTGGTCTTCCGGCGCCTCCAGCCGGGCGGCGCGGGCTCCTCCGGACGCGCGTCCGGACTGCGTGAGACGGAGTGGCTGATCAAGCGGGTGGCCGCGATGCCGGGCGACAGAGTGCCCGACCAGGTCGCACCGGGCGTGCACGCCGCTCCGGGCGACGTGGTCCCGGCCGGCCGGCTGGTGGTCCTCGGCGACGGCCCGACCAGCCGGGACTCCCGGCATTGGGGTTACCTGCCGGTGAGCGAGGTGCTGGGCGTCGTCATCCGCCGGTTGTCGTGACCGGGCAGGGCCCCGCCCGCGCCCGCCACAGCGGTCTCGGCGGCCTCGGCGGTGTTGCCGAGTCGCAGGAACAGCCGGTGGGCCGCCGTCCAGGACCGCGTGGCCGCCTCCCGGTCGCCGCGGTCGTGCTGGGCCCGGCCGAGGGCCGTCAGCGCGAGCGCCTGCTCGTGGAGGTCGCGCAGCCCGCGCGCCACGCGTACGGCGTCGCCGAGCGCGCGTACCGCCTGGCCGGACCGGCCGCCAAGACGGTGTGACTCGCCCAGGACGCGGAGCCCGGCGGCCTGCCCGGAAGGAACCCCGAACTCCTCGAACACGGCCAGCGCCCGCTCGATCGGCTTCACCACGTCCCCGCGGCCGAAGCGAACGCACAGCTCGCCGAGGGCGAGCAGCAGATACGCCTGGAGCAGCCGCTCCCCACGCCGCCGGCAGATCTGCAGGCCCTCCCACAGGTGGAGGGAGACGCGCCTGGCCCTGGCGGCGTCGCGGCAGGCGGCGGCCATCTCCCGCAGGGCGAGGGTCCTGGCCGCGAGACTGTTCCCGCGGATCGCCAGGCCGAACGCGCGGTCCGCGCAGGCGAGCGCGTCCTCGTGGAGCCCCTGCTCCCGGTCGATGACGGCGCGGACGTACCAGAGACGGCTCAGGGCGAGCTCGTAGCCGATCTCCTCGGCCATGACCACGGCCTCGTCCACCACCGCGCGGGCCTGGCCGGGGTCTCCCCCACGGCACAGCGCGAACGCCCGCAGGCACAGCAGGTCGAGCGCGCCGTGCCGTTCCCCCGCCGGGCCGAACACCGCGAGTGCCGCCTCGATCGCCTCCGGTGCGACACCGCGCCGCGGCTCCACGCCGATCATGAGCAGGTGGCCGAGGCCGCGCGTCATCACCGCCTCGCCCCACTGGTCGCCGCCTGCCGCGCACGCCCGCAGCGCCAGCTCGTGGGAGAACGCCCAGTCCCGGTAGTGGCCGCGGAAGGCGTAGTAGCCGGCCGCGCGGGCGGACAGTTCCCAGGCCGCCTCGCTCAGACCGAGCCGGCAGGCCTGCGCCACCCCCGCCAGCAGGGTCTCCCGTTCGCCGTCGAACCAGGCGGCCGGATCGCCGACCAGCACCCCGGTGGCGGGGACGGCACACCAGCGAGGGGCCCCGCCCCGGATGACGGAGGCCGGCTGCTCCGGCAGGCCGCTCTCCGCCGTCTCCGCCAGCGCGAGCAACGCGGCGAGAACGCGAACGATCGCCGTGTGCCGTTCGCCGGCGGGCTCCTCCAGTTCGGCGCGTTCCCGCGCGTAGAGCCGCACCAGCTCATGCGGGCGGTAGCGGAACCGCCCGTTCCCGTCGCCGTCCTCGCAGCTCAGGAGCTGGGCGTCGACGAGCAGATCGGCGTACGTCTCGGCCTCGCGCACCGTCACGTCGAGGGCCGCCGCGAGCATCCAGGCGGCGAAGGCGGGGACGTCGAGCAGGCCGAGCATCCGCAGCGCCCGCCGGGTGGTCGGGTCGAGCCTGTCGTAGTCGGCGGCCAGCCTCGCCCGGACCGACTGGCCGCCGAGGGCGAGCTCGTCCAGGCGCCCCCGCTCCTCCCGCAGGCGATCCGCCAGGTGGCCGAGGTGCCAGTGCTCCCGCAGCGCCAGTTTCGCCCCGGCGATCCGTATGGCCAGAGGGAGGTGACCGCAGAGCCGGACGATCTCGGCCGCTACGGTGGGCCGCGCCGCCACCCGGACCGGCCCGGCGATCCGCCCGAGCAGCTCCGACGCGCATGGCGGGTCGAGCGGGCCGAGGCGCACGGTGCGGGCGCTCAACCCGGCGATCCCGCGCCTGCTCGTCACCAGCACGGCGCAGCCCGGACCACCCGGCAGGAGCGGCCTGACCTGCTCCTCGCCCGCGGCGTCGTCGAGCACCACCAGCACGCGACGATCGGCCAGGACGGTGCGGAACAGCTTCCCGCGCTCCTCGGCTTCGTCGGGCACCGCCCGCGCGTCCACCCCGAGGGAGATCAGGAACCGCGCCAGCGCCTCGGCCGGGTCGATCGGCCGCGGGCAGGTCCCGCGCAGGTCGACGTAGAGCCGGCCGTCGGCGAACGTCTCCCGCAGGCGGTGGGCGACGTGGACCGCGAGCGTCGTCTTGCCGGTGCCCGCCCCGCCGTACACCGCCACGACCGGCGTCGCGGCGGTCATGGCGGCGGTCGGCCCGCCCGCGCCGGTGAGCCACCGCCGAAGCGACTCCACCGTGTCCCGGCGTCCGGTGAAGTCCGCGATGTCCGGGGGCAGATGGCACGGCACGGTCGCCGCGGGCCCCGCCCACCCCTCATCCGTCCGTCCTCTGCCCGTCCACCCCGCGCCCGTCCACCCCGGGTCCGCCCGGCCCTCCGCGTCGCCCCCGATGGCGCTTCCGATGGGGCTTCCGGCGGCGTTTCCCACGGTGCTTCCCACGGTGTTTCCCACGGCGTCCCGGGCTTCGAGGCGCCCGGCACGCGCGTACGCGCAGGCGGCTCCGTCCGGCCCGAGGATCTCGTCGGCGAACGGGCCGGTCGCCTCACCTCGCAGGATCGCCTCGTGCACCCGTCGCAGCATCCGGCCGGGCTCGACGCCGAGTTCCTCGCCGAGCACGGTCCGCGTCCGCTGGTAGACCCGTAACGCCTCGGCCTGACGCCCGGCCTGGTCCAGGGCCAGCATCAGGCAGGCGTGCAGCCGTTCCCGGTACGGATGCCGCCCGGCCATCTCGGTCAGGCCGGTGACCAGCTCCGCGTGGCGGCCTCGGGCCAGGTCGACGACGGCCAGCTCCTCACAGGTCAGCAGCCGTTCCTCCTCCAGCCGCCGGGCCTCGTCGGCGACCACCGCCACGTCTCCGACGCCGGTGTAGGCCGGTCCCCGCCACAGACCGAGCGCACGCTCGAACAGCATGCCCGCCGTCGCCGGATCCGCGGTCCTCCTGGCGGCCCGCCCGGCCGCCGTCAGTTCCCGGAAGCGCAGCGCGTCCAGCTCCTGCGGCAGCACGGCGGCGGCGTAACCACCGGCGCAGTGGACGACGCGGTCGCGCTCGCCCAGCGCCTGCCGCAACCGCAGCACGTAGATCTGAAGGGTCTTGTGCGCGCTGCGGGGTGGTGTGCTCCCCCACAGGGCCTCGATCAGCGCAGGCACCGCCACCGGCCGGCCCGGCGTGCACAGCAGGGCCGCCAGCATGCGTCGCAGCATCGCCGCGCCCAGCGGAACGGGAACCCCGTCGCGGCTCACCCGCAGCGGCCCGAGAACGTCGAACTCGAACACCGTCACCCCCCGTGAGGCCGGTCACCGGGGCGGGCCTTCGATCAGCCGGGGCACCCGCCGCCTGCTCCCCCGGCCATGCCCTCCCCCGGCGGCCCCGTCGCATGGTCACCTTCTCTTCGCGTGAGTGTGCGGGCACGCCTGAGCATTCGAGACGCCGGTATACGCGAGGTATAGGCCCTGGTGGCGGCGCCGGCTTGTCCCCCGTGCGAGCTACCGGCGAATGTCCACCGTGCGGTGACGATCCCAGGCCGTCGAATCCCTAGCGTTCTCGGCGTAGCCGCGGCGCTCCGGTCGCGGATTTACCTGAAGGAGTCGTCATGCGACTGTTGAAGCAGCTCGTGGCCGTCGCGGTGGTCGCCTTCGCCGGCGGCGCGATCGTGGGCGCGGTGCAGGGGAACGCGTTTCTCACCCTGGTCCTCGGTGTCGCGACAGCCGCCCTCGCGGTCTTCGTGTACGCCCGGGTGGTGCGGTGGTCCGAGCGCCGCGCGCCGGTGGAGGTGGGCGCGAAAGGCGCCGTCCCCGCCGTCGGCCGGGGGCTGCTGATCGGTGCCGGGATGTTCGCGGCCGTCATCGTGAACATCGCCTTCATCGGCGGCTACCGGGTCGACGGTCTCGGCTCGGTGACGGGTGCGATCGGGATGCTCGGCTTCATGGCCGCCGCCGCCGTGACGGAGGAGCTGCTCTTCCGCGGCGTACTGTTCCGGATCATCGAGCAGCGGACCGGCACGTGGATCGCGCTGACACTGACCGGGCTGCTGTTCGGCCTGATGCACCTGACCAACCAGCACGCCGGCCTGTGGGGCGCGATCGCCATCGCGATCGAGGCCGGCGGCATGCTCGCCGCCGCCTACGCCGCCACCCGCACGCTGTGGCTGCCGATCGGCCTGCACTTCGGCTGGAACTTCGCCGCGGCAGGCATCTTCAGCACCGAGGTCTCCGGCAACGGCGCGACCCAGGGACTGCTGAACGGCGTGACGTCCGGCCCGGCACTGCTCACCGGCGGCGACTTCGGGCCGGAGGCGAGCCCGTACGCGGTGGTGTTCGGCGCGCTGCTGACGATCGCCTTCATGTGGCTGGCCCGCCGTCGTGGCAACCTGGTCCCCCTCCGGCGCCACGCCCGGGCGGACGCGACCGCTACGCTCGCCCCATGATCGACTTGGCGCGGGTCGCCGACCGGTGGCGGCGGTACGACGTCGTGGTCCGGGACGCGCCGTTCGGGCTGCTGATGGCCGTCGTGTCGCTCCTGCCGGCGCTCTACGGCAAGGGGACGCAGGTCGGGGACCTGCCGCTCCGTCCCTTCGACGCACTGGCGTTCGTGGTGATCGCCCTGGAGTGCCTCCCGCTCGCCGTTCGCCGCCGGTGGCCGGCCGTGTGCCTGGCCCTGGTGTCGCTCGGCTTCGTCCTCGACCAGATCCGCGCCTACCACGTCTTCGCGAGCAACGCGATGTCCGTCGCGCTCATCAGCGCGGGCGCCCATCTGGAGCGCCACCGGCGCGCCGCCGCGCTCCTCCTGTCCGCGGCGTACGTGCCGCTGGCGGTCGCGCTCGACCGGCTCGGCGCGACCGAGAAGGTGGAAGGTTACGTGGTGTTCTACCTGACTCTGGTCCTCGCCTGGGGCATCGGAGTCTGGCTGCGCTCCACCCGGGCCGCCGAGGCCGAACGACGCCGCCACATCGCCGAGGCCACCCGCACCGCCGAACGCACCCGCATCGCCCGCGAGCTCCACGACGTCGTCACCCATCACGTGACGGCGATGGTCGTACAGGCCGAGGCGGCACGCTATCTGACCGCCGCGCCCGATCGTCTCGACACGGCCCTGAGCGCCGTCACCGACACCGGCCGGCGGGCCATCTCCGACCTTCGGCGCCTGCTCGACCTGCTCAACCCCGACCATGACACCGACGTCAGGATGCCGTCCGTCCGCGAACTCCACACGCTGGTGGAGCAGACCCGCCGGGCCGGGCAGCCGGTGGAGTTCGCCGAGGAGGGCACCCCGGCCGAATCCGCCGGCAGCGCCGAATTCGTGGCCTATAGGGTCGTACAGGAATCCCTGACCAATGCCCTCAAATACGCCCATGGCAGCCGTACCGAGGTCCGGGTGCGCTACGGCGAGAAGGAGATCTTCGTGGAGGTCGGCACCGACGGCTCCGGCTCGCGAACCGGCGCTCCCGGTGGAAGCGGGCGCGGTCTCGCCGGGCTCCGCGAGCGGGTCGACGCCCTGGGCGGCGAGTTCAGCGCCGACCGGCGAGCGGGCGGCGGCTTCGTCGTGCGGGCGCTCATCCCCGCGGGGAGCCCGTCGTGACCGCGCCGGTCCGGGTCCTGGTCTGCGACGACCAGGCACTGATCCGCACCGGGTTCGCGACGATCATCGATGCGCAGCCCGACCTCGAGGTGGTGGGCGAGTGCGGGGACGGCCGCGCCGCGGTCGACCTCGCCCGCCGGCTGAACCCGGACATCGTGGTGATGGACGTGCGCATGCCGGTGCTCGACGGCATCGAGGCGACCCGCCTGCTGGCCGGCGCCGGGGTGGACGATCCCGTCAAGGTGCTCGTGGTGACGACGTTCAACCTGGACGAGTACGTGTACGAGGCGCTGCGCGCGGGAGCGAGCGGGTTCCTGCTCAAGGACGCCCCACCGGCGCAGCTCCTGCACGGCATCCGCACCGTCGCGACGGGTGCCGCGCTGCTGGCGCCCGAGGTGACGCGGCAGCTCGTCGGCAGGTACGCGGCGCGGATCCGTCCCGCCGAGGGCACACCGGGCGACGTCGCGCTGACCCCGCGCGAGCTGGAGGTGCTGCGCCTCATCGCCGACGGCCTGTCCAACAGCGAGATCGCCGCGGCGTTGGTCATCAGCCAGGAGACCGTCAAGACGTACGTGTCGCGCATCCTCACCAAGCTCGACCTGCGCGACCGCGTACAGGCGGTGGTCTACGCCTACCGTAGGGGCCTGGTGACCTGAGACCGGCCCTGGTGACCTGAGACCGGCCCTGGTGACCCGAAATCGGCCCCGGTGACCCGAGATCGGCACGGTGCCGTTGGGGTGTCGAAGCCTCCGGTACCGTTCCGTACGGCAGAGGGCAAGGCGGTCCGTAGGTGATCGTCGGGTGGGGAGGACACCGGCACATGACGCAGCCTGGCGATTACGGCGTTCCCGGTTCGCTGAACCGGGTGCTGACCGACGTGACAGCGGAACGAGTCGCCCAGGATGCGATGTGGGGTCTGCCGGAACACCCCGACGGCACCGGGCCCGCGTACGCGTCCGAGGCCGACCTCGCCAAACAGGCCGTGGCCGACGCCGCGGCCGAGGGCCGGCTGACCTGGCGGCACATCCTGCACGAAGAAGTGCTCGAGGCGTTCGCCGAGGACGACGCCGACCGCCTGCGCACCGAGCTCATCCAGGTCGCCGCGGTCGCGGTGAAGTGGGTCCAGGCCCTCGACAGAGGCGCGGTGCCGCCCGCCGGGCCTCAAACCGTCTCGCGGCCTGACACCGCGAATGCAGACACCACGACTTGATCAGATGCGGGGACGACCACGCCAGGGCCTCAGCCTGCTCGGTTTCGCCCCGATGACGGCCCGCGACGCCCAGGAGAACGGTTCGTGAGTTTCGGCGCCCACGCACGGCGCGTGCGTGACCGCACTCTGCCCCACCCCTGTCGATACCTCGCCCTGCGCCGCGCGGCCGGACATCACATGCCGCTGGGTCCGCACGCGACCTGGGCCTACATCACCGGCCGCGCCGGCGACGTACGTAACGATGAGGACGCGCTCGTCCGCGCGCTGGACGTCCTGGAAGCCGGCAGAGATGCCCGGCACGCCGAGCTGGCCGAATTCGCGCGACGTCGCAGCGCGGACAAACGGGAACGGCACAGCCGTACGGTGACGGTCGAGGAGACCCGCTACCGCCACGGCCGGCGCTGGCCGGGACCCGACGCGCACGACGCGACGCTGCACACGGTCACAGCAGAACACCGCCGCCCGCCGCTTCTGCGAACGGCACGGTTTCACCCTTGTCGAGGAACGGGACGGCGGCGGCAACCAGGAGAACCCGCCCGAGGTCCATTACCGATGGCGGAGCATCGACGAGTCCCGGGAGCCGGAGCCCTCCGGCCTGAACGAGTCGCTGACCTGCGCCTTCCGCGACGCCCTCGAACGTGAGGTCCGCGCCGCCGTCCGCGTCCTCCCCAGGGCGCGTTTCTCGCCGGTGGGCTCGTTCCGCGTGACCGTCGGCGACCTCGACGTTCCGGGCTCCCCCGCAGGCCGGGCCTACGGCCGTTTCCTGGCAGACAACCCCCGGTTCTGCACCCGCGTTCAGCAGCGCGTGGCGAGCTACTGGGCCTGCTATCACGGCGGGGAGTTTCCTCGCCTCGCCGACTATCCAGGACACCGGCTCATCACCGCCATGCGCGCCGCCCTCACGCAGGACTCCGATCTCCGGACCTGAGCGGGGAGCATCCGGCGAACCGATTCGAAGCACGCCGCTGAACTGCATGTTTCCGCGCTCCGGCGCCGAAACATGCACCGGTCCACGCCCAGGACATCTGCCCTTAATGTCCGCGATACACGCAATTGACACGCGTTCCCGCGTGAATTTACGCTTTCTGCGAATCGATTCGATTCGGTCGCCTGCGTTGAGACCACCCCCTCGCTTCACCCCGACCGCCGGACGGCACCACCCCAGGTTCCAGGACGACGCCACGGCTCGCCCTGCGTTCCCCACCCCCTCCGTCGAAGGAGTCATGTGTGAACATCACCTCACGTTGGCGGCACCGCCGCCGCGGCCTGGCCGCCCTGTTCTCCGCCGCGGCACTCGTCGCCGCGTCCGTCCTCGCGACCGCCTCGCCCGCCCAGGCCGCCGACGAGTCCATCACCGTCGACTTCTCGGTCGCGGGCGGATCCCCGACCTACCGAGCGTCGGGGTGGATCTACGGCATGACCGAGAACGCGGCCAACCCTCCGGACAACTACTTCACCGACGTGAAGTTCCGGTACATGCGCGCCGGCGGCGCGCAGCTCGACAGCCCCGGCGGCTGGGTGTCGGGCAAGTACGACCGCCGGTGGAACGCCACCCGCGCCCAGTTGCTGCGCACGCGGTCGCTCGGCGGGGAGTTCGTCCTGCTCGTGCACGACCTGTGGGGAGCCGACGGCTACCCGATCTCCCGCTTCCCCGGCGACAACGGCAACTGGACCGACTACGACAACTTCCTGACCCGCCTGATCGACGACGTACGGGCGACCGGCGCTCCGGTCCAGTGGGACCTGTGGAACGAGCCCAACATCACCCTGTTCTGGAACCGCCCCCAGTCGCAGTACTTCGAGATGTGGAAGCGCGCCTACCAGCGCATCCGCGCCGCGTTCCCCTCCCACCTGATAGTGGGCCCCAGCTTCGCGGGCGTGCCGTCCACCGGCGGCTGGTGGACGCAGTACCTCGACTACGTCAAGGCGAACAACGTCGTGCCCGACATCGTCAGCTGGCACTCCCTGCCCGGTGACCCGGTGGCCAACGTCGCGACGGCCGACACCACGCTGAACTCGCGCGGCATCGCCCACCCCCGCCCCTACCAGATCAACGAGTACGGCGCCTCCAACGAGCAGAACCCCGCCGACGGCGCCTGGTACATCGCGCGGCTGGAGCGGGCCGGGGCCGACGGCCTGCGCGCCAACTGGGCGGGCGGGAACAACCTGCACAACGACCTGGGCAACCTACTCGTCCACAACTCCTCCGGCCAGTACCAGCCCAAGGGCGAATGGTGGGTCTACCGCTTCTACGGCTCGCAGACCGGACAGATCGCCTCCGTCACCCCCAGCTCCAACTACGACGCCTTCGCCACCAAGGCGAGCGGGAGCGCCAAGATCCTCGTCGGCGGCGGACGCACCACCGGCAACGTCGCCGTCAACCTGCGGCGCCTGGACACCACCGGCGGCATCGTGCAGAACAACCAGGTCCGCGTCCTCGTCGAGCGCATCCCCTACAACGGCGGCGGCGCCGTCACAGGCCCGGTCACCGTCTCCAACAGCGTGGCGACCCTGTCGAACAACGGCACGACGGTGAACCTTCCGCACACCGCCGTCGACGACACCTTCACCATCACCCTCCTGCCCCCCTCGTCGTCCCCTTCGCCGTCCCCCTCGCCGTCCGGGCCGGGCTCGACGTCGATGTTGCGCAACGTCAACGCCAACCGGTGCCTGGACGTCCCGAACCAGTCGCAGACCAACGGCACGCAGCTCAACCTGTGGGACTGCAACGGCCAGGCCAACCAGAGCTGGACCTACACCTCCGGCAAGGCGCTGCAGGTGTACGGCAACAAGTGCCTGGACGCCGAGGCCGCCGGCACCGCGAACGGCACCAGGGCGATCATCTGGGACTGCAACGGTCAGGCCAACCAGCAGTGGAACGTCAACGCCGACGGCACCGTCACCGGCGTGCAGTCCGGCCTGTGCCTGGAGGCGAGCAACTTCGGCACCTCGAACGGCACGAAGGTGCAACTGTGGTCGTGCACCGGCACGACCAGCCAGAAGTGGACCCGAAGCTGATCAGGTGACCGGCGACGCCGGCCCGCGTCGCCCGTGACCGCCCCGCCGGTCGGACGTGCAGCACCGCGCGTCCGGCCGGCGTCCGGCCAGCATCCGGCCGGCGGCCGGCTCTGTGCGACGCGCTCGCCGCAACGCGTGATCGAATCGGTTCGCAACACCGGAAACGACCAGATCGCGCACGTCACGGGGGTCGGACGGAGCACGGCAGGAGTCGCGGCGGTCGATCCGTGCGCTCGATTCGACTTACGATGTGCATATCGGTCGGATCAGGTGAGGAGCGCCGGTGAATATCGGGGAGATCGCCAAGCGGTCGGGTGTGGCGCGCAGCACCGTCTCGTACGCCCTCAGCGGCAAGCGTCCCGTGTCGGAGGAGACACGACGGCGCATCCAGGCGGTCATCGACGAACTGGGCTACCGGCCCAACGCCGCCGCCAAGGCGCTCAAGGAGGGCAGGACCCACACCATCGGCCTGGTCATCCCGCCCGCCAGCCGGCGCCTGACCGACATGCAGCTCGGGTTCGTGGCCAGCGTCGTCGACGCCGCCGCACACGCCGACCTGGACGTCCTGTTGTCACCGTCCGGGGGCGAGCACGACCGATCGTTCGAGCGCGTGGTCGGCGGCAGACGCGTGGACGGGGTCATCGTCATGGAGATACGGCTGGAGGACGACCGGGTGACCCGCCTGCGGCAGGCCGGGCTGCCCTTCGTCGGCATCGGCCGCACCAGCCGTCCCGAGGAGATGTCCTGGGTGGACATCGACTACGAGACGCTGATCGCCAACTGCGTGCACCACCTGGCCGACCTCGGTCATCGCCGCATCGCCCTGGTCAACCGCTCCGAGGAGCTGGTGGCGGCAGGGTACGGTCCCGGCCACCGCGCCCAGGCCGGTTTCGCCCGCGCGATGACGGAGCGCCGTCTCGACGGCGTGCAGACGTGCTGCGCCGACGACGCCCAGTCGGGGGTGTCCTGCGTCGAGCGGCTCCTCGACGAGCATCCCGATCTGACCGCGATCGCCACCATCAACGAGGCCGCCACCCCCGGGATGTACCACGCGCTGGCCCAGGCGGGCCTGGTCGTGCCCCGCGACTTCTCCATCGCCGGCGTCGCGGCCCGGCACTGGGCGGAGAACCTGCACCCCCCGCTCACGGCCGCCGACGTCCCCGCGGACGAGCTCGGTGCCCGCGCCGTCGAGATGCTCATCCGGCTGATCGCCGATCCCACCACCCCGCACGGCCATCTCCTGGTCGCGCCGCCCATCTCCCTGCGGGGCACGACCGCACCCGCCCACACCCGGAATCACCGTTCCTGAGGGCCGAACGGGGCCCCGACCCGCCGCACCCCAGGCCGTCCACGTCCAAGCCGTCCACGTCCAAGGTGATCGCGCGCGGCGCCCGCCCGCCGAACCGCCTCGCGCCCGGGGGTCAGTTCTGCCTGGTCGGACGGATCGTGAGTTCCCCGATCTCGACGTCGTCGGGTTGCTCGATCGCGAAGGCGATGGCGCGAGCCACGGCGTCCGGGCTGATCCCCTTGGCCATGACGCGCTGGGCCTCCGCCCGGACCACCGGATCCTCGATGTAGTCGACGAGCCCGGTGTGCACGTACCCCGGTGAGATCGAGGTCGTGCGCAGGACGCCGTCGGTGGACTCCTGGCGCAGCGCCTCCAGCAAGGTGCGGACGGCGTTCTTGGTGCCGGCGTAGACCGCCTGCGTCGGGACGATCTTCAGACCCGAGGTCGACACGGTCGTGACGAGGTGCCCACGGCCCTGGCGACGGAACACCGGCAGCGCGGCCGCGATCCCGTGCAGCACTCCGCGCACATTGATGTCGATCATCTCGTCCCAGGCCTCGACGTCGAGGTCGCTCACCAGACCGGTCCTCGCGATACCGGCATTGCTCACGAGCACGTCGAGCCGTCCGAACCGCTCGACCGCGACCGCGACCAGTTGCTTCAGGTCCGCACGCCGAGTCACGTCCAGGGCGACCGCTTCGGCCTGCCCGCCGTCTGCCCGGATCCGTTCGGCCAGCGCGTCCAGGCGATCCTTGCGCCGGGCGCCGATCACCACCGCGGCACCGCGCCGGGCGAGTTCCAGTGCGGTCGCCTCGCCGATGCCACTGCTCGCTCCGGTGATAGCGACAACCTTGCCGCTGACTCCGCTCATCTTGACCTCCAGCTAAGCTGACAGTTGTCCGCTTAGGTCGAGCATAGCGGACAATTGTCCACTTAACGGGGAGGTCTGCGATGGTCGCTCGGGCACGCCGCTCGGACGCGGTGCTCAATCGCGAGCGCATCGTCACCGCCGCCCGTGCGGCCCTGGCCGAGCTGAACGGCGCGGACGAGGACCTGGCGCTACACCTGGTCGCCAAGTCCGCGGGCGTCGGACAGGGCACCCTGTATCGGAACTTCCCGACCCGCGAGCACCTGCTGGCCGAGGTGTACCGGCAAGAGATCGACGAACTGGTCTCCGCCGTGCCGGCGCTACTCGCCCAGCGAACACCACTGGACGCGCTCACCCGGTGGCTGGACCGGCTCATCGAATACGCGCGCGTCAAACGCGGGGTCATGGCCGCGATCGAAGCGTCCGCGTGGCAGGACCTCTACGCGGACAACCACAGCAAACTCGACAACGCTCTCACCGCACTGCTCACCAAAGGCCAGGCCGAGGGCGAGATACGTGAAGGGGTCGACGCCGCCGACGTCATCATGCTGCTCGGCGCGCTGTCACGAGTGCCCCAAACCGAATGGGAGACCCGGGCGCCCACCGTGGTCGCGATCATCGTCGACGGCCTGCGCCGACGATGACCCGAGGCGATGGCGACGACACCGGTAACCCACCGAATCCGAGGTCGCTCTTGGCGGTGTCGCGACCGATTCACCCTCTGGCATCCGGCTACCTCGTCGAGGAACGGGCGCTCAGTCCGTCGGCGACGACGGCGAGGATCGGCTCCAGCGGGTCTTTCCTGGCCATGCATGCCGATATCAGCGCCCTCACATCCGAGTAGCCGACGTCAGGACGCACGGCGCCCGATTCTTGGGCGGCGGCCAGCAGCTCCTGCAACCGGCCGCACAAGTCGGCGCCCGCGCGCTCGCCGAGCTCGTCCAACCGGCGATCGGCGCCGGCCAGCTCGGCCAGTCCGCAGTCGGCCGCGCCCGCTCGCACGAAAGCAGTGAAGAGAGCGAAGAAGGCGGTGCCGGGATCTTCCCGGCGGGCGAGCTCGTCGGCTTCGGCGGTCAGGTCCGCCAGCCGGGCGCCCACGATCGCGGTGAGGAGATCCTCCTTCGTCGGAAAGTGCCGGCTCACCGTGCCGGTACCCACCCCGGCACGGCGCGCGATCTCGTGCACCGGCACCGAAAAGCCCTCGGCGGCGAACACCTCGGCCGCCACCTCCAACACGCGTGCCCGGTTGCGCCGCGCGTCGGATCGCGCCGTGCGTTCGTCCGTCATGGCCCGCACCTCTCCATCGGCAAACCGGGACGGCCATCCCACCTAGTCGGCAAAGCGGGATGCCCGTCCCGATTCTAGGAGGTCCTCACATGCCGAACCAGCCCACTCCGGGAGTCATCGGCAGCGGGACCCGGCGGCGCCCTCGCCGACAGCCGGCGCGACGCCCGACCGCCTGGACCGCGGCCGCCTCATGAGACTGCGCCCTTTCAACTGGTCTTTTTCTCGATCCCCCGGGTGAAGTCTCGTCACCCCCGGCAGATCGGTTCTGCCGGCGCACAGCCCCCGCGTCGGCGTCGTGAAAGTTTCACCCCGTGCCGCCCGCGGCGATCGGGCCCGCCCTCATCGCGGCAGATGAAGCGCCCCGGCAGGCCGGGAAGACCGGCCCGAGCGAGGCGGGAGCCTTGACGCGGAGTCGGCCGTCGTATTTGCTCCGCCGCACCACCACCTACGTCAGACGCAGAGAAAGGGCCCGTCCTGTAGGCACGAATGTTAACGCTAACAAGGCTGCCGAACCGGGTTTCCCGGACAGGCTCTCTCCCCGATCAGGGCTCGGCCTTCCCTGAGCAGGCCGAGCCCGGACCGTGCGGACGCCGCCTCTCCCCTGGGGCGCGGATCGGTCCGCACCGGCCCTCACGTCCGACACCGCAGGTGAGCGATAACAGCACATCGTCTGTCCCGCACTCTCCCAGGAGCATCTATGAGAATCGCACGCCTTCTGCGCCTGGCCGGCGCCGGAGTCACCCCTCGCAGCCCGCTCGGCGAAGATGAGCCGGGCTTCCGCCGTACGCCGGACCGGCCGCGCTCCCTGCCGGCGAACGGAGGGGCGGCCGTGCGCACGTGGAGACGTTCGTGGACCGCGGCGCTGCTGGCCGTGGTCGTGGCGGCGACGGGCGCGCTGACCGGCACGCTTACGGGCACGGGCGTCGCCTTCGCGGAGTCGAACGGCGGGGTGCGGGTGATGCCGCTGGGCGACTCGATCACCGAGGGCACGCAGGTGCCCGGCGGCTACCGGATCGGGTTGTGGCAGCGCCTGGCCGCGGGCCGCTACATGATCGACTTTGTCGGGTCGCAGTACAACGGACCGGGCAGTCTGGGCGACCACGACCACGAGGGACACCCCGGGTGGCGGATCGACCAGATCGACGCGAACATCAACGGCTGGCTGCGCA
>NZ_FTNI01000053.1 GCF_900156315.1 Microbispora rosea | reverse complement strand
CAGGCTGGTGGCCGTGTACGAGCGGAAGTAGCGGCCCTGCGAGCCGATCGACTCGACGAGCATGAGGTACTTGTTCTGGCCCTGGAGCTTGTAGACCTCGACGCCCTCGAACAGGTTGTTCGTGGAGTCGCTCATGATCTGGGTGTAGTTCGAGCCGAAGCTGCCCGGGAAGTTCCCGATGGGCATGCTGGACCGGTAGATCTTGCCGTTGTCCCCGGCGAAGAACAGGTACATGTTCTGGCCGTCACCGATGAGGGTCTGGTCGATGGGGCCCGTGCCGGAGCCGGAGATGCTCGCCGTGGACAGGGTCTGCTGCGCCGACCAGCCGTTCGGGTTGGTGGGGTCGCTGGAGGTCCGGTAGGAGAAGGCGGTCCCGCCCCACTGGTAGGTCAGCACCCAGATGTTCTTGGGCGCGAAGTAGAACAGCGTCGGCGCGACGGTGGAGAAGTTCATCTTGGTCTGGGTGGCCGAGGCCATGTCCGACCAGTTCGTGAAGGGGCTGAAGGCCATCGAGCCCCAGCTCGATCCGTTGTCGTGCGTCGTCGCGTAGACGAGGTGCTTGCCGTTGTAGACGACGTTGGTGAAGTCCTTGAGCGAGACCCATCCGGACTTCGGAGTCGCCAGCGCGCCCGTCGAGCTCCAGCGGTACGACGACGGAAGATCGCATGTCGGCGTCACCGACGGGGACGGGGACGGGGACGGGGACGGGGACGGGGACGCGGACGGGGAGCGCGTCGGCGACGCGCTGGGCGACTGCGTGGGGGAGGGGCTCGGCGAGCCCGGGCTGCCCGTGCAGGCGACACCGTTCAGGGAGAACGAGGTGGGCACCTGGGGGGAGCCGTTCGAGGAACCGTTGAACCCGAAGTTCGTGCTGCCGCCGCTGGGGATGCTGCCGTTGTAGGAGACGTTGGTGGCGGTCACCGACGAGCCCGACTGGGTGTTGGTGGCGCTCCAGATCTGGGTGATCTGCTCGCCGGCGCCGAAGGACCAGGTCAGCTGCCAGCCGTTGACCGCGTCGCCGAGGTTGTTGATGGTGACGCTGGCGTTGAAGCCGCCCGGCCAGCTCGAACTGATGGCGTAGTCGACCCGGCAGGCGACGGCGGCCTCGGCGGGCTGTGTGATCAGCACGCCGCCGGCTCCGGCCAGCAGGAGCGAGATGGAGCCGATCACGAGGCCTCGGCGCGAGGCCCGCCGGGGCGACGCCGCGGTCGTGGCGGCGGAGGGGCGCGGTGACCGCGCTCTCCAGGGCAGACGCATCTGTGTTTCTCCTCATCATCATGTCCGGCCGCCGTCAGGGGCTGATGCAGGCAGCGGGCGGGGCCGCGGTGCCGTTCACGGTGGACCCGAAGGTCGTGGAGCCGCCGGCGGCGACGGAGCGGTTGCGGGAAAAGCGGACACGCGGGGGTCGCTCCGCGTGATCGACGCCGCGTCCTGTGATCAGGAAACGCACACCACCAGGGCGTCGCGAACGGCGGTCCTCACCGCGCACCACCACATGGGCAGGAGAAAGCCGCCTAGGAGAAACATTCTGGAAAACTGTGCCGAAATGTGTCAAGTATCGCGAGAAAGTTTCAGAGCGGCGCTCCCGCCTCGCGAACGACGGCCGCTGATAACGCCTGATGAGCCCGTATGTCGGTGTTTCACCACGCAGCGCGCGCGAGGTGCCGTCCTTGACATCGCGTCTTCATCTCGTATTGGCTCCGACCTGCCACCACAGTCATCCGATAGAGAAGGAACCGCGACAGGGGAGAATTGTTAGCGTTAACATTTCGCTCGTGGCCTCCACCGGGCGGCCACGGTGCGGGGCGGTCCGGCGGACAGACACCACGTCCCTGGAGCGTCCTCTCGGACAGTCACGGATGAGGAGGTGCGGGGCGGACGTAGTCGATCGTGTTCTGATCGCTGTCGTGCCGAAAATCGGCGCCGAGTGCCTTCCGTTCCGGCGGCCGGTCGGGACGTGCGGTCGTACCGCTCTCGGGCCGGTCACCCCGTCCGGCTGGGGCGCGCCAGGTCGTGCCTCGTCCCGGGCCGGCGTGTGCGGAGGGGCCGCTGCCCCGGACCGGATGGTCCGGGGCAGCGGCCGCCCGTGCGGCTCAGCCGGGATAGGGGCGGTTGAACCGCGGCGGGGTGAACGGGACATACCGAGGGGCGGGGTCGGCCGCCGGTGCCGCGGCGCGGGCGTTCATCGCCGGGGCGGACGTCGCGGGCCAGTGACCGCTCCGCAGCCGGTCGAGCATCGTCGTCAGCGCCGCCTCCTGCTCCGCCGGTGAGAAGTCGCAGTGGCCGACGGTCTCGGTGTACGTCTGGCGCAGCAGGGAGTTCGCTCCCGCCCGGCGCACATTCTCCTCGTACGACTGCTGCTGGGCGACGGTGGAGATCTGGTCACCGGTGCCGGACAGGGTGAGCACGGGGATCCGCAGGTCGCCGTTCAGGACGATGCCGCGCGAGAAGCGCTTGACGGCGTCCGGGTCGGCCGCGATGCGAGGCGCGGCGGCCAGCGTCTTCAGGTCGGCCCCGAGGTCCAGACCCGCCGCCTTGTACAGGTCGCGGACGGCACGCCGGAGGGCGGGATCGGCGAGGCTCAACTGCTTGTCGTAGTCCACGCCCGTGTTCCAGGACGGGTTTCCGCCGACGACGTCCATGATCTGGCGCCGGCTGCTCATGGCCTGCCCGATGTAGGGCAGGGGCCCACCGGCGAGCGCGAGGTAGGCGCCCTGCTGCAGCGCGGCGGCGTCCCCGCGGTCCGGAGGCGGTGGCACGGACCCGTCGGGGTTGCGTCCCCAGGCCGGCAACTGGCCGATCGCGGCTGCCAGTGCGATCCGGGCCCGCCCCTGTGGGGTCCGCTGCGCCGCGGCCAGCGCGTCGATCCACGCCTTCCTGGCCGATTCGATGTCGGCGGGGATGTCGACGACCGGCAGCCCCGGCGCGACCAGGCGCTCGAGCACGAAGACCGTGTCGAGCTTCTGGTTCCACTGGCCGACCGACCCGCCGAGGCCGCCGCACATCGGGACGGCGGCGTCGAATGTGCCGGGGTGGACCTGGGCGACGCCGGCGGCGACGAAGCCGCCCATCGAGGTTCCGGAGGCGATCGCCTTCCGGGCCGGGCCGTAGGCCTGCTCGAAACGGGCCAGCGCTTCGGCCTGGTTGTCGATCGCGGACCGGATGTCCCAGCCGGTGACCGCCCGGCTCGTCCCGCCGCGGGCCACGCCGTCGGCCAGCAACCGCGTGGTCAGGGCCTCGTTCCGGCCCGTGCCCGCGAAGTCGAGGGCGACCACCACGGTGCCGTTCCAGTGGGCCGGGACGACGAACTCGTACGGCGTGCCGTCCTCAAGGGTGCCGCTGACGCAGGTCGGGTGGGCGGGGGAGTCCGGCAGGCATGGGGTGCCGCCGGAGGGCCCAGCGGGGGCAGCGGCGGCGGCGGTCGTGCCGCCGACGACGGCCGCCAGCGCGGCGGCCAGGCACGCGGTCACTCCACGGCGCATCACAGCGGCAGCCCCTTCGACTCGACCGTCCATCCGCTCTCGCCGCACAGCCCGCAGTCGGGGCCGGCGAAGCGCGCCCCGGCGGTCCGATCCCCGCGCAGGACGTAGTCGAACCAGTCCGCGGCCACCTGCCAGCCCTTGGTGGCCTCGAGACCCGCGATCAAGCCGACGTGGCCGGCCGCGGTGTCGCCGACCAGAGCGGCGGGGACGTTCAGCAGGGCGTAGTTGTCGATGCTGTTCTGGTAGGCGATGTCGTCGGGACCACCGTTCACCAGCAGCGTCGGCGTGTGCAGACCGGCGAGACGGTCCCGCCCGTAGTCGCCGAAGGCCGGCTCCGGGAGATACCCGGTGTTGAATCCGGCGACCGCGTCGACGATGGGGTCGGTCCCGGCGGCGAGGGCTTCGACTCCGCCGCAACTGTGGCCGAGCACGCCGACCCGCGTCGTGTCCGCCCGCCCGTCGAACTGCTTGCGGGCCTGCTTCGACTCGGTGGCCCAGTGGGCGGCCGCGAGGAGCGCCTCGGGGTGCGCGATCGTGTTCTCGGGGGTGTTGGGGACGGGGAACTCGTCCAGCCCGCCGTTGGCCACGACGATGTAGCCCTGCGAGGCCAGGCCGGTCAGGAACGTGATCCCTTCCAGGTTGCTCGTCGCGCAGGCGCCGTTGCCGTAGACGATCACGGGCAGGCTGTCCTTCCGCAGCGCCTTGAGATCGGCCGGGCGGTAGACGGTGTGCCCGGGCAGCCCCTCGGCGGCCTCGCGGACCGTGGGCAGGATGGCGGGCGCGGGAGCGCCGGCCGCGGGGGGCTTCGGCGGTGAGGGCTTCTGGGGGGACGACGCCGCCGCGGCGCCGGAGCCGGCGAGGACGACCGCTCCCACGGTCGCCGCCAGCAGGGTCCGCGCGGTCATGGAGCGGGCAAACACGTTTGCGTATCCTCCACGGTTGATGGACGGGCAGGGGGTGTCGGCTCGGGGCCCGGCGAGGTCCGGAAATGGCCGGCGGGGCGCCTGGCAGCAGTTGTGCGGCACATTGCCGTCTCCAACGCAGACGATCGTTCAGCTTTATGTCACCAATGTCAATCCCCTGATTGCCGCGTCGATCCCGGGGCGGCGCGACCGTGACGTGCCCCGGCCGAGCTGCGGCACGCGGGTCTCCGCTGCACGACTGAGCGCGATCGCGCAGGTAGGAGCCGTCGAACCATAGTCGTGGTCACGCGGTGGGCGACCTCCGAGCCGCCTGCGGCGACGGGGTGGCGTGCCCGGTCCACGACCTGACGGGCGACACCGGGCTGACGCCGGTGCATGTAAACATCATCCGGACCGCATCGTCGACGCCGGGCGTGGCGGCTCGCGGCCGTGGCAGTGGCAGTGGCAGTGGCAGTGGCATGTGGCCTGCCGGGCGCCCGCCTCCGACGGCTTCAGTGGACGATTCAGCGGCGGGGGACGAGGAGCAGCGGCGCCGACCTGGGCCCGAACTCCAGCCAGTTGAACATCTCCACCTCGCCGTCCGGTTCGACGCGGGTGGTGCCGGCGAGCAGTTCGCCCAGCGCGGCCGTCATCTCCAGCCGGGCCATCGCCGCGCCCGGGCAGCGGTGCGCGCCCCGCCCGAACGCGAGGTGCCGGTTGGGCCGCCGCTCCAGGTCGAGCCGGTCGGCGTCGTCGAACACCGCCTCGTCCCTGTTCGCCGAGGGGAAGATCATCGCGATCGCCTCGCCGGCCCGCACCGTGCGGCCGCCGAGCTCGACGTCCCGGGTGGCGGTCCTGGCGAACACCCGATAGGGGGCGTACAGCCGCAGCAGCTCTTCGACCGTCGCCGGCAGCAGCCCGGGGTCGGCGCGCAGCCGGTCCTGGAGGCCGGGGTCGCGGGACAGATGCACGGCGGCGCTGCCCAGCATGGCGTGCGGCGCCCCGATGCCGGCCACGATGGTCTGCCGGACGGTGGCCACGACCATGTCGTGGGGGATCGGCCGCTCCGGGTCGCCGGACGCCCGCAGCAGGCTGGTCACCAGGTCCTCGTCCGGGTCGCGGGGGTCGGCCCGGCGGTCCGCGACGATGGCGCGGGCGATGGCGTAGAGCTCCTCGCTGGCCGCCATGACCCCGGCCCGGTCCATCTCCTGAATGGCGAAGCTGTACGCGACGCCGATCCGGCGGATCTCCAGCACCTGGCCGACCGGGAGGCCGAGGAAGAGCGCGAAGCACTGCGCCGCGTACGGCAGCGCGAAATCCCGGGAGTAGTCGCCGCCGCCGCGGGCCAGGAGCGGCCCCAGCAGCTCGCGTGCCGCCTCCGCGAAGGCCGGTTCGAGACGCCGTACGACGCCGCGGCGCAGCACGCGGTCCATCGGGGCGCGGTAGATCCCGTGCTCGGGCGGGTCGAAGTGCAGCGGCGGCCGGCGCTGGGCGCGCGGCACGTGCGGGACGACGTTCTGCACCGCGGTGCTGAACGTCTCGCTGTCCCGGGCCACCCGCACCACGTCCGCGTAGCGGGTGGCGGCCCAGAAGCCGCCGAAAGCGTCGCTCCACGGCACCGGGCAGCGTCGCCGCAGCTCGGCGTAGACCTCGTGCGAGCTGTCGAAGGTCTCCGGCGCGGTGGGGTCCCAGTCGGAGGCGCGCCCGAGGCCGTCGGCGGTGGTGGTCATGGTGAGATCCCTTTCCCTTCCCGTCCTGTGCCCGTCCGCTCACAGCAGGTGCCTGCGTGCGATCCGGGCGAGCGTCTCGATGGCGTACACGACGACGGCGATCGCGATGACGATCGCGGCGGTGGTGTCGTAACGCAGAGTGGCGATCGACTCCTGCATCAGGTAGCCGACGCCGCCCGCGCCGGCGATGCCGAGCACGACCGACTCGCGCAGCGCCAGGTCGGCCACGAACAGGCCGTTGCCGGTGAACGACGGCACGAACTGCGGCCAGATCCCCGCGGCGAACGCCTGCCACCGGCGGGCTCCGACCGAGGTCAGCGCCTCGTGCGGCAGCGGGTCGAGCTGCTCCAGGGAGTCGGCGAAGAACTTGGCGGCAAGCGCGGTGGAGGAGATCCACAGCGCCAGGAAGCCGGCGTACGGGCCGAGCCCCAGCGCGGCGACGAACAGCAGCGCGTACACGAGGTCGGGGATGCCCCGGACCACGACGAGCAGCACGCGGACCATCGCGGACAGCGGCCGCCAGGGCGTGGTGTTGACGGCGGTGAGCAGGGCCAGCACCAGCCCGCACGCGGCGCCCACCGCGGCGGCGCCCAAGGCCATGAGCAGGCTCTCCAGCACCGCCATGAGCAGGTCGCCGGAGAACGCGGGCGGCCACATGCCGGTCAGTACGGCGCGCAGGTTGGGCCAGGCGCCGGACAGCCGGCCCGGGTCGGGGTCCAGGGACCACAGCGAAACCAGGAAGACCACTCCGGTCGCGATCGCGCCGGCCACCCGAAGCACCCGGCCGCGGTCCCAGCCGACGTCGTGCGGGGCGCGCCCGCCGGGCAGCGCGGCCGTGCCCGTCGTGTCCCCGGCGGTCCGGCCGGCCGCCCCGGTATCGCGACCGACCAGGTCGCGGCGGCTCGTGCGGCTTGCCGTGCGGCGGCGAACCGTGGGACGGAGGACCGTGCGGCGGACCGTAACCGACAGCAGCTCCAGCAGCAGCACCAGGACGACGATCACGCAGATGATCCCCGCCGCCCGGTGGTAGTTGAGGCTGCCCAGCGCGGTCTGCAGCGCCACGCCGATGCCGCCGGCCCCGACGACGCCGAGCACGGCCGACGCCCGGATGTTGATGTCGAGGCGGTACAGCACGATGCCGGCCAGCGCGGGGAACACGCGGGGCAGCACGGAGGAGACGGCCACCTGCACCTCGCCGGCCCCGCACGCGCGGGCCGCCTCGGCGGGGACGGGGTCGGCCTCCTCGACGGCGTCGGTCAGCAGCTTGGCGATCATGCCCACCGAGTGCACGGCGACGGCGAGCGCGCCGGCCAGCGGGCCCAGGCCGAAGATCCGCACGAACAGGATCGCGAAGGCGAGCGTCGGCACGGCCCGGGTCAGCACGATGACCGCCCGGGCGGGCGGCCGCAGCCGGCGGGGGCCCTTGTGGGTGCGCGCGGCGACGAAGGCCAGCGGCACCGAGGCGAGCGCCGCCAGACCGGTGCCCGCCACCGCGATGAGCAGCGTCTCGACGATCATCCAGGCGACGTCGCCGGCGCGGGGCAGGTCCGGCGGCCACATCCGGCGCAGCAGCCGCGCGGTGTCGTCCAGCCCGGCGGCCAGCGAGGCGGGGGACAGGCCGATCCACCAGAACGTCAGCCAGGTGACGGCCACGGCCGCGACGAGCAGCCCCGCCGCGATGAGGGCGCGGGCGCTCCACGGCGGTCGCAGCGGACCCGGGTCCGCCGTGGCCGGGGCGCGCGTGGCGGGGGTGGTGCTAACCATCGCGGGCCCCCACCCGGCCATCGCGCTGAGCATCACCGGCCCCCGCCTGCGCGCTACCGGCCCTCGCCGTTTCGTAGACCTCCCGCAGCCGCTCCGCGGCGAGGCCGGCGGCCGGCTCGTCCAGCACCAGCCGTCCGCCGCGCAGCGCCACGACCCGGTCGGCGGTGGCGAGCGCGAGCTCGACCTGATGCAGGCTGCACACCACGGAGATGCCGTCCTCGGCACTGATCCGCTTGAGGATCTCCAGCACCACCATGCTCGCCGCCGGGTCCAGCGAGGCGACCGGCTCGTCGGCCAGGATCAGCTCGGGGCTCTGCAGCAGGGTCCGGGCCACCGCGACCCGCTGCTGCTGGCCGCCGGAGAGCGTGTCGCAGCGCTGGAAGCGCCGGTCCGCCAGCCCCACGCGGTCCAGGTGCTCCACGGCGCGGATCCGCAGCGCGCGCGGGTAGCTCATCACCCCGTACCTCGGCAGCCGCAGGGTGGCCAGCGACCCCATCAGCACGTTCTCCAGCGCGGACAGCCGCCCGACGAGACCGAACTGCTGGAAGACGAACCCGACCCTGGCCCGCAGGGCGCGCAGCCGGCTCCGGGAGCAGGCGGCGGGATTCTCGCCCAGAGTGCGCACGGTGCCGCTGTCCGGCAGGTGCATGCCGTTGACCAGGCGCAGCAGCGTGGACTTCCCGGCGCCGGAGGGGCCGACCAAGGCGACGAACTGCCCCTGCGGGACGTCCAGCGAGACGCCGTCGAGCACGGTGGTGCCGTGGAAGCCCTTGCCGACCTCCGACAGCCGCAGCACGGGGTCGCCGATCACGGCGGGTTCCTCAGCCACCGGACGTGCAGACCTCGGCCTTGGTGATCTCGCAGATGCGCGCGATCGGCTGATAGGTGGCGTCGGTGGCCGTGACGAACGTCCAGGCGGTGGAGGCGCCGAGGGTGCAGGCAGGGGCGTCGGCGTAGTGGCCCCAGTTCTTCGGGCCCTTGATCTCGCTGCCCTTGCACAGCCCGGCGGAGGCGGCGCCGGCGGCGGTCAGGCCGGTCACCGTTTTGACGATCTTGTCGCGGGTGTCCTGCGGCAGCCACGTGCCGACCACGATCGGCGGCCCGGGGATGAGCGGCGAGGTCCACACCTTGGTGACCTGACCCGGCTTGAGCTGGCCGCGGGCGGGCAGCAGCTGGTCGATGAACACGTCGCCGACGAAGGCGATGTCGCAGTCACCGGCCAGCAGCGAGGCGACCGCCGTGTCGTGCCCGTGGGTGAACACCGACTTGACGTCCTTGTCCACATCGACGCCGGCTTCTCGCAACGAGGCGAGGGGCTGCAGGTAGCCGGTGGTGGAGCCGGGGTCGGTGAAGCAGACGTCCTTGCCGGCGACATCCTTGAGCGAGGCGATCGACGTGTCGTCGCCGCGGGTCACCCCGTAGGCGTAGGCGCCGGGCTCTCCGCCCGGGGCGGCCAGCGGGACGGCGACGGGCTCGACGTCGGCGCGGCTCCGCGCGAGGTAGTAGCTGAACGCCCCGTAGACGGCGATGTCCACCCGTTTGGCGACCTGCGCCTCCACGACGGCGGCGTTGCTGGTGACGGCCTGGAACCGCACCGGCACGCCGAGGTCCTTCTCCAGCGCCGAGACGATCGGGGCGAACGACGCCTCGAGATTGTCGCTCTGCTCCGACGGGATGGCGGCGAAGACCAGCTCGTCGGACCCGCCGCCGTCGGCGGATGCGCCGCGGGTGCTACCGGGACCGGCACCGCAGGCGGACAGGAGTGCGATCGCGGCACCCGCCGCGACGACGCCCAGAGCTGACTTTCGGAACATCGAGGCTCCTCACATGCAGGTGGTCGGGCCAAAGTAAGCAGGCCCAAGAGCATTGTCAACAGTTCTGTGACGACCGTAAGATTTCTGCCGAACTTAACTCGCGGCGGAAATCGGACGACCGTCCATTCAACTGTTGCGGATCTCGTGTCGCAGCAGCTTCCCACTCATGGAGGCGGACATCAATCCCCGTTTAGTGATCAATCGGGCGACCCGGGCCGTGACGGTGCTCACCGCCACAGTGACGGCCACGGCCCTCGCACTCGCCGTCCCGCCGGCCGCCGGCCTGCCGCAGGCCTCGGCGGCGTCCGGCCGGACCGGTCCTGTCAGCGTCACGGGCGTCCACCCGAGCGGCGCCACGTACGCGATCGAGGTGCCGCGAAACTGGAACGGCACCGTGCTGACGTTCAGCCCCGGCTACGGCCAGGGCGCCGGGCCGCAGCACCTGCCGGCCGACCTCGGCGGCAACGCCGCCGCCCAGAGCTGGCTGCTGGCCCACGGGTACGCGCTGGCCGGCACCCGGCCCTACGGGAGCGGCTGGGCCGTCGAGGAGACCCTGCGGGCCTCCGCCGACACGCTCGCCGCATTCGCCCAGGTCGCGGGGGAGCCCACGACCACCCTGGCCTGGGGCGGGTCGATGGGCGGCGCCATCGCGGCCGGTCTGGCCGAGCGCCGGCCCGACCTCGTCGACGGGGCGCTGCCCTACTGCGCCTCGGTGGCCGGGCCGGTGGCGATGCTCAACCAGTCGTTCGACGCGGCGTTCGGGTTCAAGACGCTGCTCGCCCCCGGCGATGACGCGGTGAAGCTCGTCCGGCTGGCCTCGGACGACGAGGAGGCGCGGAGCGTCGCGGCCGCCCGCGCCGTCCTGGACGCCGCCCAGCAGACGCCGGCCGGCCGGGCCCGCATCGCCCTGGCGGCCTCCTTCGCCCAGGTCTCCACGTGGTCGGTGACCGGCACCGCCGAACCGGCGCCGCGCGACTGGGCGGCGCAGCAGGCCCAGGAGTACGCGGCGTTCACGGCGACCGTCTTCTCTCCCCGCTATCCGCTGGAGCAGCGGGCGGGCGGGAACTTCTCCTGGAACACCGGCGTGGACTATCGCAGGGAACTGCGAGAGTCCGGGCGGACGCAGCAGGTGCGCGCCCTCTACGACAGCGCGGGACTGGACCTCGACGCCGACCTCGCGGCCCTGGCGGCGGCGCCGCGCGTCTCCGCCGACCCCGGCGCGGTCACCTACATGGAGAACTACTTCACCCCGCGCGGCGCGCTCGGCGTTCCCGTCCTGACGATGCACGAGCGCGGCGACAACTACCCCACCGTCACCCAGGCGCGCGCCTACTCCGATGTGGTCCGGCGCGCCGGGAACCAGGCGATGCTGCGCCAGGCGTTCGTCGACCGGCCCGGCCACTGCCGCTACACCGGGGCCGAGTTCGTCGCCGCCGTGCGGACGCTGGAGAACCGGGTCACCACCGGCCGCTGGACGGACGTCGACGCCCACCGGCTCAACGCGCTGGCCGCACGCCTGGCCGCCGAGAACTCGGACCTGGGCGCCGCGGAGTTCATCCCCTACACCCCAGGCCGATTCCTGCGCCCCCATGTCCCCGAAAGGTGAAGAATGAGGAGACATTTCGCGTGATCCTCGGCTCGGGTCTCCTGGCCGCGGCCGGGATCGCCGGGAAAGGACCCGGACGTACGCGAAGTCGCGTGACATAAGATTCACGCAGGTCGAGCCAGGTGAGCGCCCGTGTTCGTGCGGGTGGCCCGCCGGGGAGCCTGCACCGGCTGAGGAGTCTGACGATGGAGGGACACCGGGTGACCGCGTCGCCGGAGCCCGGCTCCCTGCCCAGGGCTCGGCAAGGGGCGGAACCGCAGCGGCTGCTGACCACGCTGCTGGGCGACTACTGGTTCTGGCGCGAGGAGCACATCCCGTCGGCGGCGCTGGTCCGGCTGCTGGAGGAGTTCGGCATCACCGCCACCAGCGCCCGCGCCGCCCTGCGCCGGGTCGCCTCACGAGGGCTGCTGGCCAGCTCCCGCAACGGCCGCACCACCGCGTACGGACTGCCGCCCCGGGCGTCCGACGTGATCGTGGCGCACATCCGCCGGCTGCTGACGTTCGGCGCCGCCACTCCGCGCTGGGACGGGCAGTGGACGGTTGTCACGTTCTCGGTGCCCGAGGACCAGCGGGACACCCGGAGGGTGCTGCGCGACGGGCTGCGCCTGCTGCACTTCGGCATGCTCTTCGACGCGGTGTGGGTGTCCCCGCACGACAAGACGGACGACGTCGCCGAGCTCGTGCGAAGGCTGGGCGTGCGCGGGGCGGTCGTCTTCCGGGCGCGCAAGGTCGCCGACGACGACCTGGACCCGGTGCTGGACCGCGCCTTCGACGTCGCCGCGCTGCGCGGACGCTACCTGCGCTTCATCGGTGCCCACCGGCCGGTGGCCGAGCGGCTGGCGACGTCCAGCCCCGGCCCCGCCGAGGCGTTGCGGCTGCGAACCTCGATCATGACCGACTGGCGGGCGTTCCCCACGCTCGACCCCGACCTCCCCGCCGAGCTGCTGCCTGCCGGGTGGCCGCGCGACGAGGCGAGGCGGCTGTGCGTGCAGATCTACGACTCGCTCGGGGAACCGGCGGAGCGGCGGTTCCGCGAGATCCTCGCCGAGTTCGACCCGGAGCTGGCCGCGCTGGCCGCGCACCACACGTTCGCGCAGGTGTCCGCCATGGAGTCGCCGGCGACGCGCCGTCACACGAGCTTCGACGAGACGACCGACCGCGACCGCCTGGACCTGCTCGCCGGCGGCGACCTGGCCGGCTGACGCGGTGGCCTCGGCACATCGTGTAGCGGTAGCCCGCGAAAGCATGACATCTTGGTAACGAGCGCACGCTCAAGCGTTGTCAATATACTCCTGCTGTGAATGATGGTGAAAGGTCCGAGGCAGCGGACCTCGACTTCCCGCGTTTCCAGGTGGGCGCGCCCCCGCAGCACCTGATCACGACGCTTCTCGGGGACTACTGGATCAGCCGGCCCGAGCAACTGCCGTCCGCGGCGCTGGTGCGGCTGACCGAGGAGTTCGGCGTCTCCGCCGTGGCGGCCCGGGCCGCGCTCAGCCGCCTGACCAAGCGGGATCTGCTCGAGTCGTCCAAAAACGGGCGACGCACCTACTATCGCCTGACGGATCGGGCCGCCGCGGTGATGCTGGAGGGGCGGCAGCGGATCATGTCCTTCGGCCTGGCGCAGGGCGCGTGGGACGGGACGTGGGTGATGGCGGCGTTCTCCATCTCGGAGGAGCAGCGCGACCTGCGCCACGCGCTGCGTGCCAGGCTGCGCTGGCTCGGCTTCGCCCCGCTCTATGACGGGTTGTGGGTGTCGCCGACCGCGAACGCCGACAGCGCGGCGGCGGTGCTCGCCGAGCTGGAGATCCCCATGTCGACGATCTTCCGGGCCGAGGCCCTGGATCTCGCGGGCATGCGCGCCCCGCAGGAGGCGTGGGACTTCGACCAGCTCAGGCGCACCTACGAGGGGTTCGTGGCCCAGTACTCTCCTCTTCTGGAGCGCGTCCGGAGGGGCGTGGTCGGCGCGTCCGAGGCCCTGGTGGCGCGTACGGGGATCATGGACACCTGGCGCACGTTCCCCAACCACGATCCCGACCTGCCGGCGGAGCTGCTGCCCGCCGACTGGCCGCGTGCGGCGGCCAGAGACCTCTTCGTGGAGGTCTACGACACCCTCGGGCCGCTCGCCGAGTTCCGCGTCAAGCAGATCGTCGCGGAGTTCGAGCCCGAGCTGGCCGGGCTGGTCGCCCACCACCGGACCAGTTCCATCCTCGCGCTCACCTGATCGATCCGGCGACGGGGCGGCGTTCCGGCTCGCCCCGTACGTCTCCGCTGCACAGTCGCCTCTTGACAGGTGTGCACCCCTAGGTGTGACACTTATCCCAACGACCGCCAAATTAACTGCATCATTAGTTGGTCGTGGAAGGACCACCATGAGAATGCCCAGGACCATCCTCGCGGGTGCGGCGGCCTTGGCCCTCGCCGGCGTCGCAGCCTGCGGTGGAGGCGACGGCGAGACACAGCGGCCGGCCGGTGCGACGGCTCTGTACGACGCCTTGCCCGATGGCATCAAAGAAGCGGGCGTCATCCGATTTGCCGGGGATTCCCACCCGCCCTATCGGATCGTCGCCAACGACGGCAAGACCGTCACGGGCATCGACAAGGAGTTGCAGGACGCCCTCGGCAAGGTGCTGGGGGTCCGCACCGAGATCTCGATCGTCAGCGGCCTGCCCGCGGCGCTGTCCGGCATGCTCGCCTCGCGGTACGACGCCTTCAACGGCCCGGTCAAGGACAGCGCCGAGCGGGAGAAGCAGTTCGACGCGCTCGTGTGGATGGTCACCCGGACCTCCTATCTGATCCCCAAGGCGGGGTCCTCGGCCGTCAAGAGCTCGGGTGACCTGTGTGGCAAGCGCGTCGCCGGCACCGCCGGCAGCATCGTGGAGGACCAGGCCAAGCGCCTGACCGAGTGGTGCGCCAAGCAGGGCAAGCCGGGCCTCGACTTCATCGGCTTCGCCGACACCAACGGCACCATCCTCGCCGCGAAGTCCGGCCGGGCCGACGCGGCCGGCATGACCGAGAGCGCCGCCCTCGACGTGCTCTCCAAGGAGAAGGACGCCTTCACCTACGTCACGCAGACCGAGGAGCAGGGCGCCGGCGTCGACCAGCTGGCGATGCTCGTGCCCAAGTCCAGCGGCCTCGGCCCGGTCATGCTCGACGCGTTCAAGGAGATCTTCAAGAACGGCGAGTACAAGAAGATCATGGACAAGTACGGGCTCCAGAGCGTGGCGGTGCCGGAGCCCAAGATGAACACCGCGGCGACGCAATGAGCGTGGCACCGCAGACGGCGGCACCACAGGCCGGGGCGCCACAGTCCGTGGACGTCGCCGCCGCCCGGCCGCGCGTCCGCCCCCTGCGGTGGGTGGCCGGGGCCGTGCTGCTCGTGCTCGTGGCGCAGTTCGCCTGGTTCCTCGTCACCAACCCGCGGTTCGAGTGGCCGGTGGCCGGCACGTACCTGTTCGACCCGAACGTCCTGCGCGGTCTGGGCATGACGCTGCTGCTCACCGTCATCGTGATGCTGCTGGGCAGCGTGCTCGGGGTGCTTCTCGCGGCGGGCAGGCTGAGCGGCTTCCGGCCGGTGGCCTGGGCCTGCGGCGTCTACGTCACGGTCTTCCGCAGCATCCCGCCCCTGGTCCAGCTGATCTTCTGGTTCAACCTCGGTTATCTGCTGCCGCGGATCCCGCTGGGCATCCCGTTCGGCCCGACGTTCGTCTCGTGGCCGACCAACTCCGTGATCAGCTCGCTGACCGCGGCCGTCATCGGGCTCACCCTGCACGAGGCCGCGTACATGGCCGAGATCGTCAGGGCCGGCATCCTGGCCGTGGACGGCGGCCAGCGCGACGCGGCCCGCGCGATGGGGTTCACGGCGCGGCAGAGCTTCGTGAAGGTCGTGCTCCCGCAGGCGATGCGGGTGATCGTCCCGCCCGCCGGCAGCGAGTTCATCAGCCTGCTCAAGGGCACCTCCCTGGTCAGCGTGATCGCGATGGCCGACCTGCTGTACTCGGTGCAGGTGATCTACAACAGGACATACGAGATCGTGCCGCTGCTGATCGTGGCCTGCGCCTGGTACCTGGTGGTGGTCATCAGCCTGTCCTTCGGCCAGCGGCGCCTGGAGCGGCACTTCGGAAAGGGGCAGCGGTGAGCGAGGCAGCGGTGAGCGGCACGCCGGTCCTGCGCGTCCGCGACGTGCGCAAGCGGTTCGGCGACCACGTGGCGCTCGACGGGGTGAGCCTGGACGTGCACGAGGGCGAGGTCGTCACCGTGATCGGCCCGTCCGGTTCGGGCAAGTCCACCCTGGTCCGCTGCGTCCACCAGCTGGAGAGCATCGACGGCGGGGCCATGCACCTCGACGGGGAGCTGCTCGGCTACGAGTTCCACCGGGGCCACCTGCGCCCCCTGCCGGATCGGCGGGTGGCCGCCCAGCGCGGCCGCATGGGCATGGTCTTCCAGCAGTTCAACCTGTTCCCGCACTGGAGCGTGCTGCGCAACGTCATCGAGGCGCAGGTGCTGGTCCACAGACGGAGGCCGGAGAAGGCCCGCGAGGAGGCGCTGCGGCTGCTGGAGCGCGTGGGGCTCGCCGACAAGGCGGACGCCCATCCCCGGATGCTGTCGGGGGGCCAGCAGCAGCGCGTCGCCATCGCGAGGGCCCTGGCCACCAACCCGCGGATCATGCTGTTCGACGAGCCCACCAGCGCCCTGGACCCCGAGCTGGTGGACGAGGTGCTGAGCGTCGTGCTCGACCTGGCCCGCGGCGGAATGACCATGATCATCGTGACGCACGAGATGAGCTTCGCCCGCGAGGTGGCCGATCGGTGCGTCTTCATGGAGAACGGCCGGGTGGTCGAGACCGGTGCTCCCGAGGAGATCTTCGACAACCCCGCCTCGCCCCGCCTGCGGGCCTTCCTGTCGCGCTACTCCGGGCGCGCGGCGCAAATTCCCGACGAACGCCTCCTGGAGGAGGAGACCACCTCTTTGAGTTTCACGGTAATGGCCGTCGGCGACCTCGTCGTCGACGAGCCCGACCCCGCGTCCTTCTTCGCCCCGGCCCGGGAGACGCTGGGCCGGGGCGATGTGGTGATCGGCCACATCGAGGTTCCCCACAGCACGTCCACCGCTCAGGTCAGCACCGACGTCCCCGCCCCGCCCGCCGATCCCGCCGCGCTGTCCGCGGTCGCCGAGGCCGGCTTCCACGTGGTGACGCTCGCGGGCAACCACGTCTACGACGTCGGCGACCAGGGGGTGGCCGACACGATCAAATACGCGACCGAGGCCGGGCTGACCACGACGGGCGCCGGCCTGACCCTCGACGAGGCCCGCCGCCCCGCCGTCGTGGAGCGCGACGGGCTGCGGATCGGCGTGCTCAGCTACAACTGCGTCGGCCCCCGCGAGTCCTGGGCGACCAGCCGAAAGCCCGGCTGCGCCTACGTCAAGGTGCTGACCCACTACGAACTCGACCACGCCAGCCCCGGCGGGCCGCCCGCCGTCTACACCTTCGCCGACCCCGCCACTCTGGAGCGGATGGCCGAGGACGTGGCGGCCCTGGCCGCCGAGGCCGACGTCGTGACGGTGTCGCTGCACAAGGGAGTCGGGCACACGCCCGCCGTGCTGGCGATGTACGAGCGGCCTGTGGCGCACGCCGCGATCGACGCCGGCGCGCACGCCGTGTTCGCCCACCACGCCCACATCATGCGCGGCGTCGAGATGTACCGCGGCAGGCCGATCTACCACGGCCTGGGCAACTTCGTGACCGTCACCCACGCGTTGACGCCCGCCACGGGCGACGCCGGCGAACGGGCCGAGTGGGCGCGCCGCAGAGTCGAGCTGTACGGCTTCGCGCCCGACCCGGACATGCCGTACTACCCCTTCCATCCCGAGAGCCGGAACACCGCGATCGCGGTCTGCCGGTTCGACCGGGACGGCAGCGGTTCGGCCGGCCTGGTCTCGGCCGGAATCGTGCCCTGCTGGATCGACGGCGCGGGCCGTCCGGTGCCGCTCGGCGACGACGAGGAGGGGCGGCGGGTCGTGTCGTACATCGAGGGCATCACGCGACAGGCGGGCCTGACGACGGAGTTCCACTGGGAGGGAGACGAGGTGGTGCTGCGTGGCTGACCGTCCGCTCGCCGGCCGCACGGTGATCGATCTGACCACCGCGCTGTCCGGTCCGTACGCGACCCTGCTGCTGGCCGGGCTCGGCGCCCGCGTGATCAAGGTGGAGAACCCGCTGACCGGCGGCGACAGCTCCCGCAACAACGCCCCCTATCTCGGCGCGGACGGGCTGACGCTGGCGCGTCACGGCGACGACGACATGTCCGTGTCGATGCTCCTGCGGGGCCGCAACAAGCAGAGCGTCACGCTCAACCTCAAGCACCCCAAGGCCCGCGACATCCTGGCCGGGCTGGTCCGGGTGTCGGACATCATGATCGACAACTACAGCGCCGGCGTCATGGCGCGGCTCGGCATCGGCCACGACTGGGCCAGCGCGATCAACCCGCGCATCGTGTGCACGTCGATCAGCGGCTTCGGCGCGCAGGGCGGTCCGGGCTCCGGAAAGGCGATGGACACCATCATCCAGGCGCTCAGCGGCGTGATGATGACCGCGGGCGCGCCCGGCGAGCCGCCGGTCCGCTTCGGGCTGCCGGTGGGCGACCTGGTCGCGCCGCTGTACGCGGTGATCGGCACGCTCGCCGCGGTCCTGCGGGCCGACGCGACCGGCCAGGGCCAGCACGTGGACGTGTCGATGCTGGGAGCGCTGACCTCGCTGGTGGCGTGTGAGCCGTTCGACGCGTACGAGAAGCTGGGCCTGCCCATGCGCACGGGGACGACGGTGCCCAGGCTGGCGCCGTTCGGAACGTTCCCCGCCGCGGACGGCTGGTTCGCGCTGTGCGGTCCCACCGACGCGTTCGCCCGCGGCCTGTTCGCGGCGATGGGACGCGACGATCTGGCCGCGGACCCGCGCTTCGCCACCCGTGACGCGCGCGTGGCCAACGCCGGCGAGCTGCACGCGCTGGTGGCCTCGTGGGCGGCGGACCGCCCGCTCGACGCGATCCTCGACGCGCTCACCCGGCACGGCGTCCCCGCCGCCGAGGTGCGCGAGCCCGGCGACGCCGTGCGCGACCCGCTGGTGCTGGAGCGCGAGGAGGTCGTGCCGCTGGAGCATCCGCGCCACCGTCCGGGCCAGGGCCCCCAGGGGGACCTGTACGGGACCGGCGTGCCGATCCGCTTCTCCGCTTCGGAGGCCGGGCTCGACCGGCCGGCGCCCGGCCTCGGCGAGCACAACGCGGAGATCTACGGCGGCCTGCTCGGCTACTCCGACGACGAGCTCAAGGCCCTGGCCGGAGAGGGGGTGATCTGACATGCCCACGGCGCTCGCCGCGCTGGAGGAGGCGTACGCCCGGCGCGGCGCGCCTCCGGCCTCCCCGAAGGGCCCGGCCGGCGACCGGACGCCGGTCGTCGGGTACGTCGGGGCGGACATGCCGGTCGAACTGCTGACGGCCGCAGGGGTCCGTGCGTTCCGCCTCACGGGCGACCCGGAGTCCGGCTCCGCGCTCGGGGACCGCTACCTGGGCCGCGGGGTGGACCCGATGGCCCGCTCGGTGCTCACCCGGCTGCTCGACGGGGCCTTCGGCGACCTGGACCACATCGTGGTCTCGCACGACTGCGAGGCGTCCCTGCGGCTGTTCTACGCGCTGCGCGAGCTGCGCCGCGTGGAGCCCGGCACGAAGCTGCCCGAGGCGTATCTCGTGGACATCCTGCACCTGCCGCACCGCACGACCGCCCGGTACAACCGGCGCAGGATCGGCGAGTTCGCGGCCAGGCTGGAGGCCTGGACCGGCCGCCCTCTCGACCTGGCCGGGGCGGTGGCGGCGCACGACGAGCGCCGCCGGCTGCTGGCCGCCGTCGCCGAGCTCCGCCGGGCCGTGCCCGCCCGCCTGACGGGCCGGCAGTTCCTCGCGGTGGCCGACCCGGGCCTGCCCGTGGACGAGCACATCGCGTTGCTGGAACGGCTGCTGGCCGAGGCGGGACAGCTCGGAGAACACGCCGGGCGGCGCGTCTTCCTGAGCGGCGGCGACCACGACACGCCGCACGTGTACGAGGCCGTCGAGTCCGAGGGCTACGTGATCGTCGGCGAGGACCACTCCTTCGGCGGCCCGCACCCGGACAGACCGGTCGGCGCGGGCGGGCTCGACGCGCTGGCCGAGCATTACCACCACAGCGGCCCGACCGCGCACCGGGCCACGGTGGGCGAGCGCGCCGCGCACGCGGCGCGGGCCGTACGGCACTGCCGGGCCGAGCTCTTCGTCGCCTACTCCAGGATCGGCGACGAGGCCCCGGCCTGGGACTTCCCGGCGCAGCGCGCGGCGCTCGACATCCCCGCCGTGCTGCTGGAGCGCCAGGAGTACGGGCGTGCCGACCTGACCGCCCTGCGGAAGGAACATCCATGCGCAGTGTGAAATCCCTCGCGACCGCGGCCGAGGCGGGCAGGCACCAGCGCGAATGGTTCGCCGACCTGCGACGGCGGGTGGCGGCCGGCGAGCCGTTCGCCCTGCTGAACGCGGACGTCCCGCACGAGATCTTCCGCACGATGGACATCCCGTACGCGGTCAGCCAATGGTGGGCGTCCCTGGTGGCGGCCAAGCAGCGCTCGGGTCACTACCTGGAGCTGGTGCGGGAGCGTGGCTACCCCGACTACTCCGAGCAGTACAACGCGGTCACCCTCGGCTCCGCCTTCGATCCGGAACCGGAGGCCGGCCCGTGGGGCGGCCTGCCGAAGCCGGACATCGTCGTCGGCGACGCCTCCGGCGACGTGACGCGCAAGGTCTTCGACATCTGGGGCCACGAGCCCGGGGTCACCTTTTATCCGCTGGAAAGCGCCGCCGAGAACGAGGTCCCCGCCAACTGGTGGGAGCTGATGCCGCACCGCTGGGAGCAGGCCGTCGGCCCGGCCAGGCTGGACCTGCTCACCGCGGAGCTGGAGAACCTCGTCAGGTTCCTGGAGACCACCACCGGAAGACGCTTCAGCGAGTCCCGCTTCCGGGAAGTGATGGCTTTGGTCAACGAGCAGGAGGAGTGGAACAGGAAGACCCGCGACCTCATCGCCCGCACCCGGCCCGCGCCGCTCGGCGTCGTCGACAGCATCCCCAGCGTCATGCTCCCGCAGTGGCACCGCGGCACCGAGTGGGCGAGGGACATCGCGAAGCGCTTCTACGAGGAGGTGCGCGAACGGGTCGACACGGGCCAGGCCGCGTGCCCGGACGAGCGGGCCCGGCTGATGTGGATCGGCCGCGGCCTCTGGTACGACATGGGCTTCTACCAGCGCTTCCAGGACGAGTACGGCGCGGTGTTCGTCTGGTCGATGTATCTGGCCATCGCCGCCGACGGGTACATCCGCTACGGCGACGACCCGATGAGGGCGCTCGCGGCGCGCTTCGCCGCCTTCACCGACCAGCTCTACACCCCGCCGTGGTCGAGCGAGTGGTACGTGAAGGAGGCCCGCCTGCACGGCATCGACGGCGTGGTCCATCTGGTCTCCGACGACCCTCGCGGCAGTTACTTCACGGCCAGGGCACTGGAGGCGGCCGGGTTCCCGGTGATCGAGATCCACGCCGACAACGTCGACGCCCGCACCTTCGACGACGAGGTGGTCAAACGCGTCGGTCAGTGGCTGGAGAACGTCGTCCTGGCCTGACCTCGGTCGTCACCCGGCTCCGCTGCGCCATGGGGACCGGTGTCGCACATATGTTGTGCACATCTTTGACGGTCGTCACAATAGTGTCATATATTCGCGCCATTCGCCGTACAACTCAGGGGGAACCCATGGATCTTTCCGGCAAGGTCGCCGTTGTCACAGGTGCGGGCCGCGGGCTCGGCCGCGCCTACGCGGAAGCGCTGGCCGCGGCCGGGGCGGCGGTGGTCGTCAACGACGTGGACGCCGACGCGGCCGCGCAGGTCGTCGAGGCCATCACCGCCGGCGGCGGCGCCGCGCGGAGCGTCGTCGCCCCGGTCGGGTCCGCCGAGGTGGCCGACCGGCTGGTCGACACGGCCGTGAAGGAGTTCGGCCGGATCGACGTGATGGTGACCAACGCGGGAATCCTGCGCGACCGGGTCCTGTGGAAGATGACGGACGACGACTTCGACGCGGTCATCGGCGTGCATCTGCGCGGCACGTTCACCTGCGCGCGGGCCGCGGCGATCCGGATGCGTGAGCAGGGGACCGGTGGCCGGCTGATCCTGATCTCCTCGCCCGCGGGCCAGCGCGGGAACTTCGGGCAGACCAACTACGCGGCGGCCAAGGCGGGCATCGTGGCGATGGCCAGGACCTGGGCGATGGAGCTGGCCAGGGCGAACGTCACGGTGAACGCGGTCGTGCCGGTGGCGGCGACGGAGATGACCAAGACGATCCCCGTCTTCGCCCCGGTAATCGAGGAGTCCGAGCGGACCGGGAAGCCGTTCCCCGAGTGGCTGCGCAAGGACGAGGGGCTGGGCACGGTCGAGGACGTGGCGGGGCTCGTCGTGTTCCTCGCCTCGGACGCCTCCGCCGGCGTGACCGGCCAGGCGATCGGCATCGGCGGCGACCGCCTCGCGCTGTGGTCGCACCCCGCGGAGAAGGCCGTCGCGTTCGCCGACGGAGGATGGACGGCCGAGACCATCGCCGCCTCCTGGCAGTCGGGAGTCGGCGCCGAGCCGGAGACGTACGGCATCCCCGCGCCCAAGGTCCCCGCCGAGGACGCACAGGGAGTCTGACATGACGGTCATGAACGTCGCCGACCTGGTCGCGATCGACGTGCACACGCACGCGGAGATCTCCAAGGACGGGCACGGCTCGCTGAGCCCCGAGCTGTTCGGCGCCTCGGCGGACTACTTCAAGGCCCACGGGCACCGGCAGCCGACCATCACGGAGATCGCCGCGTACTACCGGGAGCGGAAGATGGCCGCGGTGGTGTTCACCGTCGACGCCGAGCACGCCACCGGGCACCCGCGCATCTCGAACGAAGAGGTCGCGGAGAGCTGTGCGGAGCACGCCGACGTACTGATCCCGTTCGCGAGCGTCGATCCCTGGAAGGGCCGGGCGGGCGCGCGCGAGGCGCGGCGGCTGGTCCAGGAGCACGGCGTGCGCGGGTTCAAGTTCCATCCGAGCATCCAGGGCATCGCGCCCAACGACCCCGTGGCGTACCCGCTGTACGAGGCGATCGAGGAGCTCGGCGTTCCGGCGTTGTTCCACACCGGCCAGACCGGCATCGGCGCGGGCGTTCCCGGCGGGGGCGGCATCAGGCTCAAGTACGGCAATCCCATGCTCGTGGACGACGTCGCCGTGGACTTCCCCGAGCTGCGGATCATCCTGGCCCACCCGTCGTTCCCGTGGCAGGACGAGGCGCTGGCCGTCGCCACGCACAAGCCGTACGTCTACATCGACCTGTCGGGATGGTCGCCGAAGTACTTCCCGCCGCAGCTCGTGCGCTACGCCAACACGCTGCTCAAGGACAAGGTGCTCTTCGGCTCCGACTATCCGGTGATCACCCCGGACCGCTGGCTGGCCGACTTCGACAAGCTCGAGATCAAGCCCGAGGTCCGCCCGAAGATCTTGAAGGACAACGCCGTACGCCTGCTCGGGCTCGGCACGCAGGAGAGGACGACAGACGCATGACCACCACCGCGCACGGGCTCGACGAGATCAAGGCGCTGGCCGGCAAGGATCTCGGCCACAGCGGCTGGCTGGAGATCACCCAGGAGCGGGTGAACACCTTCGCCGACGCCACCGACGACCACCAGTGGATCCATGTCGATCCCGTCCGAGCCGCGGACGGGCCGTTCGGCGGCCCGATCGCCCACGGCTACCTCACCCTGTCCCTGGTCATCCCGCTGTTCAACGAACTGCTCGACATCCAGGGCGTGAAGATGAGCGTCAACTACGGGCTGGAGAAGGTCCGCTTCCCCAGCCCGGTCAAGGTCGGCGGCAGGATCCGCCTCGCCGCCGTCGTGGTCTCCGTCGAGGACGTCCCCGGCGACGGCGTCCAGATGCTGCTCGACTTCACCGTCGAGATCGAGGGCGCGAACAAGCCGGCCTGCGTCGCCCGGGTGATCTACCGGCACTACGCCTGATCCGTGACGGGCGCCGTCTCCGGCGCCGCCGCTGTCGACTCCCAGGTCGGCCTCGTCCGCCGGTCCCGGGCCGCCGCGCCCGCTCGGTCCTGGCGCCTTCCCTGATCCCCCCAGCTCACAGGAGGTCGAACACCGATGCGCAACGCCGGACTGGGAGGGTGGCCCGCCCGCCGGGCCCAGATGACACCGGACCGGGTCGCGTTCGTCTTCGAGGACCGGCCCTTCACCTACGCCGAGGTTCACGAACGGACGGCACGGCTGGCGTCGCGGTTGCGTGCGGCGGGGGTGGGGGCCGGTGACCGGGTCGCCTTCCTCGGCCGCAACCACGTCGCCTTCGCCGAGACCATGTTCGCCTCGCACCTGCTCGGGGCGATCTTCGTACCGCTGAACTTCCGTCTGGCCGCGCCCGAGATCGACTACATGCTGGACCACTCGGGTGCGGCGGTCCTGGTCTACGCGCCCGAGTGCGCCGAGGTGGTCCGGGCCCTGCCGCCGGACACCGCGGCCTCCCTCCGGCAGGTCGTCGTTCTGGGCGCTCCGGGGCCGGGGGAGCGGGCATACGAGACCTGGCTCGCGGAGGGCGACCCCACCCCGATCGACACGCCTGTGCGGCTGGACGACACGGCGCTCATCCTCTACACCTCGGGTACGACCGGGCGGCCCAAGGGCGCGATGCTCACCCACGGCAACCTCGTGTGGAACTGCTTCAACCTCCTGCTGGGCGTCGACGTCGCCAGCGACGAGGTGACGCTGATCAGCGCGCCGCTCTTCCACGTCGCCGCCCTGAACCAGACCCTGCTGCCCACCTTCCTCAAGGGCGGATGCTCGGTGATCATGCCGTCGTGGGACGTGGACGAGTGCTACGACCTCATGGAGAAGCACCGGGTCACCTGGATGTTCGGGGTCACCACGATGTTCGCCGCGTTCGCCCGGTCACCCAGGTGGGCGGGCGCGGACCTGTCCTCGCTGCGCACCCTGATGTCCGGAGGCGCGTCGATCCCCGCCGCGCTGATCCGCACCTACCAGGAACGCGGCCTGGTGTTCTGCCAGGGATACGGACTCACCGAGACGGCTCCCGGCGCCACCTTCCTCGAGGCCAGCCAGAGCGTGCGCAAGGTGGGCTCGGCGGGAGTGCCGGTGTTCTTCGCCGACGTGCGGGTCGTGCGGCCCGACGGCACGGACGCCGCGCCGGGGCAGCCGGGCGAGGTGCTCATCCAGGGGCCGAACGTGACCCCCGGCTACTGGCGCAATCCCGAGGCGACCGCCGCCGCGTTCTCCGACGGCGGCTGGTTCCGCTCCGGAGACGTCGCCGTTCTGGACGAGGACGGCCACCTGTACGTCGTCGACCGGGTCAAGGACATGTACATCTCGGGTGGGGAGAACGTCTATCCGGCCGAGGTCGAGGCCGCGATCTTCGAGCATCCGGCCGTCGCCGAGGTCGCGGTGCTGGGCGTACCCGATGCCACCTGGGGTGAGGTCGGCCGCGCGTTCGTGGTTCTCCGTCCCGGCACGAGTGTCACCGCCGACGAGTTGCGCGAATTTCTCCGCCCCCGCCTGGCCAAATACAAGTTGCCCGTCTATTTCGACATAATTGACGACCTGCCGAAGACGGGCTCGGGAAAAATCCAGAAACTCCAGCTGCGCCGTTTCCCACTGCCGGACGCCGGCACCTCCACGTCTTCCCCATAAGGGATGCGTACCGGCTCCGTATGTGGTGAACGTTTCAGTGACGGAAGCGCGCGTACGAAGCGGGCCGGGGCGAGTACGCGGTGGTGAAACGGCACGCAAGAGGCGGAGCCTCCGATGGGGAGCACGGTCGCGTTCTTGACGAACCGGTTCGAGCCGTATTTGCTCCACTCACCGCCATCGGGCTGAGGGAACGTCGAGAAGTCAGTTGTTAGCGCTAACAATCGACGGCCGTTCCCCGGACAGGTCCGGAGCCGAGCTGGTCACGGGAGCGCCGCAGACCCTCGGTCCTGTTCCCACGCCCGCGTGTCATGTTCACACACAGCATCCGAGTCACCACTGGAGGGCTGAGATGGAACCGCCCAACCATCCGATCGACCGGTCACGAGGCCGCGCCCGCGGACTGGCCGCCGTTCTGGCCACCGTTCTGGCCACGGCCACCGCCGTCTCGGCCGGCCTGGCGATGCCCGCGCAGGCGGCGTCGACGCTGAAGGCGTCGGCCGAGGCCAAGGGGCGCTACTTCGGCACCGCGTTGACGCGCGGCGACCTCGGCATCAGCGCCGAGGTCAACCTCGCCGCGGCCCAGTTCGACATGGTGACCCCCGGCAACGAGATGAAGTGGGACGCCACCGAGCCGTCCAGAGGCTCGTTCAACTTCGGGTCGGGTGACCAGATCGTCTCCTTCGCCCAGTCCCACGGCATGCGGGTACGCGGCCACAATCTGGTCTGGCACGCCCAACTGCCATCCTGGGTCAGCAGCCTGCCGCTGAACCAGGTCCAGGGCGTGATGGAGAACCACATCACCACCGAGGCCACCCACTACAAGGGGAAGGTCTACGCCTGGGACGTGATCAACGAGCCGTACAACGAGGACGGCACGCTGCGCCAGGACGTGTTCTATAAGGCGATGGGCGCCGACTACATCGCGAACGCGTTGCGGGCCGCGCACGCCGCCGACCCGGACGCCAAGCTGTACATCAACGACTACAACATCGAGGGCACCAACGCCAAGAGCAACGCGCTCTACTCGCTGGCCCAGTCGCTGCTGTCCCGGGGTGTCCCGCTGCACGGCATCGGTTTCGAGAGCCACTTCATCGTCGGCCAGATTCCCTCGTCCCTGCAGGCGAACATGCAGCGCTTCGCCAACCTGGGCCTGGACGTCGCCATCACCGAACTCGACGACCGCATCCCGATGCCGGCCGACTCCTCCGAACTGCAGCAGCAGGGCACGGACTACGGCAAGGTCGTGAACGCCTGCCTGGCGGTCGCCCGCTGCGTCGGCGTCTCACAGTGGGGCGTGGACGACGGCCATTCCTGGATCCCCGGGACGTTCCCCGGTTATGGCGCCCCCATGATGTGGGACTCCGGCTACCAGCCCAAGCCCGCCTACACCGCGGCGCTGAACGCCCTCAACAGCGTTCCCGACACCTCGCCGAGCCCGACCCCGCCGACGAGCCCGAGCCCGACTCCACCGACCAGCCCCAGCCCCAGCCCCACGCCACCGGTCACGGGCGCGTGCACGGCGACCCTGACGACGGTCAACAGCTGGCCGGGCGGCTTCCAGTCGGAGGTCACGGTCCGCGCGGGCGGCTCGGCGGTCAACGGCTGGACGGTGAAGTGGACCTGGCCGGGCGGGCAGACCATCAGCAGTCTGTGGAACGGCACGCAGAGCGTGTCCGGCTCCAGCGTGACCGTCCGCAACGCCGCCTACAACGGCTCCGTCGCGGCCGGGGCCTCCACCACCTTCGGCTTCACCGCCAACGGCGCGGCGGCCACCCCCGCCCTCACCTGCACGAGCCCCTGATCCGTCACGGGACAACACCACGATGGGCCGGGATCCTCATCCCGGCCCATCGTGGTGATCGCCGCTCCAGGCCGTGCCGGGGTTCAGTCGCCCGATCACCTGGGCTCTCTTTCAGCGACCGACGCTCGCCCGGTTGCGCCGGGCGAGGCCGATGAAGGCCGCGACGGCGAGGAGCGCCACGAGAGCGATGATGCCGATCTTGAGGGGCATGCCCATCGCGCCCTCGTCGTCCGCCGCCGCGGCCGCCTTGCTCTGCGCGGACGCCGATGCGGGACCGGTCGCCGCCACGGGCGAGACGGAGATCTCTCCCGCCTTCACCTTCACCGTCGTGGCCGCCTTGGCGGGCTCGGTCGCGGTCACGGTGACCTTCCAGTCGCCGTTCGGCAGCGGCTCGGCGGCGTGGTAGAGGTTCTGGCCCTCGGGCGCCGACCTGAGCGGCACCGGCCCGAAGGAACGGCCGTCGGCCGAGGTCGCGGACAGCGTCGCCTCGACGATCTCGGTGACCGGGTGGCCGTCCTTCTTGTACGTCGCCAGCACGTTGACGTTGTCGGCGCCGTCCCCCGTCACCTCCAGCTTGATCGCTCCACCGTGGGCGGAGGCCGCCGGTGCGCCGAGCATCAGCACGAGCCCGGCCATCAGGGCGGTGAGGACGTAGGTCAGTGTCTTTTTCACGAGTCGTGATTCCCCTCGGGTTCGTTGTCGGGGGTGAGTTCCCCCTCGCCGGGTGTCGGCAGGAAGACGTGCTGGTGGCCGTAGCCCGCGTCGACGTTCACCGCGTCGAGGGCGGTGGCTCCGACCGACCAGGTGAAGAGCGCGTCGGCGCGTTGCCGCACGGTCAGGTCCATCGCGGTGGTGCGGGCCGGTCCGGTGAGGTCCCGCGCGGCGGCGTAGGTGTCGACGGCCGTGGCGATCTGCCGCACGGCGGAGGTGAGACTCGACCTCGCCACGTTGGTGGCGGTCTCACCGGACGGCGGGTCGGCGAAGCCCTCCACCGCCGCGGTGGCCGCCTTCCGCCAGTTCTCGACGTCGGCGGCGGTCACCACGACCGGCCCCGCCGTGCCGTCGGCGGGCAGGGCCCGGCCCAGCCCGTCGAGAACGGGGACAAGCCGGTCCCGCGTGGTGCGGGCCAGCTCCGTCAGGGTCTTGATCTGCGTCTTGTCCCGGAGGGCGGACTCGGCGCGGATCTGGTCGGCCATCTGCTCGATCGAACTCGGCCGGGTCATCCCGAACACCGCACCGCCGGCGACGAGCGCGCCGAGCGCGAAGGCGACCGCGAGGGCGAGCACGCGGCCCCGGACCGGAGGCCGCTGAACCGGCATCGGTTGCCTGGGTCTGTTGATGGTGCCACCTCCTGAGGGGCGGATGTCGGTTGCGGGGCTGGAAGGGGGACGCCGGCTCATGTTCCGAGGGGGGTGCCGCGGCTGTTGAGGATGATCAGCTTTTCGATGCGGCGGCGGCGTCGGATGCTGGTGAGGCGGAGGGTGAGGACGGCGATGACGAGCAGGAGGAGGAGGGTGAGCTGGGGCCAGGGGATGGCCCAGACGGTGGTGTCGATGGCGACGCGTTCGGCGGTGACGCCGGGCAGGGGTTTGCCGGCGGGGGAGGGGATGGCCATGATCGTGGTGCCGATGGGTCCCAGGGGCCAGGTGCCGGTCACGCGTGCGGTGAAGGTGCGGCTGCCGCCGGGCATGATTTCGCGGGCTTTGGCTTCGGAGGTGTCGTCCCAGCCGTTTTCGCCGGCGAAGGTGGAGGTGAGGATGCGGCTGTCGGGGGCGAGGCGGACGTTGCCGGTGTTGGCGAGGGTGTAGGTGACTTCGACGGTGCCGGGGGTGAAGGGGTTCCACGACCAGGTGTAGGCGGTGTGGACGTCGTTGACGGTGACTTTGGCGGCGAAGGTGCCGTTGACGCGGATGTTGAGGCGGACGCCGACGCGGTTGTGGACGCGGACTTGGCCGGAGATGGCGTCGACGGAGGCGGTGACGCCTGCGGGGTGGTCGCCGGGGGTGGCGTTTTGGGGGATGGTGACGGTGATGGGGACGACGGTGGTGGCGCCGGC
>NZ_FTNI01000076.1 GCF_900156315.1 Microbispora rosea | reverse complement strand
GTGGGTTAAACGACAAAAAGTGTGTCTGGAATCGACGATTTTCAGGGTTTGACCTGTAGGTTTCAGGGAAATATATGCTTCGGGGGCATATATTTAGGTCTCGAGCGTTCAATCCTCGGTGTGGCTGCCGTGATGTGCTATGTGCGGCGTGGTGTGGTGTCGCAATGTCAAAGAACCAACCACGCTGCCACTGCGGCGGAGAAATGAAACGAAACGGCACCACTAGCAAAGGCACCACCAGGTGGCGCTGCAAACGATGCGGCGCCTCCAGCGTGAAACGCAGAAGCGACATCACCAACGCGGCGGCGTTCACCGTCTTCATCGACCACCTCACCACCGGCGCCAGCCTCGATACCGTTGCCCGCCGTGTGGGGTGCTCACCGCGCACGATGCAACGTCGATTCGAACCGTTCTGGTTCGTTGATGTGCCTGACCCCACCGCCGGCCACGACAAGCGGGTCTACGACCAGATCTTCCTTGACGGCACCTACACCGCTGGCGGCTGCTTGATCGTCGCGGCGACGATCGACCACGTGATTGCCTGGCACTGGTGCAAACACGAAACCACCCGCGACTACCAACTGCTGCTTGAGCGCATCGAAGCCCCACTCATCGCCGTCATCGACGGCGGCCAAGGCGCATACAGCGCGATCAAAAAGTGCTGGCCGACTACGAAAATTCAACGCTGCCTCGTCCACGCCCAACGCGTGGTACGCCGCTACACCACCAGTAACCCACGCACCGATGCCGGGCGCACCATCTACCGACTTGCGCTGAAGCTGACCCGGATCACCACGCTGGATGAAGCCGCTGCATGGGGTGCGCAGCTGCACGAGTTCTCCACGCTCTACCGGTCATGGATGGACGAGAAAACCCTGGTCAAAGATCCCAAAACCGGTGCATGGACCCGCGTGTGGACGCATCACAACGTGCGCAAGGCATACAACAGCCTCAACCATCTTTGGCGGTCCGAGATGCTGTTTGTCTACCTCAACCCGCCAAAAGCAGTACTTCAACCAGAGTGGATCAAATCCACCACCAACAGCCTGGAAGGCGGCATCAACGCCCAGCTCAAACTGCTCGCCAGAACACACCGCGGCAGATCAGGTGAACGACAACGCCGCATGCTGGATTGGTGGCTCTATTTGAAAACGGAACTGCCTGACGATCCAGTACGAATCGCCAGTCAGTCCGACTGGGGCCAGGGCCAACTCGCCAAAGTATCCACCCTGACCCGAAACGAGAACGAAGCCGACCACGAAACCGGACGACCAGCCCTCTACGACAACGCTATCGACACCAACTACACACACTCAATCGGCATCCAAAAAGGCCAAATCTAACCCCCACGACACGCTGAATCAGACACACTTTTTGTCGTTTAACCC
>NZ_FTNI01000020.1 GCF_900156315.1 Microbispora rosea | reverse complement strand
CGTCACCGACACCACAAAGAGTGCCGCTATGACGGGGTCATGCATGATTTCATGCACTGGCTTTTAGCACACTGTTGAGTTCTCAAGAAACGGACGCGACCACCATCACCCGAAACCTCAGAAGGTCCCACGCTCCGGGGCGTTATCACCGTTTGTTTTTCTTTTGTCTTGCTGGTCTTAATTCTTCCCGACCGGCTCTTTCGTGTCAAATCCGCCCCACCGGGACTTCTTGACCCGAAACCCGCCGACCGACAGGAATTTCGACCCCCCGTTTCCGGGGCAACCCCTCTAACTTACCCGAACCCCCACCCCGGCGCAAAACCACCGAGAACCAGAAGATCGAAAAGTACGAGAAGCTCACCGGCAACCACCGTGCACACGCAAGACAACCACCGAAGTGATCGAAGAGGAGTGCGCCGAACCGCGCCGACACCACAAGATTACCAGGGTCCGGCACCGCCATGACCCAACTTGCAGAGAACGCCTGGAGCCCCCGGATGTATTCCGGTCGTCTCACGGCCGGTAGGCGGGGACCGCGACGCGCCGGCCCCGGCCTCCTGTTCCCCGGCACGGGTTATCCACAGGCCGCAGCGAGGAGACGTGGCGGGACCATGCCGAACATAGACTTTGGCGGGTGAGCGACATGCCGCCTGTAGCGAAGAAGGTTCCCCTGGAGCGCACGCATCACGGTGACACCGTGGTCGACGAGTATGCGTGGCTGCTCAAGAAGGACGATCCCGACACCATCGCGTACCTGGAGGCGGAGAACGCCTATACCCAGGAGATGACCGGCCACCTGCAGGACCTCCAGGAGAGCATCTTCAAGGAGATCAAGGGCAGGACGCTGGAGACCGACCTGTCGGTGCCCACGCGCAAGGGCGCCTGGTGGTACTACTCCCGGACCGAAGAGGGCAAGCAGTACGGCATCCAGTGCCGCGTGGCCGCCGACGGTGACAGCCCGCCCCAACTGGAGCCGGGCACGTCGCTTCCCGGCGAACAGGTGATCCTGGACGGCAACGAGCTCGCGGGCGACAGCCCCTTCTTCTCCATGGGTACGAGCGCGGTCAGCCCCGACGGCACGAAGCTCGCCTACTCGACCGACTTCTCCGGAGACGAGCGCTTCACTCTCCGGTTCAAGGATCTGGAGACGGGCGAACTGCTCCCGGACGAGATTCCGGGTGTCTTCTACGGCGGCGCCTGGTCGGCCGACGGGTCCACGTTCTTCTACACGACGGTGGACGAGGCGTGGCGGCCGTACCGGATCCACCGGCACACCCTCGGCTCGACGGATGACACCGTCGTCTACCAGGAGGACGACGAGCGCTTCTGGGTGGGCATCGGCCTGACCCGCAGCCAGCGCTACCTGGTGCTGACCTCGGGCAGCAAGATCACCAGCGAGGTCCGGGTCCTCGACGCGGCCGCCCCGGGAGGCGAGTTCGCGGTGGTCCGCCCCCGGCAGACCGGCGTGGAGTACGGGCTGGAGCACGCGGCCGGCCGCTTCCTCATCCTGCACAACGACGGCGGCGCCGTGAACTTCGAGCTCGCCACTGCGCCCATCGACGATCCGGGGAGCTGGACTCCGCTGATCGAGCACAGGGACGACACACGGCTGCTCGATGTGGACGCGTTCAAGGACTTCGTCAGCGTCCACTTCCGGCGTGACGGTCTCACCGGCGTCCGGATCCTGCCGGGCGACGGCGGCGAGCCGTACGAGATCTCCTTTCCGGAGCCGCTGTACGACGTCGCGCCGACCGGCAACGCGGAGTTCGAGACCAGCCGGCTGCGCCTCAGCTACACGTCCATGGTCACTCCGCCGTCGGTGTACGACTACGACCTGCGCTCGCGCGAGCTGATCCTGCTCAAGCAGAGGGCGGTGCTCGGCGGCTACGACCCCGCCGACTACGAGCAGTTCCGCGAATGGGCCACCGCTCCTGACGGCACCAGGATCCCGATCTCGATCGTGGTCCGGAAGGACACGAGCCGGCCCGCCCCCACCCTGCTCTACGGCTACGGCAGCTACGAGTCGTCCATCGATCCCTACTTCTCGGTGGCCCGGCTCTCGCTGCTCGACCGAGGGTTCGTGTTCGCGATCGCCCACGTGCGCGGGGGCGGCGAGATGGGCCGCCGGTGGTACGAGGACGGCAAGCTCACCAGCAAGAAGAACACCTTCACCGACTTCGTGACGGCCGCTCGGCATCTGAAGGCCGAGGGATGGTCCGACAAGGTCATCGCCAGGGGCGGTTCGGCCGGTGGTCTGCTCGTGGGCGCGGTCGCCAATCTGGCGCCCGAGGAGTTCGCGGGGATCGTCGCCGAGGTCCCGTTCGTGGACGCGCTGAACACGATCCTCGACCCGTCGCTGCCGCTCACGGTGACCGAGTGGGACGAGTGGGGCGACCCGCTGCACGACCCCGAGGTCTACGCGTACATGAAGACCTACTCGCCCTACGAGAACGTCGACGGCCGGGCATACCCGCCGATCCTGGCGACCACCAGCCTCAACGACACGCGGGTGCTCTACCACGAGCCGGCCAAGTGGATCGCCCGGCTCCGCGCCACCGCGCAGGGCGGTCCGTTCCTGTTGAAAACCGAGATGGGCGCCGGCCATGGAGGCCGCAGCGGCCGTTACGACGCCTGGCGTGAGGAGGCGTTCGCGCTCTCCTGGATCCTGAACCGAGTTGGAGTGACCGAGTGAGCTATGTGGCTGCCGAGGGCCGGTATGGGCCCATGCCGTACAACCGGACCGGACGGAGCGGGCTGAGACTGCCCGCGGTGTCGCTCGGGTTGTGGCACAACTTCGGCGACGACAAGCCGATCGAGACCCAGCGGGCCATCCTCCGCCGGGCCTTCGACCGCGGGGTCACCCACTTCGACCTCGCCAACAACTACGGTCCGCCGTACGGCTCCGCCGAGATCAACTTCGGGCACCTCTACCAGCAGGATTTCGCCAGGTATCGCGACGAGCTGGTGATCTCCACCAAGGCGGGGTACGACATGTGGCCCGGCCCGTACGGCAACTGGGGGTCGCGCAAGTATCTGCTCGCGAGCCTCGACCAGTCGCTGAAGCGGATGGGCCTCGACTACGTGGACATCTTCTACAGCCACCGCTTCGATCCGGAGACGCCCCTGGAGGAGACCATGGGGGCGCTGGCCCACGCGGTCCGCTCGGGCAAGGCGCTCTACGCGGGCATCTCGTCCTACTCTCCCGAGCGAACCCGGCAGGCCGCGGCGATCCTGCGGGACATGGGCACGCCGCTGCTCATCCACCAGCCCTCCTACTCCATGCTCAACCGGTGGATCGAGAACGGGCTGCTCGACGTGCTGGAGGAGGAGGGCGCCGGCTGCATCGCGTTCTCTCCGCTGGCACAGGGCATGCTGACCGGCCGCTACCTGAACGGCATCCCGAAGGACTCGCGGGCGGCCCAGGGCAAGTCGCTCGATCCGTCCCTGCTCACGGAGGAGAGCCTCCGCCATGTCCGACGGCTCAACGAGATCGCCGGGCAGCGCGGGCAGTCGCTGGCACAGATGGCCCTGGCCTGGGCGCTTCGCGACCCGCGGGTGACGTCGGTACTGATCGGCGCGTCCAGCGTCGAGCAACTCGACGAGAGCCTCGACGCGATCAACCGGCTCGACTTCACCCAGGACGAGCTGGACGCGATCGACAAGGACGCCGTCGAGTGCGGGATCAACCTCTGGGCCGATTCCAGCGCGCACTGAGCGTCCACGAGCCGCGGGGGCACGGCGCGGCCGGCGCGTGCCCCCGGCTTGTGACCCCTGGCTTGTGACCCCCGGCTCGTCGGCCCCCGGCTTTTGACCCCCACGATCCGCCTGGCCCGGGATGCCGGGCGGCAGGACGGCTCAGAGGGCGTTCTGACGCTGGAGGTAGGCGAAGGAGGCCCAGCCGGGGAGGACGGGCAGCCAGAACGTCATCAGCCGGAACAGCAGCACGGCCGAGGTGGCGATGGGGCCCGGCACGCCGGCGACCTGCAGGCCGAGCGACAGGGCGTACTCCACCGCGCCGAGGCCGCCGGGCGTCGGAGCGGCCGAGCCGATGGCGTTGCCGGCCAGGAACACCACGGCGACCGCCGTGAAGCTGGCCTCGCCGCCGAAGGCCTGCACGCACGCCTGGAGGCAGATCACGAAGCTGAGGGTGAGCAGCAGGGTCCCGCCCACCGCTTCGACCATCTTCTTGGGTGACTGCACGACGTCGAGCAGCCGCGGGATCACCCCGGAGAACATGGCACGCAGGCGGGTGGTCAGCAAGCGGCGCAGCGGCCCCACGGCCAGCACGATCAGGAAGAGCACCGCGACGCCGAGCAGCACGACGAGCAGGCCCCGTGACGGGGTGAGGGACGGCGCGGCCTGCGTTCCGGTGAGGTAGCCGAACAGCAGCAGCAGCATGATGTGCATGGCCAGGCCGATGAGCTGCGAAGCCCCCACACTGGTCACCGCCGCCGCCGGCGGGACGCCCCGTTTCTGCAGGTAGCGGGTGTTGAGTGCGACGCCGCCGACCGCGGCCGGCGCGACCAGCTTCACGAACGACGCGGCGAGCTGGGCCAGGACCGTACGGCCGAGCGGCAGCGGCTCGGGCACGAACCCGCGCAGCAGGATCGCCGCCGCGACGTAGCTGAGGGCGCTGGCGACCAGCGCGACGCCGCTCCACGCCCAGTTGGCCGTGGTGAGCACGGTGATCAGGTTGACCCGGCTGAGCTGGGTGAGCAGTAAATAGGCGCCGAGTGCGCTGACGATGATCGTCACCAGCGTCCGGGGGCGGAACCGCTCGAGCCGCACCTCCTCGACCTCGACCTGCGGCTTCAGCGCGACGATCTGCTCCCGGATGGCGGGCAGGAGCTTCCTGTCCCTGCGGGCGGCCGTCCGGGTGTCCCGGCTCAGCGCGATCCGCTGGAGCAGCGGCATCGCCCCGGCCAGCGTGTTCTCTCCCAGCACCTTCGCCGCCGCCCCGACGGAGCGCTCGGCTCCGACGCGGGTGCCGAGGTAGGCGAGGAGTTGGGCGATGTCGAGCCGCAGCAGCAGGTCGCCCGCCGCGATCTCGCCGCTGCGGGCGTCCACGAGGTAGACGTTCCGCTGGGTGTCGACGTGGATGCTCTCGCCGGTGAGGTGGCGGTGGGCCAGGCGGTGCGCGTGCAGCAGCCGGACCTGCTCCCACATCCGCTCCAGCAGCTCGTCGTCGAAGTCCTCGTCCTGCAGGTCGCTCACCGGCCGGGTGTCCACGTGCTCGTAGGCGAGCAGCGCGGCCTCGGTGCCGACCTCGCTCGTGCCGAGCAGGCGCGGCAGCCGTACCCCGGCGGCCTGCGCGGCGTACGCCATCAGCGCCTCGCGCTCCAGCTCGGCGCGCAGCGAGCGGATGGCCCTGCGCCGGGTCTCGTTGTTGAGCAGGAAACGCCGCCACAGCCGGTAGAGGACGCCCGCCACCTGCCGATCGCGGTCGAGCACGGTCACGTCGATCCGCTGGTCGCCGACGAGGCCGACCAGGTAGCGGCGGCTGCCCGAGCTGTCGTCCTCCACGCGCCTGGCGCTGACCGGGGCGAAGCCGAGTCTGCGCAGCGCGGCCAGCACGGCGCTGCCGGGCGGCCTGGTGTTCGCGCTGCCGATGCCGTAGAGCGTGCCGAACCCGACGGCGAGGCCGACGACGTAGGTCATGATCACGCCGAGGGCGGTGACCTTGGTGGCGGTGAAGAGCGCAAACACGTCCAGGGCGAGCGCGACCCACATGAGCGCGCGCCAGTGGGGACGCCGCCCCATCCGCACCGCCGTGGCGTACGCGATGGCGGGGGTGAGCACGGTGTTGAGCGGCTCGACCTCCCTGCCGCCGGTGAGCAGCTGCACCAGGTCGGCCGGGCCGGAGTGGATCAGCGACTCGCCGAGCACGTACGAGACCAGCAGAGCGAGGATCGCGGCGATCAGCCCCTGGGTGACACGCATGCCGTCGCGGTGGAAGACCCGCTCGACGGCGAACGCCACCGGGACGATGAGCACGGCGACGCCGCCCAGCAGCCCGGCGGCGGCCGACAGCACCTCGGGGGCGCGGCCGGTGCCCGCCTGGACGTCGGTCTCCAGGCCGTTCAGCGTGCGTTGCAGGGCCAGCGCCATCAGTATGACGGCGGCCAGGCCCAGCAGCGTGAGCAGGAACCGCAGTGCGTCGGAAGGACGGCGGATCCGCTGCGGCAGCAGAGGCTCGACGACGAGGACAGCTCCTTGGCCAGGAGTGTCCAGCGTTATGTCCTGCTCCTTGATGCCTCTCACCACCAGCGATTCTGTGCGATCTTCGCACTCGGTGTCCACAATTGACGGCATGCGTATATCCCTGGCCTCGGACAGCCTCGACGGAATCGCGTCGGTGCTTGCGTCCGAGGTGGAACAGCGCGGCCATTCAGTCACACTCTATGGAGCACTGGCCCCCGGCGACCGGGCCGATTGGGCGTGGTGCTGTTCCGCCGCGGCGAGGGACGTCGCGGAGGGCCGCGCGGACCAGGCCGTGGTCTGTTGCTGGACCGGCACCGGCGCTTCCATAGCGGCAAACAAGGTAGCGGGCGTGCGGGCGGCGCTGTGCACCGACGCCTCAACCGCCGCGGGCGCCCGCATGTGGAACGACGCCAACGTGCTCGCGCTCAGTCTCCGCCTCACCTCCCAGCAGGTTCTGACGGAGATCCTGGACGCCTGGTTCTCGGGGTCGCCGAGCACCGAGCCCGAGGACGCGGCGAACATCTCCTATGTGGGGGAAATCCGGTAGAGACCGACCGTGGGCCGCACGCTAACGTCGATGCCATGAGCACGTCGCTACCCGTCCTCGGCGCCTGTCCGCTCGACTGCCCCGACACCTGCTCGTGGGTCGTCACCGTACGCGACGGCGAGGCCGTCGGGTTGCGCGGCAACCGCGACCACCCCTACACGCGCGGGGCCCTGTGCGTGAAGGTCAACCGCTACCTGGAGCAGGTGCGGTCGGCCGACCGCGTTCTCCACCCGTTGAAGAGGGTGGGGCCGAAGGGCTCCGGCCGGTTCGAACGGATCAGCCTGGACCAGGCGCTTTCGGAGATCGCCGCCAAGCTGACGTCGATCGTCGAGGAGCACGGCGGCGAGGCGATCTGGCCCTACCAGGGCACCGGGACGCTCGGCTACGTCCAGGGCGAGTCGGGTCAGGCCGGGCGGCGGTTCTGGAACGCCCTCGGCGCGTCCCGGCACGACCTCAACATCTGCGCGCGGGCCGGCAACGACGGGCTGCGGTACGTCAACGGGACTCCCGGCGGCATGGACCCGGAGACGTTCGCCCTGTCGCGGCTCATCCTGTTGTGGGGCACCAACACGCTGACCAGCGGCCACCACCTGTGGAAGTTCGTCCAGGACGCCCGCGCCGCCGGGGCGTACGTCGTCGCGATCGACCCCATCCGCACGCGTACGGCCGACCAGGCGGACGAGCACCTGCCGATCCGGCCGGGCACCGACGCCGCGCTCGCCCTCGGCCTGCTGCACGTCGTGCTGGAGGAGGGCGCCGAGGACCGCGCGTACATCGAGGAGCACACGACCGGCTGGGACGAGTTCGAAGCCGAGATCCGCAGGCATCCGCCGGCGCTGGTGGCGGAGATCACCGGCCTGCCCGAGGAGCGGATCCGCGCCCTCGGCGTACGGCTCGCGCACACCCGCCCGACCGGCATCCGCGCCACGATGGGCATCCAGCGGCACGCGGGCGGCGGGGCCGCGATGCGGGTGATCGCCTGCATTCCCGGCGTCACCGGCGACTGGCGCCACCCGGGCGGCGGCGTGGCCTACTCCACCTCGGGATACGCGCCCACGGGCCCCGACCCGCGCGACGATCTGCTCCCCCATCCCGTACGTACGCTCACGATGACCCGGCTGGCCGACGGGCTCGACGAGTCGGTCAAGTGCCTGTGGGTCTACGCGGCCAACCCCCTCGGCTCCACCTCCGACCAGAACCGGATCAGGGCGGCGCTGGCGCGGGAGGACCTGTTCACGGTGGTGATGGAGCAGTTCCCGACCGACACCGTCGACTACGCCGACTACGTGCTGCCCGCCACCATGCAGATCGAGCACCTGGACGTGCACCACGGCTACGGTCACATGTACATGGTGTGGAACGAGCCCGCCGTCGAGCCGCCGGGCGAGTGCCTGTCGACGACCGAGACGTTCCGCCGGCTGGCCCGCAAGATGGGCCTGACCGAGCCGTCTCTGTACGACAGCGACCTCGACCTGGCCGAGCAGACGCTCGCCCAGGTGGGGATCTCCGTGGAGGAGTGCCGCAAGCAGGGGTGGGCGCGTCTGCGGGTGGCCGACCCGTTCGTGCCGTTCGCGGAGGGCTTCCCGACGCCGAGCGGACGGCTGGAGTTCGTCTCCGCGAAGGCCGAGGCCGCCGGGCTGCCGCGCGTGGCGGGCTACGTCCCCTCGTTCACCGCCCGTACGGCTCCCGCCGACCGGCCGCACCCGCTCGTCATGATCACCCCGGCCGCGCACACGTTCCTGAACACGCAGTTCGCCAACAACCCGGAGCTGCGCAAGCGCTCGAAGGGCCCGCGGGTGATGGTCAACCCGGCCGACGCCGCGTCCCGGGGCCTCGTGGACGGCCAGGCCGCCCGGGTCTTCAACGGCAACGGCGAGTTCAGGGCGTACGTGGAGGTCAGCGATCGGGTGGCGCAGGGGGTGGTGGCGGCGCCGAAGGGCCACTGGCCGAAGCTGTCGGCGGGCGCCAACCCCAACGCGCTGGTGGACGAGCGGGACGCCGACATGGGCCGGGGCCCGGTCTACCACGACAACTTCGTCGACGTCGCCCCGCTCTCAAGCGAGGAGCAGTTTGAACCCCTCGTGTGAGGCGGCGAAGCCGAGCGAGCCGTAGAAGCGGTGGGCCTCGGTGCGGGCCTTGTCGGAGGTGAGCTGCACCAGCGCGCAGCCGCGCTCCCGGGCCCGCTCGACCGCCCACCGCATCATCTCCCGGCCGATCCCCCGGTTGCGGTGGGGCACGGCGACCCTGACCGCCTCGATCAGCGCGCGCTCGCCGCCACGCCGCGACAGTCCGGGAATGTAGGTGATCTGCATGGTCCCGACCACCTCGCCGTCCGACTCGACGACGATCAGCTCGTTGCGCGGGTCGGTGTCCACCGCCTCGAAGGCGGCGTAGTAGTCCGGCTCCCCCGAAGACGGGCGGGCGGCGGTGATCGGGTCCTCGTTGATCAGGTTGACGATGACGGGGACGTCCTCACGCCGGGCCGTACGGAATCGCAGATCCATGCCGGGGAGCCTAACCGGGGGGTGTCAGGGGCGGCTCAGGGACTTCCCCGATGCCGATGAAACGCCCGAAAGGGCACGCTGTAGTCATGAACGAACTGACCCGCATGGACGAGATGTCCTTGGCCGGCGCGGCCCTGCGCGGCGCGCCCTGGCGAGCCGCGGCGACGTCCGGTGGGGCGGTCGCGGCCACGAGCTTCATCCTGGGCGTCATCCTGCCCGGCCCGGCCGACCTGACGTGGGCCCTGTGCGCGGGGATCACCGTGTTCGCCCTCGTCGCGGCGATCGGCGCGATCTCCAAGCCGGACACCGGCGACCGGGTGACCCGGCAGGCCCGTCTGTGGGCGCTGCGCCACCCCTGGCGCTTCTCGCTCTACCCGGGCCTCGGCGCGGCGGCCCTCATGTATCCCGTGCAGCTGGTGATCGACCGCGAGGGCCTCTTCGGCGCGGCCTTCGACGCGCTGTGGGGCGGCGCGCTCGTGCTGCTGATCACCGCCGTCCTCACGTTCTCGATGCGGGGCCGGGCCAAGGGCGCCTGACCCTCAGTCCTCTCGCTCCGCCGCGCTGCGGCAGACGCAGAACTCGTTGCCCTCGGGGTCGAGCAGAGTGACCCATCCGGCGCCGTCCGGCGTCCGATGGTCCTCGTACGGCTTGGCCCCGAGCGCGAGCAGCCGCTCCACCTCCTGGTCGCGGGTGCCGTCCCCGGTGGGCCTCATGTCGAGGTGCAGGCGGTTCTTGACCGTCTTGCCGTCGGGCACCCGGATGAAAAGCAGGTGCGGAGGGCCGCTCGGCCGGTCCAGCATGACCTCGTCGTCCTCCGGCTCGGAGTCGACGAGCGGCCAGCCCAGGGCCTCGCTCCACCACTGGGCCAGCTCGTACGGCCGGGCGCTGTCGATCGTCATCGTGTGGATCTCAATCATGCGCCCACCCAATCCCGACACCGGCAAAGGTGTCAAGCGGGTTACGTCGCCGCCCGTCGCGGTCGCAGCTCCCTGGCGAGGCTGACCGCGGACACCAGGGCCCAGACCCCCTCCAGCAGCAGGAATCCCCAGTCGTCGCCCGCGTACGCGAGCCACGCGAGCACCGCGGAGCCGACGAGATTGAGCACGAGGTAGATCTTCGAGCGGTTGTCGAGGACGTTCATCTGGGAGAGCAGGAACGCGCCGAGGATGAGAACGGCGCCGGCGATCTGCAGAACTTGGTCCATGTCCTTCCGCCCACCGTCTTCGCTGGGCCGGGTACGGCGGGCACCTCGTCCGGGGAGGCCGCGGATCGCGGCCTTCTCACAACGGGACCATACCTGTTGTGCGTCACCAAACCGTGCGATCTGTGGCGCAGACCATGGATACCACCGGTTACTCGCGGGTAGCATTCGTTTAGAGTTACCGACCAGTACGTTACCCCCGGGTTCGGTTCTAGGAGCGCACACAGATGGGTCACTACAAGAGCAACGTCCGCGACCTGGAGTTCAACCTCTTCGAGGTGTTCGGCCGCGGGGAGATCCTCGGCACCGGCCCGTTCGCCGAGGTCGACGAGGACACCGCGCGAAGCGTGCTGGACGAGGTCAACCGGCTGGCCACCGGCCCCCTCGCCGCCTCGTTCGAGGACGCCGACCGCCACCCGCCCGTCTTCGACCCCGCCACCCACAGCGTGACCATGCCGGAGAGCTTCAAGCGCTCCTACCAGGCGTGGGTGGACGCCGAGTGGTGGCGCCTGGAGCTGCAGCCGGAGCTCGGCGGCACGCCCGCCCCGCGCAGCCTGGTGTGGGCCATGGCCGAGATGGTGCTCGGCGCCAACCCCGCCGTGTGGATGTTCGCCTGCGGCCCGGCCTTCGCCCGCCTGCTTTTCGAGCTCGGCACCCCCGAGCAGAAGCGGTTCGCCGAGCTGGCCGTCGAGCGGCACTGGGGCGCGACCATGGTGCTGACCGAGCCCGACGCCGGCTCCGACGTGGGCGCGGGCCGTACGAAGGCGATCAGGCAGCCCGACGGCACCTGGCACATCGAGGGCGTCAAGCGCTTCATCACCAGCGCCGAGCACGACATGGCCGAGAACATCTTCCATCTCGTGCTGGCCCGGCCCGAGGGCGCCAGGCCCGGCACCAAGGGGCTGTCGATGTTCCTCGTGCCGAAGTATCTGGTGGACCTGGAGACCGGCGAGCTGGGCGAGCGCAACGGCGTCTACGTCACCAACGTCGAGAAGAAGATGGGCCTGAAGGTCTCCACGACCTGCGAGCTCACGCTCGGCGAGAAGCACCCCGCCATCGGGTACCTGGTCGGCGACGCGCACGACGGCATCCGGCAGATGTTCATGGTGATCGAGAACGCCCGCATGATGGTGGGCGCCAAGGCCATCGCCACGCTGTCCACCGGCTACCTCAACGCGCTGGACTTCGCGAAGAACCGCGTCCAGGGCGCCGACCTCACGCGCTCGGGCGACAAGACCGCCCCGCGCGTCACGATCACCCACCACCCCGACGTACGCCGCGAGCTCATGCTGCAGAAGTCGTACGCCGAGGCCATGCGGGCGCTGGTCATCTACACGGCGACGATCCAGGACCAGATCCAGATCGCCGAGTTCGAGGGCCGCCGCGACGAGGCCGCCGAGGCGCTCAACGACCTGCTGCTCCCGCTGGTCAAGGGCGTCGGCTCCGAGCGGTCGTACGAGCTGCTGGCCCGCTCGCTGCAGACGCTCGGCGGCTCGGGCTTCCTGCAGGACTACCCGATCGAGCAGTACATCCGCGACTCGAAGATCGACTCGCTGTACGAGGGCACGACCGCGATCCAGGGCCAGGACCTCTTCTTCCGCAAGGTGCTCAAGAACCAGGGCGCGGCGCTGGGTTCGCTGCTCGGCGAGATCAAGGCGTTCGCCGCCTCCCAGGCGGGCAACGGACGGCTGAAGGTCGAGCGCGGCCTGCTCGACGAGGCGGCCGACGAGGTGAAGGCGATGGCCGACACGATGGCCGGTTGGGCGATCGCCTCCATGGAGACGCCGCAGGAGGTCTACAAGGTCGGCCTCAACACCACCCGGTTCCTCATGGGGCTGGGCGACCTGGTGCTGGGCTGGCTGCTGCTGCGCCAGGCCGAGATCGCGCTGAACGCCCTGTCCGCCTCGGAGGAGGACAAGGCGTTCTACACGGGCAAGGTGGCCGCGGCCTCGTTCTTCGTGCAGACCGTGCTCCCCCGTCTGGCCGCCGAGCGCCGCGTGCTCGCCGCCACCGGCCAGGACCTCATGGAACTCCCCGAAGACTCCTTCTAACCCCGGCCGTGATCTTGGAGTTTGTCGCAGCGACAGGCTTATGTGCGACAAACTACAAGATCACGCGGGGAGGGGGTTGGGGGTGGTGTGGTCGTCGGTGTTGACGGTCTGGAGGAGTTCCTCGCGCTCGGGGGTGTTCTCGGGGCGAATGAAGCCGATGATCGTGAAAAGCACCAGCGAGGTGGCCACCGGCGCGGCCGTCGCCACGGCGGTCGAGACGTCGCTCATGCCGTAGTTGGTGAGCCAGAAGACGAACAGGCCTGCCGCCCATGAGATCAGCGCGGCCGTCGGGCCGGACCTGCGGAACAGCGGCAGCATCCCGAGCAGCAGCGGGATCGAGATCGGGCCGATGAGCCCGGCCACCCACTTGATGACGACCGTGATGATGTCCTTCAGCACCGGGCTGTTGACCTGGGTGGCCACGGCCATCGACAGCGCGATGAAGGCCACCGTGGTGACCCGGGCCGCGACCAGGGCGGCCCTGGTGTCCCAGGCCCGCGCCGCCCGGGACAGCACAGGGAGCACGTCGCGGGTGAAGACCGAGGCGATCGCGTTGGCGTCGGAGGAGGCCATCGCCATCGTGTGCGAGAAGAAGCCGGCGATCACCAGGCCGAGCAGCCCGTGCGGGATGAGCTGGGTGGTCAGCAGCGCGTACGAGTCGCTCGCGTCCGGCTTGGTCGCGTGGACCAGCAGCGGCGCGGCCCACATCGGGAAGAACAGCAGCAGCGGCCAGACCGCCCACAGCACGGCCGACAGCCGCGCGCCGCGGGCCGCCTGCGCCGCGGTCGGCGCGGCCATGTAGCGCTGCGCCTGGTTCCACATGCCGCCGTTGTACTCGAACGTCTTGATGAACAGGAACGCGAGCAGGAACGTCATCGTGTAGGGGCCGTTGAGCGGATTCGCGTGATCGGGCGGCAGCCGGTCCCACATGTCCCCCACGGCGCCGATGCCGCCGAGCTTGGCGAGGACGGCGAAGAGCATCACGACGCCGGCGAGGAGCTGGATGACGAACTGCCCGAAGTCGGTGAGCGCGTCGGCCCACAGGCCGCCGACCGTGCAGTAGACGGCGGTGACGACGCCGGTGATCAGGATGCCCTGGTTGAGCGACAGGCCGGTGAACGTCGACAGCAGCGTGGCGATCGCGGCCCACTTCGCGCCGACGTCCACGATCTTCAGCAGGCCGCCCGACCAGGCGAGCGCCTGCTGGGTCGGCACGTTGTAGCGCTTGGCGAGGAACTCCAGCGGCGAGCTGACCCTGAGCTTCGACCGGATCCGGTTCAGCCTCGGCGCGAACAGCACCGAGCCGATCGCGATGCCGATCGCGATCGGGAAGGCCCAGGTGACGTACGAGGTGGCGCCGTAGAGGTAGGCGATCCCGGCGTACCCGGTGAACATGACGGCGCTGTAGCCGGACATGTGGTGCGAGATGCCGGCCAGCCACCAGGGCATCTTGCCCCCGGCGGTGAAGAAGTCGCTGATGTTGCCGATACGCCGGTGCGAGTAGACGCCGATTGCCACCATGACGACGAAATAGGCGCCCAGAACGCACCAGTCCAATGGGTTCACGCGCGTCGTACCTCCGGGTGAACGGCGGCACCCGGACCGACAACCGCCTGGCCTCGTTACGATGCGCCCGCCCCCCGCCCGGCGTCAATGGCGGTGTCGCAGGTCACGGGCGTACGCGAGAGCGGGCCGGCCTCGTGACGCAGGTCACAGGCTGTTCATGTTCATGAACCAGCTTCGTGTATCTGAATCGTTATCAGGAATGGCCTTGATCTCGCACTGGGTGGAGGGTGAAAGTGTGCGGCGAAATGAGATTCCAGCAAGCGGCACAGAACGGACCCGTCACCGCCTGGCACCGGTGATCGTCCGGCAGGGGACGTGCGCGATTGGAGAGGAGGACGAGGGGCGCCGCCCGCCCCTCACATGAATACGCCCACCCCTCACATGAACACGCCCGGGCGCACGGGAGAGCGGGTCAGACGGCCGCGACCACAGCGGAGCGCCGTTCGAGTGCGGCCGAGAAGACGGCCAGTACGAGCGCGGAGGCGGCGAGCAGGGCGCCCACCCAGTTGGGCGCGGTGTAGCCCAGGCCCGCCGCGATGACGAGGCCGCCGAGCCAGGAGCTCAGGGCGTTGCCGAGGTTGAAGGCGCCGATGTTGACCGCCGAGGCCAGCGTCGGCGCACCGTGGGCGAGATCGAGCACGCGCTTCTGCAGCGGCGGCACGGTGGCGAAGCCGAGCGCCCCCACCAGGGCGACGGTCACCGGGGCGAGGATCTTGCTGTGCGCGGTCAGGGTGAAGGCGGCGAGGACGACCGCGAGGGCGCCCAGCGAGACGTACAGCATCGGCATCAGCGCGCGGTCGGCGAACTTTCCCCCGACGAGGTTGCCGGCCACCATGCCGAGACCGAAGAGGACCAGCAGCCAGGTCACCGCGCCTTCGGGGTAGCCCGCGACCCGGACCATCATCGGCGCGATGTACGTGATGGCCGCGAAGACGCCGCCGAACCCGAGCACGGTCATGCCCATCGCGAGCAACACCTGGACGTCGCGGAGTGCGGCCACTTCATGACGCAGGCGTACGCCCTCGGGCCGCGGCATCTCGGGCACGAGCACGGCGATGCCGATCAGGCCGACGACGCCGAGCCCGGCGACGATGGCGAAGGTCGTCCGCCATCCGGCGACCTGGCCGACCAGGGTGCCCAGGGGGACGCCGACGACGTTGGCCACGGTCAGACCGGTGAACATCAGGGCGATCGCACCGGCCCTCCGGTGCGGGGCGACCAGTTCCGCCGCGACCACGGAGCCGATGCCGAAGAACGCACCGTGCGCGAGCGAGGCGATCACCCGGCCGGCCAGCATCGCCCCGAAGCCCGGCGCGAGGGCCGAGAGCAGGTTGCCCGCGACGAACAGCGCCATCAGCAGCATCAGCACGCGCTTGCGGGACATGGCCGTCCCCAGCACGGTCATCGGCGGGGCGCCGACCACCACGCCCAGGGCGTAGCCGGTGACGAGCAGGCCGACGGTCGGAATGGAGACGCCGAGGTCGGACGCCACCTGCGGGAGCAACCCCGTGATCACGAACTCGGTGGTCCCGATCCCGAAGGCCCCGATGGCGAGGGCTACGAGTGCGAGCGGCATGAACGTCCCCCAACGATTGCACGAGCGATTAACACGCGCCGACAATAGTTGCAGGCGCTTGATACTTGCAAGCGCGGGCTATTGCAGGGGTGCAGTATCCTCGACGGAGTCGCACGCGAACGGAGGAGAGTCGATGACGGCCACGGACCCCGCCCTCACCGCTCTCGCGCAGGGCTGGTGCGCCCTCTCCCTGTTGCACGAGAAGATCGAGGCGCACATCGAGCGCGCCCTGCAGAGCGAGCACGGCCTGAGCGTGCGGGAGTACTCCTTGCTGGAGACGCTCAGCCGGCAGCACGACGGCCCCGGCGGCCACCTGCAGATGAAGCAGGTCGCCGACGCCGTGGTGCTCAGCCAGAGCGCGACGACGCGCCTGGTGACCCGGCTCGAAGAGCGGGGACTGCTCACCCGCTACCTGTGTCCCACCGACCGCCGCGGGATCTACACCGACGTCAGCCCCGCGGGCCTGGCGCTGCTCGCCGAGGCCCGGCCCACGAACGACGCCGCCCTGCGGGAAGCCCTCGACCAGGCGGCCCGGAACCCCCGGCTCGCCCCTCTGGTCGAAGCGGTCGAATCACTGCACGTGCAGGGCTGAGCCCCGACGCCCGCCGGAGGCGAGCCTAGAGGACGTACTGCACGGCCGCGCGGGCGGCGAGGATCGGCGCGATGCACTCGTCGACCACCGCCAGGTGGACCGGGTGGTCACGGTAGACGACGTAGTCCTCGGGGGAGTCGAAATCGGCGACCACGGCGAAGGAGTAGTTGTCCTCGTTGACGCCCGCGTCGTGACCGATCCGGTAGGAGCGCACCTCGGGGATGGCATCCGGCAGCCCGCTCAGCCGCCTTGCCACCTCGGCCCGCTGCTCCTCGGTGGCGTCCTCGGTCCACTGCAGCAGCACGACGTGGCGGAACATGCACTCCCCCTGGGATGAGACGCACGCGGCCGGACGGCCGCCTTCACGGCGCTCATCCTCTCATCATCGATGACGGAGGCGTAGGCGCGGTGGGTGTTCGGGGTGGCCGGCCGGGCGATCGGCCCGGCCGGCCGTCAGCCGGAGCCCGCGTCAATCGCCGGGCGGGGGGACCGATCGACGAGCGCTCCGGCCCTGCCATTGCTCCACGACCTGCCGGAACGCCGCGCTCACGAGAGACAGAAGTTCGGCGGAGGACTCGAAGCGGGCGCCCGCCGGGGTCGCCGCTCCGAGGACCTCGGCTCCGCGCTGCGATGCGGCCACCAGGGCGTCGTTCATCTGCATGGACGCGAGCATGGACCGGATCCAGATCTCGTCGTCGATGACATAGCGTTCGCGCCGCGCACCGGGGACCCGTTCCCGCCTGAGCATGCCCTGCTGTTCGAGGAAGGCGATGGCGTGCGAGATCGAGGCAGGGCTGACGTGGAGCCGCTGGACCAGGTCGGCGGCGGTGAGTGCCCCGGAGTCCGTGACGTACAGGCAGACCAGCACCCTGGCCTCCATCCGGGGCAGCCCCTGCTGCACGAGGATGGCGATGAAGGACTCGGTGAAGTCCTGCACCGCCTGGGGGTCACGCCCATGGCCGCCGTCGGACACCGGCGGCGCCGGAGGCCGAGCCTGCTTGTGCCGCCGCGCCCGGTGCCGGGTGGCCTCGTGCGCCCGGTCGGCTCCGTAGTCGTCGGGTCCGCCGTTGCGGGTGACCTCCCGCATGATCGTCGAGGCGGGCCGTCCCAGGCGCCGGCCGATCTCGGCGTATCCGAGCCCCTCGGCCAGCCCCTCAGCGATCTGCTGACGGTCCTCGTTGGTGAGTCTGCCTCCGGGCATCGGCGCTCGTCCCCTGTCTCCCGACACGCGTGGAGCTCGGCGCTCGCACGCTGCACAGTATGCATTCACTCGCAGTCCATTGCAATGCGCATCTGATCACCCATTGCATTCAGCTTCATTTTAATTGCAAAGAACTCCCGTACTCCTCCGTCTACAAGGGATGAAAGGTCGTCTTTGCTTGTTGACCGTTTTATGAATGCAATGTAGTGTCGCAGACGTTCAGAGATTCCCGAACACACGTGAGTGCCGATGGCACCGCGGAGGGAGTCCCGGCGAAAGCCGATCGATCACTGTGTGAGGAGATTGACGATGAGAACCGGAGACAGCGGCTTCTCCGCGACCGGGCTGCGCAGGGTGCGCGAGGTGCTGACGCGATATGTCGACTCGGGGCGGATTCCCGGTCTTGTCGCCCTGGTCAGCCGGAGCGGCCGGACACATGTGGAAGCGATCGGGACGATGCGTCATGACGGCGGCGCGCCGATGCGCCGGGACACGATCTTCCGGATGGCCTCGACGTCCAAGCCGGTCTCGGTGGCGGCGGCAATGGTCCTGCTGGACGAGTGCAGGCTGCGACTGGACGACCTGGTGGACCCGTGGATGCCGGAACTGGCCGGCCGCCGGGTGTTGAAGCGGATCGACGGTCCGCTGGACGACACCGTGCCGGCGCGGCGGCCGATCACCGTGCGGGACGTGCTGACCTCCACCTTCGGACTCGGCATGGACATGACCTCGCTGGGCACCCCGATCATGAACGCGGTCTTCGAGCAGGGGCTCACGCCCAACCTGCCGGTGCCGATGCCCGAGCAGGACGAGTGGATGCGCCGCCTCGGCGAGCTCCCGCTGATGTACCAGCCCGGAGAGCGCTGGCAGTACCACATCAGCAGCGACCTGCTCGGCGTGCTGGTGTCCAGGGTCACCGGCCAGTCGTTCGAGGAGTTCCTGCGCGAGCGCATCTTCGATCCGCTGGGGATGACCGACACCGGTTTCCACGTGCCCGCCGACAAGATCGACAGGCTGCCGACCCTCTACGCCCCCGACCCGCAGACCGGCGAGTTCCTCGTGTGGGACGAGGCCAAGGGCGGACGGTGGAGCGAGCCTCCGGCGTTCCAGGGCGGGGGCGGCGGGCTGGTCTCCACCGTCGACGACTACCACGCCTACTTCCGCATGCTGCTCAACGGCGGGACGCACCAGGGGAAGCGCATCTTGTCCCGGCCCGCCGTCGAACTGATGACCACCAACCGCCTCACGCCCGAGCAGAACGCCGCCCGCACCGCCATGGCCGTCGACAACGTCCACATCTCGCACGGCCAAGGACAGCACGGCGGCTGGGGCTTCGGGATGGCGGTGCGCACCTACCGCGGCGACTACGCCCCCGTCGGCCAGTTCGGCTGGGACGGCGGAAGCGGCGCCGCGGCCTACGCCGACCCGGCCAACCAGCTCACCGGACTCCTGCTCACCCAGGTCGGCGCGTCCACCCCGGACTCGATGCAGCTCATCCACGACTTCTGGACCACGCTCTACCAGGCGATCGACGACTGACACCGGGCCCGCGTCGCGGCAGACCCGCCCTCAGCCCAGCCCCCTCAGCCCCCTCGGCCCCGCCCCGAGCCCTCTCCCGGGCACCGGCGGGACCCCTTCCCCATCCGTGCACCAGATGTAAAGGACCACACGACCATGTCCGTCACCCTCACCGACCAGGACAAGATCACCCTGCGGACCGCCGCCTACGGCGCCGTCTCGCTGCTGGCCGCCGCCGGCGCCACCGGCTCGCCCCACAAGGTCGCCACCCAGGGCTCCATCGCCCTTGCCTCGGCGACCGGCCTCGTCGGGCACGTGCTCGCCGACAAGTCGACGGGCATGGACCTGAGCGGCAAGTCCGTCGCCGAACTCGCCGACCGTGTGCTGCCGGCCCTGACGGCATCCGTGCACCTGCTCAAGCGGCAGGCGCCGGCCGAGGCCGACAACTTCCGCAGCACCGTCCTCGTCGCCGTCGAAGCGGCCGCCCGGGCCCAGAAGGGCGAGCCCGGCCCCACCATGGCCGACATGGCCCGCAAGATCACCAAAGCTCTCGACGCCGCCTGACGGGAGGTCCCGGGGTCTCCCCGGACCCGGGACGCGGCGACGGCCGGCCCGCCGATGCCCGGCGCCTGGCCGTCGCCCGCCTCCGTCAGGTCCTCACAGCCAGTGCCACTCGATGGAGGCCCGCCTGCGCCGGTCGGCGAGCCACTCGCCGAAGGCGGTCTCCCCCGCCGCGGCCAGCGTCTCCGGGTCGTCCCGCCCCGCCCGGCGCTCCAGCACGATCCCGGTCAGATAGCCGTCGCCGTACGTCACCGGGCCGACCAGCGTGTCGTGCGCGGCGCGGCGCAGGGGCGCGGGCAGGTCCCTGGCCCACCGCTCGCCGACGGTCACCACGGCCTCCCCGCAGGCCACCAGGCCGCCCCCGCGCAGCGACTCCCCGTTCACCGGCTGCGAGCCGATCACCCACAGCGCGCGTACGCGGTCGAAGTCGCCGCGGCGGGCCGCGAGGTGACCCGGCGCGAGCTCGGCCTCCTTGCGCCGCCGGAAGCGCCGCCGCCGCGCGATCCCGGCCATGAACGCCTCGAACTGCTCGCCCGACAGCGACATCTCCGCCAGCCAGGCCAGCGTGGAGGCGCGGTCACGCAGGCCGTGGCCCGCACGGAACTCCTCGGTGGCGGCCCGGATGTCGGCGTCGCCGAGGGGCTCGCCGTCCTCCAGCGTCTCGTTCATCAGCAGGCACTGCTCGACGATCTCGTCGTGGACGTCGCGATCGCCGTACGGCCGCCTGGGCAGCAGCATGAGCGCCTCGGCGAGGCGCAGGCGCACGCGGTCGACCGTGAGGACCGCGGCGGACGCCGTCACCGGCACGGCGGTCATGCCGCCGGCCAGGCGGCGACGGCTTCTCTGACCGGCGGCCCGGCGCGCTTCTCCACCGGCGTCGGCGCGCCGTCCGGATCGATCTCCAGGGGGAGGTGCTCGCCTCCGGAGGCCGCGGTCACCCGTGACCTGGCGGCGGACTCACCACTGCCGCACCAGGTCACGGGCACGCCCCAGTGCTCGATCTCCGGGAGGACACGGCACACGGTGGTGTCCTCCCGGTCGCTCAGTATGAGGATCACAGGCGAACGGTAGGAATCCGAGCTTGCGCCTCACTGGTTCGGATCTTGCATCCGACTTGAGCGGTCCCCGCTCAGCTCCAGGCCAGCATGCGAAGGGGGTCCTCCAGCATGGCGCCGACGTCACGCAGGACGTACGAACCGAGCTCGCCGTCGACCACGCGGTGGTCGAACGACAGCGCCAGCGTGGTGACCTTGCGGACCGCCAGCTGCCCGTCGACCACCCAGGGCATGTCCCTGATCTGGCCCACGGCGAGGATCGCCACCTCTCCCGGGTTGAGGATCGGCGTGCCGGCGTCGACGCCGAAGACGCCGACGTTCGTGATCGTGATCGTGCCGCCGCTCAGCTCGGCGGGCTGGCACTTGCCGGCCCGCGCCCGCTCGGTGAGCTCGCCCAGGGCCAGGGCGAGCTCGGGCAGCGACATCGCGTCGGCGTCCTTGACGTTCGGCACGATCAGCCCGCGATCGGTGGCTGCGGCGATGCCGAGGTTCACGTAGTGCTTGACCACGATCTCCTCACCGGTCCACGTGGCGTTGGCCAACGGGTGCCGCTTCACCGCGGTGATCAGGGCCTTCGCCACGAGGAGCAGCGGCGAGACCTTGACCTCGGCGAACTCGGGCAGCGTACGCAGCCGCCGGACCGCCTCCATCGTCTCGGTGACGTCGATTTGCAGCCACTCGGTCACGTGCGGGGCCGAGAACGCGCTGGCCACCATCGCCTGGGCGGTCGCCTTCCTGACCCCCCTGACCGGGATGTGCTCCTCCCGCACCCCGGCCTCCCACCGCGAGGCGGCGGCAACGGGGGCGGGCGCCGCCAGGGCGGCCTCCACGTCAGCCCGGGTGATCGACCCCTGGGGGCCGGTCCCCGTGAGGGTGGTCAGGTCGACGCCGAGGTCCTTGGCGAGCTTGCGGACCGGCGGCTTGGCCAGGACTCGCGCCCGTACGGGCGCCGCGGAGCCGTTGCCCTGCACTGGACCGGCGGCACCTCGCGCCGGAGCGGGGGGAACCGGCGCGACCGGCGGGGCGGACACGACCGGCGCCGCGGCCGGAGCGGACGTGGCCGGAGCGGGAGCGGCGGGCTTGCGGGGGCGGCGGCGGGTGGCGCTCGTCTTGACGCCGTACCCGACCAGCACCGGCTGGCGCTCCTCCTTCGCCGGAGCGGCGTTCCGCACGTCCGGCACCATGTCGTCCGCCAGCGCCTTGCGGCCCGCGTCCGCACCGTCACCGCCTGCGCCGTGACCGCCCTCGCCGTCCTCGACCGAGATGATCGGCGCGCCGACGTCCACGGTCTGGCCCTCGCTGACCATCAGGGCGGAGACCGTGCCCTCGTACGGACAGGGCAGCTCGACGACGGCCTTGGCCGTCTCGATCTCCACGATCGTCTGGTTGATCTTCACCGAGTCGCCCGGGGCGACGTGCCACTTGACGATCTCGGCCTCGGTCAGCCCCTCGCCCACGTCGGGGAGCCTGAACTCACGGAGCATCAGAAGTCCCTCCCCTCAGTACGCGAACGAGCGGTCAACGGCGTCGAGCACGCGGTCGAGGTCGGGCAGATAGTGGTCCTCCAGGCGCGACGGCGGGTAGGGCGTGGAGAACCCGCCGACCCGCAGCACCGGCGCCTCCAGGCTGTAGAAGCAGCGCTCGGTGATGCGCGCCGCCAGCTCGGCCCCGAAGCCGGTGAAGACGGGGGCCTCGTGGGCGACGACGCACCGTCCGGTCCGCGTCACGGACTCGGTCAGGACGTCCACGTCGAGGGGGTTGAGCGAGCGGAGGTCGATGACCTCGATGCTTCGCCCGTCCTCCTCCGCCGCCGCGGCGGCCTCCAAGCAGGTCTTCACCATCGGCCCGTACGCGACCAGCGTGATGTCGCGGCCCTGCCGTACGGTGCGGGCGCGGTCGAGAGACAGGCCGGGGGCGGCGAGGTCGACGTCGGCCTTGTCCCAGTAACGGCGCTTGGGCTCGAAGAAGATGATCGGGTCGTCGCAGCGGACGGCGTCCTGGATCATCGTGTACGCGTCCGCCGGGTTCGAGCACGCGACCACCCGCAGGCCCGCGGTGTGGGTGAAGTACGCCTCGGGCGACTCCGAGTGGTGCTCGACCGCCCCGATGCCGCCGCCGCAGGGGATGCGCACGACGACCGGCAGCTTCAGCGTGCCGAGCGACCGCAGCGGCATCTTGGCGAGCTGCGTGATGATCTGGTCGGCGGCCGGGAACACGAACCCGTCGAACTGGATCTCGCAGACCGGCCGGTAGCCGCGCAGGGCCAGGCCGATCGCCGTCCCGATGATGCCCGACTCGGCGAGCGGCGTGTCGATCACGCGGTCCTCGCCGAAGTCCTTCTGCAGGCCGTCGGTGACGCGGAAGACGCCGCCGAGCTTGCCGACGTCCTCTCCCATCACGAGCACCTTGGGGTCGTCCTCCATCGAACGGCGGAGGCCCTCGTTCAACGCCTTGGCGAGTGTCAGTGTGGTCATCGTTCGAACCCCGCCAGGTAGGTCAGGTACTGCTCGCGTTCCTCGTCGAGGAGTGGGTGGGCGCCGGCGTACACGTGATCAAAGATAGCCCCAGGTGGCGGGTCGGGCAGCGCCAGGCACCGGCTTCGCACGTCCTTGCCGAGCGCGTCGGCCTCGGCGTCGATCTTCTCGAAGAACTCCTGGTCGGCGAGCTGGTTCTTGAACAGGTAGGCCTTGACCCGCTCGATGGGGTCCTTCAGCTTCCACGCCTCCAGCTCGTCGGCGAGGCGGTAGCGGGTGGGGTCGTCGGAGGTGGTGTGCGCGCCCATCCGGTAGGTGAAGGCCTCGATCATCGTCGGCCCCTGCCCCTCGCGGGCGTTCTGGAGCGCCCGGCGGGTCACGGCGAGGCAGGCGAACACGTCGTTGCCGTCGACCCGGATGCCGGGGAAGCCGAAGCCGGACGCCCTCTTGTAGAGCGGGATCTTCGACTGCTTCTCCAGCGGCTCGGAGATGGCCCACTGGTTGTTCTGGCAGAAGAACACGACGGGGGCGTTGAACACCGAGGCCCAGATGAAGGACTCGTTCACGTCGCCCTGGGAGGTCGCGCCGTCGCCGAAGTAGACGATCGTGGCCGCCTCGGCGCCGTCGCGCTGGATGCCCATGGCATAGCCGACCGCGTGCAGGGCCTGGGAGCCGATGACGATCGTGTAGAGGTGGAAGTTGTGCTCGGCCGGGTCCCACCCGCCGTTGCTCACGCCGCGGAAGAGGCCGAGCAGCTTGACCGGGTCGACGTCGCGGCACCAGGCCACGCCGTGCTCCCGGTAGGTGGGAAAGGCCATGTCGGCGTCCGTGAGCGCCCGGCCCGAGCCGATCTGCGCCGCCTCCTGACCGAGCAGGGACGCCCAGATGCCGAGCTCGCCCTGCCGCTGGAGCGCGACGGCCTCCAGATCGATGCGGCGGACGAGGACCAGGTCACGGTAGAGGGAGCGGACCTCCTCCGCGGTCAGCTCGATGTCGTAGTCGGGATGCTCGACCCGCTCCCCTTCGGGGGTGAGCAGTTGGACGAGCTCCGGGGGTGCGTCTACACCACGAGGGGCGTCGGCTGTCACGTGCCACTCCTGTGCGTGTCGGGCCCCCGCGGGTGGGGTCACCCCCGCAGGAAGGCCGGGTCGTCTGGCGTACGGTCGTTGGGGTGGACGACCGGGCGCATATGTGGACATCGTGGCAGAACTCACACCCCTTAGCGCAAGCCCCGGCCCGCCCGTCCACACTTCTCCGATTCCCGGACTGCGGAACGCCACACCCGCGCCGGACCGCCGGGCGACGTCAACGGGAGACGCGTCGGGGGCGAGCCGGCAGGGCGGCACTAGGCTTGACCCCAAACGGACCCCCGAACGGGCCGACCTTCCCGAATCGGCGGGCCCTCACTCGAATTGGAGGAACATCGTGGCGCGCGTCATCGTCGACGTCATGCTCAAGCCGGAGATCCTCGACCCGCAGGGCCAGGCGATCGCGCGGGCGCTGCCGCGACTCGGCTTCTCCGGCGTCTCCGAGGTGCGGCAGGGCAAGCGGTTCGAGGTGGAGCTGGACGGCCCGGCCGACGAGGCCGCGCTTTCGGATGTCCGGAAGATGGCCGAAACCCTGCTCGCGAACACCGTCATCGAGGACTTCTCGATCCGGGTCGAAGGGTGAAGTGACACATTTCACATACCTATTTCCGCGGCGTGTCCACCCCTAATCAGGCATCGGTCCGTCTCGAACCCACCTATCCAGTGCGTGCTGAATAACGGGAACGTGATTTTGCGGTTAGCCCTGATTCATCGGGGAAGCCTACCTTGGTGACCTTCGACGCCGGGGAGGGGTCCGGTGGACATTGAGTTCTCATTGGCGATGCCACGGGACGCGATCGGCATCCCGATGGTTCGCCGAGTGGTGGGAGACGCGCTGCGGTCTCTCGGGGTGACCGAGGAGTGCGTGTCCGACATACTCCTGGCCACGTCCGAGGCGTGCGCCAACGCGGTACGGCACGGTGGTCCCGCCAACCGCTACGAGGTCATGGCCACCATAGGCAACGGCCGCTGCGAGTTGCGCGTCGCCGACGGAGGCGAGGGGCTGCACATGATCCCCCGCCAGTACCCGCCGGCCGAGACCGAGAACGGCCGGGGCATCCTGATCATGCGCGCCGTCGTGGACGACCTCTCGTTCGACATCACGCCCGGGCGCGGCACGACCGTGCGCCTGTGCAAGGAACTCGACTGGGACGAAGACGCCATCGCCCACCACCTCACTCTCGACCGTCACCTCGCCGGGGTCTGAGGACCCCGGCTCCGCCCCACCCCGGGCCCGGGAAAGCCCGGCGTGACGCGTGATCCGAAGTGACCTCCGCGGGGGGAGCCGATTTGGCGGCTCCGATACCCTGAGGTGTACCGCCACAGACCGCCGTCCGGCCAGATGACGGTGGCGTACGGCTTGGTGGGGACCCTTGGAGGGAAAACTGTCATGAGCGCTGCCCGGGTGGGCGTCGTCACCTTCCCCGGAACACTCGACGACCAGGACGCCGCGCGAGCCGTACGGCTGGCCGGAGCGGAGGCGGTGCCCCTGTGGCACGCCGATCACGACCTCAAGGGAGTCGACGCCGTCTTCCTGCCCGGCGGGTTCTCCTACGGCGACTATCTTCGCTGCGGGGCGATCTCCCGGTTCTCCCCTCTCATGACCGAGCTCATCCCGGCCGCCCAGGCCGGGCTGCCCGTGCTCGGCACCTGCAACGGCTTCCAGATCCTCTGCGAGGCGCACCTGCTGCCGGGCGCGCTGACCCGCAACGAGGGTCTCCACTACATCTGCCGTGACCAGCGCATCCGCGTGGAGAGCACGCGTACGGCGTGGACGGCGGACTTCACCGACGGCCAGGAGATCGTGCTGCCGATCAAGCACGGCGAGGGCCGTTACGTGGCCGACGCGGACACGCTGGCGGCGCTGGAGGGCGAGGGCCGGGTGGTCTTCCGCTATGCGGGCGGCAACCCGAACGGCTCGCTCAACGACATCGCCGGGATCACCAACGAGGCCGGGAACATCGTCGGCCTGATGCCCCACCCCGAGCACGCGGTCGAGGAGCTGACCGGCGCGCCGAGCGTGGACGGCCGCCACTTCTTCACCTCGATCCTCAAGAGGCTGGTGAACGCATGAGCACCGATTCGGTCAGGCGGGCGCTGGAGACTCCGGCCGAGCGCCAGCCGTACGCCGAGCTGGGCATGAAGGACGACGAGTACCAGCGCGTACGCGACATCCTCGGCCGCCGGCCGACCAGCTCCGAGCTGGCGATCTACTCGGTCATGTGGAGCGAGCACTGCTCCTACAAGTCGTCCAAGGTGCACCTGCGGCAGTTCGGGACCAAGGCGCCCAAGTCGGAGGCCCTGCTCGTCGGCATGGGCGAGAACGCCGGCGTGGTCGACATCGGCGACGGCTGGGCCGCCACCTTCAAGATCGAGTCGCACAACCACCCGTCGTACGTCGAGCCGCACCAGGGCGCCGCGACCGGTGTCGGCGGCATCGTGCGCGACATCATGTCGATGGGCGCCCGGCCTGTCGCGGTCATGGACTCGCTGCGCTTCGGCGGGGCCGACCAGCCCGACACGCGCCGTGTGCTGCCCGGGGTCGTCGAGGGCATCAGCCACTACGGCAACTGCCTCGGCCTGCCGAACATCGGCGGCGAGGTCGCGTTCGACCCCTGCTACATCGGCAACCCGCTGGTCAACGCCCTGTGCGTCGGCCTGCTGCGCAAGGACCAGATCAAGCTGGCCACCGCGCCCGGCCCCGGCAACAAGGTCGTGCTGTTCGGCGCCAGGACCGGCGCGGACGGCATCGGCGGCGCGTCCGTGCTGGCGTCGGCCACCTTCGAGGACGAGTCGCAGGCCAAGCGGCCCGCCGTGCAGGTCGGCGACCCGTTCATGGAGAAGCTGCTGATCGAGTGCTGCCTTGAGCTGTACCAGGCGGACGTGGTCGTCGGCATCCAGGACCTCGGCGCGGCCGGGGTGTCCTGCGCCACGACCGAGCTGGCCGCCAAGGGCACCGGCGGCATGGAGGTGAACCTCAACCTCGTCCCGCTGCGCGACCCCACGCTGCTGCCTGAGGAGATCCTCATGAGCGAGTCGCAGGAGCGCATGATGGCGGTCGTCACGCCCGACGACATCCCGGCCTTCATGGCGATCTGCGACAAGTGGGACGTGCCGGCGACCGTGATCGGCGAGGTCACCGACACCGGCAGGCTCGTCATGACGTGGGACGGCGACGTCATCGTCGACATCCCGCCCGGCACGGCCGCCGACGAGGGCCCGGTCTACGAGCGCCCGTTCCACGAGCCCGCCGGGCAGGCGGCCCTCAACGCCGACGGCCCCGAGCGCCTGCCGAGGCCCGAGGACCTGCGGGAGACCCTGCTCACGCTGCTCGGCTCGCCCAACGTCGGGTCGAAGGAGTGGGTGACCTCCCAGTACGACCGGTACGTCCGGGGCAACACGGTCCTGGCCCAGCCCGCCGACTCCGGCATGCTGCGCATCTCCGAGGTCATGCCGGGCGCGCAGGAGACCACGCGAGGCATCGCGCTCGCGACCGACGGCAACGGCCGCTACGCGAAGCTCGATCCGTACACGGGGGCCCAGCTCGCGCTGGCGGAGGCGTACCGCAACGTGGCGGTGACCGGCGCCAAGCCGCTCGCCGTCACCAACTGCCTCAACTTCGGCTCGCCCGAGGACCCCGAGGTCATGTGGCAGTTCTCCGAGGCCGTACGCGGGCTCGCCGACGCCTGCCGGACCCTGGGTGTGCCGGTGACCGGCGGCAACGTGTCGTTCTACAACCAGACGGGCTCGACCGCGATCAACCCGACGCCGGTCGTCGGGGTGCTCGGCGTGATCGACGACGTGGCCCAGCGGGTCAGGTCCGGCTTCACGGCTCCGGGCCTGCGGGTCCTCCTGCTGGGCGAGACCCGCGAGGAGTTCGGCGGCTCGGAGTGGGCGCACGTCGCCCACGGGCACCTGGGCGGGCTGCCGCCGCAGGCGGACCTGGAGGCCGAGCGCTCCCTTGCCGCGGTGCTGACCGAGGCGGCGGCCCGCGGGCTGCTTGAGGGCTCGCACGACCTGTCCGACGGCGGTCTCGCCGTCGCCCTGGCGGAGTCGTGCCTGGCCCAGGGCGTCGGCTGCGCGGTGACCCTGCCGGGCGAGGACGCCTTCGTCGAGCTGTTCAGCGAGTCGGCCGCGCGGGCGCTGGTGTGCGTGCGGCCCGAGGCGTTCGACGCCTTCGCCGACCTGTGCGTGCGCCACGACGTTCCCTGCTCCGGGCTGGGCCTCACCGGTGGTTCCGCGCTCACGGTCGAGGGCGTCCTCGACGTCCCGGTGGAGGAGCTTCGCGAGGTCCACTCGTCCGCGCTCCCGCGCGTCTTCGGCTGATTCTGATCAAGTGAAGGCCCTTCCGGAACGGATCGTCCGTCGTCCGGAAGGGCCTTTGCCTGTCACGGTCGCGTGAGCACGGCCAACGCCTACTTCCGCAGCGTCCGTCGCTCCGCCTGACCGGCCCGGCCTTCGGGTTCGGCGGCGTGCCCGGGCCCGGTGGCGAGGCTCGCCAGCAGGCGCAGGGAAGTGGCGGCTTGTTGGCTCGCGCCTGGCTCTGTCAGACCCAGGCAGGAGCAGCCCCGGTCGAACAGAGCTCTGGCCGCCCTCCGCCCCGGCCCGCACGATGGACCGGTAGCCCAGGCGCGGACGATCACACGAGCAGGAATCCCGCGGCTGCGCGGTAAAGTGCGCGACGGCCGGACTCCAGATGCATGAGGTGACCTCCCTCACTGATCTTGACGTCCTGCCGCAGCGGCGATGACGTGATCGCGGCGAACAGGCCGCGGGCATCCTCGTCCGTGCACATCGAGTCCCACTCACCCCGGACGATGCAGGTCGGCGCCTCGATCAGACCCGGCTCGTAGGGCGGATCGCCCGACCACGCGGCGAGCATGTCGGCCCGTGGCCCGCTGGGAGTACGCACACTCGGCGTGCTGCCCCCGCCGGAGACCGGGTCGGTCGCCAGCCATTCCGACGCCCACTGGTCGAACTGCGGGGTCAGCACGGGCGGGTGCCCGTCCGGGACGTCGCTGACGAAGCGGGAGTGCTGCTCGGCGACGGTCAGGGGAAACCAGCGATCGTGGTGTCGTGCCCGCACGAGCGGCGGGATCGCGCCGAGTCGCCGACGCGTGCCGAGCGGTGCGGGCGGGCGGGCGGGTACGGCAGGTTCTCCAGTTCGCCGTCGGCCATCACCGGCGGCGAGCCCTGCACGAGCCAAGATCAGAGCTAGCCTTACCAGGATGAAACTTGACGAGGCGGTACGTCTGTGGGACCCGGAGCCGGGATGGCTGAACACCGCGAGCTACGGCATACCGCCCGAGCCGGCCTTCGAGGCGCTACAGAGCGCGCTGGCCGAGTGGCGTCGCGGGGCCAACGGCTGGGACAAGTGGGACCGGTCCACCAATCGCGCGCGCGCCGCGTTCGCCCGGCTGGTCGGCGTCGAGGCCGCCGACGTGGCTGTGGGCGCCTCCGCGTCGCAGGTGCTGGCCCCGGTCGCGGCCTCGCTGCCGCCAGGTTCGCGTGTCGTCGTCCCCGACATCGAGCAGACGTCGAACCTGTTCCCCTGGCTCGCGCACGATCTCGACGTACGTACGGTGCCGCCCGCGGACCTGCCCGGAGCGATCGACGAACGCACGGACGCGGTCGCCTTCAGCCTGGTCCAGTCGGCGACGGGTGAGGTCGCGGCCGCAGACGAGGTCGTCGCGGCGGCGCGGACGCACGGCGCGCTCATCGTCGCCGACGCCACCCAGGCGGTCGGCTGGATGCCGGTCGAGGCGACGCCCTTCGACGTCCTCGCCGTCTCGGCGTACAAGTGGCTGATGTGCCCGCGCGGCACCGCCTTCTGCTACGTGAGCCCGGCCGTGCGCGACCGCATCCGGCCGATCGCCGCCAACTGGTACGCCGGCGACGGCGACGCGTCGTACGGCCCGCCCCTGCGGCTGGCGAAGGACGCCCGGCGATTCGACATCGCCGCCCCCTGGTTCTCCTACGTCGCGGCCGCCCCCACGCTGGAGCTGCTCCTGGAGATCGGCATCGGTCCGATCAACGACCACGACGTACGGCTGGCCAACCGGTTCCGGACCGGCCTCGGCATGCCGCCCGGCGACAGCGCGATCGTCACCGTCACCCGCCCGGGCGCGGCCCAGCGGCTCGCGGAGGCCGGCATCCGCGCATCCGTCCGCAACGGCGCGGCACGCCTCGCCTTCCACCTCTACACGACGGAGGCCGACGTGGACACCGCCGTCGCGGCGCTGATCTGAGCCTGACGATCCAATGCACCCCGGCCATCGGAGTGACCGGCCGGTGCACGGCGGCGCCGAACCCTCCGGCGCACCCCGGACCGGTGGTCGCGGCGCCGGCACAGGGCGCCGCCGACACGGCGGGAGGGGTGGCCGGGAGGGCGGGCGCGGTCACCCTAGAGACCGTTGACGCGGCAGGTGGCGGTCATCGTCGTGGACGGGTCGCTCTCGGAGGTGGCCGTGAGCTTCACCGTGGCGTGACGGCTGCCGCCCGCGGTCTGCTGAGCGAAGACGGTGACGGTCTCCTTGTCACCGAAGTCGACGGTCGCGAGGGCGTTGGGCGTGATCGTCGTCCAGCCGCTCCCCTCGACCTCGGCCTTCAGCCGGTAGACGTCGCTGTTCAGGTACGCGCTGACGTCCTCGGGGTGCTGTCCCTGCGCGGGCGCCGCCTTACCCGTGTTGAACAGCGGGAAGCTGCACATCGACACGCCCTTCTCGGCGCCGGGGACGCCGGCGCCCGGCAGCAGTTTCACGCCCCGCTTCTGCGGGCCCGCGCCGTCGAGGGACTTGATCGCCACCGTGTACGACAGGATGCCCTTGGCGTCGCGCTGCACGTCCGTGACGTAGAAGTGCAGGCGGTTGGCCTGGTCCACGTACTCGTACTGGCTGCCCGAGTCGGTGCCGGCGTGGAAGAGGGCGTCGGCGAGCTGCCGGTAGTCGCCGACCGTGATCGGGACCTCGGTGCCGTCGGGCAGCACGTAGTCGGTCATGTTGATGTCCTGCGGGTTGGCGTCGATCACCCACTCGAACGGCGCCCGGTCCTGGTTCTTGGTCTTGGCCAGGAGCACTCCGGAGTCGGGGGTGAAGGAGTCGCTGCCGATCCGGTCGACGACCTCCACGGTGTAGTTGTCGTAGCCGCCGCCGTCGCAGAGCGGGTCGGTGCGCTGGCTGCACGCCCCGGTGGACTTGTCGCCGGTGTCGAAGGAGACGTTGACGCCCGTCAGGCCGTTCTTGCCCGGCTGGATCTCGCGCGCGGTCACCTTGGCGACGACCATGCCGGAGTCGCGGAGCGCCTCACGCGACAGGCGCAGGACGTTCTGCTCGTCCACCATGTTCAGCTTGATCTTGTTGCGCAGCATGTGCTGGGCGCCCATCGACGCGCCCGCCGTCGGCGGGATCAGCCAGCGGCTGTGCGGGCCGCCGGGGCCGTTGAAGCTGCCGCGGCTGAGCATCTCCCAGATGCCGGTGTACGCCCGGACCGGCGGGTTGCCGTACGGGTTGTTGTAGTTGTCCAGGACGCCCAGGATGTGGCTGAACTCGTGGGCGAAGACCCCCTGGCCGGAGCTCTCGGCCTGGACGGAGTCGACGCCGATGTTCGCGTTGGGCCAGAACGTCGAGCCGGCGGCCCAGGACGTCCAGTCCACGTAGCGGGTCTTGGACCAGTTGGGCAGGTTCGGGTCCGGCGGCCCGAAGTCGTCGGTGACGTCCTCCTTGGTGGGGAACTTCATCATGCCGAACTCCTGCCAGGTCGACGACTCGTCCTGGCCGGCGCTCAGGTAGAAGACGAAGTCGAACTGGGAGGCGACGTCCTGGCCGACGTCGGCGACCCAGGCGGCCTTGCCGTCCGTGCGCAGGTTCCTGTTGCAGTTGTCCCCCGCCGGGCAGGCGTCACGCTGGTACTCCATCGCGTACTCGTGCGACTTGCCCGGCATGGTGTAGGGGCCGAACGCGGTGAGGTCGACGCCGTACCGGCCGCCGGAGTCCTCCATCCAGTACTCGTGCAGGGTGTGGCCCTGGTTGAGCTGGCCGGGGGTGTTGAGGAAGTCCTGGTAGAACTTGGCGACCTTGTCACGGGGGATGTCGTGGGCCTGGGAGCTGGGGTTGCCGAACACGGTCGAGTTCTGCGGCTGGGTGACCACGAACGGCTGGTTGGGGTAGTCCAGCAGCACGAGCGCGCCCTTGAAGGTGCGCGCCGAGCCCTTCACGGCGGGGTTCGCCCAGTCGGTGCCCGGGATCTTCTTGTAGTCCGTCCACGTCATGTGGTCGGGGTTCTTCCAGTTCTGCGGGTCGATCGGCGCGACGACCCGCGACGCGCGGCCGCGCAGGGCCTGCGCCTCGTCCGGCTGGTCGCGCTGCCAGGGCTGGGTCTGGGGCCAATGGTCACGACGCCAGGGAAGATCGGGGTCTCCGCCGGGGGCCGCGGAGGCGGGCGCCGCCGTCAGCGCGAGCGGGGCGAGCGCGAGGGCCGCCACTATGCCCGGGAACAGTGTTTTTGAGAGTTTCACGAATTATGACGCTATAGAGACTATTGACGTAGATCATCGGTCACTTGTAGGGAAGACCAGCGGGGCCTTCTCCTACAGATGCCGAAGCGCCCAGGTGGAGGCCGAGTGGTGGATCTGCAGCGAGTCGTGGACGACCTCGCCCTTCGCCTGGAAAGACCGCTGCTGCTGGAAGACGGCCGCCAGCGCGTCGTCGCCTACAGCGAGCAGGACGGGCAGATGGACGACGTCCGCCGCCACTCGATCCTCCGCCGACACACCACCCCCGACGTACGCGCCTTCCTGCGCGCCACGGGCATCCATGAGGCGACCACGCCCTTGCGCACGCCCGGCGCCCCGGAGCTGGGGCTGCTGCCCCGGGTCTGCGTTCCCGTGCGGCACGACGGCCTGCCGCTCGGCTTCCTCTGGTTCATCGACGCGGCCCCGGCCATGACCGAGCCGGAGATCGCGGTCGCGGCGGAGGTCGCGCCCACCCTCGCCATGACCCTGTTCCACGAGAGCATGGCCTCCGAGCTCGCCTCGCGCCGCGAGCTGGAGGCCGTGACCGGCCTGCTGCTTCGCGAGCCCGACGCAGACAGGACCCTGATCGAGGCGGGCGCGTTCCCGCACAATCAGCCCGTGACCGTGGCGGTCGCCCGACCCGTCCACGGCGGTGCCGACGAGACCCTGCGGCTGACGCTGGAGCGCGGGCTGCTGGCCCTGCGGCGGCGCCTGGCCCGGCATCATCCCCTGCACCTGGTGCGCTACGGCCACGCCGTGCTGCTCACCGCGGGCACCCGCGCCTTTCCCGAGGAGATGCACGCGGCCCTCGGGACGCCGGTCCTGGTCGGGATCGGCTCGCCACGGCCCTCGCTCTCCCTCGCGGCCGAGTCGTACGAGGAGGCGTTGCACGCCGCCGAGGTCGTCGCGAACGTGCCGGAGTTCGGGCCCTCGGCGGAGTGGGACCGCCTCGGCGTCTACCGAATGCTGTCCGGAGTGCCGCACGGCAACCTCCATCCGGGGCTGGCACGGCTGCTGGACGAGGCCCAGCACCGGCCGCTGCTGGAGACCCTGGAGATCTACCTCGACCTCGCCGGCAACGCCCAGGCCGTCTCCCGCCGCCTGCGCCTGCACCGTACGTCGCTCTACTACCGCCTTCGCCGCGTCGAGGAACTCGCGGAGACCGATCTCAGGGACGGCGAGGAGCGGCTGAGCCTGCATCTCAGCCTCAAGCTCGCCCGTCTCTCCGGCCGCTACCGCCCGTCCCCTCTCCCCGTCGAGATCGAGACAACCGGTCAGTGCTAACCCGGTGAAGGTCCCATGCGGTCTCCCGGTGGCCACCCCGCATCTTCCGGTCCTGTCACCGCGGAGGCGCTGGTTTTCGGGCGACGAGGTACGCCTGAGGGGTTCGCTCGAACTCGCGGCGCTCGGTCTTCAGCCGCGCGACCACCGGCAGTCCCGCCTCGGCCAGCATCGTCGCCGCGTGGTCCGGCGACAGGCGGTGGAAGTCGAGCGCGACCTGATGACCGAACACCTCGGCCGCGTGGAAGGGCTCGTCGCCGACCTGGAAGGCGAGCAGCAGATGCCCGCCCGGCGCCAGCACCCGGTGGAACTCGGCCAGCGCCGCCGGCTGCCGCTCCGGTGGGGTGTGGATGATCGAATACCACGCGACCACGCCGCCGAGGGCCTCGTCGGCGATGTCCAGAGCCGCCATCGCCCCCTCCTCGAACCGCAGGTCCGGATGCTCGCGCCGAGCCACCGCGATCATGCCAGGCGACAGGTCGACGCCGAAGACGTCCAGGCCGAGCGCGTGCAGGTGCGCCGTGATCCGGCCGGGCCCGCAGCCGATGTCGGCCACCGGCCCGGGAACGCCCGACGCCCGCACGATCTCGGCGTACGCGGCGAGCATCGCGCGCTCGAACGGTTCCTCGTCCAGCCGGCGGCGAAGGCGATCGGCGTAGTCCGCGGCGACGGCGTCGTAGGCCGTCCGGGCGACCCGCAGGTAGGAGGGCTCGGTCATGACCGAGCACCCTAGCGCCGAAGACCGACAGCACCGAAGACCGACGAAGGCCCTTCCGGTAACCCCTCCGGAAGGGCCTTCGCAGTGCCGTACGCCAACGCCTCGTCGCGTACGGCAAGCAGGGGCGGTGCGTCCGGTGGAGCCCCCACGGACTCCGCCGGAACGCTCCGGCGGACTTACGAGATCTTCGTGCAGACGGCGTAGACGAGGCCGTTGCTGCCGCTCCCACCGCCGGCGCCCGCCAGCTCGACGGTCCAGCCGTTGCCGCTCATGTAGCTGCCCGTGACGGTCCTGCTCGAGCTGGTCTTGAAGCCGCCGCCGGTGACCCTCTCGTCGCTCGCGCAGGACGCGGTCGCGCTGTTCCCGGAGATGGTCTGGCTCGACATCCGGGAGCTCAGAACGGGCGCGTCCCCTCCGCTGCCGCCCTGACCCTTGAGCCACTTGAGGAAGTCGGCCTCGTCCTTGGAGGTGCAGGCGCGCCCCTTCCAGATGTCGCAGGCGCTCTTGCCGTTGTCGCCGGCCTCGCCCTTGAGGCCCCGGTCGCCCTGCTCGCCGGGCAGGCCGCGCGGACCGGTGTCACCCTTGGCGCCCGCGGGGCCGGCCGGACCGCGCTCCCCCTGCGGACCGGTGAGACCGCGGTCGCCCTTGTCCCCCTTCAGTCCCTGCGGACCGGCGGGGCCGCGCTCTCCGTCCTTGCCGGGAGCGCCGTCCTTGCCGTCCTTGCCCGGGGCGCCGGTCTCGCCCTTCAGGCCCTGCGGGCCGGCGGGACCGCGCTCCCCCTGCGGACCACGCAGACCCTGCGGGCCACGGAAACCGCGCGGGCCCTGGGCTCCGGTGTCGCCCTTCGGGCCGGTGCCGCCGATCCCCACCGGACCCTGCGGACCGGTCCTGTTCCACGACACCTTCGTCTCGGTCGCCTTACACGTCGCCGTGGCATTCACCAGACGCATATACCGCGTGCTCTTGTTCACACACGCGTACAGCGGCGCGTCACTCGCCGACGAAGCGGTGGCCGCACCACCCAAAACCAGGACCGATCCAGCCAGAGCACCAGCCGTCATCAGGCCGATGGTGCGTCCGCCCGGCAACTTGATAGCCACGGGAGTTCCCTCTCTGAAGCTCACGAAGGGCGCGTAATACAGAAGTTACGCACGTTATTCACGCGTCGAGGGATATGGAGGTTGTCATGCCAAACATCACGTATACGCATCTCCGCTATCCGTAAGCCCCAGCGGTCAAGAACGTTCCAAACCGGCTCGGCACCACGCCGGCGAGCGGTCTGCTCCGTCACCGCGCTCGGCCCTCATCGGGCTGCAATCTCCCGCCGGGGATGGTCGCGCTCGTCTGGGGCGCGACCGTCGGGTTCCGCGCCACCTACTCCGCGTCGGTCTGTGTCGCGCCGCTCGGCGTCCTCTTCGCGGCCACCGCCTCCACCCCGGACATCAGGAGATCCAGGCCGAAGGCGTAGTAGGCGTCGAGGTCCGGCTCCTCCTCCATCGCCTTGGCGTATTCGACGATCCGGGGGAACTCGTCGGCGGGGAGCCGTTCCAGGGTCAGCCGCCTCTGCCGGCGCAACTCGGCCGCCTCCGCCGGACTGGACGCGCCGGGGCAGCCGGGCTCGTTGTCGACCAGGGCCATGGCGCCGTGCAGCAGGTAGGTGGAGACGGCGTACCCCTCGCGCAGCGTGAAACCCCCCTGGGAGAGCAGGTCGAGCGCGGTGTCGGTCGCGCGGTTGAAGCTCGACAGCTCCTGCTTCTCGACCATCGCGAACAGCCCCGGCATGTACCGGTGCCGCCGCATCACCCCGATCAGCGCCTCGACCATCACCCGCAGCCGCGCGTTCCACGGCGCGGCCGGGTCGAACTCGGGAGTGACCGTGGCGAGCAGGTGGTCGGCGAGGCAGACGAACAACTGGTCCTTGTTCTTGACGTGCCAGTAGAGAGCCATCGGCGTCACCCCGAGCTCATGGGCGAGCCGCCGCACCGTGACCGACTCCAGGCTCTCGGCGTCGGCCAGCTCAAGGGCCTTCTCGATCAGACTCAGACGGCTCAGCCGCTCCGCGTTCGCCATGGCCCGCAGCCTCCCTACCTCCTCGGCACTTGACAACTATACGCCGTACAAGGTCTCCTATGCACCGTACATGTACGCCGTACATGTACTGCGTACAAGAGGAGGACACATGTCCGGACGATGGTGGGCGCTGGTCGCGGTGTCGCTCGCGACCTTCATGACCTACCTGGACAACAACGTGGTCAACGTGGCGCTGCCGACGATCCAGCGGGACCTGGCGCTGACGATCTCCGGGCTGGAGTGGATCGTGAGCGCGTACATCCTGGTGTTCGCGGGCCTGCTGCTCGCCGGCGGACGCCTGGCGGACGTCTTCGGCCCCCGGACGGCGTTCTTCGGCGGCCTGGCGGTCTTCACGCTCGCGTCGGTGGCGGCGGGCCTCGCGGGAAGCCAGGAGACGCTGATCGCGGCGCGGGCGGTGCAGGGGCTCGGCGCGGCGATGGTGACGCCGTCGACGCTGGCCTTGCTGCCGCGGATCTTCCCCGATCCGCGCGAGCGGGCGACGGCCGTCGGCATCTGGAGCGCGGTCGGCGCTCTGGCCCTCGCGATCGGTCCGCTCACGGGCGGATTCCTCAGCGAGAACGCCGACTGGGGCTGGATCTTCCTGATCAACCTGCCGATCGGCGTGGTCGCGGCCGCGATCGGCCTGCGTTCGATCAGGGTCGAGCGGGCCGCGTCCGGGCGGAGGTCCCTCGACCTGCCCGGCCTGGTCACCTCCGCCGTGGCGCTGTTCGCCCTCACCTACGCGCTCATCGAGGGCGAGTCGCGTGGGTGGACCTCGGCGCCGATCCTCGGGGCGTTCGCGGCCTTCGCGGTGGCCGCCGTCGCGTTCCTGGTCGTCGAGTCCCGTACGGCGCAGCCGATGATCGACCTCAGCCTGTTCCGCGAGCGGGTCTTCAGCGGCGGCCTGCTGTCGATGGGCCTGTGGTCGTTCGGCGTCTTCGGCATCTACTTCTTCACCGCGCTCTACCTCCAGAGCGCCCTCGGGTTCTCCCCGACGGAGGCGGGCGCGGGCTTCGTGCCCATGGCGCTGCTCATGGCGGTGATCGCGAGCGTCTCGCCGCGGATCGCCGAGCGCTTCGGCAGCGCGGGCACGGTTGCCGTCGGCCTCGGTCTGATGGCGGTGGCCATCGGCGGGCTGTCGAGCGCGGGCGAGGGCTCCCACTACGGCGACCTGTTCCCCTGGTTCCTGCTGTACGGCGCGGGCGCCGGTCTGCTCGTCCCGCTGACCAATGTCGTGCTGAACGCGATGCCCCCCGCGCGGGCGGGCGTGGCCTCGGGCGTGCTCAACGTCTCCCGCGAGGTCTTCGGCCTGCTCGGCATCACGATCCTGGGAGCGATCCTGGGCGCACGGCAGAGCGCGGTCGGCGGCGCTCCGCTGCACGCCTTCCTGGAGGCCTACCGGTTCACGCTGCTGATCGCGGCCGCGATCGTGCTGGTCGGCGTTCCGGTCAGCGTCTACTCCCTGCGCCGCACCCGGGCCGCCGCCTCCGCCGAGCCCAGCGAACCGGCCGTGGCCGAGCCGGTCGCCTGACTCCCGGAGTTCGTTCAGGACAGTAGGGTGCCCACCCGCTTGACGGTGCGGATCACCGGGGCGGTCTCCACCTCGCGCACCCCGTCCAGCGTCGCCACCCGCTCCGTCAGGTAGTGGTAGAGGGCCTGGGTGTCCCGGCAGGTCACCCCTGCCATGAGGTTGGTCGGGCCGGTGGTGGCGGCCACCACGTCGGCCTCGGTGTGCCCGGCCATGGCCGCGCCGACCGCGGTCAGCGCCCGGGGCTCGACCTTCATCCACAACCACGCCTCCGCGTGGTAGCCGAGCGCCCGGGCGGGGATCTCGACGTCGAAGCGCAGCGCGCCGTTCGCGCGCAGCTGCTCCAGCCTGCGGCGGGCCGTGGTCTGCGAGCACCCGGCCGCCGCCGCCAGTTCTCCGAAGCCGGCCCGGCCGTCCCGGGCCAGCACCGGCAGCAGGGCACGGTCCTCGCCGCCGAGGGTGATCTCGTACTCGTCCACGCGATCCGGGCGCAGACGCGCGGCCTGCTCGTCCGAGAGCACAGCTGCCCGGCTGCGCCATCCGGCGAACATGTGCAGCGTGGCGTGTGCCGACATCGACACGACGCGCGGGGTCCTGGGGAGCTTCTTCAGCAGCAGGTCGTCCCCGTCCCCACCGGACTGGACCCCGCAGGCGATCTCGGTGCCGCCGGACAGCAGGCGCACCCAGACGGTGTCCTCGCGCCGGGCCAGCGCCTCGGCCACCGGCCCGGCGGCGTCCGGCGTGCACACCAGACGGACCGCCCAGGAGGTCTGCCCGAAGCGGGTGCCGTCGAGCATGCCGACCACCCGCAGGAGCCCCTGAGAGCGCAGCCTGCGATAGCGGCGGGCGATGGTGTGCTCGGAGGTGCCGACGACCTCGGCGATCTGCCGGAAGGAAGCCCGGCCGTCGATCTGGAGCGCGTGCACGAGAGCACGATCGAGGTCATCCAACACGCCGCTTTCCGCCATATCTCATAATCTCATGCGATTTTCCGCCGCCATGATGCCTCTGGCCTGCCCGTGCTGCCGGTCACCAGTGATCGTGGGCGCATGAGCACTTACCTGCTTTTCGGCGGCACGGGAAACGTCGGCCGGCGAGTCGTGGCGCGGCTCACCTGGGCGGGCGCCGCCGTACGGGCGACCAGCCGCCACCCGCGGACCGCCGGCCTCCCCGCGGGCGTCGAGGTCGTCACTCCGGACCTGGACGCGCCCGGCGCTCTGGACGGTGTCGGGGCGGCGTTCCTGATGTGGCCGTTCCACTCGGCCGAACCCGCCCGGCCTCTCGTCGGCGCGCTCAAGCGCCACGCCCGCCGGGTCGTCTTCATGACGGGCGGCGACGCACGTCCCGGGGTGGCACCCGAGCGACAGCCCACCGCGGTCGCCCGTTGGCACGCCGCCCTGGAACACCTGATCGAGCGGTCCGGCATCGAGTGGACGATCCTCAGCCCCAGCACCTTCATGGCCAACCCGCCACCCGCCGTCAGCACTGCCGTGCTCGGCATCACGGGTGCTCCCGCCACGCCGCTGTCGGCGTGGGCCGCCGAGCACGCGGCCGACTTCGGTGGTGAACCGCGATGAGAGTGATCGTCATCGGAGCCGGCCTCGGCGGCCTGGCCCTGGCCAACGGACTGCGCGGGACCGGCGTCGACGTGGCCGTCTACGAACGCGACGCCTCGCCCGTGATCCGTGGGCAGGGATATCGTCTTCATCTCGGCGACGTGGGCATCGACGCGCTGGCATCCGTGCTCGCTCCTGAGCGCCGGGCCGCGTTCGTGGCCGCCGCCCACGTTCCCAAGCCGCGGTTCGTCCGTCTCGATCCGGCACTGCGGGTGCTGGAGGAGCACGATTTCGGCGGCCGGCACCTGTCGGTCGACCGGCAGGAGTTGCGTGACACCCTGCTGGCCGATGTGAAGGGCCTGATCACCTATGGCAAGCGCCTCACCGCCTTCCAAGCGGAGGCCGGGCAGGTGACCGCGTGTTTCGCCGACGGCACCACGGCCGCCGGCGATGTGCTGGTGGGCGCCGACGGCGCCGGCTCCGCCGTCCGCCGCCAGTACCTGCCGCACGCCCGCGTCGTCGGCACCGGCCTCACCCAGCTCTACGGCAAGATCCCGCGAGAGTCGGCCGAGGACCTGGACCACGTGTTCAGCGCCGTCACCGGGCCCCGCCACCGTGTGGTGGGCATCGCCCTCACCCGCGACTACGCCACCCTCTCCTTCAGCGCCCGAAGCGAAGAGCTGCCTTCGGAGCCGCACCTGCTGAGATCCCTCGTCATGGAGATGACGTCCGGCTGGCATCCCCGCATCCGCCGGATGCTCGCCGACTGGCGGGAGATCTTCCCGCTGGTGCTGCGCACCAGCGTCCCGGTCGCCCCCTGGAACACCACCCGCGTCACGCTGCTCGGCGACGCGGCCCACGCTCTGAGCCCAGCGGGGGGAGCCGGGGCCAACCTCGCCCTCCGGGATGCCGCGAGCCTCGCCGCCGCTCTCACCGCCGGCCATCCCCTGATCCCAGAACTGCGATCGTACGAGCGGGAAATGATCGATTCCGGCTTCGCCGCCGTCCGCGCCTCCGCCGCCAACGGTGCTCGGATCCTCGGCCAGGACCCGCTCCCAAGCTGAGTCCCCCGTACGGCATCGCGCGACAGGCCAAGCGCCGCGGCGACCGGGATCCGGGACAATGGGCCGGTGCCGGCACGCAGACTCGACCCAGGGAAGATCAGAGAGGCGCTCGACGCCCAGCTCGCCGATCTCGGACGGCCGCCGTTCGACGGTCCCGAGAGCGCCGCGGGGAACGCGTGCGTGCTGGCCGTGCTCGACGCCTACGAGGCCGGGCTCACGCCGCTGAGGGCCGCCGCCCGCGCGGCCGTACGGCACCTGCTGGAGGACCTGGCCGAGCGGGCGCCGGGACGGTCGGTGGAGGTGCGGGTCCCCCCGCACGCGGCGGTGCAGTGCGTGGAGGGGCCCCGGCACACCCGGGGCACCCCGCCCAACGTCATCGAGACCGACCCCCGCACCTGGCTCGAACTGGCCACGGGCCGGCTGTCCTGGGCCGACGCCACCGCCGCGGGGAAGATCGCGGCCAGCGGCGCCAGGGCCGACCTGTCCGCGCTGCTCCCTCTCTGGTGACTCCCGTTCGGGTCACTGGAACCCGGAGAGCTTGTCCTGCACGCAGCGCTGCGCGTCCTCCTGGGTGGGGTAGATCCGGCGGTCGAAGCACTCGCCCACATGCCTGGTCGTGAACCAGTTGTAGAGCGCCACGCTCGCGATCACGGCGAGCAGCAGGGTCAGTGTGCTCAGCACCACTCCTCCGACCGCCCTGCCCCGGTTGGAGTTCCTGGCGATCGCCACGATGCCGATGATGAGCCCGACGATGGCCACGAGCGTGCCGATTCCGCAGACCAGCAGCAGGACGATCGAGCAGATCCCGAGCACCAGCGCGGCCGTCCCGAGCCCGCCGCCCGGTTGGGGCCCCCAAGGCCTGCCGGGAGGTCCGCCGGGTCCCGGGGGCGGCGGCAGCGGCCCCCCATACGGCGGCTGCTCATGCGGGGGCTGACCGTACGGCGGCTGCCCATACGGGGGTTGCCCGTACGGCGGCTGGCCATAGGGCGGTCCCCCGTACGGCGGGCCCGCGGGTCCTTCGGGCACCCCGGCCGACGGCTCCCGCTCCTCCGGAACCCCCGGGCCGTACGGCTCCCGCGGGCGCCCGGGATCGTCGGGTGTCGTCACGATCATCCCTCCCCTACCGATTTCGGGCAGGATCCGATTCTCAGGGCCTTCCCGAAGGCCCAGGCTGCCCCGAAATCCGCGTGTGAGCAGGGGTGACACGGCAAAGGGCGGGTGATGCTTCCGGCGCCTGACGGGCATGCCCGGGTTTGAGCAGCGCCAATGCCCAAATAGACTCAAGTACGTGTTGAAGGGCGACGGCCGGCTGGGCCATGACCTCGACCCCCAGGACCGCGCTCCGAAGGACGCCTGTGGCGTCTTCGGAGTATGGGCACCCGGGGAGGACGTCTCCAAACTCACCTACTACGGCCTCTACGCACTGCAGCATCGCGGGCAGGAGTCCGCGGGCATCGCGGTCAGCGAGGGCAACCGCATCCTCGTCTACAAGGACATGGGCCTGGTGGCCCAGGTCTTCGACGAGTCGATCCTCGGCACCCTCCGGGGGCACCTGTCCATCGGGCACTGCCGTTACTCCACCACCGGATCGAGCGTCTGGGAGAACGCGCAGCCCACGCTGAACTCCAGTGACGGCAAGGGGCTGGCGCTCGCCCACAACGGCAATCTGATCAACACCGCCTACCTCGCCGAACGGCTCCCGCCCGGCTCCACCCGGGCGACGACCGACACCGAGGTGCTCACCGCTCTCCTGGCGCAGGACTCCTCGCGCCCGGTCGAGGACGTGGCGGCCGAGCTGCTCCCGGAGGTCAAGGGCGCCTACTCGCTCGTCTGGATGAACGAGACGACGCTGTTCGCCGCCCGCGACCCGCAGGGCATCCGCCCCCTCGTGCTGGGCCGGCTGGAGCGCGGCTGGGTGGTCGCGTCCGAGACCGCCGCCCTCGACATCGTCGGCGCGTCGTTCATCCGGGAGATCGAGCCCGGCGAACTGCTGACCATCGACGAGCGCGGGGTCCGCTCGCAGCGCTTCGCGCCGGCCGAGCCCAAGGGCTGCCTGTTCGAGTACGTCTACCTCGCCCGTCCCGACACCACGATCGCCGGGCGCGGCGTGCAGTCCACCCGCGTCGAGGTCGGCCGCGTGCTGGCCCGCGAACACCCGGTGGACGCCGACCTCGTGATTCCGACGCCCGAGTCCGGGACGCCCGCCGCGATCGGCTACGCCGAGCAGAGCGGCATCCCGTACGGCCAGGGTCTGGTGAAGAACTCCTACGTGGGCCGGACGTTCATCCAGCCGTCGCAGACCATCCGCCAGCTCGGCATCCGCCTCAAGCTCAACCCGCTGCGCGAGGTCATCGAGGGCAAGCGCCTGGTGGTCGTGGACGACTCGATTGTCCGCGGCAACACCCAGCGGGCCATCGTGAAGATGCTGCGCGAGGCCGGGGCCAGCGAGGTCCACGTGCGGATCTCCTCGCCCCCGGTCGCCTGGCCGTGCTTCTACGGCATCGACTTCGCCACCCGGGCGGAGCTGATCGCCGGGTCGCTGTCGGTCGAGGAGATCCGTTCCTCGCTCGGCGCCGACTCCCTTGGGTACATCTCCCTGGAGGGGCTCACCCGGGCGACGACGCTGCCGGCGGACCGGCTCTGCCGCGCCTGCTTCACCGGTGAGTATCCCATTCCTATCGAGGACGACAGGGTGGGCAAGTTCGTGCTGGAGGCTCAGCGATGACCAGCTACGCCGACGCCGGCGTCGACATCGAGGCCGGCGACCGCGCGGTCGAGCTGATGAAGTCGCGGGTGGCGCGCTCCCGGCGCCCGGAGGTCGTGGACGACGCCAGCGGCTTCGCCGGGCTCTTCGACGCCTCGGCGTTCCTGCGCTACCGCAGGCCGCTGCTTGCGACGTCCACCGACGGCGTGGGCACCAAGGTCATGCTCGCCCAGCAGCTCGGCAAGCACGACACGATCGGTATCGACCTCGTCGGCATGGTCGTGGACGACCTCGTGGTCTGCGGGGCCGAGCCGCTGTTCATGACCGACTACATCGCGTGCGGCAAGGTCGTGCCCGAGCGGGTCGCCGACATCGTGGGCGGCGTGGCCGAGGGGTGCCGGCTCGCGGGCTGCGCGCTGGTCGGCGGGGAGACCGCCGAGCACCCCGGCGCGATGGGCCCGGACGAGTACGACATCGCGGGCGCCGGCACCGGGGTCGTCGAGGCGGACGAGATGCTCGGCCCCGACCGGGTCGTGCCGGGCGACGTGGTGCTCGGGCTGGCCTCCAGCGGCGTCCACTCCAACGGCTACTCGCTGGTCAGGCACGTGATCAAGACCGCCGGGCTGGGCCTGGAGCAGGAGCTGCCCGAGCTGGGCCGTACGCTCGGCGAGGAACTGCTGGAGCCCACCCGCATCTATTCGCTCGACTGCCTGGCGCTCATCCGGGAGACCGAGGTGCACGCCCTGGCCCACATCACCGGCGGCGGGCTGGCGGCCAACCTGGCCAGGTCACTGCCCGGCACGGTGGACGCCCTGCTCGACCGGAGCTCGTGGACACCGCCCGCGATCTTCGAGGTGCTGGGCGGGCGCGGCGGCGTGCCCCAGGCGGAGATGGACAAGACGTTCAACCTCGGTGTGGGCATGTGCGCGATCGTCCCGGCGGCGGAGGCCGACAAGGCACTCGCGCTCCTGACCGGTCGCGGCCTGCCCGCCTGGGTGCTGGGCGAGGTCGTCGCGGGCGAGGGACAGGCCCGTTTCCGCCAGTGAGGTCCCGGCCGCCCGGCCCGGCGATGAACGGTCACCGGACGATGAACGGTCACCGGGCGGAGGCCGTGGCCTGACGGCCCCCGACGGCCATGGCCGGCCTCTCCCGGGTTCGTCGCGAGCACTCTCGAGGACGCGCCGCCGCGAGCAGCCGTGCACGCGTCCGGGTACGGCAACGTGGCGGCGACCACGACGGTCCCGCCACATAACGATCATCCGGCTCGCGGAGTCCGCGGCTGATGGTCCCGGCCCGGCCGACTCGACGATCTCGACGTTTTCGATGACGAGGAGACCCGCCTGACGACGCCGACCGCCCGTGACCGTGTCCGGCCACATATACGGCCGACCACAATGGTGCGGTTATACGGCCGGCCGCAATGGTGTGACGAACCCGGCTCTCCCCCGTCCGTCCCCGTGCCGGAGGCGAGGGGCTCGCGGAAGAGCGACTCGCGGACAGTGAGAGAACCCGGCGGGAACGTCCCCGCCGGGTCGCTCACTTGGCGATCAGAACTGGGTCAACGCCGCCCACGGCGGTCGTCATCGCCGTCGTCGTCGTCGACGGTCGCGTAATCGGCGTAGCGATCAGCCAACTCGTCGTAAGGGTCATGCTCGTCACTGTGGCCGGAATCGTCGGCGTCCACGACTCCGAGCTCCGCGCGCAGGCGCTCAAGATCCGTACCGCCGCTGTTGTACTTCAGCTGACGGGCGACCTTGACCTGCTTGGCCTTGGCTCGGCCGCGCCCCATTGGCTCGACCCCCTCATGCGGGGCCGTGCCCGACCCCTCGTCACTAACGCACCGCGCACCGACGCCACCTGACTTCAGGCGTCAGTCTCTCGTTCGCCTATTACCGTACCTGGTTTGTGCGCCGCTCGGTACGTCGTACGAGCGGTGGCGGTCAGCGCCGGAGCCAAATACCCCTTAGCCGACCGATTTCTGACATTCTCCGCTCTGCCAGCCTATCCGCTGCGACCGCGGGAGGGACGCCTTCCTCTTCGGCCGAGCGGAAGATCTTCAAGGTCGTGTCGAAGATCTTCGCCGCCCGGGCGCGGGCCCGGTCCATGTCGAAGCCCTCGATCTCGTCGGCCACCTGGATGACCCCGCCGGAGTTCACGACGTAGTCCGGGGCGTACAGGATGCCCCGCTCGGCGAGCTGCTTCTCGACACCGGGATGGGCGAGCTGGTTGTTGGCCCCACCACAGACGATCTTCGCCTTCAGCCGGGGGACGGTCTCGTCGTCCAGCGCGCCGCCGAGGGCGCAGGGCGCGTACACGTCGATGTCGGAGGACACGAGGGTGGCGGCGTCGGGCACGACCTCGACCGCGGGGTGGCGCTGCCGCACGCGTTCGACGGCCTGCTCGTTCACGTCGCAGATCACGACCTCGGCGCCGTCCTCGAGCAGGTGCTCGACCAGGCGGTGGCCGACCTTGCCGACCCCCTCGACGCCGACCCGCCTGCCGCTCAGGGAGGAGGTGCCGTACATGTGGTCGGCGGCGGCCCGCATCCCCTGGAACACGCCGAAGGCGGTGAGGATGGAGGAGTCCCCGGCGCCGCCGTGCGCCTGGGTGCGGCCGGTGACGTAGGAGCACTCGCGCGCCACGACGTCCATGTCCTCGCTGTAGGTGCCCACATCGCAGGCCGTGTAGTAGCGCCCGCCGAGCGACTGGACGAACCTGCCGTAGGCCCGCAGGAGGGCCTCGCTCTTGTCGGTCGTGGGGTCGCCGATGACGACGGCCTTGGCGCCGCCGAGGTCGAGGCCGGCCAGCGCGTTCTTGTACGCCATGGCCCGGGAGAGGTTGAGCACGTCGGCGAGCGCGGCCTGCTCGCTCGGGTAGGGATAGAACCGGGTGCCGCCGAGCCCCGGTCCGAGGGCGGTGCTGTAGATCGCGATGATGGCGTACAGGCCGCTACGCTCGTCTGAGCAGAAGACGACCTGTTCGTGTCGCACCGGCTGGGCGGGGTTCGTGTCGCCGCCGGAGCTGGAATCCTTGTGGGACAGCCCGAAAACGTCGGTCACGGTAGTGACTCCTGATCGTGTACGCCGCCTCGTTGCGGCGATCGGCCTCCAGCTTATCGGATGTGCCCACAAGATGATCATGAAAAGCCGGGACGGTGCTGCACAGGCGTCCCGCGACGTGGCACGATTCTGGTGTGCTCCCCTACGCCGCCTATCTCCGTGTGTACGAGCCGCTGACCGCTTTCGCCCCGCAAGATCAGGCTCGGTGGGCCCGGTACGCCGAATCGCGCGACCGGCCGCGCCGGGCGGGCGCGCTCGAGGTCGAACACGGCGAGGCGGTCCGCCGCCTGCTGCCGGTCCCGCCGCTGCCGGCGCCCGAGCGGGAGAGCCCCAACGCGTACCTGCGCCGGGTGGAGGAGACGCTGTACGTCTGCCCCTGGCAGAGCAGGCTGCGGTCATGGCTGGCGTTCGCGTCGTTCCGCGGGAGCGTCCCGGTCAAACTCGCCTCCCGGTTCGTGCCGCAGGCCATCGCGGAGCAGACCGCCGACGACTTCGATCGGTTCAAGCGGGGCGAGCCGTCCCTGCGCACCCACATCCGCACGAGCACCTGGCATGTGCCGATCGCGTGGTTCGTGCCGTTCGACTCGGCCGAGCGCTGGCTCGTGCTGGGCTCGGAACAGCCGGCCGAGACGGGCGCGCAGACCACCGCCGCGCCGCCCAGGAACATGCTTTACGTCACCTCGATGGCGCAGGCCCGGCGCCGGGTGGCGCGGGCGCTGGTGGTGATCCGCAGGCACGTCGGGCAGGTGGCCGCCCTCACCGAGGTCGAGGAGGTGGGCCGCTGGCTGGAGGAGTTCCATCCCCACTCGCTGGTGGAACTCGACTACGGCGGCCTCGTCCACCTGATGGACGACCGGACCCTCCAGGGCGACCAGTCCGTCGCGGAGGTGGCGACCGCCCTCGCGGGTTTGGACAACGGTCAGGAAGAACTTGCCTTCGCGATGTATCAGCGCGTGATTCTCCGCTGGAGGTCGATCCGCGCTCTGGAGTCGGCAAACTGACGGTCATGAACGTGCTCTGACCTGCCGATTCTGGTCATGGCATCGTCGATCTCACATCTACGAACTGAGTAGTTTGCCGTTTTCACTGCGATACCACGAAACGTGTCGCTAGAATCACCGAGCGTGACATCAACCCGTGGTCGAGACGTTGTGCCCAGAGGGCTCGCCAATCGCGCTACGTGGCTGTATGGTCACATCGGGTGATTCCGTAAATGATCCCAGAAACCGCACGTTTTTGGATCATTGAAGGACATCCGTGACAGTGCCGCGACCGACAAGATTTGCCCGAACGCAGCGGCGTCGAGGCGGACAACGCCGCTCTGGCCGACGCGACGAGGCAGGGATTGGCGGAAGGGGCACTTGCGCCAGACAAGTCGCAGGATCGCTGCTGGCGGTCCACACGGAGGAGAGGCCGCACAAATGTCAGCTCGTACACCCGAGGCCGAGCCACTGCTCACCCCGGCGGAGGTCGCCACGATGTTTCGCGTCGACCCCAAGACCGTCACCCGGTGGGCGAAGGCGGGCAAGTTGACGTCCATCCGCACCCTCGGCGGTCACCGGCGGTACCGGGAGACCGAGGTCCGGGCACTGCTCGCGGGGATTCCGCAGCAGCGGTCCGAGTAGGACGTGGCCGTCACGCCACGGGGGGAACGACGGCGCGCTCGCGTCGGGGATGTGAGCGCGTCCACCACGCTCCCGTGACCGCTACGGGTCATGGGAGGGGATCTGGGGTCGGCGCCGCCCGCCCGGCGCCTCCCCGCGTACGCGATTCGTCCGCCCCCGGTGGTTCCCCTGTCTCACGCTGCCGTCTCCCGCTGCGTCGCCCCGGTTGCCGCGCCTCGGGACGTCTCGTGAACGCGGCGAGGGCTCAGGGAACGGCCTCACGGTTCGCAGATGCCGGGCTCCCAGGTGCCCGGCTCTCAGAAGCCGCGTGCCCGGACAGCAGGGTCTCCAACAGCACCCGCACCCCCGGATCGTGCTCGCTCGCCGCCCGCAGGAGCGCGACCATCTGGTCTACCAAGAGGCGCTCCAGCTCGGCCCGCTCCATGTCGCGGTGCTCCAGCCAGTCGAGGCCTGCCGTCTCCACCGAGGCGACCCACGACCTCAGCGTGACGCGCAACGCCGGACCGGGCGCGTCGACTCCCATCTGATGAACGATCATGCGCAGCATGCGCTGCCGCACCCCGTCGACGATCTCCCCGATCTCCCCGGTGCGATTGGCCGGGCCTCCCCTGAGCAACGCGGCGAAACCGGCCGCGTGCTCCTCGACGAAGTCGAAGTAACGCGTCAGGCCCGCGCTGAGCTGTACCAGCGGCCCGCCCTCGCCCTGCGCCTGTAACCGCGCCTGCAGTTCGGCCGCCGCGCTCCGCAGGGCCGCCACGTAGAGCTCCTGCTTGCCGCCGAAGTAGTGGTAGACGAGCGCCCTCGACGCGCCCGCGGAAGCCGCCACATCGTCGATCGAGACATCCTCGGCGTCGTGCCTGCTGAACAGCTCGAGCGCGGCGGCGATGAGCTCCTCACGCCGCCGGTCCACGCTGAGCCTGCGTCGCGCCGGCCGTGCCCCGTCTTCCGCTTGGCGTGTGGCACTCACACCTCGCACCTTAGCGAATCGCCTCCCTGGGAGGAGGAGCGGCCGAATCAAGGGTTGCCCTCGAACCCCCTCCCGGCTCCGCCCTCCTACCCGTGCTACGGCTAACCTTCCCAACGCCCGATTAGAGGAAGGTTCCTGTCTAACCGCGATCAACCCGTACCCTCAGGGCAACTCGATCGTTTGGTGTGTCAGGTGCACGTCCACGCATCGTGGGGAGAACCATGTCAGGACCGTCCATGCAGACCACTGCCCGGAAAGACGTCGGGGTCGCGATCCCCACCGGGGGACTGTCCGATGGGTTCAGCCCGCGGCCACGCCCGACGATCCGCAACGTGGCCGAGCGGGCAGGAGTCTCCAAGTCGCTGGTGTCTCTCGTGCTGCGGGGTTCCCCGCACGTGAGCGAGCACCGCAGGGAGGCGGTCCTCCAGGCCGCCCGGGAGCTCGGCTACCGGCCGAACGCGGTCGCCCGTAGCCTGGTCGAGGGGCGCACCCACCTGGTGGGCGCGCTCGTGGCCGACCTGCACAACCCCTTCTACGCGGAGTTCCTCGACGGCCTGCAGGAGAGCCTGCACGGCGACGGGCTGCGGCTGCTGATCGGCAGCGGTCGCTGGGACCCGGCGTTCGAGGACGAGGCCGTCGAGGCGTTCCTCGAGCTGCGGGTGGACGGCCTGGTCCTGCTCGGGGTCGCGCCGTCCAGCGACACGCTGGCCGAGGCCTCGGCCTACACGCCCACCGTGGTGGTCGGCGAGCGCGACGTCGAACTCGAGGGCGTGGACATCGTCGTCGACGACGACCAGCTCGGCGCCCGCTTCGCCGTGGACCACCTCGTGGAGCTGGGCCACCGGCGCATCGCCCACATCGAGGGCGCCCCCTCGTCGGCTGCCCGCTGCCGCTGCGAGGGCTACCTGGTGGCCATGCGCCGCCACGCGCTGGCGCCGTACATCATGGTCGAGCACGGGGACTTCAGCGAGGAGGGCGGCCGGCGCGCGGCGCTGGCGCTGCTCAAGCGCGAGCCCCGGCCGACGGCGATCTTCGCGGCGAACGACATCGTGGCCATGGGCGTGCTCACCGCGGCGAGCGAGCTGGGGCTACGGGTGCCCGAGGACGTGTCGGTCGTCGGATATGACAACACGCATCTCGCGGCCGTCACCCACATCTCGCTGACCAGCGTGGACCAGCCCCGGCGGGCCATGGGCCGCTCGGCGGCGGCGCTGCTGAGCGACCGCATCACCGAGCCCGGCAAGACCGCCCGGCTGCGGCAGGTCAGCCCGCAACTCGTCGTACGGCGCAGCACCGGGCCCGCTCCAAGCGACGGCCAAAGCTAGGTCAATCACCGACGTGTCCCCTCGCGGCCGGTGTTGACTGCAGCCGTGGCGCCGGGCCCCGGCGGGTCGCGGAAGGGCTGCCCGCAGGCCGGCGACCGGAAATCGGGGGGATTCATGCGTGATCCTGAATTGGTCTCCTGCGCTCAGCGGGCCGCCGGCGAACTGGAGCGGGCCTGGGCGCACTGGAGGGAGAGCCGGGGGCTCGGCAGCGAGGACATCGCCGAGTCGGTGGCGAGCTATGTCGCCCACTCGATCGACCACCCCTGGGGACGGCCGCGCGTGGTGCTGGGCCTCGACGCCGAGGACGCCCGTGAGCTGGCCGCTCTCCTGCATCGGCAGGAGGTCCCCGAGCCGGCGTGGGCGGCCAGGTTTCCGGCATAACGGTCTGATCACGACTCCGCCCCGGTTAGGTTGGGGAGACCACACCTCCGGGAAGGGACTTCGACCGTGATCAGACGACCACTCGCCGCCGCAGCCCTGGCCCTGTGCGGGGTCGGAGCCGTCGCCTGCGGCGGCGCTGAGGTCTCCGGCACGGGGGCCTCGGCTCCCGCCGCCTCGTCCCGGCACGGCCGGCCGGCCGCGACCCAGGACCAGGCGGCGGACACGGCCTCCGCCGGGACGGCCGCCCCGACCACGCGTACGGCGGCCGCCTCCGAGACGGAGGCGCGGCCGCTGGCCGGGAAGGTCGTGGTGATCGACCCGGGCCACAACGGCGGCAACTTCCGCCACACCAGGGAGATCAACCAGCTGGTCGACATCTCCAACCAGAAGAAGGCCTGCGACACGACCGGCACGTCGACGAACGACGGCTATACCGAGGCGGCCTTCACCTGGGACGTGTCCAACAGGCTCGCCAAGCTGCTGCGGGCCCAGGGGGCCACGGTCAAGCTCACCCGGACGATGAGTACCGCGTGGGGGCCCTGCATCAACCAGCGGGCCGCCGTCGGGAACAAGGCCAAGGCGGACGCGGCGATCTCCATCCACGGCGACGGCGCGGGAGCGAACCTCCGCGGGTTCCACGTCATCATGCCGAAGAAGATCGGCGGTCCGGTCGACCGGGTGGTCAAGGACTCGGCGCGGCTCGGCACGGACGTGCGGGACGCCTTCCACGACGGCACCGGCCTGCCGTACTCGAACTACATCGGCAAGCAGGCGCTGAACTACCGCAGCGACCTCGGCGGGCTCAACCTGTCGACGGTGCCGAAGATCTTCATCGAGTGCGGCAACATGCGCAACGCGAAGGACGCCGCCAGGTTCAAGGACTCCGCGTTCCGGGCGAAGATGGCGCGGTCGCTGGCGAAGGGCCTGGAGAACTACCTCACCTCCGCCCGCTGACCGCGCCTCCGCGGCTCTCAGCGGCTTTCAGACGGCTCTCATACGGCTCTCAGCGGGCTGTGGACCGAGTGGCGGAACCGTCGGAGGGGTTTGGCATCATCGGCGGAATGAAGCATCTCCTCCCCCTGCCGAGGCTCGCCGAGACGGGCCCGGGGTCGGCTGAGATCGCGTCCGGCTCCGCCATGTCGGGCCCGGCCCCGCTCACCGACGCCGTACGTCTCGCGCTCGCCGTGCTCGACCTCAGGCCCGGCGACGCCGCGACAGCGGCCGTGCGGGTGGAGGAGGACCCCCGGCTCGGGCCGGAGGCGTACGCGCTGACGATCGCGGGCGACGGTGTGCGCATCGCCGCGGGAGACCGGGCGGGCGCCTTCTACGCCGCGCAGACGCTGCGGCAACTCCTGCCGTCCGAGGCGTTCCGGTCGGCCCTCGTGCCCGGGACGTCCTGGACGGTTCCCTGCGGACGGGTGGAGGACGCGCCGGAGTTCTCCTGGCGCGGCGCGCACCTCGACGTGGCCCGCAGCTTCCTGCCGAAGCGGGAGGTGCTGCGGATGATCGACCTCATGGCGCTGCACAAGCTGAACCGGCTGCATCTCCACCTGGCGGACGACCAGGGCTGGCGGGTGGAGAGCAGAGCGTTCCCGCTGCTGCACGAGGTGGGCTCGCACCGCCCGCGGACGATCACCAGCCACAGGGGTGAGGCACTCGCCTTCGACGGCGTCCCGCACGGCGGCCACTACACGCTCGCCGACCTGACGGAGATCGCCGCGTACGCCCGGGCGCGGGCGGTGACCGTCGTGCCGGAGATCGACGTGCCGGGGCACGCCTCCGCCGTGCTGGCCGCCTATCCCGCGCTGGCGTCCCGGCCGGGGCAGCGCTACGAGGTGCTGGACCGGTGGGGCATCTCGCCGGCGATCCTGTCGCCGCTTCCGGCGACCGTCGACTTCCTGACCGCCGTGTTCGCCGAGATCGCCGACGCCTTGGGCGACGTGCCCTACTTCCACATCGGCGGCGACGAGTGCGTGCTCGACGACTGGGCGGCGTCGGCCGAGATCTCGGCGTACCAGGCCTCGCTGGGCCTGGAGAGCACGGGTGACCTGCACGCGTGGTTCCTGCGGCGGCTCGCGGACGCGCTGGCGGAACGCGGCAGCCGCACGGTGGTGTGGGACGAGGCGTTCGTCAGCGGCAGGCTGAGGCCGGACACGGTCGTGATGCCCTGGCGCGGCGAGCACGTGGCCCGCCGGGCCGCGGCGGCGGGCCACGACGTGGTGGCGACGCCGGTCTTCCCGATGTACTTCGACTATGCCGAGGCCGCCTCGCCCGAGGAGCCGGCCGGGCTGGGAGACGCGATCACCGTGGCCGACGTGGCGGCCTTCGCGCCCGCGCCGTCCGAGTGGCCGGAGGAGGAGCGCGCCCGGGTAATCGGCGTCCAGTTCCAGCTCTGGAGCGAGCGCATCCCGGACGGCCGGACGCTCGACTATCGCGCCTGGCCCCGGGGCTGCGCGGCGGCCGAGGTGGCGTGGACCGGCGGCCCGGCCGGGCCCGAGGACTTCTTCCGCCGCGTCGAGGCCCATCTGGCGCGGCTGGACGCGTTCGGCGTGGAGTATCGCCCGCTGTCCGGCCCCCGGCCCTGGCAGCGGGGCGGCACCGGATGGCGTCGCCACCGCCCCGGCGCCGTCGCCGTGCACGACGTGATGCGCCACCTGCACGAGCTCAGCCTGTCGGCCGACTCCACCCGGCCCAGTCTCTGACCCCGGCCCGGTCTCCAGGGCGCCGGCACGGTCTCTGAGGACCCGGTCTCTGAGTCCCGGCCTCTGAGGTCCCGGTGCGGTCTCTGAGGGTGTTTGTTCCCATAGGTTCCGTTTGCTTCGGATTATGCGCCCCGCCAGGTGGGGGTGGATTCGCCGGTGAGTCGGCGGGCCATGAGGTCGATCATGGCGAGGTGGATCATGGCTTCGGAACGGGCGGGCAGGGCTTCGTAGTCGCGGGCCAGGCGGCGGTGGAGCATCAGCCAGCCGAGGGTGCGTTCCACGGTCCAGCGGCGGGGTAGCGGGGTGAATCCCCTGGTGGCGGGGTCTTTGCGGACGACTTCAACATCGATTCCCAGGGTGGCGCTGTGTTCGATGACGGTGGTTCTGTAGGCGCTGTCGGCCCAGGTCTTGGTGATCGTGGGGTGGTTTGCGGCGACCTGGGTGAGCAGTTGGCGGCCGGCGGCGCCGTCGGACACGCTGGCGGCGGTGACCAGTACTGCGAGCAGCAGGCCGAGGGTGTCGGTGACGATGCTGCGCTTGCGGCCGACGATCTTCTTGCCCGCGTCGATGCCCTGGGTGGTGGCGGGGACGTTGGCCGAGGTCTTGACGCTCTGGGAGTCGATCACGCAGGCCGTTGGCTCGGGATCTCGGCCTTCGGCCGTGCGGAGTAATCGTCGCAGCAGGCCGCTGAGCTGCTCGAATACGCCATCCTTCTGCCAATGCGCGAAGTAGCCGTACACGGTGGCCCACGGCGGGTAGTCGTGAGGCAGGTAGCGCCAGGGGATGCCGGTGCGGTCGACGTAGAGGATGGCGTTGAGGATGGCCCGCAGGTCGTGCTCGGGAGGGCGCCCGATGTCCAGGGCCCTGCCTTTGCGTTCGGTGCGCCAGGCGGTCAGCACGGGCTCGACGAGCTTCCAGCGAGCGTCGGACAGGTCGCTGGGGTACGGTCGCTGTTCGGTCATGACCGTGGCGTAGCGCTGCACGGGGGCTGTGCCCAGATACGCGGAGGCCAGGCCAGGCAATTGGGCCGCGGCGGTCACGTGCCGCAATGCGCATACGTGGGCATCTCGGAATCAAACAGAAGAACGTGCCTATAAGGGCACTCGAGTGCGCCTCATCTGGACCACAGGACGCACGTCTGTTCTGAGGCCTCAACGCTGGCCGCGTAGAGACCTCGGAGAAATGACATCTTTCGCCATCTTTCGGAGCAAAACGCCCTCTAAGAGCATGTTTGAGAAGGGCTGACAACGGCGTGTGCATCTCGCCGCCGTCGCCGCCGTTGTGTCGCGATCATGGTTGGGTGCCCCGCGAACGCCGCTACCCCTCCGATCCGATGCGTTTCCGCCACCGAGCGCGCGGCGGGCCTTACGTCGTGACGAAGGGCTTGTGGCGTCCTGCGCTCCCCACCCGGGCCGCCGAGCGGGATATATCCTTGTCCGATGCCCGAGCTCCAGTGTCTCCGCCTCGACCACGTTCCTGCTCTGCTCGTGTTCGAGAAGGAGAACCGGGCCTATTTCGCTGCGTCGGTTCCCGACCGCGGCGACGACTATTTCGCCCGATTCGATGATCGGCTCGCCGCCCTGCTCGCAGAACAGGCGGCCGGGGTGTGCTACTTCCATGTGCTCGTGGACGATCGCGGCAGGGTGGTGGGGCGCGTAAACCTGATCGATGTGGCGGACGGCTCGGCCGAGCTGGGGTACCGGATCGCGGAGTCTGCCGCCGGACGTGGCCTGGCCACACGCGCGGTTCATCAGGTCTGCGCCCTGTCCGCGACCGAGTACGGCCTGACCACCCTGCGGGCGGCGACGACATTGGACAACGCCGGTTCGCGAGCCGTGCTCGCCCGCACGGGGTTCGTCCCCGTCGGCGAGACGGTGTTGGACGGCCGCCCAGGGCTTCGGTACGAACGGCACCTGGAGCCGAGTTCACGCGCAGGGCACGATCGCGGCGTTTGACGCCGCGCATGGCCCTGCCCGGACTCACTGCTCAGGTCGACCGATGAGCGCCCGAGCCTGCTGACGTGTGGCGGCGTGCCCACGAGTGAGACGCCGGGCCATTCCAGAGATCGCCGCCCATCGGATCATGGCCTCCGAGGTAGCGGGGTGGCGTTCGTAGTCGCGGGCCAGACGGCGGTGGCTGGTCAGCCAGGCCAGCGAGCGTTCCACGACCCAGCGGCGGGCGATTACGGCGAACCCGACCTGACCAGGGGCCTTGCGCACGATGTGCAGCGTGGTGCGCAGGATCCGCTGACTCCACTCGACCAGGGCTCCAGCGAAGCCGGCGTCGGCGAACACCAACCGGATCGGGGTGACCAGGTACGCGCTCAGCAGGATGGTCTTGGCTCCGTCGCGGTCTTGGACCGAGGCGGCCATCACGCACACGACCAGCAGCAGGCCGAGGGTGTCGGTGACGATGAACCGCTTGCGCCCGTTGATCTTCTTACCCGCGTCGTATCCCCGCGACTCGCGGCCGACCGTGTCGGCGCCCTGGACGCTCTGGGAGTCAATAATCCCCGCCGACGGCTCCTCCTCCCGCCCCTGGGCCATGCGGACGCGTCGCCGCAGGATCGCGAGGATCCCCTCGGTGACCTTGGCTTTCTCCCAGCGGACGAAGTACCAGTAGACCGTCTGCCAGGGCGGGAAGTCGAAGGGCAACTGCCGCAGGCGCACCCGGTGCGGACCACGTACAAGATGGCGTCCACGATGTCGCGGCGCGAGTGCTTCTCCGGCCGCCCGCCAGCGTTCGGGGCAGGGAGAAGCGGCTCGATCAGCGCCCATTGGGCGTCGGTCAGATCGGAGGTGTAGCGGCGTTCGCGGGGCACCCAACCATGATCACGACACAACGGCGGTCACGGCGGCGAGACGCGCACGCCGTTGTCAACCCTTCTCAAACACGCTCCAAGGCCGCGCCGCGCCGGCGACGCGCCGCACCCGGGAGCGGTCGCCCAGCATGTCGGTGCTGTCGACGTACTGGTCCACGGCGCCGGTGAGAGGCAGCCGCCGCACCTCCGGATCGGCGATGGTCTCCAACAGCGCCTCGGTGAAGCGCTCGGCGTGCAGCACCCGGAAGGGGCGGCTGTGGTAGGGCCGGGTGCGCGGATCGACGGGCGCGGTGAGGCCGAGGTCGTTGTGCAGGGCCGCGAGGGCCTCGTAGGCGGTGGCGAGGTGGCTCTCGCGCTCCCGCCATCCGGTGGCCGACACGGCCGCCCTGAGCACCGGCGCCAGAGCCGGGCCGCACGGCAGGGCGGCGAAGGCGCTGCCCAGCCACTTTCCGTACGGCGGGTAGCGGCGGTGCATGAGCAGGGCGAGCCGGATGAGGTCCCGCACCAGACGGGCGCAGGTGACGGCCGAGCCCAGTTCGTCACCGACCTCGCCGGCGCGGCCCACGAACGCCTCCTCCTGGCATATCCGCCGCCACTGGCAGGCCAGGACGTAGCGCCAGACGTCGCCGGGATACCAGGCGAGGCGCCGCCGGACCGGCAGGAGCAGCCCCAGGCCGTCGTGGAAGACCTCTCCCGCCGTGATCTCCGCGAGCGTCTGGGTGGGCGTCGCCAGCCAGTCGGACAGGCCGACGCCCGCGATCGGGTCGAACCCGAGGTGCCCGGTGAGCCATGCGGTCAGATCGGCCACCACGACTCCGTGGCGGAGCGGCCCGTCCGTCGTCTCCATGTGCCGGGTGCCGCCGGCCCCCGTCGCACCGAAGTTCGTGGGATAGCCGAGAAATCGCGGCGGCAGACTCCCGGCGAGCACGGCGTCCACGGCCTCGCCGTGCTCGCCGGCGTTCTCGGGGCTCAGGAACAGCTGCAGCCGGGGGCCCCAGTCGTGGTCGGTGGATCGCTCGGTGTCGTACCCGAGCACCTCCGAGCCCGCACCGAGGAGCGCCGCCGTGTGCGTGAGGCCGCCGAAGCGCCGCGCCAGCAGCGGTGCCACCGCCTCCAGGTAGAACCGCCGCGACAGCTCCAGCCCGCGCACGTGCCCGTCTTCCATGACCGGCATCCTCCGCGGGCTCCGTCGCGCGGGGCAACGGCTTTTCCCCGCGTCATCGGGCGCCTGTGCGGGCCGCAGGTGCCCGTGGAGACGCGGCGGACGGCGGCGGGCGCGGCACGATCAGGCGGGCGCGCGGGGATTCAGGGGGTGCGGCACGATCAGGCGCACCGGGAGGCGGCGGACGGGGTGTCAGGCTCCGTCGAGGACCTCGGCGACGATGGCGGCCGCGATCTTCTCCGGGTCGAGGCCCTGGTAGGTGTCGATCACGTCGCGGATCCTCGCGGTCAGGCTCAGGTCTGCCTGTTCCGCGTCGCCGATGTGGCGCCCGGCCACCGCGACGGCGGCGGCGAGCTCGTAGGCCTCGGCCGGCCCGAGACCCTGCGGATCGACCTCGACGAGGACGCGAGCGCCGTTCTTCGGTGAGACGCGGACCTTCCACCGCCCGGACGGGCCGGAGACCGACAGCGTGTCCTTCCGCAGGGCCGGCGGGAACAGGACGACGGCCATCCGGCCCGCCGCGGCGAGGACCCGCTCGGCGAGCCTGCGCACGTCCTTCTTCGCGACGACGATCCTCCCGGAGCGGTTGATGATGCTCACGGAATCACCGCTGTCGGCCACGGCGATCCGCTCGCCGTCGGCCTGGTCGTAGATGGCGCTCATGAGGGGTCGCTCGCTTAGCTTTGTCGGGGCGGGCTGCGAGACTCCGCTCATGCATGATCTCGTACTTTCGGAGCGCATGATCGTGATTCCCCTCTCCCCGGGCCATGGCCTGAGCGGGCGGGCCGCGTGAGCAGGTCCGAGCGGTTCAGCCTGCGGCCGAGCCGGGAGGAGTGGCGGCGAGACTGGGTCGCCCGCGGCGAGCTGCGCGACCAGCGGTTCGAGCTGCCGCCCGGAGTGCGGAGCGTGATCTTCGACCGGGCGCGGCTGGTCAACGTGGACTTCTCCGGAACGGGGTTCGCCGACTTCAGCTCTCATGCGGGCGAGTTCGAGGGATGCGACTTCTCCGGCGCGGCCTTCGAGCATCTGTCGATGGGCGCCACCGCCGCCGGAGGGGTGTGGAACCGCATCAGCTGGCCGCAGTCGGTCTTCCGCGACTGCGTGTTCCGGCGTACGCGCTTCGCGCCGCTCACCTCGTTCGGCAACGTGCGGTTCGAGAGGTGCGTGTTCGACCGGTCCCGGCTGCGGCGGCAGACGTTCACGACGGAGGCCGAGTTCGTCGGCTGCGTCTTCTCCGGGCGGCTCCGCGAGATCAACTTCTGGGGGCGCCCCACCGATGAGCAGGCCGCGCTGGGCAGGGAGCGCAACGCGTTCAGCGGCAACGACTTCACCGCCGCCGAGCTGGAGGACGTCGCCTTCAGGCACATCGACCTGCACGCGCAGCGCTGGCCCGGCCCGCCCGGCTACGCGCTCCTCGACCGCGTGAGCGCGCGGGTGCGGGCGGTGCTGCCGCTCGTGGAGGCGTGGCCGGACCCGAAACACCGGAAGGAGGCCCGCTTCAGCCTGGAGTTCCTCGCCGGCAACGCCATGGAGCACAACGACGACCACGCGGTGGTGAGCTCTCTGGACATGGGCCGCAGACTGCCGCCCGCCCTCCGTCAGGAGCTGTTCGAGGCGCTCACAGGCTCATCCACAGATACATCTCCTGGTTGAGCCGTACGGCGGTGCGGGCCAGATCGCGCAGCTCCGTGACGCGCTCGACCTCGAACTCGTCGAGCAGTTCCTCCTCGGCGTACTCGCGCAGCCGAGCGTCGTCCACGGCGGCGAGCGCCTCGACGGTGTCGGACGCCATGCGCTCCAGGGCAGGCCCCTCGTCGTCCCCCGCGATCGTCCGGGTGTCGCCGAACTCGCTGAGGTCGCGCCCGCTGAGCTCGGCGACCAGCGTGTCGAGCTCGTCGAGCCATCCCTTGCAGTCCACGTACGGCAGGCCGGCCGCCCCCGGTCCGGCGGACAGGGCACGCCGGGCGGATCGCTCGGAGTCGGCGGTGAAGTAGTCGACCAGAACGCCCATGCCGGTCACCTTATCGATCACGGCATGGGCGCGGCAGAGCGCTCACACGAGGGTGTAGCCGGCCTCCTCGACCGCCTTGCGCACGGCGTCGTCGGCGACGTCGCCGGAGACGTCGAGCCGGCCGCTGTCCAGGTCGACGTCGACGCCGGTGACACCGGGGATCTCGCCGACCTCCTCCTTGACCGAGCTCACGCAGTGGCCGCAGGTCATGCCCTGCACGGTGTAGGTCTTGACGCTCATGGCGCTCTCCGTTTCCGGGGAAAGGGGATTCATGCGGTGCGGCCGACGATCTCGCGGACCGAGCCGTAGCCGTGCCGGCGCAGCCGGCGGGCGAGCTGGCGGTTGATCCGGGACGGCCAGAAGGGGCCTTCGTAGATCAGGCCGGTGTATCCCTGCACGAGGGTCGCGCCGGCGAGCAGCCGCTCCCAGACGTCGTCGACGTCCTCCACGCCGCCGACCGAGACGAGCGTGAGCCGGTCGCCGGCCTTCTGGCGCAGGCGGCGCAGCACCTCCAGCGAGCGGGCCTTGAGCGGCTGTCCGGACAGCCCGCCCGCCTCGGTGCTCGCGACGCCCTCGCGGCTGATCGTGGTGTTGGTCGCGATGACCCCCGCCAGCCCGAGCTCCGCGGCGAGCTCGGCCACGGCGTCCACGTCCTCGTCCGCCAGGTCCGGCGCGATCTTCACGAGCAGCGGGGTGCGCCCGGCCGCCTCCTTCACGGCCGACAGCAGCGGGCGCAGGCGGTCCACGGCCTGCAGGTCGCGCAGGCCCGGGGTGTTGGGCGAGCTCACGTTGACCACGAGGTAGTCGGCGAGCGGCGCGAGCCTGCGGGCGCTGTCCACGTAGTCGCGCACGGCCTCGGACTCGGGCACGACCTTGGTCTTGCCGATGTTGACCCCGACCACGGCCGGGATGTGGCGCACCCTGCGCAGCCGCTTGGCGGCGGCCGCCGCACCGGCGTTGTTGAAGCCCATCCGGTTGATGATCGCCCGGCTCTCCAGCAGGCGGAACAGCCGCGGCCGGGGGTTGCCCGGCTGGGCGTGCGCGGTGATCGTGCCGACCTCGACGTATCCGAATCCGAGCGCCGACAGCGGCTCGGCACATCCGGCGTCCTTGTCGAACCCGGCGGCGAGCCCGAACGGCGAGGCGAAGTGGACGCCGAACGCCTGGACGCGCAGCGACTCCGCCCTCGGCGCGAGCAGCCGGTGCAGCAGCCGCACGAGGGGCGGAAACATCCCGAGCAGGCGGAGCAGCCTGATCGTGAGGTGGTGGACGGCCTCCGCGTCGAGGCGGCTCAGGACCTGCGTGAACACGAGTCGATACATCACGGCAAGACTATCGCCCGGTCACGGCGCACCTCGGCCCGCAGGGCCCACGACCGTACGTCCGGTCAGTCGGGCAGGGGATGGGCCTGGGCCGTGGGCTGAGGCAGCGGCACGTGCGACGCCGTCCGGATGGTCAGCGTGGAGTCGAAGCCCAGCAGCCGCAGCAGCCGCAGCACCGGCGGGGTGGGGCGGACGAAGGTCGCGCGGCCGCCCTGCTCCCGCACGCGCGCGTCGGCCCACAGGAGGCTCCGCGCGCCCGCGCAGTCGAGGAAGCCGACCCCGGCCAGGTCGACCTCGACGTGCCCGGGGCGGCGGGTCCCCAGCACCTGCCGCAGGTAGGCACGGAGCTCCGGCACCGCGGACACGTCGAGGTCGCCGTGCACGGCCATGCGGATGCCGGCCTCAGACGACGTGGTCTGGATTCGCAACATTCCTCTGGCCCTGCTCGCCCAACAGCTCCGCCGCGAGCTCGGACACCTTCCGTCTGCTGTCCCTGGCCTGCTTGCGCAGCCCGGTGAACGCCTGCGAGGCCGTCAGGTCGTGCTTGCCCATGAGATAACCGATGGCCCGCTCGATCACGACGCGGTAGTCGAGGGCGTACTGGAGCTGGTCGGCGAGCACCGCCTTCTCGTCCGCCTCCATCGACGCCACGAGGACCTGCTCGATCACGTGCGCGTACGCGTGGAGGGCCTGGGTGTCGCTCTCCTGCCACTCGTGCGGCGCGTCCTGGTAGACGTTGAGGGTGCCCACGGGCACGCCGCCGAGCCGGATCGGCACTCCCGCCACTCCGCGCACCTCGGGATGCAGCAGTTCGCGCAGGGCCGGCCACCGCCGGTCGGACCGCACGTCGGCCGTCGTCACCGCGGTGTCGCCCGCGTACGCCGCCACGCACGGGCCCTGGCCCGTCACCGCCTGAGCGCGCTCCAGGCTGCGGCCACGCTCGTCGGTGGCGAAGAGGTAGCGAAGTGTGCGGTCCTCCTCGGCGAACATCAGGCCGGCGCCGGAGTATCCGAAAAGCCGGTCCACCACTTGGACGATGCGCTCAAGGTGGTGCACGATCCCGGTCGCCGCCCTGTCCTTCTGCAGACGTCGCAGGCTGGCGACAAGAGCCTCAGGATCGATATGGGTCATTCCGTATCCTCTCGTGAACCTCACCTCGCACCGCCGTGGCCTGGGGAAGAGGCGCCGATTCAGCCATCACAACTGCCCGGAGGGGGCTCGATCAGTCCTGATCTCTGCCAGGACCTGAAGAACGATGACCAGCAGCTCGCCGAGGCGTGATCCGGCCTCCGCCTCCGTGCGGTCCCACACGCGCCCGTCGCGGGTGTAGAAATCCAGGACGCCGATGAGTTCGCGATCCTCGATGAGCGGCACGGAGAGGACGGCCCGGACCGGCGGGGCGTGGACGGCCACGTGCGGGAACCCCATGGGCCTCGCGGCGTGCAGGTCGGGGATCGCGACGAGGCCGCCGCTGGCGGCGCTCTCGATGGCGGGACCGTCGCCCACGGACTCCTGGGCGGACTCCAGCAGCAGGCCGTCGTCGTCGGTCGCCCCGACGGCACGGAGGCGGTCCTGGCCGTCGAGCAGCATCAACGCGGCGCCGTCGACCCCGAAGAGGCCGGCCATGCCGGTGAGGACGTTCTCGAGAACAGACGGCGCGTCCGATGCCATCGCGAGCCCACTTTCAAATGATGAAGCGGCCGCGGACACAGGGCGGAGTGCCCCTAAGCCTAGTGGGCTCCACGCAGTGGTAGCCAGGTGAACCCGAGGGTTGCCGGAAGGGTGGGCCGCCCGTACTGCGACGGGCATGAGAAATCCGCCCTCCCGCAGGGGAAGGCGGATCGGAAAACGGGCCGGGAAGGCGGCTGTTCGCCGGACGAGCGCGGGCAGTCGTCGGCCCTGCTCGCCCGGCTTCCGCACAGCATGGCCAGGCCAAGGAATTAGCGCTTGGCCTTCTTGCCCTGGGGGGTGACGGCGTACCACTCGCCGCCGAAGTCCTTCACGTCCTGGCCGAGCACGTCGCCGGCCTTCTGGTCCTTCGCGTAGTAGTAGAGCGGGTGCTTGTTGTAGGTCACCTGCGTGGTGCCGTCCTCCCGGTGGAGCGTCCCGAGCAGGTTCGCGTGCACGCCCGTGCCGGCCTGCGGCGCGCCGGCGGTGAGCACGGGCGGCCACGCGGCGGCGCAGGCCTGGGTGCAGGCGGAGGCGCCGCCCTTGTCCTTCGTGAACAGGTACACCGTGCGGCCGTCCACGCCGACCAGCACGCTGCCGAGCGAGGTGGGCGCCGCGTCGATGCGCGCGGGCCCTGTGGGGGACGCCTGGACGGGAGATGTCGGAGACGCCGAGTGTCCGGTGGCGGACGGCGTCGTCTCCGAGGTGTTCTCGGAGGGCTCGGGCGTCTGCGACTCGTTGAGCTGGTCGTTGGCGACGCGGCTGGCGCCCTCGTCGCCGGCACCGCCGCATCCGGCGGCCAGCAGGCTGATCGCGACCGCGCCGGCATACAGCAGTTTCCTCATGTTCGGCCTCCTGAGAAGTGAGCGAGTCGGCTCCAAGGACACACGCGGCGACGGCGGCCCCGCCGCCCGGACGCGAAGATCCAGGACAGGCCTTTGCCGTTTCGTGGGTTGCGGCTCACAGGCCTCACGCCACCCTCGGGGCGAATCCACCACCAACGCGGATGAACCGCAGGATTCGGGGAAATCGGAATAAGCCGTACGGGCGCGGCGGTGCGCCCCGACACGTGAACCGATCGCGGGGAGGTGCCGAGGTCACCGGCGCGCGCGATGCCATGCTGAGGCTGCGACGCCCGCCGGCGCGGCCGTCCGGCCCGCGGGGGCGACGTCCCCGCACCGCCCCCTTCGCCCGATCTCGCGTGACAGACAAGGAGCGTCCGGATGGCCGAGCGCACGCAACCGCCCACCGTGGAACCGTCCCAGCTGAGGCGTCGCCTCGGCCGTACGGGAGTGTGGCTGTCCTCTCTGGCGGCGATCCCCGCGGCGGAGGCCAGGAGTGCCGCGGCGGAGATCGAGGAACTCGGATACCCGGCGCTGTGGATCGGCGAGACCCCGTTCGGGCGAGAGGCCTTCACGCACGCCGCGCTGTTGCTGTCGGCCACCGCGCGGCTGCACGTGGCCACGGGCATCGCCAACATCTACGGCCGCGACCCCGTCGCCGCCGCCAACGCCGCCGCGACCCTCGCGGAGGCGTGGGACCAGCGGTTCGTGCTCGGCCTCGGTGTCAGCCACAAGCCGCTGGTCACCCCTCGCGGCCACGACTACTCGGCGCCGCTCGCGTACATGTGGGACTACCTCGACGGGATGGACCGGGCTTCGATCGAGCTCCCGCAGACGGAGACGCCGCCCCGGATGCTCGCGGCGCTCCGGCATCGGATGCTCAAACTGGCGGCGCGGCGCACCCAGGGCGCCCACACCTATTTCGTGCCGCCCGAGCACAGCGCGAAGGCCCGCGAGATCCTCGGTCCGGACCCGGTCCTCGCCCCGGAGCAGGCCGTGGTGGTCGAGACGGACCCGGACCGCGCACGGGAGATCGCCCGCGAGTACGCCGCCATGTATCTCTCCCTGCCCAACTACACCAACAACCTGCGCGAACTGGGCTTCTCCGACGACGACTTCGCGGGCGGGGGCAGCGACCGGCTCATCGACGCGATCGTGGTCTGGGGCGAGCCGGAGACGATCGCCGAGCGGGTACGCGCCCACCACGACGCGGGGGCCGACCACGTGTGCGTGCAACCACTGGCCGGCTCGGTCGGCACGCAGATCGAGCACCTGCGGCTGCTGGCCCCCGCTCTCCTGGGATGACGTCGTGACCACGGCGGCTTCCGGGCGGGGGCGCGGCGAGCAGAGCGGGCAGAACAGGCAGAGCGGCCAGAACGAGCAGGGCCCGGTGATCCCGCCGGACCCGACGAGCCTGGAGGCGTGGATCCGCCAGGTTCTCGGCCTGGCCGGCGCCCGGGCCTCCGCGTTCACCCCGCCGCTGCCGCCCTCCCCGCCCGCCGGCCCGGGCCACCCGGGTCGTTCCGCGGACGCGGACGGCCCGGACCACGGCGGGAACGCGGAGTAGCCCGAGCGGGCCGGGCGGGAGGCCGGTCAGGCCGCCTGACGCACCTGCTCGGCCAGCCGTTCGAGGCTGTCGTCCAGCGCCTGCTCCACCGCCTCGGCGGGGGGCGCGTGCCGCTCGTCGAAGAAGGACAGGTGGACCGTCACGTCGCTGCTGTCGTCGTCGATTCCGGCGACCTGCAGCCATCCGGCGTACCGGTCCACGTCGCGGGTGCCCCACTCCATCCGCAACTGGTCCTGCTCGGCCCGCAGCAGCGCGCGTTCGTCCTGACCCGTCTCGTCCTCGTGGACGGTGACCGCGGGCGGCTCCTCGGCGTGTACGTGCAGCTCACGGGGCATCCAGAGATCGAGTTTGCCGACGTCGCACGCCTGCCGGAACACCTGGTCGGCCGGGGCGGGCATCCTGCGGGACCGCTCGAACTCGGTCATGATCCGTCACTCCTCCCTCTGTCGACGTAGGGGCCCCTACCCGCCGCGGTCCGGTCCATCCTCCGGCTCGGCGCCTGGTGGGCACCCCCTTCCCCGCCGGGGGCGCGCGGCGGCGTAGGGTCCGGTGCATGACCGATCATTACGATGTCGTGGTCCTCGGCGCGGGGCCCGGCGGCTACACCGCCGCGGTCCGCTCGGCCCAGCTCGGGCTCAGCACAGCGGTCGTCGAGGAGCGCTACTGGGGTGGTGTCTGCCTCAACGTCGGATGCATCCCTTCCAAGGCGCTGCTGCGCAACGCCGAGCTCGCCCACATCCTCACGAACGAGACCAAGACGTTCGGCATCCAGGTGGACGGCCCGATCACGCTCGACTACGGCGCGGCCTTCCGCCGCAGCCGCCAGGTCGCGGACGGGCGGGTCAAGGGCGTCCACTACCTGATGAAGAAGAACGGCATCACCGAGTACGACGGCCGGGGCACCTTCACCGGGCCGGACTCCATGGAGGTGCGCGGCGCGGACGGCTCGGTGCGGACGGTGACATTCGACCACTGCATCATCGCGGCGGGGGCGACGACCCGCCTGCTGCCGGGGACGTCCCTGTCGGAGCGCGTGGTGACGTACGAGGAGCAGATCCTCAGCGAGGCGCTGCCGGAGAGCGTGGTCATCGCGGGCGCCGGCGCGATCGGCGTCGAGTTCGCGTACGTGCTGCACAACTACGGCGTGAAGGTCACGATCGTCGAGTTCCTCGACCGGATGGTGCCGCTGGAGGACCAGGAGGTGTCGGCGGAGCTCGCGCGGCGCTACCGGCGGCTCGGCATCGAGGTGCTGACCTCCACCCGGGTCGAGTCGATCGACGACAGCGGCGACAAGGTGCGGGTCACGGTCTCCAGGAACGGCGAGACGTCCGTGCTGGAGGCCGACAAGGTGCTGCAGGCCATCGGCTTCCAGCCGCGTGTCGAGGGATACGGCCTGGAGCACACCGGCGTACGGCTGACCGAGCGGGGCGCGATCGCCGTGGACGGCCGCTGCCGCACGAACGTGCCGCACATCTTCGCCATCGGGGACGTCACCGCGAAGCTCATGCTGGCGCACGCCGCCGAGTCGATGGGCATCATCGCCGCCGAGACGATCGCGGGCGCCGAGACGATGGAGCTCGACTACGTGATGATCCCCAGGGCGACCTACTGCCAGCCGCAGATCGCGAGCTTCGGCTACACCGAGGCCCAGGCGCGCGAGCAGGGCTTCGACGTGAAGGTGGTCAAGTTCCCGTTCACGGCCAACGGGAAGGCGCACGGCCTGGGCGACCCGACCGGGTTCGTCAAGGTCCTCAGCGACGCGAAGTACGGCGAGATCCTCGGCGCCCACCTCATCGGGCCCGAGGTGACCGAGCTGCTGCCCGAGCTGACCCTGGCCCAGCAGTGGGACCTCACCGTGCACGAGGTGGCGCGCAACGTCCACGCCCACCCGACCCTGGGCGAGGCGGTGAAGGAGGCGATCCACGGCCTGGCCGGGCACATGATCAACATGTGATCCGGTCAGGGGCCGTTAAGGTCCGGTCAGCCGCCGGTGGGCGGCCCATCAGCGCCGGGGGTGACGCTCCTCCCATGGCCGCGACACCAGCGCGGCCTCGGATCAGAGGAGCGCGACATGACGACCCGATCGGTTCTGATCTCCGGCGCGAGCATCGCCGGCCCCGCCCTCGCCTACTGGCTGCGCCGGCATGGCTTCGCCCCCACCGTGGCCCCACCCGCGAAAACTCCTCGCAAGCTCGGACTTTTCGCGGGGCCCGGGGTTCGAGCGGGCCCCGCCCCGCGCGAGGGCGGCCAGGCGGTCGACTTCCGGGGGGCGGTGCACATGAGCGAGCGGAGCGAGCGAATCAATAAGCACAGTGCGATTCGCTCATGCGACCCCGAGCCGCCAGGCGAGGAGGTGGCATGAGCGTGCTGCGGCGGATGGGCGTCCTCGACGAGATCCGCCGCCTGCGCACCGACCCCGGCCCGTGGCGGCTGGTCGACGCGCGCGGCGACCAGGTGGTCGGGCTGCCCGTGGAGTTCGCCGGCGGCGAGGTGGAGATCCTGCGCGGCGACCTCGCCCGTGTGCTGTACGACCTGACCGGGGACGACGTGAAGTACGTCTTCGGCGACTCCATCGCGTCCATGACCGAGACCCCGGACGGCGTGGAGGTGACCTTCCGCGTTCCCCGAGTACGAGCGGACGATCAGGGGGTTCGCCAAGGCGTGCCAGCGGGTCGCGGGCAACGCGGGCTCGTTCCTCGCCCCGGTGACGCGGGGCGCGATCCTGCGGCGCAATCTGGCCTACCGGGTGCTCACCGCCGGGCCGCTGATAGGGATGCTCGACAAGCTGAGCACCAAGGCGGCCACCTCGATAACTCTCAAGGACTATGCGGCCTGAAATGCGGAAATGCCGATTACCGAACAGGCATTCGGCTCGCGCGGCCATTCCCTGGGAAACACTTCCCACGGCGTCGATGAATGGTCGGCTACGCTGGGAATCAGGCCGTGCGCGAAACGCCGCGGCCGCGTGCGGGCGAACAATGCGAGGGCGGCCCGATGGCGAGGGACGACGCGGAAAACACCGGCTCCCCGGTCGGCGCGAACACTCTGATGGCCCTCATGCGCGAACTGGTATTCCCTCCGTACGCGATCGAACGGTCCTCGGTGGCGCCGCAGGACGTCACCCGGCAGGAGAACGACGCGGAGCACTCCTTCGCCCTGGGCCTGGCCGCGGTCTGTCTCGCCCCGCTGATCGACCCCGCCCTGGACCCGGGCAGGGTCGCCAGGTACGCGCTGGTCCACGACCTGCCCGAGGTCCACGCGGGGGACGTCTCGGTCTACGCCGGCCCGGCCGAACGCGAGAAGAAGGCCGTACGCGAGGAGGAGGCGCGGGAGATCATCAGCCGTGACTTCGGCGGGACGTTCCCCTGGCTGGTGGAGGACCTGTACGGCTACACGGCGCAGCACGACCCGGAGAGCAGGTTCGTCTACGCCCTCGACAAGCTGCTCCCCCACGTCAACGTGCTGCTGGCCGACCACCATCCGCTGCGGCCGACCTGGGCGGCGTACAAGCGCACGGAGATCACGGCCAGGCGGAAGATACGTATGAGCTGCCCGGCACTGCTGCCGTTGTTCGACGAGCTGTGCCGGGAGTTCGCACGGCGTCCGCACCTGTTCTCGGGTGGGGTGTCACCTGGCGTGGGAGATGACGATGTTCGCGACGGCGAGCAGGGCCGCTCCGCAGACGGCGCACAGCACCCTCAGCGGCAACTGGACGCCCGGCCCGAGCACGGCGGGCAGGGCGACGAGGAAGGCCCCGGCCGCGCTGGCCGACACCCACGCGAGGAGACGCGACCGCGAGCGGCGCACGACCACGGGAAATCCGGCGCTCGTCGTCAGTGAGTCGCCGCCCGGCGCCGGGCCCGCCCGGGTGTCCGCGGCCAGGGTGATCCCGACCCGCGCGAGCGCGTCGAAGCCCAGCGTCTCGGGCCGCAGCCAGAACTCCACCGTGTCGTATCGCGACGCCACGTCGTAGGAGTCGTCGGACGCGATCTTCAGGAAGGTGCCGTCGGTCGCGCACACGAGCCGTTTCGCGGCCGGCGTGTAGCCGTCGGAGTAGAAGCTGACCCGCATCTTCACCGAGTCGCCGTCACTCAGGTGCAGCCGCCCCTCGGCGTCGAGCGTGCCCGTCCTGTCCCTGCCCAGCAGCGGTTCCTCGGTGCGCACGAAGTAGGAGGACCTGTAGGTGGGGTGCCGGGCCAGCCGCCGGGCCACCCCGAGCCACGCGTCGGGGTCGTCGCCCGGCCGCTCGTGCAGGTGGAGGTCGGGGAAGCGCGTGGTGGCGGGATACCAGCGCCCGCCGTTGGCCTCCGCGAGCCGGTCCACGAACCAGCCGCCCTTGGCCCTGATGTCCGCTTCGCTCAGCGGGAACTCCTCCAGGTTCGCGTAGTCGTCCACCCGGAGCCGGAACACGGCCATGTCCGCCACGCACGCGGTCGCCACCACCGTGGCGAAGCGCACGGGCACGACGAACGGCTCCGTCTCGGGCGACTCCCGGTCGGCCAGGAACGTCACGAGGCACCGCCGGCCGACGGCGGAGCCGTTCGCGATCGCCTGTTGCAGGGCGCCCGCCACGTAGTCGGTCTCGTACCGGAACTGGATGATCGCCCCTCTGGGCAGGGCCAGCGCCCTCAGGACGTCCTCCGCGTACCGCCGCCTGCTGTCGGACGACAGCAGCAGCACCGAGGGCCGGACTCCGGCCGTGCGCGGCACGGTCGCGCCCGGGGCCATGTGGGGGGTCATGTCCGCCTCCGGAGCTCGTCCCGATCGCGCAGGCGGTCGTCGAGCGCGAGGAAGCGCGGCCACACCCGGTCCCTCGGCAGTTCGTCGAGGCGCAGGCTCGCCGCGGCCTCGTACCGCAGCCCCCGGTCCGCCAGCGCCCGGTGCTCGCCCAGGATGATCGGCTCGCGTACGCCGTCCGACTGGTCGCCGGTCAGGTCGATGACGAACCGCCGGGGGTCGTGGGCCGGGCCGATCTCGACCCAGCAGTGGTGGCTCACGTCCTCGGCGTCGTCACGGCCGTCGTCGCGGCCGACCCGCAGCCGGCCGTAGCAGTAGACGGGTTCGAGCAGCAGGTCGGTGCGGAGCCTGCGGGCGAGCCAGACGGAGGTGACCCCGCACTGGCCCCGGGGGTCGCCCGCGGCGACCGGCGACTCCTGATAGCGCGGATGGACCGTGCGGTCCGACCAGGTGGGCTCCAGCATCCGGCGGTAGCCGAGCAGGCGGTCCCTCCACTCCGGCGAGGCGAAGTCCGCCTTGAGGGGTCTCACGTGGTCACCGCCCGAGTGGGCCCGGATCGACACCCTGATCAGGCCCCCGATCCCTCCGGCGTTCCGCTTCGCGGCCGAAGTGACGCCGAGGACCATGAGCACGTTGTCCGGGGTGTCCAGGAGCTGCGGCACCGACTCTCCGGACATGCGGCGGGTCTGGAAAAGGCCTTTGTCGTCGTAGCGATATGCCACGGGCGACAGGGCGATCGGTTTGAAGCCCGATGCGAGGAATGAGGCGCCGTCGAAACCGAGCATCGGATTGTATGCCGTGATGACATAATCCCCGGCGTTTTCCGCCCTGATCTCCCGGACCGCGCGGGCGATCGTCAGGCTCATGAGGTTCGCCGGAATTCCCGCCAGCCCGTGCATTCTTGTCAGGACCATTATCCGGTCCGGATTCACGTCCAGCCCGTGCCCGGTGAGCGCGTCCAGGACGTACTGGCGGTCGCATCGTGAGAAGGCGGCGTACGTGATCGGCATCGTCGCGCCCGGCAGGAAGAGCCCGAACTGGGCGACGGTGTCGGCCCTCTCGCTGTGGAGGTAGTGCAGTCTCGACTGCACCAGATGGCCGGCGCTCGGCCTGACCTCGGCGAAGCGCAGGCGGGTGCGGTAGCCGTCGCCGAACGACAGGCTCAGGTCCCGGTGCGCCTTGTGCACATTGAGGAGGACGGAGGCGTGCGCCTGGTGGGCGGCGTCCTCCGCCGACTGGCGCACCTGGGCCGCCCGGACGACGGCCTGCAGCCGTATCTCCTCGTACACCTTGTCCGGAGACCAGCCGGCGATGGCCGGCCTGCTCAACCGGGGCAGGTGCAGTCTTACCTGGATCTCCAGAGTCCGGAGGCCGACTCCGACCGTCTCGGCGTCCGCGCGGATGCGCGTCCCCACCGCGCCGACGAAGGTCTCGACATCCGGATCACGAAGCCCGTCCACTCGCGCGCCCTCGCTTCGCGCTTTCTCCCTTCGCGGCGTACGCGTGGTCTTGGGCACTTTTTCTCCCGCAATCGCGAGAATCTTGTCAGTGACGCCGTCAAGGATAGAACTCGGGCCGCACGCTGTCAGGGCACTCGCCGAGTTGGTATCACCTTTTATCGGACCCGCCGGAATTACGGCCGCTTTTTCCTCGGCGCCGCTACGGCAGCCGCGAAGGCGACCCCGCAGCCGACCCCTGCGCAGGCCCCGAAGCAGGCCCCTGCGCAGGGGGCGAAGCAGGCCGCGAAGCAGGCGGATAGAGGGCCGCGAGAGCGTGCGCGGTCGCCGCCATCTCGCGCCGCAGCTCGGCCGGTTCCAGTACCTCCACCTCGGCCCCGAGCTTGAGGAACTCCGTCCGCGCGTGCGTCACCGACTCGATGGGCACCGTCGCCGCGACCCAGCCCCGCTCGTCCGGCGGGCCCGCCGTCTCGTCCACCGCCCCGGCGACGGCCGAGCTCATGACCTCTCCAAGCCGCTCCCGGCCCCGCGGCGACAGCCGGACCACCGCGTGCCCCCGCAGCAGCCGTGAGCGGAAGCCGGCCAGATGCTCGCGCCAGTGTCGCTCCAGGTCGAAGCCCTCGGGGCGCTCGAACGTCTCATCGGTCACCGTGAGGGCGAGGATCTGGCCGACCCGGTAGGTGCGCAGCGCTCCGTCGCACCGCGCCACGAGATACCACTTCCCCGCCTTCAGGACCAGCCCGTACGGCTCCAGCCTCCGCTCGACCTCGCAGGGCTCCGCCCAGCGGCGGTAGCGGACGTGGACGACCCGGGTGGTCCAGACGGCCTCTGCGATCTCCGGCAGGTACGGCGACCGGTCGCCGTCGTAGTACCAGCCGGGCGCGTCGAGGAGGAAGTGCGCCCGCACCCGCCGCGCCTCCTCCCGCAGACCGGCCGGGAGCGCGGCCTCGATCTTCAGCTCCGCCGCGGCCAGCAGCGCGCCGAGGCCGAGATCGGCGGCCGGTCCCGGCAGCCCGGCCAGGGACAGCGCCGCGGCCTCCCGCTCGGTCAGGCCGGTGAGCCGGGTGCGGAAACCGTCCATCAGCCGGTAGCCGCCCTCGTGCCCGGCCTCGCCGTACAACGGGATGCCGGCGGCGTGCAGGGACTCGACGTCCCGGTAAATCGTGCGGACGCTGACCTCCAGCTCGCCGGCGAGCTGCCGGGCCGTCAACCGGCCGCGCGACTGCAGCAGCAGGAGGATCGACAGGAGCCGGGACGCGCGCACGATGTCACCATCGCACGATTCCACTGCCGGAAGGTGTCAGTGAAGCGGCCCTACCGTTCCCGGCATGGCTTTCGCGGAGAAACTGCTCTTCGTGCCGCCCCCGATCAAGGTGAGCGGCTACCACGTCAAGCGCTACCACGTCACGGCAGACCCGGCCGGCATCGACCCGGAGGTCGAGAAGGCGGCGTACGCCGTCCTGCCCGAGCTGTTGCCGGATCCGGACGGCACGCCCCCGGCCGCCTTCGTCGTCCTTCACAGGGGCGGGGACGACGGGGCCTACATCAACGCCTACACCTGGGCCTGGGACAACGCCCTGCACAACGGCAACGCGGTGGCCGGTCAGCCGGTGCTCGGGTGCCCCGACCGGGATCCCACCCACTTCGTCCGGCTGGAACGCCCGCTCATCGGCTGCGTCTGGGAGCTGCCGCCGATCCTGCACGAACGCGACGCGTGGGTGCGGCACATGCTCGCCCCCGACCGGCCCGACCTCGGCGCGTACCTCGCCGACACGCTGCCCGAGGGCACGACGGGCGACCGCCGATGAAAGAACCACGCGTACCGATCAGGGGCGATGTCCCGGGCGCTTGACCGGGACATCGCCGCGGGTGATCGTCGGGGCCTGACTCCACGAACCGGTCCCCCTTCGCCCCCGGAGCGATCGATGCGCAGAGCCCTGGCCCTCCCGCTCGCCGCGGTCCTGGCCGCCTCCCTGCTCGCGGCGGCGGACCCCGCCCAGAGTCCGGCGCCCTCGCAGGGCGGCGCCGTCGAGATCTCGGTCGATGCGCACGCCGGGCTCGGCACCGTCCACGAGGCGGCGTACGGCGCCAACGCCGCCGTCTGGGACCCGCACATGAACGACCCGGAGGTGGCGCGGCTGTACAAGCGGGCGCACATCGCCGCAGTGCGCTATCCCGGCGGGTCGTACGGCGACCTCTACCACTGGGAGACCCACACGGCGCCGGGCGGGACCGTGGCCCCGGGCACGGGGTTCGACCGGTTCATGGGCACGGTCAGGGCGGCAGGCGCGCAGGCCGTGGTGATCGCAAACTACGGCACGGGGACGCCCGAGGAGGCCGCCGGGTGGGTCCGGTACGCCAACGTGACCAAGAAGTACGGCGTGAAGTACTGGGAGATCGGCAACGAGCTCTACGGCAACGGCTACTACGGGGCCACCTGGGAGGCCGACGACCACCCGGACAAGAGCCCCGCGGCGTACGCCCGCACCACGCTGGAGTTCGTCCGCGCGATGAAGGCCGTCGATCCCACGATCAAGATCGGGGCGGTGCTCACGATCCCCGGGAGCTGGCCGGACGGCGTGGTCGCCGCAGGCGACGCGGCGAACTGGAACCACACGGTCATCCCGGTGGTGGCGTCCGAGATCGATTTCTTCACCGTGCACTGGTATCCGGGCACGAGCATCCCGGACACCAGCGGCGACGTCGCCGCGCTGCTGGCCTCTCCGCCCGGCCTCGCCGAGATGCTGGCCCAGGTGCGGGCCGACGTCGCCGCCCTGGGCGGGCGCGAGGTCCCGCTCGCGCTGACCGAGGTCGCCTCCAACATCGGGCGCGACACCCACGCGGCCGGGCTGTTCGCCGCCGACACCTACCTGACCGCGCTGGAGAACGGCGTCTTCACCGTGGACTGGTTCGACACCCACAACGCGCTGGAGAGGGTCTCCACGATCGACGGCGAGACCGACTTCCAGGACATCGGCTTCCTGTCGCTCGGCCAGTGCGCCGACGGCGTCTGCGAGCCGCCGCTCAACACGCCGTTTCCCGCCTACCACGGCATCGAGATCCTGCAGACGGCCGCCGGGCCGGGAGACAGCCTGGTCAGGGCCGGCTCCAGCCGGCCGGAGGTGGCCGTGCACGCCGTACGGCAGGTCGGCGGCGACCTGGCCGTCGTGATGATCAACAAGGATCCGGCCACCGCCTATCCCGTACGGCTCCGCTACACCGGGTTCACGCCCTCCGGCCGGAGCCCGGTGACGTACACCTTCACGAGGGGGGCCACCGGGATCGTCCGGGCCGAGCAGGGCGACCCGTACATCCGGACGCTCCCGCCGTACTCGATCACGACGATGACCGTGCGGGCGGCGAAGGGCCCGAAGCCCGCGCCGGCCCCGGGCACGCCGACGGCACGCGGCGACGCGGGCGGCGTCCCCGGCGCTGTCACCGTGAGCTGGCCGTCCGCCGGGCCACGGGCGGACGGCTATGAGGTGTACCGGCAGACGGGCACGGACACCGTCCTGCTGGGCACCACCCGGGGCACCTCGCTGACGCTGCGCGGCCTGGAGCCCGGCGCCTCCTACACCGTCAACGTGCTGGCCAGGGATCGGGCCGGGCGGCTGTCGCGGCCGTCGGCGCCGGTGACCTTCACCGCCCCCACGCCGCCGGACAGCACCTGCGCGGTCCGCTACCGGGTGACGCAGGGCTGGGGGCGGGGCTTCACCGCCGAGGTGACCGTCACCAACCGGAGCACCGCGGACCTCACCGGCTGGGCACTGACGTTCCGGTTCCCGGTCGCCGGGGAGCGGGTCTCCGGCGGGTGGGGCGGCACGTGGACGTCCGAGGGTCAGGACGTGCGGGTCGTCCCCGGTGAGCAGGCAGGGCAGCAGGCACCGACGATCCCGGCGGGTGGTTCGATCACCGTCGGGTTCGTCGGCGCCAACGAGGGGGCCTACCCCTCTCCCACCGTGTTCCGCCTGGACGGCACGGTCTGCTCGACGCTGTGACCGGCGCTTTCTTGGCTCGATCATGGAGTCGGCTTGCACCCGGACGTGAGGGCCGGGTGAGAGACTCCTGAGCAAGCGCCTGCCGTGTCAGGTGCGGAACCCCGCGGCTCATCGCCAGAAAAAGCCGCCCGGTGTGGTAACGGCGAAACCGCTGGAAGCCCGCCCTCCTCGCCGCGAAGGCCGAGGAGGGCGGAGCCCAACGGGAGGCTCAACCAGAGCCCCGACCAGAGCCCGTCGGGGGCCCGTATCCCCCGCCGCCCGGTGTCTCGATCTCCAGCACGTCACCCGGCTCGACGCGCACCGAGTCGCATCCCGCCAGGTGGACGACGACTCCGTCCGCGCGCCGCACCCGGTTGAGGCCCAGTGCGCCGGGGGCGCCGCCGGCCATGCCGTACGGCGGCACGCGCCGGTGGCCGGACAGCACGCTGACCGTCATCGGCTCGCGGAACCGGATGCGGCGCACGGCCCCGTCCCCGCCGCGCCACCGTCCGGCGCCGCCGCTGCCGCGCCGGACGGCGAACTCCTCCAGCAACACGGGGAACCGCCATTCCAGCACCTCGGGATCGGTCAGCCGGGAGTTCGTCATGTGGGTCTGCACCACCGCCGTCCCGTCGAACCCGTCTCCCGCCCCGGACCCCGAGGCGACGGTCTCGTAGTACTGGCGCCGTTCGTCGCCGAAGCTGACGTTGTTCATCGTCCCCGACCCCTCGGCCTGGACGCCCAGCGCGGCGTAGATCGCCCCGGTGATCGCCTGCGAGGTCTCGACGTTGCCGGCGACCACGGCCGCGGGGTACGCAGGGGCCAGCATCGACCCCTCGGGCACGACGATCCGCAGGGGCCGCAGGCAGCCGTCGTTGAGCGGGATCTCGTCGGCCACCAGGGTGCGGAAGACGTACAGCACGGCGGCGGTGACCACGGCGGACGGCGCGTTGAGGTTGGTGTCGAGCTGGGGCGAGGTGCCGGTGAAGTCGATCGTCGCGGCGCGGCGGGCGCGGTCCACCGAGACCCGCACCGAGATCACGGCGCCGGAGTCCGTCTCGTAGCGGCAGCTCCCCTCGCCGAGGGCGTCGACGACCGCGCGGACCGCGCTCTCGGCGTTGTCCTGCACGTGCCCCATGTAGGCCCGCACGACGTCGAGGCCGAAGTGGCCGATCATCGCGCCGACCTCCTCGACGCCCTTGGCGTTCGCGGCGATCTGCGCGCGCAGGTCGGCCAGGTTGGTCGCGGGGTCCCTGGACGGGTACGGCCCCTCGGTGAGCAGCCGCCGCGTCTCCTTCTCGCGCAGGCCGTCGCGGTCCGCCAGCAGCCGGCAGTCGAACAGCACGCCCTCCTCGTGCACGCTCCTGCTCCCGGCGGGCATCGAGCCGGGCGTCAGCCCGCCGATCTCCGCGTGGTGGCCGCGGGAGGCCACGAAGAACAGGATCTCCCGGCCCGCGTCGTCGAAGACGGGGGTGACGACCGTGATGTCCGGCAGGTGGGTGCCGCCGTGGTAGGGATCGTTGATCGCGTACACGTCGCCGGGCCGCATCCCGCCGCCCCGGCGGCGGATCACCTCCTTGACGCTCGCGCCCATCGACCCGAGGTGCACCGGGATGTGTGGCGCGTTGGCGATGAGATCGCCGCCCGGGTCGAACAGGGCGCAGGAGAAGTCGAGCCGCTCCCGGATGTTCACCGACTGCGCGGTGGCCTCCAGCCGGGCGCCCATCTGCTCGGCGACGGACATGAAGAGGTTGTTGAAGACCTCCAGCATCACGGGGTCGGCCGCGGTGCCCACGCCCGTGGCGCGGGGGCGTGCCCGGTCCCGTTCCAGGAGCAGGTGCCCGTACGGCGTCACCCGGGCCCGCCAGCCGTCGTCGACGACGGTGGTCGCGTCCGCCTCGGCCACGATCGCCGGGCCGCCGAACGTGTCGCCGGGGCGCAGCAGTTCCCGCCGGTGGAGCGGCACCTCGCGCCACGCGCCACGGGTGTACATCCGCACGGTGGTCGCCGTCCGCGTCCCTGCGCCGGGTCCGGAAGCGCGTCCGGCGGCGGGCCCGGAAGCGGGTCCGGCGGCGAGGTCCGGGAGGCCGGGCCGCTCGGTCAGGCCCACCGCCTCGACGGAGACCGCCTCCGCGACCAGCGGCCGGTCCATGAGGAAGGAGTAGGTCCGCAGGTGGGCGGCCTCGAACGCCGTCACCATCGCGTCCGTCGCGGCCAGGTCCACCTGCAGCGGCGTGTCGGTGCCGTCGTAGCGCAGCCGCACCCGCCTGCTCACCCGGATCCGCGCGTCCGCCACCCCCTCGTCCGACACCCCCTCATCCAGCAGGGTGCGGCGCGCCGCCGCCTCCAGTCCGTCTGCGAGGCCGGTCAGGCGCCGCGTCGTGGCGGGCTCCAGCCGGGCCTCGACCGACTGCTCCCGCAGCACGGTCGTGTCGGCCAGCCCGATGCCCAGGGCGGACAGCACGCCCGCCATCGGGGGCACCAGCACGGTGCGGATGCCGAGCGCGTCGGCCACCGCGCAGGCGTGCTGCCCTCCGGCCCCGCCGAACGTGGTGAGGGCGTACTCGGTGACGTCGCGGCCCTTCCGCACGGAGATCTGCTTGATCGCGTTGGCGATGTTCTCGACCGCGACCCGCAGGTAGCCCTCGGCGACCTGCTCGGGGTCGCGCTCGTCGCCGGTCCGCCCGCGGATGCCCGCGGCCGTCTCCGCGAACCGCCGCCGCACCTCGTCCGCGTCCAGCGGCAGGTCGCCGTCCGGGCCGAAGACCGCGGGGAAGTGACCGGGCTGGATGCGACCGAGCATCACGTTGGCGTCGGTGAGGCACAGCGGCCCGCCGTTGCGGTAGCAGGCCGGGCCGGGGTCGGCTCCCGCGGAGTCCGGGCCGACCCGGTAGCGCCCGCCGTCGAAACGCAGGACGGACCCGCCGCCCGCCGCCACCGTGTGGACGGCGATCATCGGCGCGGACAGCCGTACGCCGGCCACCTGGGTCCGGACGACCCGCTCGTACGCACCCGCGTAATGGGACACGTCGGTCGAGGTGCCGCCCATGTCGAAGCCGATCACCTTGTCGAATCCGGCCAGCCGGGACATGCTCGCCATGCCCACGACGCCCCCGGCCGGGCCGGACAGGATCGCGTCCTTGCCGCGGAAGTGCCCGGCCTCCGCCAGCCCGCCGTTCGACTGCAGGAACATCAGCCGTACGCCGGGCAGTTGCCGGGCCACCGCCTCGACGTACCGGCGCAGGACGGGAGAAAGGTAGGCGTCGGCCACGGTGGTGTCCCCGCGCGGCACCAGCTTCATCAGCGGGCTGACCTCGCTGGAGCAGGACACCTGGGCGAAGCCCGCGCTCCTGGCCAGGCTCCCGATCGCGCGTTCGTGCGCCGGGTGCAGGTGGCTGTGCAGGCAGACCACCGCGACCGCCCGGACGCCCTCCTCGCGCAGCCGCCGCAACCGCGGCGCGAGCCCTTCGAGGTCGGGCGGCCGGATCACGGTGCCGTCGGCGGTGATCCGCTCGTCCACCTCGGCCACACGCTCGTACAGCATCTCCGGCAGCACGATCCGCCGCTCGAAGATACGCGGGCGGTCCTGGTATCCGATGCGCAGCGCGTCGCCGAACCCCTTGGTGATGACCAGCGCCGTCCGCTCGCCGCGGCGTTCCAGCAGGGCGTTGGTGGCGACCGTGGTGCCCATCCGCACCGACTCGATCCGCTCGACCGGGATCGGCTCGCCCGCGGGGACGTCCAGCAGGGCGCGGATGCCCGCCACCGCCGCGTCGGAGTAGCGCGCCGGGTTCTCCGACAGGAGTTTGCGCGTCATCAGCCGCCCGTCCGGGCGCCGGGCGACGACGTCGGTGAACGTCCCGCCGCGGTCCACCCAGAACTGCCACCGATCTCCAGGCATCGGATCCCCCTCCGCACGCCCGTACATCCCTTGTATCAGGGCCGCACGCCCCAGCTTTAAATAGGGAGACACATCACCTGATGCCGGACATATGATCGAGTGCCGTTTCCCGGATCACACCGGACCGGCGCGAGGGGAAGGTGGTCCCGGCGGTGATGTCCGTGCCGAACGTGGAGCGCAGCAGGGGCATCGGTGCCCTCGTCACCGGCAACCTGCTCGGCGGCGTCGCGATCGCCTCCGGCATCGCGGTCGGCGGGCTGCTCCTGGAGCGGCTCGGCGGCACGTCCGTCGCCGGGCTCGGCCAGGCCGCGAGCGTGCTCGGCGCGGCGGTCGCCGCGGTGCCGCTGGCCGGCGTCGCGGCGCGGCACGGACGGCGCCGTTCGCTCGCCCTGGGCTACGCCATCGCCGTGCTCGGCGGCGTGCTGATCGTCACGGCCGCCGTCGTCGCGCAGCTCGTCGTGCTGCTCGCCGGGCTGGCCTTGTTCGGCGTCGGGCAGGCGGTGAACCTGCAGTCCCGGTACGCCGCCGCGGACGGCGCGGCTCCCGGCGCCAGGGCCAAGACGATGTCGATCGTCATCTGGGCGACCACGATCGGGTCCGTGGCCGGCCCCAACCTCAGCGACGTGGCCGACCGGTTCGGCCGGTGGCTCGGGCTGCCCGGCCTCACCGGTCCCTACCTGTTCTCGGTCGTGTCCTTCGCCTTGGCGGGCGCGGTGGTGGCGGTGTTCCTCCGGCCCGCCGCGCGGTCGTCCGCCCCGGCCACGAACGACGCGGCCACCAACGGCGCGGGCACCGGCGACGCGGGCACCGGCGACGCGGGCACGAGCGCCCGGGCGGTGGGAGCGGTGGCCGCGCTGCGCTGGGCGGCGGCCGACCCGGCGGCGCGGTTCGCGGTCGTGCTCATCTCGGTGGCGCACGCGATGATGGTCATGGTCATGGTGATGACGCCGCTGCACATGCAGCACCACGGCATGTCACTGCGGCTCGTGGGCGTGGTGATCAGCCTGCACGTGCTCGGCATGTACGCCCTGAGCCCGGTCTTCGGCTGGCTGGCCGACCGGATCGGCGCGGTCCGCACGGCGTGCGGCGGGATGCTGCTGCTCGCGGCGGCCGTCGTGCTCGGCTTCGTGGCCGCCTCCGCCGCGGAGGGCAGCGCCCTCACCGCGCTCGCGCTGACCGTGCTCGGGCTGGGCTGGTCGGTGTCGTTGATCTCCGCCTCCGCGCTGCTCGCCGGCACCGCCGCGGACCACGTGCGGGTGCCGTTGCAGGGCGCCACGGACGCCGGGATGAACTACGCGGGCGCCGCCGCGGCCGCGCTGGCCGGGCCGATCCTCGCCGCGGGCGGATTCCGCGCGGTCAACATCGCGGCGGCGGTCATCCTGGTGCCCGCCGTCGCGGCGGCGACCGCCGCCGTGCGCGGGGGCCGGGCGGCCGCGAAGGAGGCCGACGGACGGCACGATCAGACCGTGCAGCACGCCGCCCACCCCGCCGAAACCGGCTCCGGCTCCGACTGAAAAGACAAGTCCGGCCACATCACGACGAACGAGCGGCACCAAACACCTTCGCCTCGTTTGTTTGCGGTTTCATTAAGGCGAGCGCACTTCACCTGGCACGCATGCCCTGACCTGCCATTGCTATGTTTCGACGCATGGCCGCCAGGGCAATCGGCGCGGCCGGACGCGCATGAAAGACGATTCGCCGTCGCGCGCATTCCAACTGCATCAGCACCGTCCTGCGGACAAGCGCGCCCGAAATCATCCGGGCCAGTCAGGAGAACACGTGAGATCCCGTCCCTTTCGCGCGCTGATGGCGGCGTCGGTCGCCGCCGTGCTCACGGCGGCGTTGGCGACGAGCCAGGGCGCGGCGGCCGGTGTGCCGCAGGCCCACGATCCGTCGAACCATCCGACGCCGATGACGAAGCTCGGCACGAACACCAACACGCTCTACTCGCTGCGCTGGGATGAGATCGGCCCCGACAAGAGGTCGTACCGGCAGCTCATCACCCAGTTGCGCGGTGCCCTCGCCCTGCCGAAGTCGTACCGGTACACGAACATTTCCCAGTTGCTGGGCCAGCCCGGCCACACCGCCTTGAGCGGTCCCGTCGGCTGTCCGGATGCGAAGCGTTCTTACGGCGCGCTGGGCGGCCCGTATCCGGTCCGCAGCGATTACTGGATCTGCCTCAACACCGTGGATTCCACCACGAAGAGGTGGTATCCCCAGGGAGTCAGCGGCACCTGGGACGCGACCGCGAGCGGAGTCGTCGACGGGGAGCAGGCCTTCGCGTTCGGCTGGTATCGCCGGGCGAGCACGACCAACAGGACGCCCATCGCCTCCAGGGTGACGTTCCTCGACGAGCAGGCGCCGATGGGGTCCTTCGCGCACCGCTATCAGCATGTGCTGCTGGCGCTGCCGCGATATGGGAAGAACGGGGTCACGTTCGACTCGGTGCCGACCCACGCCGGCGGTTTGGTCTGGTATCACCAGTACCTTCTGGTCGCGGACGACGGCCCGAGGCATGAGTTCAACGGGATACTCGTCTTCGACCTGCACAATTTGATCGACCTGGCGCTCAGCCCGCGCGCCGACCTGACGTCGCCGCAGGCCGCCACCCGTCCCTACGGCCTGTACAAGGGCCGGTTCTATTCCAAGGGTTACCGCTTCATCCTGCCGCTGCGCGGCATCTGGCGGCCGTCGGTCGGCCCCCTGACCACACCGCAGAAGTGCCGGGCGGGCGACCTCCACTACCCACCGTGCTACACGTACGCGGGTCTCGACAGGAGCACCTCCCCGCCGAGCTTCCTCACGGGTGAGTGGTGCACGAGCTCGGCCTGCGGCAAGGGACGCGTGGCGCGCTTCCCGCTGATGCCGGACAACATCCCCTGCACCAGGGGATGTCTGCGGACCTCCGGCGGCAGGGCGAGGCCGACAGAGGTGTTCAGCCAGCCGGTCCGCTACGCGCAGGGCGGTGTGTCCTGGAAGGGGACCTACCAGTTCACGACGAGCCACGGAGGCGCCGCCGGGCGTTTCGTGACCCGGCCGGGCACGACGGTAGCCCGTCATTACGCCGGCACCGGCGTCCAGGACCTCTACTGGAACCGGGCCACGAGCACGCCGATGCTCTGGTCCGTCACCGAGTTCCCGGGAACGGCGGCCCATCCGCTGGGCAGGCGTCTCCTGTACGGCGTCCGTCCCTGATCCGGCAACCCTGATCACCGATCGAGTAGGAGGGTCGGGTCGCCCGACCCTCCTCTCACACCACCGGACATGCGGGCCCGCATCCGGCGGTTCGTCAAGCCGTTGATCTGAGACGGTGCCAGCTGCGTTGCAGCCCAAGCAGGCCGAGATCATCCCAGTGAGTGTTGGGCAGAGCACGCTGGAGAACGACCGAGCCCGCGATCCGCCAGTACCCCTTGCTCGTCGCCGCCCACTGCCGGGCGGTCTGCTCGGGGATACCGAGACGGCGCAGGTTGCGGTAGCGGGCCGTGTAGCGTTTCCATTCCTTCCAGCGGATCTGCCGCATTCGGCGGTGTAGCCACTTGTCCAGCTCCTTGAACACCTTCGGGGTGTCCGCGAGATGGAAGTAGGCCATCCAGCCGGTGATGAACGCATTGAGCTTGCCGATCCTGCAGGGCATCGACACGCTCCACCTCCGGCTGGTCAACACCCGGATACGGTCCTTCAGGCGAGTGACCGCCCTGGGATCGGTCCGGATCTTGACCCCGGAGCGGGTGAAGTAGAACCCGAAGCCCAGCAGCGTCACCTCGCGCGCGTGCCGGACCGAGGACTTGTCCCGGTTCACCTTGAGCTTCAACCGCTGCTCGACCACGCCGGTGACGCTGTCGAGCACTCTGTGGGCGGCTCGCTTACTCCGCACGAAGACACGGATGTCGTCGGCGTAGCGCACGAACCGGTGACCGCGCTTCCACAACTCCCGGTCCAGATCGTCCAGCATGATGTTCGACAAGATCGGCGACAGCGGCGACCCTTGCGGGGTCCCCTCCACCGTCGCCTGTTTGACCCCCTCGACCATCACCCCGGCCTCCAGATACGCCCGGATGAGCTTAAGTAGCTTGCGGTCGGTGACCTTGCGCGCCACCCGCGCCATCAGCATGTCGAAGTTGACCCGGTCGAAGAACCGGTCCAGATCGACATCCACAACCCACCCCAGGCCATCGTCGATGCACCGCCGCGCGGCCCGAACCGCCTGATGGGCGGACTTGCCGGGACGGAACCCGAACGACGCGCCCGCAAAGTGCGGGTCGAAGATCGGCGTCAGGATCTGCGCGATCGCCTGCTGGACCAACCGGTCCAGCACCGTGGGCACCCCCAACAGCCGCTCCCCGCCACCCGGCTTGGGGATCACCACCCGGCGAACCGGAAGCGGCCGATAGGTGCCCGCGTCCAATGCCTCCCGGACCTGCTGCCAGTGCTCACGCAGCCACGGCCGAAGCTCGGCCGTGGTCATGCCGTCTGCACCCGGCGCGCCCCGGTTGGCCTCCACACGCCTCAACGCCCTGCCCAGATTCGCCGGCGAGAGCATCTGCTCCCACAACAAGCTCTTCATGCCAGGGATCACCAACTCCAGTAAGGGCGCCGACCTGCCGCTACGCTCCACCATGGCTCCCGCCGGAACTCACCGGCTCCCCACCACAATGGGCCCGCACACGCGGGATGGCTGCGATCACCACGACCGGCACGAGCACCTCACCCTCATCGGCAACACTCGACGTTCGGCCCTTCCCGGCTGATGTCCGTTCCCCCGCCGGTACTACGACCTCTGCTGACTTCTGTCTGGTCAGCCCCCACCTCACAGCAGCGACCGTCGGCGCGGCGACACACTCAGCACAACCGACACCCAGACAGATCTCCCCGGGTAAGAACGATCACTTTCCCCCTACGCCCGCCGCGTCTACGTGACGATCCTGTCGATGGTGACGGGCTTCACCCTCCGCTGCGGGCTCACCCAGATCGCCCCGCCTCATACGCGGTTCGTGTCCCTCGGTGCAGGGTTTCGCCTCGGGCTTCCTCCAGACCCCACCTCACGATGACGCCCTTGCCTCCGGCTCGGAGTCAGCACCACCTCTTCCTCCAGGGGACTTTCACCCCCAAGCAATCGCCCATGCCGGGCGCACAGCGGGAAGGCCCCTCTCGTCGTGCGACGAGAGGGGCCTTCGGCGGCCGGGGGCTCTCCCGTTGATCGATTGCGGGAGACGGAGGCATTATCGTGAGGGTGTCCGCGGCGCTCGCGTGAGCCGCAGGGCCGATCGGGTGGGAGACGAAGAGGGAGTGAAGGCGGGTATGCGGTTCGAGACCGGCGTCGACATCGACGCCGCCGCGGAGCGGGTCTGGCGAGTCATGACGGACGTCGCCAGGTGGCCCGAGTTCACCCCCACCATGACCACGGTCGAGCCCCTCGGCGACGGCCCGCTCGGCCTCGACGGCCGGTTCAGGATCAAGCAGCCGGGGCTTCCCCCGATGGTCTGGCAGGTCACCGAGTTCACCGACGGCGTCTCCTTCGCCTGGCAGGCGACCGGCGGTGGCGTGGCCACGGTCGGGACGCACGTGCTCACGCCTCGCGAGAGCGGGGTGTCGGTCCTGCTCGGGATCGACCAGTCCGGGCCGCTGGCTCCGCTGATGAGTCTGCTGGCCGGCGGCCGCACCCGCAGGTACGTACGCACGGAGGCGGAGAGCCTCAAACGGCGCTGCGAGTCCGGCGACGCCGTGTGAGCGGTTCCGCCGGCGTGGGCCGGAGTCCGGAGACGTGACCCCGGACTCCGGCCCACGCGGGTGACTACTGGGCCGGGTAGTCCGCGATGTACTGCGGCGCGCCGACCTTGGTCGTGTCGGCCGCGTCGCCGACGCCGTTGACGACGTGGTCGATCGTCCCGGCGTTGAGGTTGACCGTCATGATGTGGTGCAGCCGCACGCCCGGGGTCTGCGGCACCTCGAAGCCGTTCTCGGTGTGGATCTGCGGGTTGTTCTGGTTGAAGACGTAGACGCCCGCGCCGTAGAGGTTGTGCCTCTTCACGCGGTCGCCGACCTTGTAGCCGGCGTAGCCCTCCACGGAGCCGTTCATCCAGTCGGCCTGCGTCGGCGGGTCGTACGGCAGCTCGTTCTGGTAGAGGATCGTCGTGCCGTCCTCGCCGTTCCAGACCGTGTTGTAGCGCTGGAAGTGCTCGACGAACAGGCCGGTCGCCGTCACGTGGTCGCCGTTGACGACGACGCCGTAGCGGCCGATGTTGGTGTTCCAGCGCTGCGTGTCGGTGAAGCCCTCGACGCCGTGGTCGGCGCGCCACACCCAGGTGTGGTCGATGAGCACGTTGTCGCTGTTGACCTCGAGAGCGGTCTCGGTCTTGCCGACGTGCGGGCCGCCGACCCGGAAGTACACGTCGGACAGGGTCGTCGGGTTGTCCACCGGGGTCCGGTGACCGTGCTCGCCGTGCTCCTTGCCCACCCGCAGCAGCACGGGGGACTTCTGGAGACCCGCGTCGACGGTGACGCCCGCGACGACCACGCCGGGAACGTCGGCGACGTCGAGTGGGGTCGCGCCGCGTGAGGCGGTGAGGGTGGCGTGCCCGAGGCCGAGGACCACGGTGTCGGGACGCTTGACCTCGATGCTCCGCGCGATGTCGTACACGCCGGGCGTGAGCAGCAGGTTCCTGCCGCGCGCGAGCTGGCTGTTGATGACCTGCACCGAGTCGGACGGCTTCGCGACGTAGAAGTCCGACAGCGGCACCGTGCGGCCCGGCGTCATGCCGTCCGCCCACGAGACGCCGCGTGTGTTCTTCCTGGCGGCGGGCACGCGGACGTTGAGCCTGCCCTGCGCGTCGGTGAACAGGTAGGGCTTCTCCCGGCTGACGGGGGTGTTCTCCACGGTGGTGTAGGGCGGGTCAGGGAAGCCGGACTCGTCCGGCGCGCCGACGACGCCCGAGAAGACCTGGTTCCACACCGCGTTGGACCACCCGGCGACCTCGGTGTTGCGGGTCAGCCACTGCTGCTGGGAGCCGTTGGTGACGGACGGCAGGCGGGAGTCGGCGATGAAGCCCCCGCTCGCGTACTGCGGGCCGGCGGTGCAGTAGTCCATCAGCGACAGGGTGCCGCCGGTGACGTTGAGGCGGCGCATGGAGACCGCCTGGGAGACGGCCCAGAAGTTCGCCGTCTGGCGGCACCCGTCCTGGCCCGCGGCGTTGACGTTGATCGACAGGTTCGACAGCGTGCGCCAGAAGTTGACGAGCGCGAGGCAGTTGCCGGTGCCGTTGTTCTCCAGGCAGCGGTTGTAGACCTCGACCTTGCCGTTGATGACGACGTCAGTCGGCGAGGCGCCGAGACCGGCGATCTCGGTGTAGTAGCCGACCTTGATCTGCAGCGGATGCTCCGCGGTGCCGTACGTGCCGGGCTTGAAGAGGTAGGCGTGCCGCTCGGCGCCCATCTCGTTGTCGACCTGCGCCGTGTGCGCCGCGTCGAGGGTCGCCTGGATCTGGTCGACCGGCATGCTCGGGTCGAAGACGGTGACGCCGGGCCCGAGATCGGCGACTCCTCCGGGGCTTCCCGGAGTTCCGGGGATCGCGTGGGCCGGCGCGGCGGCGGTGGCGGCCGTCGTTCCCGCTGTCACGACGGCGGTCGTCAGCACGAGACCGAACGTGAACGCCCGGCCGATCAACCGGCGGCCGGAACGCCGCCTCAGGGGACTCCCAGTTCCAGGAGTCTGGGTCGTCATACGGTTCGTCCTTTCCGCTGCAGTACGCAGCCGAGAGAGCGCTCTCTCTTGAGCCGACCTTGTATCAAGCCCCGAAAAAATATGTGGGTTGTTTGTACCGCGCGGACCGGCCCCTGCGCTATCCCTTGACTTTCCGCCGGCGGCTCCTCCGTGGACGCAGAACCGCCCCGGAGCGGACGGGCTCCGGGGCGGTTCTGCGCTCGAATCAGGGCTCGAATCAGGGCTCGGATCAGGGCTCGGACCAGGGCTCGGATCAGGCGGTCTCCTCCCGATACCGCGCGTGGGCCGCGGCCAGACGGCCGCCGACCTCGGCCGTGCTGACGAGCACCGACATGTTCGCCCTCGACGACCGCCCCTCGGTGGCCGCGTCCACGGCGCGCATCAGATACTTGGTGATCGCGTTGCCGCGCACGCCGTCCCGCTCGGCCGCGGCCATCGCACCGGCGATGGCGGCGTCCACCTCGGACGCGTCGATCGCGTCCTCCTCCCGCACCGGCGTGGTGATGAGGAACGAGCTGTCGTTGCCCAGCGCCCAGTGGTTCTCCACCGCACGTGCGATCACCCGCTCGTCGTCCAGCCGCTGCGGGCTGCGGATGCCGCTGGAGACGCAGTAGAACGCGGGGAAGTCGTCCGACCGATACGACACCACCGGCACGCAGTGGGTCTCCAGATACTCCATCGTCAGGTTCAGGTCGAGGATGCTCTTGGCCCCGGCGCAGACGACGGCCACCTTCGACCGGGTGAACTGGATCAGGTCGGAGGAGACGTCCATCGTCTTCTCCGCTCCCCGGTGCACCCCGCCGATGCCGGCCGACGAGAAGAACGGGATGCCGGCCAGTTCGGCCGCCACCACCGAGCTGGCCACGGTCAGCGCGCCGAGCCCGCCCTGGGCCAGGATCACCGGCAGGTCCCGGCTGCTGACCTTGGGGATGCCGGGCGTCGAGGCGAACCGCTCGACGTCCTCGTCGGTCATGCCGACCTTGATCTGCCCGCCTTCGACGCAGATCGTGGCCGGGACCGCGCCGCCCGCGCGGACGGCGTCCTCGACCTTGCGCGCGGTCGCCGCGTTGTCCGGATAGGGCAGGCCGTGGGTGATGACGTTCGACTCCAGCGCCACCACCGGCCGCCTCTCGGCGAGTGCGTCCGCGACCTCCTCGCTGAACACCAGCGGGACGCGCCCATGCTCCCGGGTCATCGTCGCTCCTCAGTTCGCGGCCGGGCCGTAGTTCGGCAGCTTGTTCAGCTTGTGCTTCTGGTTGAGGATCTCCGGGATGTAGACCTTCTCGTCCCACAGCTCCTTCGCGACCGGCTCCAGGATGATCGACACCGAGCCCTCCTCACAGCCGAAGGCGCTCGTCATCGCCTTGGTCACCGCGGCGACCAGGTCGGAGTGCTGTTGCTCGGTGAGGGGGACGGGGAAGTGCTTGATGCTGACGTGCGGCATGATGATCTCCTTACCGTGGGTCCCGAGACGATCCCTGATGGCTGCGACCAGCTCGTCGATCTCCGGTTCCTTGAGCAGGCCGTAGTGATCGGCTTCCAGGTCGACGACGACCGGGGCCGTCGCCGAGTAGCCGCTGCTGTTCTCCAGGAACGAGTAGTCGTCGCCCCTGGCCTTGAAGATGGTGATCGGCGCGTCGATCCGCCGCCGGGCCAGCTCGCGGAAGGTGTAGCTGAACTCGAAGGTCTCGCCCACCACCCGCATGATCCGGCGTACGAGGTCGGCGTCCAGGTCGGGGAAGTTGCGATGGATGAAGGCGGCGAAGCTCTCCTCGTCCACGGCCTCGGCCAGGCACCGTTCCAGCAGCGGCCCGGTGATCGTGCCGGCGAAGACCGAGAAGAGGATCGTCACGTACGCCTTGTTGCCGAAGCCGGCCTCGCGCTCGTGCTCGGACGTGCCCGCCGTGTGGACCTTCGGCGAGCCCGGCGCGATCAGGAACAGGTGCTCCACCCGCTCACCGGCCTGTTCCAGCTGGTAGGCGGCCTCGAACGCGACACGCGCGCCGAACGAGTATCCCCACAGGGTGTAGGGACCGGACGGCTGCAGCCGGCGGATCGCCTTGACGTCCTCGGCCGCCATCTCGCCGATGGTCGCGTACGGCACCTCCTCGGGGTTGATCCCGTACGCCTGGATCCCGTAGAAGGGCTGGGTGGCGCCCATCCTGGCGGCCAGCGTGCGCAGGTTCATGGTGTAGCCGCCGAGGCCGGGCCAGCAGTAGACGGGCCGTTCGGAGCCCTCCCGCTGCAGCGGCACGAGCCGGGAGCACGCCTCGGACTCGGTCCCGTCGAGCCGCCGGGCGAGCTTCTCGATGGTGGGGCACTCGAACAGCACCTGGAGGGGCAGCGAGCCGCAGAACTCCCGGTTGATCTTGTTGATCAGCCCGACGGCGATGAGCGAGTTGCCGCCCGAGGCGAAGAAGTCGTCCTCCACCGAGACCGTCTCCCGCTTCATCGCCTTCTTCCACAGCTCGGCGATCCGGCGCTCGGTCATGGTCCGCGGCGCGACGTACGGCCGGTCGGCGTTGTCCGCGTCCGTCGCGGAGGACTCGGCCAGCGCCCTCACGTCGATCTTCCCGTTCGCCGTGAACGGGAGCCGGTCCAGCACGACGACCTTGTTCGGGATCATGTAGTCCGGCAGGAAGTTGATGAGGTCGTCCCTGATCATCTCCGCCGGTCCCTTCATGTGGACCGAGTCCTCCTTCATCCCCTCGCTCAGCCGCTGCTCGTCGCTCACGCGGCCGCCGATGAAGAAGTAGGACGGGCCGGTGGGCCGGCCGTTGGCGTGGAGGATGTCGTCGATCCTGCGCGCCGAGGGCAGGGCGTCGCCGGACTTGGAGCTGTATCCGGACGACATGAACCCGATGTTCACGTCGTTCATCGACAGGCGCTGCAGCGTGCGCCCCAGGTCGATGTAGTGCAGCCACTCCTCGTCGTTCCTGCTGATCACCGAGATGCCGAGGCTCGACCGGTCGTAGACCGCCTGGTTGATCGCGATGACCTGCTTCTTCAGGATGAGCTCGTCGGAGATCAGCCGCAGCCGCCCGTTCTCGTAGGCGTACTGGCCCGCCCGCATGTCGGCGATCTTCCCGGGATGCGCCTGGACGTAGAGGTCGATCTCGTCCTGGCGCGGCCCGGCGTACGGGACCAGCTCGAACGTGCCGAGGTAGTAGTCCTCGGCGGCGCAGTCCAGGTGGTCCATCGTGGCCGGCGCGTACTCCAGGGGCCTGATGTCCAGGCCGTACTCCGGCAGCACCTCCTCGAACAGGCCGACCATGTGTCCGGTCTCGATCTCCAGGACCTCGCGGATGTTGTTCTTGTAGACCGGTTCGATCGCCCGCCTCTTGCCGACGAAGTGCAGCCTCACCCTCGGCCGCGCTCCCCCGGCGGCCGGCCCGACCAGCACGAGCCTGTGGTCCACCGGATGGTGGTAGTAGAAGCCCGGCTGGAGGTCGCCGATCCCGTCGATCTCCAGGTAGAGCTGGGCCGCGTACAACGCCCCCGGCGAGGCGTACGCGTACTTCGGCAGCAGGCGTTCCTCGCTGTGGTGCTGGCCGAGGTAGCGCAGGATCTCGCCGAGCGTGTCCATGCCGACGGTGTCGAGGCCGCGGGAGTGCGCGCCCTCGGCCTTCCTGGCCAGCAGCTTCAGGATGTCGCCCCGGCCGAGCTCCCCGCCCTCGTAGAACCGGTAGGTCTTGCGCGCGAACGCCAGCCCGCGTTGCCGCGCGGTCGCCTGCCTGCCCGGCAGGTCGATCACCGGCCTGCCGTCGAGCTCCGCGGCCTCCCTGAGCCCGGGGTTGGACAGCTGCGCCCTGACCTGGAGCCGGCTCGCCTTGGACTGATGGTGGGCGCCGTGGTTGCCCTGGTCCATCAGCGCCGCTTCCTTGGGGTTCAGCTCCACGCAGGCGATCAGGTTCTGGAAGCCGGTGCGCGGGTCGTTCTTGACGATGACCGCGGCGTGCTTGACCCAGTCGTGGGTCTCGATGGCCAGCTTGATCTCGTCCAGCTCGACCCGGAACCCGCGCAGCTTGACCTGGTTGTCGGCGCGGCCGACGAACTGGACGGTGCCGTCGGCGTTCCAGTACGCGAGGTCGCCGGTCTTGAACAGCCTGCCCTCGCCGAGCGGGTTGTCCACGAACCGCTCGGCGGTCAGCTCGGGCCGGTGCAGGTAGCCGCGGGCGACCTGGACGCCTCCGATGAACAGCTCGCCGATCTCGCCGACGGCCACCGGCCCCCCGGCCGGATCGAGGATGTGATAGTCGGTGTGGTCGACCGGCGCGCCGATCGAGATCGCGTTCGGGCCCTCGTCGACGGTCGCCGGGTCCACGGTGTAGGCCGACGAGTTGATCGTGCACTCCGTGGGGCCGTACAGGTTGACCAGCGCGCACCCGGGCATGGCGTCGAGGAAGCTCGTCGCCAGCCCCTTGGACAGCACCTCGCCTCCGGTGAAGACCTGCGTGAGCGAGGTACAGCTCTGCAGTTCCTCGGTGTCCAGCAGCGCCGTCAGCAGCGTGGGAACGCACTGCAAGGTGGTGACGTCGTGCGTCCTGATGACGTCGATCAGCCGCTCGGCGTCCCGATAGACCCCGGGCGGGCCCACGACGACCAGGGAGCCGCAGATCGGCGCGAGGATCTCCCACTGTGCCGCGTCGAAGCTCATCGGCGTCTTCTGCACGATGACCTTGTCCTGGTCGATCCCGTAGCCGGCGCGCAGCCACCGCATCTGGCTGACGATGCTGCGGTGCTCGATCATCACGCCCTTCGGCTTGCCGGTGCTGCCGGAGGTGTAGATGACGTACGCGAGGTTGCCCGGACGCAGGCCCGGGTGCCGGTCGAGGTGGCGGCCGGAGTGACGGCCGGGGTCGCGGCCGGGGCGCCGGTCGCCTCCGGGCGAACCCGCGAATCCCTCCACGTCCTTCAGGGTGACGATCCTCGTCTCCGCGGGCGCCAGCTCGGTCAGCCTGTCCACGAGCTCGTCCTGGGTGACGACGACCCGCACGCCGGCGTCCTCGATCATGTAGCGGAGGCGCTCTTCGGGATATTCGGGGGACAGCGGCAGGTAGGCGCCGCCGGCCCGCAGGATTCCCCAAACGCCGACCATCAGGTCGATCGACGGCTCGACGAACAGCCCCACGCACTCGTCGAGGTCCACGCCGAGCTCCCGCAGGTGCCCGCCGAGGGCCGCGCCGCCCTCCGCGAGCTCGCGGAAGGTCAGCCGCCGCTCTCCGCAGACGACCGCGATGGCGCCCGGGCGCAACCGGGCCTGGGCATCGAGCAGATCGGGAAGACAGGCGTCCTCCGGTGGTTCCCGTCTCGCTTCAACGGCTGGAGTGGTGATCATTTCCTCCCCCTGCGATGGGCGGACAAGGATTGCTGGGAAACCGCGGCCCTCGGCGCCGTCACCCGTGTCCCGCGCTCCGCCGCGGGGTGACCGGCCCGGGCCGCGCCGCGGGCCGGTCGGGCCTGCCGCCGGACCGGCGGGATGTGCGGACTGTGGAAGAGGCCACGCGAGACCCCGGGGCGGGTCGGTCCCGGGGGCCGTCGCCGGTGCTGCGGAAAGATCCGACCGGCGACGGCGGGGATCCCCTCCCCCTCGGGGAGGGGGGGTGTCAGCGTGGGACGTCCGTGCCGAAGTACCGGTCGCCGAAGTCGCCGATGCCGGGGATCATGTAGGCGTTCTCGTTCAGCCGTTCCTCGATGGCCGAGGTCACGATCCGCAGGTTCGGGTGGCGCGCGTGGACGGCGGCGATGCCCTCCGGCGCCGACAGCAGGGCGACGAAGACGATGTCGTCCTCCGCGACCCCGTGGTCGAGCAGCACCTCGACGGCGGCCAGCGCGGTCCCGCCGGTGGCGAGCATCGGGTCCAGCAGCAGCACGCTGTGCCGGTCGATGTCCGCGGGCAGCGCCGAGTAGTACAGCCGCGGCAGCTTCGTCACTTTGTCCCGCTGAATCAGGATCTTGCCGATCCGCACTCCCGGCGACACCGCACGCAGCTCGTGCTCCATGCTCTCTCCGGCGCGCACGACGGGCACCCCGCAGATCGGCTTGGCCGGCCGCAGGCCGTGGTAGGTCTCCCCCACCGGGGTCTGCACGTCCACCGGCTCGTACGGCAGGAGGTCCAGGGCCGTCTCGATGAGCTGGCGGATGATCCGGCCCGAGGTGGTGACGAAACGCCCCAGGTCGGCGTGCCGGTCGCGGATGACGGTGTGCAGCGCCCGCAGCTGCCTGGTCTGCGGCAGCAGGTGCACCATCTCGTTGACGGTCACATTCAGGGGGCCGGCCGCCTGCGTCGCCGTGATGGTCATGCCTGCTCACCCGCCGCCAGCTGCGCGAAGGCCCGGCGGGCCTCCTGGACGAACTTGCGCACCTTGAGCCGGTCCTTGCGGCGGGTCACCGGGTCCTCCAGGCCGGTGTGCGCGTCGACCGCGGCCGGGCGGACCTCGGTGATCGCGGCGGCGACGTTGTCCGGGTTCAGCCCGCCGGCGAGCATCAGCGGCTTGGGCGAGATCCGGACCAGCTCCGCGCTGATCGACCAGTCGTGCAGCAGCCCGGTGGCGCCCTTGGCACCGGTGGCCGGGTTGAAGGTGTCGGTGATGAACATGTCGACCCACTCGGCCGCCTCGTCCACGATCGCGGCCAGCTCGTCGAGGTTGTCCTGCTTGACCACGAGGCTCTTGAGCACGTACAGGTCGGGGGCGATGCGCCGCAGCTTCCGCAGTTCCTCGCCCGTCACGTCGCCGTGCAGCTGGATCGCGGTGACGCCCAGCTCCTCGCAGAAGGTCTTGATCTCCTCGGCGTCGGTCAGGTATGTGATCACGACGCCTCTGTGCTCCGGCTGGATCTCCTTGACGATCGCCGCGGCCTCCTCCTCGGACAGGTCCTCGTTCTTCGCCGGCAGCCGCAAGGCGAAGCCGAGCCAGTCCGCGCCTTCCTCGCGGATCAGGTCCGCCTCGGCCTGGTCGATGACACCGGCCACCTGAATCAGTCCCTGCATGTTGCCCGCCTTTCGAACCGGCCTGAGCGGCCTTGGTCGGAAACGAATTGCAAACGGCCACGAACAATGGCATTGAGCAGCCCGCGACAGTGCGGCCTTTCGAGATGGAATTCGCTACGGCGCGAATATTCCGGCCTGCGAGGCCTACTCAGAATTCGCGCTGGCGGGCTTTCCTCACAACCCCTAGCGGCCCCACAGCATGTCAGGACGATCCGGGACACCTCTGGACTTTTCGGGAGCCCCCAGGAGGGGGGCGCAAGAGACGGTCCACAACCCCTCACACCCCCTACAGAGAAACGGCCCGTCCCGAGTCGCGCGCGACTCTCGTTGACCCGGCGGGAAACGCGAAACTAGCCTCCGTTTCGGAGTGCCCCGACGAGCACGCGTGAGAAACGGCGGTGGTGAGAATGCACCACGAGCAACCGATCTCCCCAGGCGATTCGCCGGCACGGTTCCCCGCTTCCGGGCACCGCCACCGCCGGATCTCGCGCCCGTCCACGCCGCCCCGACACGGGGGCCATGCGGGGGCCACGTGCCGCCAGTGGCCCGCGCACCTCGAACCCGGCCGGCCCACGTCTGGCCAATCGCTTAGCGCTAAGGTAATGTCTCTTAGTGCTAAGCGATGTACCCGCCACTGATCCACGGCCGCCGGGGCCGATCGGCGCCACCGTTCGACCCAACCGACGCACGACGTTCGCTCTCGCCAGCCCGGACCGGGCCCACGCGCACAGGAGGAACCAGATGACAGTCATCGAGTCCGTCTCCGCCGGGACCGGCACACCGGATCGCGTCCCCATCAAGAACTGGCTCGCAGTGATCGCCGTCGCGCTGGGGACCTTCCTGGTGGTGACCGTCGAGAACCTCCCCATGGGTCTGCTCACGGCCATCGGCGGCGGTCTGCACGTCTCCGACGGCGAAGTCGGCCTGATGGTGACCGTGTCCGGCCTGGTCGCCGCCGTCACCGCGCCGCTGCTCCCCGTGGCGATCCGCGGGCTGGACCGGCGGGTGGTCCTGCTCGGCCTGATCCTGCTGGCGCTGGTGGCCAACGTCGTGTCCGCGGTGACTCCCACCTACGCCGTGCTGATGGTGGCCCGGCTGTTCGTGGGCGTCAGCATCGGCGGGTTCTGGGCGCTCGCCGCGGGCCTCGGCGTCCGGCTGGTCCCCGAGGCGCACGTCGCCAGGGCCACCTCACTGATCTTCTTCGGCGCCATGGCCGCCAACGTCCTCGGCGTCCCCGCCGGCACGCTCGTCGGCGAGCTCACCGGCTGGCGCATCGCGTTCGGCGCGGTCGCCGCGGTCGCGCTCCTGCTGGTGATCGCGCTGAGCGTGCTGCTGCCGCGGATGCCGGCGACCGAGCCCGTCCGGCTGCGCACGCTGGGCGAGCAGCTGCGCGTGCCCGCCGTCCGGGTCGGTGTCGTCGCCACCTTCCTGCTGGTGTCCGGGCACTACGGCGCCTTCACGTTCGTCAGCCCGATCCTGCAGGACGTCTCCGGGGTCGGCGCGGCGTTCGTCGGCCCACTGCTGCTGGCGTACGGCGTGGCCGGGATGGCGGGCAACCTCATCGCCGGCTCGTGGGCGGGCCGCAACGTCCGCGGCACGATCGTCGTGGTCAGCGTCGCGCTCGCGGTCATCCTGGCGGCGTTCCCCTTCCTCGGCGGCAACGCGGTCACCGGCTCGATCCTGTTGATCGCATGGGGCTTCGCGTTCGGCGGCCTGCCGGTGAGCGTGCAGACCTGGATCATCAAGGCGGCCCCGCAGGGCGTCGAGGCCGCCACCGGGCTCAACACCTGCATGTTCAACCTGGCGATCGCGCTGGGAGCGCTGTTCGCCAGCCTCATCGTCGGGGCGGTCGCCGTGACCGGCGTGCTATGGGTCGCGGCGGGGCTCGTGGTCCTGACGTCGCTGGTGGTGTCCGGCACCAGGCGGGTCTAGGAACGCCGCTCGTCGCCCAGCGCCGTCAGCAGTTGCCTGAGGATCTCGGCCAGGTTCTCCCGCTGGGCGGGGGTGAGCCCGGCGAGCAGGCGCCGTTCGGTGTCCACGTGGTCGGGCAGCGCCCGGTCGATCAGTTCGCGGCCGGCGTCGGTCAGATCCACGTGGACACCACGGCCGTCGACGTCGCTGGGCGTCCGCGTCACAAGGCCCCGCGCCTCCAGCCGGTCGAGGCGCTGGGTGACCGCCCCCGAGGTGACCATGGCCGAGCGCATCAGCTCCGCCGGGGCCTGCCGGCCGCCGCGGCGCAGGGTGGCCAGGACGTCGAACGACGAGGGGTCCAGGTCGTGTGCGGCGAACGTGCGGCGCAGCTCGTTGTTGACGAGCTGCGTCAGCCTCGACAACCGGCCGAAGACCGCCATGGGAGACACGTCCAGGTCAGGGCGGGCGTCGGCCCACTGCTGCAGGACGTGGTCCACATGATCCGGCACACCGCAAGGGTACCGCCCGTGGCACCCCCGAGATCGAGAGGAAGTAGCGGCATGCGCATCACAGTGTTCGGGGCGACCGGGAACGTGGGCAGGCGCGTCGTGGCCGAGGCCGTGTCCCGTGGGCACGAGGTGACCGGCGTGGCCCGCAATCCGGTGCGGCTCGCCGGACTGCCGGGCGAGGCGCGCGCCCGGGTCGGCGACGCGACCGACGTGGACGACGCCGTGGCGCTGACCACCGGGCAGGACGTCGTGATCACCGCGACCTGTCCGGCACCCGGCGACGAGCGTCAGCTGGTCACGGTCGCCGCCACCCTGCTCTCGGCGTGCGCCAAGACCGGCGCGCGCCTGCTGCTCGTCGGCGGCGCGGGCAGCCTGACCGTCGAGGGCGGCGGTCGCCTGATGGACCGGGAGGGCTATCCGTCCTTCCTGCTGCCGATCGCGTCGGCGTGCGTCGAGCAGCTGGCGGCCTGCCGGGCCGACACCATTGCGGACTGGGCCTATCTGAGCCCGGCCGACCTGCTCGTCCCGGGCGAGCGGACCGGCCTCTATCGGCTGGGCGCCGACGAGCTGGTGGTCGACGCCGACGGCGAGTCACGGATCTCGATGGAGGACCTCGCGGTGGCGCTGCTGGACGAGGCCGAACGCCCGCGCCACCACCGGACCCGTTTCACCGTCGCGTACTGACCTCGTCGAGCCCGGCGACGCTCCCGGGAACGGCCGGACAGACCGTGCTTCCCGGCCGTTCCCCTTCTGTCGGATCCGGTCCCTATACTCCCCGCATGTCAAGATCGCCGTCCTCACTCGACATCGCGTACGGCCTTCTGGAAGAGGGCCGGCTGATCGACGCGGAACAGCTCCTGCTGAAGGAGCTGCGGAAGGCCGAGCGTAAGCACGGACCCGGGAGCCCGCAATGGGCGTCGGCCCAGTGCGATCTCGGCAACCTCCTGTTCAGCTCCGGCCGGCTCGACCGGGCGGTGGACTGCTATCGCAGCGCCTGCTCCCGTCCGCCGGCGGGCGACCCGGAGGCGTACAAGGACCACCTCACCTACCGGCTCAACCTCGGCATGGTGCTGACGACGGCCGGGCGGCTCGACGAGGCCGAGGACGAGTTGCGCCGCAATCTCCAGGAGCGGCGCGATTTCTACGGCCGTGAGCATCCGGGTTACGCCTACGCCCTGGAGCCCCTGGCCGACGTCCTGCTCAGACGTGGTGACATTGGCCAGGCCCGTCAGCTCGTGGAAGAGGCGGTCGGCAACTTCTGGCGCAACGGGCACGAACGGGTCGCCACCGCACTCGCGCTGCGGGCGGAGATCGTCGTCGCCGCGGCCGCCGGCGAATCCGCCTTCACGGGACTGGAGCAGTTGCCGGACGACGTCGTCGAGCAGATCGCGCACACCGTGATGAGCCGGACCGGCCAGGACCCGGCGACCGGCAGGGCGGTGCTCACCAGCCTGATCGCCGCCCTGGAGGAACGGCTCGGCCCCGATCACCAGACGACGCTCAACGCACTGTCCCAGCTGGCGAACACCGGCCACGACATCGGCGACGAAACGGGGCGGGTGCGGGCGATCGAGAAGGTGCTCGCCTCCTACGACCGGCAGGGCCGGGCGGAGGACGCGCTCATGGCGGCGCTCGGCCTCGCCATGGCACAGGACGACACCGGCGACACCGCCGCGGCGCTGCGGACGTTCGAGGACGCGTGGGCTCGGGCGGACCGCATCGGCCGTCATGAGTTGCGTGCCCAGGTGCTGCGTAACTGGGGGCTGGCTCTGTCGGCCGCGGGCCGTACGGCCGAGGCGGAGCGGCGTCTGCGCGACGCCGTGGCCGCGGCCGATCTCGGGCACGACCACGAGATGCTCGGCCGCTCGCGGATCGCGCTCGGCCTGTTCCTGCAGCACGAGGAGCGGCTGGGCGAGGCACGGCAGGTGGTGGAGGCCGGGCTGTCGACGCTGGACGTCGCGCACCCCGACGCGATCGTGGGGCGCAGTCACCTCGGCGCCATCGTCCAGGGACGCGCCTGCGGCTGCGGAGACGTCCAGGGCACGATCGCCGAGGCGTTCCGCGAGTTCGTCATGTCCAGGTTGCCGGGAGACCTCCTGGAGGACCTCGACGTGGGCGTCGATGACGGCGAGTTCGCGATCCAGGTGCGGCTCCGCCGGAAACCGAGTGCGGCCGAGATAGAGCACATGAACCGGCTGATCGAGAGCGCGAACGCCGAGTTCCGCAGCCGGTTGACCTCCCCGAGGTAGTTCCGCGCCGCACACGCATGGCCGCGGACATGGCCTGCCGTCACGTCACGTGACAGCATGTGCGGAGTCTCCCGTTCCGAAGGGGCGTTCGATGCGGACCATCACGAATGCCGACGTACGCCGGGTGTTCGACCGGCTGGCGGATCGGTACGACAGTCAGATGCAGGCCTGGGAGCGCCGCCTGTTCCCGGGCAGCCGGGAGTGGGCCGTCGGACAGGCGCGCGGTCACGTCGTGGAGATGGCGGTGGGCACCGGGCTCAACCTCCCGCTGTACGACGCCGGCACCACGGTCGTGGGGATCGAGCTGTCCGAGCGCATGCTGGAACTGGCCCGGCGGCGGGTGGCGCAGGCCGGTCTCGGCGAGCGGGTGGAGCTGAGGCAGGGCGACGTGCAGCGCCTGGACCTGCCCGACGGCGTCGCCGACACGGTCGTGTCCACGTTCACGATGTGCACCATCCCGGATCCGCGGGCCGCGGCACGCGAGGCCTATCGCGTGCTCAAGCCGGGCGGGCGGTTCGTGCTGGCCGAGCACGGGCCGTCGAGCAACCCGGTCGTCCGGGCCGGGATGCGGCTGCTGGAGCCGCTGTCGGTGCGGTTCGAGGCCGACTACCTCACGCGCGATCCGCGGCCCTACCTTGAGCAGGCCGGTTTCGCGATCGAGTCGGTGGCGCGCGCGACCAGCGGGATCAGTTTCCGGGTGCTGGCCGTCCGGCCCTGACCCGGACGGCGCCGCACAGCGCCGTCAGTCGAGCCAGAGCACGACGCCGGTCATGCCGTTGAGCACGGCCGCGGCCCCCGCCCGGACCGCACGCGCGGCGCGCTCGGGGGTGAAGGTGGCGGAATCGTACGTCGAGGACATGCCGAGCCCCTCGCCGCGGAACGACGCGCCGGCCCAGTCGGCGGCGGTGACGTTCTCCGTGGGCTCGGCCAGCTCCGCGCCGACCACGAGGAACTGCTGGTCGAGGTGGTTGGGGGTGACCAGGGCCAGGGGGTCGACGAGGGCGTCGCCGGCGCTGACGATGAGGTCGGGCTTCATGCCCATCGCCCTGGTGATGGCCGGAACGAACCCGTCCGGCCCCGTGGCCGTGACGGTCCTGAGGCTGACGCCCTCCTCCTCGGCCCACGCCGTCACCGCGCTCGCCAGCGTCGTGGTCTGGCGGTCCTCCCCCGCGGTGAGCAGCACCACCCGGTAGCCCTCCGGCGGACGCACCCCGTTCCACGAGCCGGGCCGGGGCGTGACCGTCGCCTCCGGGGCGGGGGACACAGCCGGGAAGAAGCCCGGGCCGGGGGTGCCGACGGAGGTGGGCTTCGCGTGCGGCCCGGACCAGTCGTCGCCGGAGCCGCATCCGCCGGCCAGCAGGGCGGTCGCGACCGCCGCAACCAGCGTGCAGGCAGGCAGAAGCCGAGAGCGCATGGGGATCGTCCTTCGGAGCGCCGGGAAGTGCGCCTATTTCCTACCGCATGATTCGCGGCCTTCGGCGGCGAGGCGGTCTCCGCCGGGCGTGGTTCCTCGACGGTTCTTGTACGAGATACCGCTCGTTCATCTCTATCGAGCAGATTTCGTGCACCAAAGCCGAAAAGGAGTCATATGTCCCCCGCCGCTCGGCGACGTGTCGGTGCTGTCATCGCCGCCGCAGCCGTGGCCGTCCTGTTCAGCGCCCTCTCCACTCTGCTGGGCGCCCTGCCCGCCCTCGCTCACGGGTTCACCTCGACGGTGTACGTCAACCTCGTCTCGCCCCAGGCCGGGCACGTCCGCACCGAGCTCCAGCTGGAGTACGACCTGCTCGTCGTCTCCGCCGCCGACTACGAGAAGGACGACCCGCTCTTCAAGGCGGGCACCGCGGCGTTCGAGGGCGGTGACGCGGCACAGCAGGCCGCCGCGCTCGACGCCCACGCCGGTTCGGTCGTCGCGTACGTCACCCAGCGCTTCGGCGTCACCGCCGGGGGCACGGCGTGCGTCCCGGCCAGGGACGGCGGCTTCACGATCGGGCAACGCGAAGGCGTCCCGTACGCACGGCTGGCCCTCGACTACCGGTGCCCGAAGCCCGCCGATGCGCACGAGGTGCGCAGCGCGCTGTTCGCCGGCTCGGAGGGGTACGTGCGCGACAGCAAGACGATCGTCACCTACGACCTCGACCTGACGTCCGGCAGCACCGCCCTCGACGCCCAGCATCGGTCGTTCTCCACGCAGCAGTCCTGGTTCGAGCGGTTCTGGGAGTTCTTCCGGCTCGGAGCCGAGCACCTGCTCGGCGGACTCGACCACATCCTGTTCCTGCTCGCGCTCATCGCGGGGTCACGCCGCCTGCGCGAGATCGTGCTGGCGGCGACGACCTTCACGCTGGCCCATTCGGTGACCTTCGTCTTCGCCGCCCTCGGCCTCGTCGAGGTGCCGGCATCGTTCGTCGAGCCCGTCATCGCCCTCTCGATCGCGGTCGTCGCCGGCTGGCATCTGTGGCGCCTCTGGCGACGCCGGTCGCACGCCACGGACCTGGAGACGGCCGGTCACGGCCACTTCGGCCTCGACCGCGCGGGCTGGACGCGGCTCGCGGTGGTCTTCTGCTTCGGCCTCGTGCACGGTCTCGGCTTCGCCGCTGCACTGGGCATCGACCAGGCCTGGTCGTGGACGCTCCTGTGGTCGCTGCTCGTCTTCAACGTGGGCATCGAGGCCGTCCAGCTGACCATCATCGTTGCCGTCTTCCCGCTGCTCGCCGTGCTGCGTCACCGCCGGCCCGCGGCGGGGCTGTGGACGACCGGGGCGATCGCGGCGGGTGTGTCCGCGATGGGCCTGGTGTGGTTCGTGCAGAGAGTTCTCGGGCTGTGAGAGCACCTCACTCGTGAGATCGCATCACAACTTCCGGTAAGCGCAAGTGCCCGCCCGCCCCATGTTCATCTCCGCGACACCGGACCTCGAAATCGTGCAAATCGCTCCAATTCCCCCACATGGATGGAAAAGCATGAAGCTCGATAAGGGGACACACAACCCCGGGCTCGTCCTGCGCCGGGTGGCCGTCAGCGCCGCCGCGGCGGCCCTGAGCGCCTCCGCCGTGCTCGGCGGCGGCCTCGCGACCGCGGCCCACGCCGACTCCGCCACGGCGGTCAGCGGCATCGTCCTCGGCGTGGGCGCCAACGAGGCGCAGCGGGTCGTGTCGTGGTACGCCTCGGAAGGCGCCGCTCAGGTGGTCCAGGTCGCGCCGACCAAGAACCTCGTGGGCGGTGAGTTCCCGAAGAACTCGGTCACCTTCCCGGCCACCGTGACGGCGAACAGCGTCAACGGCGGCTACAACGGGCACGCCACGATCGACGGCCTGAAGCAGAACACGGAGTACTCCTACCGCGTCGGCACCCCCGGCGCCTGGTCCCCGACGTACTCCTTCACGACCCAGAACTTCAAGGGCAACGACTTCGACTTCCTGTTCTTCGGCGACCCGCAGATCGGCTCGTCGGGCGACGTGGCGAAGGACGGCGCCGGGTGGGCGGACACCCTGAACGTCGCCCTCACGGCCAACCCGAAGGCCGAGCTGCTGGTGTCGGGCGGCGACCAGATCGAGAGCGCCAACAACGAGACGCAGTGGAACGCGTTCCTCGCCTCCGACAAGCTGCGCCAGCACCCGTGGGTCGCCACCATCGGCAACCACGACGTCGGCGGCAAGGCGTACGAGCAGCACTTCTGGACGCCCAACACCGACCGTTCCACGCCGTACTACAACGGCGACGCGGCCACCCGGTCGGGCGGCGACTACTGGTTCACGTACAAGAGCATCCTGTTCGTCGACCTGAACAGCAACGCGTACGCCAACGGGTCCGACGCCGCGCACATCAACTACGTCACCGACGTCGTCAACAAGCACGGCCGCGGCGCCAAGCACATCGTGCTGATCTACCACCACTCGATCTACTCGCCGGCCAGCCACGCCAACGACGGCGACAACAAGGTGCGCCGTCAGGACTTCCCGACGGCCTTCTCGAACCTCGGCGTCGACCTGGTCCTGCAGGGTCACGACCACAGCTACTCCCGTAGCTACGTGATCAAGAACGGGCAGAAGGCGAACCCGAACGAGCAGCCCGGCGACACCGAGGTGGTCAAGGGCCCGGGCGGCGTCATCTACGTGACGGCGAACTCGGCTTCGGGGTCGAAGTACTACAACCTCACCGCTCCCGACGCGACCAAGGACCCGAACTACGGTCCCGACCCGCTGAACCCCAAGAACCACTGGGCCAACTCGGTCGAGAACCAGGAGCACGTCCGTACGTACGTGCGGGTCCAGGTGCGCGGCGACAAGCTCGTCGTCGAGAACCTCCGCAGCGGCACCTGCGCCGCCCCCAACGCCGCAGTCGAGCTGGGCCAGGAGTCGTGGTGCGGCCCGGACAACGGCGCGAGCGCCGCTCCGCCGGTCGGCTCCACCGTCGACAAGGTCGTGATCCACACGAACGACAAGCCCGAGCCCGGCAAGCCCGGTGGCCCTGGCAAGCCCGGTGAGCCCGGTGAGCCCGGTGGCCCTGGCAAGCCCGGCAAGCCCGGCCCGGCCGCGGCCGAGTCCGACTGGCTCCAGTAGACGACCGGGGGCGACGCGGGGGGCCGTCAAATGAGTCCTGACGGCCCCGTTCCCGGGTGGGGTGGGCACCTGCCGGTGCCCACCCCACGACACATCGCCCTCCCGCCGCTTCCCAACCCCATCCAAGGATCGATCAGATGCAGCCGTCACGACCGCGTACGACGACCACGGCAGGCTCGCTGACCCGGGCCGCCTTCGCGGTGTTCCTCACCGTGCTCCTCACCGCGGGCGGCGTCCTCGGAACGGGCGCGAGGCCCGCCTCTGCGGCGGACGGCGAGGCGTCCTGGACGGTGGCGACGGCGTCCAACGACTTCGGGTCAGACCGGCCCAACTACAGCTACACGCTGGACCCGGGCGGGCGGGTCGAGGACGGTCTCGTGGTCGCCAACCACGGCGCGACGCCACTCCGCCTGAGCGTGTACGCCGCGGACGCGTTCACCACCGAGCAGGGCTGGCTCGACCTGCGCGGCGTGAACGCGAAGCAGACCGGCGTGGGCGCGTGGGTCCGCGCCGACCGCTCCGGCGTCACCATCCCCGCGGGCGAGACGGCCGAGGTGCCGTTCACGGTCGCGCTTCCCGACGACGCCGCGCCCGGCGAGTACATGGGCGGCATCGTCACCGCGGCGGACGGGCAGCGTCTCGGCATCCGGATCCGCCTGCGTGTGGGCGGAGAGCTGAAGCCGGCCCTGTCGGTGGAGAACCTGCAGGTCCGCTATTCCGGCACGCCCAATCCTCTCGGGACGGGCGACGCCACCGTCACCTACACGATCCGCAACGACGGCAACGGCATTCTCGCCGCTCGTCAGGCGGTGTCCCTGTCCGGCCCCTTCGGGCACTGGGACGTCCGCGCGGAACACATCGACGATTCACCCCAGTTGCTCCCGGGCGAGACCTGGAAGGTCTCCGTGCCGGTGCACGGCGTGACTCCCGCACTGAGACTGACCGGGACGGTCACCCTCGTCCCGCTGCTCACCGACGCGGCGGGTTCGGTCGCCCCGCTGGCCGCCGTGGGGAGCAGCGCGCACGCGTGGACCCTCCCCTGGGCGCTGCCGCTTGTCCTCGTCGTCGTCTGCGGGCTCTTCGTCGCGGCTCTGGCCGCCCGGCGCCGCCGGAGGACCGCGCTCCCCCAAGGGCCGGCGCGCTCCGGCACACCTCTCACGCAGGAGTGACCCGGCGAGGTGCGACACCCTGCCGTCGTGGAACGGGCGCGGTCGCACGCCGGTTTTTCAGAGCGGTTCCGCCGCGGTCTCGCGAAGGGACATCGCCGTCCTCCCCGGTGACAGGCCGGTGTGCTCGGCGGCGAAGGCCAGGATGTCCGCGTTCAGGTCGCGTTCCTTGCTCGCGGGCGAGGCGGCGTGGGCCGTGTCGGGTTCCCGGCGCATGAGGATCGGCCTGTCTCCGCCGGTGGCATGCTGGAGGGCCGCGCACATCTTGGTGACGTGGGCCTCCCCGGTCTGCAGATCGGTCACCGCGCCGGCGAAGAGGAAGGCGGGATAGGGGGTCCCGGGCGTGACGTGGTGATAGGGCGAGTACGCCAGGAGCCATCGGAGTTCCTCGGGCCGTGAGGCGCTGCCGAACTCGTCGGTCCACGTGCATCCCAGGCCGAAACGTTCGTAGCGCACCATGTCGCAGAGCGGGCCTTCGGCGACGACCGCGGCGAACAGGTCCGGTCGCCGCATGGCGGCGGCGGTGACCAGGAGACCGCCGGCCGACTGGCCGTATATCGCCAGTTGGTCGGGCGTGGTCCTGCCGGTCTCGATCAGCCAGGCCGCGGCGTCGGTGAAGTCGCTGATCGCGCGGTGTTTGCGGGGTCCTCGGCCGGCGTCGTGCCAGCGCCGGCCCTCCTCGCCGCCTCCGCGTACGCAGGCGACCGCGTAGGTGCCGCCGGCGCCGACCCATGCGGCCGCCAGAGGGAAGAACCACGGGCGCATCGGCATGCCGAAGCTGCCGTAGCCGTACAGGAGGGTGGGGCGCGGCCCCTGGTGTTCCTCCTCAGGAGTGAACAGGAACAGCGTGATCTCGGTGCCGTCTTCGGCGCGGCAGCGCACGTCCAGGCTGCGGATCCCGGGAGTGCGCCCCGCTGTGGCGGCGCCCGCCTCCGGCTCCGTCTCACCGCGTACGGCGTCGTAGCGATAGACGGTGGGAGGTGTGGTCGCGTCGCAGTAGCTGAACCACGCCCGGTGACCGTGGGGCACGCCCGTGCGCAAAGAGGACACCACGCCCGCGCCCGGCACGGGCAGCCGGGTGAGCGGCCGGCCGTCGGCGAGGTCGTGCAGCGTCAGGGCGGAGGTGCCGTGGCGGGCGCGCGCCACCAGCAGGAGGGGCCGCACGAGCGCCGGGCCGTCCAGGACCACGCACTCGTCGAGGGGAGCCTCGGGATCTTCGGCCACCAGTGTGCGCCAGGCGTCCGGGCCGGGGTCGTGCCGGTCCGCCACGCACACGCGGCCGCACGGAGCCTGATAGTCGGTGACGAGCAGCAGGGTGCCGTCCGCGAGGAAGCGCGGGAGGACGCGGGCGCCGATGGCCTGTCCGTCCACGACCTTGACGAGACGCGGGGCCGCCGGATCGGCGAGTTCCGCCACGTACACGTCGTTCTGCACGGCGGGCCCGGCCATCGCGGTGACGGCCAGATGCCGGCCGTCCGCGCTGACCGTGAGCCCGTAATAGTGGTCGGGGGCGTCCTCGCCGCCGAAAACCACCGTGTCGGTCTGCCAGGGCGAGCCGATCCGGTGCAGCCGGACCCGCCGATGCAGCCGCATGTCGCCGGAGGCCAGCTCCTCGCCGGGGACACGGCTGACGTAGTAGAAGGCGTCCCCTCCCGGGAGCCAGGCCAGCGAGGTGTTGCGGGCGCGCGGCAACGGCCCGTCCACCACCTCGCCGGTACGCACGTCCAGCACGATGATGTCGCTGCCGGGCTGCTCGGCGACCTCCGTCTGGACGGCCACGCGCTCGCCCTCGCGGGACGGCCACCAGGCGTACAGCCCGGTGTGGCCGGACGGATCGATGTCCGCCGGATCGACCAGCACCCGTCTTTCGCCCTCGCCGTCGACGACGAGCAGGCGCCGCTGTTCGTCCCCGCGGAGTTGCTCGGCGAGGAACATCAGCGAGCCCCGCACCATCGGGGGCTCCGACACCCCGAAGGAGGACATCTCATCCACCAGAGACGCCCACGAGTCCTTGTCGCGCCATTGCTCGCGGCACGCGAGGAAAAGGCGATCCTGGGCCGCCGCCCAGTCCCGCACGCGCGCGTCGTCGCCGTCTTCCAGCCACCGATAGGGATCGGACAGCGGGATTCCGAACAGTTCCTCCACCAGATCGCTGCGCCGAGCGACAGGGTAGAACAATCGCGCCATGAAATCCCCCCGCCTTCAACAGATCCCCGTGACGGGTCGAGGCACTGCGGCCCGCTTGTGCCGCAGTACCTCGATTCACTCGGTTACGACTCGCCGCGGAGAATGTCCGCCTGCCAGCCGCGTACGCCGCCGATGCGAGCAGCGGGAGTGGAATCGCGATACGGCAGGTATCCAGTCATGTCAACCCCCTGGATCCGGTGATTCGCCCGATTTGAGCGATTACGACGGCAACCGTCCCCGCGCCCGGGATCGATAAACACCCGCGCCGGCTCCCGGCCCTCGGCATCGGGAGGCGAAGAGCCGTCAATCATCCCGCCGTTAAATTCGCCGAAAGAAACGAAGGCGCACGGAAATGCCGGTGGAGATCAATCTCATGCGACGGCAATTCACATCCTTCCGAGATAGATCCCCGGGCCGGCGGCGGCAGGGGTGCGGCTTCACCGGCACCACCCGGATCGCGTACCGCGGTCCCCTGTCAAAGCCTCTGGACGGCGGGTGAAAAGCTGTAGAGGTCCATCCGCCGGCGGAACGGGGCCATCACCATGAGGGATATCGGTGCGGAGAGCCGCCGCAGCGGGACCGAAGACCTCGACCAGGCGGCGGCCACCTTCGAGAGCGTGCGGCCACGCCTGTTCGGAATCGCGTACCGCATCCTGAGCAGTGCGACCGAAGCGGAGGACCTGCTGCAGGACGTCTGGCTGCGCTGGCAGGCGTACGACCGCGGCACCGTGACCGACCCGGGGGCGTTCCTGGCGACGGTGACCACGCGCCTCGCCATCAACACCCTGCAGTCCGCCCGGGTCCGCCGCGAGACGTACGTCGGCCCGTGGCTCCCCGAACCCGTCGACACCAGTAACGACCCCCACCTCGGCGCCGAGCGAGGCGAGGCCCTCGGCTTCGCGGTCCTGCTCCTGCTGGAGAAGCTCTCGCCCACCGAACGCGCGGCCTACGTGTTGCGAGAGGCGTTCGACTATCCCTATCGGCGGATCGCCGAGATCATCGAGGCGAGCGAGGCCGCGGTGCGGCAACTCGTCAGCAGGGCGCGCAAGCGCATCGGCTCCGAGCGCCGGGCACCGGTGACGCGGGCAGAGCAGCGCCGGCTGCTCACCGCCTTCGTCGCCGCCGCCCGCGCCGGCGACCTCGCCGCGCTGGAAGAGCTCCTCGCCTCGGACGTGATCAGCTACTCCGACGGCGGTGGCGCCGTCCGAGCCTCGCGCATCCCCGTGGTCGGCGCGTTCCGGGTCGCGAAGTACATCAGAGCGTTCGCGGACCGGTTCTGGGCCGGGGTCGAGGTGGAATGGGCCGACGTGAACGGGCAGGCGGCCGCTCTGCTGCGCCACGACGGCGAACTGTTGGCGGTCGTCACCGTCGACGCCTCCGACGAGGGCATCGACCAGGTGCTCTGGCTGATGAACCCCGCCAAGATCGGCGCACTGTCGGCCGCGAGCTGACCGCGTTCGTATCGTCGCGGTCCGGGCGGGTTCCGGTCCGCCCTCAGGTGGGGAACTCGACCCTGGCGAGCTGCTCGGAGACGGTCCACAGCCGGGCCGCGTCGCGCTCGACCTGGACCGACTTGTAGAGGGACAGCTCCGCCGGCCCACCGGTGAACTGGCCGAGGCCGTCGGGACCGTAGAAACGGCCGCCTCGCGCCTGTGGGCTGGTGGCCGCGTGCAGGGCCGGTTGCAGCCCGGCCTCGACCGTCTGCACGAACAGGCCCAACCGGAGCAGCCCCTTCATGATCCTCTCGTACGGCGCGGGGCGGGTGCGGCCCAGGTTCGGGCCGGACGCGTAGAGGTTGGTCAGGGTCGTGCCGGGATGCGCGACGTTGCTGACGACGCCCCACCCGCCGGCCGTGCTGCGCCGGTCCAGTTCGAGCCCGAAGAGCAGGTTGGCCAGCTTCGACTGCCCGTACGAGCGGACCGGCGAGTATTTCCGCTCGCTCTGCAGGTCGGCCCAGTCGATGGCGGCGGAGCGGGCGGCGCTGCTGGACATCGTGGTGACGCGTGCCCCTCGGAGGCGCAGCAGCGGCAGGAGTCCCGCCACCAGCGCCATGTGGCCGATGTGGTTGGTGCCGAACTGCAACTCCAGGCCGTCCGCGGTGGTCTGGCGGGTGGCGGGAGCCATGACACCCGCGTTGTTGATCAGAATGTCGATCGCGCGGGCCTCGCGCCGAAGAGTGGCGGCGAGTGCCGCGATCGATTCCAGCGACGCCAGGTCGAGCTCGCGCGTGGAGACGGCGGCCTCCGGCACCGCCTCGTGAATCTTCTGGACGGCGGCGGCGCCCTTGGCGGGATTGCGGACCGGCAGCACGACCTCGGCCCCGGCCCGGGCCAAATGCATGGCCAAGCCGAGACCGAGCCCGTCGCTACCGCCCGTCACCACGGCCACCTTGCCGGTCAAATCGGGCACCTTCACGGCATCCACTGCACACCTCCTGGTCAACAGAGAGTTTCGGTCTGCCGACAAGACAGGACGGAACCCCCGTCTGTGACACGCGTGAGCCGCCGACCAGCGACGTTCGCCTACAGCCGCGCGCCGAGCTGCCGCCACACCAGGCACAGGTCTCCCAGACTTCGCAAACATCATCCTCTTGGGCAAATACACACAGTATCTAGGCATATACCGAGAGTTGTGATGACATGGGGGCCGACCGCCCGGCCCCGCGCCGGGCGCGCCAGGTGGACCCCGGCCGGGACACCAAGCCGACGGCGAAGTGCCGAGACGTAGTGGACCTGAGCAGGAAGGGCGACATGAGCGCGGACGACCCGACAGCGGAACAGGCATGGCCGGAGCACGCGGCGGCGGTGGTGGGCGTGGGATGCCGGCTGCCTGGGGGGATCGAGAGTCTGGACGGGCTGTGGCAGGAGTTGTGGCAGGGCGCCGACCTGGTCGGCCAGATCCCGCCGAGCAGGTTCGAGGCCGATCGGTTCGTCGACGACACCATGCCGAGGCCGGACAGGAGTTACACCCGTGCGGGGGGCTTCCTCGACGAGGACATCACCGCCTTCGACGCCGCCTACTTCGGCATCTCCCCCAAAGAGGCCGCCACGATGGACCCGCAGCAGCGGTTGCTCCTGGAAATGGCGGTCGAGGCCATGGACGACGCGGGCATCGATCCGGCGGTGCTGGCGGGCACGGACACCGGGGTGTTCATCGGCATCTCGGATCCCGCCTACGGCACCATGCAGGCGTTGGAGCCGGGGGCCATGGGCCCGTACTCGATGTCGGGGGCGACCCTGTCCATCGCGGCCAACCGGCTGTCGCACTTCTTCGACCTGCGCGGGCCGAGCATGAGCATCGACACCGCGTGCTCCTCGTCGTTGACGGCCGTGGAGCGGGCCTGGCGGTCCCTCGCGGAGGGGTCCAGCCGGGCGGCGCTGGCCGGCGGGGTGAACGTGCTGCTCAGCCCGGGCCCCTTCATCGGTTTCAGCCAGGCCTCGATGTTGTCGCCGACCGGCCGGTGCCGGGCGTTCTCCGCCGACGCCGACGGGTTCGTACGGGCGGAGGGCGGCGGTGTGGTGGTGCTCAAGCGCCTGGCCGACGCGATCGCCGACGGAGACCGCATCCACGGCGTCATCGTCGGCGCCGCCACCAACAACGACGGCCACACCATGGGGCTGGCGTTGCCGAACGCCGAAGCCCAGGAAGCCCTCTTACGGCAGGTCTACACTACGGCGGGCATCAGCCCCGACGAGATCGTGTACGTGGAGGCGCACGGCACCGGCACCCAGGCCGGGGATCCGGCCGAGTGCGAGGCGCTCGGCCGGGCGCTGGGCAGCAGGCGCACGCGCGGAGCCCTGCCCATCGGCTCGGTGAAGTCCAACCTGGGGCACCTGGAGCCCGCCTCCGGCATGCCGGGGCTGTTCAAGGCCCTGCTGGTGCTCCGGCACCGGATGATCCCGCCCTCGTTGCACACCGCCACGCTCAACCCTCGCATCGACTTCGACGCCCTGGGGCTGAGCGTCACCGTCGAGCCGCGACCGCTGGACGAGGCAGGCGAGCGGCCCGTGGCCGGAGTCAACTCCTTCGGATTCGGGGGCGCCAACGCTCATGTGGCGCTGGCCGCACCGCCCGCGCCGCCGCCATCCGTCCCGAGGGCCGCCGGGGTCGGACCGGCGACGCCCCCCGCGGGAGCGCTGCCCGTGGTCGTGTCCGCGCGCAGCCGGGCCGCGCTGCGGGAAGCCGTGGGACGGACCGCCGCGCACCTGACGTCACTCGATGAACGGGATTTCTACGACGTGGCCTACACCGCGGCGCGGCGGCGCGGCGGCCACCGGCATCGCGCCGTCGTGCTGGCCGACACCGCCGCGGCGGCGGCGCGGGCGCTGGCGACCCTGGCGGAGGCCCCGGAGCCGACCGGCGCCGAAGGCGAGTCCGGTGCGAGCACGCGGCTCGAAGCCGGGGACGCGGCGATGGCGGGAACGGTGGCGGCGGCGGAGGCGGTGGAGCGCGGACGGGTGGCGTTCGTGTTCTCCGGCAACGGTTCGCAGTGGCCCGGGATGGGCGCCGACCTGCTGTCCGACGCGACCTTCCGCTCGGCCGTGGAAGCGGTCGACGCCGAACTGTCCGGTCGGCTCGGCTGGTCGGTGCTCGACGAGCTGTCCCTGCCCGCCGATCAGTCACGGCTGTCGGCGACCGAAGTGGCGCAGCCGTTGCTGTTCGCCGTCCAGGTCGGCCTGGTGGAAATGCTCAAGGCGGCGGGCGTACGGCCGGGAGTGGTGATCGGCCACAGCGTGGGCGAAGTCGCCGCCGCCTACACCTCCGGCGCCCTGTCACTGGCCCAGGCGGCGCAGGTGATCTCCGAGCGGGGCATGGCGCAGTCGGTCACCCGGGGGCAGGGCCGGATGGCCGCGCTCGGATTGCCCGAGGCCGCGGCCAGGCAGATCCTGGCCGGCTATCCGCAACTGGAGATCGCGGCGGTCAACTCCGACCGCGACGTCACGATCGCCGGACCGGACGGATCGCTGAAGTCATTGTGCGAGGACCTCTCCTCGCGCGAGACCTTCTTCCGGGAGCTGGACCTGGACTACGCCTTCCACAGCGGCGCGATGGATCCGGTGCGGCAGCCCCTGGCCGAGGGACTCGCCGGGCTGCGGCCCTGCCCGGCGCACATCCCTCTGGTGTCCACCGTGACAGGCGAGCTGATCCGGGGTTCGGAGCTGAACGCGGCGTACTGGTGGCGGAACGTCCGGGAACCGGTCCGGTTCGCGGCGGCGGCCGAGCGGGTGCTCGGCGACGGCTTCGACGTGCTGCTGGAGATCGGCCCGCACCCGGTGCTCCGCTCGTACCTGCGTCGCATAAGCGGCACGGCGCGGGTACGCGCTGCCGTCGTCACCACCTTGCGGCGCGACGAGCCAGGCCCGGCGCGTGTCCGCCGCGCGGTCGCCGAACTCGTCGCGGCCGGTGCACGGCTCGACTGGGACCGGTACTTTCCCCGCCCCGGCGCGGTGCGATCGCTGCCGGCCTATCCCTGGCAGCGCGAGCGGCACTGGATCGGGGGCCCCCAGACCTGGGTGCGGACCAACGTGGACACGACAATCCAGCATCCGCTGCTGGGACAGCGGATGCCGGTGCTGGACCCCACGTGGCAGGGGGAAGTCGACCGGGTGCGGGTGCCCTGGGTCGCCGACCACCGGGCCGGCGGCGCCGCCGTGATGCCGGCCACCGGATACGTGGAGATGGCCGTCGCCGCCGCCCGGCTCACCATGCCGGACGCCGAAAAGGCGGTGGAGGTCGACAGGGTCGACATCAGCCGGGCCATGGTGGTGCCCTCGCAGGGCGCCGCCGCTCCGGTGTACGCGCAGACGTCGCTCCACGCCGAGACCGGAGTGGTCACCGTGGCCAGCGCCGACCGGCAGGCGGAGCAGCCCCGCGAGCACTTCCGGGCCCGGGTGCGGCCCCTGCTGCGCCGGGTCCCGCCGCCGCTGGACGTGGCCGCGCTGCGCGCTCGCATCCGCACCCCTGTGGACGTGCCCGGCTACTACGCACGGGCCGCCGAAGGGCACATGGTCTGGGGGCCGGAGTTCCAGGTCCTGACCGAGCTGTGGACGGGCGAGGGAGAGGTGCTGGGCGCCTACTCGTGCCCGGAGCAGGGGCAGGGGCGCTACCACATCCACCCGGTGGTGCTGGACAGCGCGCTGCAGGCCGGCGTGCTGTGGCTGGTGGAGTCGCTGCGATCGGGCCGCGGCTACATGCCCGCCGCCATCGGCTCCGTCCGCCTGTGGGGAACGCCGCAGGCACAGGGACTCGTGCACGTGCGGGAACGCCCCAGCAGTGCCGAGGAGGTCTGCTGGGACATCGTGGTCGCCGACGAGGACGGCCGGATCGCCGCCGAAGTGGAGGGCTGCCGGTTACGCCGGATGCCCGGCGTCCACATCACCCCGGCCACCCGCTACGAGGTGGCGCTGCGGGCCGCACCCCGGGCCGGCGTCCCGGCCGAGCCGTGGCCGGCCCCCCGCCCCGGGCAGATCCTGTCCGGGGCGGCCGAGCAGATCGACCGGCTGCGTTCGGCGTGGCACGAGCTGGACTACCCGCGGTACGCGGCACGGCTCGAAGAGGTCTTCGCCCACACGCTGGCCGGCGCACTCGGCGAGCTGACCGCCGAGCGTCCGAGCGGCGTCGAGGAACTGATCGAATCGTGCCCGGGGGCGCACCACCGGCGGATGCTCCGCGCGGCCCTGCCGCTGCTGGAACAGCACGGACTGCTGGAGCGGCCGGCCGATGGCGGCCCTCGCCTGCTGCCGACGGGTGCGGACCCGCGCGAGCCGCACCCCCACCTCCACGGTGACCTCCACCGGGACCTCCACCGGGACCTCCACCGGGACCTCCTCGCCCGGGGTGCCGCCTTCGCCGCTCAGACCGCCCTGTCCGTACGGGTCGGCCGGTGCCTGCCCGACCTGCTCGCGGGCCGGCGTGCCGGCCCGGACGTCCTGGATTCCGGCGGCGGTCAGGAGCTGATGGAGCAGTTCCACGACGTCGGGCCGGTCAACCTGTTCACCAACCGGATCGCCCGGGCGCTCGTCGGGCAAATCGTCAGAAGATGGCCGGCCGACCGGCCGCTGCGCATCCTGGAAGTCGGTGCGGGGACGGGCGGCACCACCACCATGCTGCTGCCCGTCCTGCCCGCCGACCGCACCCGCTACCTGGTCACCGATCGCGCCGAAGCGGCGTTGACCCGGCTGCGGCAGCGATTCGCCGGCTTCGACTTCGTCGATTACGCCGTCCTCGATCTGGACGCGGATCCGGTCGGGCAGGGACTGACCGCGGGCGGGTTCGATCTCGTGATCGGGGCGAACAGCCTGCACCTGGCCCGTGACCTGCCCGCCGCGCTGCACCACCTGTCCACCCTTCTGGTGCCCGGCGGCCACCTGCTCATCGCCGAACCTCACCGGACGGGGACCCTGCTGCCGTTCCTCGGCGTGCAGGAGGAGTTCTGGGACTTCACCGACCGGCACCTGCGCCCGGCCTCGCCGCTGCTGTCCCGGGAGAGATGGCCGGAGGTGCTGGCGGAGGCCGGCTACACGGAGGTCGTCCAGGTCGGCGACGACGACGCCCTCGCATCCGGCGACTTCTCGGTGATGCTGGCCGCCGCTCCCGCCACCAGTGGGGCCACCAGCGCGGCCGGCAGTACGGCCACCAGCGGGGCCGGCAGTACGGCCACCGCTGCGGCCACCGCCGGGGGCGCACCGGCCACCGCGCACCCCTCGCCGGACGCCGCCGGCACGTGGATCCTCGCCGGTGAGGACGGCACCGGCGCCCTGACCACCGAGCTGCGGGCTCTGCTGCGAGCCCGTGGCGGAGATGTGCTCCACTCGCCGCTCAGCGACGATCCCGACCATTGGATCGACCACGTCCCACCCACCGCCCAGACGGTCACCATCGCGATCGTCCTGGGCGGAGCGGACGACCCGGATCCGGAGGCGGCCGTCGAGCGGATCACCCGGCGGGCCGCGGCGCTGCGGGCCGTCGCGCTGGCGTGCGAGCAACTGCCCGAGCACGTCGCGACCACGTTGTGGCTGGTGGCCCGCCCCTGCGCCGCGCTGCCGGAACCCCGCGTCGCCGACGTCCGGCTCCACCCCGAGGACGCGGCGACCTGGGGCACGACGCGTTCGCTGAGCAACGAGCAGCCACGGCCGGTGATACGCAGGCTCTGCCTGCACCCCACCGGGGACGCCGCGCGGGACGCCGGCCGCCTGGCGGCGGAACTGCTCGACCCGGGCGAGGAGGACGAGATCCTGCTCACCCGCCGGGGACGTTTCGTGCCGCGGCTGATCGAGCCGGGCGAGCACACCCGCGACCTGCCCGTCGGCTCGGGCGAGGCCTATCGGCTCAGGGTGTGCGATCCCGGGCTGTCGTACACGCTGGCCTGGGAGGAGATGCCGATGCCGCAGCCCGATCCCGACGAGATCGTGGTCGAGGTGCGGGCGATCGGGCTGAACTACCGCGACGTCATGCGCGCGGTGAACCTGCTGCCCACCGAGGCCGTCGAAGCGGTCTTCGGCGGGCACGAGCTGGGCCTGGAATGCGCCGGGATCGTCACCGCCGTCGGCGCCGGAGTCACCGGGACGCGGCCCGGTGACCGGGTCATGGCCGCGGGCCCCGTCGGCTTCGCCAGCCACACGAGGGTCAAGGCGTGGGCGGCCGTCGCCGTCCCCGAGGGGATGACCTTCGCCGAGGCCGCCACCATGCCGATGGCGTTCTCCACCGTGCACCATTCGCTGGGCTACTGCGCACGGGTCAGGGCGGGCGAGACGATCCTGGTCCACGGTGGCGCCGGTGGGGTCGGACTGGCCGCGTTGCAGTACGCCCGGTTCCACGGAGCCCACGTGATCGCGACCGCCGGCACCGCCGCCAAACGCGACCTGCTGCTCGCCATGGGCGCCGACCACGCCCTGGACTCGCGCAGCCTGCACTTCGCCGATCAGGTCAAGGAACTGACCGGAGGCCGGGGAGTGGACATCGTGCTCAACTCGCTGGCCGGGGAGGCCATCACCCGGGGCATGGAATGTCTGCGGCACGGCGGCCGGTTCATCGAGCTCGGCAAACGGGACATCTACCAGAACAGCTCCCTGCTGCTGCGCCCGTTCTCCGACAACATCGCGTTCTACGGCGTGGACGTGGGCACCCTCATGTGGAAGGCGCCCGAGCTGATGGCGGAAAGCACGGAGCAGGCGGCGCCCCTCTACCGGTCCGGGGACTTCCGGCCGCTGCCCCACACGGTGTATCCGGCCGCACGTGTCGCGGACGCCTTCGCCATGATGCGCTATTCCCGACACATCGGAAAGGTCGTGGTGTCCTTCGACCCACGCGACGAACCCGTCGCCGTCCGGCCCCAGCCGGCGGAGCCGCGCCTGGATTCTGAGGGGACCTACCTGGTCACGGGCGGCCTGGGCGGGTTCGGGGCGGCGACGGCTCGCCGCCTCGCCCTGCGGGGTGCCCGCCACCTGGCCCTGGTCGGCCGCCGGGGGGCCGAGTCGCCCGAAGCCCCCGCCCTGATCGCGGAACTGGAGAGGTCGGGGGTCCAGGTCCGCGCGTACGCGGCCGACGTGGCCGACCGCGACGCCATGCGGCGGATCCTGCACGACCTGGACGCGGGCGGCCGGCCGCTGCGTGGCGTCGTGCACGCGGCCATGCACCTCGACGACGGCCCGCTCACCGACCTCGGCGACGACCGGATCCGAGCCGTGCTCCACCCCAAGGTCGCCGGCGCGATGGTGCTGGACGAGCTGACCCGGGATCGGCCCCTCGACCTGTTCGTCATGTACTCCTCCCTCACCACCGTCGGCAACATCGGTCAGACGTCGTACGTCGCCGCGAACCTGTTCCTGGAGGCGCTGGCCCGGCGACGGAGCCGGCAGGACCTGCCCGGATTGACGGCCTGCCTGGGCGCGCTCGCGGACACCGGGGTGCTGACCCGGAGCAGGCAGGGCGAGGCACTGACCAAGGCCGGGATCCCTCCGATGTCTTCGGGGCAGGCGCTGGACGCCGTGGAGCGCATGCTCGGCGAGCGCGCCGACGTGGCCGTGGTGGGCCGCTGCGACTGGGGCCGGTTGCGGCAGGTCCTGCCCAGCCTGCAGCGTCCGTGGCTGTCCCTGGTGCTGCCGCCCGGTGCGGAACAGCAGGCGCCCGACCTGCAGGCGCTGCTGGCCGGGATGACCTACGAGCAGGCGTACGCGTGCATCACCGAGCAGATCACCGGCTTGTTGTCCGCGGTCCTGCTCGTCCCCGCCGACCAGATCGCCGACGACCGGCGGCTGGACGAGTACGGACTGGACTCCCTCATGGCCACCGAACTGCTGACCTCGATCCGGAACCGGTTCGGCATCGACATCCCGCCCATGGAGCTGATGCGCAGCGGCGGGACCGTCGCCGACATCGCCGGGAGCCTGCTCATCCGTCTCGGGCTGCGCGGCGACCAGCAGCCGGCCGGTGTGCTCGCCCGCGCGGGGGCGGCGGCCTGAACCGGTGACGGCGGGACCCGTGCCCGCGGCGCCGTCCGCGGGCACGGGCCCCGTCCTCCATCTCGTCCTCCGTCCCCACGCCGTCCGTCCAGGTACGGCGCGCACGACCGGCCCAGAAGATCGGCCCAGAAGATCGGCACAGAAGATCGGCCCAGAAGATCGGCACAGAAGGTCGGCCCAGTTCGGCACAGAAGACCGGCCCAGAAGACCCGCCCAGAAGAGAGGCCTTCGTTGACCCTGCACACCCGGCTGACCGGGGTGGCCGCCCACCTGCCCGAGACCACGCTGAGCACGGCCGAGCTGGAAGAGCGGCTCGCCGAGCGCAATCCGGCACTGGACCTCCCCCGAGGGCTGATCCACGACCACAGCGGAGTCCGGCGTCGGCACATCGCCCCTCCCCACGAGAAGCCGTCCGACCTGGCGGCGCACGCCGCCCGCCGGGTCCTGGAGGAGGGCGGCCTTGAGGCCGCCGACCTCGACCTGCTCATCTACGCGGGGGTGTCGTCCGACGCCGTCGAGCCGGCCACCGGGCACATCGTCGCCGCCAAGATCGGTGCCGACTGTCCGGTCTTCGACATACGCAACGCCTGCAACAGCGTGCTGAACGCCATCCAGGTGGCCGACGCGCTGATCTCCGGCGGCCGTCATCGGCGGGTCCTCATCTGCTGCGGGGAGCTGCCCACCGCCGGCACCCCGTGGACCCTGTCCAGCGCCGAGGAGTACGTCACCGTCGCCGCGTCCTACACCGTCTCCGACGCCGGCGCCGCGGTGCTGCTGGAGGCCGGCACAGAACCGGGGGTGCTCGCCCACCGCTTCTCCGCGTACTCCGCCGGGTGGCCGGCGGCGGTCTCCGCCGTGGACAACCTCACCAGCGACCCGTGGGCGGACCGGCCCACCATCGGGCCTCTCACCGTCGACTCCGCCCAGCTGGTGCGGGGCTTCGAGAACATCGATTACGCCGTCTTCCACAAACCTCTCGCCGATCTCGGGCTGACCTGGGACGACTTCGCGGCCATCTGCGTGCACCAGGCGTCGCTGGCGACGTTGTGGTGGTTCTGCGACCAGGTGCGCATCCCGCAGGGCAAGGTCGTCGTCACCATCGCCCAGCACGGCAACCTCGTGGCCTCGACCCTGCTCGTGCAACTGGCGCGAGCGGTCTCCTCGGGGCGGGTGCGGCGCGGCGACCTGGTCGCCCTGGTCGGCCTGGCCAGCGGGGCCAGTGCCGGAATCGTCGTCGTGCGGTGGTGATCCCGTGAGTGCACAGGCGACCCCTCCGAGCGGCTCAGGCCCCGCCGGCCCCGCCGGCCCCGCCGGCCCCGCCGAGCCGCCCACGCCTGTCGAGCCGACCGAGCCGACCGAGCCGACCGAGCCGACCGAGCCGATCAGCGATCTGATCGTCCGCGCCGAGCGCTGGTTCCGCGAGCAGCCCGACGTCATCGCCTGCCAGGTCGGTGGCCGCACCCCGGCGGCCACCACCTACGGGCAGTTGTCGCGATCGGTGGACCATGCCGTCGCGGCCCTCGCCGAGGCCGGGATCCGCCCGGGCATGCGTACCGGCCTGCTGGTGCCGCCGGGCCCGGAACTGGGCGCGCTGGCCGTCGCCCTGGTGCGGCTCCGCGCGGTGCCGGTGCTGGTCGATCCCGGGCTGCCGCTCGACGCGATCAAGCGCTGTCTGCGTCAGGCGGCGCCGGAGGCGTTCATCGCGATTCCCGCCGTGCAGCTGGCCAGGAGGCTGCTGGGCTGGGCCCCTGACGTCCGCGTTTCCGTCACCGTCCCCGCGCGGCGGCCCCGCGGCCCGGCAGGGACGTCACGCGGGCCTGTACGCGGCAGCCGTCCCGGCGAGCCGGGACGGTGGCCCCCCGCCGGCCCCGACGACCTGGCGCTGATCGCCTACACCTCCGGATCCACCGGCCCGCCCAAGGGCGTACCGCTGCGTCACCGGCACCTGACCGCCCAGCTCGACCTGCTGGGCACGCTGGGGACGGTGCGACCGGGCACGCCGGTGTTGTCGACGTTCGCGCCGTTCGCGTCGGGAGCGGCGGCGTTCGGGGCGACCGTGGTGATCCCGGACATGGACCCGCGGCATCCGGTGCGGGCCGACCCGGCCGCTCTGGTCGCCGACATCCAGCGGTATCGCGTGGCCGGGATGTTCGCCCCTCCCGCGCTGCTCGACCGGCTCGCGCGGCACTGCGCCGCCCGGGGCCTGGTGCTGGACACGCTCGGCGACGTGGTGTCCGCCGGGGCGCCGATGCCGATGCCGGTGATGGAGCGCCTGCGCGGCTGCCTGCGTGACGAGGCGCGCGTGCTGTCGGTGTACGGCGCCACCGAGTGCATGCCGGTGGCCGCGATCGAGAGCCGGCTGCTCGCCGAGCACGCCGCGGCCACCGCCGCCGGGGCGGGCACCTGCCTGGGTGCTCCGCTTCCGGGTGCCGAGGTGCGCGTCATCGCCCTCACCGACGACCCCATCGAGCGGTGGAGTGAGGATCTGGTCGTGCCGTCCGGCACCGTCGGGGAGATCACCGTGGCCGCCCCCACCGTCAGCGATCCCTACCTGGACGATCCGGGGGCCACCGCGCTGGCCCGGATCCGCGACGGAGACCGCGTCTGGCACCGGATGGGTGACGTCGGCCGGTTGGACGAGCACGGAAGGCTCTGGTTCGCCGGACGCAAGTCAGAGCGGGTCCGCACCGCCGGCGGCGACCTGCACACCGACCAGGTCGAACCCGTCTTCGCCGCCGTGCCGGGGGTCCGCCGCACCGCACTGGTCGGCGTCGGTCCCGCCGGCGCTCAGCGTGCGGTCCTGATCGTGGAGTGCGAATCGGGGCACCGGGACGACGCCCGCGTGAAGGCGGACATCCTGGATATGGCGGCCCGGCATCCGCACACCGCCGAGCTTCGGGAGGTGCTGTTCCATCCCGGGTTCCCCGTCGACGTCCGGCACAACAGCAAGATCCGCCGGCACCGGCTCGCCCGGTGGGCCTCGCGACGTGTCCGGGCCGGCCGATGACGAGGGTCCTGGTGACCGGGGGCGGCGGCTTTCTGGGAGAGGCCGTCTGCCGGCGGCTGGCCGCCCGCGGTGCCACCGTCCACGCTCTTCAGCGTCACCGCAGCCCCGCGCTGGCGGCTCTCGGGGTCACCCAGCACCTGGCCGACATCCGTGACCGCGCGGCGGTGCTGGCCGCCGTCGAGTCATGCGAGGCGGTCGTGCACTGCGCCGCGAAGGCCGGCGTACACGGACGGGAGCGGGACTACGAGGAGGTCAACGTGTCGGGGACGCGAAACGTGCTGGACGCCTGCGCGCGCTACGGGGCGCGCCTGGTCCACACGTCCTCACCGAGTGTCGTCCACGACGGGCGGGACCTGGCGGGAGTGGACGAGTCCGCGCCCTATCCCCGCCGTTTTCCCGCCGCCTATCCGCGGACCAAGGCCGAGGCCGAACGGCTCGTCCTCGCCGGTGCCGCCGCCGGACGGGTGACGGCGGTCGTGTTGCGTCCGCATCTCATCTGGGGGCCGGGAGATCCGCACTTCCTGCCCAGGCTGGTGGCGCACCACCGCCTGCTGTGGCTGCCGGGCAGGACCGACAAGACCATCGACACCGTCTACATCGACAACGCCGCCGACGCCCACCTGCTCGCCCTCGAACGGCTACGCCCCGGATCACCGCAGGCGGGCCGGGCCTACTTCATCACGCAGGGCGAGCCCTGCGGTTTCGGGGAATGGCTCAACCTGCTGCTGCGTGCCGCCGGGTTGCCCCCGGTGACACGCCGGGCACCGCTCGGACCGGTCCTGCGGGCGGCCCGGCTGCTGGAGCGGGTTCGACGACTACCGTGGACGCCGCACCTGCCGCCACTGTTGTTCCTGGTGGAGCAGGCATCGACGGCGCACTGGTTCGACATCTCCGCGGCCCGCCGCGATCTCGGCTACCGGCCCCGGGTGAGCATGGCGGAAGGACTGGCCCGGCTCACCGCCCACCTGTCCGGGGGGAACACCCGGTGACCGGATTCCCGGGCTACCCGTTCACCTCCCGGTGGTTCGCCCAGCCGCACCGTGACGGCCTGCGCCAGCACTACCTGGACGAAGGGGCGGGACAGCCGGTGCTGTTCCTGCACGGAAACCCTTCCTGGAGCTACCTGTGGCGGCGGCCGATCCTCACCCTGCGCGAGGAGTACCGCTGCATCGCCCCCGACCACATCGGCATGGGCCTGTCGGACAAGCCGGGAGCCGACCGTTATCCGTACGACCTGGACGCCCGCGTGGACGACCTGGACGCCTTGATCGAACACCTCGTCACCAGCGGAGGCGCCCCCGAACGCGGGTGGACCCTCGTCCTGCACGACTGGGGCGGGCCGATCGGCATGACCTGGGCCTGCCGCCACCCCGACCGGGTCGCCCGCCTGGTCCTGCTCAACACCGCGGCCTTCCCCAACCCGCACGGCGAACGCGTACGTCCTCTGCTGCGGCTGCCGTTCCGGGTGTTGCGCCACACCCGGCTGGGCACCCGTCTGTTCCTGCGCCACAACCTCTTCGCCCGCGGCGCCACCTGGCGGCCGCTGGGCGTCCGGCGCCGGATGCCCGCGCCGGTGCGCTCGGCTTTCCTGGCCCCCTACGACCGGCCCGAGCACCGCGTGGCCATCCAGCGCTTCGTCCAGGACATCCCGTTGCGCCCCGGCGACCCTTCATGGCCTGTTCTGCACGGCACCGGCATGTCGCTGGCGCAGTTCGCCGACCGGCCCACGCTGATCGCCTGGGGACTGGGCGACCCGGTCTTCGACCGCGCGATGCTGGCCGAATGGCAGCGGCGCTTTCCCGCCGCCCGGACGCGCGTTTATCACGGCGCAGGCCACTACCTGCTGGAAGACGCCCACGCCGATCTCGTCCCGGCCATCCGCTCGTTCCTGCGCACCGCGGCTCGCCCGTGAGGCCGCCTCCGGGTCACTCCACCAGCACGCCGAAGACGTAGGTCCCGGGAGCGTTCGGGTTGTCGCCCGCCCAGAACTCCGTCCAGTGGGTGCGGAACTCGTCGCGGGTGAGGTGGCCGTCGCCGTCCAGGTCCAGGCGCGGGAAGATCTCGTCGGTCGCGGTCGGCGTCCCGCTCCACGTCTCGACGAGCACACCGAACTCGGAGCGGGAGATGCGGCCGTCCCCGTTGAGGTCGACGGCCTCGAACATCGCGTCGGCGGTGGCGGAGACGGCGTCCGCCCGGTCGCCGAGGCCGTCCACGACGAGGAGCACCTCGTCGAGAGTGACGGCGTCGTCGCCGTCGGGGCCGGAGGCGGACCGGAGCACCGGCCACCAGCCGGTCATGACGGAGGCGAGTCGCGCCGGATCGACCGATCCGGCGACGGCCGTCCAGCGACGGGCGAGCGCCTGGAAATCGGCCTCGGTCAGCCGGCCGTCTCCGTCCACGTCCATCGCCCGGAACACTCCGCCGACTTTCTTCCGCTGGAACTCACTGGCCACATCCGTCTCCGCTCTTCGGGAAGACTCCATGCTGCCAAGGGGTCACTTTGGGTGACCATATACAGATGGTGACTACCCTGTTACGGCAACAGCGCCCGCGGCCGAAGCCGCGGGCGCCGTGCGTTCCGCGGTCACCGTCACCGGCGTCCGCGGCCTGAGGATCTAGCCCTTCTGGCCCGGCGCCGGGGAGGCCGGTGACTGCTCGTGGGGCAGCAGGTACCGCCAGGAGAGCACGTAGGTCGTCCCCGAGCCGGTCCTGAAGAGCGGCCGGCCGTACTGCTGGCCGGGGGGAACCGCCTTGGTGATCGCGCTCGCCGCCGCCCCCTCGACATCCTCCTGCCAGACAGGATCCACCACGCCAGAAGGCTCGGGAACGCCCTCGGGCCAGGGCGACGGCTTGCCCTCCGCCGACTCGGCCCCTTCGGCGACCACCCGGACGCGGTCGGAGACGTAGCCGGCGCCCTCCGCGGCGGCCCGGTTCGCCAGGCCCTCCATCAGCTCCTTCGCGTCCACCAGCTGCCTCGGGTAGAAGTCCGCAAGCTGTTGCAAGGCCGGGACCCGGACCTCCAGCATCTTCCCGTCCTTGCCCCGTACGCCGAGGACGGTGTCCGGCAGGTCCGTCACTTGCGGAGCACCCGGCTTCGGCGTCGCGGTCGGCGGTTGCCCGGTCAGGTCCTTCTCCATCCGCGCGACCACCTCGCCCGCCTCGGCATCGCTCAGCGTCAGCTGCCTGCTCGCATCGACGATCACCAGGCCATCGCCGTACAGCACCACCCTCGGCGGACGCAGCACGTTCATGGTCGCGGTCACGAACCCGCCTTCCGCGCCCCACACGGCGACCGGCTGCGCCGGCCCGTCGTCGGCCGCGGCCGCCGACGTGTCCGATTCCCCTCCCCCACAGGCCGCGGTCAGCGCCATCACCGCCATGAGCAGGATCATTCGTAGTCTCATGCTCCCCACCACGTAAGCGCCCTCACCTTGGTTCATCCTCGCGCGGCTCCGTTCGGACATGGGCCTTCGAGGGACGCGTACGGGGTTTCGCGGGGGAGTGGTGCGGGGACGGCGTCGCGGCGTGTAGTGTTCAGAGAAACAGGTTGTGTCGAAGTCCCAGTTTGCCTAACAGCGCCTGCGGAGTTATGACAGCGGGCGTTACCGTGCGGAGCAGAGGCTTTCCCAAGGCGGTCGGTCGCAGCAGCCCGGGGATCACATCCGTGGCCCTCGAGATCGTCTAATCAAGGAGAAAGCATCATGGCTCAGGGAACCGTCAAGTGGTTCAACGCTGAAAAGGGCTTCGGCTTCATCGCCCCCGACGACGGCTCTGCGGACGTCTTCGTCCACTACTCGGCCATCGACGCCGGCGGCTACCGTTCGCTGGACGAGAACCAGCGCGTCGAGTACACCGCGGGCCAGGGCGCCAAGGGCCCGCAGGCCGAGCAGGTCCGCCCGCTCTAAGCAACGCTTCACCGCCGATGCCGGGCACACCGAGAGGTGGCCCGTCATCCGACGGCATTCGGCCCCGGGCTCCTCACGGAGTCCGGGGCTTCGTCATGCGGGCGCACGATCTCCAGCGCCCGAGGCCGGCTGGGGACGATCCGCGCGTCCGCCGGGTCGCGCCGGTCGTCCGGGGCGGCAGACCTCCACTGACGCCTCGCCCCGCCAAGGCCCGGCGGAGCGGGTCAGCGGATGAGGGCGCGGGTGAGGAGCCGCTGCAGGACGTCCCGCTCTTCGGGGGCCAGTGGGGCCAGGGGGGAGTTTTCTGAGAGCAACTCGATGAGGCGTTCGCGGAGCTCGGTGCCCTTGGGGGTCAGGACGAGCTGCTTGGCGCGACGGTCGTCGGGGTGTGGATGGCGTTCGAGGTAGCCCTGATCTTCGAGGCGATCGGCGACGAAGGTGGCGTTGGAGGGCTCGCAGCCCATCCGTTCGGCGAGTTCGCGCAGGGTCATGGGGCGGGTCAGCTCGGACAGCGCGGTGCCCTGTGAGGTGGTCAGGCCGAGCGTGGCCGCCCGGACCCGGATGTTGGCTTCGATCTGATTGGCCAGGCCCTTGACCAGCCCGCACAGCACGCGGTCGGTCTGGACTTGGGTCTCGCGCTCGGTTGCCATCGCACAAGTCTACTAAAACTCAAATAGTTGCAGTTATAGCTATTCTAGCTGTAACTTCTGGTTCGTAGCGCCACCCCGGCGACGCCTCTTCACGCACGAGGTAGGACCACATGGCCACGACGACCGATTTCGACCGCGCACGGCTGACCAGCGCACCGCGCGTTCGTTCGCTCCGCCTGGGCGAACTGAAGATCACCTTTGTTCCGGACGGGCTGTGCCTGTGCAAACCGCGCGGCTGGCTGACCGGCGCCACCGACGCGGACTGGGCGGCCAACCGCGATCATCTCGACGACGGCGGCTTCCTGCCCGCAGCCATCGGCGGGCTGCTGGTCGAGCGCCGCCCGGACGGCCGGTTCACCTGGCTCCCCGTCGCCTGACCGTCCGCCACCCGGTGGTGCGATCCCGGGAACGGGCCGCGCCACCGCGCGCCGAGGCCGTCATGACCACGGCCGGGCACCGCAGCATCCACCTTGTCCTCCGGACTCGCCAAACGCCTGGCCGCGCGGCGGAGCCGTTCGCAGGACCCAGCAAGTCGCACAAACCGCTAGAGAAACAGAGAACTGGCATGAAGCACATCAAGCTGGGAGGCCTGGACGTCTCCCGTATCGGTCTGGGCTTGGTATCGATGTCGTACGCCTACACCGGAGCCGGCACGGACGACGCCGAGTCGATCCGCGCCATCCACCGGGCCCTGGAGCTGGGTGTCACCTTCCTCGACACCGCCGAGGTCTACGGGCCGTACGTCAACGAGGAACTTCTCGGCAGGGCGCTCAAGGGCCGCCGCGACCAGGCCGTGGTGGCGACGAAGTTCGGCATGATCTCCCATGCGCACGGCGGGCCAGGACATCTCGACAGCAGCCCGGCCAACATCCGCACCGCCGTCGAGGGCTCGCTCAAGCGGCTGGGCACCGACTACATCGACCTGTACTACCAGCACCGGGTCGACCCGAACACGCCCATCGAGGACACCGTAGGGACGCTGGCCGAACTGGTCACCGAGGGCAAGGTCCGCCACATCGGCCTGTCCGAGGCCGGGCCGGAGACGATCCGCCGCGCCCACGCCGTGCACCCCATCGCGGCCGTCCAGTCGGAGTACTCCCTGTGGACTCGGGTACCGGAGGCACGGGTGCTGCCGCTGCTGCGCGAGCTGAACATCGGCTTCGTGCCCTACTCGCCGCTGGGCCGCGGCTTCCTCACCGGGAAGATCCGCTCCACCGGCGGCTTCGACGACACCGACATGCGCAGCACAATGCCCCGCTTCACCGGCGAGAACTTCCAGCACAACCTGCGCATCGCCGACGAGGTCCAGGCCATCGCCGCCGACGCGGGTGCCACCGCGGCACAGATCGCCCTGGCCTGGCTGCTGACCCGGGGCGACGACATCGCCCCCATCCCCGGCACCAAGCGCGTGGCACGCGTCGAGGAGAACTCCGCCGCCGACGCCGTGGAGCTGACCGCCGAACAGATCGAGAAGCTCAACGACCTTCCCCCGGCCATCGGCGACACCCACGACGAAGCCGGCATGCGTACGCTGGAGCGTTGACCCGGCCCCGTTGCACGAACACGCCCTTGCCGTTCGCGCACGGACGGCATCACCCCCCACGAACTCCGACCGACACCGTTCCTCCCCGAGCTGAGGATTTCGTCATGCCAACTGATTTCCGCTGTGCCGTGCTGGACGACTACCAGAGGGTGGCACTCGGGCTGGCGGACTGGTCCCGGGTCCGGGCCACCGGCTTCCACGAGCACTTCACGAGCACCGACGAGCTCGTCGCGGCCATCCACGACTGCGAGATCGTGGTCGCCATGCGGGAGCGCACGCCGTTCCCCGCCGAGGTGTTCGACCGCCTGCCCCACCTGCGGCTGCTCGTCACCACCGGCATGCGCAACGCCGCCATCGACCTGGAGGCGGCGCGGGCGCACGGCGTCACGGTGTGCGGCACGGGCGGCGGCTCGACCTCGACGGTCGAGCTGACATGGGCGCTGATCCTCGGCCTGGCCCGCCACCTGCTGCCCGAGGCGACCGCGCTGCGCACCGGCGGCCCCTGGCAGCACACCCTCGGCACCGACCTGCACGGACGCACTCTCGGGCTGCTCGGCCTCGGCCGGATCGGGTCTCAGGTGGCGGCGATCGGGCGGGCGTTCGGCATGGACGTGCTGGCCTGGAGCCAGAACCTGACGCGCGAGCGGGCCGAGGAGTGCGGCGCGCGGCCGGCCCCCGGCCTGGACGCCCTGCTCGCCGGCTCCGACGTCTTCTCCATCCACCTCGTGCTCGGCGACCGGACGCACGGGCTCGTCGGCGCGCGGGAACTGGCGCTGATGAAACCCACCGCCTACCTGGTCAACACCTCGCGGGCGGCGATCGTCGACCAGACCGCCCTGGCGTCCGCGCTGCGCGAGGGGCGCATCGCGGGAGCCGGTCTCGACGTGTTCGAGGAGGAGCCGCTGCCCATGGGACACGAGTTCCGTACGCTGCCGAACGTGCTGGCCACGCCGCACCTCGGCTACGTCAGCGAGCTGAACTACGCGACGTTCTTCCGTGACGCCGTGGACGACATCGGCGCCTACCTCGACGGCACCCCGATCCGGGTGCTGACCTGACCCACTCGGCTGCGCAGGGCCGACACGCTCGTTCAGCCCTGTACGTGCCCGACGGCGTCGAGGACGGCCGCGGCCACCGCGTCGGGCTGGGACGCCCCGACGGCGTGAGAGGCGCCCGCGATCTCACGGGTTCCGCGCGAGCCGGCGCGTTCGGCCATGAACCTCAGTGCCGTGGCCGGGATGTTGAGGTCGCTGTCGCCGTGCACGAACCAGGACGGCGTGGTACGCCAGCCCGGCTCGCTGACCGTCAGCCCCTCGGCGAGCGCCTGCTCGGTGACCGGGCGCTGGGTCGCCGCCATCAGGGCGGCCTCATCGGCGTCGAGGTCGGCGCAGAACTGGTGGTGGAACTTGTCCTCGGCGATCCGGAACTCGTCGCCGCCGGAGGAGACCGGGTAGGCCACCAGCGCACCGCCCAGGGTGCTGCCCTCGAACCTGCCGGTCAGCGCCAGCGCGCTCTCTCCGGGCTCGGGGGCGAAGGCGGCGACGTACACGAGGGCCTGCACGGCGTCGTTGCCGGCCGCCACCTGTGTGATCACCATGCCGCCATAGGAGTGGCCGACCAGGACGACCGGCCGTCCGATGCCGGCGATGACGTCGCGCACGTAGGCGGCGTCGCCCTCCACGCTCCGCAACGGGTTGGCCGCCGCGACGGCGGTCAGCCCGCGGCCGTGCAGGCGCTGGATGACGCGGTTCCAGCTCGCCGACTCGGCGAAGGCGCCGTGGACGAGTACGACGACGGGTTGTTCTGCGGTGGTCATGGATTCGCCTTTCCTGAGATCGGGACGGCCTCGATCACCTCGATGGCCGGGGTGACGGCGGCGTCGCGCGGCACGTCGTTCTCGGCGACGGCGAACGCGGGCGGCAGTCCTTCGAGGGCGTCCAGGGCGGCGGGCAGCGGTGGGACGGTGTCTCCGCGCGGAGCCTCACGGCGCGTGTCCGCCCGCCCACGAGCTCACCGGCGAGGTGACCGCCGCCGTCCGCCCTGGTCACAGAGTATCGATCAGGCCGCCGTCGATGACGAAGTCCGCGCCGGTGACGTTGCCGGCGCGCTCGCCCGCGAGCAGGACGACGAGGTCGGCGACCTCGTCCGGGCGGGTGAACCGGCCGGTGACCGAGTCGGCGGCGGCCTGCTTCGCGACCGCCTGCGACTCGCCGCCGTCGCGGCGGGCGAGCGTGGCGGCGACGCCGTCCGGGCCGAGCCACAGGTCGGTGGAGACCGGCCCGGGGCTGACCGTATTGACCCGGATCCCGTGTGGGCCCAGCTCCTTCGACAGGGACTTGCTGAAACTTGCCAGGGCCGCCTTCGCGGCGCTGTAGTCGATCACCAACGGGTCCGGCAGCGACGCGTTGACCGAGCTGACGGACACGATCGCGCCGCCGCCGCGGCCGAGCATGAGCGGCAGCGCCTCGCGGGTGGTGCGCACCGCGGACAGGAAGTTGACGTTCAGGGTGGCGAGCCAGTCCGCGTCGGTGACGGACGCGAAGCCGCCGGTGCGCGGGCGTACCGCGCCGACGTTGTTGACCAGGATGTCCAGGCCGCCGAAGGCCGCGCCGGCGGCCTCGACCAGTTTGGCCGGGCCGTCCACGGTGGCGAGGTCCACCGCGACCGGGCGTACGCGGCCCTCCGCCGCCAGCGCGGACAGCTCGGCGCTGATGTGCCGCGCTCCGGCGGTCACGCTGACGCCCTCCGCGGCGAGCGCCCGGGTGATCGCCAGCCCGATGCCCTTGCTCGCGCCGGTGACCACGGCGGTCTTGCCTGACAGATGCAGCTCCACGACGGGCCCTTTCTTCGGGACGCGGCCCGCCCCCGGGGGCCGCGCGCGGGTTCAGCGGACGGACCTGGCGGCGGCGACGATGACGTCCACCACGGCCTGCGGCCGGGACAGCATCGACAGGTGCGACGCGGCGACCTCGGTGACATGGCTGTGCGCCCGATTCGCCATGGTGGCCTGCAGAGACGGCGGCAGGATGCCATCCTTCGTGCCGATCAGGTACCAACTCGGCAGCTTCTTCCAGGCGGGCGGCCCGGACGGCTCCTGCAGCGCGCTCAGCGCGATCGGGCGTTGCTCGGCGGCCAGCCGGACGGCCGTGGCGGCCGGCAGATCACCGGCGAACGCCTGCGGGAACACCGCCGGCTTGATGTAGAGGTCGACGTCTCCGGACGGCGCCCCGGGGTAGGCCACGACGTCGAACAGCGCGCTGGGGTCGCCGCCGCCCTGCAGCCCGAGAATCGTCTCGCCCTCGTCGGGCGCGAACGCGTCGACGTAGACGAGCGCCTTCACGTCGGGGTCTGTGCCGGCCGCGTTGGTCACGACCGCGCCGCCGTAGGAGTGGCCGACCAGGACGACCGGGCCGCCGGTCCGCTGCGCGAGGAACGCCGACAGGTAGGCGGCGTCGCCGCCGAGCCCGCGCAGCGGGTTGGGCGCGGCGAGCACGGTGTACCCGAGCCGTTGCAGCCGGCCGGTCACGTCCGACCAGCTCGACGCGTCGGCCCAGGCGCCGTGCACGAGAACGATGGTCGGCTTGGGCTGATCGGGACGGCCGGCGGCCGACGCCGGGGCGGCGAGCGTGAACACGGCGAGGGCGGCCAGCGCGATCATCGCACCGCGCCGGCGGAGGGGTCGGTTCGTCATCGTTGGATACCGCTCTCAGTCGAGGAAGGCGAGCAGGTGGCGAGTGAGTTCGGCCGGATGTCCCGCGAGATCCAGTGGCCGGAGGCCGCGATCACGTCGCCCTGACCGGTCGTCCTCATGGAACCGCGCCGGGGCAGGTCGCCGAATCAGGGAAAAACCCCAGTGTGTCCACAGGCTCGGGGGTCGGATCACCGGCGCAGTCATGATGGTCTCCGTGCCTCCCAGCGCAACACCGTACGGAGGGTTCAGGCTGGTCTGGACGCACCCTGGAGGAGCGGAGCGAGTTTGCGGCGGGAGGTGATGTCGAGCTTTCTGAAGATCTTGTTGAGGTGGTATTCGATGGTCGAGGTGCTGAGGAACAGGCGGGCGGCGATCTCGCTGTTGGTGGCTCCGGACGCGGCGAAGATCGCGATCTGCTTTTCGCGGGGGGTCAGGGCATCGGCGTCGGGGGCGGTTCGCTTGCGGGGGTGCTCGCCGGTCGCCGACAGTTCGGCTCGGGCTCGTTCGGCGAACGCCGCGGCGCCCATTTCTGTGAACATCTCGTAGGCCGTTCGGAGCTCGAAGCGCGCGTCGCTGCGGCGCTTGTGCCGCAGGAGCCATTCGCCGAACAGGAGGTGGCTTCGCGCGACTTCGGTCGTGATCCGCGTGTGGCCCAGCAGCTCGATCGACTCGCGGTAGAGCCGCTCGGCGTGCTCGTCGTCGACCATCAGCGCCCTGCAGCGGGTGAGCAGGCCGAGGCCCCAGGCGGTGCCGGCGGCCAGGGCGCGCTCCTCCAGACGGGTGAGGGCCGCCTTCGCGGCGACGTGGTCGCCGCTCCTTACTCCTGCCTCGACGATCTCGTGCAACGATCTGGTGCCCGTGCCCGGCCTGTCGGCTTCAAACGACGGAAGGACGCAGGCCAGTGCTTCGGCGTAGCGGCCGAGGCTCAGCTCCAGCACCGCCAGGCTGTTCCCGGCGAAGTCGGCGAGGCCGGCGGTCGAGCCGGTCCGCGCGGCGGCCGCCAGCGCCCGTGTCTCGGCCTCTCTTCCGCTCCATGCCAGGAGCTCGATCCGCTGGATGTCTCCGGAGGACGGTTGCCCGATCATGCCGGCCAGATCGGCGAGCTCGTCCTGGAGCGCACCCGCCGCTGAGAACCGGCCCGCGCGCAGTTCCCACATGGATCCGACCATGAGTGTGGTCCGCAGAGCACCCAGCGCGCCGTTCTCGCGGTCGAAGGCTTCGAGCCGCTTCCACGCCCGCCATCCTCCCTCGTCGTCCCACAGGTCTTCGGACGCGAACATGCTGACGACCGCCAGCGGCAGACCGTCCTCGGTGAGGCTTTCGTCCGTGTGCAGGGCCTCCAGCGCGCCGCGCAGCAACGGCACGGCGGGCCGGTGGCCGACGGCGATGCGTGTGGCATAGGCGTTGAGCAGCAGGTCGGAGAAGGTCGGTTCCGTCGACTCCATCGCCGGTGAGGCCAGCACCGCGCGCGCGAGGCCCTGCGGGGTGACTCCGACGGAGCGGTCGTACGTGATCAGAGCCACCTGGAGTGCTTCGAACATCATTTTTCGCGACAGACGGGGATCCTGGTCGGCGATCGACTCAGCGGCCTCCAGGAGAATCGCGGGGGTGGCGGCGACCTGGCCGAGGTACAGCTCGGCCGTCGCCCTTATCTGCCGCGCGCGGGCGCGCAGCACCGGACGGTCCAGGCCGGGCTCGGCACGGCCGAGCATCTTCCGCGCCGCGGCCGAGTCCCCGACCATGACGTAGGCCTGTGCCGCCGCGACGAGCCGTGCGGCCTGATCGCGGACATCGGGAGTGAGCTCCGCCGCCCGGGACAGGAAGGCGGCCTGTTCCGCGTGGCCGCCGCGGGAACGTGCGTGCTCGGAGGCTCTTTCGAGCTCCGCCGCGACCTCTTCGTCGAGGCCGATGGTGGCGTGCGCGCGATGCCACGCGCGGCGGTCCCGGTCGCGATCCGGATCGCTCACGGCGGCGAGGGCGGCGTGGACGCTGCGCAGCTCCACCGCGTCGGCGCCGCGGTAGACGGCGGAGCGGATCAACGGATGCCGGAAGTCCAGGGAGCCATGGTGGGTGAGAACGCCCGCGGACAGCGCGGTGTCCGCCGCGCTCGCGGCGATCCCCAGGTGACCGGCGGCCCGCCAGAGCAGCGACTGGTCTCCTGGCGGCGCGGCGGCGACGACGAGGAGCAGGGTCCGGGTGGCCGCGGGGAGGGCCTGGATCTGCTGCAGGAAATGCGTTTCGAGGAGCCGGCCGACCGGGAGAGGGCTGGGCAGGGGGGCACGGCCCGACAGCTGCTCAGGGGTGAGCGTGCGGGCGAGCTCGATCAACGCCAGCGGGTTGCCGCCGGTGCCCGTGACGATCTTCGCGGCCACCGCGTCGTCGAGACGCCCGGCAGCGCTCGTCGACAGCAGCCTGCCGGCATCGCGCTCGGGCAGCCCGGAGACCGTCATGACGGGCAGCCCGTCGAAGAGGGCCAGACCGTCGGAGCGCGGGCGGGCGGCGAACAGGAGCCCCACGGCTTCGGCATGGAGCCGGCGAGCGACGAACGCCAGGGCTTCGGCCGATTCCCGGTCCAGCCATTGCACGTCCTCCACCACGCACAACAGGGGCTGGACCGAGGCGGCGTCCGCGAGAAGCGTGAGGGCCGCCATGCCGACGAGGTACCGGTCCGGGGCGACTCCGGCCAGCTGGCCGAACGCCGAGCGCAACGCGTCGCGCTGCGGGGCGGGAAGGCTCTCGATACGCGGCGACCACGGGCGCAGCAGGCGGTGCAGCGCGGCGAAGCCGAGATGTGCCTCGGACTCCACACCGACGATCCTGGCGACGCGCACATCCGGGCATCCCGTCGCGGCCTGGGCAAGGAGCCGGGTCTTGCCGGTCCCGGGCTCGCCCACCAGCATCAGCACGCCGCTCAACCCTTCCTGGACGCCGGCCACAAGACCGGCCAGGACGCGTTGTTCCTCGATGCGGCCGATGAGCGGCCGGTCGCCGGCGCGGCCCGACGGGCCCTCCGTGCGAAGCGCGCGCACGTCGCGCGTGACGGCCGTCATCGGACGGCCGCCTGGCGGATGAGCTGGGCGACCGCGGCGGGCTGGGAGACGTGGACGGCGTGGCTGCCGATCGCCTCCACGACGAACGACCCGGCGCGTTCGGCCATGGCACGCTGGGCCGGCGGCGGGATCATCCGGTCCTCGGTGGCGACGAGATACCAGCTGGGCCTGTGCCGCCAGGCCGGCTCGGTGACCGCCCCGGCGAGGGCTCCCACACCCCAGGGGACCTGCGCGTCGGCCATGAACGCCGCCGACCGCGCGGACACGTCGGCGGCGAACGCGCCGTGGAACTTGTCCCGGTCGAGACGGAGGAATCCCTCGTGCGCAGGCAGGATCGGCGGCACCGGCGCCCCGGGCGGCGGATCGGCGATGAGCGTGCCGGCCGACTCGCCTCTGTCGGGGGCGAAAGCGGCGACATACACCAGTGCCGCCGCGTTGGGGTGCGTGCCGATCTCACTGATGACGACCCCGCCATAGGAGTGGCCGACCAGGACGGCCGGACCGTCGAGCGCGTCCAGGACCCGGCGGGTCGCGGCGACGTCGTCGCCGAGCGACACCGTCGGGTTCTGCACGATCCGGACCCGGAAACCGTCCCTCACGAGGTCGTCGTAGACGCCGTGCCAGCCGGATCCGTCCACGAAGGCGCCGTGCACCAGCACGACGTTCTCGGTTGTCGTCATGGTCGCTCCTGACCTGGATGGACGGACAGGCGCGACGCCTGTCCCGTGCCTTCGATCCAAGTCGCGCGGAAGGAACCAGACCACGCACAACAGCACGAAGAAGTTCACGCACAACCCGCTCTCGGCGGCTACGAAGAAGCGGCCGCAAGCTCGCGGCAGCGGCTGCTCGCCTCGGCGTCGCCGATGGCCTCGTACACCTCGGCCGCCCGTGCGAAGGCATTGCGGCTCTCGCCGGTCCGGCCCTCGTCGGCCAGCAGGCCCGCCAGTGTCTTCAGGGAGCGTGCCTGCGGGACGGGCAGCTCTGCCTGCTCCATGAGGCCGATCGCATCGGTGAGCTTGGTGATCGCTTCGGCCCGGTGGCCGAGCAGTCCCAGACATTCGCCGATGCGGGCGAGCGCGATCGGCCGGTTGAACGACGCGACGCTCGGCGTTATCCCCGAGCGGTCGTCGTTCATCAGGTCCAGCACGTCGAGGTACTGCTCCAGTGCCTTGGCGTGTTCTCCGGCGTCGAGGAGGCAGGTGCCGAGGCTGGCGAGACAGTGGCAGTACCGGTCCATGTCGCCGTTGGCCTTGTGGATCCGCGCCGCCTGGGTTTCCGCCGCGATGGCCTCATCGAGCCGCCCGAGCCGCCGGAGCGCCCCTCCCGCGTGGTGGTGGGCCGAGGCGATCTGCGTCGTGGCGCCACTGCGGGTAGCCAGGTCGATCGCCCGGGCTGTGTACCACAGGGCGGCCTCCGGGTCATCTCGCGGCACCAGATGGACCCAGGCCAGCAAGTTCATCTGCGTGGCCTGGCGGGCCGGATCGCCCAGGGTGGCGGCGGCCTCCGCGCCGAGAGTGAACACCTCGTACCAGTGCGGCGCGTGCATCCACCGGTCGGAGAACCAGTACATCGACTCGGCGCAGTCGAGGACGGCCGAGTGCAGGCCGCCGCTCGCCGCGTGGCGCAGCGCGCCCAGCCAGTTGTCCACGTTCACGCGCAGCCAGCGGTCGGCCTGTTCCGGGGAGGACAGGTCGGCGAGGTCGGCGTCGGGCCGGGCCGGACGCCCGAAGGCGGGTTCGAACCACCGCCCGGCAGTGGTGGCCGTCCGCAGCAGCCACGACGTCACCGTCTCGATCCGAGCGTCGCGCTCGGCCGCGGTCTCCTCCGCGTGAAGCCTGTCGCGGGCGAACAGCCGGACCAGGTCGTGGAAGCGGTACCGGCCCGACGCGCCGTCCTGCAGCAGACCGAGGTCGACGAGCTCGTCGAGGGCGTCCCAGGCGTCCTCGACCGAGATCCCGCCGACGACCGCGGCCAGAGCGGCGTCGAAGTCCCGGCCCGGCACCAGGGCGAGCCGCCGGAAGACCCGTCGCGCGGACACCGCGAGCTGCTCATACGACATCCCGAACGCATTGGCGATCTTGAGGTCACCGGCACTGAGCTGCTCAAGCCGGCGTTCCTCGTTCGCCAGCCGGGCGGCGAGCTCGGCGGCGCTCCAGCCGGGACGGCTGACCAACCGGTTCCCGATGATCCGCAACGCGAGAGGCAGGCCGCCGCACAGCCGCGCGAGCTGCGTCAGCGCCGGTTCGCCGTCCGATGCGGAGCGATCGCCCACAATCCCGGTCAGCAGTTCGGTGGCCTCCGCCACGGGCAGGGGTCCCAGGCTGAGCCTGCGCACCCCCTCCAGGCCGGCCAGCAGCCGGCGGCTGGTGATCAGGACCCGGCCGTGGCCACCGCTCGGCAACAACGGCCGGATCTGCTCCTCGGAGGCGGCGTTGTCGAGCACGACCAGAACACGCTTCCCCTCGAGCAACGACCGGTACAAGGAGGCACGATCGGGGACGTCATTGGGTACTTCGTGATCCGCGACGCCGAGCGCACGAAGCAGCAGCGCCAGAGCCTCCCCCGCGGCGACGGGGTGCGGGGACATGCCGAACAGATCGAGGAAGAACACCCCGTCCGGAAAGTCGGCCCGCAGGGCATGGGCGGCGCGAACGGCGAACGTGGTCTTCCCCAGACCGGCGGGGCCGGTGATCAGGCCGATGCCGGCCGCCCCCGGCGAGGCACCGGCGTGCACCAGATCGTTCGTCCAGGCCAGTTCGGCGGCCCGGCCGGTGAAGTCGCCGACGGATCGCGGGAGCGCGCACAGACCGGTCGGGCGGGTCCAGTGATCCCGCAGGCGGCCGTCCCGCGCCAGTTCGACGAGCTGCTTGCGGGCGCTCTCATCGAGAGCGAGCGCGTCCGCGAGGGCGGTGACGGTCCGGTGCTGAGGTCCTCTGCTGCGTCCCCGTTCCATGTTGGACAGGCTTCGGGCGCTCACCCCCGAGGCCTCGGCGAGCTGTTCCAGCGTGAGACGCGCCGCGTGCCGATGGCGGCGCAGCACCTCCGCGAAGCTGAGTGGATCGGCGATGGAGACCACTCCTTCTCAGCGGTGGGTCCACGACCCGCGACGGCCGTCACGGAGGCTCGATCAACCGCGCGCTTGAGGGGCACCACTCTGAGGCCGCTGAGGCGGTGATCTCCTCGACCAAGGGAAGCACTCGGCGCCCGACCGGGACACTGGGGACGGCCCCTAGTCGTCGATCCCAGGGTCGGTCCGGGCGAGGCTCACGCGGAGCGAAGGGCCTCGGCGAGCTGGCGGCGGGAGGAGATGCCGAGCTTGGCGTAGATGCGGGACAGGTGGTATTCGACGGTCTTCTGGCTGACGTAGAGCTCCGCCGCGGCTGCCTGGTTCGTCCGTCCGCTCGCGATGAGGTGTGCCACGGACAGCTCGCGTTCCGTCAGCGCCGACAGCCGGCCGGGATCCTTCTCGAAGGCCGTGAGCCCGCTCGCGGACAGATCGGCCTCGCACCGCCGGGCGAACGGCACGGCGCGCAGCGTGCTGAAACGGCCGTGCGCCTTGTGGAGCCACGCTGCCGCCTCCCGCCGCGACGTGGAACCGGTGGCCAGGAGAAGCCTTCCGTAGGCCTGTTCCACGATGGCCAGGTGAAGGGGCCCGGTGTCACCGTCCGCGTCGGCGGCGACGGCCTGCTCATAGATCGCGAGGGCGTCGTGCGGACGGCCCTGGGCTTCGGCGAGCCGACCGCCGAGTCCGGCGATGACGACCCCGAGATACCCGTTGCCGTCGTAGGCCGAACGCAGTTCACGCAGTGCCACCGCTGCGGCGTCCACCCGTCCGGTGCCGGTCAGCGCCTCGACGAGCAGCGACTGCTGCCACAGCCAGAAGGGCTTGTACAGCAGGCGGAACCGACCGTCTTCGGCCCTCCCGTCGAGCATCGGCCGGAGCGAGCGCAGCATGGCCGTGTGGTCGCCCCTGGCCTGTGCCACGGTCGCGGCCGCCAGGGCCGAGTAGACGATCTCGGCTGCCGAGTCGAGGGACTGCGCGATCCGCGCCAGGTCGTCGAGGTGTCGCTGTGCGATGTCCCACTCGCCCCGGCCGGCCTTGACGCAGATGGCCGCGAAACGGGCCGGGGCCTCACCCGCGAGCTGGTCCTGGGACGACGCGACGGCCAGGGCCCGCTCCGCGGTGGACTCGCTCTCGTCCCAGTCGCCGGCGACGTAGTGGACGACGGACAGAAGGGAGATCGTCAGGGGGCCGAACTTGGATCCGGCCCCCTGCTGGTCGCGTTGCGCCACGATCTGAAGGTCAGTGCGCGCCGCGGAGAGCTCGCCCAGGAACAGACGCAGGACGCCGCGCGTGGCCAGCGTGTCGAGATTGTGGTTGCCCACCATGGTGCCCTGGACCGGCAGATGCGCGACGTCTCGCAAGGCCGCGCGCGGACCTTCGTGCCAGAGCCGGCCGGTCGCCAGGGCCGCGCGGGTGAAGTCGGTCGTCGCCGGGTCGAGATCGCCTATGGCCAGGGTGCGGCGGGCGATCTCCACCGTCTCGGCGCCCCGCCCGCGCCAGAGCATGATGTTGGTCAGGAAGGTGCCGGCCAGTACGGCGACCCAGCCGGGCTTCGGGAGCGACAGGGCCTCCTGCCATGCCTGGGTGAGGTGCGCCTCGGCGGTGGCGAACCGGCCCGCCATCATGTCCAGGGTCCCCAGGACGCAGCTGCGCAGCGGCCCCGGCGAGCAGTCCTCCACCTGCTGCCGCAGGTTCGCGGCCCAGCCGGGCTGCATGGTGAGCAGCGACTGGGCACAGGCGGTGAGGAGCCGTCGTTCGCGATCCGCGCGGTCGGCCGACAGAGACGAGGCCCAGAGGAGGCGGGTGGCGGCCACGGCGTTGCGTCCGCTCGCCGCCTCTTCCATTCCGGACCGGTCGAGCTCGTCGGAGAGCCCGGCGTCGGCGGTCGCGGCAGCGGCGACCCGATGGGCCCAGCCGGCGGCCGTGCCCACGAGCGCAGCCGCGCCGGCGTGCAGGAGGCGACGCCGGTCGGGGGTGAGCGAGTCATAGATCGTGTCGCGCTGGAGCGCGTGCACCAGGGCGACGGGGCTCTGAGGTTCCTTGGGCCACCACAGCGCGAGCCCGGCGGCCAGAGCAGGCCCGAGTGCCCGCGCCGGGTCCGGGAGGCCGGCGAGCCGGCCGGCCGCCGACAGCGGAACCTGCGCGTCCAGCACCGCCATCGCCTCCAGGAGGTCGCGGGACTCCTGTGGGAGACGGTCCAGTTGCGCCCTGATCCCGACCTGAAGCGATCGCGGGACGGGCCAGCGCTCCAACATGCCGTCTCGCAGCACCTCGGCGGGAATCTCCGCCAGCACGGTCCGGACGTACAGCGGGTGGCCCCGGGTGTAGGCGTGCAGCCGGTCGGCCAGGCCCGGCGCCAACCGGCCTTCGATCAGGGCCTGCGCCAGCTGCGCGATCTCGTCACGGCCGAGCCCGCCCAGATCGACCTTCACCGTCCGCTCCGACGACCGCAGCAGCCTCTCCAGCGTTTCGCCGGACGCTTCCGCTTCCGGCCGGGTGACCAGAATCGCCAGGACCCGGTCCGCCCAGAGACGGCGCAGGACGAAGCCCAGCATCTGGACCGACAACCGGTCCGCCCACTGGACGTCGTCCACGATCACGGCGACGGGGTTCCCTGACTCCTGCAACGCGCCCAGCAGGAGCAGCAACTGCCCGCCGACCACGTGCGGATTCGTGCCCGCGGGCGGGCTCTCGGCCAGCAAGGGGAACTGTTTCAGCACCGCTCGGTCCACATGCCGGGCCAGCTGTCCGATCACGCCGTACGGCAGGTCGGCCTCCGACGGGTCGCCGATCGCCCGGAGGACCGTGAAGTCGTCCAGCGACGCGGCGAACCTGCGCACGAGGGCACTCTTGCCGATCCCGGCCTCACCCTCGATGACGGCCAGCCAGGAGTCACCTTCCCTGACCTTGTCCGCACAGTACCGAAGCCGGTCGGACTCACGCGCTCGGCCGACGAACGACTCGTCCGCCACATCAGGGTCCACGTCCCGAACCCTCCCAGTGCCAGTCGTGACGGAGCGCCGCTTATCACCTCCGACATGAACATTGTCGCCGGAAAACGAGCGGAAGGTCTCATGTGCTCCGAAGTCGGGAAAACCACACCGCCTGTGGCATGCGACGCGGGGGGACTGTGGACTTTCCCTGTTACGAAGCCCCCGGTGCCGGTGTTCTCCTGCTGCGCAGACAAGAACACATGTGGAGGCACCGTGACGACACCGATCCCCGTCATCTTCATTCACGGCCTGTGGCTGCACGCCACGTCGTGGACCCCCTGGATCGAGCTGTTCGGCGACGCGGGCTACGCGCCGTCCGCCCCCGGCTGGCCGGGTGACCCCGACACCGTGGCCGAGGCGCGTGAGAACCCCGAAAGCATCGCCGACCATGGCATCGACGACGTCGTGGAGCACTTCGCCGGGATCATCCGCACCCTGGACACCCCGCCGATCCTCGTCGGCCACTCCTTCGGCGGAATGATCGCGCAGAAGCTGCTCGGGCAGGACCTGGCCCGCGCCGCCGTCGCGATCGACGCCGCGCAGATCAAGGGCGTCCTGCCGCTCCCGCTGTCCGCGCTGCGCGCCACGCTGCCGGTGTTCAAGAACCCCGCCAACAAGCACCGTGCGGTCTCGCTGACCGCCGAGCAGTTCCGGTTCGCGTTCGGCAACGCCATCTCCGAGGCCGAGTCGGACGCGCTGTATGAGAGATGGACGATCCCCGCACCTGGCAAGCCGCTGTTCGAGGCGGCCGCCGCCAACTTCAACCCGCACTCACCGGCCAAGGTCGACACCGCCAACCAGGCACGCGGCCCGCTGCTGCTGATGAGCGGCGGCAAGGACCACACCGTCCCGGAGACCGTCGTCCGCGCGACGCTCAAGCAGTACCGGCACTCTGACGCCGTCACCGACATCACCGCGTTCCCCGACCGGGGCCACTCGCTGACCATCGACGCCGGCTGGCGAGAGGTCGCCGACACCGCGCTGACCTGGCTGCGCCGACAGTCCCTGTAGCCACTCTTCACCCTGGAGCCATCAATGCGACCTTCCCTCAGCTTGTCCAAACCGCGGCGTCTGGCGCTGCTCGCCGTAACCGTGGCCGCGGCCGTCGGACTGACGTCCGTCGTCGTCACCGGACCGGTGAGCGCCGCTTCGCCGACGACCGCCCACTCCGTGAAAGAGGAGATGCCCGCCGGATTCTCCGAACACAAGGTGCAGGCCGGCTCGCTCGGCATCAACTACGTGATCGGCGGCCACGGACCGACTCTGGTCCTGATCCACGGATACCCGCAGACCTGGTACGAGTGGCGGCACATCATGCCGGCGCTGGCCGAGCATTACACGGTCATCGCCCCCGACCTGCCCGGCGCCGGACGCAGCGACGCCCCGGCGGCCGGCTACGACAAGAAGACGATGGCCGCGGAGCTGCACGCGCTGCTCGTGCGACTCGGACGCGACAAGGATCTCCGCATCGTCGGGCACGACATCGGCACCATGGTCGCGTACTCGTATGCCGCCGCGCACCCGGCGGACGTGCGGAAACTGGTGCTCAGCGAGGCGCCGATCCCCGACCCCGGCATCTACTCCTACCCGTCACTGACCGCGGACGGTCCCGGCTTGTGGCACTTCGGCTTCTTCGCGCTCACCAACGGCCTGCCCGAAGACCTCATCACCGGTCGCGAGACGTCGTGGACCGGCAAATTCATCGAGAACCTCGAGGTCAAGCGGGGCGCCGTCACTCCGGACGAAATTTCGGTCTTCGCCGGCTACCTGCGGGACAAGGCGCACCTCGAAGCGAGCTTCGCGTGGTTCCGCACACTGCCGCAGGACATTAAGGACAACGCCGTCTACCGCAAGCACAAGCTCACCATGCCCGTCCTCGCGATCGGCGCTTCCGCGAGCCTCGGCTCCGCCGTGGCGGACCAGGTGAAGCGGTACGCGAAGAACGTCACCGGCGTCGTCGTCCCCGATTCCGGCCACTGGATCTACGAAGAGCATCCCGACGAGATGACCCAGCGCCTGCTCGCCTTCTTGAAGTAGCCGCCGATCGCCAGTCGTCGAAAGAGGCGCGATCAGCCGGGCGCGACGGTCCGGCGGTCCGGCACCACCCAGAAAGGCCACTCTCCTATGAGTACGCAATTGTCCATTGGCGACCTTCGAGCGAAGGTGACCGGCCTCGTCCTCCTGCCGGAGGACGAGGGCTATGCGGAGGAGCTCCGCACCTACAACCTGACGGTGGTGCACGCGCCGTCCGTCGTGGTCGGCGCCGAGAACGCGGCCGACGTTCAGGCCGCGGTGGAGTTCGCCGCGGCTCGTGACCTGCCGGTCGCGGTGCTGGGCGCGGGTCACGGCAGTTCCGTGCCGTCGACGGGCTCGGTCCTGATCACGACGCGGCGCCTGACCGGGCTGGCGATCGACGAGGGCGCCCGCACGGCCCGGGTCGAGGCGGGCGTCCGGTGGGCCGACTTCATCGAGCAGGCGGCCACGGTGGGTCTCGCGGGTCTGAACGGCTCGTCGCCCACGGTGACGGTCGTCTCCTACACACTGGGCGGAGGTCTCGGGCCGTTCGGCCGCAAACACGGGTACGCCGCCGACCACGTCACCGCTGTGGAAGTGGTGACCGCGGACGGGCGGTTGCGACGCGTCACCGCGGAATCCGAGCCCGACCTGTTCTGGGCGCTGCGCGGCGGGAAAGGCAACTTCGGGGTCGTGGTGGCGATCGAGTTCGGCCTGTTCCCGATCCGCGGCTTCTACGGCGGCGGCATCTTCTTCCCGGGCGAGCTGTCCGGGAAGGTGCTGCACCTGTTCCGCGAGTGGACGGCCGGCGTGCCGGAGGAGATGTCAGGCTCGGTCGGGTTGTTGCACCTCCCCGCGTTGCCGTTCGTGCCGGAACCGCTGCGCGACCGGCTGGTGGCCCATCTGCGCATCACGTACCTCGGAGACCCGGCCGAAGGCGAACGGCTGGTCGCGCCGTTCCGGGCGCTGGGCGAGCCGATCATCGACGCGGTCGGTGAGATGCCGTACTCGGCGGTCGCGGAGGTGCACAACGACCCGATCGACCCGCTGCCGTTGTTCGAGCACGGTGCCCTCCTGAGCGAGTTGCCGTCCAAGGCGGTGGACGAGTTCCTCCGGCTGGCCGGCCCGGACGCGGCCTCGCCGCTGGTTCTGGCGGAGATCCGGCACATGGGCGGGGCGCTGGCCCGGCCGCCGGCGGTGCCGAACGCGGTCGGAAACCGCGACGCGACGCTCTACAACGTCTTCCTCGTGGCGGCGGGCGGCCCGCCCGACGCCAAGGCCCTGCACGACTACGAGCAGACGCTGATCGACGCCCTGGCACCGTGGTCGACCGGCCGCCGGTATCTGAACTTCATGTTCGGAGGGGACGCGGACCCGCAGACCGCCGCGCTGGCCTGGTCGGAGGAGGCGTACCCGCGGCTACGCGAGATCAAGCGGCGGTACGACCCGGCGAACCTGTTCCGGATCAACCACAACATCCCGCCCATGAACTGACGAGAGCTACGGATGTAGCGGCGGGAAGGCGGTGCCGGTTGCCCGCCTTCGAGGCCGCCTGTCCTCCACGACGGTACGCCTGAACTGATCCTCCGGCATCGTCCCCGTCTCACGGTCCCATGGGCGGGGACGGGGCCGGTGATCAGTTGTGCAGCGGAGGGCGGCTTGGAATCACTTCTTACCCACGACCCGAAGGGTCGCGGACGCACTGCGCGTCTCGTAGACCTTGCCGTCGATCGTGTTGGAGTAGACCGCGCGGTACTGCGTCCCGTCGACGGACTTCGACGCGGCGACCTCGAGGACGTCGGAGGCCGCGCCGCGGATCGGCGTCCACTTGTCGTTGCCCGGGGCCCGCTTGCGCATCTCCCAGGTCACCGTCGCGGCGGGCATGCCGTGTCCGCTCACGTCGAAGGTCGCAGTCTCGCCCGCGAATGCGATCAGCGCGACCGGGGACTGGTCGATGCGCGGCGCCTGCTGACGGCCTACGGCGATCAGCGCGGCGGCGTCGGTCGCCGCGGACGCGGGCCCGGCCGCCTCGATCGGCGTCAGGGCGACGGCGATGGTCGCCGCGGCGGCGGTCGCGTATCCCGGATGAAGACGCGATCTCGTACGGGGATTACCCAACCGACCGTCAGCGAGCATGCGGAGACGCATGGGGTCGCTGATGCCCATGTGACGCACGTACCTAATCAGCGCAGGGAGAATGGGCCGCACCGGGTACGCGAACCCGGCATGAATCCTCAAAGTCCAACAAATCGCCCTCAGTTGGGCATATAGGGTCGATCGGGTGTCGGGCCCTGGTCCCTCGTTGCCGACGGCCGTCAGCGGACGCCAGGCCCCGGGCGGTGATCGCTACGTGGCGTCCTGCTGTTCAACGCCGGCGGTCAGGAGCAGGGTCGAACTGCCGGCCTTCCGCTTTCCCGGGGGTAGCGGTCGAGGGGTAGCAGTCGTCCTGTCGGCCCTCGAAGACCCGGAGGTCGATCGTGGTCGACTGGAGACTCTCGCCGACCGAGGTCTGCTGATATACTGATCTGGATTTATATATATGAGCGAGGCGGCGCCCATGACCAAGACCCTGATCGACCTTGATGACGAGGCCCTGGCCGAGGCCGCGAAGCTGCTCGGCACTTCTTCCAAGAAAGACACGGTCAACGCCGCTCTACGAGAGATCGTCGACCGGCGCAGACGTGCAGCCGCCATAGCTCGCATGCGGGAGATGGTGGCCGAGGGAGAAATCGATTTCTCGGCCATCGAGAAGGGCGATGGCGCGCAACAGGCTGTGGCGTGACAGAGCTCTACCTCATCGATACCAGTGCGTTGGTCCGCTTCTACCGTGGTCGAGTAGGAGCGGAATGGGATCACACGGTTTCCGCCGGGCTTGTCGGCATCTGTGAGCCGATCAGGCAGGAGTACCTCAGAGCAGTCGGCGGCCGACCGGCCTTCTACGAAGCCGACAGCCTGCTCCGGGAGACCTTTCCGTACTACTTCATCCCCGAATCCGCTTGGGACGAGACAAGCCGGCTGCAACGCGAGCTCGCTGACAGGGGATGGCACCAATGCGCCTCTCCGGTCGATCTCCTCATGGCGGTAACGGCTCGCCATCACAAGCTCACCGTGTTGCACGCAGACGCCGATTTCGACGCCATCGCCCGCCTGACCGGACAACCGGTGCGCTGGATCAGCTAACGGAACCGGCAGTAGGACACCCGGGCCCGCTCACCAGATCACCTCAACACCACGGCCACGTCGTGGTCATGAAAGATGGAAAGGATGACGTCGTAATAGGTGAATGGCTCGTCCGGCTGCCTCGTGGCGTGATCGGCAGGCCGCGGCCACGGTCATTGGCCCACGGCGGTCACCGCGGCTGCTGTTCCGCGATGACCGCCCAGTCGTCCGCCCCGCGACCGTCGGCGACGGCCTGATCGAAGACAGTCCGCAGGAGTTCACCGATCGGGAGCGGGATGTCATGGTCGTTCGCCGCATCGAGCGCGAGGTGGAGGTCCTTGCGGCCCAGGACCGTAGTGAATCCGGGCGGCTGGTAGCGCCGGTCGGCAATCATCGACCCGTAGCCGGCGTAGACGGTTCCCGGGAAGAGTGTTGAGGTCAGCAGTTCGACGAACTGCCCCGACTCGACACCGGCGCCTTCTGCGAGGCTGACAGCCTCGCCCAGCGACTGGATCGCGCAGGCGATCAGGTAGTTCCCAAGGATCTTCACGATGTTGGCCTGCTCCGGACGATCGCCGAGTCGCCAGGTCCGCGAGCCGATCACGTCGAAGAGCGGCTGCACGCGGTCGATCAGCCCCTGCTCGCCCGCCGCGAGGATGTTGAGTGCTCCGGCTTCGGCGACTGGAACACGGCCGAAGACCGGTGCAGCGACGTACCCGACACCATGCTCGGCGTGCGCTGCGCCGGCCCGGCGAGCCAGGCCGGCGCTCACCGTCGCGAGGTTGACGTGAACGGTCCCGCCCGGGGCCCTAGCGAGAACACCGGAGTCGATGAACGTCTCGGCGACGGCCCGGTCATCGGCCAGGACCGAGAAGACCACCGGCGAGTGCATGGCCTCTGCGACCGAGGCGGCTCGACGGGCACCCGCCGCGACAATCTCGTCCGCGGGCCTGTCGGAGCGGTTCCACACCACGACGTCGTATCCGGCCCTCAAGAGGTTGCGTGCGATGGGCCGCCCCATCGCTCCCAGTCCGATGACCGCGATGTCACTCATTGGAGAACCCTCTCTATGAACCGTCTGAGGCGGTTCCACGATGTCACGCGGGATACGATCGTGTCGAACCGGCTAAGACGGTTCGATAGGTGTGGTCGCTCACTGCGGAGGCCGGGATGACCGAGGACGTACGTCGTGTGTTCCGAATGGACAACGAGGTCCTGGCGTTCCGGTTCACCGCCACCCTCAGCGATCGAGCCGGCATGGCGCCGCGAGAGCGGCTGACCGACCCTGCCCGGCTGAAGATGTGGCTGCAGGCGACAGGGCTTGACGCCACGGACGTGTCGCCGACCGATCTGAAGGACGCCGTCGAGCTGCGCGAGGCGATCTACCGCATCGGGTCGGCGATCGCCGCAGGTGAACAGCCCGATTCGAAGGATGTGCGCACTCTCAACACGGTCGCGGCCGCTGGGCACGCGAAGGCCGCGCTCGAACGCGATCTCGCAGGATGGCGCCTGACCGAGACGACGCCTGTCGGTGACGCCCTCGGAGTCCTGGCCACAGATGCCATCCTCATCCTCGGGGGCCCCCACCGAAGCCGCATCAAGAACTGCGAAGGCCCCGGATGCGCGGGGCTCTTCCTTGACACCAGCCGCGGAGCCAACCGCCGTTGGTGTTCCATGAACACCTGCGGCAACAAGGTCAAGAAGGCACGACTCGCCGGCAGCTGACCTGACAGCCGTGATCAGGCCCGGCGAGCCCGGCCACTTGAGGCACCGCTTTCTCGTCCGCGCCTCCGTACCGCCGGCCCGTACTCAGATGCGGCTCAGTTGAGCACGTGAATCCGCGGCGCTTCGGCGCTGACAGCCAGCGTTCGTTCACAGTGTTCGCAGACCAGCCCCGCCGGACGCACCAGGTTGGTCTGGACCGAGTTCTGCCCGGCCTGCTCAGCTTCAGGACAAAAGGAGCCCAGATGCAGACGTACCCACGGGATCGCGCTCGGCGCCATCGCCCTCTGATCCCGCTTCGCATCGTGGAAGGGCGCCAACCGTTTGGGCTGTTCAGAGATGGCGGGCAGGGTCGAACTGCCGACCTTCCGCTTTTCAGGCCGACCAATCACTCTGCCGAGACAGCGATAACCGTCGTCAGAGGGCTGCCGACGACAGCCGGCGTGTGCTCTCGCGTGGGGAGCTTGCTGTCACCTCGGCCATTGTCACCCGATGGCAAGGCCCGACGGGGATGTCCGCGGCAGCGCTTGACCGCCAAGACCGGCCTGGACTCCCACCCGCCCTGACCCCAGCCATAAAGCCTCTCTAGTTGATCCGGAAGACGGGGAAGTCCGGAGCGATCGCCTGCACCTGTTCCTCGGACGCGCTCGCGTCGACTCCCTCGAAGAACCTTCCGACCTCCCAGCCCCAGCGCTTCAGGTACGCCCGGAGAATGGCCGGCTTCTCGTCGTCGGAGAGCTCGCTGGCGGTGAACGTTTCGATGCGGCGGCCCACGTGTAGCTCGCCGTTTCCGGCGACTCGCAGGTTGCGGACCCACTGAGTGACGCCTCGGGGTGCGACCAGGTAGCGAGAGCCGTTCAGGGTCAGCACGTTCACCGGCGTGGTGCGCCATTCGCCGCTGGACCGGCCGCGGACGTACAGGATGCGAGAACCCCAGATGCTGATCCCGATACGGGTCAGCCCGGCAACCGTACGGTTGAACAGGTGATCCATGCGGGTCGGTTCGATGTAGCGGGTCATGGCCAGCTCCTCAGCACATTCCTCCGAGAGCACTGCTCTCGCCCGAGAACAAGAATGCTTGAGAAGACGCTCACAGTCAAGAGCGGCGCTCTCTGATCTGTGCGCCGATCTCGCCGCGGAACGCACCCGGATGGATCACTTCGGGGGCTACCGCACCTGGCATGGCCTACGCGGCGAACAAAAAGCCGAGCCATCCGTAAGGGGGCCAGCGGGGATGGCCATGAGAGAGCGGCTCTGGGGGCGCGCAGTGCGCTACCCCATAGCTGACTGCTGATGACGCCGTTGCGGAGGGCATGCCCTAGCCGTAGCGCCTCTCGCCGTTGCCCTCATTGAAAATCAAAAACGCCCCGGAGCGTGATCGCTCGGGGCGTTTGGACTGTTCAAGGATGGTGGTCAGGGGCAGGGTCGAACTGCCGACCTTCCGCTTTTCAGGCTGAGCAATCACCCTGCTCCGTCCCCGGGACGCGAGGTCAGCGTGGCTGTACAGGTGTCGTCGGGCGCTCATGGTGGCTGACGTTGTCGTCAGTGCTGTCGTCAACTGGCCCACCGCAAGCTAACAAGCGCCTCCCTGAGGACTGTCACGACCGCTACGGCCCAGATCCGGCCCGCATTCTTCAGGCATTGGCCGACACCGCGGCCGTAACTATATCGCCTCAGCTGGCCGACTCGCTACCAGCTGACCTTGTTTCTACCGACCCGCGTTCATTTTCGAAAGATTTCTCGTAGCGATCGATAATATCTTTGGCGTTCTCTAGAATAGAAGAATCCATCCGGCCAGAAGTGACCGTCAATAGCAAGAATAGGGACGCTTCACCTTCACGTTTAATCCCACTTATCAGTATTGATAAAGCAACCAAAGCGATTGTAATACCGGCTGCTGCATTGACCTGCAAGTAGACCCCGACAGCTACGGCACCTAACGGGAAGGCACACCCCGTCCTAAACTCCGCCTCAGAATTAGTTCGATCATAGGCATTGTATAGTTCCTGGTCGTGACCTATTAGGCGCACCGGAATTTGCCCAATGTCATTCGAAAGCTCGCGCATGAACTCCCAGATTGCTCGCATGCGTGGGGGAGTTGAAGGTGACAGCATTGACGCCATCAATTTAACTCCATTAGCGATGCGAATGGGTAGAATGCCGCGCAAGCCAAACTGATACGTCTCCTGGTAGGTAACTAGACCTCGGCTACGCAAGATACTGCGCAAAGTTACACGAGAAGCCTTTCCCCCAATGAATATAGAAAGGAATCCGTTGATACGCCTAGAGATCGATGTCGAAATGATCCCGATCATGTAAGCTAAAAAGCTGAGCCCGATCCCTACTCCCGACTCTCCCATGCTGTCTGCTAGCCTGTAGACGTCGACTAAGAGTCCAGCTGCATGGGCCGGTTCGGGAAGATGGCGAGCCCAAATCAGCCAAGCAAAGAATAGCCAGATATAGCCAGCGGAAATCGGTGCCCGAATCTCGCGAATACCTGGTAACAGGTTAGCCAGCATGCTGAATTATCGGATGCCGTGCACCTTTCGTTACATGCCTATCGGCGCCGAATCCCATACCAATAAAAAAGCACTTCACTTCTGTGATTCGCATTGCCCTGGTCTCGGCATGCAGCAGAGGTGCCTCCCCTCGCAGCTGATCGCTAAAGACTCCCTCATCCGCCTCGCCGAATGTCAGGTCCTGCCTCTTGGGGTTCAGCAGGGCGCGGCAGGCAGGCCGCTGGAACTCCTTGAGATGGCTGCACGGCTCGGGCTGGTACAGCCAGGCGGGGCCTGGTCGGCGGCTGCTCGTGTCGTCACCGACTACGTGATCGGCATCGCGCTCGTGCCAGGCGCCCCAGTCGATCCAGATTGTACGGAGACCGGCGGCGCGTCCGCCGGCTATGTCAGCGGTCAGGTCGCCACCGATCCTCGGCAGGGCGCTTTATTCACCATCGAGCAATCACCCATCGTCATCGGATGACGAGCGCGGTCCTTATACCAGCCCCTTGAGGGGGCAGGAGAGCCGTTGAGCTTGTGAGGCCAGCAAACGGGATCACCCGCCTGCACTGCGCCAGGGCTCCGCACTCTCCACCCTGAGCTGTAAGCAGAGGTGTTAGCAAGAGGCTCTCCCGAGATGTCGGGCCTCTGACGTCGAGCCGCCTAAGGGAATCGACCCCTTGCCCCTTCATTACGAGTTAGGTCAAGACCGTCCAGGACCGTCCGCGGTTGTCTTCTGGGCCTGGTGGGGCGGTCTCTGCAGGATCCCTCAGTCCACGGTCGTCCAGGTCCGTCTAGACCTGTTGTTAGCACTCGGGTTAGCAAGATCATCGGATTGGGTGCTCGTGAGGGAGGGGGTCACGTACCTTGTCGACGCACCGCTTACTGCTTGCGCCGAACTTGGCGAAGTTTCGCCGTCCCTGGGTGAGGCTCAGTCCGTAGTTGGGACCACCGCGAACCTCGTCGGCGTCATGCTCATCCTGGCCGTCGTCCTCCCAGAAGCACACCGGGCAGATCTCGTGCATGCCCCGCTCCTCAAGAGTGAGGAACCCGCAGCACGGACACGGATACAGCTCGTCGCCCTTACGACGCACGATGTTCATGAACGTCACCACCGCACGGTAACGCACCTGTCCATCTGCCCCTGGATCCGCACTGAGCGGACTACATTGCAGATCACCTCGCGGCAGTCCGGTCAGCCTTCGCCGTGCATGATCTCCATCGCTTGGAGCACGTCCGTGACGACGTGGTCCGCCTCGTGCTCCTGATTGGGCCCGTTCCCCGGTCGACCCAGAGCGTACGCACGCCGGCGGCCCGTCCCCCACCGATGTCCTTGATGAGATCGTCACCACCCATCCATCCACCGGCGGCCAGGGTCGAAGAGCGCGAGCCTCTGCACGACCACCACCCCACGGGCAGAGCGTCTTCTCAGCCGGTGACGGATGGATACCGGGCCGCCGCGAGGTCGTCGGCGAGATCCTTGATGGTGAGGTCGACATTCAGTGTGGTGACCACCGCCTGTGTCAGCGGGCGGAGCGCGCAGACGTGCCGCACCGCGTCCAGGTCCACCGGAATCTCGTAGTAGTCCTCGGCGAACCGCCGGAACGCCTCCGGAGACGGATCGGTGAGCCGCGCGAATAGGTATGACGCCCCGTCGGGGTCGCTCGCGCCGTCAGGGTAGTCGATCTCTCCCAGCCGCCAGCAGTCGTCACCGGTCCCGCGCCACAGGCAGGCAGTCAGGACCGGCATCCCGTCCTCGTCGCAGAACGCGGGCTCGGCCACGCAGTGCCGAAAGACCTCGGGAACCGAGTCGAGCACCCCCGGCCACGGCCCGTCGTTGTCGTACGGGCTCATCGCCGCCTCGTGGTCGAAGCCGCGGATGTAGGCACCCGCTGCCGAGAAGACGATGGAGTACTCATCTCCGGAACCGTTGCGCATCGAGGCCATCTCCTCCCCGGGACCCCACCCTGCGTCGAAGCAGTGGTAGCGGCTCTCCCACCCCGGGCTGAGGATGGCCTCCAGCACCGCCATGGACCGGCACAGGTCACGGAGCACCGGCACATCGGGCAACAGCCGGGCCACGTCGTGAGCGGACATGCTCTCCATCCAACCGCGCACGGTAGCGTGATCCGGCGCTTCTCCGACCGACCGGAACAACCGGCTTCCAAGTCAGGACGGACCTTCCGCTTTTCAGGCGGAGCAATCACCCTGCTCCCCCGGCCCGTGCCGAGGTCAGCGGTGCTGCTCGGATGCCGACGTGCGCCCATGGTGGCCGAAGTGTCGTCAGCATTGTCGTCAACTCTCGTATTACCTCAGGCATGGCCACCCAGTGCCGGTTCCCCACGAGGGAGGGACTTGGCGTCGATCGCCCCTACCACGACCGGCGCACGCCGAGTACGCGATCGTCACGGCCTGGGCCACTACGCAACGTTCCGATCCGTAGGCCGCACGGTGCCGCGTCAATCCGAGTAGTACTCCGCGTACCGCCGAGACCCTCGCCGAGTACGTCCGGCCGGTCCGCTGAACCGGGGGCGGCTCACGCTCGGGCGAGCAGACCGGCGAGGGTGGTCTGCAGGATCTCGCCGTACATGGTGGCGAAGTCCACCCGGGAGCCCGCGAGCCGGGGGTCGGACGTGGCCTCGACGATGGTCGGGGTCGGGTTGCTGAACGACCACAGGCCCACCAGCGCGACGACGGCGTACTCCGTCAGCGTGAGAGCGTCACCCGCGCCGAGGGCCGGCACCCGCTCCCTGACCAGCCCCGCCAGCCGGGTGCGGTGCTCCAGGTCGATGAACTTGTAGGCGCGCACGGTGCCGGCGGAGACGTTCCGCTCCAGGACGGTCGGCAGCAGGCTCCACAGCTGGCACAGGACCGGCCGGGCGGCGAGCGAATCGGCCCAGGCCCGCATCACCTGGTCGGGCTCGCACGGCGCGGCCGGCCACTCGTCCGCCAGCGCGTCGAGCCAGGCCAGCCGGAGCCTGGCGAGCAGCCCTAGGAAGACGCCCTCCCGGCTCTCGAAATAGCGCACCACATGCGTCTTGGACACCCCGAGCCGGCGCCCCAGCTCCCGGAGGCTGATCTCGTCGGCGGGCATCTCGGCCAGCAGCGCCTCCGCGGCGTCCAGGATCTCCTGCTTGCGGAGCTCCCGGTGCTCGGGCCGCCTGGCCCGCTGGAAGGACGGCGCCTCCACCTCGTCCATCGAACCTCCTCGCGCACCGCGGATCATGGCAGCTCCCCACATTAGCGGTCCATCGGACACTTGATACGTGTCCACTGGACCGCTATAGTCATAAAGGTCCGATGGACACCTATATGAGGAGTATTTCCGTGATCACTTACCCGAACCTGTACGTCGGCGGCCAGTGGGTCGCCCCGGCCACCGCGGACGTCCTGGAGGTGCGTTCCCCGCACGACCGCTCGCTGGTCGGGACCGCGCCGCACGCCGCCCCCGCCGACGTCGACCGGGCGGTCGCCGCCGCCCGCCGGGCGTTCGACGAGGGCCCCTGGCCCCGGATGAGCCCGCAGGAACGGAGCGCCGTCGTGGAGCGGTTCTCCAAGCTCTACGCGGTCCGCGCCGAGGAGTTCGCGGCCCTGGTCACCGCCGAGAACGGCTCGCCGCTGTGGTTCACCCGCTGGACGCACCTGCAGTCCCTCCCGGAGATGACGGAGGCGTACGTGCGCGCCGCCGCCGCTCTCGGCTGGGAGGAGGAGGTGGGCGCCGTCGGCGACGCCACGACGCGGCTGCGCCGGGAACCCGTCGGCGTGGTGGCGGCGGTGATCCCGTGGAACGCTCCACACCAGTCGGCCCTGGTCAAGCTGGTTCCCGCGCTGCTCGCCGGCTGCACGGTCGTCCTGAAGGCCTCCCCGGAGACGGCGCTGGACGCCCTGGCGCTCGCCGAGGTCTTCGACGCGGCCGGGCTGCCCGAGGGAGTGGTGAGCATCCTGCCAGCGGGCCGCGAGACCAGCGAGTACCTGGTCGCCCACCCCGGCGTCGACAAGATCGCCTTCACCGGCTCCACCGCGGCCGGCCGGCGCATCGCCTCCGTCGCCGGGGAGCAGCTCAAGCGGGTCAGCCTGGAGCTGGGCGGCAAGTCCGCCTCGATCATCCTTGAGGACGCCGACCTGACGGCGGTCGTGGCAGGCCTTAGGGCCCTGTCGCTGGGCAACAACGCCGAGAACTGCGTGGCCCACACCCGCATCCTCGCCCCGCGCAGCCGCTACGAGGAGGTCGTCGCGGCGCTGGCCGCCATGATGGAGGACGTCCGGGTCGGCGACCCCTCCGACCCCGAGACCTTCATCGGGCCGATGGTCCGCGCCGACCAGCAGCAGCGGGTGCGCTCCTACATCGAACTCGGCGTCGCCGAAGGCGCCCGGATGGTGACCGGCGGACTCGAGACCCCTGACGGGCTGGAGGGCGGGTACTACGTCCGTCCGACGCTGTTCGCCGATGTCGACAGCGACATGCGGATCGCCCGCGAGGAGATCTTCGGCCCCGTCCTGGTCGTCATCCCGTTCGACGACGAGGACGACGCCGTCCGCATCGCCAACGACTCCGAGTACGGCCTCGGCGGTGGCGTGTGGGCCGCCGACCGGGAGCACGGCATCGAGGTCGCCCGCAGGATCCGTACCGGGTGGATGACCGTCAACGGCGCCGCCCCGACCTACGACGGCGCCTTCGGCGGCTACAAGAGCAGCGGCATCGGCCGCGAGTTCGGCGTCGCCGGCCTCGCCCAGTACGTCGAGTACAAGACCATCGCCGCCTGAGGACCAGGAGGACCATCATGCGCGAAGCCCGTGTCACCCTCGGGCACACCGACATCTCCGTCCGGCCGATCGGCCTGGGCTGCATGGGGATGTCCCAGTTCTACGGCGACGCCGACGAGGCGGAGTCCGTCGCCACGATCCACGCCGCCGTCAAGGCCGGCATCGACTTCTTCGACACCTCCGACATCTACGGCGCCGCCGGCGCGGCCACCGGCCAGTCCCAGAAGGGCTTCGGCCACAACGAGGAACTGCTCGGCCGCGCCGTGCGCGGCCTGCGCGACCGGGTGGTCCTGGCGACCAAGTTCGGGGCGCGGCCCTCGGAGGAGGGCGGGGTGGTCTACGACGGCCGCCCGGAGTACGTGGCCGCCGCCTGCGAGGCCAGCCTGCGCCGCCTCGGCGTCGACCACATCGACCTCTACTACCTCCATCGCCACGACACCGCCGTGCCGATCGAGGACACCGTCGGCGCGATGGCCGAGCTGGTGACCGCGGGCATGGTGCGCGCGATCGGGCTCAGCGCGGTCGGTCCGGACATCCTGCACCGGGCATCCGCCGTGGCGCCGATCTCGGCCCTCCAGAGCGAGTACTCGCTCTGGGCCCGCGAGGTGGAGCAGGAGGTGCTGCCCGCCTGCCGCGAACTGGGCATCACCTTCGTCCCGTACAGCCCGCTGGGGCGGGCCGCGCTCGCCGGCCGCTTCACCAGCGAGACCTCGTTCGAGGGTGACGACTTCCGCTCGACCCTGCCCAAGTTCCAGGAGGAGAACTTCGCCGGCAACCTCCGCCTCGTCGAGGGGCTGAAGGCGTTCGCCGCCGAGCGCGGGCACGCCCCGGGCCAGGTGGCCCTGGCCTGGCTGCTCGCCCAGCCGTACGACATCGCGCCCATCCCCGGCACCAAGCGGCCGGAGTACGCGCGCCAGAACGCCGCCGCGACGGCCGTTCCGCTGAGCGCGGACGACGTCGCCCACCTGTCGGGCCTGTTCGACCCCGCGCGGGTGCGCGGCGGCCAGTACGGCGCGCTCAACGCGCGCCCCCAGCACTGATCCGGAAGGAACCACATGACCGACACCCAGCGGGAACCCGGCTACGAGGCCGCGCTCGACACCGCCGCGCACCTGCTCGGCAGGAGGCTGGAGCCGTTCCTGGAACCCGGCCCGGGCGAGCCGGCCAACGCCGCCGACTTCATGCGCCTGGCCACCCGGCACACCTTCGGCGACGCGTGGCCGCGCACCGACGTCCTCGACACCCGCACCCGCGCCCTCGTCTCCGTGACGATCGCCGCGACCCTGGGCACGCTCGAACCGCTGCGCGGGCAGCTGCGCATCGCGCTCAACAACGGCGTCACCCCGGAGGAGATCGTGGAGGCGTTCGTGCACATCGAGGCGTACGCCGGCGCGGCCCGGGCCTTCGACGGTTACCGCGTCGCCCGGGAGGTCTTCCAGGAGGTTCACCAAGCGTAAGCCCGTTGACGGGGCGGCCTCATGATCGACGCCGACAGGGACCAGAAGAATGTTCTCTTCGGCTGGAGGAGCTCCGGATGAGGATACGCGGGGTCGTCGCCTGGCTGGCGGCGTTGTCGGCGGTCGTGGCGGCCTGCGTCCTGTGGGCGCCCGCCTCGTGGGCGGGGACGCACAAGTACCGGCCCGTGATCTTCGTGCACGGTTTCAGCGGGTCGGGCGCCCAGTTCGAGACGCAGGCCAGGCGGCTGACCGGCAACGGCTACCCCATCGGCCTGATCGAGTCCCACGACTACGACTCCCTGTTCCAGATCAACACGCGCGAGCAGGTGTACGCGGGCCTGGACGCGCGGATCGACCGGCTGCTGGCCGCGTCCAGGGCCGACAAGGTCGATCTGCTGGCCCACTCGCTGGGGACCGGCCTCATGCAGGAGTACCTCCGCAGCAGCCCGCAACGGGCGGCGAAGGTCGCCCACTACGTCAACCTCGACGGCTCCAGCTCGGCCGACCAGCCCGGCGGGGTGCCCACGCTCGCGGTGTGGGGCGAGGGCTCGCCGGACCGGCAGGTCGGCGGTGCCGTGAACGTCAGGTTCCCCGACCAGTCGCACACGCAGGTCGTGTCGTCGGAGGAGACGTTCGCGAAGTTCTTCGAGTTCTTCACCCGGCGGCGGCCCCGCACGACCGACGTCCAGGAGGAGCGCGGCAACATCCGGCTGTCCGGGCGCGCGGTGCTGTTCCCGAGCAACGCCGGGGCCGACGGCACGCGGGTCGAGATCTACCGGGTCGACCCGCGTGACGGCGAGCGCCTGACGCGCAGGCCCGCCGCGGTGTTCCGGATCGGCCCGGACGGCTCGTGGGGCCCGTTCAAGGCGCGGGGTGACGCGCACTACGAGTTCGCCGTCGTGTGGCCCACCTCGGTGCACCACCTGTACTTCCAGCCCTTCCGGCGCTCGGATGCGCTGGTGCGACTGCTGACGAGCCCGCCCGGGGAGGGCGCGGCGGCGTTGATGGAGTCGGGCCCTCATCACGCCAACCTGGTCATCAGCCGGCAGAAGGAGTGGTGGGGCGACCAGGGCGTGGCCGGCGACTCGCTCAAGGTCAACGGGACCGAACTGCTCAACCCCGCCAACACGCCGCGCAGCAAGCGGGCGATCGGGCTGTTCGCCTACGACGCCGGCGTCGACCGCGTCACCGACCTCGGCGCGCCCATCCCACAGTTCTTCGCCCAGCCGTTCCTCAGCGGCATGGACGTCTTCCTGCCCGCGGGCCGCCGGCCGATCAGCGTGGTCGCCACGCCGCGCGGCGGGGGCGGCGAGCGCGACGTGCTGACGGTGCCCGCGCTGCCGTCCGACCGGCACCGGATCTCCATCACGTTCGACGACTACACCGGCTGACGGCCGGTCCGGCCGTTCCCCGGCGAGGCGCCGGGGAGCGTCACGTCCGTATGCCCGCCAGGAGGTTGCGGACCAGGGCCGTCGCGTACTCCTCGGTGATCGGCATGTTCGGGAACAGCAGCAGCCGGTGGTAGAAGGGGCCCCAGAGCTGGTCGACGGTCACGTCGAGATCGAGGTCGGGGCGCAGCTGACCGCATTCCTGGGCCTGCCTCAGCACCTCGACGGCCAGATCTCGCCGCGGGCCCGAGTAATGGCGGAGCAGCACGTCGGCGAGGTCGGGATCGGTCTGCGCCTGGCCGATGATCCCGGCGATGACCCGGCCGGCCGGCGTGCCGGTGAGGAGCCGGGCGAGCGAGCGGAGCTGGGCGACGAGGTCGACCTCGACGTCGCCGCCGTCGGGGAAGGCCAGCGCCGACTCGACCGCGTGGAAGTATCCGTCGAGGGCCAGGGCGCCCTTCGACGGCCACCACTTGTAGACCGTCGTCTTGCTCGCCCCGGACAGCTCGGCGACCCGTTCGATCGTGACGCCCGCCATGCCCTCGTCGAGCAGCAGCGCCCCCGTCGCCGCGAGGATCCGCGCGCGCACCTCGGCGGCCGGCCGCCGCCCGCGCCCTCATAGAACGGTCCGATCGTTTCCCGGACTGGGAGGATCACGGGCTCGTCTTCCCCTCACGCCGCGGCACACCCATGGAGCCGGCCAACCTACGACGTAGCTGGAGCGAGATCCGGAAAGCGGCTGGACTGGGCTCGGTCCGTCTCCACGACCTTCGTCACACCTGTGTGAGCCTCCTGCTCGACATGGGCATACCGCCTCACATCGTTCGAGAGATCGTCGGACATTCCGACATCGAGGTCACCATGACGATCTACGCGCACGCCTCCCTCGACGAGAAGCGCAGGGCCCTCGGCAAGCTAGGCGAAGCACTGAGCTGACGCGACCACTCCACACGGTGAAGCGCTCCAGGAGGTCCTGAAGCGCTTTTCCACGTTCCCTAATAAAGCCACTTCTCGCTGTGGCGATGCCTCGTAGGCTCCGGTTCCTCGACCCGTAGCAGGGTCAACCGAACGCGTTGCCGAGCCTTCCGTTCAGCGATGCTCGTGTCTCCGCCGATGCCCTTGTAGGACCCGCCCACGTCATGCCTGTAACGACGGCCGTCCTGCTCTTGTATGCGCAGCGGCATCGTGTTGTCAGTCCGGCTCACAGCATGGATTCTCCAGCCCTTGCAACCTGACCGCCCTGACTACTGTCGTCAGCGTTGTCGTCAGAACAACAAAAACGCCCCGGAGCGATCTTCGCTACGGGGCATCTTGGCTGTTCGAAACTGGTGGTCAGGGGCAGGGTCGAACTGCCGACCTTCCGCTTTTCAGGTGTGGCGATCAGGCTGATGGGCCGCCTCGACCAGGTGCCGACGGGTGGCCAAGAGTGCCCTAGGTGTGGTCTTGGTGGCCGACGTTGCCGTCAGGGTTGCCGTCGTCACTCAGCGAGGAACCACCCGCGCACGGACGCCTGGAAGATCATCGAAGGCGGCCGAGGCGTCCATTGTGATCACTGTTCTCGCAGTGGCCGCGGCCGTCGCTGCGATCAGCAGATCGTACGCTCCCCGAGATTTACCTTCTCGTCGGACATGCGCCATGAGACGAGCATGGACTCTGGCGACGTCCGTTGTGTACTCCTCGACGGGAATCAACGCCAGGACTTCGTCCACGAAGGCCTGCCGATTCGGTCGTCGGGCTGCATCGGCCATCTCCACGCCGACGAGCAGTTCGGCCACAGTGATCGCCGCAATGGCCACGTCATCGGCGTCCTCGATCACGGCGTCCACGGATGCCTTGCCTCGCTCGGCGGCGATGAGCACGCCCGTGTCCAGGATCAGGCGTCGGGCCACGTGCCCCTCATCTCATCGTCGACCGCCTCACGGGCCGCCGCGACATCAGCCTCGAAGTCCGCGTCCAGTCTCCCCGCGCTTCTGGCCAGAAACGCCTTGACCATACGCCCTGGCGCGGTGGGCGCGGGGCCGATCACGGCGATTTGCTTCCCGCCACGGGTCACCACGATCGTCTCCCCGCGCTCGGCCTCGTCGAGGACGGTCGCGAAGCTGCGAGACGCTTCGGTGGCAGTCATCACCTTCATGAAATCAGATTATCTGATCCAGCCTCATCTGGATGACCGTCCGCCGCGTTTGTTGCCGTCAACGGACACGAAAACTCCCCGGAGCGATCTTCGCCTCGGGGAGTTCGGCTGTTCAGCGCTGGTGGTCAGGGGCAGGTGAACTGCCGACCTTCCGCTTTTCAGGCCGCACAACCACCCTGATCACGCACGGCAAGCCCAAGTCAGACGGTGGTCGACGGTGCCCGGGGGAAGCCTCTGGTGCCCGACGTTGCTGTCACCGCTGCTGTCACGTCGGAAACGGTCAGCGATGGGCGAATTTGCACTTCAATGCTGTAGAGCCACGAACGACGTGAGAAGCGCCAAGGGCATCGGCTCTTACCTGGCGCATCCCCTCATGGTCAGCCGTTGCGGCATCCACAGCCGGCGGCCGGTCGTGGCCTCGGCGGCGGTCTGAACGGGGGGGCGGCGCTGATCACCGCGGCTCAGTTTTCGGCGGGCTGCCGGTTTTCCTCGGCCTTGCGTTCCTCCCAGGTCGGGTCATCCATGGGGTTGCACGGGCGCACCTCGCCGACGATGAGACGTGTGCCCAGCGTCACGCTGTCCCCCTCCTCGCTCACTTCCATCACCAGCGTCTGCCCGCTACTGATGTGCCTCGGATCGATGTCCATGCCACGGCCGTTCGGCCGGGCCACATTGCGGACAGCGGTCTTTTCCCACTCCTCGGGAGTCTTACCGATGGGAGAATCGACGTTCTGGCCCCTGTCCCGCGCACAGATCTGCCTCGAATTGAGGTAGGTGATATCGGCGTTGACACCCAGGTCTTTGAGGTCCTGCTCCAACTTGTCGGCGTCCCGAAACTCGTGCAGCTCCACCCGGATCGTGCCGTCGTCGTTCTTGGAGATGGCGTAAGCGGCCGATTCGGAACCGGTAAGTAGCGGAACGGCGATCGCGGCCACCGCGGCCAGCCCGGCGGCCGCCGTGACCATCATGAGGCGGCGGGTGCGTCGGCGTCGCTCGACCCGGGCACCGTACTCGGCCTTGAGTTCCATGAGTATCTGCTCCTCGAAGTTCATCCACTGATTCCTTCCATCGAGAAGGGGAGTGCCTTGAGCGCCCGCCGAGCTCGGTGCAGCCGCACCTTGGCGGCCCCCGGCTGGATCCCGAGAACTGCCGCCGCTTCGGTAACACTGAGTTGGTCGATGACGACCAACTCGAGCATGGCCCGTTCCCCGTCGGGCAGTCCGGCCATGGCCTGGAGGGCCTGCCTGGAGTGCCGGGCGGCGTCGATGCGTTCCTCCAATCGCGCTATGTCGTCCTCGTTCAACTGCCGTCGGCCGCTCGCGCGTGCCGTCAGCTGCGACTCCCTGAACGCCCGCCGCCGCTCGGCAGACAGCGTGTTACGTGCCACGCCGTACAACCAGGCCACCTCGCTACCCAGCTTCGGCCGATACGTATGTGCGGAATCGAGCACCGCCATGAACACCTCGGCCACCAAGTCGGCAACAGTGTGCGGATCGTCCACGCGGCGGGCGAGAAAACGAGTGACCGCGTCAACGTGCCGCCGGTAGAAGGCTTCGAAAGCCGCGAAATCTGGAGCGATCTTTGCCTGCTGGCGACGCACCGGCCCGGCTCCCTTCGTCGATTACATCCCTACTTGGTGACTTGCGATGGCTGGGTTACGCCCAGATCGTCAGAAAATTGGGAGAAGCCGCGCCCTTTGCCCGATTTCGTCGACGCTGGCGCCCCTACGCACTCCTGGCTGGTGAAAGTCTTTGGACCTGGGCACCGCGTCGAAGAACCCGAGAACATCCGCCCCACGGTTCAAACGCCTGATCAGCTGCGGCAGCCTCCCCCAGTCTGCGAGTTCACTCACCGCGTGCGACCTCCTGTCGCACCACCTCGTACGCTGTCGACCCGCCGCGAAGCGGCAGCGGGCCGGTGATGGAGCGTCAAGCTCGGCTTCGCGTGTACGTTCACCTGGCCGGCGGTTCCTCGGCCATTGGACGCCAACGGTCACAGCCGGGCTTGATGCGGAGTCTCCGGTACCGGTCTGCTGGGCTTGCCCGGGTCGATGGCGTGCGAGGTGATCAGCCTTCCACCCCAGCCGCTTACGGACCTCGCCCTGAGCTCGTTGATCACCTCGGGGCTGGAGATCCCCGCCGGATCCCGCCCCTGCTCTCTCCTTCGATCAGCTCGATAGCCTGCCGTAGTGAACCTTAGGCAGCGTGCCGTTGGTGCGGTCGTCGGCTCTGCTGTAGGCGACGCGCTGGGTGCGCCATTCGAGTTCGGGCCGGCGGGCGCGTTCTCCTCCCGCTTCCCGGTACCGGGTGCTGGCGGCGAAATGAGCGGAGGCGGCGGCTGGGATGCCGGGGAAGCCACTGACGATACTCAGATGGCCATACATGTAGCCGAGTCACTGCTGGAGCACGGCGGCCTAGACCTACCGGACATCTTCGCCCGCTTCCAGCGGTGGGCGGCCGATGACCCCAAAGACATCGGACTACAGACCGAAGACGTACTGACCCGCGGACTGCCCTGGGACCAAGCCGCCACCGCCCACTACCGAAGCAGCCACCGAGCCGCCGGCAACGGCGCACTGATGCGGGCCAACCCATCGGCGGTGTACTTCGCCCGCGACGGCCAGCAGGTCACCATGGATGCCGCCCGGCATATCGCCGCCCTCGCCCACGGCGATCCGGCGGCATGGGAAGGCACCGCGATCTTTCACGACCTGATAAGTGTCGCCATGGACGGGGCGAACCCCTTGGACGAGCTCCCACAGATCCTCGCCGCTGTCCAACCCGGCCCCGTATTCGCGCGGAGTGCCAGTGCTTTCGGAATGGCTGGGACGCCTCGCGCGAGGTTCCGAAGTGCTGCGCAGCCAAGGGCGGCAAGTGCTGCGAATCTCGCCTGTCCACGCGCATGGTTCAGTCGGTGCATGCCGTACTGCGGAACGCGCTGGAATGCGCCGTACGGGAAGAGATCATCCCGCGTAACGCGGCCAAGCTCGTCAAGGTGCCCGTCCCGAAGTACAAGGTGAACCGCGGCCTCACTGTGCCCCAGGCGCGGGCGACGCTCAAGGCCGCCGCCGAACATCGGCTCTCTACGCGCTCTACGTCCTGGCGCTCTGCTTCGGCCTGCGGCGCGGGGAGCTGCTCGGGCTCCGGTGGGAGGACGTCGACCTCGTCGGAGCGAAGCTCGAAGTGGTCCAGACCCTCCAGCGAGTCGCGGGCCGTCTCCAGTTCGTCCGGCCCAAAACGGAAGACTCGGCCCGTACGGTCCTGCTACCGCCGATCTGCGTTGAGGCGCTGCGCGAGCACCGGCGCCGGCAGTTCGCCGAGCGCTCCGACCGCTGGCCGGACTGGGAGGATCACGGCCTCGTCTTCCCCTCCCTGCGCGGCACGCCGATGGAGCCGGACAACCGGAAGGCGATCAAGCAACGACTCGTCACGTTGAGCGGCTGATCCTGCAGCTCCATGCGCTTGACCCAACAGCGCAGGAAGCTCGCTACCCATCACAACGCAGGGTTCTCCCACCCTCGACAACGTCCACTGCATCGACCTGCGGGCCTTCCACCTCGCGATGGAAGGCGTAGCCAACTACTTCACTGGCTCGGATGTAGGGCTCACCGACTACTTCGAAACGCGCGACGAGATCGCCCGGGAGATGTACTGGCACTACGGCGATTGGTGACGTTGCTGTCAGCGTTGCTGTCACTGGGAATCAAAAACGCCCCGGCCATGATCGGCTCGGGGCTTTTGGGCTGTTCAAGAGTGGTGGTCAGGGGCAGGGTCGAACTGCCGACCTTCCGCTTTTCAGGCGGACGCTCGTACCAACTGAGCTACCTGACCTCGGCGGCTGCCGCCGTACGCGGTCCTGACGGGACTTGAACCCGCGACCTCCACCTTGACAGGGTGGCGAGCACTCCAAACTGCTCTACAGGACCTTTATGTCCGGGGGGCTTTCGCTTCCCCGTGTTGTTCGGCTCGCCTAGCTTACCAGCTTCCGGTAGGTCTTCGACCTTCCGTCATCCGGCGCGCCCGACGCGCTCCACGTGCCCCCAACGGGATTCGAACCCGTGCCGCCGCCTTGAAAGGGCGGTGTCCTAGGCCGCTAGACGATGGGGGCTCAAGGCTTTCGCCCTGTTCCGTGACGCCTTCCGTCGGAGACCTCTGAAGCATAGGGGACGTTTGCCCCTGATGCCAAAGCGGCCGGCGACGGCGAGCCGCTGCCGGTTGCCGTCGGCGACGGCGGCGCCTGCGGCGACTCGGGAGAAATTGTACGACCAGGGTCCGGCTCGATATGACGCTCACACTGGATCCACTGCTCGCCGAGGCCGCCGACGGTGATGTCGTCCCAGGCCTCCAGGCGGTGGCTGCTCTTGCCGAAGTAGAGCACCGAGGCGGTCAGCGGGGTCGGCTCGTCGTGTTCCAGGCCGCGCAGGCCGGCGCCTCCGGTGGAGCCCTGGATCATCAACCGGGTGCCGGAGGGCAGCAGCTCGGTGGACCGCGCGTGGACGTGCCCGCTCAACACGAGCGGCACATACCCGGACAGGCCGCGCCCCACGGTCGGATCGTGGACGGCCACGATGTCGGCGGCGATCCTGTCCGGGGCCGAGGTGGAGGCGGACCGGGGCCACTCGCGCGGCGCCAGCTTGGCCGCGTTGGCCCGGCCGAGGTCGAGAAGGCTCTTGCTCTCGTCGCCCGCCGCCTGCACGGACTTGTCCGGGGTGAACCTCGGGTCGCCGATGCCGTAGATGTTCAGCCCCTTGACCGTGGCCGCGGCGCCGTCCAGCACGATGGCGTTCTTCTGCTTCTCGACCGCCCGCTGGGTCGTCATGGAGTCGTGGTTGCCGCGCACGAAGACGTACGGCACGCCGAGCGAGCCGATCTCCTTGACGAACTCGTTCTCGGCCTTGGTCCCGTGGTCGCTGATGTCGCCGGTGTCGACGATGAGGTCGACCTTGAACTGGTCCTTCAGCGACTTGATCATGTTCCAGCCCAGCGGGTTGATGTGCAGGTCGGAGACGTGCAGCACGCGGATGGTGCCCGGATCGGGGTCGAAGATCGGCAGGTTCGACCCCGCCTCGTACAGCTGGGAGACGTTGGTCACCAGCTTGGCGAGCTGGCCGCGATATTCGGAGAACTTGGTCACGATCGACTGGGCGCTGCCGACCAGGGACGGCACACCCGTGAGCAGCCCGGTGTACCGGGGCTCGGCGATCGAGCGGGGGTTGAACGTCAGCGCGGAGACGCCGCCGAGAACGACGACCATCGCCAGCGAGCCCGCCGCGGTCCAGACCGCCCGCGACAGCCGCCGGAAGGCCACCAGGCCGGTGATGAACCCGGCGGCGACGGCGAACAGCACCGCGCGCAGGACGAGGCTCCGCAGACCGGAGATGACATCGGCCTCGATGGTCGTCGGCAACCGGTCGGCCCACCGGGGATTCTTGAGAATCTCCTCCGCGACCTCCGGGTGGACCGCCTCGATCGTCAGGTCGAGGCGCAGCGGGCCGTTGTGGCTGTTGAAGCTGAGCGTCCCGAGGGGCCGTACGTCGATGACGGTCTCCCCGCTCCATGACGGGGCCAGGGACATCCCGATGTCGGCAGGCCCGACCGGTGTGTCCACTTTGGCGCCGAACGCCATGCCGAGCCATCCGCCGACCACCGCCGCGAGCACGACCGCGAGCACGCGGACGGACACACGGGCGAGCCTGCTGCCGGCCGTCTTATGGGCGAACGCCCTCAACCACGAGTTCTCCATCCCTTCCTGACTACCCGAAGATGCGCCCTCTTTGGTTACCGGGCCACGGTCTTCCGGTTACCTACCGTCGGGCTGGGCCTCCAGACGCGCCCGCATTCCGGACAAAATCAGCGCAATGCCATGCTCGAAGGACGCATCCGTCTGCGGGCCCTTGGTCTCGGCCATGACCGCGCGCACGTTCGGGTACGGCGCGAGGCTCTCCAGCGCCTCCTCGAACAGAGCCGGGTCGCTCGTTCCCCGCTCCTGGTCGGACTGCTCCTCCAGGACGAATCCGCCGAGGAAGCTCGCGAGCGTGCCGAGACCCCACATCGCGTCCGTACGGGGGAATCCCGCGCGCTGCAGCGACTCCAGGATGGTCTCGACGGTCTGCAGCGTGGCCGTTCCGGGGTGGGTGCCGGCGGCGAGGCGCGCCGTGTCGCGGTGCGACTTGAAGGCGCGGCGCTGGCCCCTGCACCACTCCGCCAGCCACTCCTCCCACGACTCCCCCTCGCCGAGCGGCCGCAACGGCTCCTGCACGGAGATCGCCTCGGCCATCTCGTCGAGGAGTTCCTGTTTGTTCCTGAAGTGCCAATAGAGGGCTGGGGCCTGCACGCCCAGCTCGGTCGCAAGCCTGCGCAGGGTCAGCTTCTCTAGCCCCACCTCGTCCAGGAGCCGGATGGCGGTCCTGACGATCGTGTCGCGTTCGAGTGCCACGGTTGACAGCTTAACGGTGTTCAATGCATCCTTAACGTTGTTAAATTTAACCGCGTTAAGGAGATGCCGTGATCCATGCGGAAGGAGTACGCAAGCGTTTCGGCACGACCGAGGCGCTGCGGGGCGTCGACCTCGACGTGCCGCGCGGCTCCGTGTGCGGCCTGCTCGGGCCCAACGGCGCCGGCAAGACGACGATGGTGCGCGTCCTCACGACGCTGCTGCGCCCCGACGGCGGCTCGGCCCGGGTGGCCGGCTGCGACGTGGCCGGGGACTCCGAACGGCTCCGCTACCGCATCGGCCTCGCCGGCCAGCACGCGGCACTGGACGAGCTGCTGACCGGACGCCGCAACCTGGAGCTGTTCGGCCGGCTCTATCACCTGCCCCGCCGTACGGCCCGCCGCAGGGCCGAGGAGCTGCTGGAGCGGTTCGGCCTGACCGAGGCGGCGAACCGTCCGGTGCGGACGTATTCGGGCGGCATGCGGCGCAGGCTCGACCTGGCCGCCAGCCTGATCGTCTCCCCGCCGGTGCTGTTCATGGACGAGCCGACCACCGGCCTCGACCCCCGCAGCCGTCTCGCGCTGTGGGACGAGCTGCGCGCGCTCGTCGCCGAGGGAACGACCCTCCTGCTCACCACGCAGTACCTCGACGAGGCCGACCACCTGGCCGACCGCATCGCCGTCATGGACGCCGGGCGGGTGGTCGCGGCCGGGTCGCCGTCCGCCCTGAAGGCGAAGGTGGGCGGCGACCGGGTGAGCATCGCGTTCCGCGACACCGCGGACCTGGCTCCCGGCGTCGCGGCGGTGCGCGGCGTGCTTGCCGGCGAGCCCGAGATCGACACCGCAGAACGGCGGCTCGTCGTGCCCGTCTCGGACGGCGCCGCCTCCCTGGTCAGGGTCGCCGCGGCCCTCGGCGCCGCCGGGGTCGGCGTGGAGGACCTGGGGCTGCGCCGCCCGACGCTGGACGAGGTCTTCCTGGCGCTCACGGACGCGCCGGGCAGAGAGAAGGAGGCGGCATGATCACGGTGGAACCCCCCGCGACGAGGGGGCAACGGCTGCGCTGGGCCCTGAGCGACACGTACGTCATCGCGGGGCGCAGTTTCTCCCAGCTGCGCGCCCAGCCGGGCCAGATCGCGGCCGAGCTGATCGCCCCGGTCATCATGACCATCCTGTTCGGGTACGTCTTCGGCAGCGCGATCAGCCTGCCCGGCGGGGGCGACTACCGGAACTACCTGATGCCCGGGATATTCATGCAGGTCATGGCGCTGTCCGCGGTCGCCGCCGCCACGTCGGTCGCCGAGGACATGGCGCGCGGCATCATCGACCGCTTCCGCGTCCAGCCCATCGCGCGCGGGGCCCTGCTGGCCGGGCGGAGCCTCGCGGACCTGTCCAAGGACTGGCTGTCGCTCGCGATGATGGCCGTCTGCGGCCTGCTGATCGCGGGATGGCGCCCGCACGGTACCCCTCTGGAGACGCTCGCCGGCTTCGCGCTGCTCGCCCTGTTCGGGTACGCGATGATCTGGGTGGGCACGTACATCGGGCTGTTCGTGAGGAACGGCGCGTCGGCGGACGCCGCCACGTTCGGCTGGCTGTTCCCGATGACGTTCCTCGCCAACGCGTTCGTGCCGCTTGAGAGGCTGCCCGGATGGCTGCGGGCGATCGCGGACTGGAATCCGATGAGCGCCGTCGTCTCGGCCGCCCGGGAGCTGTTCGGCAACCCCGGTTCGGCCGCCGCCTCCTGGCCTCTCCAGCATCCGGTGACGGCGTCGCTGTCCTGGTCGCTGCTGATCATCGCGGTCTTCGCACCGCTCGCCGTACGGCGCTACCGCACGGCAGCCTCGCGATGACACGATGAGACCGTGATCGACGTCCCGCTGAAGAGGTTCGAGGAGCTCGTGGCCGAGGCGCTCGACACGATCCCCCCGGATCTGGCCAAGGTCATGGACAACGTCGTCGTCGTGGTGGTGGACGACCCGCCCGAGCCCGGCCTGCTCGGGCTCTACACCGGCATTCCGCTGACCGAGCGGGGCGACTGGTATTCGGGGGTTCTCCCGGATCGCATCGAGATCTACCGGAACCCCACGCTGGAGATCTGCGAGACCGAGGACGACGTGGTCGAGGATGTCCGCGTCACCGTCGTCCACGAGATCGCCCACCACTTCGGCATCGACGACGAACGGCTGCACGAGCTCGGCTGGTGACGGCCCCTTTCCTCGGGCGTTTTGCCTCGTCAGGGCGGCGATCGCCGTTCGCGGCCTGCGAAACGGGACTGTCAGCGGGTTGCAAAAGTCGCTTCCGACGGGCACTGTAAGTGACATGTTGACCACGGGCTGTAAGATCCAGTCGCCGCGGCGGACACCGGCGGACATGGCCGGCGGAGCGACCTCTGCGGAGTGAGATGGCGGCCACCAAGCCCGGCAGGCTGTCCGGCCGGCACCGCCGTCCCCCCGAGGTGCGGGCCACCTATCGGGAGGTCGCCGCGATCCCCGAGTTCCGGGCCCTGTGGCTCGGACAGGGCATGTCGCTCCTCGGCGACCAGCTCGCGCAGGTGGCGCTCGCGGTGCTGGTCTACAGCCGGACCGCTTCGCCGCTGGCAACGGCCGCCGTCTACGCCCTGACCTACCTGCCGCCCATCGTCGGCGGGCCCCTGCTGTCCGGGCTCGCCGACCGGTACCCGCGCAGGCGGGTCATGCTCTGGTGCGACATGCTGCGCGCCCTGATGCTCGCCGTGATGGCCCTGCCCGCGACACCGTTTCCGGTGCTGTGCGCGCTGGTCTTCTTCGTCGTGCTGCTCGGCGCGCCGTTCTCCGCCGCCCGCGCGGCGCTGCTCCCCGAGGTGCTGGAAGGCGACAGGTACGTCGTGGGCTCGGCCCTGCAGAACGTGACCAACCAGGCCGTGCAGATGCTGGGATTCGCCGCCGGGGGCGCGGCGATCGCGGTGCTCGGGCCCTATCGGGCGCTGGCGCTGGACTGTGCGACGTTCCTCGGATCGGCCCTGGTGATCGTCGCGGGGGTGCGGCACCGCCCGGCCCCCCTGCGGGAGGACGGCGACCGGCCGTCCATATGGCGGATGACGATGTCCGGCGCGCGCCTGGTGTTCGGCGAACGGCGGCTGCGCACGCTCGTTCTGTTCGCCTGGCTGTGCGGGTTCTACGTGATCCCCGAGGGCATCGCGGTGCCGTACGCCGCTGCGCTCGCCGACGGGAGGCTGCCCGTCCCGGTGATCACGGGTCTGCTGATGGCGGCGATGCCGACGGGCACGGTCATCGGCGCGTTCTTCTTCGGGCGGTTCGTCACGCCCTCGGGACGGCTGCGGGGCATGGGATGGCTCGCCATGCTGACCTGCGCGCCGCTCGTGCTGTGCGCGATCCGGCCACCGCTGGAGGGCGTGCTCGCCCTGTGGGTGCTGTCCGGAATCGGTGGGGCCTACCAGCTCGCGGCCAACGCGGCCTTCGTCCAGTGCGTGCCCGCTTCGGGGCGGGCCGCGGCGTTCGGGCTGGTGCAGTCGGGCCTGCTGGCCGCCCAAGGCGTCGGCATCCTCATCGGAGGCGCCGCCGCGCAGCGACTCGGCCCAGAGGCCGTCGTGACGCTGGCGGGCGTTGCCGGGCTGTGCACCGCGGCCATGCTCGCCATGCTCTGGACCGAGTCGCGCAGGGAGATCATCGCCAAGGTCCGGGCCGCCGCTACCTGAGTCAGGCCTGCGGACCCTGGTTCTGGGAGTCGCCGGCGGAGGGCCGGCCGTACGGGTGCTGCTCGTAGCCGGGGGCCTGCGGGGCCTGCGGGGGGTAGGGGGTGCCGGTGGGGCGGCCGCCCTGGTTCCAGCCCTGCTGGACGTTGTCCCACTTGGCCTTGGCGTCCTGCCAGACCCGGCCGTCCTTGTTCTTGTCGATGAGGTCCTGGACGATGGAGGAGTTCTTGCCCTCCTCGGGGAGGAGGAGCCAGGCGACGGCGTAGACGCCGACGCCGAGGCCGCCGAAGAAGCTCGCGACGGCGAGCCCGAGGCGCAGGATGTTGGCGTCGATGCCGGTGTACTCGGAGACGCCCGAGCACACTCCGGCGACGATCCTGCCGTTCCGAGTGCGGTGGAGCTGCTTGACCGAACCGTTGGAGTTCATCTCGTTCATACCTCCACAGTGCCTTTCGGGGGGGTGGACGCACATCGGGATTCCCCCTGGCCCTACCCCGAGGAGGCCCGGATACCCTGACGCCATGGACGACCTTCTCGAGCTCGACGACCAACTCGACCCCGAGCACCGCATGATCAGGGATTCCGTAAGGGAACTCGTCTCCGGCAAGGTCCTTCCCCACGTCGGCGAGTGGTTCGAGCAGGGCACGTTCCCCGCCCGCGAGCTCGCCCCGGCCCTGGGCTCGCTCGGCCTCCTCGGCATGCACCTGGAGGGGTACGGCTGCGCCGGGCTCGACGCCGTCTCGTACGGCGTGGCCTGCCGGGAGCTGGAGGCGGGCGACTCGGGGCTGCGGTCGTTCGTGTCCGTGCAGGGGTCGCTGGCGATGTTCCCCATCTGGAAGTACGGCTCGGACGAGCAGAAGGAGGAGTGGCTGCCCCGGCTGGCGTCAGGGGAGGCCATCGGGTGCTTCGGCCTGACCGAGCCCGACCACGGGTCCGACCCCGCCGGTATGCGCACCACCGCCAAGCAGGACCCGTCCGGCGACTGGATCCTGAACGGCGCCAAGATGTGGATCACCAACGGCTCGATCGCCGACGTGGCCGTGGTGTGGGCGCAGACCGACGAGGGCATCCGGGGGTTCGTCGTCCCCACCTCGACCCCCGGCTTCTCCGCCCCTGAGATCCACCGGAAGCTGTCCCTGAGGGCCTCGGTCACCTCCTCTCTGTACTTCGACGACGTACGGCTGCCCGCTTCCGCGGTGCTGCCGGGCGTCACCGGGCTGAAGGGCCCGCTGTCGTGCCTCACCGAGGCGCGGTACGGCATCCTGTGGGGCGTGGTCGGAGCCGGCCGGGCCTGCCTGGAGGCGGCCGTGGACTACGCCACCACGCGCGTGCAGTTCGGCAAGCCGATCGGCGCCTTCCAGCTCACGCAGGAGAAGCTGGCCTGGATGGCCGTCGCGCTCGGCCAGGCCGGGCTCACCGCCCTCCACCTCGGCCGTCTCAAGGACGCCGGGAAGCTGAAGCCCACCCAGGTCAGCTTCGGCAAGCTGGCCAACGTCCGGGCCGCGCTCGACATCGCCCGCGAGGCGCGTACGGTGCTGGGGGCCAACGGCGTCACGCTGGAGTATCCGGTCATCAGGCACATGAACAACCTGGAGTCCGTGCTCACGTACGAGGGCACCCAGGAGGTGCACCTGCTCACTCTGGGCAAGGCGCTCACGGGCCTCGACGCCTTCCGCTGACGCCGCTGTTCACCGCGATCAGGGACAATCGCGTCGCCGAAGACGCGGTACTCTCTGTACCCTGCATCATGGGGAGTGTTCCACGGATCACAGCGCGACACGGGCCGGGGTCCGCGGGGCACGACCAAGGGGTGCTAGCTCAATGGCAGAGCTGCGGACTTTTAATCCGTCGGTTCAGGGTTCGAGTCCCTGGCGCCCCACCCTCAATGAGCTGGGCAGACTCCCGAATCGTGATCGATCGGAAGCCTGCCCGGTTGCATTTCTGGTTGCAGTTGTGCACTCGCCGGTTCAGTCGTCCCACAGCGCCCGGCCCATCCGCGCCATGGCGTCGCCGGCCAGATTCTCCGTGACGTGGGTGTAGCGCTTCGTCGTAGTGAGCTGGGAGTGCCCGAGGATCACCTGAACGACCCGCATGTCTATCCCCTGCTCCAGGAGCAGCGTCGCCGCCGTGTGCCGGGCGTCGTGGACCCTGGCGTCCTTCTCGACCTCCGCCAGGCGGAGCAGTTCCTTCCACTCCTCCCAGTCCTGCCGAGAGTCGATCGGGCTGCCGTCACGCTCGCACCAGACGAGATCCCAGTCCTGCCACCTCTCCCCCGCCGCCGCGCGCTCGGCCTCCTGGGCTTCACGGTGCAGCTTCAGGAGTGGGATCAACGGCGGAGGAAGCGGAACCACTCGCCTGCTCTTGCCCTTGCCGCCTCGCGGCCCTGCGCCCGCTCGGCGGCCGGGCATGCGGCCTGGGGGCCGGTCACGGCCGCCGGCGGCTCGGGCCGCCCGCTGCAAACGTCCGCATACCTTAGCAATCCGAAAACAGCAACCGCTGACGCGGACGATCAGGTGAGAGGCTCGCTCCTCCCGCCCGTTTCCATTTCGGGGAACCCCAAGGCTGCCAAGCCGGAATGCACCGCTTCAGCTTCCCGATCGAGCAGGCTTCGATCCCTGGTGCCCCAGTTGGCCTCTATCCGGAAGGCATCCCCCACAAACCGAGGGAACACGTGCAGATGGAAGTGAAAGACCTCCTGAAAAGCGGCTTCGCCGTCCGCCAGGAAGATGTTCACACCCTCGCAGCGAAGACCTGAGCGCCGCAGAGCCCGCCCCATACGGTGGCCGATCCTCCACACATGTGCGCTTGTTTCCTCATCTAGGTCCTCCAGTCCAACAGCATGTATGCGGGGAATCACAAGAAGATGGCCAGGCGTGATCGCCCCAAGATCCATGATCACCACTACGCGATCGTCTGCGTAGGGGATACTCGCCTCAGCCTCACCGTGGAGGATGGCGCAGAAGATGCAGCTCGGGCTCTTAAGATCTCCCATGTACAGCATGGTGGTGCAATGCAGCGCGTATGACGATTGCTTTCGCCGGTAAGCAGGTCACAGGACTGTCCATCGCAGGTCCGGTCTGCTCAAAAGGCTAGGCCGGAAGCGGCCCCTCCCTTTCTGCCTCCGGCGGGGGCGCTCCGGCTCCAGGATGATCAGCCGCGCATTGCCGAAGGCCGTAGATGGCTGAGGTAGGGGCCTGATCATCCCGCCGCCATCGACCCGGGACAAGCCGAGCGGACCAGGGCCCGCTTCCTCTTCGGGCGGGTCGACGGCGACGGGATGATCAGGCAGGCAGGGCGTGCGCGCCGCGCGGGGAAAGACCAGGTCACGGGCTGATCGCCGTGCCATTAGCGTGCCATTAACCAGGGTGACGAGGGGTCAACCACGGTCACTCATGGCCCGCCCGACGCCCAGGTCAGCCGCCCTGCGAGGCATGATCCATGCGATTCCCAAGCTGACAGCGCGGGGATTGACGCGGGCCCGGCGGTCTATAGCTTCCTGTCACTGCCGGACTACCATCGTCCGATGAGTAATGATGTTGGACAGCTTCCCGAAGGGTGGACCTTGGCGCGTGTCGCCGAGGTGGCCGTTACCGATTCCGCCGAATTATTGCCACTTGATAGGCCAGTGTTCATCGACGCCCGTCCGGGTGATAAAGAGGAAGTCCCCGTCTCCCTGATCATTCAGGTCGGAGGCCTGTGTCTGGCCCGTGACGCCCGCGATGGCGAGTACCTCATGGGACAGATCGACGACTCGGGGGCCGTCTCTTGTTGGGCCTCATACGGTGACGATCTAGCAGAGGCATTGAGAGCGCTCTAGTCGCCGAGTTGCATTTCTGGTTGCAGTTCAAGGTGATCCAGGACGGTTCAGAGCGGATCAGGTAGGAGCCCTGACCTGCATTGAACTGTTCGGAACCGTGATCGGCCGAGCTTTTAATCCGTCGGTTCAGGGTTCGAGTCCCTGGCGCCCCACCACTCCACACCCAATCTGAACTGGGATTTCTCGGCCAGATGGGTCTCGCGGGAGCAGTTGATCTCGTTTGGTTGAGATACTCACGATGAAAAGGGCTCAACGAGTGATAGCCCTTGTCGGCGAAGGTCATCACGTTGTTGCTGGTCAACGCATCGATGAGGCCGACCGTCCGGGTGGCGGTCAGGTCGTGCATCGCGCTGGGAAGGGCAGGAGAGGCCCAGACCAGGCGGCCGGCGGAATCGGCGAGGAACTGGACGTTCATCCCGTGGCGCTTGTGCTTGCCAGAGCCGCGTTCGTGGCCGAGCAGGGCCCTTCGCAATGGCTCAGAAGCTGCTGATCCGTGTCGTGGTGTACGGGGCGAGCCGAGCCGCCACCACATGCCTGAAGTTGACCACGTAGGTGAATGGGCCCGGCTCTCCCTCGTGGGAAATTTGGAGGGACACCACAGTGCCCTGCTCCATCCAACTGACGAGTTTCTCGGCTGTGGGCATCGTGCCCTGCATGCGGAGAATCAGTTCCTTTTCCTTGCCAACGCTGAGTAAGTAGAGCAGCCCCGAGGGGGCGTCCGTGGCCATACGATTCTCCTCGCATCAGGGACGGTGGCCCGGTCCACATCGGTATCCCCCGCGATCCTCGGGGGTAGCCGGATCTCAGCGGTGATGTCTACGGCGGGAATCCGCGTCGCCGCCGCCGAGGCTTCTGGAGCCGTGCCGTCGCAGGTTCGGGCACCGGGACCCGCCTTCTACCAGTCCGTTACCGGTCCTGGATCGCTTCCTGTGCCCATCATGGCCCCGGCCTGCGGCTGCCGGACGCGGGCACCGGGTACACATCCGTACGGATGGCCGTTCGTGGCCTGGGTCTTCGGTGGTTGCCGCTCCCTCGGAAGGCTCTGTCTGTGATCCTTATGCGTGCGTCCGCATCCCCTGGATCTTGGCTGCGGCCTGAGACCATCCCACTTCCGTTATCCACGCATGCACTTCAGACACCAGCCCGTGGATCCAGGCTCAGCGAGCGCGCGGTTCCGAGCCAGTCGAGCCGGCGGGCAACTTGCCGGGCGGTGTCGATGACGGCGTTGACGTATGGGGACGGGTCGCCTGAGCGCCACAGGAGCGACCAAGGGTAGTGGTGGTTTGGTTCGATCAGTGGCCGCCAGACGGTGCCTGAACGGTTGGATGTGCGGGCGGAGGAGGGGACGCAGAGCACGCAGCGGTGCTGGAGGACGAGATCTTCAGCTGCGTGGTTACTCTCGACGGTTCCCTTGTAGACGGTGGGCTCGAAGCCGGCTGAGCGGCACAGTTCGCGGACAAATTGGTTGGACTCCGGCGTTTGGGCCTCCTCGCCGAGCAGGAGGAGTTCCTCGGCCAGGGATGCGACGGGCACCCCGTCCAGCGCAGCGAAGCGGTGGGTATCAGGAACCAGCACGCCCAGCGGATCGAGCCGAATGAGTTCGGAGGCCACGTCGGGGGGGAGGTGGGAGGAGAGGCCGATCCCGATCTCCAGGCGCCCGTCGGCCAGTTTGCGGTACTGCGTGGGGGTGCTCGCCTCGACCTGGTGAATTGTCAGCTCCGGATGGCGCTGCTGTACGGCTCGCAGGATCTGGGGCATGGAGTCGTAGCCCGCGTCGACGATGCCCGCCCGGAGTGTGGGCGGAGAACCGACGGCGTTCCTGGCCGCGTACGCCGCCCTGCTGACATGGTCGAGGATCTGCCGGGCCTCGATGAGGAAGGCGGTGCCGGCCGGGGTCAGTTCGACGTGGTGGGTGCTGCGATTCAGCAACCGCACACCTAGTTCGCGTTCGAGACGTTGCACCTGTTGGCTCAGCGCGGACTGCACGATGTGCTCGCGAAGCGCCGCCCGGCCGAAGTGCAGCTCCTCGGCCAGGGTCACGAAGTAGCGGAGCTGACGTAGCTCCATAGGCCATCCCCTCCGGCCTGCGGCGTCGACGCGGACCCGCGTTCTTCCACCTTAGGTCCTCGCGCAGGCGGCCGCCCCGGCGCGAACCGGAAGATCGACTCGAGGACGACCACCACGGCCACCGCTGACCAGGGGTTCCGTGCCGCTACGGCGCTGCCCTCAGGGTCCGGCGGATGTGCGGGCTTCCTCGGCCAGGCCTGTGCGGCGGCGCTCGATACGGCCGGGATCGGGCCAGCGCACGTCGGTGACCCAGCCCAGACGCTCGAAGAGCCGGATCAGCCCGGCGGCAGGGTCGATCTGGCGCCGGTCCAGGCCGTGCACTGCACAGGTGGGCTCACTGTGGTGGCCGTTGTGCCAGCTCTCCCCGAACGACAGCACCGCCAGCGGCCACAAGTTGGTCGAGCGGTCATGACGGCGAGTGGCGAAAGGCCTGCTGCCGACCACGTGGCAGAGGGAGTTGACGCTCCAGGTGACGTGCTGCAGGAGGGCGATGCGAACAAGCCCGGCCCACAGGAACGCGGTCAGCCCGCCGTACAGGCTGCCGCTGATCGCCCAGCCGGCCAGGAACGGCAGCCCCAGCGACAAGGCGCACAGGGCGGGAAACGCACGCGCGACTCTCACCATCGCCGGATCGGCGAGCAGGTCGGGCGCGTAGCGGGAGGCCGGCGTGGGATCGTCGGCGAACAACCAGCCCAGATGCGCGTGGGCAAGCCCACGGAGCTGGCCGTACAGGCTGGTGCCGTACCGGTAAGGAGAATGCGGATCGCCGGGACGATCGGTGAAGGCGTGATGGCGTCGGTGGACCGTCACCCAGTCGATGACGTTGCCCTGGAAGCTCATCGACGCGGCGACCGCCAAGGCGACCCGAAGCCACGGGCGGGCGGTGAAGGACCCATGGGTCAGCAGCCGGTGGAATCCAACGGTCACCCCGAACCCTGTCACAACGTACAGTGCCCCGGCCAGCACCAGGTCGGTGGGCGCCACTCCACGCCCCCACGCCAGCCAGAGCCCGAGCACCAGGGCGACGAACGGCAGCACCACGATGATCGTGGTCAGGCCTATCTGTGCTCTGCCCGCCGGAACCTGCTCGGCGGCCCCAGGAAACGGTGACGTGCCGTCGTAGTCCTCCCGATGTTTCAGGATCTGTCCGGATGTAGTCATGAACCTCTTTCCTCTAGCTTCGCAGGGCTCGTCCGTGCACGTGACACCATCGCCAGGGCGTCTCCGAATCCAACTCGGCGCCCACCGGATGGCCGGCCTCGTACACGGCCGGCACTCGGGAGGCCGTGACGCGAGGTACGCCAGCCGACCTGCGTCCAGTCAACGTGGCCGGCGGGACGGCGGAAACGTCCAATCAGAGCAAGAGTCATCTCCGGCTGAGATAGCCCGCGGGAGACGCCGGTCGAGACTGCCTTCAACGGGCTCCTGGGCAGTTGGATCTATGATCTGCGCAGACGATGAGCATTGCTCACAACGCGTCTATCCGTTCGCCCGCGTATGACATTGACTCGAAGTGTTTCGGGTCCCCCTCCAGGCGTGTAGTAGAGCTACCGAGGCCTCGTGACCGGCTCCGGCATCCATAGCCATGTGTTCTCAGGCGACGGAGATTGTCGTGCCGACCGATCACGCACTCGGCCGTGGCCATCGGCCGATCGACGCGAGCCGTGGCCCGCCTTTCCGCCCATCGGAGTGCCGGTTCGACAGGTTGCACCCCACCTACTCAGCGGAGTGGCCGCCCTTCTCGCCGTGGCCGAAGGAGTCGGCATGAACACCACTGGCATAGCAGGCGCACCGGACCCCACCGTCAGCGAACGCATCGGCAAGCCGGTCAGCGGTCCCATCACGGCTTCCAACGGCCGCCTCCGGATAAGTCCATCCCTCGATCCGCCAGGACTGAGAATCGATGGTGATCTCGACCGCGCCACCCTGCCCGCCCTGACCGAAGCACTGGCCTCTCTGGCGGACGGCGGCAGCCCAGTCGTTGATCTGAGCGGTCTGGTGTTCGTCGACATCGGCGGCCTGCGCGCCCTGGTCATGGCTGCCGCGCGGCTCGAGGACGCCCACGTTCTGACGTTGTGCTCCGTATCTCCACACGTGCGGCGTCTGCTCGACCTCACCGGCTGGAGCGACGCACCCCGCCTGAGACTGGGCGATGGTCCATCAGACGCACCAGGCCACCGGCATGACCTCGGTGCAGTTAGGTAAATGAACCTCTATGAGGACAACGTCACTAGAGGTCCCTTATGGGAGGCAGTCGTGACGCGGGAACGCCAACTGACCGACGCGTTCGTCGAGTTGACGGACACCCTGGTCGGAGACTTCGACGTCGTCGACCTGTTACATCAGCTCACCATGCGCTGCGTGCGACTGCTGGACGTCGATGCGGCCGGGCTGCTGCTGGCCGATCGGCAAGGGCGGCTGCGCCCGATGGCGGCCTCCACGGAGCAGGCCCGCATGTTGAAACTCCTCGCCCTCCACGACGTGGACGGCCCCGGCCTGGACTGCTACCGCACGGGCGAGCCGGTGACGAGTGCCGATCTGGTCGCCGAGGGAGGGCGCTGGCCCCGCTTCGCCGCAGCGGCGCAGCTCACCGGCTTCGTCGCGGTCCAGGCACTGCCGATGCGCCACCACGACAGGGTCATCGGCGCACTCACCCTGCT
>NZ_FTNI01000018.1 GCF_900156315.1 Microbispora rosea | reverse complement strand
TAGCCCTCGGTCGCCAGGATCTGGTAGTCGTGGTTGCCCAGGGACATGCCGGCGCGGGCCCAGGCGTCGAAGTGGTTGCCGACGGTGATGGTGCCGCCGGTCCTCTTCTGCTGACGGACGCTCCAGTACTGGTTGAAGGTCTGGTTGCCGTCGATGGAAGGCGCGTTGTAACGCGTCGTCTGGTAGATGTCGTAGGTGCCGCCGTCGGAGGTCACGGTGCCCTTGAAGGTGCCCGTGGGCCGGTAGGTGCCCCAGTTCTCGACGATGTAGTACTCCACCAGCGGGCTCCGCGTCCACCCGTACAGCGCCAGGTAGGCGTTGCCCGAGGGGTTGAAGCTGCCCGAGTAGGTCACGGTCCGGCGCGCGCCGGGGTTCCAGCCCTTGCCGGCGACGAAGTTGCCGGTGTTGCGCCAGGAGGTGCTGTAGTTTCCGCCGGACCCCAGGTCCATGGAGACCGTGCCCTGGCTGTCGGTCCAGAACGAGTAGAAGTATCCGTTGTTGGTGCCGGTCTGGTTCGTGGTGACGGCGGCGTGGGCGACGCCGGGCAGCAGCGCCACGGCCGCGGCCAGCGCCACGGCGCAGACCCGGGCTATGAACAGCCGCACACCGCCGCGCCCGCGGCTTCTCATCCGGACGGGAAGGTGATTCATGTACGCGCTTCCTCCTCAACGGGCCGACGGCGGCCGGACTACGTGATGCCGGCGGCCGTGGTGACGGCCACCGCGCGCCGCGGCGGAGGTTGGCCGGTCGTCGCGGCCGCCGGCCTGAGGACCATGTCGCGGTTTTCGATCCGGATCGACAGTGGTCGAGGCCCTTCGTGCGGGCGAAATTATCGGACAGACGGCGAAAGTGTCGGGCTGAACCTGCGGAGCTGTCAACGAGGCGCGTAAAGCCGCTTCCGGCCAGAGCGTCGTTTCGACGGATCGGTCCTGGTCAGGGGCGATCGCCGGTGCGGCGGGCGCCTGCGGAGGCGATGAAAGTTACGTGAAATCCGCCGGGCATGACCCGCGGAGACCGCCGACATGCCCTTGATATAAAAGCTTCGCGCCTCGCGAGATCTCCGATGTTTCCGGAGGCCGTTGACCACTCCGAACGATAGGAGCCCGATACTTTCACCACTGTAACGATAGTTTTCTAGGGATCATGCCCTCCATGGAGACTCTATGCGGTGGCGTCGAGGGCCAACGGCAGTCCGCACGGCCCGAACAGGCCGGCGTCGAGGAAAGCGACGACCCGGGCGACACCGGCGGCGGTGAGGGTGAGGACCTGAAGGGCGTGCGCGCGGTACACGCCGTCGCCGTCGCGAGAGTAGGACCCGAACGCCGGCTGCCCGTTCACGCTCGTCGGGATCATCCGCTGCTCCCCCGCGGCCAGGATCCTGGCCGCGAGGAACCGGAGGACCGTCTCCCTCCCCGCAAACCACGTGGGGATCGGCGGCATCTCCCAGACCGCGTCGTCGGTCAGCACCCCCGCCAACACGCCGACGTCGGCTGTCTCGAACGCGGCGGCGTACCGGTCGAGCAGCGCCCGACGGGCCGGGTCGGCCGGTTCCGCGATCCCGTCCTGGGTGGGGGCGATCTGGCTCAGCTGGGCCCGGGCGCGCTGCAAAGCACTGTTGACCGCGGCGGTCGTGGTGCCGAGCAGGCCGGCGACCTCGCTTGCCCGCCAGGCCAGCACGTCGCGCAGGATCAGCACCGCCCGCTGCCGGCCGGACAGGTGCTGCAACGCCGCGATGAACCCGAGCCGCATGGTCTGCCTCGCCTCGACGACGGCGGCCGGATCGGCCGGGGCCGCGCCGAACAGCGCGTCGGGGGCGGGCTGCAGCCACGGCACCTCCGCCGCCCCGGGGCGCGGCGGCTCGTCCGGGTGATCGCTCGGGCCACCCAGGCCGGACGGCAGCGGGCGCCGGCCGTTGCCCTCCAGCGCCTTGAGACACGCCCGGGTCGCGATCCGGTACAGCCAGGTGCGCATCGAGGAGCGCCCTTCGAAGCGGGCGTAGCCGCGCCATGCCTGCAGGTAGATCTCCTGGAGCACGTCCTCGGCGTCGTGGATCGACCCGAGCATGCGGTAGCAGTATGCCAGCAGCTCGCGCCGGAACGGCTCGCTCCGCCGGACGAACTCCTCGTCGGGCGTGCCGGTCACCGTGGGCGCCGTCCGCGTCATCGTCCGATCACTCATCCCATCGGCCAGAACATCGTGGCCATCGCCGCAGCCATGAGAGCGTGCGCCACATGGGAGATCCTTTCCGCGGCGCCCGGCGCCGCCCCACCTGAGCCGGGTCGCACTCCACGGATCAGGAACCACGCCGCCGTGCCCACGAGCACGAGGACGAGCATCCACCTGAGTGTGAGGGACTCGATCATTCCAGGACTCCCGTGTTCGAGACGGACGGGTGACGCCCCCTGGCGAGGCGTCACCCGAGATGCCGTCGGCGTCTGTTCAGTGATGGTGGGCGTGGTGGGAATGGTCCGCCCCGCCGTCGTACGTGTCGTGGTAAGGGAACTCGCTGATGTGGCGCCGCCGGCCCAGGGGGGTCAGGTCGAGGTAGTGGTAGGTGCTCAGCATGACCTCCGCGCCCCGGCCGTACGTCGAGTAGGTGTGGAAGACGCTGTCCTCGTCGCGAACGAAGACGCTGATGCCCTGGGCGTCACCGTGTACCGCGTACCCCAGGCCCTCCCGCTCCAGGGTCGCCTTGTCCTTGTAGTTGTACTCCACCGGCGCGACGGCCTCGTCGTTGGTGACGTGGAAGTCGTAGTTGAAGTCGCTCCCGGCCGAGGAGTACCACGGGATGGCCCAGCCCATCCGCGCCTTCCACCTTTCGATCTTGGCCAGGGGTACGCGGGAGACGAGCGCGAATGTCGTGTCACTGGCGTGCAGGTGCTCCAGTCGGCCCACGTTGTCGACCGCGAACGAGCAGCTCGGGCAGCCGTCCTCCCAGTCCTCGTTCCACATGAAGTGGTACAGGAGGAGCTGACGGCGGCCCTCGAAAAGGTCGACCAGGCGGGCCATGCCGGCCGGGCCTTCGAAGATGTACTCCTTGTCCATCCTGACCATCGGCAGCTCCTGACGCCGCGCGGTGACGGCGTCCTGCGCCCGCATGGCGTCCTTCTCCTGCTCCAGTAGCTTCAGGCGCGCCGCCAGCCACTCGTCTCGTGACGCCGTCCGTGGGAGGGTCATCCTCTTCTCCTTCTGCTTCGTACGGGTCATGACCGGAACAGGCGGTAGGAGCCGACCAGCGTGGCGCCGGCACTGACCGGCGGGACGGCCATGCGACCGGCCGCGCCGTGCTGGAACTCGGCGAACGTCGCCGACCGCCGGAGCGGGTTGTCGTCCCCCTCGATCAGGGCGACGTGCACGAAGCCGACGCCGTCGGCCAGGCGGAACGCCCCGTAGCGCAGCCCCTCCGGGGCCGTCTCGTTCAGCTCGCGGAACACGCGCTCCACCAGCCGCTGGTTCTCCCCCGCCGCGTCGGCGCGTGTCTCGTAACGCACCACGACTATCTCGCTCATCTGGTCGGCACTCCTATCCGCCTCAAGTCACATCGGAAGCGGCCGCACCGTTCTTCGGCCGTCTACAGGTACAGAGGCGCCGTTGCGAGGAAATTCATCGGGCGGACGCGAATGATGGCGATCCGCCGGCCGTTCCCATTCGCGGAGAAATGCAGGCGCAGGGCGGCGACGCGACCGATCTCGGTCAGACTGCCGTCGATCCTGGTGAGCGGCGACCGTCATGGTGTCGGTCGGGGCCGGAATCGAGGCTCTGGACGGCGTCGAGGACCCGCCGGCGCGTCTCGGGAGGCCTACGTCCGGTTCCGCTGAGAGCCTTCGACAGGATTCCCGTACTGACACCGGCCAGTGCGGCGCCGTCGCCCAGCGTCGCCCTCGCCTTCATGATCGTACGATCCGGCTCCGACCCACGCAATCCTTTGCTCTCCGTTTCTACTGCGGCCATGGTCCGCAGCTTTCCTACTTGGGCAATCGTGTTCGGGAGAAAACTCATCGGGCTAACAGCCTTGACGGCCAGACGAGTTCATCGTACGTTTCCGGCTCGGAAAACCTTTGCGCACAGTTGCCCAGCCAGAGTTGTGCGCGCCACGTCATCGTGACCGCTGCACAGGCACCGACCTGGGAATCCCATGTCCCGCGAGTCTTACCGCCTCCCCTGACCGGGGCGGTCGAGGGCCGCGGCCATAGCTACCCGGCCAGTGCTCGTGGACGCGGCCCCCGCCGGCGGGCGTCGAGCCATCCTCGTCGCCGGCCGGCACCCCTCGCGGTCCACTCCGCGGACACCCCCCGACCACTCCCCAGGAGAGACGCAGTGAAGACGACCAAACCCAGAGCCGGGCAGGCCGCCGCCCTGCTCACCTCGCTCGCCCTCACCGCGGCCGGCGCGACCCTCGCCGCCGCTCCCGCCCACGCCGCCGCGAGTGCCTCGACCACCCTGGTGGTCAACGCCAACCAGCCCTTCCGTCCGGTGACGCATGTGGCCAGCGGCTCGCTGTACGGCCTGGCGGACGCGTCGACGCCGGCGGACAACCTCGCCCAGGCCATCAAGCCGAACACCTTCGTCCAGAAGCCTCAGGGCGGCAAGCAGCAGCCGACCGGTGACATCCTGACCGTCGCCCCGAAGGCGGCCAGGGCCGGTGCGAAGGTCGTGAACCGGCTGTCCGATGTCTACGCGGGCTGGCCGTACCAGTTCAGCTGGAGCAACTGGTTCAGCCTGGTCGACCAGCAGATCGCGCAGACCAAGGCGTCCGGCATCACCAACCTGGCCGCCTACGAGCTGTGGAACGAGTCGGACAACACCTGGAACTCGTCCAACGGCACGTACGAGGACTTCTGGACCAGGACCTACCGCGAGGTGCGGGCCAAGGACCCGACGACCCCGATCCAGGGGCCGAGCTTCTCGGACAACATCAGCGACATGGACAACTTCCTGAGGAACGCGGTCGCGACCAACACCGTTCCGGACATCATCGCCTGGCACGAGCTGATCAGGTCTTCGAAGATCGCCGGTGACATCGCGACGGTCGTCAACCTCGAGAAGAAGTACGGCATCAGCCCGCGTCCGATCGCCATCGAGGAGTACGCCGCCCCGTCCGAGGTCGGCATCCCCGGCGCCCTGGTCGGTTACATCGCCAAGTTCGAGCGGCTGGGCGTCCACGACGCCGAACTGGCGTTCTGGAACCAGTCGGGCACGCTCGGCGACCTGCTCACCGGCCGGGGCGGCTCGCCCAACGGCGCGTACTGGCTCTACAAGTGGTACGCCGACATGAGCGGCAACATGGTGACGACGACCCCGCCCGCGCAGACCGGCATCGACGGCGCCGCGGCGATGAACAGCGCGGGCAACCAGCTCAGCGTCATCCTCGGAGGCGGCTCCGGCGACAGCGCCGTCGCGATCAACGGGCTCGGCTCCTTCGGCGGGACCGTCCATGTGAAGGTCGAGTACACCCCCTCGCGCGGGCGTACCGTGGCCGTCTCCGGGCCCAGCACGCTGGCCGAGTCCGACTACACCGTGAACAACGGCTCCGTCACCGTGCCCATCCCGGCGATGAACGCCACCTACGGATACCACGTGGTCGTCACTCCGGGCAGCGGCGGCGGCAACCCCGGAACCTCGCTGGCCGGGACCTACCAGATCAAGAACGTGAACAGCGGCCTCGCCCTGGACACGCAGAACTCCGGCACCAACCAGGGCACCCTGGTCGACCAGGCCACTCCCTCGTCCAGCACCACCCAGACCTGGACCCTCGTCGACAGCGGCTCCGGCCTCTACAAGATCGTCAACAGGGCGAGCGGGCTGCTGCTCGGCATCACCAACATGAGCACCAGCAACGGCGGGACGGCCCTGATCTGGGGCGACAACGGCACCTCCGACCACCTGTGGTCGTTCATCCCGGACGGGAGCGGCCACTACAAGATCCGCAACTACAACAGCAATCTGCTGCTCGGCGTCAACGGCATGAGCACGTCCTCCGGCGCCCAGGTCCTCCAGTGGGAGGACAACGGCACCGCCGACCACCTCTGGACCCTCACGGCCCGTTAGTTCCCGGCCGAATTCATCCCCGTCGGCCGAACCCGGTCGACGGGGAGCACTCTGCACCTGGCAGCACCCTGCCCGGCGGGAACGGCCCTTCGAATCGTGTGAGGTCCGGGCCGGCCCGCCGGTCAGACGATCGGGGGACGGCCCGCGAGGGTGAGCCGTGCCACGGTGGTCCAGGACATGGGGCGGCGCTGCCCGTGCCCGCCCTTCAGTCCCTCGCGCAGCCCCCGGAACCAGACGGCGAGGTTCGCCCGGGAACGGATCCTGGCGATGCTGACCACCGTCCAGACGGCCAGGTAGACGGGGATGAGCGGGGCGGGCAGCCGCCGGTAGGCGAGCCACACCCTGTTGCGGGCGACGAGACGGTAGAAGGAGGCGTGCCTGGCGGGGTCGGTGGCGGGATGGTGGATGACAACGTCCGGCGCGTAGTAGCCGGTGCGTCCGAGGTCCCACAGCCGCCAGCACAGGTCGATGCCCTCGTGGAAGAGGAAGAAATGTCCCGGCCAGCCACCGGCCTGCTCGTAGTCGGCGCGGCGGATCAGGACGACGCCCTCGGCCATGACGGTGATGGTGCCGGGCCGGGTGGCGGTGCCGGCCCGCAGGCGGGGCACCCATCGGCGCAGCGTCACACCGGTGTCGGGGTCGGCGATGCGCGGCTGGATGTAGGCGGCCGCAGGGTGGCGGCGGGCTACGGCGACGAGCCGGGCGAGGGTGTCCGGCGTGGGCAGGACGGCATCGTTGTCGAGGAAGAAGACGAACTCGCCGGCGTCCGGCCCGGCGAAGGCGTCGGCGCCGACGTTCCGCCCAGCGGGGATGCCCTCGTTGACGGGAAGGGCCACCGCATCGACCCCGTCCGGCACGTCGTCGGGCTCCACGCCGTTGCCGACGACGACCACCCGAAGATCGACCTCTTGCTGAGCGAGGAGGGAGACCATCGCCCGCCGGAACGGCTCGGGCCGGTCGTTCATGGTGAGCACCACCACGTCGACGGTGGCCTCGGCGCTGGTCATCGTGTCGTGCCTCCCGGATGGGTGTGGCGCTGGCCGTGTCGTCGACGAGGACGAGCGTGGAATGCGTCATGCGCCGTTCCCGTCGCGTTAACCCGCCCAACCCTAGTGGTCGCCATCTGCGCCTTCGGGCCGAATACAAGGGAGACGAGGCCGCTCGGCCTCCTGATGCGTCCCGCCGTTCCCCACCTCATGCAGGGCGGTCACGATCCGCCGTGGCGGGGTCCTTCCGGGGAACTGTCCGAGGTGTGGTGGTCGTGCGGATTGATCGGGTGCAGAGGGCTGCGCCGACGGCGACGACCTCGGCGATCGCGCAGGCGCCGAACGCCGCCTGCAGGTCGAAGTGCTCGACCATGACACCGAAGACGGTGTAGGAGACGGGCACCAGCCCCAGGGCCGAGAAACTGACCAGTGCCATGACGCGCCCCAGATAGGCATGGTCGGTGTTGGCCTGGACGACTCCGAGGAGCAGTGCGCTCGCGGGTCCTGCGGTGAACCCGAGTGCGGCGGCGGTGACGGCCGTGAGCGGAAGGCCGGGCACGAACGGCAGGAGCGCGATGCAGGCGGCGCCTGCGGCGACCCAGCGCAGTCCCGCGACGGCGGGTTTGCGGGGTGACGGAAGAGCCACTTGAAGTAGAGCACCGGCGACGGCTCCGATGCCGAACCCGCTGATGACGAGGCTGAAGCCGGTCGCGTTCCACCCACGGTTTCCGGCCAGCAGCGCCACGCCGACGTTGAGGGGCGCGGCGACGACGAGATTCAGGGTGGTGACGACCAGCAGGATCGGGCCGAGGACGGGTGTGGTGGCGACGTAGCGCAGTCCGGTCCACAGGGAGGCGAACAGGTTCTCCGGTCCGTGGGGGTTGACCGGCTCACCCGCCTGCGGTCGTACGGGGAACCGCAGGGAGCGCAACGACAGCAGCGCGGCGGTGAACAGCGCGGCGTTGGCGGCGGCGGCCAGGCCAGGGCCGCCGGTGGCGACGAGAATCCCCCCGAGCGGAGCCCCGAGCACCGTGGCCGTTCGTTCCAGGGTCTGGACGAGTCCCTGACCGGCGGGCAGTTGGTGCGGCTGCAGCAACGAGGGTGGCAGCGCCGCGGCGGCGGGCATGTGAGCGGCGTCCAGGGCGCCGAACAGCAGTGCCACCCCGATCAGCAACCAGAGGTGCGGTGTCGACGTCGTCACCACCGCGACGGCGAAGGTGAGCATGAGGGTGGCGCGTAGCGTCTGGCTCGCCAGGGTCACGCGCAGAGGCCCGTAGCGGTCGGCGACCGTCCCTCCGAGCAGGATCAGCACCGCTCGGGGAACGGACGCGGCTGTCATGATCAGTGCTGTCTGCCGCGGGTCCCCCATGCGGGCCGCCGCCCAGCCCAAGGCGATGAACCAGATCTGATCGCCCACCAGCGACATGCCGAACCCGGTGAGATAACGGCCGAAGCCCGGTGAGCGCAACACCCCCGTCGACCGATCAGCCCGCTGCCGTTCGGAACGCCATGGAAGAAGAGGAAAGGGCCGGGGTAATCGTCGTCGTGGCCTGCTGACGTCGGGCATGGCGGTGTCCCTGGGGGGAGGGATGGCTTGGGCCGCCGGGGCGTCCGGCCCATCGTGCGATCAAGTGCGATCACGGCGTCGAGTTCCTTGCCGAACTCGCGCGGCTCTTCGGGGAATGTGCACAGAGGAATTTGTGCGTATTCCATGGCGCGCTCTCAGCGTGCATCCGCCCTTCTGCGTGACGTTGGCGTAGCCATACCGGTTGTACTCCGCCTTGGGGCAGACAACCAGGCGCGGGCTGGTCTCGCTGACGATGTCGCAGATCGCCGAACGCGCCGGCGGGTCCCGCGGGCCGTTAAGGGTCGGCATCCCCGACGCCATCGGACGGGACCGCATCCTGCCGGGCGACACCCGAAAAGCCACGCTTTGCGAAACATCGTCCTCCCGCGGGACCGCGGCCGTGTGTCCAGGTCCGGCCATCGAATCGCCGGCTCATTGTTCCCCGCGTGCGGCCGACGTATGTTGCGGTTCCTGCGGCAACCCGGCCCCCGACAGGGAGACGATTCATGGGAATGTGCACTGTGGCGGTGACATCTCGCTTCGCCGGAGGGACCAACCCGATGCCGCCGCCGCCGAAGGGCGACCCCACGGCGGAGGAGGTGTTCAAGCACTGGCTCGACTGGGTCAACACGCACGGCATCACCGACCTGGCCGCGCAGTGCGCCCGCAACCGCGCCACGCAGGTGGCTTTCCAGCGCGGCAAGGTGGCAAGCGGACGATCGACATGGGGCAACGGCTCGTGTTTCGCCGTCGTGGAGGTCCTCAGAAGACAGGGAGACCGGCTGGAGGTCGCCAACGCCGCCGGATGGAGCCAGAGCGAGTCTCTGGAGGAGGGCAAGGTCCACGCCGAGCGCAACGCCATCGGCATGGCGTACGACATCCTCCGCACCGGCGTCATCGCGGTGACCCGCGTGTACGTCGAACTCGCCCCGTGCACCAGGAGAGCGATGAGGCAGCAGGACACATGCGCGGAATGGCTGGGCACCATCGCACCCAACGCGACGGTCATGTACACCCACGAGTATCCCGGCGGGATCGGGGGCTGGAAGGACCTGAACGTCACGATGGCCCGCGAGCAGGACCTTTACGCATTCGCCACCACCTTCGCCAACCCCGGCCGCACCGAACTCTCGACGGACGGCCTCTACGTGACCTGGCGCGCCGACACGAATTCGGCACCGGCGTACCACCAGACGGCCAGGTACCTGATGACCACGCTCGAGGGCACCACGAGTCCGGTGGTCCCGGGAATCGCGGGCGCGCGCGTCGACGGCACCTGACACCGGGGCGTGGCCGTCGGCCGTCGCCGTGCCCCTCACCGTCCTCGACGAGGAGCGCATGACCAGGCCGGAGACGTGATCGTGTGGTGAAGACCCACTCGGTTGAAGAGAGCTTCCACCGGAGAGAAGGAAACCACCTCAGCCCACGTCAGCCGTGCTTGGCGGGTGTGCGACTACTCGCTGTAGCCTCCTGGCCATGACGACGATCAACGGGGGGACGCTCCTGGAGCTGGTTCGCAACCGGCCTCTGCTCGCGGCGGAGCTCCTCGGAGACGCTCTCGGCGTCGGCGACGAAGAGCCGCCCGACGGCGGAGCATTCCTGCGGCGGTTCCCCCGCCTGGAACTCACGAGCACGGACGAGCCCGCTCTCACCGTCCGCTACCGCGAGATCGTGGCCGGCGCGCGCCGGGCCCGTGCCCACCAGGCGGAAGCCGTGTTCGAGGGATTGATCGCGTTCCTGCGTGCCCGCATCGCCGAGGGGCTGGACCAGGCACGCAGGGCCGTGGACGCCGGGGAGCCCGACACGCACAAGGCGGAGCGGGACCTGGGCGCCAAGCGGGACCGCGTGAATCTCCTGGAGTCCGTGCTCGTCGACGAGCTCTACCTGGCGATCGAGGAGCACGCTCAGGCGGAGCTTCTGCTGAGGCTGGAAGCATCGGCGTACAACTGGCACGCCGACTACCAGGACGCCTGGCGTCCCTGAGCGACGGCCGACCTCGCCGGAAGCCCACCTGCCCAGGCGGGGCAGCGGCGCCCGCAGGATCGACGAGGTGCAGCACGTGTAGTCGTGTAGTCGTGATGGCGCGGTCCGCCTGATGCGACCCGCCGCCACTGTTCGGGCGGCTCGGCGCACGGGGGCCGGCCCGTCGGAGTCCGGGCCGGCCCTGCCTGATGGGTGGATGTGCGTTACGGCGCGGGGACGCCGTCGAGGATGCTCACCGCGTCGGTGCCCGGGGTGACGACGAGCTTGCGGGTAAGGGTGTAGGAGCCGCCCGCCGGAACGTCGACGTTGAACCGGCTCATCACCCAGTTGCCCGCGGCGTAGACGTCGAAGGCGCCGACCGGCGTGCCGTAGACGAGCCCGAAGACCTGCGGGTCGGTCCCGGTCATGCCGATGTACGGCTTGGCCGGGGCGTACACCGCCGTCGTGCCGGGTGCCACGATGCCGGCGCCCGGGATGACACTGGCCTGACCGGCCGCGTCGTGGTCCATCGCGTCACCGGTCCACAGGTTGAGCGGAGCCGAACCGGAGTTGCTCAGCTCCGTCGAGACGGTGGCGAAGTCGTCGCCCGGCTTCAGCGTGTACGTCGTCGTCGCCGTCAGACCCGTGAAGCCGGTGACCGGCCCCGACACCTTCACCACGGCCTTGTCGCCGGTCGCCTGGACGATCTTGACATCGGTCGCCGCCACCGATCGGATGTCCCACGCGTTGTTGCCGGTCGGCTGGGTCGCCGAGACGTAGGGCAGGTTGATCCAGTCGAACTGGTCGGCCATGCCGCGGACGGCGACGTCGACCGGCTTCCCGCGGGTGCCCCCGGAGAGCTGCGAGTCGTTGTAGGCGTCGGCGATCGCCATCGAGAGCTTGTCGTTCTCGAGCATGACGTCGCCGTAGCCCGCCTCGACCAGCCCCGAGCCGATCTGCTTGCCGTAGCCCGCCTCGACCGTGACCGGGCTCAGCGCGACGTCGGCGACGCCGCTGCCCGCCGCCGGCACGGTGACCGTGCCGGCGGCCGTCTGGTAGCCCAGCTTGGACACCCGGACGTCGTACCGACCGGCCGGGGCCTTGACGAGGTACTTGCCCTGGGCGTCGGTGCTCGTGGCGGCGACCACCGTACCGGCCTGCTCGAGGGTGACCCGGGCTCCGCCGACGGCGGCGCCGCCCGCGGTGATCGTGCCGGCCGCACGAGCGGCGTCCGGCACGGCCGCGTCGTGCAGGTCGATCTCGCCGACCCACTTCGCGATGTTTCCGGTGGGGTCGCCACCCGCGGTCGCGTAGTCGGCCAGGTGGTAGAAGCTGAACTGCTTGGTGGCACCGGGCGCCATCGTGGCGTCGTAGTAGAGACCCTCGACGTAGCCGTACGCACCGACCGCGGCCGGGGTGTCCAGCGCCCACGCGAGACCATGGGCGGCCTGGCCGTTCGTGGTGGCCGTGTCGGCGCCGACGTAGACGTAGTTCCCGGTCCACCCCGAGGTCTTCAGACCGGGGTTGACGCCGCCGAACCCGGGGATCCGGCCGTTGTCGACCGAGCTGTCGGGGTCGATCATGTAGTTGAAGTAGCCCTGGTAGCCCGTCGTGCCGGTGTTGGTCAGCTTGACCGTCATCTTCACGATCGGAGCGTCGGGCAGGGTCTCATAGCGGACCTGGGCCTTGATCGCCGGGTTGGCCCGGTACTGACCGTTGCCGACCACGGCGGCGCCGTCGACCGCGAGGTCGGGCAGGTCGAGCTGGTCGTCCGGCCGGTCCCACGAGTCGGGCGGCGTGAGGCTCGGACGCAGCAGCATCTCGCCCCAGTCGAGGGTCTCGGCGCCGTTGGCGTCGTTGAGCATGAGGTCCGACAGCGCGCCCAGGCCCAGACCGCCGGCGCCGTTGTTGCCCCCGGCGTACGGCGTCACGGACGCCCGGATCTTGTCATTGGCCAGGTAGTAGTACTCCTTGCCCGTGACGACGTCGGTGCGCGTGCTGCCGTTGCCGTAGTCCGGGGCGTACGTCGACGTCCCGGCGACCGGGTGGTTCACCTTGATCAGCCTCAGGTCGGCCGTCGCCTTGCCGGTGGCGCCGACCTTGACCTCGGCCGCCGAGCGCTCGTCGGCGATCAGGCCGCGCTTGGCCGCCGTGACGGTCCAGGTGGACGCCGGCAGGCCGATCCGGTAGTGGCCCTGGGCGTCGGTGCTGGTCACGGCGGTGTCCTGACCGGCCGCGACGGCGGTGACCTTCGCACCGGCGATCGGAGCGCCTGTCTCCGGGTCGCTGACCGTGCCGGTCAGGGTCGCCCAGCGCTGCGCGGACTGGCCGCCCGGCACGTAGGCGTAGAGGTTGCCGTCCCAGGCGCCCGCCACGACGGTGTTGCCGCTGACGGCCGGGCCGGCCCCCACCCAGGTGCCGATCTCGTGGCTCCACAGGATCTGACCGGTGTCGGTGGCCAGGGCGTAGAACCTGCCGTTGTTGGCGCCGACGAAGAGCGTGTCGCCGGCCACGACCGGGCTGGACATGACGCCACCGTGGTAGATGTCGCCGGGCAGCACCCGCTCCCAGAAGACGTTGCCGGTCTGGGCGTCGAGGGCGACGACGGCGCCGCTCGGGAAGCCCATGTAGACGACGCCGTCCTTGACGGCCGCGGCGCTCGGGGTCGAGTTGCTCGAGACGAGCGAGGAACGCGGGCTCCGGTAGGTCCACAGCGTCGCGCCGGTCCCGGCGTCACGCGCGACGATGCCGTTGTCGGCGCCGATGAAGACCTTGCCCTCGGCCGCGGTCGGCACGCCGTCCTGCCAGTTGCCGAGCGACTCGGCTCCGGTCCACTTGCGGGCGCCGGTGGCCAGGTCGTAGGCGAGCACGCGGTCGGCGGTCTGGTTGCCGACATACACGGTGCCGTCCATCACGGCGGGGGTGCCGTCGCTCATCTGGTTGCCGGACATCGGCGAGGCCCAGATCTGCCGCCCGGTCTTGGTGTCGAGCGCCTTGAGGACGCCCTGGCTGCCGATGCCGAAGCGGGTCTGGTACGGCCAGAGCACGGTGTGGCCGGAGACGGCCGGCGAGTAGTAGCCGTAGGTGCGCTGGTTGTTCGGGGCCGGCGCCTGCTCGGGCACGGCCTTCCAGCGCAGCTTGCCGCTCTTCGCGTCCACGGCGTACAGCTCCGAGCCGAGGGTCGGCGCGAAGATCAGGCCGTCACCGTAGGCGAGGCTGCCGTGGATCGACTGCGGCACCTGGAAGTTCCACAGCTCCTTGCCGTCCTTCAGCTGGACGGCGTGGATCCGGCTGTTGCCGTCGCCGTTCTCGTCGCGGGTGCCCGCGTAGACGACGCCGCCGTGGATGACCGGCGACCCGGTGAGGAAGGTGCCCTCGGTGCGGAAGCTCCAGGCCAGGAGGCGGCCGGCCTCCTGCGCCGGCGCGACGCCGGAGTGCGCCACGTCGCCGTGGTGCTGGTCCCAGTCGCCTCCGGCGACCGGCTTGAGGCCCGGGCCGTGGGTGAGGGTGAAGTCCGCCGACTTGGTCCAGGTCTTGCCGGCCGCGTCGACCACCTGCACGTCGATGCGGTGCGCACCGGCCTTCTGCCGGTTGGCGGGAAGATCGGCCTGCCAGGTGAACTCACCGGTGTGGTGCAGCGGCGACCACTTCGCGTCGCCGTCGAGCCGGTAGCTCGCCGAGACGACCTCGTCGCCGGTGTCGTACGCGTTGATCTGGACGCCCGGAAACTTCACCGCCGGCGCCTCGGAGCCGGGCGCGGGGCTGACGATGGTGAGGTGCTCGTTCTCGCCGTACATCCGGAACGGGTTGTCGAAGCCCGGACCCGCCATGTGGATGTAGCGGAAACCACGGGGCGCGTTGTCGATCGTGTACGAGCTCGACACCGTCTGGATGTGCTTGGCGGTCGAGGCGAACGCCGAGTTGTTCTCGACGTGGTTGGAGTGCTCGTGGCCGACCAGGATCAGCTGCGCCTTGTACTTCTCGAGCACGTCACCGAAGGCGTCGTACTCCGACGGCGATCCGAACGGCACGTTCATCGGCTGGTGGGTGAGGACGACGAGCTCGATGTCGTTTCTCGGGTCGTCGTCGAGCGGAACGCTCGCGGCGAGGTCGTCCTTGAGCCAGTTCAACTCCTCGTCGAACGGCGCCGAGCCGTTGTTCTCCAGCACCACGAAGTGCCGGTTGCCGTAGTTGAACGAGTACCACTCCGGACCGACGTTCTTGCGAAAGTTGTCGATCTTGTCTGCGTACGCCGAGCCGCTCGCGTACTCGTGGTTGCCGACGGCCGGCCACACGCCGACGGCCGACTGCTGGATGCCGCGACGATACGTGTCGAACTGCCCCTGGCTGGCGTCGTTGGTGAGGTCGCCGCTGACCGCGATGAAGCGAAGGTCGGTGCCCGTGGAGTTGATCTCGCGGATCTGGTCGGGCAGCTGCGCGTTGACGTGCGGGTCGGCGATGTTGGCCCAGGAGAAGGTGTCGCCGTCCGAGACGTCGTCACGGACGAGCGCGAAGTCTGCCGTCGGCGTGGCGTCGTCGGCGAGCTGACCGAGGTTGGCCCAGAATCTCGGCTCCTTGTACTCGTCCAGGCCGAACCGGTAGCCCCGCGGCTGGGAGACCCACACGATGTCCGTCTTGCGACGGTCGGTGGAGATCGTCAGAGAGTAGGAGCCGTCGGCGGCGGTCGTGGTGGCGACCTCGCCGTCGGAGACGCGCACGCCGGCCAGGCCGGCCTCGCCGGGGTCGCGCCGGCCGTCGCCGTTGACGTCGGCATACACGACGCCGCTGACGGTGGCCTCCGGCGGGTCGATGGCGGCCGCCGCGTACGACGCGAGCGGCCCCGCCACGACACTGGCGGCGAGCCCCAGCGTGGTGATGTACAGGACGACGCGCAGGCGCGCGCGTGTCCAGGTGAACGCGGACATCGGGTTCCTTCGAAAATGAGGGAGGTGGGTGTCAGGCCAGGAACGGGGAGCGTTCCACGAACCAGACCAGACCGGCACCGGCGACCACGACGGTCGCCGCGACGGTGCCGAGCATGAGGGCGCGAGCGGCGACCGGCGTGGTCGCGGCCCTGCGCAGGAACAGCAGCGCCGGGAAGGCGAGCGCGATGATCGTCAGCTGGACCAGTTCGATGCCGACGTTGAAGGAGACGAGGTCGGCCAGCGTCGAGGCCGACAGCGGCCCGTCGACGGTGAGCGCGCCCGCGAAGCCGAGCCCGTGCAGCAGCCCGAAGCCGAAGACCACGGGCAGGCGGTGGCTCGTCTTCGGCGCGAGCAGGTTGTCGAGCGCGACGAACGCGATCGACAGCGCGATGAGCGGCTCGACGATCCAGCCGGGCACGCTGACCCACCCGGCCGCGGCCAGCACCAGGGTCACCGAGTGGGCGACCGTGAAGGCGGTGGAGACCTCGATCACGTCGCGCAGCCGCCTCGCGCCCAGCAGCAGCGCCAGCAGGAACAGCAGGTGGTCGAGCCCCGAGAGGAGGTGCTCCGCCCCGAGCCGGACGAATCGCGGGATCTCGCTGAGCAGGTCGGTGTGCCCGACCGTGACGCTGGTGCGGGCGGTGTCGAGCAGTGTCGAACCGCGGTGACCGTCGATGTCGTAGGCCACCAACGTCTTGGTGTCGTCGACCACGCCGTCGGAGGCGCGGAAGATGTCGCTGCGCACGGTGAGCGCGCCGGACGCCGGGCAGCCGTAGGCGAGGGCGACCCGCACCGCGCCGGAGGCGGCGAGTTCGACGCGGGCGTCGTCCTCAGGGGTGCACCCCACCAAGCCGCGGCTCAGCCGCAGCCGCCCGCCGACGTACGCCGCGACGTCGCCGGCGTGCGCGTCCAGCGAGCCGCGCCGCACCTCGGTCGGCACCTCGGGGGCCGCGCCGTCCACGCCGGCCGCGTCCAAGGCGAGGGCGCCGTCGAGACCCAGCAGCCGGGCGAGGACGTCGTACTCCACGTCGACGACGGCACCGACGCCGTCGCCCTGGCTACGCAGGTCGACCGCGACCGACGTCGCACGGACGTGCGCCTGCGCCGGAGGGGCGATGAGGAGCATTGGGACAAAAGCGGCAAGGAACGCCAGGAGACGCACAGAACAGCACTTCCGTCGTAGGGGGGCGATCACCGCCAACCCTGCAGTGATCACTCCTTACCCGGCAACCCGCGACGGCCCAATTCACCGACCCTTCCGCCGCCGGTCATCCACCGGCCGGAAGCCGGTTTCCGGACGCCCGAAGCCGGGGCGGACAAGGGTGGGAATGGGAACGCCCCCGGCTCCTTGCGGAGGCCGGGGGCGCGGTGCTGCTGAAGGGTCAGGGCAGAAGGGTCAGGACTGTTTCCACGGTTCGAAGTAGGCGACCGTGACCATGTCCACGTCGGCGGCGTCCGGCGGGGTGCCGCCGGTCGCGCTGGTGCCCGTCACGAAGATGCGGACCCCGTTGCCGGATGTGGCGTCCACGGCCAGGCCGCGGGCGCCGTCCCCGGCCGCGACGTTTCCGTCGTAGCGGCCCGTCCAGATCGGCTCGCCGGTGCCCGCGTCGTAGGCGATGGTCACGTAGTCCGTGGTCACGGCCGTGCCCAGCTCCGTTTCGCTGTTCACGCTGCTCTGGCCGGTGACGACGACCTTGCTGCCGTCCGGCGTCGTCCGGACGCCGTAGGCGTAGTCCTCGTTCTTGGCCGTGCCGTCGAAGCTCCGCGCCCAGGAGCGTGCGCCGGTGGCCGGGTCGTAGGCGATGGTGGTGTAGTCGGACCCGGAGCCTTCGCCGGTGGTGTTGCCGGTGACGTACAGCTTGCCGCCGGGCGCGACGGTGATGTCGTGCGGGGTGTCGCTCTCGTGGGCGGGACCGTCGTAGGTGTCGGCCCAGAGCTTCCTACCCGTGGCGACGTCGTAGGAGACGGTGGTGTAGTCGGTCTGCGTTCCGGGGTTGCTGGTGACGCCGGTGACGACGACGGCCTTGCCGTCCTCGGTGACCGCCAGGGCGGAGGGGATGTCCAGGCCGTTGTCCTCCCCGTCGAGGTCGGCGGCCCAGCGCTGCTTGCCGGTGGCGGCGTCGTACGCGACGGTGCCCCAGTCGGTCAGGCCGGTGCCCTCGGGGCCGGCGCTCTGGCCGGTGACGACGACCGTGGACCCGTCAGGGGTAACCGCGACCTCCCGGCCGTCATCGGTGCTGGAGCCCGGGCCGTCGTACTGCACGAACCAGGACTGCTTGCCGGTGGCGGTGTCGTACGCGGCCGTGAAGTAGTCGTTCTTGTCGGCCTCGCCGAACGAGGTCATGCCGCTGACGTAGACGGTCTTGCCGTCGGGCGCGACCGCGGCCCCCTTGGCGTAGTCGCCGGAGGAGCCCTGAGTGGCGTGCCGGGTCTCCCACAGCTGCTCACCGGACGCACTGTCGTACGCGATCGTGACGGCGTCCAGGCCGATGCCGGCGCCCTGGCTGGTGCCGACGACGAAGAGCTTGGAGCCGTCGGGGCTGATCTCCAGGCCGTACGGCTCGTCGTACACCTTCGCCGGGCCTGCGTAGGTCTTGCTCCACAGCTCGGCGCCGGTGACCGCGTCGTAGGCGACGGTGACCATGGACGTGCTGTTCTGGCCGAACGTGGCCGCCTGGCTGAGGCCGGTCACGTAGACCCGCTCACCCTTGGGGTCGAGCGTGACGTACTCGCCGGAGCCGGCGTCGCCCGCGACGCCGTACGAGGCCGCCCAGGTCTCCTGCGCCGGCCGGACCACCAGCGGGATGCGTACGGTGTGCTTCTCCTTCTCCTTCCAGGTGAGGTGGCCGCCGGCGTAGGCGTTCATCGCGGCGGTGGTGCGGCTGAACGTGACCGTGAACGACTTGGTCTCGCCCGCCTTGAGCTTGAGCGTGTCCGGCGTCACCTCGGCCTCGATCCCGTCCAGGCCGGTGACGGAAGCGGTGTACGTGGCGGTCGAGCGGCCGACGTTGGTCACCTTGCGGGTCACGGTCTGCGTGCCGGTCAGCCGGCCGATCGCGATCGAGGGGGTGTTCAGGTCGTTGGGGTCGAACGAGTAGCCCTTGTTCTTCAGCTCGTCGCAGGCGTCCTTGGTGACGCCCCTGGTCTCGCCGCAGAGGAACGCGATCCAGTCGTCGGTGCCGCTGTCGTAGACAAGGCCGGGGTCGGCGGCGTTGTTCGGGGCGGCGTGGCCGGCGCCCGCACCGAAGATCACCGAGGGATCGTCGGCAGGGCCGTCCTTGACGTCGGTGCCGCTGGTCATGAGGGCCGACTTGACGGCCATCGGCGACCAGTCGGGGTGCAGGTCCTTCAGCAGCGCGGCGAGGCCGGCGATGTGCGGGGCGGCCATCGACGTGCCGCTGGACAGGTTGAAGTCGAGACCCCCCGAGCCGGCCGGGGAGAACGCGGCGAGGATGTCCTGGCCGGGGGCGATCACGTCGGGCTTGAGCACGTCGCCGCCGCCGGCGCTGAGGGGGCCGCGCGAGGAGAAGTCCGCGACGTACGGAGCCGGGGCGCCGGTGTCGACCGTCGCCTGCTCGACGGTGGCGGTGGCGCCGTCGGTGGCCGCGTAGTCCTTGACGGCCTGCCGGTCCTTCACCCGCAGCTGCACTGTGGGCACGGGGGTCAGGTCGGTGTACAGCGAATCGTCGTCGACGTTGGTCAGGATGACGCCCAGGCCGCCGGCCTCCGACACCGCGACGCTCTTGCTGACCCGTGCCGTCACGCCGCGGTCGCAGACCACGATCTTGCCCTTGATCTTGGCCGGGTCGAGCACCGCCGTGCCGCCGTTGTCGCGGGCGGCCCAGCACTGCGCCGCCTCGGTGGGGTCGGCTCCGGGCAGGCCCGCCGTCGCGGCGTCGACGAGCGGCGCCGGACCCGCCTTCGCGGGAGCCGCGGACGGCCCGGTGTAGGAGGTGCCGTCGCCCAGTGTCACCTTCCCCTGCGTCGTCCGGTTGTGTGTGCCGGCGGCGACCGTGGTGAGCCACGGGGAGGGGTGCGCCACCGTGTTCGCGGCCGGGCCGCTGTTGCCTCCGGCGGCGGAGACGAAGATGCCCGCGTCGGCGGCGGCCAGGAAGGAGAGCTCGGCCGGGTCGAGGAAGTCGGTGCTCGTCCCGGAGACGGAGTAGTTGATGACGTCGACGCCGTCGGCCACCGCCTGGTCGATGGCGGCGACCAGGTCGGAGTTGTAGCCGCTGGCCGTGTCCGCGGCCTGGGTGGACCACAGCGCCTTGTACATGGCGATCCTGGCGCGCGGCGCGATGCCGCTGATCTTGCCGTACCCGGCGGCGGGGCCGGTCACCTGCACGTCGTGGTTGCCCGCGGCGGTCGAGGAGGTGTGGGTGCCGTGGCCGTTGTAGTCACGCGGCGAGGCGAACTCCCAGGGCATGAACTCCTTCATGCCCTGGTCGCCACCCCAGCCCTCGTCGAAGTGCCGGGCGCCGACGATCTTTCCGTCGCACAGCGAGGCGTCCCAGGAGTCGTCCGGGCTGCTCTGGTCGCACGTGCCGGTGTAGCCGCTGACCGGACCGTACGCGTGGCCGTCCGGATCGGGGTTGGCGAAGCTCGGGTTGTCCGCCCAGATGCCGCTGTCGATCACGCCGATGACAAGGTCCTCACCGGCGCCGCCCTTCCTGCCGCTGGGACCGCCGAGCCGGTCCCACAGGCCGCCGCGGGCGTCGAGGCCGAGGAACGACGGCGTCGAGGAGGTCTGTACCGTGACCTTCTTGTCCTCGGTGACCGTCACCACATCGGCCAGCGCGCGCATCTTCGCCGCCTGCGCGGCGGTCATCTTGGCGGCGAACCCGCCGAAGGAATAGACGTAGTCGTAGATCTTCTTGCCGCCGGCCTTCTTCAGCGCGGCGTCGTGGCGGCCCTTGAGATGGTCGACGTACCTCGTCACCGCGGCGGACCTGGGCTGAAGCTTCTTGCCCCGCTCCGGCTTGGTCCTGGTCAGCCCGGCCACGTCGCCCTCGTACGTCGCGACGGGGTCGGAAAGCATCTGCACGATGTAGGTCTTCTGCTCCTCGGCGCCGGTCGCCGCGGAGGCCGATCCAGGCCAGGCGAGGCCGCTCACCGCCAGTGCGGTCAACGCTGCGGCCGCTGCCAGCCTTCTGGGGACTATGGGGGTTGTGGGATGCATTGTTGCCCTTCATGCCTCTCCGCGCATCGCACGGACGATCGCTGAGGCTAGAAAGGGGCACGAGACGAGGCATCCGTACTGTATACGGATTTTTGGACGGTACTTTACCCACTCTTGGTACCCTGTTCGTGCCGGTTGGTGCAGGTAGGGGGTGGCCGCATGCCGTCGGGCGCCCTGTCCGACACGCTCGTCGGCCGGCACGCCGAGCTGGCCCTTCTGCGCGGGGTCATCGACGCACGGCCCTCGCTCGCCCTGGTCGAGGGCGAGGCGGGCATCGGCAAGAGCCGCCTGGTCGCCGAACTCTTCGCGGCACCCGGCCTGGCCGCGACCCGCCGGCTCGTGGGCCAATGCGAACAGCTCCAGGAACCGCTGCCGTTGTCGCCGCTGCTCGACGCGTTCCGCCGGGCGGGGGCCGAGCTGGCCCGGTCGCGACCGCCCAACCCCGTCGTCGGAGCGCTGGCGCCGCTGCTGCCCGAGATCGCCGAGCTCCTGCCGCCGCCGCTACCGCCTCTGCCCGACCAGCGGGCCGAGCGGCACCGGGTGTTCCGCGCCGCCGTCGCGCTGCTCGACCACCTCAGCCCGCTGGTGCTCGTCCTGGAGGATGTGCACTGGGCCGACGGCGGCACGCACGACTTCCTCGCGTTCCTGGCCGCTCACATGCCACCCGGCCTGACGGTGATCCTCACCGTACGCACCGGGTCGGGCTTACTGCCGATCCGCGAAGCCCTCGCCCGGGCCCCGTCGGGACCGGCCCGCACGATCAGCCTGGCCCCGCTCACCCTGCCCGAGGTCGAGGAGCTCGCGCGGAGCATAGTCAGAACCGATCTTCCTCCGGCGTTCGCCGAACCCCTCTACGAGAAGACCGGCGGCATCCCTTTCATCGTGGAGGAGGTGCTGCGCACGCTGCTGGAACGGCTGCCCGCGGGCCAGATCCCCGGCCGCCCCGACGTCCTGGCCGACCTCGCCGTGCCGACCGTGCTGCGCGACGTCGTCCTGCAGCGGCTGTCCGCGCTCGACGACCCGGCGCGGGAGATCCTCGGGGCCGCCGCCGTCGTCGGCATGACGCCGGACGAGCGCGTGCTCGCGGAGGTCGCGGGCAGCGGGCCGCCGGCCGTCGCCAGGGCGCTGGCGCAGGCCCAGGCGGTGGGGCTGCTGCACGAGGAGGGCGGCCGGTGCCGCTTCCGCCACGCGCTGGCGCGGCAGATCGTGTACGAGTCCGTCCCCGTGTCCGGCCGCCGATGGCTTCATCTCCAGACCGCGCAGGCACTCGAAACCGGCGCTGCGTCCGGCGCCGGGCCCAAGCCGGTGGCCCGGCTCGCCCACCACTACCGGCACGCGGGGCGCGCGGCCGAGTTCGTGGCCAACGCGGAGGCCGCCGCCGACACCGCCTCCTCCCACGGTGACGACGCCACCGCGGCACGGTTCCTGCTCCAGGCGCTGGAGATCGGCGAGTTGTCCCGTGAGGTACGCGTGCGGCTGGCCGTCAAGCTCGGCCGGGCGGCGGTGGACGGGCTGGCGCACGCGGAGGCCCTGCCGGTGCTCGAACGCCTGCTGGCCACCGAGCCCCTCCCCGCCCACCTGCGCGGCGAGCTGCGTTTCGCGCTCGGCCGCCTGCTGCGGCAGCAGGGCGAGACGCGGGCCGGCCACCTCCAGATCGAGGGCGCTCTGGAGGACCTGGCCGAGCGGCCCGCGCTCCTGGGACGGGCGCTGGCGGTGCTCGCCGCGCCGGAGACCGTCGTGGACCGGCACGTCAGCGAGCACGCCGCACGCTGCGACCAGGCCGAGAAGGCGGCCCGCCGCAGCGGCGAACGCGACGTCCGCGTCGCGGTGCGCATCGCCAGGGCCTCACTCCTGCTGGAACAGGGCGACCCCGCCAGCACGCGGCTGATCGCCGGGCTGCTGCACGACGACGAGCTCAGGGCCGCGCCGCGGGAGCACGCCCGCGCCTGCCTCAACTGGGCGCAGGGCGCCTTGCACGTGGGCCGGCTGGAGTTGGCCGAGGCCCTGCTCGCCGAGGGACGCCAGGTGGCCGACCAGGCCGAGTATCTCCGGCTGGCGGAGATCACCGAGCTGGTGACGGCCGCCGTCGACCTGGCCGCCGGGCGGTGGGCGGGCCTGGAGGAGCGCGCCTCCCGGTTGGCGGGCCAAGGGGCCAAGGTGGGGGCCGCGTCCCTGGACCGGCGGCTGCTGCACGCCACGCTTCTCGCCGCGACCGGCCCGGCCGAGGACGCGACCGCCCGGCTGGGTGACGTGATCGCGGTGGCGGAGCGGGTCGGGGCCGTCTGGCCGCTCATCCCCGCCCGGGTGACGTTGTCCCGGCTGCTGCTGACCTTGGACGACGCCGCCGGAGCGGTCGAGCACGCCACCGCCGCGCTGGCCCACGTACGGAGCAAGGGGAACTGGGTGTGGGGGGCGGAGAGCGTGCTGTGCCTGGTGAACGCCCTGGACGCGCTCGGCGAAGCAGACCAGGCGGCCGGGCTGGTGGACGAGCTGGGTGTGGGGATCTCGGGCGCCGACGCGCCGATCGCGCAGGCGGCGCTGCTGAGCGCGCGGGCCGTCCTGGCACGGGCCCTGGATGCGCTGGAGGCCGACCGGCTGCTGGACGCGGCGCGTACCACCCTGCGTGAGGCCGGGCTGCGCTACGAGGAGGCGCTCGCCGCCGAGCGCCTGGGCCGGTGGCGCTGCGAGCGCGGGGCGGCCGACGGCGGGCGGCTGCTGGAGGGCGCGCTGCGCCTGTACGGCGAGATGGGCGCGGACCGGGACATCGCGCGGGTGTGCCGGCTGATGCGGCAGAACGGGGTGCCCATTCCCTATCCGTGGCGCGGTGGGCGGCCGTCCCATGGGCAGACGTTGTCGTCCCGGGAGCGCGAGGTGGTGGCGCTGGCCGCGCGGGGGAAGACGAACCAGGAGATCGCCACCGAGCTGTTCCTGTCCAGGCGCACCGTGGAGAGCCACGTCTCCAGCGCGCTGCGCAAGCTCGGGCTGCTGTCGCGCAAGGAGCTGCGGGGGCGGGCGGCGCTCCCTGCCGAGCCGACCGGCTCGGCGGAGGCTTAGTCACCTCGATACGAGGGGTAGGTCAAGCCGGCCGCACATCTCCGCGAGGAGCTGGCGCCCGAGTAGCTTGGACTATTACGTCCACTATGCTGAGGTCCAGGGGGCTCCATGACAACAACCATCTGTGACGATCAAGCAATGAAGACGATCAGCGGCGTTCGTCCCTGAGTGACGCGCGCCCATCGATGCACGCGGCCGGCCGGCGGTGTCCAGATCGACCGGCCGCCTCCCATGGCCCCTGGCGCCCAGATGCCGAACGGGCTTCCATCCCCGCGACATCTCCGCAAAGAAGACACATGACCGAGGAGACGATTCTCATGAAAGCGATCGTGGTGACCGACCAGGCCGCCGGACCGGCCGGGATGAGGCTGGTGGAGCGGCCCGAGCCGCCGGCGGCCATCAACGACGTCATCGTCGAGGTTCATGCGTCGGGATTCGTCCCGACCGAGATGGAGTGGCCCTCGACCTGGACCGATCGCCGCGGCCTCGACCGGACACCGTCGATCCCCGGCCACGAGATGGCCGGAGTGGTCACCGCCCTCGGTTATGGCACGACGGGGCTGTCGGTGGGGCAACGGGTCTTCGGTCTCACGGACTGGCATCGCGACGGCACCCTGGCGGAGTACGTGGCCGTCGAGGCACGCAACCTCGCACCGCTCCCCGGCGACGTCGACTTCGTGGTGGGCGCGAGCCTGCCGATCTCGGGGCTGACCGCGTGGCAGGGACTGTTCGACCACGGCCGCCTGAAGGCCGGGCAGAGCGTGCTCGTGCACGGCGCGGCCGGCGCCGTCGGGTCGTTGGTGACGCAGCTCGCGAAAGAGTTCGGCGCGTACGTCATCGGCACCGGGCGCGCCGCCGACCGCCAGAAGACGCTCGACTACGGCGCGCAGGAGTTCGTCGACCTCGACAACGACGCACTGGAAGACGTCGGCGGAGTCGACCTGGTCATCGACGTCATCGGCGGCGACGTCCAGAGGCGGTCCGCGGCCATGATCCGAGCCGGAGGAACGCTGGTGTCCGTCGTCGGACCGCCGGAGGCGCGGCCCGCGGACGGCTTGGCGATCGACTTCGTCGTCGAGTCGGATCGCGCCCAGCTGGGTGAGATCGTGCAGCGGGTGCGGGACGGACGGCTGCGGACGAACATCGGCGCCGTCGCGACCCTCGACGACGCCGTCGCCGCCCTCAACCCGACCGAGCGACGCAAGGGGAAGACGGTCATCAGCGTCCGTCCGTGAGGCTCGGGGACGGCGAGAAACCCTTCCCCCCGGTGGATCACGGTCAGCCACGCGGCCGGATTCGCCGGCTCGTACGGGGACAGGCGATCGGACCGGTTCGCCATCCGGCGTGCACCCGGAGTAACCACGGCCGACTGTCGCCGGGTGGCGATCCTGGACTAAATCGTCCACTTTATGATTGCTCAGGTGCCGCGCCGGAGCGACCTGATCAGTGCGTGCGCGGCGTTGTGCTGCTCTGGCGAAAGAGGAGGCAGTGGGCGACCCAGAGACTGATCGAGAGAACCGCCGATGGGTGCGTGATCTCGCCGCCGCCGGCCCCGCCAGAGAGGCGGCGTCCCGGGAGCTGTATCCGTTGCTGCTTCGCATCGCGATCACCGAGGCACGCCGGCGTGCGCCGATCCTGGAGCTGGACGGCCCGGAGCTCGACGACATCGCTCGACAGGCCGCCGCCGACGCGTTGATGGCCGTCACCGAGCGTTTGGACAGATTCCGGGGTGAGGCACGGTTCACCACGTGGGCGAGCAAGTTCGTGATCTTCAACGTGGCCACCAAGATGAACCGTCACTTCTGGCGTCGCCAGGATGTCCCCTACGATCGAGAGGATTGGTCCAAGATCGCATCGCGGTTCGACGTGGGCCCCGACGACGAGGCGCAGGTCCGGGAGTTCGCGGCGGCGGTCTCGGCCGCGGTCGAAGAGAATCTGTCGGAGCGACAGCGCATCGTGTTCGTCGCGACGGTCCTCAACGGCATGCCGATGGATGTTCTGGCCGACGAGCTGGGCTCGACCCACAACGCGCTGTACAAGGTGCTCTTCGACGCCCGCAAGAAGCTCCGCGCGGCGCTGGTGGCGAGTGGCTACCTCGCCCGAGGCACCTGAGGCCCGCTCCGCGGGACGGCGCCCGTTCCGATACACGACCTGGCGGTCTCAGCCACCGGGCCTCGCGCGCGCCGCTGCCTCGGCAGACGCACGATCGGAGTAGCCAGGGTGCCGGGCGTCGATCAGATCGGCGTAGGCGGTCGTTCGCGAAAGGTAGTCGGCGACGAAGGGGCAGATCACGGTGATCGTGCCCTCGCGGGCGCGGATCTCGTCGAGCACGCGCCGCACCATCGCGCCCGCCACGCCCTGGTGCTGATGATTCGGCTCCACCTCGGTGTGCACTAGGGCGTACCGGTTGGGCTTCAGGTGGGTGTAGTAGAGCCACCCGACCAGGTCGCCGTCGCGATGGAGCTCGAAGCGGCCGCGGTCGGCGTTTTCGGACAGCTCCTCGGTTGCCGGCGCCTGTTCCTCGCCGCTCATCGACTCATTCCTCCAGTGTTCAAACGACGGGTGTGTCGGTCGCGTTCGTCAGCGCTCGCAGCAGCGATCGCGCGTCGTACGGGCCGGAGTGCCTGCGGCCGTTGATGAAGAGCGTGGGGACGGCCGTGATGTTCATGGCCTCGGCGTCGAGCATGTCGTCGCGCACCCGGCCGGTGACCTCGGCCGAGATGAGGTCCTTCTCGAACCGCTCGAGGTCCAGGCCCAGATCGTCGGCGATCCGGATGATGTCGGACGGCCGCTGGTTGTCCTGGTCGTCGAAGAGCGCGCGCGCGAAGTCGAAGAATCCGCCCTGTGCCGCCGCCGCCTCCGTCGCCTCCGCGGCCGCGAGGGCGTTGGGGTGGATCTGCACGAGCGGGGCGTGGCGCCAAACGTAGCGGAGCCGGTCTCCGAGTACGTCGCGCACCTCCAGGATCGAGCCGGACGCCTTGAGGCAGAAGCCGCACTGGAAGTCTCCATACTCGACGATCGTGTAGGGAGCGTACGGGTTCCCGAGCACGTGGTCGCGTGCGGGGTCGACCGGGCGCGCGAGCGTCTGACCGGAGTCGTCGTCGGGGCGCACGGCGTCCGAGATCCGGAAGATGATCGTCGCGAGCACGAAGGCGACGACAGACGCCGCGAGCACACCCACCCGCGCCTCGTTCTGCGCGAGCTCGTCGTCGATCGCGAGGTCCACGATGAACAGCGAGATGGTGAATCCGATCCCGCACACCGCGGCGCCGCCGAGGACGCGATCGAGGGTGAGTCCCGCTCCGAGTTCGCCGATCTTCAGGCGTCGGAGGACCGCGCTCGACCCGAAGACGCCGAGGAGCTTGCCGACGACGAGGCCCACGACGACGCCCCACGTCAGGGTGGAACCGGCAGCGCCGGCGAGAACCTCGGGATTCAGCACCACACCCGCGTTGGCGAGGGCGAACAACGGAAGGATGACGTACGCGACGTACGGGGCGTAGGCCGACTGGAGTCGCTCGTTGATCGAGATGGATTCGCGCAGGCTGTTCGCGGCGGCGCGGGCGTACTCGGTGTTGGGCGACTGGCGGAAGGTGCGCGCGAGTTCCAGCGCGCGCTCGACGTCGCTGCGGTTGGGGCGGTACACGGGGACGAGCAGTGCGATCGCGACGCCCGCGAGGGTCGGATGCACGCCCGAAGCGAGGAAGGCCAGCCACACCACGATCGCGAGAGACGCGTACACCGGCCCGCGGCCGCTAGGGAGATAGCGCGTGAAATACACCCCGGCGAGCCCGGCGGCGGCGATGAGGAGCGGCAGCGGGGTGAAGTGCTCGGTGTAGACCAGGGCGATGATGCTGAGCGCACCGATGTCGTCGACGACCGCGAGTGCCAGGAGGAACACGCGCAGGCGTCCGGGGACGCGGGGGCCGATCAGGGCCAGGGCGCCCACGAGGAAGGCCGTGTCGCTCGAGATCACGGCTCCCCACGCCTGCTCGTTTCCGGAGCCTCTCGCGATGAGGACGAAAAGGAGTGCGGGCACCACCAGGCCCGCGATGGCGGCGGCGACGGGCACCAGGGCACGGGACCAGCTCGTCAGTTCGCCGATCGCGAACTCCCGGCGCACTTCGAGCCCGACCGTGAAGAAGAAGACCGCCATCAGCGCGTCGTTCACGAGTGCGTGAAGCGTGAAGTCCAGATGCAGGTCGCCGATGCCGACCATGAGATGGGTCTGCCAGAACGTCTGATACGACCCCAGGGACACGTTGGCCCAGATGATCGCCGCAAGCGTCGTGCCGAGGAGGAGCAGGGCGCCGATCCGGTTCTGGCCCATTGCGCCGATCCGCGCGGCGATCGACGGGCGTCGACCAGCGCCGGCGGCGCCCTCCTCAGGGTCGAGTGAGGTCTGGATGACGGTGGGGTTCGTCATGATGACTCCCGTGCCGGCTGTTCCCGCTCGTGTCGGGGTGCGGGTTGCGTGCGGCGATGACGGTGAACACGGTGGCGACGAGGGCGAGCGCGCCGTATCCGAGGGCGATCTGAGGCAGTGAGAAGGTCGTGGAGAGTCGGCCGGAGACCAGGGCGGGGACAGCAGCGCCGCTGTAGCAGAGCAGGTAGATCACGCTGAAGATCGGTGCCCGGTCGGCCAGGGCGCTGCCGTACAGCAGGCCGCGGGTGGCGGCGCTGATGGCGATGCCTTGGCTGGCGCCCGCGACGACGGTTGCGGCGATGAACAGCACCAGGGTGCCGGTGGCGATCGCTGTGATGACGCCGATCCATCCGGCCAGGAAGATGATCACGCCGAGACGTTGGGCGGCCGCGGATGTGAACCGGCCGCCGAGGGGGGCGCCGAGAGCACTGGGGCCCATGTAGGCGGCGAACACCAGCCCGATGACGAGCGGGCTGCGCGTGTGGAGTTGATCTTCGACGAGTGCCGGTACGAAGGCCTGGTAGAAGGCCCCGGTCGCCCAGGTGGCCAGGAACACCGCCACCGCGACGGGGAGCAGATGCCTGACCCGGGCCGGCACGCGGACCTTGGGACGCAGTGACGACCAGGCGCCGGGCGACGGAGGCGCCGTCTCCGGGCTGACGGCGACGAGTGCGGCGGACAGGAGAAGAAGGCCGGCGGCGACCAGGTAGATGAGCTGTCGTGGCCAAGGGCCGAACTGGACCAGCGTTCCGGACGCGATGGCGCCCACGGCGAGGCCCAGCATGACTGTCTGGCTGGAGGCGACGGAGGCCAGCCAGGCCGGCCTGGCCGGTGCGGCATCGACGATGTAGGAGGTGAGGCTGCTGCTGGCCAGCCCGGCGCCGAGGCCCATCAGGAGCCGACCGGCGATCAGGACGCCGATGTCGCGCACGTTCAGCAACAGCAGACAGCCCAGCACGAGGAGGCCGAGGCTCGCGATGGAGATGGGCCGGCGGCCCAGATGGTTCGACAGCCGTCCCATCACCAACAGCGTGACAAGAGTGGCGGCGGAGTAGGCGACGACGGTCATCGAGATACCGGCGTTGGTGAACCCGTTCTCCGCCCGATAGATATTGAAAAGCGGGATCGTCGACCCCACCGCCGCGAACGCGGCCACCAGGGATACCACCGCAGCCAGGAATGCCAGCCGGATCGTTCTGCCCCGGCGAGTCTGGTCGAGCGCCGGCGTCACCTTCTGCATCGGGCCGTGCCTTTCTGTTGTTCTGGACCACCGTTTCCGGAGACTTCGCATCGCGCACGCCGACGTGGCCGCCCACCGTGAAGGTGTCGAGTCAGGTCCGCACCCGCGCACTTCCTCGGGGTGTGTTCCGCCCGCCTGAGGCCGGGCGTGCAGGAGAGGAACACGAGGTCGCGGTCTGCTGGAATGCGGACGGCGCCGGTGTACGAGGCGGTGTCGCCTCGCGACCGGCGCCCCGCGCGCGTGGTCGGGTCTGCGCTGCACGAGGTCAGGGCCGCGCGTCCTGCTCGACCTCATCGACGAGAAGCTCCGCCGCAGGGTCGGCCTCAAGCCGCTCATCGGGGATCGGACGGCCGCTGCGCAACGAAACTCCGTAGGTGCCGGCCCGCAGGCGCTCGCCGGCCCGATCGAGCGCAGCCAGCCGCAGGTTGAGTTGCTCGGCTACAGCATCGTCGAGAAGCTCTTGGGCGAGCGGGTTCGCCGAATCGAAGACCGAGGTCCTCGCATCAGCGGCCGCCTCCAGGTCGGCCGCCCGGGCAGCGGCCGCGTACATGAGAAGTTCCTTGATGCGTTCACGTTCACCCTCGATCAACTGATGTGCGCGGGCTGGATCCATGTGCGACTCCCTGCTGGTGCCGATCGGTGATCAGCGTCGGTGGCGGGACTTCGGCCGGGCCAGTCACGTCCGCCCCTGGCGGTCTTCCGAGTTAGTGTCCTGAAGGCCGCATCTCTTTCGTCTGCTGTCTCCGGCTCGCTGCGACGTCGCCCGATGCGAGCCCAAATGGACGACTTCGTCCAGTACGGCGTAGCGTTGTCAGCTGCCGAGCGCGCCTTCCGGCGCGCCCCTTTCCCGCATCGAGGAGCAGCGTTGGCTCACGAGGTCACTATCGCCGGTTCGACCATCAGCACTCCGCGGTTGCGGCTGCGTCCGTGGCATCACGATGACGCGGCCGCCGCGCTCGACATCTACGGCAGCTCGGAGGTCTCCCGGTGGCTGGCCCCGGCGATGGATCACGTCATCGACCTTGAGCAGATGCGCGCCGTGATCACCAAATGGATCGCCGCACCTTCGCGACCCCAGGGGCGCCCGAGTGGCCGGTGGGTGATCGAGGAGACCGAGAGCGGGCGCGTCGCAGGCTCGGGTCAGATTCTTCCGCTGCCGCCGGAGGGCGAGGACCTGGAGCTGGGTTACCAGCTCGCCCCGTGGGCGTGGGGTCGGGGGCTGGCGGCCGAGGCGGGTCACGCCCTGGCCCACTACGCGTTCAGCAACGGCGAGGAGGAGATCTTCGCCGTCCTACGGCCCAAGAACGAGCGCGGCGAACGCGCCGCCCGCCGCATCGGGATGGAGTGGGTCGGAGAGACGGACAAGTACTACGACCTGCGGCTTCAGATCTTTCGGCTGCGGAAGGGCGACTTGGACAGCTCCGTACTCCGGCCGGGCCCCGTCGAACGCTGATCTCGGTTCGTCCCCTGCCGTTCTCCCACAGGACGGCCGCACCCCGTCCTGTGGTGCCACAGTAAAGTGGACTAAATAGTCCTATATCGTGGCAGGATAGATAGGTGGTCTCGACTGGCCGGGAGGGATCGATGAGCACGCACTTCGCAGAAGTGCTGGCCCGCGAGAGCGCATGCCTGGCTGGAGTCACCGACGGGGCGAAGCTGGCCGACTGGCGCCGCCGGGTCGTCCAGGAGCTCATGACCCCACTGTCGCCGTACGTGTTCGCACTGAGACAGACAGGGGACGTCCCCGGGCGAGCCGACTTCCTCGATCGGTGGCGCGAGCTCCTCGCCGAGACGGTGGACCGGTTGCTGCGGTCCGGCACGACGGGCGACACACATTCCTCAGGTCAGACCCGGAGGACCGATGTCGACGCCCAGAAGACCGCGCTGCTGATTCTTGCGGCGCTGCATGGAGGCAGCACCCTGAGTCAGATCACAAAAGACCCTTGGCCACTCAACGCCGCGCTCGACCTCGCGCTCGCGCCTTTCACGGCAACGGAGGACAACAGCCCCGCAAGGACGGGGACGAGTAGTCCGATCGGTAACATGAACACGTGATGACGACCGCCGACCCGCGCAATGGCAGACGCCTGACGGCGCGCGGCGCAAAGACGCGGGCGAGGATCGTCGCTGCGGCAACCGACCTGATGTACGTAAAAGGAGTCGGGGCCACCACGCTTGATGACGTGCTGGCGGCGAGCGGAGTCAGCAAGTCGCAGTTGTACCACCACTTCGACGGCAAGGACGCGCTCGTACGGGCCGTTATCGACAACGTGGGGGAACGCGTCATCGAGCGCGAGCGCGAGGCCCTCGGTCACGTCTCGACCATCCGGGGCCTGCGACGCTGGCGGGACGTGCTGGTCCAGAACAACGCCCTCCGGCATGGCGCCTACGGCTGCGCGCTCGGCTCGCTGGCCTCCGAGGTCTCCGATCACGACGCTCTCGCACGTGAAGCCCTGTCTCGGCTGTTCGCCGAATGGCAGGGACTCCTGGCAGGCGTGTTGCGACGGCTTCAAGACGATGGTGTGCTTCCGCCCGACGCGTCGGTGGACCAGCTCGCGACCGGGCTCATGGCCGCCCTCCAGGGCGGGTACATGCTTGCCCAGACGGCGCGCGATGTCACACCCATGGCGACAGCGATCGACATGGTGCTTGCACACATCGAGAGCCTGTCCAAACGCTGAGCTCATCGCCCGACGGCTTCGGAACGACACGACTTCGGAACGACTCGAAGTCGCGGGGCGCCCGGATCTGCTCCGCCACCACGCGGCGGAATCCACGCTGTCGTGCACGGCCATCGCCTTCGATCCCCCGCGATCTGGATCTCGCCATCGCGAAGGATCAGGCGATGGCCGTCCTCGGCTCACGACGCCACGCCTCTACCAGCGCAAGCTCTTACACCACACCCGTGGACGCAGCGTCAGCGCCCGCCGTTCGTGTCTCGCGCGGTGCGAGTGGCGATGAAAGCCGAGCGGTGGACGTCGATGGCGTCCTTCCATTCGGGATGGTCTTCGACGTAGTCGGCGACAAACCCGCAGTAGATACCGGCCTTGGTGTGACTCTGGCTCAGATCTTCAAGCGCGTAGCGCGCCAGCGCCGAAGCGACGCCTCGATGCCGTTGGTCCTGGTCCACGAAGGAGTGCGTGAGCGAGACCCGTCCGCCGGTGGTCTCGTAAGCCAGAGTGCCGACGACCTGGCCATCGATCAGTGCCTCGTAAAGGCGGGTGGTCTCATCCTTGCGCACCTCGACGGTGGCCGGTGATCGCTCCATGCTCTCTTGCTCGCCTCGTTCGTCTCAAGTCGGTGGGTCTGGCCGGCGCCCGCATGGGCGCCTTCGGACTATTCAGTCCAATCTAAGGTACTTCAACCCCATGTTCCAAAGCAGCCGTACGCCCTGATTGGACTTCAGGGTCCAATATGAGAATCCTCGCCGGCGTGCTGCGGTGGGCCATGCCGAGAAGAGGCTGAGCCTGTGAGCGCCAATAGCAGGCCCTCCAAGTCCTGGGCGCATGGACCGCAGGCCGACAAGTGCGCATGAACGCCCGGGAACCGCTCGCTCGGGTCGTCTCCCGCAGCCAGCAGCTCCCCGTAGACGTCCAGGATCTCCATGGCTTCGTCGCAGCCGGCGTCGCGTGGATCGGTCTGGAGAAAGGCGTCCAGTCGAGCCCAGTGATCACTGCGCTGATCACCGGATCCGTTTTGCGCGTTGTCATCCACGCATCCACCTTGGTTGATCCATGCCTCGGACGCCTAACCGGAGTGTCGAGGAAACGGAAAGCACTCCCCCATCTCGTCGATGCGGTAGCGCGTCCCCACCCGTATCGGCTGGGCCGTACGGGAGGAGACGACCGCGGCAGCCGACGGCACGACCCGAGGGCGAGGCCGGGATGGGTGGCTCTGATGTGAAGAGCGGATCAGCAGGGGTTGAGACTGCAGCGTGCTCGGCACCGGCGTGATCGGTCAGGTATCAATCTGAACCTGGCGGCCGTCGAAAGCGACGTAGCCGCTGAAGTCGCGGCCGACACGGGCCGCCGCCGACTCCTTGATGTCCGGGTAGGACCAAGCCCCGTCCCTGAGCACCGTCTCGCCGGCCAGGACATCGTGATACTGCGCCCTCCCCTTCCAGGGGCAGGTGTAGGGCGTTGGGCTGTCGCGGAGCACGCCGGCCACGACCGAGTCCGGCGGGAAGTAGACATTCCCCTCTATCCTCACTACCGCCTCGTTCGCGGCCTCGGCCACGACCGTCTCCCCTACCACTGCCTTCATTCCGTTTCCCTCCATCGATCCTCCGGCCGACCACATTCGCCCTTGCGATGCGGGCACCAGAACCCCGCTTCCCTCGACGGACTCTTCGAGTCGAAGTCGGCTTGCACGTTCACCTAGACGTTGGTGACGGGAAGGGCGCTCCTTCTTACCCGTGTCTTGAGAACACACGGCCGGACGGATGAGCGCGCCGGCTGCCGGCGGTCGCCGTCAGGCGCGCCCTGGGGCCGGCAGAAACAACCACGAGCTGGAACCCGACATGTCGAGCCACACGCCCTGTGGTGTCCGGGCCACTCGGGCGACCATCGCCTCGCACTCGCGACAGCGCAGCACGGTTCCGGGTCCGCCCATGTAGGCCTGCAGCTGTCCGAACGCTTGGGCGACGCCGCAGCTACCGCAGCGGACGGTGACGGTGGTCGGGTCGCCTGCGAGGATCCCGGCGAACTCGCCGGCCGCCGCGTTGCCGTCCAATACCGTGCCTGACCCGGCGCCACCGTCGGGCGCGGCCGCGGTCGGGAGATCCCAGCTCATCGATCCACTCCTGTCGGTCCGAATCGTTCTGTGCGTATGCGATCGTCGGGGTATCCCGCCTCGCGGAGCAGGCGCGTGGCGTGGTCGACGAAGCCAGAGGGGCCGCACACGTAGACCCGGGCCGCCGAAGGCTCCGGCCACGAGGACGAAGGTCGGATGTCCCCGGCCGCGAGGTGTGAGGCGGGACGGGGATGCCCGTCGGGAACCTTGCGTGTGTAGACGAGACGCACTTCGGCAGACCCCGGCGCGGACAGATCGGCCGACATCTCTTCCAGCTCAGGCCCGTACATGAGGTCGCGAGGGCCGCGAAGCGAATACACGAGCGTCGTCGGCGTCGAGTCCCCCGCCCGTTTCCGGGCGCGCAGCATGGTGACCAGCGGCACCACCCCTGATCCGCCGGCGATCAGGAGGACCGGGCCGTCCCCGATGGACGGGTCCCCCGGCTCCCAGACGAACCACCCGCCGATGGGCCCGCGCACGTCGAGCTCGTCACCGATCTGCATGATCTCCACCAGGTACGGCGAGACCTCGCCGTGGGGAAGGAGGTCGACGGTGACCGCGACGCGGCCGGGCGTGGCGGGCTCAGCCAGCGAGTAACTCCGTTGGGCCGAGTAGCCGTCCTCGGCTGTGAGACGTAGGTCCACGTGCTGACCGGGCAGATGTCCGGTCCAGCCGGGGACGCGTAGAACAAGTGTCCGGGAATGCTGGGACTGCGAGCGCACACCGATGAGCGTCGCCTTGCGCCAGTGATTCCTGGCCGGCGGAGTCGCTTTCACGGAGCTTCCGGCCGGGCCTTCGGTCGTGTTCGTGTCAGTCACCGGCGTGCCGCTCCTCGCGCCACGGGTCCCCGTAGTTGTGATAGCCGAAGCTCTCCCAGAATCCCGGCTCGTCGAAGCGCTGCATCGTGATGCCGTTCACCCACTTCGCGGATTTCCAGAAGTAGAGATGGGGCACCAGCAGCCTGGCCGGACCACCGTGCTCGGCGGGAAGCGGCTCTCCCTCGTACTCGTACGCGATCCAGGCCTTGCCGCCGACCAGGTCCTCCAACGGGAGGTTCGTGGTGTAACCCCCGTACGAATGCACCATCGCGTATTCGTCGTAGGTCTCGATGTCCTCGAAGAAGGTGTCGAGCGCGACGCCCCGCCAGCGGGTCCCGAGTTTCGTCCACCGGGTCACGCAGTGGATATCGACGTTGATCTCCTCAGAGGGCAAGGCCATCATCTCGCCCCAGCTCCACCGCCTCGGCTTGCCGCTCTCGGGCGTGATTGTGAAGCTCCATTTATCCGTCGAGATCAGCTGCGTCGGCCCGGCCGTCAGCACGGGGAATCCGTGGGTCAGATGCTGGCCGGGCGGCAGGTCGGCGGCACGCGGGTCGTGTTGGCCGAAGAAGCCACGTGAGATTGTCACCCTGCGCTCTCTTCCAGACCCAACGGTCTCTAGTGGTGGGCGTCCCACGGTCGGGTCGATGGCGGAAGCGACCTTACAGTGGACCTTTTCGTCCAACCTAGGGTTCCGCTGTAATCGGTGTCAAAGCGCTCGCGGTCCGTCGCACACCGACCGAATCCCCAGTCCACTCGCCCCGGTCGCCCACAAGAGGGGCCGTCCCGAGTGTGTTAGATTGCACAACTTGGACTATATAGACCAGGCTCCGGCGAGATGGTCAAGAGGGACGGGCCGTCGATCAACGCCCCCTGGCCGGCCCTGTCGCGGTGCGACCAGGCGAACCGAGAAGGTGACTCCATGACTGAAGGCAGATGTTCCGACGTGGTGCGCTTCGGCGGCGATCTCGGGCTGGCACCTGAGCACCTCCAGGATTCGTTGACCGCCCATGTGTCCGGCTGCCCGGACTGCGCGACGTATGTCGCACAGATCGCCACGACCCGCGAGCTCCTTGGACGGCGCTCCGGTTACGGCGGCGTCCCGGACGACCTGGCCGGCGACGCGATGCCGGTGGCGGAAGAGTCGCAGGCGACGGGCGCCGAGGACCTGCGAAGCGCTCTCCTCACGCGTGCCTCACTGCTCGACCCCGCCAACGCCGAGGACCTCGCCCAGCGATCGCTACAAGTGGGCCTTGCTCTGCAACGCAGAGATTCCCGCCCACGGGGGATCGTCGAGCTGACCGAAATCATGCACACACTCAGCGATGCGCAAATGCGGCTTGACGGGCGTACAGCGCCCGCCGTCGACGTCACCGCGGCTGCCCGAGCCCGAGCGGGCTCGCTCGAAGACCTCAACAGCGATGCCGACGAGCCCGAGCTCTTCTACCCGGATCTCTACCCAGGCGAGGACGGGATCGACGGGTGGGTCGACAGCCCGAACGGGTGGCGCGATGGCGCGGAGATCCTGGGCCCGGAGGAGGTCGACGAGACCGAAGAGGTGTATGACCTGCTCGACAAGGCACTCGGCGAACTGCCCGAGCCACTCGGCGATCTTCTCGCGCTCGTCGATCTGCAGGGCAACGCGCTGGCCGGCTCAGCGAAGGCACTCGGACTCGACGAGCTCTCGGCGACAGCCGCCCTGGCCCGCGCCCGGAACCACGTTCGTGGCCGTCTCGACGAGTACCTGCACGGGACCGAGTAAAGGGTGTGCCCCGGCGAGCCGAGAGACTCCATCCGGCGGCGACCCCGGAGCGACCTGTCTGCCTCGACGGGCAGGGCGTAGCGAGATCGACGGGCAGGGCGTAGCGCGATCGAACGGTTCGTCGCGCCGAGGCCGGCGACCGACCCGCCATCCGTTGCTACCCTCCCGATCATGGCGATCAGGAACTCCCACTGCTCCTTCTGCGGAGCGGCCTACGCGCCCGGCCTGTCCTGGCCGAGGACCTGCCGGCAGTGCGGCAACACCAGCTATCTCAACCCTCTGCCGGTCGCGGTCGTGGTGCTTCCGGTGGGCGACGGCCTTCTCGTGGTGCGCCGGGACGTCGAGCCGCACCGCGGCCTGCTCGCCCTCCCCGGCGGCTTCATCGACGTCGGCGAGTCCTGGCAACAGGCCGCCGTACGAGAGCTCCGCGAGGAGACGAGCATCGCCGTCGACGCGGCCGGCGTCCGGCTGTTCGACGCGGTCAGCGCGCCCGACGGCACCGTGCTGATCTTCGGCCTCGGGCCGCGCACGTCCGCGGACGCCCTGCCGCCGGTCGCACGCACCGCGGAGACCAGCGAGTGGCTGGTGATCGACGGCCCCCAGGAGCTGGCGTTCCCGCTGCACACCCAGGTCGTGGCCCGCTACTTCGGCTCCGGCCGATCGTCGTGATCGTCGAGTTGGGCGAGACGATCCTGCAGCTTCTCGTGCCGAAACCGGTACGCCGGCCCCACCTGCCGCAGCAGCCCGACGCGATGGGCGTCCTCCAGAAGGCTCATCAGCCGTAGCGGGATCCGTCCGCGGGCGCGGAGCATCGCGACGGCGACGAGGTAGATCGAGCTGGCTCCCGTGAACCCGAACGTGAGCGTGAACACGACGCCGCCCGCGAGCCCGAACGCGATCCCGGCCTCGGCGCCGTGCAACAGCCCGGAGAAACCGTTCACCAGCGTCCCGGCGACGCCGAACGCGAGGCCCAACGCCAGCCCGAAGGTGAGGGAACGCCCATACACGAGCTGGAGGTCCCGCCGCAACGTGATCAGCGGGCCCTGCGGCCGGTCGTTCGTCAGGGGGGTCGTCACCCACTTGTTGAGCCCGAGGGTGACACCACCGATGACGCCGATGACGAGCGCGTAGAGGATCAGGTTGTCGACCTGCGAGGAGATCCCCGCGACCCGCCACAGCGCGAACGCCGCGATCATGCCGACCGGGAGCACCGTCACCAGCCCGAGCGCGAGCTGGACGGCGAGCCGGCCGACGCTACCTCGCCAGCGCAGCTTGGCGTACGCCGGCTCCAGCGTGTAGCCCTTCAGCCGCTCCAGGATGAGCCCGCCGGTGAGTCCGCCGACGAGCCCGCCCACCGGGCCACCGCAGAGGCCGAAGAGGAGCGCGTCACGGAGGCTGCCCTCGTGCGGGCTGCGCAGCGCCACCACGGCATCGCTGGTCAGCCCCACCGTGACGCCGACGGTCAGTCCGACGGTCACGCCTCCGACGAGGGTGATCCAGCGTCGTGAGATCGCCCGGTGGAGGTGCCACCAGTAGAAGTCCCTGGTGCCGATCTCCGACATCTGACGGGCGACGAACGACAGCCACCTACGCGCCTCGCTCGGGTCCCACGACCGCTGGGAACGGAACGGGTGGTCGTGCTCGTGCCGTTCGGTGGGGTCGTCGTCGGGTGAGGTGGCCGCGAAGCTCGCCTGCACGAGGTTGTCGAGCAGGTGGTCGGTGACGGCGGCCGCCGTCGGGAAGCGCCCGGCGTCGCACAAGGGGGCGGGATTCGAGCGGGTCTCGACGTACACCTTGTGCAGCAGCCACACGACGAGCGGCGTGGAGAGGGCCTTGGGCAGCGGGCCGTCCGGGTCGGCCTTCAACGCGGACAGCAGGCCGGTCCAGTCGGCCCGTTGCCCGGGCGCGAGCCGGTCGCGGAGATAGGAGACGACGTCCGAGCTCTTGACGGGTCTGGGCTCGATGACGGCCGCTCCCGCGAGCGCCACGCCGTCGTGGAGGTTCACGGCCGTCACATACTCGGCCGTGCGGCAGGTGAGGATGAGCGAATCGACTTTCGAGGCGGCGTTCAGCGCGTTGACCGCCCTCGGGCGCATGGCTTCGGGCAGCTCGTCCAGGCCGTCCAGGACCGGAAGGATCCGCCGGTAGGCGACCAGGCCGCGAGCCGCGTCCGGACCGAACTCGGGGGCGCGCAGCGCGGGGTAGTTCTCCCGCAACCGCCTGCCCAGCCACCGGTGGACAGGCTCGGCCGCCGGGTCCCACCCGGACATCGACAGCAGCACGGGGATTCGGTCCCCGGGCTGGGGCTCCTTCAGCAGTTCCCTGAGCAGGAGCACGGCCAACGTCGTCTTGCCCATGCCGGCCTCGCCGAGAATCACCAGCCGGCGCCGGTCGAGCTTGCGGAACCGGCTGGCCATCTCCGGCATCCGGTCGGTGCGTCCGTCGAACCGCACCCGCCCGAAGCCGAACCACGAGCGCAGCAGCCGCAGCCCCTCGACGTGCTCGCCCTGGTCCATCACGTCGAGACCGGAGATCTTCCAGCGGACCGGCAGCCGGGCCGGCTCGTCGAGATCGCGCATCACGATCTCCTCGCGCCACTGCTCGTGCACCAGCACCCGCAGCACCCGCTCGGCGCGGTCGATCTGCTCGATCGTGCTCGTGCCGCCCGGCTGCCGACGCCGCCAGGTGCCGACCAGGGGAGGGACGAGCGCGAAAACGCCGAGGGCCACGCTCGCGAGCTGTGCCCAGTTGACCGCCGCGTCCGACTCGGAGAGCCTGGTCAGCCCATAGCCGATCCCGGCGACTGCGGTCACGCCTGCGGCGGGCAGCACGACACGGCGCCAGCCGGCCCAGCCTCTCATTCCCACATGGTGACAGCGCCCGATCTATCTGGCGAGAACGTGATATGCCGGATCTTCCCTGGGGTCCTCCGTCGACGACCGATCGCAGCACGGTCTTGCCGTCCTGATTGATCGTTCGCGCGGATGAGCCCGCGGCATCCCGTCCGCTCCGAAAGCTGACGGTGGTTTCTGTCGGTAGGCATCGGTACGGTGTCGGCTCGTGTCGTGGAGATCACGTTGGTGGTGGGCCGCCGCCCTGGTGGCCTCGGCGGCCGAGGCCGGATACATCCTCTCCCTGAGGAACTCCTCAGCCTTTTTCACCGAGTTCTTTTACCCCGCCATGTGCCCGGGGTGGGACGCCTACATGGAGGCGGCCCTACCGTTGTCGGTGCTCCACAGCTGGATGCCGCCGGTCTGGTACGGCGGCCTGCCCGCGGTGGTCGTCGCGTTCCTCGCCCATTGGATCTCCACCCGGGCCCGGCATCCGCTGATCGGCCGCGTCGTCTCGCGAGTCCTCGCGGCGCTGCTGCTGGTCGCCTACAGCACGGCCCCACTCGCCCTCGCCGTCGACATCGGCATCAACCGGAGCTGCCTCGGCGTGTGGGGCGGGCCCGAGGGAGCCGCGCTGTTCCTGCGAGGCGACATCGCCCCCATGCTGGCCGCACTGTGCGTGCTGGCGGCCGTACGGACTCCCCGGCACCGCATCCGCCGGCTGATCACCTCCCGCCCGTTCCGCCGCGGCACGGTGATCCTGGCGGCGCTGGGTCTGCTGGCGCTGCTGCCCGCCGCCGACCTCACGAACGGCCCCATCGCCCCGCTCGACCACTGCCCCACCGGCGACGGCACCCGGGTCCTCACCGGCGAACACGCCTACCTCTGCCAGGCCCGGGGCGGCGGAGCCTTCGCCAACGTCTCCGACCGGGACCTCCTGGCGTACGGACAGGCCGCGTGCCGCGCCTACACCGGCCGCCTCGAAGACGCCTACGCCATCGCGCCCATCTGCCCTCCCGCCGCCACCCGCGTGCAGGCGAACATCGACGCCGAGGAGGCCGAGTTCCGGGCCGAGGAGACCAGGAACCAGAAGGTGTGCGACTCCTCCCGGCACCGTCCGCGGATCACACCGGTACGGGTGACCCGCGACCGCGCCTTCACCGACTACGGCGTGCTGGAGTCCTTCGAGTACGCCAGGGGTGTCGCGGAGAATCCATGGGATGACGGCGTGCTGGACAAGGCCCAGAAGAACGGGCTGGTGGCCACCGGCACCGGGCACGTGATCATCCTCAGCCACTCGGACTACGACATCTGCCTGACCCTGGAGACCTACCGTCGCCGGCCCCCTCTGGAGCTGAAGGGGTGGGACCACGTCGTCGAGGTCGGCTACGACAGCCTCACCGGCCACATCGAACTGATGGACCCCATGTCCGGGCTGACCGACGTGCCGAACCTCGCGTTCCGCGGAAAGGGTCACTACCGGATCCGGGTGCACTACCGGAGCCCCGGCTGGAAGGCGTGGACTCCCCAGCACCTCCTGGTGATGGTCTACCCGGGCACAGGCAGGCCGGTCGCCGAATACTGCGGAGCCGGGGCCGGTCGCGGGGTCACTTCCTCGCGCAGGGGGTGCCGTTGAGCGTGAACGCGCTCGGGGCGGCGTTGGAGCCGCTGTAGCTCGCCTGGAAGCCGAAGCCGGCCGTGCCGCCGTTGGCCGGGATCGCGCCGTTCCAGCTCGCGTTCTGCGCCGTGACCCGGGTTCCGGACTGGGTGACGGTGCCGTTCCAGGCGTTGGTGATCTTCTGGTTTCCGGCGAAGGCGAACACCAGGGTCCAGCCGTTGACCGCGGTGCTCGTGCCGTTGGCGATCGTCACGTCCGCGGTGAACCCGCTCCCCCAGTCATTGGTCTTGTAGGTGACCGTGCAGGGCGCCGACGCCGGGCTGGTCGAAGGAGAGGGAGACGGAGACGGGGACGGGGAGAGGGACGGGCTGGGAGACGGAGACGGCGACCGACTGGGAGAGGCAGACGGAGACACGGTGGGAGAAGGGGTGGGGGACGGGGAGGGCGAGGCGGTGCCGCCGCTCTTGGCCGCCATCCGGGCCGAGTGCGCCCGGAACACGGCCAGCGCCGCGTCGCCGCTCTTCACGCTGTGCTGGTCGCCCCCGGCGTTCTTGTCCGGGTACCACCAGAAGGCCGAGCCGTCGCCGTCCCTCGCCTCGAAGTCCGCGTAGAGCGCGGTCCACCAGGCGACCCGGTCGGCGTTTCCCTCGGTGTTGAACTCGCCCATGAAGAACGGCTTGCCCACCACGTCATGAGAGTCGGAGATCCACTTCCCGATGAGGGTCTTGGTCTGGTCGAGCGTGAGGTTGGCCCAGCCGGCGTTCGGATAGGGATGGGCCGAGGTGAAGTCGATGTACGGCGACTGGTGGATGTAGACGAACGGGTTGCCCTCGTCGCCGCCGAAGCCGTACCGGGACTCGTGCCCCTCCATGCCGGTCCCGACCAGGTGGTTCGGATCGATGCTCTTGACGTAGGAGGCCATCTCGTCGACCCACTTCCGCAGAGTGGCGCCGCTCTTGTTCTCGTCCGCGCTGACGTCCTGGTAGCGCGGCTCGTTCATGAGCTCCCAGGCGAAGATGGCCGACTCGTCCTTGTACTTGATCCCGCTGTAATGGTTCGTCCGGTTCAGGGCGTAATTGACGTAGTTCTTGTACTGAGTGAAGCAGCCCGGACACCTGGTCTTGTCGAAGAAGACGGCACGCCCGGGGTGGCCGCCGCTCAGGCCCTCCCACTTCAGCCGGGTGTCGATGCCGCCGTACGCCTCCCAGTAGTTCTCGAACACCGGGATGAGCCGGATGTCATGCGCCTTGGCGGACTCGATGACGTAGTCGAACAGCGCGAACTGCTGGTCGTTGTACACGCCCTTGCCGGCCTCGAACCCGTGCCAGCTCTCATGGCTGAACATCCACAGCCGCAGCACGCTCACCTTGTCGGCCTGCAACTCGGCCATGTGCGCGTCGATCCGCGCCTTGTCCATGTACTGCGTCTCGGTGTCGCCGTAGCTGCCGCCGTAGGTGAACACGTCGTAGGTGTTCGCGCCCGCGAAGTAGTACGTCTTGCCGTTCAGGCAGAAATGGATGCCGCACCGCTGCACGAAGCCGGAGCTCGCCGCGTCGGCGGCCGCGTGGGAAAGCGCCACCGTGCCGGCGGCCACGGCCAGAGCCAGCGACACGAGTAGGTGGATCGGGCGGAACCCTCGTCTCATGGGACTTCCTCATCGGCCGGTGCGGAGGGGAGCGGTTGCACGAAATACGCCTGTTGCCCCTCCCCGCAATCACGCCGCACCCGGCCGCCCGGCTCGACCCTCCCAAATGCCTCCTCAACTGGGGGAACCGGTTCGCGCCAGGGACCGGGCCGATGAAAGTTACACCTCTCTTCACCGGTTAAGCAGGACCTCGGAAGACGGTGGCCGGGCTGGGCGGGTTGAGCTGGGTCAGTCGACCAGACCGGCACGGTAGGCGGCGATGGCCACCTGTACGCGGTTCGTGACGGCGAGCTTGTCGAACAGGTGGGAGATGTGGCTCTTGACGGTGGCCTCGCTCATGTTCAGGCGAGCCGCGATCTCGGTGTTGGAGCGGCCGAGCCCGACCTCGATGAGCACCTCGCGCTCGCGGCCGGTCAGAGCCTCCAGCCGGGCGAGCGCGTCACGCCGTCGGCGAATGGGCTGATCGGTGGTGAGCCGGTGGATCAGCCGCCGAGTGACCCGCGGGGACAGCATCGAGTCGCCGGCATGCGCGAGACGGATCGCCCGGATCAGGTCGTGCGGCGAGGTGTCCTTGAGCAGGAACCCGCAGGCTCCCGCCTCCAGGGCGGTGAAGACGTGGTCGTCGGTGTCGAACGTGGTGAGGATGATCACCGCGGGCGCGGGGGCGAGCCGGCGGATGGCGCTGGTGGCGGCCAGGCCGTCGTACCGAGGCATCCTGACGTCCATCAGGACGACGTCGGGCTTCAGACGGCGGACCACGTCGACGGCCTGGTCGCCGTCCTCCGCCTCGCCCACGACCTCCACGTCGGGTGCGGACTCGATGATGAACCGCAGCCCCGCGCGGATCAGCGACTCGTCGTCAACCACCAGTGTTCTGATCATGTGATTCCCTCGGGGATGCGTCCGCGGCATGCCACGGCAGCCGGCCCTCCAGACGCCAGCCTCCCGCATCGTCCGGCCCGCCGCGCACCGTTCCGCCGATCAGCAGGAAACGCTCCGCCAGGCCCACCAGACCGACCCCGGCGCCGGTCTCCAGACTCGGCCGAGGCGATCGTCCGTTGGCGACCACGATCGTGACGCCGTCTTCCCTGCTCCCGGTCGCCGTGACCGTGACCGGGGCCCCGTGGGCGTGCTTGTGCGCATTGGTCAGGCCCTCCTGGACGAGGCGGTGCGCGGCCCTGGCCGTTTCCCGTGGCCAGGTGCCGATATCGCCGTGCAGGGTGACGGCCCCACCGGCCGATACCCAGGAGTCCACCAGCCGCCGCAGGTCGGGGAAGTCGTCGTCGTCATCGTCGGGCCCGGCGCGCAGCACACCGAGGATCTTGCGTAGCTCTTCGAGCGCCTCCTGCGCGCTGACCCTGATCAGCGCCGCCTCCCGCTCGACGCGCTCCGGCCCAGCGCTCCCGTTCACCTCGAGGCCGCCGGCGTGCAGCGAGATGAGCGTGATCTTGTGCGCGAGCACGTCGTGCATCTCCCGGGCGATCCGGCCGCGCTCAGCGGACCTCGCCTGCTCGTTGCGCAGACGCTGCTCGGTCTCGGCGCGTTCGGCGCGCTCGCGCAGGGATCGGGTCAGCTCGCGGCGGGTCGTGACGTACGCCCCTGCCGCCAGCGTGACCCCGGTGGCGGTCAGCGCCGAGATCAGCGCGTCCGTGCCCAACCGGCCGCCGTCCACCCACTGTTGGGCCAGGAACCCCGCCATGCCGATCGCCGCCAGCGCCGTGAAACGTGTGCCCGCGCCGGAGAACAGGCTGATCAGCAGCGGCCCCGGATTGCCCGACAGCACGTACGCGCCCGCCCCGGCGACGGCCACCGCGACCGGCCACCGGCCCCGGAACCACACCGCACCCGTGCCCGCCAGCCCGGCGGCGGCGATGACGGGCCGCGGCAGCGGCGCCCACGGCGTCGTGACCGCCAGGACGGTGAGGAACAGGCAGAGCGCCACGAAGGCCGCACTGATCACATGTGGCCCGAGCGCGGCCACCCGCCGCAGCGCCGCGCGGTACGACAGCATCGGTCCAGCGTAGCCAGGGCGGCCGCGCGCCACCTCATACCGGAGTCGGCGCCGGGCATCGGGCGGCCTCCGACTTTCGTCGCAGACACCTGTGGCCGCGATGGCGATGCGGCCGCACCCTCACCCGCCGCATCGTGGATGGCCTGGACAAGGTCAGGAGCGTCCCGTGTATGTCTTCCGTTCGATGCTCGTCGTGGTGTGCGCGGCGCTGACGATCCTCGCGCCGCCCTGCGTCGCCTCCCCTGCCGCGGCAGCCACCGATATTCCGGACGAACGTGCTCTGGCGGACTTCTTCGACGCCGCGATGGCGGACGGGCTGGCGGCCAACCACGTGCCGGGCGCGGTCGTCTCGGTGGTGGGCGGTGGGAAGACGCTCTTCAGCAGGGGGTACGGACTGGCCGACGTCGAGAACCGCAGGCCCTTCGACCCAGGCACCTCGATGGTCCGGATCGCCTCGATCACCAAACTGTTCACCTGGACCGCGGTGATGCAGCAGGTTCAGCGGGGCACGCTGGACCTTAAGGCGGACGTGAACCGCTACCTCACCGCGTTCCGGGTGCCCGCGACCTACCCCCGGCCGATCACGCTGCAGGATCTGATGGACCACACGGCCGGGTTCGAGGACCGCACGATCGGCGTGGGGTCGCGGAGCACGGACGAGGTGCCGCCCTTGGCGGACTATCTCGCCGGCGACATGCCGGCGCGGGTGCGCCCGCCCGGCGAGGTGTCGGCGTACTCGAACTATGGGGCGGCGCTGGCCGGATACATCGTGTCGGAGGTGAGCGGGCAGCCGTACGACGAGTACGTGCGCGACCACATCCTCGCCCCGCTCGCGATGCGGCACAGCACGGCCGCCGAGCCCGTCCCCGCCCCCTTGGCCGCGGATCTGGCGCGCAGCTACGAATACGAGGGCGGGGCGTATCGGCGCAAGCCGTTCGTCTTCGACAAGCTCGCCCCCGACGGGTCGATCAGCGCCACCGCGAACGACATGGCCCACTTCATGATCGCCCACCTGCGAGACGGGCGCTTCGGCGACCGGCGCATCCTCGACGAGCCGACGGCCCGGCTCATGCATCAGCGGACGTTCGCGGCCGATCCGCGCATCGACGGGTACGCCCACGGGTTCAAGGAGCAGACGCTCAACGGGCATCGCGTGATCATGCACGACGGCGGCTGGGAGGGCTTCCAGAGCGCGTTGCTGCTGGTGCCCGACGCGGACCTCGGCCTGTTCGTCTCCATGAACGGTGTGGGCGGGGCCGACGCCGCCGCCGACGTCATTCCTGCCTTCTTCGACCGCTTCCTGCCCGGGAAGCGCGCCGTGCCCGGCGGCGGCGCTTCCGTCATGCCCGTCGAAGGCTTCTACAAGCCCACCCGGTCCGCCGAGTCCAGCATCGAGAAGGTGGTCGCCCTGACCGGTTCCACCCGGCTGCGGGTGGAGGGCGGGAAGCTCACCTTCAAAGGTTCGACGTGGAGCCCGCTGGGGCCCGGGCTGTATCAGCAGAACGGCGGGACGCAGCGGCTGGCGCCGGTGATCGGCGCGGGCGGTGTCGCGTACGTGGTCACGGACGGACCCGCCTACCAACGCGTCCCCTGGTGGGACACCCCGCCGGTCAATGTCGTCATCGTCCTGCTGTTCGCCGTCACCGCCCTGTCCGCCGTGCTCGGCCTGCCGGTGGCGGCTGTGGTCCGCCGGGCCAGGGATCGTCCCGTTCCGCGTTCCTGGCGCGCCGGGCGTGTGCTGACCGGGCTCGCCGCCGCGGCCGGACTGATGTTCGTGGTGCTGTTCACGCTGGTCCTGACCGGCGACACGAGCATCCTGTACGGCGTGCCGGCCGGCGTCCAGGTCCTCCTGGTGCTGCCGCCGCTGGTCCTCGCACTCACCGTCGCCGCGATCGTCACCACCGTGAGGGCCTGGCGGCGCGCGGGCGCCCTGGCCCGCGGCCACCAGGTGGTCGTGCTGGCGGGACTGCTCGCCCTCCTCTGGTTCTGCCTGCATTGGAACCTGCTGGGCTGGCACCTGTGATCGCTCTTGATTCCGTCGCCCGGCCCCCTCCACTTCTGTTGCAGGCGCATCAAGTTCTGTTCTTTTACGGTGAAAGTCGTTAATCTCGTCGCAATCGGTCCCGCGGGTCCGAGCCGCATCTCCCCATCCAGGGGCCGTACCTCGTGGAGAGCAGAAGTGACGATGGCGCGCGGGGTGGGCCGCTTGCTTCTGCTGGTCGTCGCCGGCGTGCTGACGATGACCGCCCTGGCGACTCCCGCTTCCGCCCACGGCCAGCTCGCGATGTCGACACCGGCCAAGAACGGCACGGTGCGCGAGCCCCTGAAGTCCCTCTCCCTCTACTTCACCGAGCAGCCCGCCCCGAACGCGTACTTCGCGGTCACCGCTCCCAATGGTGCCCGGGTCGACCAGCCCTGGAGTCACGGCCAGCCCGAACGCCTCGACAAGCCGGTCCAGGAGTACAACCTGGTCAACGGGGTGTGGGAACCAAGCGTGTACAACACCGGATACCCGGCGCAGATCCCGGTCGCCTACTGGCCGGAGCGGGGCGAATACGTCGTCCGGTATCTGTCGATCGCCTCGGACGGGGAGCCGGTGCAGGGTGAGCTGCGGTTCACCTACAAGGGCACGACCTCGGGACCGCCGAAGGGCTGGCAGGCCCCGGACGACGAGCCCGACCCCAGCCTGCTCGCCTCGGCCGAGCACGGGAGCGGCGCCCAGCCCCCGGTGCCACAGGCCGGCGCCAGCCCGGCCCCGGCAACACAGAGTGAGGGCAGCCCGGCGGCGATGGGCCCCGCGGCGCCCCAAGCCGGCGGCAGCCCGGCCGCGGTCACGCAGACCGGCGGCGGTCAGGCCGCAGTTCCCCAAACCGGCACGGCCGGCACCGCCGCCAGGACAGCGCAGCCCGCCGACGCCGGGACCGGGTTGTCGGTATGGCTGGTGCCCGCGGTCCTCGTCGTCGGAGCGGGCGTCCTGGTGGTGCGGGCCGCGCGGAGGCCTGCGCCCGTCACCCCGGCGGCCCGGCGCTCTTCCGGCCGCCCACAGGCCAGGAAACCCGCACGCGCCCCGGCGGCACGCAGCCCCCACCGCCCCAAATCCACCAAGCGACGCTGATCCGCCCCGCCCCCTCTGGAGAACCCCCCCAATGACGATCGCCCCTGCCCGCCTGCGCCCGCTGCTCGCCGCGCTCCCGCTCGGCGTGGCCCTGCTGATGGCCACCTCGGCCTGCGGCGGGTCGGACGCCGCCGCGCCCGCCCAATCGGCCGCCCCGGCATCCGCCGAGTCGGCCGCCGCCCCCGCCGGCTCGGCCGTGAAGGAGATCACGGTCACCATCGCCGGTCGGACGGTCACCCCGCCGCCGGGACGGATCGAGGTGACCAAGGGCCAGACGGTGCGGATCACGGTCACCGGCGACGCCGCCGACGAGGCGCATCTGCACGGGTACGACAAGGAGGCCAGCCTGCAGCCCGGCGTCCCCGCGAGCATCGAGTTCGTCGCCGACGAGACCGGCCTGTTCGAGATGGAAACCCACGAGTCGGGACTGCAGCTGTTCCAGCTCGTCGTGCGTTAGGCCGCCGGGATGCTGCTGGCTCACGGCGTCGGGGGCCGTCAGGACCTGCCGATCCCGTTCTCGGCCGCGCTGACCGGCGCGGCCCTCGCGTTGCTGGTGTCGTTCGTGGCGCTCGGCGCGCTGTGGAAACAACCGCGCCTGGACGCCGCACTCACCGCCGCCCGCTCGGTGCCCGCCGCCCTGCAGACGGCGGTGGCCTCGCCGGCCTGGCGGTGGGGCTGGCGGATCGCCGGGCTCGTCGCCGCGGCGTACTTCTGCATCGGGCTGATCTTCGGGCCCGATCGGGCCGACAACCCCACGGCAGGGGCGTTCTACGTCCTGTTCTGGGTCGGCCTGGTGCCGCTATCGGTGCTGTTCGGCCCGGTGTGGCGCGGCCTGAGCCCGCTGCGGACGCTGCACCTGCTGGCCTGCAAGGGGCTCGGACGCGACCCCGAACTCGGCCTGCGGCCACTGCCGGCTCGCGTCGGATACTGGCCCGCCTGCGCAGGTCTGTTCGCCTTCGTCTGGCTGGAACTGGTCGCCCCCGAACGGGCCACCCTGCCCGTCATCGGCGCCTGGCTCGCGGGCTACGCCGTGCTCATGCTCGCTGGAGCGGTCGTCTTCGGCTCCCGGTGGTTCGGCCACGCCGATCCGTTCGAGGTCTACAGCGACCTCGTGGGCAGGCTCGCCCCGTCGGCGAGACGCGGCGACGGCGTCGTGGTCTGGCGTAACTCCCTCGACGGCATGGCCGGGCTGCGACCGGCACCGGGGCTGACGACGCTGGTGGTCGTGCTCCTGGGCTCCACCATGTACGACAGCCTGTCCAACGCCCCGGTGTGGGTGCGCTTCATTCAGGAGAGCGCGGTGCCGGCCCCGGTCACGGGCACCGCGGGCCTGGTGGCCGTCATCGCTGTGGTGCTCGCGGCGTACCGGGCCGCGACCGCGCTCGCCGGCCGATGGGGCGCGGCCGATCCCGGCATGACGGCGGGCGAGATCGCCCACTCGATCGTGCCGATAGCCGTCGGATACGTCGTCGCCCACTACTACACCCTGTTCCTCCTGGAGGGGCAGCGGACCATCGCCCTGCTGTCCGATCCGCTGGACACCGGCGCGGACTGGCTCGGCACCGCCGGGTGGACCATCCAGGCGTTCGGCACCACTCCGGCCGGGGTCGCCACCCTCCAGGTCACGGTCATCGTCATCGGCCACGTGCTGGGCACCGTCCTGGCACACGACCGCGCGCTGGCCCTGTTTCCCCGCCGGACCGCCGTACTCGGGCAGATCCCCCTGCTCGTGCTGATGGTGGTCTACACCGTCGTGGGTCTGCTTCTCCTGTTCGCCGCCTGAGCCGCAAGGGGGAGTCCGTCGCGGCGGGCGGCACGGCGCGGCGGCAGCCTCTCACTCCCCCATGGCGACATGGGGGTCAGTGCGTGCGCAGGAACCGCAACACCGCCAGCACGCGCCGGTGCTCCCGCTCACCCGGTGCCAGACCGAGTTTGGTGAAGACGCTGCGCACGTAGCCCTCGACGGTCTTCGGGCTGACGAAGAGCTCCTTGGCCAGTGCGGCGTTGGTCAGCCCCTGGGCCATCAGCGCCAGGACCTCGCGTTCGCGGTCGGTGAGCTCGGCGAGGGAGTCGTGTTCCCGGCGGCGGCCGACCAGCCGCGACACCAGCTCCGGGTCGATGACGACCTCGCCGGCCGCGACTCTGCGGATGTCGACGGCGAACGCTCCGAGGTCCGACACCCGGTCCTTGAGGAGGTAGCCGACCGCGCCGTCGAACTCGTCCATGAGCCGCAGCGCGTGGTGCACCTCGACGTACTGCGACAGCAGCATGAGTCCCACGTGCGGGGCGAAAGACCGGATCTCGGCGGCGGCCTCGATGCCTTCGTCGGCGAAGCCCGGCGGCATCCGCAGGTCGGTGATGACCACGGCGGGCGGATCCCGGCGCACCAGGCCGACCAGTTCGGTGCCGTGGCGCGCCCGCCCGATCACCTCGAAACCCATCTCGGTGAGGATGCGCGTCATCCCCTCCCGGAACAGCAGCGCGTCGTCTGCGACGATCACCCGCATGGCAGCACCGTCCTGAGCCGCGTCCCGCCACCGGCAGGGCTGTCGAGTTCGAGCCTGGCTCCCAACGCGGCGACCCGGTCCGCGAGCCCTTGCAGCCCGCTGCCCGCCGCGGGCCGTGCACCGCCGCGGCCGTCGTCGGCCACCAGGATCCGCAGCCCATCGCCGCCGACGCTGACGTCGACGGTCACCACGCCGGCCGCCGAGTGCCGCGCCGCGTTCGTGATCGACTCGCTGACCAGGTAGTACGCCGTCGCCTCTATCTCGCGTGGCAGTCTGCTCCCGACGCTCACCCGCAGCCGTACGGGGATGGCGGACCTGTCCGCCACTGCAGCAAGCGCGGCTTCCAAACCGTCCTGCGCGAGCACGATGGGATGCAGGCCGCGGGCCAGTTCGCGCAGATCCGCCGTGGCCTCCAGCAGCTGGGCGCGAGCGTCTTTGGCCCTGGACGCGAGGAGACCGTCGCCGGACGCCTTCGCCTGCTCGGCGAGAGCGCCGAGCTCCAGGCCCAGGGTCACCAGCCGGAGTTGCACGCCGTCGTGGAGGTCACGCTCCAGGCGCCGCCGGGCCGCGTCCTCCGCGGAGACGATGCGCCGCGCGGCCGCCTGCAACTGCTGAGCCTGCTCCTGCTGGACGATCACCAGACCGGTCTGCGCGACCAGGTCCGTCAGCAGCCGCTCCTCGGCCGCGGTCAGGGGCTCACCGGGCGGTTTGCGTACGGCGATCGCGCCACGGGCAGTGCCCTGATCGACGATCGGCCGCACATGCCAGCGCGGCCCCCCGTGACGCAGTCCATGGTGCAGGTCGTTCAGGGGCGCCGGATCGGTCCGGCCCACGGGCTGAGGCCAGCCCGCCCGCGGAGCCATGCACGCCTCGTCGCCGACCCAGACGACCACCTCCCTCGCGCCGAGCGCGCTCGCGACCGTCGCGGCGATCCCGTCCAGCAGCTCCTCAGGTGCGGCGGTGAGCTGAGCGGACAGCCGGGACAGTGCCTCGTACGGCGTCGCCCGCGGCCCGTAGACGAGGCGGTCGGCCAGACGCTGGGCACGCCGCCGCAACGGCTCGAACGCGACTGCGACGACGGCGGTCGCGAGCAGCGACCGCCAGCGTTCCTCCACCGGCACCAGCCCGCCGACGCCGACCACGAGCGCGACGTAGCCGGCGGTGACGAGCAGCAGCATCGATCCGACGACGATGGTCTTGTTGATGACCGGATCGATGTCATAGAGCCGGTGTCTCAAGATCCCGAACGCGGCGGCGACCGGAACGAGCGGCAAGCCGAGCAACCCCGGCACCGGGCTGCCGAAGATCGCCAACCCGGCCGCCAGGATCAGGATGTCCATCACGACCGCGAACACCAGCCACCGCATCCGGCGCGCCTCGTCGCCGCCGGCACGCCGCAGGCGTACCACGATCGCGACCGTCCCGAGCGCCTGGAAGAGCAGGTAACCGAACTGCGCGTACTCCCACACCCGGGCAGCCGCCGCGGCCCCCGGCACATCGAACGGGTGCGGCGCGACCAGACCGGTCCGGTCGTACTCCACCGGCCACAGCGCGGAGGCCGTCGCCATCGCGCCCGCCACCGCGGCCATGGCCCATGCGGCGCCGAGCCATCTCCCGGAGAGCAGCCTGCCGTCGGGGAACGCCATCAGCATCCAGCCGAACCCCGCGATCGCGAGCGGCAGCGGCCAGACGCCGAGCCACCCCAGCCATGACGCCGCCGGCAGCGGACCTTCGTGCAGGCCGTACTGCCGGCCGAAGAACATCACGGCGTGCACCACACCGGTGGCGACGAACAGCCAGCCCTCCCGGTGCCGGGGCCGCATCCGGACGACGTAGAGCCCGACCGCCGTCCACGACGCCGCGATCAGCCCGTTGTGGGCGTTCGCGAGGTGGAACCCGAGATACCACCCGTAACTGACGAGCACGGCGACCACCAGCGCCACCACGCCGAGTCCTGCCTCGCGGGCGGCCGGCGGGGCCTCCTCGTACGCGTTCGCCGCTGTGGCCACACCGGAATGGTGACACAGCCGAACGTCCCTGCGAATGAGGGTTTTCCCTGCAGAAAAGCAGGGTGTGCACGCATCCGCGAAGGACGACTGTCGGTCACCGTTGACCCATCAACGGCATGCACGAGGAGGCAGCTATGAGCACGCCGGTCACGACGCGCCCTTCCACCAGCTCGCGGCTCAACCGGGTCAGCGGCATCTGCCTGGTGCTGGGCGGCATCACCTTCATCGCCGGCGGCGCCACCCATCCCGGCGACAGCGGCGAGGGCGACAAAGTCCAGCAGCTGCACGAGATGCTCGTGCAGCCGAGCTGGTATCCCTCCCACGCGCTGCTGCTGCTCTCGATGGGCCTGTTCACCGCCGGGATCTTCGCGATCTCGCGCCGCGACCTCGGCAGGAGCATGGCCGCGGCGACCAAGGTCATCGCCGGCATCGGCGTCCTCGCCACCGTCGGCATGGCCGCGCACCTGTTCGCCGCGCTGGAGGCCGACTCACTCGCGGCGGGTCAGCCGACGACTGTCTCCACGATGCAAACGTGGAACGAGACGATCGTCGACACGCTCTGGGCACTGAGCATCGTGGTTCTCGCCGTCGCCGGCGGCCTCACCCGGACGGTCGGCAACCGCGTCACGCTCGCGCTCGGCCTGGTCGGCGGGCTGGCCTACGCGCTCGCCTCCGCCACCATCGCGTTCACCGACCGGTTCGACCCCCTGTTCCCGGTCGGGTCGCTCATCGGCGTCTGGGCCGCCGCCGTCGGAGTGGTGGCGATAATCCGGAAATGACCCCGGGCACACGCCGCACACGGTCACCGTGCCGCGCCGTTCCTCACCCGGTCGTCGCCCCGCAGCCGGCGACAGCTACCAACGAAAGGAAAGTGCTATGAAGAGGTCGACCCGCGTCATCGTCGTTCTTCTCGTCACGGCGGCGGGAGCCGTCACCGCGGCAACTGCCGACGCCGCAGCTTCGGGCCCGGCGTACGCAGGCCTCGGCGGGACCCGCGTCATCAGGAGCAACGAGACCGGGAGATGTCTCGACGACAGCGTCTACGGCCTGCGCACCTTCCCCTGCAACGGCCTCGCCTTCCAGAAGTTCAACGTCACCGACAACCCCGACGGCACCCATTATCTGGTGAACCGCTCCACCGGGCGATGCGTAGAGGACGCGCCCTCCGGCATCCGCGCCGCCGGCTGCAACGGCTCCTACAAACAGCGGTGGTACTTCAGCAACTGGGGCCCCGGCGGATGGGGCATCAGCAACAAGAAGACGCGCAGATGCATTTACTCAGTAGTTCTCGGGGCCCACGTGCTGGGGGTCGGTGCCTGCAACTGGAATTGGCGGTCGGAAAGTTTCTCCATCCGATAGATCGCTGATCGAGAGCCGGGATCGCGCCGTTCCAGCGGTCACGACGTCGCTGTCGGCGATGTCAAAAGCGCTTTCGTCCTGAGAGTCTCGGGATGCTCTGGCCCCAGCCAACGTTGCTGGAGTTCCAGCACGTCGCGGTAGATCAGCTCAGCCTGGCGTGCGTGTCCCTGTCCACTCACGGTGTCGGCGAGATACCTTCTGGCCGTGATCGCGCGGAAGTCACCGTTTCCAACGGTCCTCTCCATCACGGCCAGCACGTCCCGCAGCATCGGCTCGGCCTCGGTGAGAAGCCCTTGATTGGCGATCGAGCGCGCCAGGGTCGCACGGGTGGACAGGGTGAGCGGGTGCTCGTCTCCCAGCACCCCGCGCTCAACGTTGGCGAGTTCCCTGGCCATCTGTTCCGCCTCGCCGTGCCTGCCGTTCTCATCCGTCCATCGGGCCAGGTCCGCCCACGCGTCCAGAGTCCGTGGATGTTCGGGGCCCATCACGCGGCGATCGGCGGCGAGCGTCACCCGGCAGATCTCAGCGGCTTCGTCCGCGCGCCCCTGCATCCCGATCGACCAGGCAAGGTCGATGCGGGTCGTCAGCGTCTCGCGATGGTCGGAGCCCAACGCGCGCTCCATGTCCGAGATCAGTTCCCGATACATCTGTTCGGCTTCCCGATAGCGGCCCTGCGCCAAGATCGCACCAATGAGCTGGTCCCGGGTGAGGAGCGTGTCGGTATCGTCCTCGCCGAGCACGCGGCATCTGCGCTCCAGGACAACCCGGAACACCTTCTCGGCCTCTCCGGCCCTGCCGCGGTTGTACAGCGAGATCCCGACCTGGTGGCGCGCCGCGAGCGTGGCAGGATGCTCGTGGCCGAGCCGTTCGGCGACCGCGAGGATGGCACGGGCCAGGTCCTCCCCTTCGGCGTTCGCACGGGGTCCCGCCAGCCACAGTGAGGAGAACGCCTCCTGCCCGGCGCTCAGCAGCGCTTTCAGTGCGGCGTCGTCGTCCAGATGGGGAGCGATCCATGCCAGCAGGGCGCGTACGTGCGGGATCAGCCGCTCCCAGGACGGCCAGTCACCGGGATGCTCATGGTCAAGTTCCTCGACCGCCGACTGGGCGAGCCGTACGGCCGTGTGCATGATCGCGGGGTTGTCCGGCTCCGCGTTCACCAGCCTCGCCCGGCATGTGTCGGCTACCACCGGATGCACGACTACCTCGGGATACTCGGCGACGGAAACGCCGCCGACGTCGATCAGCCCCACCTCGGCCAGGCCTCGGAGAGCGGTGGTGAACGCGCGCCCGTCCTTGCCGGCCTCCGGCCTCAGGAGCAACGCCGGAATCGGGGTGGCCGACGCGAAACAGGACAGCAGATAGAGCAGCCTCCGTGCCTGTCCTAGGCCCTTGTCCGCCAGAGCGTCCAAGGACAGTTCCCAGGTCCGCGACACCATCGCACGGGGACCAGAACTTGCGGAGTCGAGGTCGGCGATCGCTTCCGGCGCCGCGCCGCTGTCCAGGGCCCGGCGGTAGTCGTCGAAGCCGCGCCAGCGCGCGAACGGGGAGGCCAGGTAGGTGCCGGCCAGATACAGCGCGAGCGGCAGCGCGCCGAGTCGCCTCGCCAGTTCCACGGCCTCCTGCCCGGTGCGATCGGCGACCGCGGGCGCGAGGGCGCGCAGCACAGCCGCCGCGGCGGCATCATCGAGAACCTTCAGCGACCTGATTCGCGCCCCGCCACCCCAGATGCGCGGATCACTCACCCGTGTCGTCACCACACAAACGATCGACGCGTCGTGCCGGACCCATCCCGTGCCGTCCGCAGGAAGCGAAACACCGTCAGCGGACAGCACAGCGGGGAGGTCGGCGTTATCGAAGATGAGCAGACTCCGCTTCATCGAGCCGGCGTCCACGAACGCCCAGAAGCGGTCGGCGGCCGTCGGTGCACCCTCGCGCACCTCACGTTTTATCGCCTCCGGTGCCCCGGCCTGCCTAAGGATCTCCACGATCCCGCCCCGCAGGGACAGCGCGTCCGCCGCGCTCACCCACCACACCTTCCATCCCCGCTTGCGGGCCTGCGCGGCGAGCCACAACGCGACCGTCGATTTTCCGACCCCGCCCATGCCCGCAAGCACCCATGCACCCGAATTCCGCTTCCGGCGGCCCAAAGCGCGCGTCAACTCGGCCAGCATGTCGTCCCGGCCCAGGACCTCGGGCGGGAGCCGGCCGACAGGAGCAGCAACCGGAAGAGCCCCCTCAGCGGCCGGCTCCGTATTCGAGCCAGCCGTAACAGAGGAACGAGCATAGGCATCCCGACGATCCATGATCGCAACACGTAATTGCCAGACGCCCACTCCGAGCGCCGCGACTCCGACCAGGGCACCGGCGGCTGTGACCAGATCCATGACCTCGACCTTAGAAGTCCCGGATCGCGCTGTCCTTGCGGAGATGCCGGGAAATCGAGGACCTTTCCCGCCGTGGGCCTGTCGGCGGCAAGGCGGCTCGTGCGGGAGAACGCCCTCAGCGGCCGGCCCCGGTCGCTCGCCGACACGAGCAGGCGCGCGGTGAATGTACGCGGGCGTGGCTCGAACCCGTGCCGTACAGCGTGGGCCGCTCCCCCACGAGCACGTCGAGGGGTCAGACCTGTCAGCCTCCGCGCTGCAGAGACTTGGGAACGAGGTACTCCTCGACACCGTACGCACCGCGCTCGCGCCCGTACCCGGAGTCCTTGACGCCTCCGAACGGCGCGTCCCACGCGGTCGGCGCGTCGCTCTGGATCACGCCGCCGACTCGAAGCCGCCGGGCGACGCGCTCGAAGCGGGCATCGTCATCGGTCCACACGCGGGCGATGAGGCCGAACCGCGTCCCTTCCGCGAGCTCGACCGCATGCGCCTCGTCGTCGGCAGGCTGGATCGCGAGCACGGGTCCGAACACTTCCTCCTGCACGATCGGCGCGCCTGGATCGTCGGCCACGACCACCGTAGGTGCCGCGTACCAACCGCGTGTGAGGTGGGAGACGTCCTTCGCCGCGACGGTGCGCACCCCTGCGGTCTCGCCGGCGACGCGGAGGTGCTCGGCCACTCTGTTTCGTTGTTCCCGGCTCGCCAGCGGTCCGACGGTGCTGGCCGCGTCGAAGGGGTCGCCCACGACGACCTGCTCCAGCACGGCGCGGACCTCGTCCTCGGCCTCTTCGAGGAGGTGGCGCGGAACGATCAGCCGGGACAGCGCCGCACACGTCTGCCCCGCGTTGCCGAAGCAGCTTGCGATCGTGTGCCGCACCGCGGCCCGCACCTTGTCCTCGTCGAGGACGATCGCGGCGCTCTTTCCGCCCAGTTCCAGCGATGTGCGCGTGCCCCACCGGGCGGCGGCCATGGCGACCTCGCGCCCGGCCGCGACGGAGCCGGTGAAGGAGACGAAGTCCGCGCGCGGATGGCCCGCGATCGCGCTGCCCACGCTTGCGCCGCTGCCGCAGACGACGTTCAGCACGCCCGCGGGGAGCCCGGCCTCGGCGAACGCCTCCGCCACGAGGAACGTCGTGAGCGGGGCGACCTCCGCCGGCTTGAGCACGACGCCGCAACCGGCGGCGATCGCCGGCGCCACCTTCAAAGCCACCTGGAACAGCGGATAGTTCCACGGGGTGATCGCTCCGACGACGCCCGCGGGTTCCCGGACGACCTCCGAGCCGCCGATCCTCTCGCGCTCCGTGATCGTGGCGAAAGCCGAGGCCGCCGTGAGACGCATGGCCGCGAGGCCCAGGCCGACCTGCGCGCCGCGGACCTGACTCGCCACGGTGCCGACCTCCGCCTGCATCGTGACGGCGAGGTCGTCCGCCATGCCCTCCAGGATGTCCGCGGCCTTCCCGACCACGGCGACGCGATCAGCGGGCGAGACGCCCGCCCACCGCCTCTGCGCGCGTGCGGCCGAGTCGAATGCGCGGTCGACGTCCTCGCTGGTGGCGGACCGCACCCTGGCGATCTCCTCACCGGTCGCGGAGTCGTCCACCGGCACGTACGTCGACCCCGACGGGACGACCCGGGCATTGTCCAGCCACAGCGAATCGTCGACGGTGCCCCTGGGAGATGCCATGAATCCAGCCTTCCTGGATCGTGAGTTGGTGAGCCCTGAACGGCTCTTCGCGTCGCCGCTCAGCCGATGGACGGTTCTGCCAGGAGCTTCCACGGGGAGGGGACGTCACCGAACGGAACCTCGATGAGCACCGGCGCGTCCGTCCCGCGGGCGTTGCGGATCGCGGCGCCGAGCGCCTCCGGCGTGGTCACCCGCTCGCCCGCGACGCCGAACTCCCCGGCCAGGGCGACGAAGTCGGGGTTCTTGAGCTCGACGCCGATGTTGCGGCCGAACGTCTCGGTCTGGATGCGCTGGACGTTGCCGAACGCGTCGTTGCGGAACACCACCGTCACGAGCCCGATAGCGTACTTGGCGGCCGTGGACAGCTCCTGCAGCGCCCACCCGAAACCACCGTCACCGTTGATCGAGACGACCTGCCGGCCCTCGGCTCCGACGGCCGCGCCGAGACCGGTCGGGAAACCGTAGCCGAGCGTGCCCTGGTAGCCGGGCGTCACGTAGGTTCCCGGCTCGTACACGGGGAACGCCAGGCGCGCCGCGTAGCCGACCTGCGTGAGCTCTTCCACGAAGACGCCGTCGTCCGGCATGGCCCCGCGGATCGCCCGGAGCCACTCCACCTGAGGCGCGATCACGCTCAGGGCGTCACGTTCCCGCTTGCGGTGGCCGTCGAGCTCCGGCGCCTCACGCCTGCCGTCGGGGAGGGAGCTCGCGATCGCCTCCAGCGCGACCCTGGCGTCGGCGATGACGGCGACGTCGAACTCGCGCGGCGCGCCCACGTCGGCGGGATCCGCGTTGATCGCGATGAGGCGGCGGCGTCCGGGCCGGACGACCGGCTGCCCGGTCATCGTGATGAAGCGGGTGCCGACGGCGAGCACGACGTCGGCGTCCGCGAGGACGTCCGCGCCGGCCAGTCGCGACAGGGCGAGCGGGTGCCGGTCGCTGATGGCGCCCTTGCCGTTCCGGCTGGTGATGACGGGCGCGCCGAGTCGCTCGGCGAGTGCCTGGAGTGCGGCGCCGGATGCGGCGTCGCGCACTCCTCCCCCCGCGACGATCACGGGCCGCTCGGCGGCGGCGAGGAGCTCGACGGCACGGCCGACCGAGTCCTCGTCGATCTCATCGGTGAGGTCACCCTCGGGGGGCGCCACCCCGGCGGTCGTCTTCGCCTGGAGCACGTCCGGTGGGATCTCGATGCCGACGGGCCGCGGGCGTCCGCTGGAGACCCGCGTGAACGCTTCGCGTACGAGGCCGGGGATCTCCTCGGGCGACGTAGCGATCCCGTTCCACTTGGTGAGCGAACGGAGGAGGTCCGACTGCCCCGGGATCTCATGAAGCATGCCGAGACCCCGGCCGATGGTCGGCGAAGGGATCTGACCGGCGATGCAGACGACGGGACTGTTCGTCGCGTACGCGGTCGACAACGCCGCGGCGGCGTTCAGGAGGCCGGGTCCGGGCACGACCATGCAGACGCCGGGCCTGTCGGCCACCCGCGCGTAGCCGTCCGCCATGTACGCGGCGCCCTGCTCGTGCCGCGCCGAGATGAAATCGATCGACTCGCGGTTCTGCGCGAGACCGTCCAGCGCGTAGTCCAACTGGATCCCGGGAACTCCGAAGATCGTTCGAACGCCCTCCGCGATCAGCTGTTCGGCGAGGAGTTCTCCACCGGTCTTCGTCATTGGCTTACCTTTCCTCCGCTCCTGAGCGGGTGTGATGCGGGGCTTCTGCGGGAGTGTCTCGGACCGCTAGATGGCGCTGAGATCCCGCTTCCGGCCCTCCGACGCGATCAGAGTCGCCACGAGGCAGACGGCGAGCACCCCCATCCACACCCAGCCCAGCACGGCGATTCCACCGCCGACGGCGACCAGGGAGGTCGCGATGAGCGGTGTGAAGCCCGAGCCGAGCGCCGAAGCGGTCTGGAAGCACAGCGAGGCGCCGGTGAAACGAAGGCGCGTGGGGAACAGCTCCGCCAGGAACGCGGCGAGCGGACCGAGGATGAATCCCTGGATGAACTGGCCGACGATGACGGCGGCGGCGAAGCCCCCCGCGGTGCCCGTCTGGATCAGGTTGAGCATCGGGAAGACGAAGATCAGCGCTGCCACGATGCCGGCGGCGAGGGGCAGACGCCGCCCCCAACGGTCGCTCAGCCGGGCGCTGATGATGGCCGCGATGAGGAGGGCGATCGAGCCGAAGATCTTCAGGTTCAGGATGGTCGTGCGGTCGGCCCCGAGCTCGACGGCGTGGTTGACCGCCCATGAGGTGGCGATGCCGTCGATGGTCAGCTGGCTGATCGCGACGGTGATGCCGAGCGCGGCCTGCGACGGGTAGCGGCGCAGGACCTCCAGGATCGGCACCTTCCGCTTCTCCGCTTCCAGGCCCAGCGACTTGAACAGCGGGCTCTCGCTGACCTTCAGACGGATGGTCATTCCGACCAGGACGAGCAGGACGCTGAACAGGAAGGGGATGCGCCATCCCCACGAGAGGAACTGGTCCTGCGGGAGGCTGGAGGCGAGGGAGATGGAGCCGGTGGCGAGCATCGCGCCGGCCGGTGCGCCGAGGCTCGCGAACGAGGCAGCGAAACCACGCTTGGCGCCGGGCGAGTTCTCGAGGGCGATGAGCATCGCGCCGCCCCACTCGCCGCCGACGGCCACCCCCTGCAGGACCCGGCAGAGGACGAGGAGGATCGGCGCCAGGACACCGACGGTGGCGGTGGCGGGAAGGAGCCCGATCGCCATGGTCGAAACGCCCATGAGGAGCATGGTGGTGACGAGCACGCCCTTGCGGCCGAGCCTGTCGCCGAAGTGGCCGAAGATCACGCCTCCGAGCGGTCGCCCGACGTACCCGACGGCGAGCGTGACGAAGGAGGCGATGGTCGCCATCGTCGGCGAGAGGTTGTTGAAGAAGACGTGCGGGAAGACGACCGCGGCCGCGATGACGTACAGGACGAAGTCGTAGAACTCAATCACGCTGCCGCTGAAGCTGGACATCAGGATGCGTCGCATCGGGCCATGCCACAGAGAGTCGGATCGGTCCTGCCGCGTGACTGTGATGTTCGATTCCATGGGGGGTCTTTCAGGTATGGCCGCGACGGTGTGTCAGCGGGGGTCGTTGGAGAAGACGGGGAGGGCGTCGAGGAGGTGCTCGGTGTCCTCCGGGGAGCCGACGGTCACTCGTATGCCGCCACCGATCGGGCGCACGAGCACGCCCTTGGCCGCGCATTCCCTGGCCACGGCCGCGGCAGATTCGCCCAGCGGAAGGAAGACGAAGTTCGCCGCGGATTCGACGACGTTCCATCCGCGGGAGCGAAGTGCCGCGGTGAGGAGTGCGCGCTCCGCCACGATCGACGCGACGCGACGCCCGGACTCGGCCACCTGCTCCGGCTGAAGCGCGGCCAGCGCCCCCGCGACGGCGACGCCGTCGATGCGGAACGGGACTCCCATGCGCGACACGTAGCTCATCACCTCGCCGTCACCGATCGCGTAGCCGATGCGCAGGCCCGCGAGACCGTGGGCCTTGCTGAGCGTGCGGACGACGATCACGTTCGGATGCCCGTCCAGGAGTTCCAGACCGTCGACGTCCGTCGCGAACTCGACGTACGCCTCGTCGAGGACGACGGCGACGTCCTCGGGTATGCGCGCCAGGAAGTCCTTGAGTTCCGCGTTGGTGTACGCCGTGCCCGTCGGATTGTTCGGGTTGCAGATGACGACGACCCGGGTGCGGGCTGTGATGGCATCGCGCATGGCGTCCAGGTCGTGTGCATGCGACAGCAGCGGAACGGCGACCGGCACCGCCGAGTTGGCGATGGCGGCGGTCCGGTAGTACGGAAAGCTCGGCTCGGCGAAGATCACCTCGGAGTCGGCTTCGACGAGGACGCCGACGATGTCCCGCAGCAGCGCGGTGGAACCGTTGGCGACCGCGATGCCACCGGCCGGCCGGCCGACGTGCGCCGCGATGGCCCCGCGAAGCTCGGTGTACTGCATGTCCGGATACCGGTGTGCGTCATCGAGCGCGGCCCTCATCGCATCCACGATCGCCGCCTGCGGAGGCCACGGGACCTCGTTGGACGCGAGGCGCGCCTGCCTGCGCGTCTCTCCGCGTTCGGGACGTCGACCCGGCACGTACGGAGGCAAGCCTTCGAGCCGGTGGGCGATCCTCAGTGATCCCACGTCTCTCCTTCGGTGAACGATCGCCGACCGCGTGCCGTCGCGGCCGCGCGGCCGGTTGCACCACATTGCGCCCACCGGTGGGATTACGGCAATCACAAATATCCGGCTAAACAATTCAATAAATCGAAACTTTGTCCCGCCCGTCACCCGCGGAGGCCCGCAGCCCCTTCGCCGCCGGGGCCGAAGGGCCGTCGCCTCCCTCAGAGGACGCCGGGCTTGCTCACGGGCATGCCGTCGCGCGAGGCGAAATGCCCCGCGACCGCTTCCCGGCAGTACGCCCGCAGCGCTTCGACCCGGGCGGTGCGCCGGGCGCCGGGCGCAGTGGCGAGCACGATGTGATTCGGGGGGATCTCATCCGCGATGGGACGGTAAACGATCGGCTTGCCGTCGTAGGTCAGGTCGCCGTGGGGACGGCCCATGATGATCGTGTAGCCGAGACCCCGCGCGACGAGCGAGCGGATCGTCTCGACGTTCGCACTTCGCCAGCGCACTCGAGGTGTGATGCCGGCGTTGCGCAGGATCTCCTCCACATGATCAGTGGCCGGGCGCATGGCGAGAAGGACGGCGTACTCGTCGCGCAGCGCGCTGAGCGAGACCTTGTCGTGGCCGGCCAGCGGGTGGTCGGGCGAGACGGCGAGCTGCAGCCGGACGGGGGCGAGGCGCTGCACATCGACCTCGGCGACGATGTGGTTCTCGTACAGGAGGGCCGCGTCCAGCCGCCCTTCGGTCAGGAGCGTCTGAAGCGCCGCCGACGCTCCTTCCTCCAGCTGGAGATCGATCGCCGGGTGATGCTCGGCGAAGTACTCCGCCATCTGCGGGAACAGCCATGGGGACAGAGTCGTGAAGATGCCCACCCGCAGGGGGCCGCTCAGCTCGCCGCGGATGGTCCCGGCCAGCTCCTGGATGTCCTCGATGCTGCGGGCGATCACTCGGGCGGTGTCGTAGACGCTTCGCCCGGCATCGGTGATCTCCACGCCCTTGCCGCGCGTACGCAGCGTGAGCTGGACGTCGAGGAGCTCCTCCAGCTGCGTGATGGCGAGGGAGACCCCGCCGGCGGACACGTGCAGTCTCCTCGCCGCCTCGGTGACCGAACCGCTCTCGACGACGGCGCAGAAGTACTGGAGCTGCCTGAGCGAGAGCGCCGACGCTCCGTTCACTTTAGTCTCCTTGAACTATCAATCCTGATAGTTGTCATTGCCTGATTAAGTGCGTCCCCGCACACTCGATGTGTCCCTCCATCGAGGTTCGGCATGGAGCGCCCTGATCCCCCTACCAGGAATACGACGATGCACGCCAAACCTACGACCGGGCCCCATGCCGGGGCGGTCTCGACTCTACGCACTTCGCAGATGCGGCGGATTCTCGCGTCGAGCCTCCTCGGCAGTGCGATCGAGTTCTACGACTTCCTGCTCTACGCGAGCGCGTCCGCACTGGTCTTCGCGCACGCCTTCTTCGCCTCGCTCGATGCCATGTGCTCGCGAAGTCGCCGAAGGTCCTCCTTCTCGGCACGCTCGTCGCGATGACCCAGCCGACGATCTCCGGCATGGCAAGCGTGTGGGGACTCGGTCACGCGACCGCCCAGGGAGTCGACCAGACCTTCGCGCTCAACGCGAAGGTGGCCTCCGCGATCGCTTCGCTCGCCGCCTCGGCTGGAGGGCTTCCCCTGCTCGGCGGCGTGTGGATCGCCGCCCTCATCGTCTGCGCCGTCGCGCTGTTCATCATCCCCGAAAGCAACCAGCGCGATCTCGCTGCGATCCGCTGACCGATGGGAGTCCCATAAAGTGACCAACTCCGCCACCTTCGACGCCGACGTCATCATCGTCGGCGGGGGACCCGTCGGCCTGCTGGCGGCCATGGAGCTGGACTCGCACGGAGTCTCGACGATCATCGTCGAGGAGAATCCCTACCTTGCGCCCCCGAACGTCAAGTGCAACCACGTGGCCGCCCGCACGATGGAGGCGTTTCGCCGCTTCGGACTGGCCGACAGGGTTCGCTCGGCCGGCCTCCCCTCCGACCACCCGCAGGACGTCGCCTTCCTCACCTCGGTGACCGGCAAGGAGTTCGGCCGCATCCCCATCCCTTCCGCCTCCGCACGTCTCGACGGAACCGGGCAGGGCCCCGACACCACCTGGGCGGCCGCCGAGCCGGCGCATCGCGTGAACCAGCGGTTCCTCGAGCCCGTCCTCGAGGAGCACGTGGCCTCCCTCCGGAACGTGAGCCTCCGCAACGAGGTCAAGGCCGTCGCGGTCGCCCAGGACGAGGACGGCGTGACGGTGGAGATCGTCCCGGTGGGCTCGGAGGAGAGGACGACTCTTCGCGGCCGTTATCTCATCGGCGCCGACGGCGGCCGCTCGCTCGTACGGAAGACCATCGGATCCGAGTTCCACGGCGACCCCGTCCTGCAGCACGTCCAGTCGACGTGCATCAGGATGCCGGACCTGTACGAGCGCATGTCGGCGGGGAAGGCGTGGGGCTACTACGTCTACAACGACCGCCGGAACGGTCACGTCTACTCCATCGACGGCGTCGAGACGTTCCTGATCCACACCTACCTGAGCCCTGAGGAAGCCGAGCGCGAGGAGGTCGACCGCGACCGTGCGATCCGCGACATCCTCGGCGTCTCCGACGACCAGTCCTACGATTTCCTCTCTCGTGAAGACTGGGTCGCTCGCCGTCTCGTGGCCGACAAGTTCCGCGAAGGCCGCATCTTCATCGCCGGTGACGCCGCTCATCTGTGGGTGCCCTACGGCGGATACGGCATGAACGCGGGCATCGCCGACGGGCTCAATCTGTCATGGCTGTTGAGCGCCGTGGTCTCCGGCTGGGCGGACGAGTCGATCCTGGACGCCTACGAGGCCGAACGCCTGCCGATCACGGACCAGGTGTCCCGCTTCGCGATGTCCCATCTGCGGAAGATCGCCGATACGGATGTGCCCGCCGGCCTCGAGGCCGACGGTCCTGAAGGGGACGCGGCCCGCGAGGCCTTCGGGAAGCTCGCGTACGACCTGAACGTCCAGCAGTTCGCCGCCGCGGGCCTCAACTTCGGATACAGCTACGCGAACAGCCCCATCATCGTCGCGGACGGCCGGGCACCGGAATACACGATGGGCACGTACACGCCCTCCACGGTGCCGGGCTGCCGCCTCCCCCACCATTGGCTCGCGGACGGTTCGTCGCTGTACGACCGCCTCGGTCCGTGGTACACGCTCGTGGCGCTCGATCACTTCGACGCCGCGGAGCGGTGGGCGGAGGAGGCACGCGCCGCCGGCCTGCCCGTCACCGTGGTCCGGTTCCCCGAAGGCGCCGCGGACTCCGCGTACACGACGCCGTTCGTCGTCGCCCGTCGCGATCAGCACGTGGCGTGGCGAGGAACCGCACTGCCTTCGGATGTCGCCGCCTTCGCCGCCCGTCTCGGTGCTGTGACCCGCTCGCGGAGCGAGCAGGGCGCCGACGTCATCGCCACCTCCACTCACTGAGATCCTCTGTAGACGCGCGAAGGTCACACCATGAGCACCGCACCCGCACATCCCTCCCTTCCCCACCGGCCGGGGAAGATCGTTGCCGTCCACGTCAGCCACGAGTCGCGCGCGGCGCAGCGCGGCCGCCGTCCTGCCGCTCCCTCGTACTTCTTCAAGCCGTCGAGCTCCCTTGCGGCCTCGGGCGACGCGGTCGAGCGGCCCGAGGGCACGGAGCTGCTCGCCTTCGAGGGCGAGATCGCCCTCGTCATCGGCACACCCGCGCGAAGCGTCGCCCCCGCCGAGGCCTGGAGTCACGTGGCGTGGGTGACGGCGTCGAACGACTGGGGGCTGTACGACCTGCGCGCCAACGACAAGGGGTCGAACGTCCGCAACAAGGGCCGCGACGGCTACACCCCGGTCGGCCCGCGGCTCATCGACGCACGCGCGGTCGACCCCACCGCGCTGCGCGTCCGGACGTGGCTCAACGGCGAGCTCGTCCAGGAGGGTGAGACCACCGACCTCATCTTCCCGTTCTCCCAGATCATCGCCGACCTCTCCCAGCACCTCACCCTCGAGACCGGCGACGTCATCCTCACCGGCACTCCGGCCGGAGCCTCGGTGGCCGTCCCGGGAGACGTCGTCGAGGTCGAGGTCGACGCGCCGGGAGGACCGAGCTCGGGCAGGCTGACCAGCCGGGTGATCGACGGCCCCGGCGGCTTCGATCCCGCCGTCGGTTCTCTCCCCTCGGTCGACGACCTCCAGCGCGAGGAGGCGTGGGGCTCGCGCGAGGCGGCGGGGCTCCCCGCCGCCTCCCCGGTCATCTCCCCCGGGCTGCGTGACAAGCTGCTCAGGACGCCCGTCGCCGGGCTGTCGCAGCAGCTGCGCAAGCGCGGCCTCGACAACGTCTCGATCGACGGCCTGCGCGCGACCCGGCCGGGCACGAAGCTCGTCGGCGTCGCGAGGACGCTGCGCTTCGTCCCGAACCGCGAGGACCTCTTCCGCAGCCACGGCGGCGGCTACAACGCGCAGAAGCGCGCCTTCGACGCCGTGCGGGAGGGCGAGGTCATCGTCATCGAGGCGCGCGGCGAGCGCGGCTCCGGCACCCTGGGCGACGTGCTCGCCCTCCGCGCTCTCGCACGCGGCGCGGCGGGTGTCGTCACGGACGGCGGCGTGCGCGACTACGCGACGGTCGCCGGCATCGACCTCCCCGTCTTCAGCCAGGGGCCGCACCCCGCCGTGCTGGGCCGCAGGCACGTGCCGTGGGACACCGGCCTCACGATCGCGTGCGGCGGCGCCACGGTCCAGCCCGGCGACATCATCGTGGGCGACGACGACGGCGTCATCGTGATCCCCCCGGCGATCGCCGAGGAGGTGGCCGACGCCGCGCTCGCCCAGGAGACCGAGGACGCGTGGATCGCCGCGCAGGTCGCCGCGGGTCACCCCGTCGACGGCCTGTTCCCCATGAACGCGGAATGGCGTGCGAAGTACGAGGCGGCCACCGAGGCGGCCACCGAGGCCGGCGCCTGATGACGGGCCTGATGACGGGCCTGATGACGGGCGCTCCTCGCGAACGCGCACCCCGATCTCGAAGGCCTGCTCCACCGTCCGATCCCACATCACCTCCGAACGGGAAGATCAGATGACCGACACCGCGGCATCCGTCCGGCACGTCCCCGCCGACCTGCCCACGCGCATCCAGCACTACATCGACGGCCGGTTCGTCGACTCCCTCGACGGCGGCACGTTCGACGTGCTCGACCCCGTCTCGAACGAGGTGTACGCGCGGGCCGCGGCCGGCAAGAAGGCCGACATCGACCACGCCGTCGCCGCGGCCCGCCGTGCGTTCGAGGAGGGCCCGTGGCCGCGCATGCTGCCGCGCGAGCGCTCGCGCGTGCTGCACCGCATCGCCGACATCGTCGAGTCCCGCGACGCCCGCCTCGCCGAGCTCGAGTCGTTCGACTCGGGACTGCCGATCACGCAGGCGCTCGGTCAGGCGCGCCGCGCGGCCGAGAACTTCCGGTTCTTCGCCGACCTGGTCGTCGCGCAGGCCGACGACACCTTCAAGGTCCCCGGCCGCCAGATCAACTACGTCAACCGCAAGCCGATCGGCGTCGCGGGACTCATCACGCCGTGGAACACGCCCTTCATGCTCGAGAGCTGGAAGCTCGGCCCCGCCCTCGCGACGGGCAACACCGTCGTGCTCAAGCCGGCCGAGTTCACCCCGCTGTCGGCGTCGCTGTGGGCGGGGATCTTCGAGGAGGCGGGGCTTCCCCGGGGCGTCTTCAACCTCGTCAACGGCCTCGGGGAGGACGCCGGCGACGCGCTCGTGCGGCACCCCGACGTGCCGCTCATCTCGTTCACGGGCGAGAGCCGTACGGGGCAGATCATCTTCGGCAACGCCGCCCCCCACCTCAAGGGCCTCTCGATGGAGCTCGGCGGCAAGTCGCCCGCCGTCGTCTTCGCCGACGCCGATCTCGACGCGGCGATCGACGCGACCGTCTTCGGTGTCTTCTCACTCAACGGCGAGCGCTGCACGGCCGGCAGCCGCATCCTCGTCCAGCGGGAGGTGTACGACGAGTTCGTCGAGCGGTACGCCGCGCAGGCGAAGCGCGTGAAGGTCGGCTACCCGCACGACCCCGCCACGGAAGTCGGCGCGCTCGTGCACCCCGAGCACTTCGAGAAGGTCATGAGCTACGTCGAGATCGGCAAGGGCGAGGGCCGCCTCGTGGCGGGAGGCGGACGCCCCGAAGGCTTCAAGTCCGGCAACTTCGTCGCGCCGACCGTGTTCGCCGACGTCGCCCCCGACGCCCGCATCTTCCAGGAGGAGATCTTCGGTCCCGTCGTCGCGATCACGCCCTTCGACACGGACGAGGAGGCGCTCGCGCTCGCTAACGACACGAAGTACGGTCTCGCCGCCTACGTCTGGACGAACGACCTCAAGCGCGCGCACAACTTCGCGCAGGCCGTCGAGGCGGGCATGGTGTGGCTCAACTCCAACAACGTCCGCGACCTGCGCACCCCCTTCGGCGGCGTCAAGGCGTCGGGCCTCGGACACGAGGGCGGCTACCGCTCGATCGACTTCTACACCCATCAGCAGGCCGTGCACATCACGCTCGGCAAGGTCCACAACCCCACCTTCGGCAAGTAGGAATCCCCACGAGGCCACCGGATCCCGACGCGTTTCCCACCCCCACCACGAAAGCAAGGACGCTCACATGACCGCCGCCGACCGCACCCCGGCCTCCTCCGGCTTCTCCGTCAGCCAGGAGGCGCCCATCCACGCGGACAATCCCGTCCCCACGCCCGCCTCGCCCGCTCCCGACATCCTGCGCTGCGCCTACATGGAGCTCGTCGTCACCGACCTCGCCGCCTCCCGCGAGTTCTACGTCGACGTCCTGGGCCTGATCGTCACGGAGGAGGACGACGAGGCGATCTATCTCCGCCCCCTCGAGGAGTTCATCCACCACAACCTCGTGCTGCGCAAAGGCCCCGTCCCTGCCGTCGCGGCGTTCTCCTACCGGGTCCGCACCCCGGAGGACCTCGACAAGGCCGTCGCCTTCTACACGGAGCTGGGATGCCGCGTCGAGCGCCGGCCGGAGGGCTTCGTCAAGGGCATCGGTGACTCCGTGCGCGTGGAGGACCCGCTCGGCTTCCCGTACGAGTTCTTCCACGCCGTGGAGCACGTCGAGCGCCTCGCCTGGCGTTACGACCTCCACACGCCCGGCGCCATCGTCCGCCTCGACCACTTCAACCAGGTCACGCCCGACGTGCCCAAGGCCGTCCGCCACTACCAGGACCTCGGGTTCCGCGTCACGGAGGACATCCAGGACTCCGACGGAGTCGTCTACGCCGCGTGGATGCGCCGCAAGCCCACGGTCCACGACACCGCGACCACGGGCGGCGACGGTCCCCGCATGCACCACGTGGCGTTCGCCACGCACGAGAAGCACAACATCCTCGCGATCTGCGACAGGCTCGGCGCGCTGCGACGTTCCGACGCCATCGAGCGCGGCCCCGGCCGCCACGGCGTCTCGAACGCGTTCTACCTCTACCTGCGCGACCCCGACGGCCACCGCGTCGAGATCTACACCCAGGACTACTACACGGGCGACCCCGACAACCCCGTCATCACCTGGGACGTGCACGACAACCAGCGCCGCGACTGGTGGGGCAACCCCGTCGTGCCGAGCTGGTACACCGAGGCCTCGCTCGTGCTCGACCTCGACGGCAACCCGCAGCCCCTCGTCGCCCGCACCGACGCGAGCGAGATGGCGGTCACGATCGGCGCCGACGGCTTCTCCTACACCCGCAAGGACGACGCCGAAGGGCTGCCGGAGTACAAGCAGGGTGAGTACAAGCTGGGCCACCAGCTCTAGGGCGGGAGAGTCGTCATGCTTTCGAAGGACATCATCGCCTCCCTCGCGGAGGAGCTCGCGGAGGCGGAGCGGACGCACGGGGTCATCCCCCGCATCACCACCCGGTTCCCCGAGGCCACGGTCGAGGACTCGTACGCCATCCAGGCGGTGTGGAGGGAGAAGAACCTCGCATCCGGCCGTCGCCTCGTCGGCCGCAAGATCGGGCTCACCTCACGCGCCATGCAGGCCTCGACCGGCATCACGGAGCCCGACTACGGCGTCATGTTCGACGACACCGTGTGGGAGAACGGCGCGCGCATCCCGCACGACCGGTTCTCCAACGTCCGCATCGAGGTCGAGCTCGCCTTCGTGCTGAAGGAGCCCCTGGAGGGCCCGCACTGCACGCTGTTCGACGTCATGCGCGCGACGGAGTACGTCACGCCGGCCCTGGAGGTGCTCAACTCCCACATCGAGATCGAGGGCCGCACGATCGTCGACACCATCTCCGACAACGCCGCCTACGGCGGGCTCGTGCTCGGAGGCAATCCGACGAGCCCCGACGCGGTCGATCTGCGGTGGGTTTCGGCTCTCCTCTACCGCAACGAGACGATCGAGGAGACGGGCGTCGCCGCCGCCGTCCTCAACCACCCGGCGACGGGGGTCGCATGGCTCGCGAACAAGACGCACCGGCACGGCGACCGCCTGGAGGCCAACGAGATCATCCTCGCCGGCTCCTTCACCCGTCCCGTGTGGATCGAGAAGGGCGACACGGTGCTGGCCGACTACGGACCGATGGGGACCATCTCATGCCGCTTCGTCTGAGCCCGACACTCCGCGACCGTCTCGCCGCGGCCGAGCGTCCGCTGTTCGGCGGATGGGTGTGCTCCGGCTCCCCCGTCATGGCCGAGATCATGGCGGGCTCGGGCCTCGACTGGGTGCTCATCGACATGGAGCACGCCCCCAACGGCCTCGAGTCCACGCTCGCGCAGCTGTACGCCGTCTCGGCCTACCCTGTCACGCCCGTCGTCCGCGCCCCCGCCGCCGACCCCGTGACGATCAAGCAGATTCTCGACCTCGGCGCCCGGACGGTCCTCGTGCCGATGGTCTCGACACCTGACGAGGCCCGGACGGTGGCGGAGGCCGCGCAGTACCCACCCGCGGGCCGTCGCGGCGTCGGCAGCGCCCTCGCCCGCTCCGCCCGTTGGAACCGCGTCGACGGCTACCTCCAGAACGCCGCCGACCACGTCTCCGTGTTCGTGCAGATCGAGACGGCCGAGGGCGCCGCAGCCGCGGAGGCGATCGCGGCGACCCCCGGCATCGACGGCGTCTTCGTCGGCCCGAGCGACCTCGCCGCCTCCATGGGCGTCCTGGGGCAGCAGACGCACCCCGACGTCATCGCCGCCGTCCACCGCGCCTTCGACGGCGTCACCACCGCCGGCAAGCCCGTCGGCGTCAACGCCTTCGACCCGCAGGCGGCACACGCCTACGCGGAGGCCGGGGCCAGCTTCCTGCTCGTCGGCGCCGACGTCGCCCTCGTCGCACGCGCTTCCGAGGCCCTCGCGACGACCTTCATCCACGACAGGGACGACCCGACACGCGCTTCGTACTGACCACCTACTCGACGGATTCCCCGGGTTCACGCCGCAGGCGACAGGACTGCTGCGGCGCGTCGTCCCAGCACTGCCCGCTGCGTCCGGCTGACAGCTCTCACACCCGTGCCGCCTTCATCGCAGGATCGCCGCGGCAAGGATCTTGTTGATCCAGCCTTCCCACTGATCGGGTGTCCACCCGCGTACACCGGTGAGCAAGAGGTAGACCTCGAAGCTGACCATGGTGAAGATGACGTCGGCCGCCTCCTCGGTCGACAGGTCCGGGCGCAGGGCCTGCTTGTCGGCGAGTTGCCGTGCGAGGGTGTGGTGGGCGAGGAAGCGCTGGTTCTGATTGGTCTCCCACTGCGCGGCCATCTCGGCGTCGGCGCCGGCGGCGTCGCGGACGATCTTCATGATCGGCGCCACCCGGCCGAAGATGATGCGACTGTTGGCCAGCCAGATCGCCAGCGCCCGGCGGCCGTCCGGTTCGTCGCGTACCCGCTTCACCCAGGGCCGATCGAGCATCGGTATCGGCTCGTCGTCGCCGACCGACAGCACATCGACGATCTCTTTGAGAACCGTGGCCTTGTTGCCGAAGTGGAAGTACACCGTCTGCACCGCGACCCCGGCCCCCGCGGCGATCTGATCCAGGGTGGTCGAGGCGTACCCCTGCCGCAGGAACAGTTCCCGCGCCGCGTCGGTGATCCGTCTCCGGGTGGCGCGCGCTTGAGCGGCTCGGCGGGTGCCCTGTCCGGTCGTGCTCTTGACAGGATCGCTCATTCGCTAGAGCCTACTACAGAGAAACTCGCTAGAGAGAACTCTAGTGAACCCCCCTCTCCGGAGGTGCCCATGGCGGCGACACTCAACGGCTTCCACCACGTCAAACTCCCGGTCACGGACGTGGAACGCAGTCGAGACTGGTACGAGCGCGTATTGGGCCTGCGCGTCTTCATCGAGTTCGTCGAAGACGGCACGCTCATGGGCGTCGCCCTCCGCGATGCGAGCGACGTCGTCGACGTCGCCCTCCGCAAAGATCCGGTACGGGCTGCCGCGATGGCCGGATTCGACCCGATGGCCTTGTGCGTACCCACGCTGCGTGACCTGAAGGCCTGGCAGCAGCGGCTGGACGACCTGAGCGAGCCGCACGGCGGCATCGTCACAGGCCACGTCGGCCAGGTGCTGGTCGGCCTGCACGACCCGGACGGCATCGAGATCCGCTTCTACCACCCAGCTCGGAACGACCCCGAGGACGCCCGATGAGCTTCGACCCCACCGGCTATTTGCTCACCCCCGCCGACGGCCACCACCTGTGGTTCCTGGACACCCGCATGACCGTGAAGGCCGGCGCGGACCAGACCGGCGGCGCCTTCACCCTCCTCGAGTGGTCCGCACCCGTCGGCTTCGGGCCGCCTCAGCACATCCACGACCGCGAGGATGAGGCGTTCTACATCCTCGAGGGAAAGATCACTATCGACTGCGGCGACAATCGCTGGACCGCCGGACCCGGGGACTTCGCCTTCCTCCCCCGCCGCATACCACACTCGTTCATCGTCGCCGACGGGCCCGTACGCGGCCTGCAGATCACCACACCGTCGGGGTTCGAGCAGTTCATCACCGAACTCGGCCGTCCCGCCGAACACCCCGGCCTACCCGCCCCCACCCCGCCCGACATTCCCCGCCTGATCGAGGCCGGCCAACGCTACGGCCACCAGATCCTCGGCCCGCCTTCCACGTGACTCGGCACACCGACAATCGAGGGAGACGACTTCGGTCTTGACGGTCAGCTCCCTGACGCGGACCTGGCCAGGCCGTGCCGGACCACCCGCAGACCGCGGCTGAACGGGGTGGCCCGGCGGTGCACGTGGTGGTGGGGTGGCAGGTGCCGCCCGCGTGGGGCGGGCACGGTGCGGAAGCGCCGCTTGACGACCTCGACGAGTGCCAAGTAGACGATCAGGACGACGGCGATCGTGCCGAGAATCGCCGGTGGGATGGGCGCCAGCCCCAAGTCGGATGCGAAGGGCGCGTAGGGCAGGGCGAGTCCGGCCGCCACCACGACTCCCACGGCGATCACGAGGGCTGTGGCCGGCCTGCTTCGCCAGAACGGAGTACGGCGGGTCCTGACAATGAAGATCACCAAGGTCTGGGTGGCGAGGGACTCCACGAACCAGGCCGCCCGGAACAGCGGCGGCGCGGTGTGGAAGACCCGCAGCAGCAGCGCGAACATGGCGAGGTCGAACATCGAGCTGAGCGGTCCGAAGACCAGCATGAACCGGCGGATGAGCCCGAGGTCGAAGCGCGCGGGCCGGGCGAGCTGCTCGCCGTCGACGGCGTCCGCCGGGATGGTCAGCTGGCTGGCGTCGTACAGAAGGTTGTTGAGCAGCACCTGGCTCGGCAGCATCGGCAGGAACGGAAGCACCGCCGAGGCGGCCGCGGCGGAGAACATGTTGCCGACGTTGCTGGCCGTCCCCATCAGGAGGTACTTGATGGTGTTGGCGAAGATGCGGCGCCCTTCGACGATGCCGTCGGCGAGCACGCCCAGGTCCTTCTCCAGCAGCACGACGTCGGCCGCGTCCCTGGCGACGTCGGCCCCGGTGTCGACGGAGATGCCCACATCCGCCCGGTGCAGCGCGAGCGCGTCGTTGACGCCGTCGCCGAGGTAGGCGACGTCCAGGCCCCCGCTTCGCTGGATGCCGACGATCCTGGCCTTCTGCTCGGGGCTGACTCGCGCGAACACCGTGGTCGCCGGCAGGGCATCGGCCAGGGCGGCGTCGTCGAGACGCTCGATCTCCTCACCGGCCAGCACTCCGGTGACGGGCAGGCCGATCTTCTCGCACAGGCCGGTCGCGACGGCGGGGTGGTCACCGGTGAGGATCTTCACGGTGACTCCGAGCGCGGCCAGGCGTTCGAGCGCGTGCTCCACTCCGGGTTTGGGCGGGTCGCTGAACACCAGGAACCCGGCCAGATCGAGATCGGATTCCACCAGCTCGCGTTCCCCTTGGCGTACGGCGACCGCGACCAGGCGGGCACCCTCGGCGAACAGCCGCTCGGCCAGCCTTCGGGACTCCTCGGGCACGGCCCGGCACCGGGCCAGCACCGCTTCCGGGGCTCCCTTGACGATGGTCCGCGTCTCTCCGGCAAGGTCCTCGACCAGCACGGATGCCATGCGCCGCTCGTGGTCGAACGGCTTGGCATCGATGCGCCGGCAGTTTTCCGGCGCCCACTCCCGCATGGCACGCGCATCGTGCATGGCTTCGTGGAGGGCGTCGTCGAGTGGCGTGGATCCGGGCGGGTCCGCGCACAGCACGCCGAAGCGGAACGGGCCGTCGGCGCCACCCGGGTCGGGGGTTCCGTCGGGGAAGACGGCCTGGCGCAGGGCGATCTTGGCTTGGGTCAGCGTGCCGGTCTTGTCGGTGAACAGCACCTCGACGTCGCCGAGGTCCTCGATGGCGACCAGGCGTTTCACGAGCACTTTCAGCCGAGTGAGGCGGCGCGACCCGGTGGCGAGGCTGGTCGTGACGACCACGGGCAGCAACTGCGGGGTGACGCCGACCGCGATGGCGAGCGAGAACAGCATGGCGTCGAGCAGCGGGCGGCCCATGATCAGGTTCGTGGTGAACACTCCGGCAGTCAGCGCCGCGGCGACCCACACCAGCAGTCCGGAGAACCTGCGCAGCCCGATCTGGAAGGCCGTCTCCGCGTGCCGCTCACCCAGGCCGGCGGCGATCGCGCCGAAAGCCGTACCGGCGCCGGTCTGGGACACGGTCCCGGCGGCGGTTCCCGCAGTGACGACCGTGCCCATCAGCGCCGTGTCGCCGGGGTTCTTGCGAACCGGCAACGACTCCCCGGTCAGCACCGACTCGTCGCACTCGAAGTCCCGTGCCTCGGCCAGCTCGATGTCCGCGGGAACGACGGCGCCAAGCCTCAGCTGGACCACGTCCCCGGGCACCAGGTCGATGACGTCACGCTCGACGAGGGTGCCGCCGCGCAGCACGCGCGCCCGGCTGCGCATGTGCTCGTGCAGCGCCTCCACCGCGCGCTCGGCGCGGTACTCGTTGGCGAAGCCCAGCCCGACGCTCAACGCGACGATCACACCGATCACCACCGCGTCGGTCCGCTCCCCGACGAAGAACGACACGGTGGCCGCGACCAGCAGCAGTATCAGCAGTGGGCTGCGGAGTTGCCTGGCCAGCACCGCGACGGGGCGCGCCCGGTGGCTGCGGACCGCGTTGGGGCCGACCTTGGCCCGGACGGCCGCAGCCTGTTCGTCGGTGAGCCCTGTCGCGGCCGGTTCCTTCACCGTGAGTCCTCGGGCATCGGCGGATCCGGTCATGCGCTCCATGCCCTGAAGCAGATCACCCAGGCGTGTGGGGTGACCGCAGGCCAAAGGCATCCCCCTGGGGGACCTTCGGCCTACGTTGCCGCATCCTGGTCAGGCGGGTGCCTCCGATCAGTGCGCGAGACCGGGACCTTGACCGGAGTGCCTGTCGCTCGCGGGAGCGGCCGCATCAGGCCGGCCAGGACAGCGAGGCAGGCGACGATGACCCCCACGATCGGTGGAAGTACGGCCCACGCGGGTTCGTCGCCGCGGGTTTGCGCGACGAAGCGCGTGACCATGATCGGTAGTCCGGTCAGTGCGAGGAAGGCCAGCAGACCGGGAGCGGTCGTGTAGGCCCATGGCCGGCCCCGAAGGAGCAGTGCTCCGGAGATGAAGGCCGCGGGCAGGAAGAACGACAGGTCGAGCACATGCACCGGGCTGGACGGCAGGGCCGGCTCGCTCACGGCGGCGACCCAGACCAGGAAAAGCGGCCCGACGTGGACCGACAGTGTGTAGATGACGTAGTTGTAGGTCATGAAGGCCACGGCGCCGAGCCACGTCAGGTACGCGCGGAGCGAGCCCCGGCGGGCGAGGAACGCGAGCACGGCGATCGCCGGGGAGACCACGGCGAGATCGACGGCGTCCTGGGCGATCGCCTGGTTGACGAAGGCGCTCGTCTCTCTGCCGTAGATGCCTTCCAGGTCGGACAGCGCGTAGATATTGCCTGCAGCGGCCAGGAGCGCCGCCGTGACCGACAACCGTAGCCAGACGCCGGAGGCCCGGCCGGCCCATGCCATCGAGGCGGCAGAGGCGGGCCGGGAAGTGACAGTGGTCATGACCGTCTCACAGCTCGAAGACCAGCCGGGCGGGGATTCGGCCGGCGAGGACGTCCTCGACGCATTGGTTGATCTCGTCCAGTTTGCGAATCTCGTACTTCACCGTGGTGCGGCCGGCGGCGTGCAGGCGGAACACCTCTGCCAGGTCGGCGCGGGTGCCGACGATGGACCCGATCACGCTGATGCCGCCCAGCACCGTCTCGAAGATGGGCAGGGACATCGCGTTGTCCCGGGGCAGCGAGACCAGGACCAGGCGCCCGCCACGACGCAGCGACGCGTGCGCCTGCTGCAGGACGCCCGGATCGGCCGCCAGGACGACGGCCACGTCGGCACCGCCGAGGTGGCGTATCGCGGCCACCGGGTCCTCGGCCGCGGCGTTAACGACGTGGGTGGCGCCGAGTTCACCGGCGAGGAGGAGCTTTTCGCCCGTCACGTCGACCGCGACGGTCTCGGCCCCGAAGATCTGCGCGTACTGCTGAGCCAGATGCCCCAGCCCGCCGATGCCGAAGATCGCCGCACGCTCGGCCGGGCGCAGCCCGGACACCTTGACGGCCTTGTACGTGGTGACTCCCGCGCACGTCAGCGGAGCGGCGTCGAACGAACTCACGGCTTCGGGCACGAGGACCACATGGCCCGCATAGGCCGCGACGTAGTCGGCATGGCAGCCGTTCAGGCTGTAGCCCGTGTTCAGCTGGGACTCGCAGAGCGTCTCCCGCCCGCTCACGCAGTAGTCGCAGATGCCGCACGCGTAGCCCAGCCACGGAACCGCGACCCGCTCCCCGACGGCCCGGCCGGTGACGCCGGGGCCGACCTGCTCGATCACGCCGATGCCCTCATGCCCGGGTGTGAGCGGCAGAGCCGGCTTGACCGGCCAGTCCCCGCGGGCGGCGTGAATATCGGTGTGGCACAGCCCGCTTGCCTCGACACGCACCAGGACCTGACCGGGTCGCAGCTCCGGGACCGGAACGTCACGGATCTCGATCGGGCCATCGAATCGGGTGACCATCGCTGCACGCATTGTCTTCTCCTCTCCACCGGGGCTCCAGCGTCCGGCTTGCGCCGCCGCGAGCCTCGTATCCGGGGCTGCTCGGACTGTCACTCGGCCATGCGGGCGGCCGTCTCGACGAGCCGGTTGGCGTAGCCCCACTCGTTGTCGTACCAGCCGAAGACCTTCACCAGCTCGCCGTCCGCCTGGGTGAGCGCGGAGTCGAACACGCAGGAGGCGGGGTCGCCCACGATGTCGCGGGACACGATCGGGTCGGTGCTGTAGCGCAGCACGCCCTTCAGCTCCCGGTCGGCGGCGTCGGCGAAGGCCCGGTTGACCTCCTGAACCCCCACGGGGCGGGACAGCACCACGGCGAGGTCGGTGAGCGAGCCGTCCTCGACGGGGACGCGCAGCGCGACGCCGTCCAGCCGGCCCGCGAGCTCGGGCAGCACCTCGCCGACCATCCGGGCGGCCCCGGTCGTGGTCGGGACGATGTTCACGGCGGCCGAGCGGGCCCTGCGGGGGTCCTTGTGAGGGGCGTCCAGCAGCCGCTGGTCGGCGGTGTACGCGTGCACGGTCGTCATGAAGCCGCGCACGAGGCCGAAGTTCTCGTGCAGCACCTTCACCATCGGGGCCACGCAGTTGGTGGTGCAGGAGGCCATCGAGACGATCTCGTGGCGGCGGGGGTCGTAGGCCGCGTCGTTGACGCCGGGGACGATCGTGACGTCCACGCTCCTGCCGGGCGCGGAGATGAGCACGCGGCGGGCGCCGCCCTTGAGGTGGCGGGCCGCGTCGTCCCGCGTGCGGAACCTGCCGGTGGCCTCGATCACCAGGTCGGCGCCGTACGCGGCCCAGTCGATGTGCGCGGGGTCGCTGCGCGCGGTGACCGGGATGGAGCGGCCGTCCACGTCGATGGAGGAAGCGTTCGCGGTCACCGGCACGCCGAGGGGGCCGTGCGTGGAGTCGAACCTGAGCAGATGGGCGAGAGTCGCCGCGTCCGCGAGGTCGTTGATCGCGACAACCTCGATGCCCATGGGCAGCGCGCGGCGCAGCACGGCCCTGCCGATCCTGCCGAACCCGTTGATGCCGATCCTCATGGTGATCCTCCTCAGCGCTGGCTGTACCGCCATCGTCCGTACCGGCACGGAGCGGCCGTAGAGGCGTAAGTGCCGCAGACGGGGGCGCAACAGCCCCCGCGCGAAGGCCTTCCGCCTCTCCGCCCGCGCGGGGTGGTGCGATGGGATGAAGGAGGTGTCACGAGGAGGAAGAGATGCGTGTGAAGGTCGCCCAGGTCATGGCCCGCGACGTGCCCGTCGTAGAGGGCGGCATGCCGTTCAAGACAGTCGCCCAGGTGCTGATCGCCGCGGACCTGGGCGCCGTGCCCGTGGTCGACGCCGACGACCGGGTCATCGGCGTCGTCACGGACGCGGACCTGTTGCTCAAGGAGGAGTTCAAGGAGCAGTACGCCCACGAGGGCTACCGGCCGCCGTTGCGCGCCCGGCTGCGGCGCCTGTTCGGCCGGGCGGGGCGCGGATGGCGCGAGAAGTCGCGCGGTGACACGGCCGCCGAGCTGATGACGTCCCCGGCCGTCACGGTCGGCCCGGGAACGGCGGTGGTGTTCGCCATCCGGCTCATGGACCGGCACGGCGTCACGCACCTGCCGGTCCTCGGGCCGGACGGCAGGCTCGAGGGCATGGTCGGCCGGCACGACCTGCTGCGGGTCTTCACCCGTCCGGACGCCGACATCGCCCGCGAGATCACGGTCGACACCTTCGGCCGTTCCCTCTTCGGCGACCTGGCCATGGTGACCGTGACGGTCGACCAGGGCGTCGTGACGCTGACCGGTCGCCTGCACTGGCGCAGCGACGCGCTGACGGCAGCCCGGCTGGCCCGCGGTGTCAACGGTGTGGTGGACGTGATCGACCGCTTGGAGTGGGAGGATGACGACACCCACACCTGGCGCCACCGATGACAGTTCATCGCTCCGAGTGCCGGGGCCGGCGACGGTGAGCGAACCCACGACCATATGGCTGGTCGGGCACCCGTCAGTCGCCGGTTGCGCCGCCGCGGCACCCCGGGCCCTGCCCGAAGTCGTTCCGACGGTCAGGGGCGGCCCGCGGGCTCCCAGCCGCGGCGGGGCGGGCGCGACCCGGCGTGGTCGTCCCGGCTTCGGTAGACGATGTACGGGCGGGTCAGGTATCCGACGGGGGCGGTCAGCATGTGCACCAGCCGGGTGAACGGCCAGACGGCGAACAGGACGATCGCGCTGAGCGCGTGCAGCTTGAACAGGATCGGCGCGGCCGCCATCAGGTCACCATCCGGCTGGAAGTAGAAAACCGACCGGAACCAGGGCGAGATGGTGGTGCGGTAGTCGTAGCCGCCGCCGACGATGTTGGCCATGACCGTCGCGGTCAGCCCGAGCGCGATCGTCATGGCGAGCAGCGCGTACATCAGCTTGTCGTTGCGGGTGGTGGCGGTGAACACCGGGCCGACCGTGCGGCGGCGATAGACGAGGATCGCCAGGCCGGCGACCGTGCAGATCCCCGCGACCGTGCCGAGCACGACCGCCGTGAGATGGTAGGCGTGCTCGCTCACCCCCACCGCCTCGGTCCAGGTCTTGGGTATCACCAGACCCCCCACGTGACCGAGCGCCACGACCAGGACGCCGAAGTGGAACAGCGGGCTGCCGATCCGCAGCAGCCGCGACTCGTACATCTGGGACGAGCGGGTCGTCCAGCCGAACTTGTCGTAGCGGTATCGCCAGACGTGGCCCAGAACGAAGACCGTCAAGGCCACGTAGGGGGCGACCACCCACAGAGTCACGTCGAGCGCGTTCACCGCGATCCTCCCGGCGTCCCGGCCTGCACCGGGACGAAAGCCTCATGCCCGTACGACTCCAGGCCGACCTCCTCGGCCGGCGGTCCCTCCTCGGCCATCCGCAGCGCGGCACGGCGCTCCCGCTCGGTCGGTGGGGGCAGCGTCGCCAGCACCGCCGCCACGACGTCGGCGTACGGCGAGTACTCCTCGCCCAGGGCGCGCAGCAGCGTCTCGACACCGGCCCGGTGCTCGCGCAGCAGCCGCACCGCCTGTTCGGTGGCGCCCCGCCCGGACAGCTCGCACACGACGCCCAGGTGGTCGGGCAGCTCGTCGGCGATCTCGAACCCCGCCGCCTGGTAGGCGTGCTTGAAGCGCAGCAGGGCCATCCCGCGCCGCCGGGTGTCGCCGTAGGTGTAGTAGGTCAGATAGGGGCAGCAGCGGCGCTTGAGGTCGAATGTGGCCACGTAGTGCTCGGCCAGCTCCGGCAGCGGGGTGGCGGCCACGTGGTCGAGGAAGGCGGCCAGCCGCCTGGCCGGCTCGCCCGGCCCGAGCTGCGCCACCGTGGAGTTCAGCAGCGGCAGCGCCTCGATCAGCCGCTCGTCCGGATACGACAGCAGCACCGAGGCGGTCAGGTGCACCGCACGATCGGTCATGACTCGTCCTTCCGCTTGGGGAACAGCCCGTCGGGGGTCCCCTTGCCGTCCCAGTTGAGCAGGTTGACCCGGCCGCGCAGCTCGTCCGCCCGGTCCAGTTCGCCGGTTGACTGCCGTTCCCTCAGCGCGTGGAAGTTCTCCACCGCCACGGGGGCCGGCGGTCCTGACGCCTCGCCGAAGGGGCCGCCCATGCCGGGGCCGCCGTCGTAGTCGAGACTGCACCCGGTGGCGAGCTCCTCCAGCTGTGCGCCCTGCTCGGCGTGCGCCTTGGGGATGACGTACCGCTCGCCGTAGGGGGCGATGGCCAGCAGCCGGTACATCTCCTCGATCTCGCCACCCTTGAGACCCACGGCGGCGGGGATGGACTCGTCGCGCTCCCCCGCGAGGTTGATCCCCCGCATGTACGACCGCATGGCGGCCAGGCGGCGCAGCACCGCGCGTACGGGCTCGGGGTCGCCGGCGGAGAACAGCTCGGCCAGGTAGCCGATCGGGATGCGCAGCGCGTCGATGGCGCCGAACAGGTTGCCGGCCCGCTCGCCGTCGTGACCGGTCTCACGCAGCACGTCGACCACGGGCGACAGGGGCGGGATGTACCAGACCATCGGCATGGTCCGATATTCGGGATGCAGCGGCAGCGCCACGCCGTAGTCGAAGATCAGCTTGTGGATCGGGGAGTTGCGGGCCGCCTCCAGCCAGTCCTCGGGAATGCCGGAGGCCCGCGCCGCGGCGATCACCTCGGGGTCGCGGGGGTCGAGCATGACGCTCTTCTGCGCCTCGTACAGGGCCTTCTCGTCCGGCGTGGACGCGGCCTCCGCGACGCGGTCGGCGTCGTAGAGGACGAGCCCGATGTAGCGCAGCCGGCCGACACAGGTCTCCGAGCACACGGTCGGGATGCCGACCTCGACCCTCGGGTAGCAGAAGGTGCACTTCTCGGCCTTGCCGGTGCGGTGGTTGAAGTACACCTTCTTGTACGGGCAGCCGGTGACGCACATCCGCCAGCCTCGGCAGCGGTCCTGGTCCACCAGCACGATGCCGTCCTCGGAGCGCTTGTACATGGCGCCGGAGGGGCAGGAGGCGACGCACGACGGGTTGAGACAGTGCTCGCAGATGCGCGGCAGGTAGAACATGAAGGCCCGCTCGAATTCGAGCTTGACCTGGTCGGACATCTTGCGCAGCACCGGATCGGCGGGGGCAAGCTCGGGTGCGCCGGCAAGGTCGTCGTCCCAGTTGGCACTCCACTTGATCTTCGTCGGCTCGCCGGTGATGAGCGAGCGGGGCCGGGCGACCGGCGTGTCCTCGGTGACCGGCGCGGAGAACAGGCGGTCGTAGTCGTAGGTCCAGGGCTCGTAGTAGTCGCCGATGGACGGCATGAGCGGGTTGGCGAAGATGGTCAGCAGCTTCTTCAGCCGTCCGCCGGCTCTGAGCTGGAGCCGGCCCCGCCGGTTGAGCTCCCAGCCGCCCTTCCACTTGTCCTGGTCCTCATAGGTTCGGGGGTAGCCCTGGCCGGGCCGGGTCTCGACGTTGTTGAACCAGACGTACTCGGTGCCGGCCCGGTTGGTCCATGCCTGCTTGCAGGTGACCGAGCAGGTGTGGCAGCCGATGCACTTGTCCAGGTTCATCACCATCGCGAGCTGGGCCATCACACGTGTCATCTGTCGCTCACCACTCCTCGTTCACTACGCGGGCGACCTGTCGTGCCGGAGGCTCGCCCATCGAACAGAGCCTCGGCCGACCACTCCGCTCACTGGGTCGGGTTCGCTCGCGCATCAGTAGTCCACCTCCTGGGTGCGGCGGCGGATCACCGTGACCTCGTCCCGCTGGTGACCGGTCGGCCCGAGATAGTTGAACGCGAAGCTGAGCTGCGCGTACCCGCCGATCAGATGGGTGGGCTTGATCAGCAGGCGGGTGAGGCTGTTGTGGATGCCGCCGCGGCGTCCGGAGGTCTCGCTCTTCGGCACGTCCACCACGCGCTCCTGTGCGTGGTACATGTACACGGTCCCCGCGGGCATGCGGTGGGAGACCACGGCCCGCGCGACGACCACGCCGTTGCGGTTGACCGCCTCGACCCAGTCGTTGTCGCCGATGCCCGCGCGCGCCGCGTCGGCCGGGCTCATCCAGATCGTCGGGCCGCCTCGCGACAGCGTCAGCATCAGCAGGTTGTCCTGATACTCCGAATGGATCGACCACTTGGAATGCGGAGTGAGGTAGCGCACCACGATGCCGTCCTCCGCGCCCGGTCCCGTGGCGAGGGCGGCGGCGTTGAGCGGCGGCCGGTAGACGGGCAGCGCCTCCCCGGCCTCCTGCATCCAATCGTGGTCGAGGTAGAAGTGCTGGCGGCCGGTGAGCGTGTGCCAGGGCTTTCGGTGCTCGACGTTGATGGTGAAGGCGGAGTAGCGCCTGCCGCCGGTCTCGCTGCCCGACCACTCCGGCGAGGTGATCACCGGTGTCGGCCGCGCCTGCGTGTCGGCGAAGGTGATCCGCCGATGCTCGTCGGCCAGTCCGCCGAGGTCGGTGCCGGTGCGGCGGGCCAGGGTCGCGAACCCCTGGGCCGCCAGCCTGCCGTTGGTGGTGCCGGACAGCGCGAGGATCGTCTCGCACATCGCGACGTCGGTCGCGAGCGAGGGCCGGCCGTCGGCCGCTCCCCCGCGCACGGTCCCGTTCACCCGGCCCAGCCGTCCGACCTCCGCCGCGACGTCGAACGTGACGCCCTTGGTCGTGGCGCCCAGACGCTCGGCGAGCGGGCCGAGCGCGGCCAGCTTGTCGGCGATCGCGCCGTAGTCCCGCTCGACCACCACGATCTTCGGGAACGTACGGCCCGGCACCGGCGCCTCGCCGGTCTGCCGCCAATCGCGCACCCGTCCATGCGGGCTGGCCATCTCGTCGGGCGTGTCGTGGAGCAGCGGCACTGCGACGACGTCCCGGCGCACGCCCAGGTGGTCGCGGGCCAGCGCACCGAACGCCCGGGCGATGGAGTGGAAGGCGGCGAAGTCCGTCCGGGTCTGCCACGGCGGGTCGATCGCCGGGGTGAACGCGTGCACGAAGGGGTGCATGTCGGTGGACGACAGGTCGTGCTTCTCATACCAGGTGGCCGCGGGGAGCACGATGTCGGAGAACAACGTGGTCGAGGTCATCCGGAAGTCCAGCGACAGCAGCAGGTCGAGCTTGCCCCGGGGCGCCTCGTCCCGCCAGCTGACGTCGCCGGGCCGCCGGTCGCGGCCGTTCTCCTCCGCCCGCACGGCGTCGGAGGCGCCGAGCAGATGGCGGAGGAAGAACTCGTTGCCCTTCGCCGAGGAGCCGAGCAGGTTGGCCCGCCACACGGTGAGCACCCGCGGCCAGTTCTCCGGCGCGTCGGGATCCTCGCAGGCGAAGCCGAGGCGGCCCGCGCGCACCTCCTCCACCACGTACGCACCGGTTTCCCGGCCGGCGCGCTCGGCCTCGTCGGCCAGGTCGAGCGGGTTGCGGTCGAAGGTGGGATAGGACGGCATCCATCCCATCCGCGCGGACTGGGCGAGCAGATCGGCGCTGGTCCTCCCCGCGAACGTCCCGCCGCCGAGCGGTGAGGCCACCACGTCGGCGGTGTGCTCGTCGTAGCGCCACTGGTCGGTGTGCAGATACCAGTAGGCCGTGCCGATCATCTGCCGGGGCGGGCGGGCCCAGTCGAGCCCGGAGGCAAGCTGCGCCCATCCGGTGACCGGGCGGCACTTCTCCTGCCCGACGTAGTGCGCCCAGCCTCCGCCGTTGACGCCCTGGCAGCCGGTCAGTGTGACCAGCGCCAGGAACGCCCGGTACATCGTGTCGGAGTGGAACCAGTGGTTGGTCCCCGCACCCAGGATGATCATCGATCGACCGCCGGACTCCTCGGCGTTGCGGGCGAACTCGCGCGCGATGCGCGCCGCCGCGTCCGCCGGCACCGAGGTGATCGCCTCCTGCCAGGCGGGGGTGTACGGCTGCGCCGGGTCGTCGTAGCCGGACGGCCACTCCCCCGGCAGCCCGTCGCGGGCCACGCCGTACTGCGCGAGCATCAGATCGAAGACCGTGGTCACCAGATGTCCGCCGACGCGCCGGGCGGGCACGCCCCGGCGCATCACTCCCGCGCCGGGGCCGTCGAACCCGCCGTCGAACCTGTCGTCGAACCGGGGCAGCGCCACCTCGGCCGCCTCCCCCTGGCCGGCCAGGGTGAGCACCGGATCCACCTCGCCGAGGTCGAGGTTCCAGCGGCCCTCGCCCTCGGCGGAGAACCGGAAGCCGAGCGAGCCGCCCGGCACCATCGGTTCGCCGTCGTGGGAGTCCAGCAGCACCGTTTTGAAGGCGGCGTCCTCGCCCTCCTCGCCCAGGTCGGCCGAGGTGAGGAACTTGTCCGGCACGTACGCCCCGTCGTGCTCGCGCAGCCGCACCAGGAAGGGCAGATCGGTGTAGCGCTTCACGTAGTCGAGGAAGCGGGGCGTCTCCCGCTCCACGAAGAACTCCCGGAGGATCACGTGGCCCATCGCCATGGCCAGGGCGCCGTCCGTGCCGGGGTGCGGGGACAGCCACTCGTCGGCGAACTTGGCCGCGTCGTTGTAGTCGGGGGCCATGACGACGACCTTCTGCCCCCGATAGCGGGCCTCGGCCATGTAGTGGGCGTCGGGAGTGCGGGTGACCGGGACGTTGGAGCCCCACAGCATCAGGTAGGAGGCGTCCCACCAGTCCGCCGACTCCGGCACGTCGGTCTGGTCGCCGAACACCTGCGGCGAGGCCACCGGCAGGTCGGCGTACCAGTCATAGAACGACAGCATCGTGCCGCCGAGCAGCGAAACGAACCGCGCGCCCACGGCGTGGGAGACCATCGACATGGCCGGGATCGGCGAGAAGCCCGCGACCCGGTCGGGCCCGTACGCCTTGATCGTGTGCACGTGCGCGGCGGCGACGATCTCGGCGGCCTCGTCCCAGGAGACGCGGACGAGCCCGCCCCTGCCGCGGACCTCCTGGTAGCGGCGGCGCTTGACGGGATCGGTCGTGATCTCCGCCCAGGCCGCCACCGGGTCGCCCAGCCGTGCCTTCGCCTCGCGGTACATCTCCACCAGCACGCCCCTCGCGTACGGATAGCGCACCCGCGTCGGCGAGTAGGTGTACCAGGAGAAGGCCGCGCCGCGCGGGCAACCGCGCGGCTCGTATTCGGGCCGGTCGTCCCCCACGCTGGGGTAGTCGGTCTGCTGGGCCTCCCAGGTGATGATGCCGTCCTTGACGTACACCTTCCAGGAGCACGACCCGGTGCAGTTCACCCCGTGCGTCGACCGCACCACCTTGTCGTGGCTCCACCGGTCCCGGTAGAACACGTCGCCCTGCCGCCCGCCGACCTGGTGGAGCGTGCGCAGGTCCGGCGACACCTCGCCGCGGCGCAGGTGACGTCCCAGCCCGAGCAGGGCGTCACCGAGTGGCCCGTCAATCCTCGACATCGATTTCCTCTTCCTCACGTCACACGAGGTCGCCGGCCGCTTCGGGCCGCGCGGGGGCGCCGGGTCGCAGCACGAACCAGCAGTAGACCAGCGCGGCCGCCGCGACGGCCGCCAGCAGCATGAGCCCGATCGCGTACGAACCGGTGGCCTGGTAGATGAGGCCCATGACGATCGGCGGCAGGAAACCGCCGAGACCGCCGACCGCGCCGACCACCCCGGTCGCGCTGCCGATCGCGTGCGCCGGCACGGCCCCGCCGAGCAGCGCGAAGACCGCCCCGTTGCCCAGGCCCAGCGCGGCCGCCATCGCCAGGAAACCGGCCGTGGCCAGGGCCATCGGCGGCGCGAACGACACGGCGACCGCGCACACCACCGCTACGGCGAGCGCCCCGGAGAGCACGGTCTCGCCACCGAAGCGATCGGCCAGCCAGCCGCCCACCGGCCGGGCGAGCGTGGCCAGCACGACGAACCCGGCCGCCCGAGCCGCCGCGTCGGCCGTGAACAGCCCGTAGACCGCCTTCAGATACAGCGGCAGGTAGGCGCCGAACGCCACGAACCCGCCGAAGGTCAGCGCGTACATCGCGGCCAGTTCCCGGGTGACGCGCAGCCGCCCCGCGGCCAGGAACCTGACGAGGAACGGTTCGGTCGCACGACGGGTGCCCGGCGCCTCACGGCCGAACGCCAGGAACGCCAGCCCGACGACCACCAACGCCACCGCGACGACGAGGAACGGCGTCGGACGGCCGAACCGGTCCGCCAGCCACGGCGTGGCGAAGCCGGAGATCGCCGTGCCGATGTTGCCCATCCCGAAGATCCCCAGAGCCAGCCCGCGGCGCTCCGGCGGGAACCAGGCGTTGACGAACGGCACACCGATCGCGAAGGTCGCCCCCGTCAGGCCCAGGACGAACCCCCCGGCCAGCAGCGGCGGATAACTCTCGGCGAAGGCGAGGAAGACCACCGGGACCACGCCGAGCGTGCTCGCCACCGCGAACATCAGCCGCCCGCCGTACCGGTCGGTCAGCGCGCCGAGCACGATCCGGCCCAGCGATCCGACGATGACCGGGATCGCGACCAGGACCGACGCCTCGAACGGCGTCAGCCGGAGCAGTTCCTTATACGTCGAGCTGAGCGGGCTGATCAGCGCCCACGCCCAGAAGTTCACCGCGAAGCCTGCCGTCGCCAGTGCCAACGCGACCGCCCGGCCGCGCATGCGCGTCTCCTCGGCGGCCGCCGTGCCGACTGTCATACCGTTCCTCCGGGGGAAGAGGATCTTCCGCCATCACCCTCCTGTGGGGGCGGCGGGGACGTCAGGGCTTTTGGTCCTTCAGCTGTTACCCGAAAGACCCTTGGTCACCGTGCGCGCCGAAGGTCCCGCCGGGCCTAGACCTACGACCCGAGCGGGTCGGTGGTGTGAGGTCCTTTGGGTGGGACGTCCGGCCCTGCCGGAGGGGAGGCGGCGGGTGTGTGCTTGGTGCGTCGTCATCGAGACAAGGAGGTCACGATGAACCTCATGGAGCGGAGCCAGGGCCGGTTCCCCTTCCCTGAACTGCTGGAGCTGCTGGAGAGCCCGGTCTACGGGTTCCGGCCGTTCGGCCAGATCATCCGGGTGGAGGACTTCGTCGCGGACGGCCGGTACGTGCTGCGGGCGGAGCTGCCCGGCATCGACCCCGACAAGGATCTGGAGGTCACCGTCGGGCACGGCGTGCTCCACATCCGGGCCGAGAAGACCAAGGAGGCCGAGGACACCAAGGAACCGCGCCGCTCCGAGATCACCTACGGCGCGTTCTCCCGCTCGGTCACGCTTCCCACGACGGCCAGGGAAGAGGACGTGACGGCCGTTTACCGAGACGGAGTCCTGGAGGTCTCGGTCGGTCTGGAGGAGGAGCACAAGACGGCCGACCGCAGGATCGTCGTTCAGCACTGACCGCGAGACACGCCACCCTCGCAACCACCGGAGGGCGGACGGGACGGGCGGAGGCCGGCCGGGCCCCCGCCCGTCTCCCGCAACCGCCCGGATGACTTTGGTCCCCGTGGTCGATGACTTCCGCGCGCGGTGGGCGGATGGTCCAGGACCCACAGTGGAGACGGAACCGACGAAGGGGGTAGACGATGACCGTCACCGAGGTCAGGCGTCAGGGAGACGCGCAGGCGCCCGCCCGCGTGGCGTGGCGCGGCTTCCGCGGCACGACCTGGCGCGGGAGCGTCGACGTGCGCGACTTCATCCAGGCCAACTACACCCCGTACGAGGGCGACGAGTCGTTCCTCGCCGGGCCGACCGAGCGGACCCGCACGGTCTGGGCGGAAGTGTCGGACCTGTTTCCCGAGGAGCGGCGGCGCGGGGTGTACGACGTGGACACCGCCACGCCTTCCTCGATCACGGCGCACCGGCCCGGCTACATCGACTCCGAGCGCGAGCTGATCGTCGGGCTGCAGACCGACGCCCCGCTGAAGCGGGCGATCATGCCGGCGGGCGGGCTGCGGATGGTCGAGAACGGCCTGGCCGCCTACAGGTACACGCTCGACCCCCGGGTGAAGGAGATCTTCACCACGTATCGCAAGACGCACAACGACGGCGTCTTCGACGCCTACACCCCGGAGATCCGGGCGGCCCGCCGCGCGGGGATCATCACCGGGCTCCCCGACGCGTACGGCCGCGGACGCATCATCGGCGACTACCGGCGGGTCGCGTTGTACGGCGTGGACCGGCTGATCGAGGCCAAGCGGGCCGAGCTGCGCACGCTGGACGGCGAGTTCTCCACCGACGCGGTCATCCGCGACCGGGAGGAGCTGGCCGAGCAGCTGCGCGCCCTCGACGAACTGAAGCGGATGGCCGCCTCCTACGGCCACGACATCTCCCGGCCCGCGGCCACCGCGCGCGAGGCCGTCCAGTGGCTCTACTTCGCCTATCTCGCCGCGGTCAAGGAGCAGAACGGAGCGGCCATGTCCCTCGGCCGCACCTCCACGTTCGTGGACGTCTACCTGGAGCGGGACCTCGCCGAGGGACGGCTCACCGAGCAGGAGGCGCAGGAGCTGGTCGACGACTTCGTCATCAAGCTGCGCATCGTCCGATTCCTGCGCACCCCCGAGTACGACCAGCTCTTCTCCGGCGACCCGACCTGGGTGACCGAGTCGATCGGCGGCGTCGGCGCGGACGGCAGGCCGCTGGTCACCCGCACCAGCTACCGCTACCTGCAGACGTTGCGCAACCTCGGTCCGGCCCCGGAGCCGAACCTGACGGTCTTCTGGTCGCCGCGGCTGCCCGAGCCGTTCAAGCGCTTCTGCGCCCGTCTGTCCATCGAGACCAGCTCGATCCAGTACGAGAGCGACGAGCTGATGCGGCCGCGGCACGGTGACGACACCGCCATCGCCTGCTGCGTGTCGGCCGCCCCCGTCGGAAAGCAGATGCAGTTCTTCGGCGCCCGGGTCAACCTCGCCAAGGCCCTGCTGTACGCGATCAACGGCGGCCGGGACGAGATCAGCGGCGAGCAGGTCGGCCCCGTCTACCCCGCGCTGACCGGCGACGTGCTCGACTACGAGGAGGTCGCGGCGGCCTTCGACCGGATGATGGACTGGCTCGCGAAGACATACGTGAACGCGCTGAACGTCATCCACTACATGCACGACAAGTACGCCTACGAGCGCATCGAGATGGCACTGCACGACTACCCCGTCACGCGCACGCTCGCCTGCGGGATCGCCGGCCTGTCGGTGGCCGCCGACAGCCTGTCGGCCGTCAAGCACGCGACGGTCCGGGTGCTCCGCGACGTGACCGGGCTCGCCGTGGACTACGTGGTCGAGGGCGACTACCCGGCGTACGGGAACAACGACGACCGCGCCGACGGCATCGCCGTCGACCTCGTCAGGTCGTTCATGGACAAGATCCGCCGCAACCCGTCCTACCGCGACGCCGAGCACACCCAGTCGGTGCTCACCATCACCTCCAACGTGGTGTACGGCAAGCACACCGGCAACACGCCCGACGGGCGCAGAGCCGGGACGCCGTTCGCCCCCGGCGCCAACCCGATGAACGGCCGCGACCGGCACGGCCTGGTCGCCTCGGCGCTGTCGGTGGCCAAGCTCCCCTACGACCAGGCGCAGGACGGCATCTCGCTGACCAGCACCGTGACCCCGGACGGGCTGGGCCGCACGGCCGAGGACCGGGTCGCCGACCTGGTGGGCGTGCTCGACGGCTACTTCGACGCGGGCGGCTTCCACATGAACGTCAACGTGCTCGACCGGGCCACCCTGATCGACGCGATGGACCACCCCGAGAAGTACCCGCAGCTCACCATCCGGGTCTCCGGCTATGCCGTCAACTTCGTCCGGCTGACCCGCGAGCAGCAGCAGGACGTGGTCGACCGCACCTTCCACGGGCGGCTGTGATGCGCGAGCCCCTGCTGCGCGACGCCGCCGCCGAGCTCTGCCAGACGGAGCCCGCGGCCGGCACCGGCGTCATCGAGTCGTGGGACCTGTCGGTCGGCGTGGACGGACCCGGCACCCGCTTCGTGGTGTTCACCTGCGGCTGCCCGCTGCGCTGCCTGTACTGCCACAACCCGGAGACCTGGCGGATGCGCGACGGCCGCCGGGTCACCGTGGACGAGGTGATGACCGAGGTGGACCGTTACCGGCGGTTCATCTCGGTGGCCGGCGGCGGGGTGACGGTCAGCGGTGGCGAGCCGCTGCTGCAGCCCCGCTTCACCGGCCAGCTGCTGCGCCGCTGCCGTGACAGTGGCCTGCACACCGCGCTGGACACCTCCGGCTACCTCGGGGACCGCGCGAGCGACGCGCTGCTGGCCGCCACCGACCTCGTGCTGCTCGACATCAAGTCGTGGGACCCGCGGGGCTACCGGCGGCTGACCGGGGCACGTCTGGAGCCGACCCTGCGCTTCGCTCGCCGATTGGCCGATCTGGGCCGCCCGGTCTGGGTGCGGTTCGTCCTGGTTCCCGGCCACACCGACTCCGTGGAGAACGTGGACGGCCTGGCCAGGTTCGTCGCGACGCTCGGCAACGTCGAGCGGGTCGACGTGCTGCCCTTCCATCGCATGGCCGCCGGCAAGTACGCCCGGCTCGGGCTCACCTTCCCTCTGGCCGACGTCAAGCCCCCGGACAGGGCCCTCCTGGAACGCGTACACGCCCAATTCGCCGCCCACGGCGTCCGCAGCGTCTGACCATCACCACCAGCAGGGCCACCCCCGTGGCGATGCCTCCGGTGACGACCGGGTCGTAGTGCGATCCGTGGTCGGGGAACAGGGACCAGCCGACGTTGGAGGCGGCATGGCAGACGACCGCGGTGAGCACGCTCGCGCTGCGCAGGTACAGCGAGACGATGACGACCCGCAGGGCCACCGTGTGCAGGCACTGGCCCGCTATCCACAGCGGGCCGTGGCCGGCCTGTGCGTACGGGATCAGGTGCCAGACCGCCCATGTCACCCCGAGGATGACACCGGTGACCGGCAGGCTCCAGCGGGTGGACAGCGGATCGGTGGCGTACGCCGTCCATCCCGCCTCCTCGCAGGCGGCGGCGACGAGGAACACGGCGAACAGCAGTGGAACCTCGATCAGCGAAATCCGCGGCTCGGGCAGTGACCGGCCCAGCAGGACCGTCACGGCGTAGGAGCCGGCCACGACGCCCAGGGGGAGCGCGATCCGGCGCCGGGCGGCCACCGGCTCGGCCGGTCCCTGGAGGTGATGCCGGGCTCCAATCCTGCGTCCATGCGCTGTTGCCTGCGCCAGTTGTCGATGGTCTGGTCGCTGATCCGCAGATCGGCGGCCACCTGCTGTCTTACCGGGAGCCTCACCTCATTCTCAACTCCTCCGGCCCGCCCCCTCCTACGCCCATCCCGATCAGCGTGATCGGAATCGAACCGGTTCGATAAGCTGCTTCGACCGAACGTGCGCAGACATCATCGGCACAGCAGGCGTGCACGGCCATGCAGGTCGCGTCGGGCACCGGTCGCGTGAAGCCGGCCTGGGCGCGGTGGCCGGGACCGTAGCCCGCGGCGACCGGCTCAGCGGAGCGGCGGCGAAGGTGAGCGGGTGGGTCGTGGTTTTCGGTCACGTATTGCGCACCGACGCCGATGATAGAAAAGTTTCGGGGACGACTACGCTCGCCTGGGCCGGCGCGCAGATGCCGTGATGGCGATCTCGTCGATCCCGACCCCGGCTCCTCCCCCGTCGGGTCCTCCTCGAACAACAGCACTGGATGCCTAGGACCCGCGCGGCTCTTGGGTCCACGGGGTCGCGTGACGGCGGCGCGGCGAAGGTGTATCACGGACATTTCCGGCTCTTGACCATCCCGTCGGGACACGCTTATGGTCAAGTCGAATCGGTTCGCCGAATCGATTCGACCCGGCCGCACCCCCCGACGGGAAGGCGCATGGTCACACCCTTGTCTCGGCGGGCACGCAGGATCGCGGCGCACGCCGTCCTCGCCTCCGCACTCGCACTGACCACGACCCCGTGGCCGCGACATGGGTCGACTCGTCCGCGAAAGAAGGAAGAATGTCAGCTCATCCGAAACGCTTAGTCACCATTGGGCGTCCCGACGGTACAGCTGCGGCACCCGGCCAGGGCCGGGGCCTGAACGGCAGGAAGGGACTCGCAGTCCTCGGGACACTGTTCGCCACCGCTGCCTTGCTGGTCAGCGGCCAGCAGCCCGCCGCGGCAGACCCGAACGTCAGCTCTGCCGGCGTGAAAGAGCTGAGCGTCGATCTGTCCGCGAAGACGAAGCGGTCTGAGGGGGTGGGTCTTGGCATTCTCTACGGCATCACGCAGGACGGGTTACAACCGTCCGACGAATTCCTCGAACCGCTGAAGATCAACGCCTTCCGCAGCGGCGGCTGGTATGCGGGCGGCTGGATCAAGGACAAGTACACCTTCGGACCGGGCACCCAAGCCAACATCGATGCGGTCATCGCCGAGGCGAAGCGTCTACAGCGCCCGCCCCGTCATAAGGTCGAGTACCAGGTCCTGCTCAGCGATGTGTTCGGTTCGACCGGCGGGGCTCCGGCGAACACGCTGTGGCCGTGCACCGGCGGCGACTGCAGCAACTGGATCACGTTCATCGACGCGACTGTGTCCAAGCTCCAGGCTTCCGGCCAGAAGTTCACCTACGAGATCTGGAACGAGCCCGACCTCAGCATCTTCTGGAGACCGGGCGTCAACACGGAACAGTACTTCCAAATGTGGGACAGCGCCTACCGCGAGATCCGGCGCATCGCCCCGGCCGCGACAATCGCCGGCCCGTCGTTCGCCTACACCCCTGAGCGACACCCCGAGGAATGGCAGGCCTTCCTGGCCCACGTCAAGGCCGCGAACACTGTCCCGGACGAGATCACCAACCACGATGAGGGGACCGTGGACGACCCGGTCACCGTCGGCAAGTCCCTATCGGACGCACTCGACGCCAACGGGATCGCCCAACGGCCCCTCTCGGCCAACGAGTACCAGCCCGCGGATCGCCAGACCGCTGGAGATACCGCCTGGTACAACGCCCGGCTGGCTCAGTCGAACTATGCCAACGCCATGCGCGGCAACTGGAGCTGCTGCGTCATTCCGAACCTGACCGGGCTGCTCACCAAGACCCCGAGCGGATGGGCGGCCAACGGAAACTGGTGGGCGATGCGCACCTATGCCGACCTGACCGGCACGCTGGTCTCCACCTCCGAACAAGTCGGGTCGACCGCGATTTCCGCGTCCGAGGACCCCGCGAAGAAGCGCGCTGTGGCGCTGCTCGGTGACATCCAGGGCGCATACGTCGGGCCGATGACCGTTACCTTCAAGGGGCTGTCCTCGACGCCGTGGTTGGTCCGCGACGGCCTCGTCCATGCAACTGTCTACAGGATCCCTGACCAGGCACCCCTGTACACGCGCCAGGTCGTCCTCAGCCAGGACGTCAAGGTCGAGAACGATGCCATCACAGTGCCGTTCGACTTCGAGTCGCGGCACGACGCCTACGGCGTCTATCTGTCCTGGACCGAACCACAGGCGATCTCTCTCGACGCCCCGGCCGCCGTGCAGCCCGGGAGCACCTACACGGTCCCGGTGACGTTCACCAACGGCGGTGGGCAGATGGATCGCGACGTCCGGACGAGTCTCGCCGCCTACACCCCGGACGGCCAGCCGGCCCCCGGATTCACCATCACCTGCGCGGACGGTCACGCGCCGGCGTGCCCAGGCGTGCCCAAGCTGGCCTCCGGTCAGAGCACTGTCGTGCGGTACACGATGACGACCTCCGCCGATCTGCCCCGAGGCAACTACCGGTTCACGGCGGTCGCTACGGCGAAGTCGGAAGGACAGGACATCTCCGTGAAGAACTCCGTCGACGCGTTGCTGCACTGTGAGGTCGGGGACGTCTGCGAGGCTGAGGATGGAGCTCTGTCCGGCGGAGCATGCCTGGCCACGGACCATCCCGGGTATACGGGATCGGGCTTCGTCGCGTGCTTCACCGCACGGGGGCCGAGCGTGACTCAGCAGATCGTCGCCCAGGATGCGGGCACGTACTCACTGGACCTCCGCTACTCGGCCGGCCCTGACGGTCCGGCCGGCACCCGGAGCGCATCGGTGTCGGTAAACGGCGGAGATCGTCACCAGATTTCACTTCCGCTCACCGGGAGCTGGAACACCTGGGCCGACGCGACCATTCCGGTGCAGTTGGTGGCGGGTATCAACACGATCAGCGTCAGCTACGGTTCCGGTGACACCGGGTGGTTCAACCTCGACCACATGGTCGCCGCCAAGTAGCGCAAGGACTGCAATCTCGGTCGTATGTTCAGGCAGCCCCATCCGGCACCCAGCTCCATCGGTGGCGGATGGGGCTGCCGCTTTAACGCTCCGGATACATGAGAGAACCGCCCCGGGATGCCGGAGAGTCGATCGGCTCGAAGATGACTCTCGTGGCACGTCCATCGCGCCCATGCGGACTGGAAGGGCTGCGCCCGCGAGTTGGACACGTACGGTGCTCCGCTCGGACAGAGGCGCCTGCCATCACCACAGCCGGGCCGACCCGATCCTGCCCGAGACCGGGCTGAGTAGCGGCTCCGACCTGTTCGACCGGCCCGAGAACGCGGCTTCCTCGTCCGGCGGTTGGTTCGAGATGATCTCGGGTGACTCCGGCCGCGCCGGCTGAGGCGCGTGGCCGTCTTGAGGACTTCCCGGGTGAGGTGTTCACCCCGTTCGCCCGTAGGGAGCAGCGGTCGGCCTGGCCATCCCCGAGGCGTGAGTGCTGGACGACACCGGGCACGCCAAGGACGGGAACGCCTCGCCGGGGTGGCCCGGCAGTACACCGGCACGGCGGGCAGGGTCGCCAACTCACCGCGGCATCGCCCGCCACGAGGACGGCCACCTGCCCGAGTGCCGGCTGCCGGCCGAATGGCCGCCCGGTGCCGGCGAGCCCACCGATCACTGGCTGTCCACCCTGCTCACCGACACGCGGCTGCGGGACCTGGTCCGCCTGGCGAAGATCCGCCGGCGGATCGAGCACGACCGGGCGGCCCCTACCCACGCCTGACCGAGGACCAGCCCCGTTCGCAGCGCAGGCGCTCTCATCATCCCGGCCCAGGGTCTTCCGGCCGGAGGCGCTGCACTTTTCGGTCAGGCCCACTGCCTCGGAAAACGTAACATTCCCGAATTACGGACAGGCTTGACTGGCGTTGCACCAGCTCTTTATGGTCTATGGACCGAACCATATACCTTTGGAGGTGACATGGTCAGCGGGGAAGCTCTCGACAGCGCTGTCGATGCCTTGGCGGAGGAAGCCTTCGCTTTCCTCGAGCGCCTCGTCGCGGCGCCCAGCACGGTCGGCCACGAGGCCGAGGTCTGTGACGTATTCGGGGCGGAGCTCGCCGCGACCGGTTTCGACGTCGAGTTCCTGCCGATCCCGGAGGAGATCGTCTCGGACCCGCTCGCCGGCGTCGGTCAGACGTCCTATGCCGGGCGGGCCAACGTCCTGGGAAGGCGGGGCCATGGAGACGGCCCGTCCCTTCTTCTGAACGGCCATCTGGACGTGGTGCCGGCCGACACACCCGAGTTGTGGAGCAGCCCCCCGTTCCAGCCGGCCCGGCGGGACGGCCGGCTGTACGGCCGTGGCGCGGGCGACATGAAGTGCGGTTTCGCGATGGGTGTGCTCGCCGTACGGGCCCTCGACACGGTGGCGCCTGGGTTCGACACCGGTCGGCTGATGTTCCTGGGTGCCATCGAAGAGGAGTGCACAGGCAACGGCACGCTGTCGGCGTCGCGGGCCGGGGTGCTCGCCGACGCCGCCGTCGTACTCGAACCCACCGACCTCGGCATCCTCACCGGAGGGGTCGGCGTGATCTGGCTCGACGTGCGCGTCGTCGGCCGGTCCGCGCACGCCGAGTCCGCCCACATGGCCGTCAATCCGGTGGATCTGTGCGGCGTCCTCACCGAGGGTTTGCGGAAATGGTGCGAACGGCTCCCGCAGGAGGCGCCCGACGAGGCCTTCGCCGAGCTGGCGAGCCCGTACAACCTCAACGTCGGGGGCATCTCCGCCGGTGACTGGCACTCCAGTGTGCCGACCGACGCCGTGCTGAGGCTTCGAGTGGGTTTCCCACGGTCATGGTCCCCCGGCGAGGCCGAGCAGCGGATCAGGGCCGCCATCGAAGACATCGCGGCCCGTGACGGCCGGTTCCCGTCCAAGCCCGTCGTCACGGCCTCGGGGTTCCGGGCGTCCGGGTACGCCCTCGCGGACGGGCATCCGCTGATCGCCGCGATGGCCAGGGCCCATCGCGAAGTGCATGGCGCCGACCCGCGCAGGTTCGTCATGGGCACCACCACGGACGCCCGGTTCTACGTCAACGACTTCGGCGTCCCCGCCCTCTGCTACGGCCCGCAGGTCTACGACATGCACGGGATCGACGAGAGCGTCGAGCTGAGCAGCATCGTCGACGGAGCAAAGGCGCTCGCGCGCTTCCTCCACCACTGGTTCGAGCGGCAGCACCGCGGATGAGTGAGATCTTCGAGGCTCCGCTGCTGAACGAGCTGCAGCGTGACAACACTGACCCGCTGGCCGGGCCGATCGTGGTGCGCAACGCGCCGGAACAGATCGTGGAGCGTCTCGTCACCGCCGTCGCCCTCGGGGTGTACGTGCCCGGCCAGGCGCTTCCGCCCGAGCGCGAGCTCGCGTCGTTGCTCGGCGTCTCCCGGGCGACCGTGCGTGAGGCCCTGCGCCGTATGACCGACAGCGGCTTCATCGAGCAACGCAGGGGCCGCAATGGCGGCTCGTTCGTGCTGGAGGACTGGCGGCCGTCGTCGGCCGACCTCATCCGACGGCACCTGATGCCCAACTGGGCCCGCTTCGAGGCGTTGTTCGATGCCCGCCAGCTCTTGGAGCCGGTGATCGCCGCGACGGCGGCCCTCCGTCGCAACGACGGCGACGTGGCGGCCCTTTCCCAAGCCCTCGACGACTACCACGCGGCCACCGACCGCGAGGAGTCCCGCGTCGCCGACGAGCGCGTGCACCGGGCGATCGCGGAGTCGACGCACAATTCCGTCCTGGTCGGCCTGAGCGCTCAGATCCGTACGAGGATCAGTCTTGACCTGGGCGCCGAGCCGTACACGCCGGAGATCCGCCGGGTCGCCGCGGTGCAGCACGGGTTACTGGCCGACGCCGTGATCGACCAGGACCCCGAACGCGCCTCGGCCATCGCCCTCGAGCATTTCGGCCTGACCGAGAAACTGGTTCGCGACCTGGTGGCGCGAGTCCAGGAGCTGGCGAGCCTGGAGACCGACGAATGAACCCGCGCCTGCTCTTCGTGCTCCGACGGCTCGGGCTCACCATCCCGGTGCTGTTCGTGATGAGCGTCGTCATCTTCCTGATCATCCGGCTGGTTCCCGGCGACCCGGTCCGGACCATGCTGGGTTTCCGCGCCACCCCGCAGTCGATTGCGCAGGTGCGGGCCCAGCTTCACCTCGACGACCCGTTGTGGATGCAGTACCGCGACTGGGTCGCCGGTGTCCTGCACGGCGATTTCGGCCAGGACTTCGTGAGCAAGGCGCCGCTCAGCGAACTGCTCGCGCAGCGCATCCCCGTCACCTTGGAAATCACGCTGCTGTCGATGCTTCTCGCCGTCGCCGTCGGCGTGCCGCTCGGCGTCCGCGCGGCGGTCGGCGGCCGGTGGGCGCGCCGCCTGACCGAGGGCTTCGTGGTCTTCGGGATCAGCGTCCCCGACTTCTGGCTCGGCATCATGCTCGTGCTGCTGTGCGCCGGCACGATGATGTGGCTGCCGCCGTCGGGATACGTGCCCTTCCTCGAAGATCCCGGCGGCAACCTCACGTACATGATCCTTCCGGTGCTCACGCTGGCCGTCGCCGAGGCGGCGTACATCATCCGGACGACCCGCGGGGCGATGCTGGGGGTGATAGGACGGCCCTTCATCGTCTACCTGAGGGCGAAGGGCACCAAGGAACGCTCCATCGTTTACCGTCACGCCCTGCGTAACGCGGCGACGCCCATCGCCACGGTCATCGGCATCCAGTTCGGTGTGCTGCTGGGCGGCGCGATCGTCGTGGAGACGCTCTTCGCGCTCCCGGGAGTCGGCCGGCTGATCGTCACGGCCATCAACCAGCGCAACTACCCGGTGGTCCAGGCCGGGCTGCTTGTGGTGGCGACGCTGTTCATCCTGGTCAGCCTCATCACCGACCTGGTGGTGGGCTTCATCGACCCGCAGGTGTCCGACAGGGGAAAGTCATGACGGCCAAGAGCATCCCCGCATGGGTGACCGCCATGGTCAGAGCGTTCTTCTGGCTGCCGCGCTCCGCGCGGGCCGGCGCGCTCATCCTCGTGGTGCTGGCGATCGTCACCCTCCTCGCGCCCTTGATCGCCCCGCACGATCCCAACGCCATCGACCCCACACACGTGCTCGCCGCGCCTGACCTGGGGCACCCCTTCGGAGCCGACGCGCTCGGCCGGGACGTGTTCAGCCGCACGGTGTACGCCCTGCGGACCAGCCTGGCGATCGTCTTCGCGGCCGTGGCCGTCGCCTCCCTCGCGGCCCTGCCGCTGGGGACGGTCGCCGGCTACTTCGGCGGATGGGTCGACCAGGTCATCTCGCGCCCGCTGGACATGCTTCTCGTCCTTCCCGCGCTCCTCCTCGCGATCACCCTCATCGCGATCGTGGGGCCCGGGAGCATCGTGGCGGCGCTGGCCATCGCGCTGATCTACCTGCCGATTTTGGCACGGGTGCAGCGTGCGGCGTCTCTCGTGGTCGCGCATGCGGGTTTCGTCGAAGGCGGTCGGGCCCGCGGCTGGTCGTCGCTCGCCGTGCTGCGGCGCCACGTCGTGCCGAACGCGCTGGGCCCACTGCTCGTGCAGGCGGCGATCCTGGCAGGGTTCGCGGTCCAGATCGAGGCTTCGTTGAGCTTCCTTGGCCTTGGCACACAGCCGCCCACCCCGTCGCTCGGGCTCATGCTCTCCGAAGGCCGCGACGTGCTCACGCAGGCGCCCTGGGTCGAGATCTTCCCCGGACTGGCCATCGCGGTCATCGTCCTCGCCTTCAATCTGCTCGGTGACGGGCTGCGTCACCGCCTCGACCCGCAGGGGATGGTCTCGTGAACCGCGCCATGCTTCAGATCGACGACGTGCGGGTGCGCATCCCGGTGACCGGAGGTCGCTGGGTGGAGGCCGTGGGCGGGGTCACGCTTTCCGTCGGCTCCGGGGAGATCGTCGGCCTGGTGGGAGAGTCGGGCTGCGGCAAGTCCACGCTCGGCGGAGCCGTCATGGGCCTGCTGCCCAGCGGGTCACAACTGTCCGGCCAGGTGCTGCTGGACGGCCGGGATCTGCGCGGTCTCACCGCCGAGGAGTATCGCCGGGTACGCGGCAACGACATCGCCCTGGTCAGTCAGGACCCCTCGGCCAGCCTCGACCCGACATTCGCGGTGGGGGCCCAGGTCGCCGAGGCCATCCGCAACCATCGCGACATCGGCCGGCGCGAAGCGCGCGAGCGGGCCGTCGAGTTGCTGCGCGCCGTGGGCATCCCGGATCCCGGCGCCAGGTACTCCGACCCGCCCCACCGGTTCTCCGGCGGTATGAAGCAGCGCGTAGTGATCGCCGCGGCTCTCGCCAACGATCCCTCGGTGCTCATCGCCGATGAACCGACCACCGCCCTCGACGTGACCATCCAGGCCCAGATCCTGCACCTGCTACGCGACCTCACCGTCCGCACGGGCACCGGAGTGCTGCTGATCACGCACGACCTCGGCGTCGTCGCCCAGGTCTGCGACCGCATCGCCGTGATGTATGCCGGACAGGTCGTGGAGCAGGGGACGGTCCGCGACGTCTTCGCCGACCCGCTGCACCCGTACACCCGGGCGCTGCTCGACTCGCAGCCGGCCGCCCACCACCAATCCGGAGATCTTCCCGTCATCCTCGGCCAGGTGCCCGATCTCACTGATCCGCCCGCCGGTTGCCGGTTCGCGGCGCGATGCGCCCGGGTCCACGACCGCTGCACCGCGGCCCCGCCGGTGGTGGAGACGCGGGGCGGGGGCCGAGTCGCCTGCTGGCTGCACGACGCTCTCCCACCTGTGGCCCAGGAGGCCTCATGACCGCACTACTCGACGTACGCGGACTCGTCGTCACCTTCCCCGCCCCCGGGTCGGGCCTACGGCGCAAACGCGTGCACGCGCTGTCCGGCGTCGACCTGTCCCTACGGCGCGGCCATACCCACGGGCTGGTCGGTGAGTCGGGCAGCGGGAAGAGCACGCTGGCCCGCTGTGTTCTCGGCCTGCAGCGGCCGGACGACGGCTCGGTGGTCTTCGACGGCACGGAGATCGTCGGATTGCGGGGCAGCGCGCTGCGCGACATTCGCCGGCGCATCCAGCCGGTCTTCCAAGATCCGCTCGGCAGCCTGGACCCGCGGTGGACGGTCGGCCGCAGCGTGCGCGAGTCGCTGGACGCCTTCGGCGTCGGGTCGCCGCTCGATCGGGAGCGCCGGGTCCGCGAACTACTCGACCTGGTGGGGTTGTCGCCCGACCACGCGGACCGGCACCCCGTGCAACTGTCCGGCGGCCAGCGGCAGCGGGTGGGAATCGCCGCGGCGCTGGCCAGCGGCCCTGACCTCATCGTGGCCGACGAACCGGTGAGTGCCCTCGACGTCAGCGTGCAGGCCCAGATCCTCAATCTGATGGCGCGGCTGCAGCGCGACCTCGGCGTGGCCTTCCTGTTCGTCAGCCACGACCTCAGCGTCGTCGAGCACGTCAGCAATGAAGTCAGCGTGATGTACCTCGGGAAGATCGTGGAGACCGCGGATCGGGCCGACCTGTTCGCCGGTCCGGTGCACCCGTACACCCGGGCGCTGCTGGACGCTGTCCCGGTTCCCGAGCCGGACGCGCGGCTCGTCCACGTCCCGCTGTCCGGCGACATTCCCAGCCCGATCGACCCGCCGTCGGGGTGCAGGTTCCATCCCCGCTGCCCGCGACGGGTGGACTCGTGCTCGCGGGAACTTCCCGCCCTCACGCCCGTCGAGGCGCTCAACAGCACCGGCCACACCCCCCACCGCGTCGCATGCCCCGTCGTGCTGCCGGCCCGGCCGTAGCACGACCCGACTCCACAACAGAACTGATCTCGGAGGTCCCGTGTCAACCGCTTTCGTCAATGGCATCACGATCAACTACCAGCTCGAAGGCGAGGGGCCCGAAACGGTCGTCCTCGTCAACGGCCTCGCCGACGACCTGGAGACCTGGGGGGCCCAGGTGCCCGCACTGCTGGACGCGGGGCTGCGGGTCCTGAGCTTCGACAACCGTGGTATCGGCGCGTCGGACAAGCCGGCAGGGCCGTACACTTCCCGGCTACTCGCCGACGACGCGAAGGCACTGGTGGACCACCTGGGCCTGACCGGCATCCACCTGGCCGGCGTCTCCATGGGAGGGATGATCGCCCAGGAGTACGCCCTGGCGTACCCGGGCGACCTGAAGTCCCTGACGCTCGCCTGCACCTATGCCGCGCCTGGGCCGTTCTGCTCCCGCATGTTCGCGCTGTGGGCCGACATGGCCAGGGAGATGGGCGTCCCCACGGTGATGCGGGACGTCGGCCTGTGGGCCTTCACCGTGCCGTTCTTCGAGGAGCGGCCGGAGGAGGCCGCGGAGTTCGACACCGCGATGGCGGAGATGACCATGTCCGTCGAGGCGTACCTGTCCCAGCTCAACGTCATCCAGACCCACGACACCACCGAGCGGCTGGGGCAGATCAGCACTCCGACGCTTGTGCTCGCGGGCGAGGAGGACATCCTCATCCCGGTCCGGCTCTCGCGGCGTCTGCAGGAGGCCGTGCCCGGCTCGCAGTGGGCCACCGTTCCCGGCGGCCATGCCTGCCTGTGGGAGACCCCCGAGCCGTTCAACACCACCCTTATCGACTTCGTCCGCGCCCACTCCGGCTGACCAGGAGAAAGTCATGACATTCAATCCCGGCCCTGACTTTTCCCGGCGCTCGTTCCTGCGGCGCGCCGGCCTCCTCGGGTTCAGCGTGGTCGGCGTCGGCGCGGCCGGCTCTCTGCTGTCGGCCTGCGGCCCCACCACCACCTCGGCTGCCGGAGGCGGAGCCGCCGCCGCGCTGAAGGCGGGCGGCGTCCTCAAGGCCGCCCTCACCGGCGAGCCGGACAGCCTCGACCCCGCCGTGTCGTCGGTCTACACCGGCGCTCAGGTTTACGACGGCATCTTCAGCAAGCTCGTCGACCTCGGACCCGACGGCTCCGTCATCCCGCGACTGGCCACCAAGTGGACCGCCCAGGACGACAAGACGTGGGCCTTCGACCTGGCCGACAACGTCTACTTCCACAACGGTGAGAAGTTCAGCGCGACCGACGTGAAGTACACCTTCGAACGGATCCTCGACCCGAAGACCGCGAGCGCGTACGCCCCGCTGTACACGCCGATCGACTCGATCGAGGTGGTCTCCCCCACACAGGTGATCTTCCACCTGAAGTCGTCGTTCGGGCCGTTCCTGACGAACCTGGCCAACAACGGCGAGATCGTCAACCAGAAGGCGATCGAGTCGAAGGACCCGGCCCGCAACCCGGTCGGCACCGGGCCGTTCCAGTTCGTTGAATGGGTCCAGGGCGACCACATCACGCTGAAGAAGTGGGACAAGTACTTCCGCTCCGGTCGCCCCTACCTCGACGAGATCGACTTCCGGTTCCTGCTGGTGGACCAGAGCCGCATCGACGCCCTGTCGGCCGGGGAGATCAACTGGGCCGACGCCGTTCCGCTGCAGCAGCTGCCCACCCTGAGCAAGGACCCGCGCTTCACCTACAAGACCAGCCCCGTGGCCGGCATCCCGGACTTCCTCGCGATGAACGTCGCCAAGGCGCCGTTCGACAAGAAGGAAGTGCGTCAGGCCATCGCCTGGGCCATCGACCGCAAGGTGATCAAGGACATCGCCTACTTCGGGTCGGGCGAGGCCGGCGTGCAGGAGGTGCCCAGCGGATCTCCGTGGTACGACGGCGTCGACCCGTTCGCCGCCGGGCCGAACCTCGACAAGGCCAAGCAGCTCCTCGCCGCCGCCGGATACCCCAACGGGCTGACGATCCGCTACCTCGGCCTGCCGCAGTATCCGGAGCTGCTGAAGACCGGCGAGATCGTCGCCGAGGCGCTGAAGAAGATCGGCATCACGATGCAGATCGAGCAGGTCGACGTATCCGTGTGGTTCGACAGGTACTCCAAGGGCGACTACGAGATCACCAGCGCCTACCAGGAGCGCACCATCGACCCGGACAACTTCTACTCGCTCGTCGTGAGGACGGGAGGCTCCATCAACTCGATGAAGTACTCCAACCCGGCCCTCGACAAGCTCATCGACCGGGCCGCAGCCTCCACAGACATGGCCGAGCGCAAGAAGCTCTACACGCAGATCCGCGCGATCGTCCAGGAGGACTGCCCGCTGATCTTCGTGCACTACGAGACGCTCAACTACCTCATGCAGAAGAACGTGGGCGGCTCCGTCGTGAACCCCACGCTGGAACTCAACCTGGAGGACGTGGCCTTCACCGGATGACGTGCGCCCGATGCCGGGGTGCGGGGTCCGTTCAGGTCGGGCCAGGCGGGGCAGCTCGGGGAGTTCGGGGCACGCACCCACGAGTTCCTGCAGGAACGTGGTGCCGGCCTCGCGCGGCCTGCCGGGCCGTCCACCGCCCTCGGCCCGAGCTCCGGGCGGGCCCGCCTGTCCTACCGCCGGGCCGGCGAATGCTTCGAGGCCCCATCCCCGGTGATCACGCTTGTGCCGGCGCGCGCCTATGGCGCCTGCGGGCGATCGCGCGCGCGATCAAGGGGAAGCCGATCAGGGCCGGGAGCAACCAGTAGGCAACGGTGGGGAGCCTGTCCCAGAGCGGCAGGTGGGGGCCGTTGTCGACGTAGAAGCCGGTCAACACCAGCACGTAGGACGCGCCCATTGCGAGGATGTGGAGGTCGGGCCGGCGCCGCCGGTTGGCGTAGCCCGTCAGCGCGGCGGCGAAGCCAAGGGTGCCGATGACGAACAGGTGGACGTTCTCCCGCCAGCGGATCGCCGACATGACGGTCAGGGTGAGGTAGACGACGGCCCACGCCCACAGGTAGACGCGGCCGAATCGCCGGTGCAGTGGGCTTTCCTTGCGCGTCAGTGCGGCGATCGCGCCGCAGCTCACGCAGGTGATCCCGGCAGTGACGTGGATGGCGAGTGCGGCGAAGAAGACCGGTCCCGCGTTGGGGATCGGAGTGCCCAGGATGTCGATGTGGTCCATCGCATCTCCAATACGTAGCGTTCCTACATGTAGCAACGCTACTCCGGGTCTTGGCTTCCGGGAAGAGCAGATATAGCGTTACTACCTATGAGGGCGGAAGCACTGAAAGGACACCTGGACGGTCTCCTGCTGGCCACGCTGGAGGACGGACCGCAGCACGGCTATGCGGTGAAGGAAGCGCTGTGTGACGCCACGGGCGGCAAGCTCGATCTGCCCACCGGCACCGTTTATCCGGCGCTGCACCGACTGGAGCGCGCGGGCCTGATCAAGGGAAGCTGGTCGGTGGTGGGCGGTCGCAGACGGCGCACTTATGAGCTGACCGAGCAGGGGCGACGCTCTTTGGCGGGAGCACGCGACCACTGGCGGGAGTTCGCCGCGGTCATGTCCGCAGCGCTGGGTGGTGGACCGTGGCCGGCCACGAACTGATCGAACGCCACCTGCGGACGCTCGCCGAACGGCTGCCCGACCCCGTGGTCGACGAGCTCGCCGACGGCCTCTTGGCGTCCTACGACGACCAGATGGAGCGGCTCGGCGATCCGGACGCGGCAGCCCAGGCCGCCCTGGCGGACTTCGGCGACGCCGACACCGTCACCGCCGCCTTCATTCGCGCCTCACCGGCCAGGCACGCCGCAATCACGCTGCTCGTGGCCGGACCGATCGTCGGACTGGGCTGGGGAGCCACTCTCGTCACCGCCAACGGCTGGACCTCGGCGATCCCGCTCCCCTTACGCCTGACCCTCGGTCTCCTGCTCGGCTCGGTCGTGCTCATGCTCGTGACCGCCCTCCGTGAACAGCGGCACTACCGCACCGTACGGCTGGCCGCCCTGGGCGGCGCGGCAACCGTCGCTGTCGTGGACACGCTCATGCTGGGCATGGTCGTCACGCTTGTGCCGCCGCCGTCCTTGCTGCTGCTCGTGGCGCTGAGCGGCAGCGTCGCGAGGATCATGCTGGCGGTGCGAGCTGTCCCCACGCTGATCACACGCCTATGACTATGCCGCGGTGTCGTCTCGCCGGGGGGTGCTGCCCGCCTGGCAGGAGGGTCGCGACGAGGCGCCGCCGCTGACCGGGAGTACGCCCGCGCGAGGACGTCCCGGGCGGAGGCGATAAGAGCGGCGGGATCAGCTTTCCTGCTGCGCGTCGATCTCGGTGATCAGCGCCTGGATGCGGGTCTTGATCTCGTCCCGGATCGGGCGGACGGCCTCGACGCCCTTGCCGGCGGGGTCGTCCAGGGTCCAATCGAGGTACTTCTTGCCTGGGAAAATCGGGCAGGCATCCCCGCAGCCCATGGTGATGACGTAGTCGGAGGCCTGCACCGCCTCGGGGGTGAGCACCTTGGGGATCTGGCCGGAGATGTCGATGCCGACCTCCTTCATCGCCGCCACGGCGGCCGGGTTGACCTGCTCGGCGGGCAGCGACCCGGCGGAGCGGACCTCGATGCGGTCGCCGGCCAGGTGGGAGAGGAATCCGGCGGCCATCTGGGAGCGGCCGGCGTTGTGCACGCAGACGAACAGAACGGACGCGACAGGAGCGGTCGTGGGCATCTTCTATTCCTTCTTACCGATAGTGGTGCGGGTCAGGCCCGGGGCAGGGTGGCGGGCAGGTCGGCGACTCGCGCGTCGATCGCGTCGCGGATGGCGTGCAGGAGGTGGCGGCCGGGGCCTCAGGTTCCTATCAGCACCGACTGATGTGAAAGTATCAGTACATGCTGATGTCAGTCGACACTGATCTGTTACGGGTGCTGGCCGATCCCCTGCGGCTGCAGATCGTGACCCTGCTCGCCCGGGAGACGCTGTGCACCACCCACCTGGTGGCCGAGACCGGCGCGCGGCAGACCAACCTGTCCAACCACCTGAAGGTGCTGCGGGACGCCGGGATGGTGGACACCGAGCCGTGCGGCCGGTTCACCTACTACCGGCTCAAGCCTGACGTCATCGCCTCTCTGGCGGGGCAGTTCGCCGAACTCGCCGAGACCGCCCGCGCCACCGCCGCCGCCGACAGGAAGAGGTCCTGCCCATGACGGCCCCCGAGCCCGCGCTCGCCGCGCCCGGCGGCGTGGTGGGCAAGCTGTCGCTGCTGGACCGGTTCCTGGCAGTGTGGATCCTGGTCGCCATGGGCCTGGGCCTGGGCCTCGGCCGTGCCGTCCCGGGCCTGAACGACGTGCTGTCGAAGGTCGCGATCGGCGGCGTCTCCCTGCCGATCGCCCTCGGCCTGCTGATCATGATGTATCCGGTGCTGGCCAAGGTCCGCTACGACAAGCTGGACGCCGTCACCGGTGACCGCCGCCTGATGATCTCCTCGCTGGTCACCAACTGGGTCGTCGGCCCGGCCGTGATGTTCGCCCTGGCCTGGATCTTCCTGCCGGACCTGCCGGAATACCGCACCGGCCTGATCATCGTCGGCCTGGCCCGCTGCATCGCCATGGTCATCATCTGGAACGACCTGGCCTGCGGCGACCGCGAGGCCGCCGCCGTCCTTGTGGCACTCAACAGCGTGTTCCAGGTCCTGGCGTTCGGCCTGCTCGGCTGGTTCTACCTCGACCTGTTGCCCGGCTGGCTCGGCCTCGGCCAGGGGAAGCACCTCGACATCTCCGCCGCCAAGATCGCTCTCAACGTCGTCATCTTCCTCGGCGTCCCGCTGCTGGCCGGCTTCCTCACCCGCCGCCTGGGAGAACGTCGGCTCGGCCGCGAGCGGTATGAGAGCGCGTTCCTGCCGAAGATCGGCCCCTTCGCGCTGTACGGGCTGCTGTTCACGATCGTGATCCTGTTCGCCCTGCAGGGCAAGACGATCACCTCCGAACCCGCCGACGTCGCCCGCATCGCGCTGCCGCTGCTGGCCTACTTCGCGCTGATGTGGTTCGGCGCCTTCGCCCTCGGCAAGGCCCTGGGCCTGTCGTACGACCGGACCGCCACGCTGGCCTTCACCGCGGCCGGCAACAACTTCGAGCTGGCGATCGCCGTGGCCATCGCCACCTTCGGCGTCACCTCCGGCCAGGCCCTGGCGGGGGTCGTAGGACCGCTGATCGAGGTCCCCGTGCTGGTGGCGCTGGTCTACGTCTCTCTCGCCTGGCGCCGCGGATTCGCCCCCGCCACGCCCTGACAGGACTCCCCCATCGACGGCACGGGGGCCGCCCCGGTACGTCCGGAGCAGCCCCGCCGCGTACAGGCCCGGACTGTGGTTCTCAGGCGGGGGCGGCGCCGGTCAGCAGCCGGCCCATCCCGGCCAGCACGCTCGGCTCGACCCGGTAGTACACCCACGTGCCCCGCCGCTCGGAGGCCAGCAAACCGGCTTCCTTCAGCTTCTTCAAATGGTGAGAGACGGTCGGCTGGGACACCCCGACATCGGAGATGTCGCACACGCACGCTTCGCCGCCGGGCGCGGAGGCGACCGCGGAGAACAGGCGCAGCCGCACCGGGTCGCTGAGCGCCTTGAACATCGCCGCCGTCCGCTCGGCTTCTGCGGCCGTGAGCGTGCGTTCGGTCAGCGGCGGGCAGCACGGCACCACGGCCTCGGACTCCAGCACCGGCAGCGTCCGCGAATTCGACATGCATTTATGTTGACACACATCGAACCAACACGTGAGGGCCAACCCAGTCCGCTCATCCGGTGGCGGCTGCAGGCCGGTCAGCGGCGCAGGCGGGCGGCCAGCCGCCGGGCGGTGCGGACGGCGTCCCGTCCCACCCCGCGCAACGAGTTGGACGACAGGCTGCGCTGCCATTCCAGCCCCACGTAGGCGAGCAGAGGATGGGTGAGCGATGCGCCGTCGCGGTGCAGCGGACGCCCGGCCGCGTCCAGCGCGCCGAGCCGTGCCAGGTAGGGCAGGTCGGGGCGGTAGCCGGTAGCCGGCACGATCGCATCCACCTGCTCGGTCGTGCCGTCCGCCCAGGTGACCTTGCCGTCGCCGGCCTCGGTGAACAGCGCCCGCCGATCCGGAGCGCCGGAGTTCAGGGCTGAGCGGTAGCGGCCGTCATCGAGCACCGGCTGAGTCGGAGGTGTGCGCAGCAGACGGCCCAGCGGCGCGGTGTCCAGCCCGGTGACGGTCAGCCAGAAGTGCAGATCCCGGCCAAGGATGTGCTGACGGGCGAACCGTACCGGCGCCCGGGTGGCCAGCGTCACCCCCGCCACGGTCGCGAGTTCGGCGGCGATCTGCACCGCGGAGTTCCCCGCGCCGACCACGATGACCCGCTGACCGGCGAACGGCTCGGGGGCGCGGTAGTCGGCCGCGTGCAGCACCGTCCCTGTGAAGTCCTGCAGACCAGGTAGTGCGGGCCGGTGCGGGTTGCCGAATGTTCCGCTCGCCGCGACCACGGCCCGCGCGGAGAGGAGGCTGCCGTCGGCTAGGGCGATGCCGAACCCCTCGCCCTCCGCGCTGACCTCCGCCACGCGGGCACCGGTGCGAATGTCGGCGTCCAGGCGGTCGGCGTAGGCGGTGAGGTAGTCGACCACCTCGTCACGGTGTGGGTAGCGGTCCGGGTCCCCGCCGAACGGCATGCCCGGCAGCGAGCTGTAGCGGGCCGGGGAGAACAGGGTGAGGCTGTCGTAGTAGCGCGGCCACGACCCGGCCGGCCGGTCGGCGGCCTCCAGCATCACCGGCGTCAGCCCTTGCCGTCGCAACGCGTACGCCGTGGCCAGCCCCGACTGGCCGCCCCCGATCACCACAACCTCGGCATCCATGACGCACCCTCTCTTTGATTTGATGAATGTCTATGTTGACGGTTATCGAAACAGATGCCATGCTGGCCGCGCAACTTATAGACGAATGTCGAATCAGAGGAGACGCCGTGACCACGCACGCCGCCGAACTGCCCGTCGTCGTGATCGGAGCCGGTCCCATCGGCCTTGCCGCCGCCGCCCACTTGATCGAACGCGGACTCGACCCGTTGGTGCTGGAGGCCGGCCCCGCCGCAGGGTCCGCCGTCCGGGAGTGGTCACACGTGCGGCTGTTCTCCACCTGGGGCGAGGTCGTCGACCCGGCCGCCGAAAAGCTGCTCGCTCCCACCGGCTGGGTCCGCCCGGACGCGGCGACGTACCCGACCGGCGGAGACTGGGCCGAGCAGTACCTTCAGCCGCTCGCCGACGCCCTCGAAGGCAAGGTCCGCTACAACGCCACCGTCACCGGCGTGGCCAAGGCCGGACGAGACCGCGTGGTCGACTCCGGCCGCGACGAGCAGCCCTTCACCGTGCACGTACGCACCGCCGACGGCTGCGAAGAGCGAATCAGCGCCCGTGCGGTCATCGACGCCTCCGGCACCTGGACCACCCCCAACCCGCTCGGCGGCGACGGTCTGCCCGCCATCGGCGAAAAGAGCGCGACCAACCGCATCTCCTACCGCGTCCCCGACCTGAGAGACCCGGGCGTACGCGCCCGGTACGCGGGGCGGCGCACCGCGGTGGTCGGCTCCGGGGCCTCGGCCTTCACCGCGCTGGCGGCCCTTGCCGACCTCGCCACCCAGGAGCCGGGCACGCACGCGGTCTGGATTTTGCGGCGGGGCATCGGCGCGGGCACCTTCGGCGGCGGCGAGGCGGACCAGCTTCCCGCACGCGGCGCCCTCGGCGTCGCGGCCAAGGCCGCTGTCGAGGCGGGACACGCCACGGCGGTCACCGGCTTCCGCGCCGCCGCAGTCGAGCATGATAGTGACCGCCTGGTGCTCATCGCCGATGACGGCCGCCGCACCGAGCCGATCGATGAGGTCATCGTGCTGACCGGCTTCCGCCCGGACCTGTCGTTCCTGTCCGAGGTGCGTCTCGGCCTGGACGAGCGCCTTCAGGCCCCGGTCGCGCTGGCGCCGCTGATCGACCCCAACGTGCATTCCTGCGGCACCGTCTACCCGCACGGCGTGGGCGAGCTGTCCCACCCCGAGCAGGGCATCTACCTGGTCGGCATGAAGTCCTACGGACGTGCCCCGACGTTCCTGGCCATGACCGGATATGAGCAGACCCGCTCCATCGCCGCCGCCCTGGCCGGTGACCGCGAGGCCGCCGAACGCGTCGAACTGGTCCTGCCCGAGACCGGAGTGTGCGGCGGCTCCGGCCTGTTCGACCAGCCCGAGAACGCGGCTTCCTCGTCCGGCGGCTGCTGCGCCGCCCCGGCCACCTTGCAGATCGGCATCGGCGCTCCCGTCTCCTCCGGCGGCTGCTGACCCGGTGACCGACCTTCACGATCGCACGGCCGCGACCGGAGATGACGACCGGTCGCGGCCGCGTGCCGTCCTGCCCGCTCTGTGCGCCACCCAGATCACCAGCTGGGGAGTCGTCTATTACGCCTTCCCCGTGCTCAACCCGGCCATCACCGCAGACACCAACTGGCCCGTTGCCGCCACCACCGCGGCCTTCTCCGCCGCCCTGCTCGTCTCCGCCCTCGTCGGCATCCCCGTCGGCCGCATCCTGGATGCCCGCGGCCCACGGGCGGTGATGACCATCGGGTCCATCCTGGCGACGCTCAGCGTGCTGGCCGCCGCCTACGCGCCCAACCTGCTCACCTTCACCGCTGCCTGGCTCCTTGCCGGGATCGCGATGGCGGCGACCTTCTACCAACCGGCGTTCGCCGCCGTGACCCGCTGGTGGGGACCCGACCGCGTCCGCGCGCTCACCATCGTGACCCTCGCCGGCGGGCTGGCCTCCACTGTCTTCGCCCCCCTGACCGCCGCCCTCGCCGAGCATCTGTCCTGGCGCACCACCTACGCGGTGCTCGCCGCCATCCTGGCCGTCGTCACCATCCCGGCCCACGCCCTCGCGCTGAGAGCCCCCTGGCCCCTCGCCCCATCGCCACCGTCCGGTCAGCCTGCACATGGACCTGGCGATGCGCTGGTGAATGTGGCCAGGAGCAGGCCGTTCCTCCTGCTGGCTGCCGCGCTGACCGCCTCCGCCTTCGCGATGTACGCCGTCGTCATCGCGCTGGTTCCCCTTCTCACCACGCGTGGCGCCTCTACCACCGCCGCCGCCTGGGCACTCGGCCTAGGCGGCGCCGGCCAGACCCTCGGCCGCACCCTGTACGCCGCTCTCGCCCGCCGCACCGACGTGAGGCTCCGCACCGCCGCGCTGATGGCGGCCGGTGGCGCCACCACCGCTGCCCTGGCCATCATCCCCGGACCCGTCGCGCTACTCACCGCGATCGCCGTCGCCGCAGGCATGGTGCGCGGCAACCTCACCCTGCTCCAGGCCACCGCCGTCCCCGACCGCTGGGGCACCACCCACTACGGCCGCCTGTCCGGCCTACTGGCCGCCCCCGCCACCATCGCCGCAGCTCTGGCCCCCTTCGTCGGGGCCGCTCTCGCCCCACCCCTGGGCGGGTACCCGCAACTGTTCACCCTGCTAGCGGCCATGTCCGCCCTCGCCGGCCTCCTCGCCCTGGGCACCGGCCGCATTAGGCAGTGATCACGGAACAGCGTCCTCTCCGGACGGTCGTAGGTGACGATCCATGGTTGGCCGCCATGCCGGCTGGGTGTTGGGGTGAAGCATCTCGTATTCGATCGGGGTCGCGCTGATGACCTACCTCGCCTGCGCGGCGGTCCTGCGCCTGCTGCGCTCTGCTCCTCCTGCCACGGAGGCTGAGCCGCGCCACCGGTGACGTCAGATGGCGGGGCTGCGGCGTTCAGTCATGAGGACGTCGCGCCAGACGCCGTGATGGCGGCCGATGCGTTCGCGGGTGCCGAGGACGCGGAAGCCGGCCGCCTGGTGCAGGGCCAGGCTGGCCGTGTTCTCGGGGAACACGCCGGATTGGATGGTCCAGACGCCAGCGTCCTCGCGCGGCCCGCATCGGGCGGATCTCGAAGCCGGGAGCGACGGGCGGCTTGGCGGCCTTGACGATGGCCGAGTGGACGCCGTCGCCGTGGTCGGCGGTGGGAGTGATGGCGATGCCGGTGAAACCGGCGTCCAGGAGCAGGGTGCGATACTCGCCGACGGTCAGGGAACCGGCCGTGCAGCCGATGCGGGTCTCGGTGCGGCGGCGCAGGTCCTGGTCGGGGATGGCGTCCTCGGTAACGACGTCGCTGACGCCGAAGCGGCCGCCGGGGCGCAGGACGCGGAACGCCTCGGCCAGGGTGGCGGCCTTGTCGTCGGACAGGTTGATGACGCAGTTGGAGATGACCACGTCGACCGTACGGCCGGGCAGCGACGTGCTCGATGGTGCCGTGCAGGAACTCGGCGTTGGTCCCGCCGGCCTGTGCGGCGTTGTCGCGGGCGAGGCTCAGCATGTCGGGGCTGGCGTCCAGCCCGTAGACCCTGCCGGTGGGGCCGACGCGGCGGGCGGACAGCAGGACGTCGATTCCGCCGCCGGAGCCGAGGTCGAGCACGACGTCGCCCTCGTGCAGGTCGGCGGCGCCGACGCAGCCCTCGCCAAAGGAGGCGGAGTCGTGGCCGGACTGGGCGGTCATCGCAGTCCTGGCGAACCTGGAGTAGCGGTCGACGATCTCATCGTGAGCCACGGCGGCCTCGGTCACGCGCGGGCGCGCGCGGCGACAGGCCCAGGTCGCCCCCGGCCTCACCTCATCCTGCCGGGGCGGGGATCCGGTAGGTGGGACGCGGGTAGCCGGGCTTGAACGACGGGACGCCGGCGCTCTGCACGGCCGATGTGCCGCTGGCGGCGGACACCACCTCCACCGCCTCGGCCACCGCGGCGTCGAGCTCGGCGGGCTCACACGCGACGCGGGCGTTGAGCCGTGCCACCGCACCGGTGAACGTCCTCCCCACCGCGGCGTCCACGGTCGGCTCGGCGCCGCCGGCGGTCACGCTCACCTTGCTCAGGTCACCGGCGGACTCCAGGCTGACCTTCACGTGGCCGATCATCCAGCCGTTGCGGGCGGCGGTCGCGGACAGGTGCTCCAGCAGCGCACGGGCCCAGGCGTCCGGGTCGAAGCCCTCCACCGCCGTCACGTCCAGGCTGAGGTTCAGCCACGCCAGCGCGGCCTCGGCGTTGGCGTAGCGGTCGTAGTCGATGTCGAGACCGCGTCCGGCGGGCTGCGAGCCCAGCCAGCGGGACACCAGTTGCTCCAGCCCTTCCCCGGTTTTCGCCGAGTAGCCGACCACGGTGGCGGTGGGGTACCGCTCGCGCAGATCCGCGATGACGGCGGCGGCCTCCGCCGCGCCGAGCAGGTCGATCTTGTTGAGCGCGATCACGTCGGCTTCCTGTAACTGCTTGCCAAACAGGTAGGACATGTCCGACTCCGTGTCGTCCAGCGGCAACGACGTACGGAGCGCGTCGAGCCTTTCCGGTTCGACGACGACCAGGAGGGGGGCGGGCGCGAAACGTTCGCCGTAGTGAGCGCTGAGCGGCCGGATGACGGTGGCCTGCAGATCGGTGCAACTGCCCACCGCCTCGGCGAGCAGTGTGTCCACCTGGTGGCCGTCGACCAGGCGCTGCGCGACGGTCAGCAGGTCTTCGAACCGGCAGCAGAAACATCCGCCCGTGACCTCGCCGGCCTCCGCGATCGCCGACTTGGCGAGCTGGGTGTCCACCAGTTCTGTGCCCTGGTCGTTGGTGATGACCGCGACCCTGCGGCCCTGCGACTGGAGATGTTTCGCGACCGCGACGAGAGTGGTGGTCTTACCCGCCCCGAGAAAACCGCTCAAGGTCATGAAGGTGATCAACCGGCGTTCGCCTCACTTCTGGTAACGGTGCTCCGTACAGATATCGCCGCATTGCACGGCACGAGTGAGTATTCGCGTCACAGGGTGTCGAGGTGGTGTCGGTGATCCGCCATCCGCAGCCAGCTAACAGCCTCTGTTCAACGAGGTCAAGATCCTTGACGCCAGGAAACAAATGATTAACAATGCCGCGAAGTCGCACCGGAAAGGGGTATTGATGGCAATCAATACAGATGCTACGATTACCGCTAGCCTATTCGTTCACGGAATTAATCACGCGTCATTTTCGTAATGACGGCATCGGTGGCCGGCCGCCCGCCGGATCGCCTATCGCGCGGCGACGGAGGGCAGGGCGATGATGCCCGTCAGTGCGGTGAGCGCCTCGGGCACGACCCGGTAGTAGACCCAGGTGCCCCGCCGAGTCGACGTGACGAGCCCGGCGTCCCGGAGAACCCTGAGGTGATGGCTGATGGTCGGCTGGGTGAGGTCGAACGCCCCGACGAGGTCGCACACGCACGCCTCGCCGTCGAGGTGAGAGGCGACGAGGGAGAGCAACCGCAGCCGTACGGGGTCGCCGAGCGCCTTGAAGCCCGCGGCGAGCGCGATGCTCTGCTCCCGCGTCAACGGCTCCGTCACCCGCGCCGGGCGCGGCACATCGGGTTCGACCGCGGGAAGGTCTTCATGCGGCAGCAGCACAGGCTCGTCGTGCTCGGCCATGGCGATCGGGTCCTCTCCCTCAGCGCCCCGGGCGTGGGTCACCCGGCCGCATCACCCACGAGTCTAGACAACCCTTCCACGCAGGAGGTCTCGTCATCTCGCGTCCCCCGCTGACCCACGCAGAGGCGACGGAGCGTGGCGCCCTGCTGCGCGTGCGGTCCTACAACCTGCACGTCGATCTGAGCAGGACCGAGGAGCCGGTGTTCCGATCCAGGAGCACGGTCCGCTTCACCTCCGCCCGGCCGGGCACCTGCAGTTGGGCCGACGCGCTGCCCCGGCGGATGCGTTCCGCCGTGCTCAACGGGCGGCCGGTCGAATACGACGGCGCCGGACGGATCCTCCTGCCCGATCTGGCGACCCGCAACGAGCTGACCGTGGAAGCGGACTACGACTTCTCCACCAGTGGCGAAGGCCTGCACAAGTACACGGACCCTGCCGATCAGCAGGTGTACGTGTACAGCCACCTGCAGCCCGGCCACGCCCCCCGGGTGTTCGCCTGCTTCGACCAGCCCGACCTCAAGGCGCCCTTCGCGATCAGCGTGACCGCTCCGGACGGATGGACCGTGTTGTCCAACGCCCCGCTCGACGACCGGCCCGGGACAGGCGTCCACAGGTTCGCCCCCACCCCGCCGATCAGCACGTACGTGGCGGCGGTGGCGGCCGGCCCGTGGGCGTCGTGGACGGCGGACCGGGGAGGCTCCGTGCCCCTGGGGGTGCACTCCCGGCGTTCCCTGGCGGCGCACCTCGACCCGGGCGTGCTGCTGGAGCGGCTCGGGGCGGGGGTGGCGTTCTTCGCCGAGGCGTTCGGCACGCCCTATCCGTTCCGGAAGCTCGACCTGTGCTTCGTCCCCGAGTTCAACTTCGGCGCCATGGAGAACGCCGCCTGCGTGTTCGCCGCGGAGACGTTCGTGTTCGACCGCGCGGTGACCCGGTACGCGCACCGCCGCCGGGACGAGATGATCTTCCACGAGATCTCCCACCAGTGGTTCGGCGACCTCGTCACGCTGCGCTGGTGGGACGACCTGTGGCTGAGCGAGGCGTTCGCCACCTGGGCGGGCGTCCACGCGCTGACCCGGCTCACGGGAGACGCCGGCGCCTGGGCCGACTTCGCCGCCGGCAAGAAGGCGCATGCCTACCTTTTGGACCAGTCGGCCTCCACCCACCCCGTCGTGACCGGCGTCCCCGACGTGGACGCGGCCGGGTCGGCCTTCGACGCACTGACCTACCACAAGGGCGCGAGCGTGCTGCGCCAGCTCGTGGCCCGCCTGGGGCTCGACGGGTTCCTGGAGGGCATGCGGCGCTACTTCGCGGACCATTCCTACGGCACCGCCGGCCGGGCGGAGATGCTCGCCGCCCTGGAGAAGGCGGGTGGCGTGGATCTGACCGCCTGGACGGACGCCTGGCTGCTGACGGCCGGGCTCACCGAGGTGCGGGCCGACTTCGACGTCGACGAGACCGGGTGCTTCACGCGTTTCGACCTGGTCCAGGGGGGAGTGCCGAGGCCGCACCGTCTCGCCGTGGGCGTCTACGCGGAGGACCGGCACGGTGATCTGGTCCGCGTGCGGAGGCACGAGCTCGACGCCGACGGCCCGCGCACGAGCGTCGACGCGCTCGTCGGCAGCCGGTCCGGCGCGCTGGTGCTGCCCAACGACGGCGACCTGACGTACTGCCGGATCGTCCTGGACCCGCGCTCGACGGAGGAGATCGTGCACCGGATCGGCCGGCTGGCCGATCCCATGGCCCGCTCACTCTGCTGGACGGCCGCGTGGGACATGGTCCGGCACGGGGAGCTGCCGCCGCGGCGGTTCCTGACGATGGTCCTCAACGGACTTGCGGCGGAGACGCAGATCGGCGTGTTCCAGCGGCTCCTCGTCCGGGTCGCCACCGTGCTGACGGCCTACACCGAGCAGAGCTGGGCCCGCGCCCACGGCTGGCCCTCGTACGTGGACCGCCTGCTGGACGTCGTCAATGCTCCAGACGGCGACACGAACGGCGGCACAGACGCGGACCAGAGGCTGGCGGCGGCGCGGGCGGTCGCGGACGCGGCGCTGACGCCCGTTCACGTCGGCACGGTGCGAAAATGGTTTCACGGAGCGGCCCCGTTCGATGTGGACGACGCGTTGCGCCGCAGGCTCGCCCGGTCCCTGGTCGCACATGGCGAGCCCCTGGAGGACGTCACCGGCGCCTTCACCGCCGTGGGAGACCGGCTCGCCGAACGGCTCAGGGCGTCGGCGCCCACCGCGGAGGCCAAGGAGTGGGCGTGGACGACCATGCTGGGCAGCGAGAGCGTCGCGCAGGTCCGCGCGCTGGCCGACGGATTCACCCACCCCGCGCATCATCACCTGCTCGCGCCGTTCGCGCAGCGTTACGCGCGGGACGTCCTCCCGCTGCTGGCTGCAGCGGGAGACCGGGAACCGGCCCGTACGATCACCGTCCGGTTGTTCCCCTCCTGGCCGGTCTCACGGCGCACGCTGGGACTGATCGACCGCCTGCCCTCCGATGACCGGTTCGTCAGGCTGACCGGCGCCGCCAGGGCCGAACTCGCCCTCGCCGTGGACCTGTCCGAGCGGGACGCCGCCGGGTGACAGCCACTTCTCCGCGCTGTCGCCCGCGGCGAACCCGCGGAAGACCTCCCGCATGGCCGGCCCGGCGTCCGGGCCGGCGTACCACCGCTCCCCCGCCCGGCCGGCCAGGTGGTCCCACAGCGTCTCGCGCAGCATGAACGCCTGGTGATACACCAGCGGGTAGCAGGGCTTGCCCTCCAGGTAGGTCTGCATCCGGTCCCATGCGGCCCCTCGGTCCACCGCGACGCCGAACTCCCGCTCATGCGAGCGCACGTACTCGGCGGCCGGGTCCGGGCATCCGTCGTGCACGGCCATCTCGTAGCAGAGGCCGGTCGCCACCAGACGCCGGACGTGCTCGCGCGCGAAGGCCAGGCGCTCCACTGCCTCGGCGTCCACCGTCACACCGAGGTGGCGCCGCTGCCAGTCCGGCCGCCGGACGACCCGTTCCAGGGTGAAGCCGAACGCCTCGGTCAGCGCCGGGTGCGTGCGCCACAGGTCGGCGGGGTGGCGGGTGCCCGCGGTGAAGTGCAGCGCGTGCCCGAACTCGTGCAGAAGCGTGGCGTGGTGGCCCAGCGTCGTGCCCGGCATGGTGGACACCCGCACGTCGACCGGCGGCGCGACCGGCGAGCAGAACGCCGTGCCCGACTTGCCGGGCCGTGCGACGTCGTCGACGAGGATGCGTTCCAGACATCCGCCGAAACCCCACGCGCGTACGGTGGAGCGGACGCTGTCGAGCGCGCCGCCGGCGCCCTCGGGCAGGACGGCGCGTGCGGCGACGAGGCGGGCGTCCCCCAGGGACGCGGTGGAGATCGCGTCGCGTGCCCGCCAGTCGTCGCATCGCTTGAGGAACCCGGCCCGCGTGGCGTCGAGCCAGTTCCGTGCGTGGGCCACGAACCGGTCCACCTCCGGGTGCAGCGCCCGCACCAGCGCGGCGTGCGTCGGGAAGCCCAGCCCGGCCCGCGCCTCGGCGTACGCGTCGAGCCAGCGCCGCCGGCCCTCGCGCAGCCGCTCTCCGACGTCCGCCAGGGCGGCCCGGACCTCGGCGCGCCGCCGGTCGTCGGTGACCGTCCGCGAGAGGGCGACCAGTTCCCCGTGGGTGAGCGTCCTGCCGCCGGCCTCGGCGATGACGGTGCGCTGGAGCAGCCGCAGCCGCGCGGTCGCCTCCGTCAGCCGGACGCGGAAGTACCAGAGGACCAGCTCCCCGGCGTAGTGCAGGTCACCGTGCTCCAGCGCCTGGAGGACGAGCCGGCCGTCGGTCAGCCATGTGAGGCCGCCCTCCGGCAGCGCCGGGTGGTCCTCGCCCTGTCCCGTCGCGGCCAGCCAGCGAGCATGGGCGACCCGGGCCTGCAGTGCCGCGAGATCCTCGACGTGACCGGCCAGGTAGCCGGGAACGGCGGTCACGACGGGTCCACGGAGGCCGCCGGGGGCAGGCCGAGCACCTCCGAGGCGCCGTCGGCGACCCGCTGCCAGAAGTCGCGCCGGTCCTCCGGCAGCCCGGCGAACAGCTCCGAGCAGCGGCGGGTCATCTCCAGTGCCAGCCCGGGGTGGGCCAGCACGCCGCGGATCCACGCGAGCTGGCCGGGCTCCGGCGGGTCGATGCGCAGCCCCGCGAGACCCGCGCGGACCTTGCGCCCGACGCGCTCGTCCAAGCGGGTCGCGTAGCTCTCCCTGGCCTGCGGCGTGTCGCCATCGACCGCGAGGGGCACCGTGGCGGCGAGAGTCTCCGCCGCCGCGCACGCGTCGGTGATGCCCGCGCCGAACAGCGGGTCCTTGTGGCAGTAGGCGTCGCCCGCGAGCCGCCAGCCCGGGCCCGCCGGCTCGCGGTGGAAGTTTCGCAGGCTCTTCGACGCGTACACGGGCGAGACCCGCCGCGCCGCACGCAACCGGTCCGCCATGGCGGGGATCGACCGGAGCAGGCGCTCGTATCCCTCGTCTCCCCCCGCGCCTGCCCGGAGGGCCGCGTACTCCTCCAGGGGTGCCGACACCATGATCACCCACCGCCCGCCGTCGCACGGACCGACCTGGAGCACGTGACCGTCGTCGTGCCACAGCTCCAGCGCGGGCGCGGGCAGGGGGACGACGTCCTCCCAGTAGGCGTGGAACGTGCAGCGCATGGCTCCGGCGTCGAAGGTCGTGGCCGCGCCGGCCTGACGGGCGGTCGCGGATCCCCGCCCGTCCGCGCCCACGACGATCCTGGCCTTCTCCGACCACCCCGCGCCCTCGATCCCGATGACCTGGTCACCGTCCCAGCGCAGGGACCGCACGGGGCTGCGTTCCCTGATCTCGGCCCCGTGCCGGCTCGCGGCGCGCAGCAGGACGCCGCTGAGGGTCTCCCGGCGTACGCACAGGTTGTAGTGGTACGGCGAGCGGGGCAGCATCGGCGCCCCGTAGTAGCCGCCCTCGACCTCCAGGTGCCAGCGGCGCAGCGGTGGCGCGCCGGTGGCGAGCACCTCGTCCAGCACGCCGAGCCGGTCCAGGAAGGACAGCGTCGTCGGGCCGAAGAAGTGGGTGGAGACGGCCGGGGCCGGCAGCCTGGTGCGGTCGCACACCAGGACCCGCAGACCCTCCCGCGCGAGCAGGGCGGCGCTCGCGGCCCCGGTGACGCCGCCGCCGACCACGATCACGTCATACATCGGCCGCTCCTCACGTCATGTCCCGCCGGCCAGTACGAACGGCAGGCGGCCCGACCAGATCCTGCTGACGGCCCACCGGCGGTCGCTGACCGCGCGGAAGCGGTGGCCGAGCACCTCACGCAGGTCCAGGGCGATCGGTCGCTGCCGGAGGATCCCGGCCACCCGTCCGTTCCTGATCAGGAACCCGAGCCGCAGCCTGCCCTCGACCACCGGTGAAAGGCCGGCGCGCTGGTGTCCGCCCATCAGCGACTCGACGAGCACCCCCTCACGGACACCGGCCAGCAGGTCGTGGAAGGACCCGGCATCGGCCGGTCCGGCGGACAGCGTCGCGCCGTTGAGCACCGGCGTGGCGGGCTTGAGCACCGTGCGGCGCAGCGCGTTGCCGCGGAACCCGTGCCCGGTGGGCGCCGTCCCGCACGCGGCCGCCGTACGGACGCTGTGGTACGCCCGGACCGGGACGCCCCGCTCGACCAGCGTGAGGGGCGCGCACGGCACGCCGTCGTCGTCGCTGCCCGGCCAGGCCAGCCCGCCGGTGCCCTCGTCGTCCGGCGCGGCCGGCTCCGAGGGATGGTCGCGCAGGCCGATCGAGGGGTGCAGGAACGGCTCACCCAGACGCCCGGCGACGAACGAACGGCCCGCGATGACGGCGGTGCCGTTCAGCGCGGTGACCAGTGGGGTGAGCAGGGTGTGCACCGCGGACGGGGCGAGCAGCACGTCGTGGTCGCCGGAGGGCGCGTCGGCCGCGGGCAGCGCGTCCCATCCGGCCGCGGCCTCCAGCCACGCGGCGAGTGCGGCGGGCAGCTCCGGCGTCCGGGTCCAGCCGGTCCAGGGCAGCTGGACGGCCGAGCCCTCCGCCAGAGCGGCGATGTGGAAGAACCGGTCCGAGGTCGTGGTCCGCCCGTCCGGGGCCGCGCGGTGCACCGCCTGCTGCGTCCTGGTCACCGTGCCGTGCACGGTCAGCCCCGCCGAGCGTTGCAGCGCGCCCAGCTGCTCGGCCAGGAGCCGTACGGATCGGGTGCCCTCATCCGCGGCGGGCCTCTCGGCGGCCTCAGCGGCGGCGTTCCTCCCGATGACCGGGTCGCGAGGCGCCGGGGGCCCGTGAGCCGCGTTCCGCACGGCCTCGCCGACCAGGCCGTGCACGTCGTCGAGGCGGGTCGTGGTGGCCGTGCCCACGCGGCCGTTGCGGTGCACCCGCAGGCACAGCGCCGTCTCGTGCGCGGACCTGACCAGGTCGGGCACGCCCGAACCGACCTCCACCACGGTGTCGTCGCGCTCGACGGCCAGGATCTCCCAGTGGTCGGCGCGGGCCGCGGCCTCCGCGCCGGCCTGTTCCAGCCGGTCAGCCAGAGGTGACACGTATGCCTCGCAATCGCAGCATGGGAGCCCAGGAGCTCACCGGCAGCGCGTTCTGGCCCTGCTTGCCGCAGCTCGCCGAGGTGTCGCCGCGCCACTGCTCACGGCCGATCGCGTCGATGGCCGCGAAGGCGCCGAGCACAGCACCGGACAGCACCACGCCTCTGACCCGGCCGCGGACCTCGCCGTCGCGGATCTCCCGGCACTCCGCCGGCAGGAAGGTGAATCCGGCGCGGTCGGTCTGCCCGCCGAGCACGCCGCGGGCCAGCAGCCCGCGCGCCACGCCGCCGATCATCTCCTCCTCGGACGCGGCGCCGGGGGCGATGGCGATCGTCCGCAGCCGGGGCAGCGGCGGGTGGCGGAAGTTCAGGGCTCTGGCGTTGCCGGTGGGGTCCTCACCGAAGGCCGCCGCGGTGGAGCGGTCGTGCAGCCGGGGCCGGGTGACGACGCCGTCGCGCAGCAGTTCCACCGCGGACCCCGCCGTGCCCTCGTCGTCCACCGGTACGAATCCCCGCGCACCGGGACGTCCGGGGTGATCGGTGATCGTCAGCATGGACGGGCCGAGCCGGCGTCCGGGGGCCAGGGACCGTTGCAGCTGCGCGTCCCCGAGGTGGTGGTCGGCCTCGGCCAGATGCCCGATCGTCTCGTGGGCCCAGATGCCGGCCAGCGGGCCGTCGCAGACCACGTCGTACTCCCCCGGCGCCACCACGGGGGCGGCGCGCAGGTCCACCGCGGTCGCGACGGCGGCCTCCAGGTCCGGGGCCAGGCCCCGCACCACGGAGAAGTCGCCGCCGCTGCCTGCCGACACCGAGCCTGCGGTCCTCGCGGCGCCGCCGTCGGCGTAGACGGTGATCTGCAGCGTCAGGTCCCTGCGCCGGTACGAGACGCCGGTCCCCTCGCTGGTCAACAGCTCCACGTCCGCGACCGACTCGCGGTAGTAGACGAGCGCCCCGGTCACGCCGGGATGCGCGGCCAGCGCCGCCGCGTGGTAGGCGCCGAGCAGTTCCGTCTTCTCCGCCAGGCCGACCGTCTCCGCGAGCTCACCGGTCTCGCCGGGACGGTCGGCCAGGTAGGGGCGGTGCGCGGCGAGACGTCCCGCCGCGCACCCCAGCTCGACGGCGTCCCGCGCGGCCCTGCGCAGCACCGGCCCGGCGTCCATGCCGGTGGCCGACGCGAACGCCGACCCCGACCGGCCGATCACGCGGGCACAGCACCCCTCGTCACGGCTGGTCACGCTGCTTTCCATGCCGTCGCCGCGCCACACCAGGTCGACGGTCGTGGCGCGTTCGAGACGTACCTCGGCGTAGTCGTCCGCCCGCAGGCCCGCGTCCCGGAAGAGCGCGGGCGAGCCGCCGGTCAGCAGCACGGTTGGGCGGGGCTGTCGTCCCGGTAGGCGAAGATCATGGCACTGGTGACCTGCGCGCCGTCGCGGTAGGGGACGAGCCCGTCGCTGCGCATGTCCACGCTGCCGAAGCCCGCGCCGAGCACCAGGTCGCGGTACTGGCTCTCGGTCATGCCCACCACGCACCTTGCGAAGTCCTCCGCGCCGGCGGACTCGCCGGCCGCCACGTCCGCCGGGGGCGGGCCGTCGTCGGAGTACACGACGTCGGAGATCACCGCCACTCCTCCCGGGCGCAGGACGGCCGCGACCGCGTGCAGCACTTCCTTCTTGTCGGGGAACATGCCGAGGACGCAGTTGCTCATCACCACGTCCACGCTGGCCTCACGCACCGGTGGGCGCCGGATGTCGCCGACCCGCACATCGATGTTCCTGAGCCCCATCTCCTTGGCCGCGCGCCGAGCCGTCCTGACCATCTGAATCGACGCGTCGACGCCGATGACCCGGCCCGTCTCACCCACCCGGCGCGCGGCGATCAGCAGATCCAGCCCGGCGCCGCAGCCGAAGTCCACGACCGTCTGCCCGGGGCGCAGGCCGATCGCGTTCATGGGCGAGCCGCAGCCACTGGACAGCTCCAGGACCCAGTCGGGGATCTCGGCGAGCTCCTCCGGGGTGTACACCGACGTGGGAGAGCAGCACAGCGTGCTGGTGCCCTGCACCGCCAGCGCGTCGTAGCGCTTCTTGACGTGCGTCTCGACGGGAACGGGACCCTGGTCGGCCGGGGCCGCTTCCGGGGCCGAGCAGCAGCCGGCCGCCTGGTCCGCGGTCTGCGGGGCGCATCCGCAGGCGTCCGGCTCGGTGAGCGTCTCGGCGGCCGTCCGCGGCCGGATCAGCTCATCCAGGGAAACGAACCCACGCGTGTCATCTGCTCCCACGTTCCCTCTTCTCCTTCCGGTCGGTTCGCGTGCTCCTGCTGCCGGCGCAGCGCCATGGGCAGCAGGTAGGCCAGCTGGGTCTCGACACGCGTCGTGATGCTGGACACCTTGGGGCAGTAGCAGGTGTTGAAGTCGCCGCCGTTGGCCGCCCACGCCTTGATGGGGCAGCCGCCGCCCCCGCAGAACAACTTCACGTTGCAGTCGCGGCACATGGGCACGGTGTCCACGTGGCGGTGCCGCCAGGGATCCCGGTAGCCGGCCGCGTAGCTGAACTCGGGGTAGAACGTCCCGCAGGCGTGCTGGGGACGGCCCACGGTCTCCGGGCAGCCGTAGATCTTGCCGTTGGGGTCGAAGGCGACGACGCTCGTGCCTGCGCTGCACCCCTGGAGGTTGGGCCGCAGGCGGTCGCCCTCCAGGACGGCCGACCTGATGCGGGCCAGGTCGGGCTGCAGCATGCGGTCCACCAGGGGGTTCTGCTGGACCATGCGCCAGAAGGCCTCCTGGAGCCCGGCCTTGACGTCGCCCCGGACCATGCGCTTGCGCTTCTCCTCGGGGTGGTCGGGGGTGACGTACAGGAACGTGGTGGCCTTGGTGAAGCCGTTGAACAGGCGGATCTTCGGGTGGTCGAGCCACCCCTTGGCCTGCGCGAACTCCGCGAAGCGCGGCATGTCGTCCACGCTGTCCTCGTCGACGAGCACCCGGATCAGCACGCGGATGCCGGCCTCCGCGGCCACGTCGATGCTGCGCTCGATGAGCTCGAACGTCGGCTTGCCGTTGCGGAACACCCGCCGGGTGTCATGGGTCCTCGGCGTGCCGTCCAGACTGACCTGAACCTCCTCGCAGCCGTACTTGAGCAGCATCGGCACGTACGCGTCCAGCGCCACGCCGTTGGTGATCGCGGTGACCGGGTAGCCGCGGTCGTACGAGCCGCGCAGGATCTGCTCGACGGCGCCGCGCTGGTACGGCGTGTCCAGCAGCGGTTCCCCGCCGAACAGGGTGATGTACGGCGGGCCGGAGTTCTGGTGCCGGTCCTGGATCTCGGGGATGGTGTCGAACGCGGCCTCGATCATCTCCTCGTCCATGCGCGGGCTCCTGGTGGTCAGCTCGCCCTCGAAGCAGTACGGGCACGCCAGGTTGCACACGAACGACGGGATGAACATGAACTGGAACGGCGCTTCCTGGATCGCCTGGAAGTAGCCGTCGACGATGGCGCGGTAGCGCGCCTCCTCCTCGACCGGGTCGGTGCAGACGTACCCGCGCTCCAGCAGGCCGGCCACGAGCTCACGGTCGACGGCGGCGTCTCCGGCGCGGACCCGTTCGAGCACGGCGACCTCGGCGGGGGTGACGATGTCCATCGATCCGGACACCGCGTTGGCGAGGACGCTCACCTTGCCGCTCTCGTCGAGATAGGCCGGGTCCAGGGTGCCCTCGGGGAGCTCCACCGAGAAGGTGACGGTGTTCGGGCTCACGAGCATGGTGTGTCTCCCAGAAACGGTGTCCGGTGGGCCGGGACGTGGAGGGCGCGGCAGGGGACACCCGTGTCGTACGGTCCGCCGGCCACGGTCACTCGCAGCCGTCGGGGTCGTTGGCCATGATGCTGGTCACGACGTCGAGGTTCTTCCGGCCGCGCATGGCGGTGCAGCAGTCGGTCTGCTTCTCGGACACTTCGGCGTTCTCGATCATGGAAATGGCGATCATAGGTATCACCTCCTCCACTGTGATCTCTGCCGCGCTCTCCGGCCCGCTCCCCGCCGCGACGCGGCGGGGAGAGTCGTTGGTGGGGCGCGTGCCCCAGGTGGCGGGTCACCGCAGGACCTCCCGCACGATGAGCACCGCGACGGTGATCAGGCCCTCGCCGATGATCAGACCGGAGGCGACGATCTCGGTGCCGCTGCGCCGCCCGGGGTTGCGGCGGGTGAGCAGCCACTGGGTCAGGCCTCCGGCGGCGAGGGTCAGCGAGTCGGCGGGGGGAAGCAGCACTCCGAGGCCGATCATCGTGGGCATGGCCGAGGTGAAGGCCAGGCCCAGGCCCAGCGGGCCCGAAACGGCCAGCGCGAGGGCCACGGTGGCGGGGTATTCGGTCGATCCCCGGACGGTGGCGTCCACGAACTGGACCGCGGTGGCCACGGGGGCGGGGAAGGAGCCTCCTCCGAGCACACCGGCGCGGCTGAGCACCGCGATCACCAGGACGCCGACCACGGCGCCGGCCAGGCCGCCCGCCAGTTGCGTCCAGCCCGTCAGCCGCCTGGGCGGCTCGGACAGGCCCTCGGGACGGTCGTGGGCGACCTTCACGGAGTAGGTGAAGTACACGGCGGCGAGGGCCGCGCAACAGACGGTCGAGGCCATGAGCAACGCCGCCGTCTGGTCCGCGCCGGATATGGCGAAGGCGACGACGCTGAAGTACAGCGCCGGGGACAACGGCACCAGGCCGATCTCGCCTCCGGCCCGGGTGAGGAACACGGTCATCACGGCGAGCAGCACGACGCCGAGCAGGCCGTAGCCGAGGTAGCGCAGCAGGGACGGGTACACCAGCGCCAGGAGCGCCGTTCCCACGAGGACGGCGGCGGCGAGCCACCGCGTACGGCCCGGGAGCAGACGGCCACCCTGGAGGGAACGCGCCAGCGGGCCGCGGACCCGGGCGATCGAGGCGAGGGAGTAGCCGAGGATGAGGCCGACGCCGGCGGCGAGCACCCACGGATAGGACAGATGGTCGGTGTACGCCACGGACCGGCCCTCTGTGCCGTCCTGGACCGCCCACACGACGACGGTGTACGCCGCGCCGGCCGCGAGCCAGGCGCACGCGCGCGGGCCGATGAGGAATCCGACCCCGTACAACAACGGCGAGAGGGCCAGGGCCAGATGGGTGCCCGTGACCTCCGGCGTGACCTCGTGGCCCCACAGGGCGACCCCCAGGGCCGACGCGGCGCCGACGCCTGCGGCGATGGGAAGCATGCGGCCGAGCCGGTCGCTCTCCCCGTCCTTGGGGCTGCTGAGCGACGCCATCAGGGTGATGGCCGGCTTCAGGGTCGGGTAGGGCAGCCGCTCGGCGACCACCAGCGCCCGCGCGACGAGCCCGCCGAGGAGGATGCCCACGGCGTTCGCGGCCATCGCCAGCACCACCAGGAAACCCCAGGCCGGCAGCTCACCGGCCCGCAGGACGACGGCTCCGATGCCGGTGTCCAGCGCGGCCGTGGCCATGTATCCGCTGGACGCGATGGAGAAGACGACGAAGAGACCCTGCCAGCTGAGCGCCCCCGCCACCCGGAGCAGCGCCGCGCCCAGCGCGGCCACCAGCGCCGACCCTCCGAAGGACGTGCCGGTGCGGAACAGGACCAGCACGTTGAGGACGCAGAGCAGCACGCCGATGGCCAGGCCGATGAGCGTGGCCCAGACGTACGATCCCCGCCAGCCGGCAAGAGCGTCCACCGCCAGAGCCGAATGCGATGGAGCGGAGGATGCGGTGCGCTCCTTACCTCCCACAGAGCGCCCCCCATCTCGACCAGGTGAACTACATTGATAACTATCGATGTACGCGGCAAATGCACATTAAAAGGGTCTTGCGGCAATGGTCAAGGGTCTTGACAAGATTTCCTATTCGTGTACACGGCTTATGTTGCGCGACCATTACGAAACATTTCGGAATTACGCCATACAGCATGTCCGCCAATTCCGCCAGATCACAGCGTGCGATCGGCGAGCAGGGGGTCGGCCTTTACACGTCCGGCCGTGACCGCGCCCGTATCGCGGCCGTACAGCCCGGAGACCAGGGCGAGACCGATCACGCCGCCGATCAGCTGGACGACGACGAACCCCGGCACCGAGGACGGGGCGATCCCGGCGAAGGTGTCGGAGAAGGCCCGGCCGATGGTCACGGCCGGGTTCGCGAAGCTGGTCGACGAGGTGAACCAGTACGCCGCGCCTATATAGGAGGCGACCGCGACCGGCGCCAGGCGGGCGTTCCCCGCACGGACCAGCAGGAAGACGACGAGCACCAGCCCCGCCGTGGCGACCGCCTCGCCGAGCAGGAGGTTCCCGGCCGAGCGGTCGTGCGTGGACCAGGTGACGGCGGCCTTGCCGAACATCGCGTTGGCCAGCACGGCCCCGCTGATGGCGCCGGCGATCTGGGCGGCGGCGTAGACCCCCACGTCCGAGAGCGAAAGCTCGCGGTGCACCCACCAGTCGGCCAGCGTGACCACCGGGTTGAAGTGCGCCCCGGAGATCGGGCCGAGAACGAGGATCAGCACCCCGAGCCCGAAGACCGTCGCCGTCGAGTTCTCCAGCAGCTGGAGTCCCACGTCGTCGGGCGAAAGCTCCTGCCCCATGATCCCCGACCCGACCACCACCGTCACCAGCAGCAGCGTGCCCACGTACTCGGCCAGCGCCCGGCGGGGCAACGCCGGGCTCACCAAGAATCACCGATCCGGTCGAGACGCGCTGCCGAGTCACGCACGCTTGGCCTCCCCTGGACATGACATACCGCATGACGTCCTGCCGCACCGCGCCAGCCGACCTGTCGCTACACGACCCGAACCGATATTTACAGATATCAATGCGATTTGGTAGCGCCAATTTCCGCGAAGTTCGCCTGACTGCCGCGCCGAACACCTAGCCGCGATGACCCATTTCCGGACAGGCCAAAAATGGGCTGGTGTGGAGCCAACCGGTCAGCGCGGGCAAGCGAATCGACCTTCACCACCGTCCACACCGCATCAAGATCACCAAGTGGCCGGGTTTCCCGCACGGCCCGGCTGGCGACGGCCATCAAGGCTGGTGGAGGCGGCGTAGCAGCGCCGGCGCGGTCAACGCACCCCAGTTCGTCGCCCTGCCCGCGCCGGGACAACCTCCGTCAAAGGAAAACCGTCGAGTGACCCGAGGAATCACCGGCCGTTAAGGACCAGTCAATAGGGCGTTAACAGGATCTTCACTCAAAAGTCTTGACGATAGCTCCGATAGTATTGACGCTATTGCCGTCGGGCAGGGGATATACGGTTCAAAGGCCGGTGATGTCAGCGTGAACGTCGGACAGGCCGTACAACAGCGCTACAGCGTTACAGCGCCGCGTCGCGGGTCCCTGCGCCGGGCCATGCTGCTCTGATGCGCAATCCCTTGCGGCTATTCCCTCGGATGTATTGCAGCAGGATTTCGGCTGCGGAAATCCCGTCAGCTACGTAGGACCTGGCGAGCCGGTGCTCGACCTGGGCAGCGGCGGCGCAGGGCTGCAACCGGTCCGTGGCTGGGCGGTTCCACTCCGGCCGAGCCATACCTCTCGCTGCGCGCGCTCCCCCACGAGCACCGCTACCCCCGGAGGCATACCTATGGAAGTGCTCGTACTTGTGCTCGTGCTCTTACTGGCCGCCGCCAACGGAGCGAACGACGTGCCGAAGGGTGTCGCCACGCTCGCCGGCGCGGGCGTGACGAAAATCCGCACGGCCATCGCATGGGGCACCGTGGCCACCACCCTCGGCTGCCTCGTCTCGTTGACGTTGGCCTCGAAGATGACCGATCTCTTCTCCAAAGGCATCGTCTCCGCCAAGCCCACCCCGGCTTTCACGGTCGCGGTGCTGGTAGGAACCATCTTCTGGGTCGTCTTGGCCACCGTCCTGAAGTTGCCCGTCTCCACCACCCATGCCCTGGTCGGCTCGCTCCTCGGCGCCGGAAGCCTGTTCGCCGGTTCCGCCGTCGAGTGGAACGGACTGCTCGGGAAGGTCGTGCAGCCGCTGCTGCTGAGCATCCTGGTGGCCTACGCCATCTCAGCCGTTTTAGGAATCATCACCCGGAAAGTCGTGACGATCCGTACGGCGAGAAGGGAGAGAATCCAGGCTCCGGTCCCGGACGGCGACACGGCGCCGGTCGCGACCTTGACGAGACAGGTCGAGCCGACCAAGGCGCAGCAAGCCATCGGAATCGCGCACTGGGCGACAAGCGGCCTGGCGAGCTTCGCCCGGGGCCTCAACGACGCGCCCAAGATCGTCGCTATCGGCACCTTCGCGCTGGTGGGCGGGATGACCCCGACGGGCCTGCTGTTCGCGGTCACCGCGGCCATGGCCGTCGGAGGTGTCGTGGCGGGCTCTCGCATCGCCGACCGGCTCGCGTACTCCGTCATCAAGATTCCTCATGTCGAAGGTTTCACCGCCAACCTCACGACCGCGAGCCTCGTCGGACTGGGCGCCATACTGGGCTTGCCCATGTCGACCACGCAGGTGTCGGCAGGGGCCATCTCCGGCATCGCGGCCAACGACCTCTCCCGGCTCAACAAGAAGACCGTCCGGGACCTGCTGATCGCGTGGTTGTGCACACCGCCCGTCGCCGCCGCCGTAGCCGCAGGCGCGTACCTCCTGCTTGCGTAGCGGCACCGCTTCGGAGGCGTGGCAGCACCTGCCGGCCGCCTCAGGCAACCTGAGGCGTTCGCTTGCGGCCGTTTCAGGGTGAGCGATGTGGCGATCGACCACACCTCCGCACCGAGCGACGCACCACGGCGGGAGATCGGGCATGGTGTGCCGTGAATGCCGTCAGCCAGAGCGAATATCAGGAGCTCCAAGCAGATCGAAGGGACCGCTCATGCCCCCGATGCCCAGCGTCCTGTTCGTATGCGTACACAACGCCGGCCGTTCCCAGATGGCGGCCGGCTGGCTCGCTCATCTGGCTGGCGACCGCGTCCAGGTCCGTTCAGCCGGTTCGGCGCCCGCAGAGCGGGTCAACCCCGTCGCCGTCGACGCCATGCGCGAGGTCGGCATCGACATCAGTGCCGAAAGTCCGAAGCTCCTCACTGCCGATGCCGTCCAGGCATCCGACGTGATCATCACTATGGGCTGCGGTGATGCCTGCCCTCTCTTCCCCGGCAAACGGTACGAGGACTGGAAACTCGACGACCCGGCCGAGCAAGGCATGGATGCTGTGCGCGTGATAAGAGACGAAATCCACGACCGGGTGAAGGCTCTGGTGGTCGAGCTTTTGGAGCCCTGATGCGCTTCCAGGAGTACAGGGCGGCTCTCGTGGTTGGAGTCCTTGGCACCAACCACGCTCACGACCTACGGGTTTCTCACGCCTCGTGAATACGATCGGGTTCGAGTGCGGCGAGCGGCTGGGTGGTGAGAAAGACCCGGAACCCATCCTTAAACGGCTGCCCACCACAACCCGCATGAGAGCGGTTCCTCCTGAGATGCTTCTCAAGACACCCACTCTTTACATAGTAGATTCGCCACCGTTGTATGCCGCCAAAACGGACAGTTCCCTGGATGACGAGAGAACTCATCCGAACACGGTGGCCAGGCGCACCGTCGTTGATCGCTGGTCGGGGCACCGGTCGGCTCCCTGGGCCTGATTGGTTGTCGGGGGGACACTCATGACAGCCAGCATGGAGGGTTGACGCAGCGTCATGGTCAAGCCCGCAGGGCAGATTCGATGCGTCCACTCAAATGGAAGCGACGGCCGGCGCCCGACGAGCATGGCTGACTTGTCAGACGGATCGACAAAGTGGAACCCAACGAACACGACAGAGCCCACCTCCGGCGTACCGGGGTGGGCTCACGCGTCGGGAGCGCGCTTCAGTCCTGGAGCGGCCAGGTGTCGAAGGCTTCTCGTGCGGCGCGCAGCACGTCGCGCTCTATGAGGGCGGCCAAGGAGACGCCCATCGTGCGGAGCCCCTCCCCGACGGTGTCGAGATGGAAACGCCGCAAGTCTTCGGGCAGCGGGATGTCGCCGACCAACGCGAATCGCACGGCACCGGTCGCGTCGCGGACGGAAAGCTCTGCCCTAGCAAGCGAAGGACTTTTCACGCGAAAGATCAAACTTGGCGAAATTCGCCGTGAAAGCCCACGGCTAATTCCATGCCCGAGAGAACAGGCTCCTGCTTGACGGCCGCCGCTTCGCTCAGCAACCCGACGCGACCGGACCGTTCTTCCACGTGATGACCTTGTTGTTGGCATCGTACGCTATGACGTGCGTGAATGTCTGGTACGCGTTGCATCGCATACTGGGGCTGCTGATCCCACCACTGGAGTTCGACGGAAGCGTGCCGGTGCACGCGCTCGGACCGGGCTGATCAGCGAAGATTGTCTGCAGCATGAGATTCACACACACCTTCTTCACCGTGGTGCCGGCCTTGTAGGTGGCGTATGCGTGAAGATATCCGTTGTTATACGCCAGCAGATAAGGCGTGAGACTGTAGGACGCAGCCGATGCCGGCATCGCGGACGCCAGAAGCAGACTGGACGATGCTCCGGTTACGGCCAGGAATGAAGCCAGCTTGTTGCGAATCATCCGACGCCCTTTCGTATAATGTGATCTTGAATTGGAATGGAAGGCACTAGTGGCCACATCTCCATTGAAGGGTCGTGTTGTGATTCATACGGCGAACTGGTGAAGCAGCTACGCCGAGGTGCCCCCACCGACTCTCGGACTCCATGGCGAACGCATAGTCGGCGCTTCGGTTGGCCGACCCAGATTGGCGCATGATGCGACAAAATGCCGGGTGTGATTGTGGACCAGGCGACCTATTGCAAAGTGGTCATCAAGCCGCTGCTGTATGTGGAGGAGACCTCCGGCATCGAGACTGGGGAAATCAACGTCTTCCTCGGCGCCGACGGCGCAGCCACCTCGCGATCACCGAGGACGCGGGCGACAACACGCCGGAGACGCTGCACGTCCTTTTGGTAGGCCGGATCGCCACCCGGTGCCAGGCGCCGCACCGGTGACGCGGCAGGGGCCGGCAGCGACAAGGGTTTCCCGCGTCTCCGCCGACAGGTCACTCATGATGCGGTCACCTATGCCCTAGTCACCGGCACCGTTGGGACGGCTGACGATGGAACCCTTGCCTGGCTTGGTGGTGATGAGGCCTTGAGCGCGGAGCTGCCCCATCGCCTTGCGGACAGTGACACGGGCAACGTCGAACTTCTTGTAGCTGCACCTATCACGGTGAGAGACGGGTAGGTGCCATGAGCGATGCCCTCGGCGACCACGACCGCTATCTGCTCCCACTTGTAGATCATCTGTACGCGGTCTACGTCCCTGGCCCTTTGCCTTGGCTTGCAGCGTGGCGAGATGCTCGGGCTCCAATGGGAGGACATCAATCTCGACGCACGTGCATCTATCTGCGGTGGCGTCCTCCGTCGTGGTCAGCGGAACAGACCTGCGTTCTCAGCCGCCCATTCGTATTAAGGACGCGTTGGGCAACGCTCCACCATGAACGTGCAGTGATCCAGAACGTGTCGAGGGCCGCGTGGGTCGAGCCGCGCGACCCTCGACTCGGGCGTGATTACGCCACCGGCACGTCCCTCCGGTGCAGGCCCGCGAGGCCGACTGCGCCGAGGGCGAGCGCGATGGCGGTGAGCCACAGCATCGGCGTCACGGTGAACGCGGAGCCGGGTAGTTTCGGCACGTGCGCGAACGGGGTGGCGTCGACGATCCACTGGCTCAGCCCGAACAGCGCGCCGAGCTCGACGAGCAGGACGGACAAGATGAGCGCGGCCCAGGCCAGTGCGCTGAACCTCGGTGCCAGGCCGATCAGGGCGGTGCCGAACCCGGCCAGCACCCAGGTGGCCGGCAGTTGCACCAGGGCGGCGCCGAGCAGCCGTCCGATTTGCCCGCCGATGTCGTGGACCTGCATGCCGTACCCGAGACCGCCGGCGATGCCCGCCGCTGCCAGCAACAGGGCGGTGCCCAGGAGCGCGAACGTCAGGTGGCTCGCCGCCCAGCGGAGCCGGCCGACCGGCGTGGCCAGCAGCGCCTCGACCCGTCCGCTGCTCTCCTCTTGGCGCAGCCGCAGTATCGCCTGCACGGTGTAGGCGGCGGCGACCATGCCGGTGATGCCGAAGATCGCGGCCAGGAACGCGTCGGTGAGGCCGTTGTTCCCGCCCATCCGCGTCAGGATGTCGGTCAGCTGCTGGTTCGGCGACTGCAGGTCGCCGATGCCTGCGGCGGCTCCACCCATGACGGCCCCGGTCAGCGCGAGCCCGATGGTCCAGCCGAGGAGCAGGCCGCGGTGCAGCCGCCAGGCCAGCGCGAGCGGGCTGCGCAGGGCCGGGGAGGACTCGGCGGACCCGAGCCGCTCCCGTAGCAGGCCGGCGCCCACGTCCCGGCGCGCGACGAGCGCGTACGCGACGACGGCGAAGACGGCCCCGACCCCGACGAACAGGCCGGCCACCCACCAGCGTTCACCGGCGTATGGGCGCAGGTGCAGCGCCCAGCCGGTCGGGGACAGCCAGCTCAGCCAGGTCGGCCCGGTGTCGCCGACAGCACGCAGCAGGTAGGTCCCGCCAAGGACGGCGCCTGCGATGGCGCTGGCCGCCCGGGCGCTCTGGGTAAGCTGCGCGCTCGCCGCGGCGATCGCGGCGAACAGCATCCCGACAAGGCCGGTGGCGAGGCCGAAGGCCAGCGATCCGGCTGCGGGCAGCCCGGTTGCCAGCAGCCCGAGGGCGATCAGCGCCGCGATGGCCAGGTTCACCAGCCCGGTCACGAGCAGGGCGGCGGTGAGCGGCGCATATCGGCCGACCACGGTGGCGCCGATGAGCTCCAGCCGGCCGGTCTCCTCCTCGGTCCGGGTGTGCCGTACGACCGTGAGCAGGCTCATCAGACCGACCAGGATGAACTCGGTCACGCCGATCTTCCACGCGGTGAGCCCACCGATCGAGAGGCCGAACAGCGGGCCGCTCAACGCGACGAGCGACGGGTTGGACAGGACGGCGCTCACCGCGCGCAGGTCCGCCTCTGTCGGGTACAGGCTCAAGTAGTTGGCCGCGGTCCCCATCGGCATCACCGCGAGCCCGAGCACCCACACGGTCAGCCGGACGCGGTCGAGCCGGAACGCCAGCCGCGCCAGAGCGCGCGTGCCGGTCAGCGAGTTCATCGGGTCACCCTTGTCTGCGGCTTTTCGTCGGCCTGCGTCCGGTCGTAGTGGCGCAGGAACAGCTCCTCGAGGGTCGGCGGCTGGCTGGTCAGGCTCAGGATGCCCACGGTGGTGAGGTGCCGCAGCACCGCGTCGAGAGCACTGGTGTCGACGTCGAAGCGCACGGTCCCGTTGTGAGTCTGTACGTCGTGCACGCCGGGCAGCGTGTCCAAGCCGGTCACCGGCCCGGCGAGGCCGACCTCTATCGAGGTACGGGTCAGGTGACGCATGTCGGCGAGCGTGCCGGTCTCGACCGCCCGCCCATCGCGGATGATGGTGATCCGATCACAGAGCGCTTCGACCTCGGCGAGGATGTGGCTGGACAGCAGGACGGTCCGGCCATCGCGCTGCTGCTCTTCACGGATCACCTGGCGGAAGACTTCTTCCATGAGTGGGTCGAGGCCGGAGGTGGGCTCGTCGAGAATGAGCAGGTCGACGTCCGAGGCGAGGGCGGCGACGAGGGCGACCTTCTGCCGGTTGCCCTTCGAGTAGGCCCGGCCCTTCTTACGCGGGTCGAGGTCGAAGCGCTCCAGCAGCTCGTCTCGGCGCTTGGCGTTGAGGCCGCCGCGGAGCCGGCCGAGCAGGTCGATGACCTCGATGCCGGACAGGTTGGGCCAGAGGGTGACGTCGCCGGGCACGTATGCGAGGCGGCGGTGCAGTTCCGCGGCGTCGCGCCGCGGGTCGCCGCCGAGCAGCCGGGCGGAGCCGGAGTCGGCGCGCAGCAGTCCGAGCAGAATCCGGATGGTGGTGGACTTCCCCGCGCCGTTCGGACCGAGGAAGCCGTGCACCTCCCCGGTCCGTACAGACAGATCGAGCCCGTCGAGCGCGCGGGTGGGCCCGAATGTTTTGACCAGTGCGTCTACGTGGATCGCCTCGGTCATGGTTTCTCATGCTCCTTCAGCCCCGGGGTCGGTCCCCGTGGCGGTAGGGGGGTTGGGTGCCCGCGGCGGTTCCATCGCCGCGCGGGCTTTCGTGACGAACTCGGGATCGAGCAGCGAGTGGGAGTAGAAGTCGGCCAGCGCGCCCGCCATGCGCAGGTGCCCTTCAGTGGTGAAGATGTCGACACCCAGCGTGCGGGACACGTGGTCGTGCATCGCCAGAAGTCCGGACTGCATGCCGACGAGCACCGCGGCGTATGCCCGGTAGTCCTCGGTGACGGCCGGCGCGTGCTTACGGACCCACTGCTCGCTCAGCGTCACCATCTCGTCGAACATCGCCGCGGCGCCCGACGAGCCGCCGAGCAGAGCACGGGTGAGGTATTTGTAGAGCAGCACGATCGTCGGATGGACCGACGGCAGGAAGCCCGGGTTGGCCACCTTGCCCTCAAGGTAGAACTCCTCCTTGATCTTGACGAGCCGGTCCAGCGCGTAGGTGTCGCACACCTCGCGCAACGCCTCCTTGGACCCGAAGTGGTGTCGAAGCAGGCCCGGCGACACGCCTGCCTCCTGGGCGATGTCGCGAACCGTCGTGCCGTCGATGCCCCGCTCGGCGAACAGGCGGATCGCGGCGTCCCTGATCCGCGCCCGAGCCGTCAGGTCCTCGAACGCCGGATCGCCAATCGGGTCTCCCACTACTCAAATCTCCTTATACAAGCATGTTGTCAGATGGTCGATCGGATAGCTCACTATACACGCATATAGTGCTTGCCGTCGCAACCGCCAAGCGGGAATTGTTCCTGCTGGCCGCGCGCACCCTGGCCGACAGGGGCGGGCAGGATCTGGGCGATCGCTTCACCTCCCTGGTCGGTCAGTTGGCGATCACCGATGACACGTGGGTGCGTTCCCTCATCGACTGGACACGCCGGCAACCCGCGCTGCGCTGGGCCGGATGCAGACCGAACTGCTCAATCGGCGGCGGTGGAACACCCGCATCGAGCTGGCAAACGCGATCTTCGAGTGCCTGGAGATCTTCCACAACCGCCAACGACGTCACAGCGCCCTGGGGATGCGCACCCCGGTCGAATACGAGATGCTCTACGCAAACACGCAGCTGGCATGACGGCCAACCAAGCCGACTCCACGGAACCCGAGGCACATCAGTTCCACTCTGCGGCAAGGAAAGACAGCAGGCTGTCGGCAACTGACGTCCCGTCCGAGCAACAAATGAGCAACGAGAAACAGAAAAGCCGTGATCACATAGTTCGTGATCACGGCTCCGACCTGCCGAAACAGTGTCGGGACACAGTGCGTGCTGGACCCACGGCAGCTCGGGCTCTCCTCGCGGCGGTAGACCGTACTGCCAGCGGATATCCCCGGCAAGCTCCTCGTACCCCCACTACGCTCCCCGAAAGGCGGGCTGCAGACAACAGCGTTGGTCTGATGGAAGCCGAACCGATCCGGCGCACAGGGAATCGCCGATGCGCACGACTGCTTCCTGGCCGTACAGCAGGAGCCGTACGGCAGTCATACGCGCCGCGTGTCAACGACGCTCGAATTCTGGATCAGGCACACTTTCCGTGAAGTGGACCCTGGTCAGTCGGCCAGCAGGAGGCGTTTGCGCAGGAGATCGGGGTTGGCGCGGCCGTACATCTGCCGCTTGAGCATTTTGGTGCGGTTGACGTGCCCTTCGACGGGTCCAGAGCTGTAGGGCAGGGTGAGGCCGGCGGTGACGGCGTCTTGGTCGCGGCGTAGCCCGGTGACGAAGGAGTGCAGGTCAGGCAGGTCGTCGCGGAGTACCGCGTTGATCCATGCCTCCAGGTCCCGGCCGCGGCGGTTCATCATCATTTCGGCGAACTGGCGCACATGGCCCCGGAGCGCTGCCAGCTGGGGAGATAAGGCGGTGAGGGTGTCGAGCTGGCGTTGCTCGCCGGGTTCGAGGCGGGCGGGGTTGCGCAGGAACCAGCCGGTGGCTTGGCGGACCGTGGGCGGGCGGGGCGAAGCCGGGGTTGGTGGCAGGCGGGCTCGCCAGGGGCGGACGTATTGGCGGACGGCGGTGCTGCTGCCGCGGTAGCCGAGATTCCGCAGTTCACGGCAGAGGACTTCGGCGTTGGTGCATCCCTCCGCCCACCGCTTGCGTAGGTAGCCGTCGTAAGCGTCCAATGCCTTGGGGCGTTGGCCGGTGCCGGTGTGGACGAGAAGGTCTTCGGGGTTGTCGGCGCGGGCGAAGCGCCGGACGGTGTTGCGGCCGAGGTTCAACTGCCGGGCGATCTCCCGTACGCCGTGGCCCTGCTTCAGCAGAGCGTGAACGACGGAATGCCGTTCCCGGGTGCGGACGGCGATCCGGTCGTCGCGGTCGGCGGGCGAGCGAGGTGGGGTGGGTGCCTGCGGAGGTGGAGAAGGGGTGGGCTGAGTGACGAGCGTGGGGATTAGGGACGGCAGGTGATGGCGGTGGCGGGTGAGGGTGCGTTCGACGGCCTCGCCGAGGTTTCTCCAGATATGCCAGCGGTCTGCCACCTGGATCGCCTGCGGTGCGCCGCGGGCGGTGCCCTCGGCATAGGCGCTGGCCCGGTCCCGGCACACGATCTCGACGCCGGGGTGAGCGTGCAGCCAGGCCGCGAGGGTGTCGGCCGTCCGGTCGGGCAGCACGTCGACCACCGTGCTGGTGGAGATGTCGATCAGGATGGTGCCGTAGGAGTGGCCCCGACGGTAGGCGAAGTCGTCCACGCCGAGCACCCGCGGGCCCGCCAGGAGGGGCGGCTCGGGCAGGCCGCGACTCAGTCTGATCAGCGTCATCCGGCTCACTGAGGCGGCCAGGCGCTGGGTGAGCCGGGCCCCGGCGCGACCGCCCAGCGCCAGCGCAATCGCCGCCAACACCTTGCCCGCTGGGATGCTGCGGCGGCCGTATCGCACCGTCAGGCCGGGAATCTGCTCGGCGAACGTCGCCCTCACGCAGGCGGTATTACGGCAGAAGAATCGGTGTACCCGCAGGTGGATGAGCAGTTCCTGACCGCCGGCTGCGGTGTCGGACAACCGCCGTTCATAGTGACTGTGCCTGCGCCGCGACCGATCTCCGCAGTCCGGGCACGCCGCCTCCACGGTGCCGGTGCTGGCCCGGATCCGCACCGTCCTTCCCGCACGCGACACCTGGTCAATGCACACGCGGGCCAGGTGAGGGAACAACGCCCTGACCATCTCACTGATCAACACGCCGCAGATCGTCGCCATAGACAGGTGAGCTACTGGCTAGAACGCCTGAACCGTGATCAGCTCAGCCGGGGTCCGATCATGGAAAGTTGTGCCTGATCCAGTTTTCACGCGTCGTCGACATCGCCGGCCGCCGGGGCGGGTCATAAGTTCCAGTGACAAGCCCCGGCCTGGTCAACGGCCGCCGTCCGCTCCGAAACCTGCCGATGGTTTCTGTCGGTAGGTTTCGGAGCGGTGTCGACTCATGTTGTGGAGATCACGATGGTGGTGGGCCGCCGCCCTGGTGGCCTCGGCGGCGGAGGCCGGATACATCCTCTCGGCCGCGCCGTCTCGCGAGTCCTCGCAGCGCTGCTGCTGGCTGCCTACAGCACGGCCCCACTCGCACTCGCCGTCGATCTCGGCATCAACCGGAGCTGCCTCGGCGTATGGGGCGGGCCCGAGGGAGCCACGCTATTCCTGCGAGGCGACACCGCGCCCATGCCGGCCGCGCTGTGCATCCTGGCGACGCTGGGTCTGCTGGCGCTACTGCCCGCCGCCGACCTCTGAACGGCCCCATCGCCCCGCTCGACCACTGCCCCACCGGCCACGGCCTGCCGCCCGGGTGAGCCCGACCACGTCAGAACCAGCGGAATAGGACGCGTAGCACACGACGTCTCTGGTGTGTGGCGCGTGGATCATCTGGCCGGGAGTGACGACGATCCCGGCATGCCCGGGCCCGCCGGCTCCCCGGCCCCTCAGCTCCCCAAGCGTACGGCTTGCCGAGCTGCATCCGCGCGTAGGCGAGGACACGGCCGGCCACGGCACTCGGCGCGGCAGGAAGCGCACACAGCTCCTCCCCACGCCGGCCGAGCTCGAAGAGTAACCGCGGGCGAAGTCGAAGACCCGGCCGACGTACCAGTCGGCGTGGTTGTGGCGCCAGACGGCCCGGCACATGTCCGCCGACGCTCCGCTCGCCTTCAGCACTATTTCGCCGCCGCCGGGATCGAGTCGGCCGGGTCGTAGGATCACACCCGCGCGCCGCACGACGCGCGGGCCGGCCGCTTCACGCCGGCTCCTCCCCCGCGGAGTCGACGATGCGCCGGGCGAGCTCCAGACGAGGTCTGTCGATCATCTCTCCGTCGACCCGTACGGCGGCGCCCGCGGATCCTGCCGCCACGTCGAGCACACGCCGGGCCCAGTCCAGTTCCCCGTCCGAGGGCGTGAACGCGCTGCGGACGAGAGCGACCTGACGCGGGTGCAGGCACAACTTGCCGGTGAATCCCAGGGCCGCCGCCCGGCGGGCGGCCCCCAGGGTCGCCGCCTCGTTGTCGATCTCGGGCTCGACCCCGTCGACGGGCCCGGGCAACCCGGCGGCCCTCGCCGCGAGGACGACCTTGCTGCGCGCGAACAACAACCCCTGCTCGTCGCCGCCCCGCGAGGGAATACCCGCGTCGAGACAGAAGTCGAGGTTTCCGAACAGAAGCCGCGCCACGCCCGGGGCCTGTGCGATGAGATCCGCGTCCCGTACGCCCCGGGCGGATTCGAGCAACGCGAAGACCGGTACCCGCGGGCCGAGCACGGCGGCCACCGTCGCGACGTGCTCCGGCGCCTCGGTCTTGGCAAGGACGACTCCGGCCAGCCCTTCGGCCCCGGCGAGCGCCGCCAGGTCGTCATCGTGCCACGGCGTGCCGATCCCGTTGACCCTGACCAGTGCCGGGTGGACGGAGACGTGGCCGGCGGCGGCCGCCCGCGCGTGTGCCTTGTCCTGCGGGGCGACGGCGTCCTCGAGGTCGATGATGATCGCGTCCGCGCCGCTGGCGGCGGCCTTCGCGAAGCGGTCGGGCCGGGTCCCGGGCACGAAGAGCAGGGTCCGCGCCGTCGTCCCGTACGCCCCGGTCACGGTGTGCCGGGACGCGGGTCGAGACCGGCGGCCCGCAGAGACCTCTCGTCCCACCGGGGTTCGACGACGGCGCGGGTGGGACCATGCCCCCGCCGGTAGACCAGAAGGGTGCGCTCGAAGCTGATCACGATCACGCCGTCCTGGTTGAACCCGATGGTGCGCACCTCCACCACGCCAACGTCGGGACGGGACTGCGACTCGCGCACCGAGAGCACTTCCGACTGGGAGTAGATCGTGTCGCCTTCGAAGACGGGATTGGGCAGGCGCACCCGGTCCCAGCCCAGGTTCGCCATGACGTTCATGGACACGTCGTGCACACTCTGCCCGGTGACCAGGGCCAGGGTGAAGGTCGAGTCGACCAGCGGCCTGCCCCACTGCGTTCGCTCCGCGTAGTGCCGGTCGAAGTGGATGGCCGCCGTGTTCTGGGTCAGCAGGGTGAGCCATGAGTTGTCCACCTCGGTCACCGTACGGCCGAGCGGGTGCCGGTAGACGTCGCCGACGACGAAATCCTCCAGGTAACGGCCCTCCCAGCTCACTGACGGCGTTCGGGGCGCCGGGGAGGCGGTTCCGTTCTCGTCCACGTCGGGTCTCCTTGTCGATGGTGTCTGTACGTCGGTGCCGCCCTCGGTATGCCCGGAGCGGCGAAGACGGGAAGCGGCTGCTCCCATGGATGTCATGCTGCGAGTTCTGGGCCACCCCCGGCGGGATCAGTGACGGGCCAGGCCCAGCAGCAGGCCGCCGGCCGATACCGCCGGGCTGCTCGTCAGGAACAACGGTGTGCCCGCCTCGGGCGCCCGCACCTCGGCGAAGACCTCACCCCACACGTCGCTCATCGTTCCCAGCAGCCCGGCGGCCGGCACGGGCTCCCCCACCGCCACGGCGGGCTCCCACCAGCCCGCCCGGTCCGTGCGCAGCCAGTGCCACCCCTCGTGCAGGCGGACATCGCGCACCGGCCACGGCTCGCCGTCCAGCACCCCGACGGATCTCGCGATGTTGGTCAGCCCGGCCAGGTGCCGGTCGATCGCCGCCTGGTCGAGCAGGCCGTTCTGGCCTGACTCCGCGATGACGGCGGGGATGCCGGCGTCCGCCGCGGCCGCGCACGTGCTGCCCGCCACGGTCCGCGCCTCCGCGGCCTGCCTGACGACGTGTCCGGCGCCGTACGCCAGGGCGAGTTCCAGCGAGGCCGCCTCGACCGGGGACTCCTCGAAGATCGTGAACGGCTCCAGCGACTCGGGCAGGTCGCCGGCGTGCATGTCGACGAGGTAGTCGGAGCCGAGGACGAACTCGGTGAAGACGTGGTGCGCCAGCACCTCCGTGAACGAGCCGCGAGGGTCGCCGGGAAAGCTCCGGTTCAGGTTCTCGCCGTCCACCGGGACGACGAACGGCGTCCTGGCCCAGAATCCCGGCACGTTCACCACGGGGACGACGACGATCCGCCCGGAGACGGCGGCGGCGTCGAGGTTCCGCACGAACTCGCGGACGGCCGCGATCGAGGCGTACTCGGCGCCGTGCACGCCGGACAGCACGGTGAGCCGCGGCCCGTCTCCGCGGCCCCGGATGTCGAAGTACGGGATGTCGAGCCCGTCCGGGCCGAGGCCGGGGATGCGGAGAGTCCGCCGCTCGATCATCGCACCGCCGTTCCGAGGTCCGGCAGCGCCTCGGCGAGGAAGTCGCGCATCGTCCGCTGGAACAGCTCCGCCTCCTCGAACTGCGGGGAGTGCCCGGACTTCTCGAAGACGACCAGCGTGGAGTCCGGGATGAGGGAGGCGATCGTCTCCGACGACGACACCTGGGTCACCCAGTCGTGGCGGCCCACGGTGACAAGGGTGGGGCAGGTCACGGACGGAAGCTGCGGCTTCACGTCGTAGATCGGCGCGTTCTGCTGGAAGCACCAGTTGTGCGCCTCGTGGCGGTAGATGCCAGCCTCGACCCGCGCGGCCGCCTTCTCCGGGTCGTACTCGTGGTCGTACAGCGGGATCAGTTCGGCCCAGCGGGCCTTCAGGTCGGCGTCGTCGCGGATCTTGCCGCTCCAATAGCGCTCGTAGTTCTCCCAGTCGAGCTCCACCCGGGTCTGCTTCCGCGCGTTCTCGTGGGCGAGCTCCAGGTTGGTCCAGTCCGGTGAGGTGTCCCGCAGGATCATCGCCCGCACCCTGTCCGGGTAGGCGATCGCGTACTCCATGGCGATGAATCCGCCGTAGGAGCCGCCCGCGATCACGACCGTCTCGGCGCCGGCCCACTCGCGCAGCGCGTCGACGTCGGCGGCCCACTGGGCGTGCGAGTAGGGCGGGACGCCCTCGCTCAGGCCGCAGCCGCGGGCGTCGAACACCACGACGCGGAACAGGTCGGACAGCGGGCCGAAGGTCGCCTTCGGCTCCGCCAGCGAGCCGATGCCCCCGCCGCCGTGGTGGGCGATCAGCACGGGGGCGCCCTCCTCGCCGAGGACCTCGACGTTGAGCCGCGCACCATTGATGTTCACGAACATGTGCACTCCTTGCTGAGGAAACGCAGGCGCCCTGGCTCAGGCCGCCGCGGAGTCGATCCAGGCGGCCACGATCTGGTCGAGCACACCGAGGGGGACGGCGCCGTTGCCGAGCACCGTCCCGTGGAAGGCGCGGATGTCGAACCGGGATCCGAGCCGGGCCTCGGCCACGGTTCGCAGGCGGCGGATCTCGCGACGGCCGATCATGTACGCCAGCGCCTGCCCGGGCCATGCGATGTAGCGGTCGATCTCGTTGCGGACGTTGGCCCGCGTCGTCGCGGTGTTGTCCCACATGAATTCCATGGCCTGCCTCCGCGACCAGCCGAGGTGGTGCATGCCCGTGTCCACCACCAGCCGGCAGGCGCGCAGCGCGTCGAACGAGAGCATCCCCAGCCGGGCGATGTCCGAGGTGTACAGGCCCATCTCGTCGGCCAGCCGTTCGCTGTACAGGCCCCAGCCCTCGACGTACCCGCACACCTCGGCGTCCAGGAAACGCCGGTACGCCGGAAGGTCCGTCAAGGTCTGCGCGGAGGCGATCTGCAGGTGGTGCCCGGGCGTGCTCTCGTGGAAGGCCAGTGCCTCGTACTCGTACACGAACCGTTCCTTCGGGTCGGCCGTGAGGACGCAATGGGCGCCGGGCCGGGACCCGTCGCCCGCCGGCGGCCGGTAGTGGGCGAGCGCGGCGTTGCCCGCCTCGATCGGGTTGATCTCCTCGATGACGCAGTCGGCGATGTCGTACGCCGGGAACCAGTCGTCGCGGGCCTCCTCGGCCCGGCGCAGCGCGTCGGTCACCACGTCGACGATCTCGGCGGCCGAGCCGAACCGCAACGAGGGATCGTCCCGCAGCCGGGCCAGGATCTCGCCCACGTCGCTCGTACCGAGCACCCGGCCGCCCAGCTCGGCCCATTCCTGTCTCAGCTCCGCGAGACAGTCGAGGCCGATCTGATGGATCTCCTCCGGAGACAGGTCCGTGGTGGTGTGGCGCCGCACCGCGGCCCGGTAGCCCTCCTCGCCACCGGGGACGAAGCGGACGCCGACCCGCTCGTCGGGCCGGGCCACGGGCAGCAACTCGTCCCGGAGGCCGGCGAGCAGGCGCCGGAGCGCGGGACGGACGGACTCCTCGACGATGCGGGACGCTCGCCCCCTGACGCTCCCCTCGTCGACGCCGGCCGGCAGCCGGAGGCTGAGCAGGGTGTCGTCGGCCAGGCTCAGCGAAAGGTGCCCGGTGAGCTGGTCGATGGCCTGGCCGACGCCGACGCGGGTGGGTATGCGCCCGTCCTCCTTGGCCGCCCGATAGCGGTCGAGGATGGCGTCGACGAACGCGGGCAGGGCGGTAAGCCGCCGGAGGTACTGGTCGACGGCCGCCGCGTCGGAGAGGGACGCCGCCGGGACCGACATGAACATCATCGCCTGCGGTGAGGAGTAGCCGTCCGCGGACGCCCCCGTCTCCCACAGCCCATGCTCCAGATCGGACCGCACGCCCCAGGCGAGGCGGCCGAGCACCGCGTGGTTGATCCGGTCGGCCGGGTTCAGGCCGCCGGGGTCGATCTCCGCCAGCCGCCGCTCGATGTCCGCGATCTTCGCGGCGTCGGCGGCGGAGCCGGAGCGGCTGGGGTCGGGCACCAGTCCGTCGAAGCCCGAGACGCCGAGCAGTGTGGCGCTGAAGGGGTCGGCCGTGTGCTTCACCTGGAAGAACTCGGCGCTGAGCTGGGCGAGCCGATCGTCCGCCCCGGCGGCCGCCGGGGGCTGGTCGTCAGGAATCACTGATCCTCTTTCCTGTTGACGGGGGCGCGGGAGGGGCCACTAGGCCCAGATCCGCTCGAGCGCCCGGAGGATGTTGCCGCCGAGCACGGCCGTGATCTCGCTGTCGGAGAACCCTTCCCGTACGAGCAGGCCGCAGATGTTGTGGAAGTTCTCGGTCGGGTTCTCCAACCCGTCGACGTACTCCACCTTCTCGAAGGAGGGGCCGCCGGGTGCCGCGGCGCCCACCTTGAGCAGGTGCCCGAAGACGGTGTGCAGGCCGACGTGGTCGCCGTAGAGGGTGTCCGGCCCGAACGCGACGTGCTCGATGCCGACCAGGTCCAGGCAGTACCGGAAGTGGTCCATCACCGACAGGATGGTGTGCCGGGGATGAGCCTCGGACAACGTCGTGTGGGGCGCCGCCGACATCCCGATGACTCCGCCCGTCTCGGCGACCGCGCGCAGGACGTCGTCCGGCTTCATCCGCGGCGTGTCCCAGACCGCACGCGCTCCGGCGTGGGTCATGAACACCGGGCGCTCGCTCACGGCGCAGACGTCCAGGCCGGTCCGGTCGGAGGAGTGCGAGATGTCGATGGCCAGGCCGAGCCTGTTCATCCTGGCGACCGCGCGCCCGCCGAAGTCGGTGAGCCCGCCGTCGGTGGTCTCGTTCAGGCCGCTGCCGAGGGCGTTGGCGTCGGAGTAGGCGATGCCGATCTGCCGGAGGCCGAGGCCGTACAGGACGTCGAGCCGATCGATCTCGTTCTCGATCGGCGTCGCCGCCTCCAGGCCGAAGAGCAGCCCCACCTTGCCCGACCGGTGCGCGTGCTCGATGTCGTCCATCGTCCGGATCACGATCACGTCGGACTGGTGGGCGATGTCGGCCTGGCGCATGCCGAGGTCGGTGATGATGTCGAGCCAGCGCCACGGGGCGTTGCCGGTGACGCAGGCGGTGCCGTCCATCATGTTGTCGAACACCACGGTCATGCCCGACGCGAGGAGCCCGGCGAACGCGGTGTGCTGGCGTCCGGTCCTGTTGTACTCCGGCGTCTGCCGCATGTCCGCGGGGAACCGGACGGGATGGTCGTGCAGGCTGACCACGACGTTGTCCCGTAGCAGCCGCTCGGCCCGTTCCCGCTCCTGCTCGCTCAGGCCGCCGGCGTACGGCGGCACGCGGCCGAACTCGGGGGCCAGCTCGATGTCCGGGAAGTCGACGCCGGGCGTGAGGTAGCCGTACGACTCGTAGGCGCCCGCGGTCACCGCGTGCCGTCCCCGCGGACCGGCGCCAGCCGGTGCGGCCCGTCGGCGAGCAGCCGCCACAGCCGCTCCCAGGCGCGCATCCCCTCACGCAGCCGGGAGATCCGCATGAACTCGTTCGGCGCGTGCAGGTTCTCGTCGGCGGTGGAGAAGGAGAAGAACAGGGTCTTCGCGCCGAGGACCTCCTCGAACAGGGCCGTCGCGGGCAGCGTCCCCGCGATGACGGCCAACAGGACATCCTGGTCCGGGTAGACGTGCGCGAGCGCCTCGGTGGCGGCGCGGATCGCCGGGTGGCCGGCGGGGATCGTGTACGCGGGCACCCCGCCCTTGTCGGGGCGGACGGCGACGCGCACGCCGGGGATCTTCTGGGCGAGCACATGGTCGGTGATCGCCTGGAGCACCCGTTCCGGGCGCTGACCCGGCACGAGACGGCAGGAGATGTGGGCGGTCGCGACGTGCGGGATCACCGTGTACTTGCCTCCGGCCAGGACGCCGTTGATCTCGAGGGTGGGACGCTCCCACAGCCGCTCCAGCGTGCTGTAGCCGGCCTCGCCGAAGAGGCCGTCGAGACCCAGGTCGTCGCGGTAGCGGTCCTCGTCGAACGGCACCGCCGCGATGGCGGCGCGACGCTCGTCGCTCAGTTCGGGGATCCCGTCGTAGAAGCCGTCGACCGCGACCCGGCCGTCGGCCGCGTGCAGGCCGGCCAGGATCTCGCTCAGGGCGTGCACGGGGTTGGCGACGGTGCCGCCGTAACGCCCGGAGTGCAGGTCGGTGGCGGCGCCGCTGACCTCGACGTCGAGCGTCACCAGGCCTTTGGACGCGATCGACAACGAGGGCTCGCTCGGCCGCCACATCGCCCCGTCGGCCGAGATGACCAGGTCGGCCGCGAGTTCGTCCGCATGCTCGCGCAGGTATGCGGGAAGGTGGGGGCTGCCGATCTCCTCCTCCCCCTCGAAGAGGAACTTGACGTTCAGCGGCAGCGCGCCTTCCTGCTCGATGAACGCCTGCGCCACCTTGAGCACGATGAAGACCGGGCCCTTGTCGTCGGTGACCCCGCGCCCGCGCATCACGTCGCCGTCGACTCTCAGCTCGAACGGCGGGGTGCGCCACTCGGCGAGATCGCCGGTCGGCTGCACGTCGTAGTGGCCGTAGACCAGGATGGTGGGAGCGCCGGGCGCCCCGAGCCACTCGCCCCGGACGACGGGGTGACCCGCCGTGTCGACGACCCGTCCGCCGGCGAAGGACAGCTGGGCCGCGAGCCATTGAGCCGCGGTCCGCATGGTCTCCGCGGTGGCGTCCCGGCTCACGCTGGGCACCGCGACGTAGTCGGCGAGCTCGTCGAGGTAGGCGGCGTCGGTCGAATCAAAAGAGAGCATGTCCACCATCAATCGAGAGGGTCTGACCGGTGATCCAGGATGAGGATTCCGAGACGAAGAACCGGACGCCGTGCGCGATGTCCTCGGGCCGGCCGAGCCGGCGTACCGCGATGCCTTCGACGAGCGCGGCCTGCCCCTGCTCGCCGTAGCTCTCCCACTGCTCGATCGTCGTGGGATTGGACAGGACGAACCCCGGCGCGATGCAGTTGACCGTGATGCCGAACCGTCCCAGCTCGTGCGCCATCTGACGGGTGAAGCCGATCTGCCCGGCCTTCGCGCTGGCGTAGGCCTGGATGCCGGTCAGGCTGACGCTGCGGCCCGCGCCCGACGAGATGTTCACGATGCGGCCGAAGCCTCGCCGCTTCATGGCCGGCACCGCCGCCCTGGTGCACAGGAAGGTGCTGGTCAGATTGGCCGCGACCACGGCGGACCAGTCCTCGTCGCTGATCTCCTCCAGAGGGTGGTGGACCTGGCCGACCACCCCGCCGGCGTTGTTGACCAGGATGTCGACGTCGCCGATCTCGGCGAAGAAGGCGTCGACCGCGGACGAGTCCGTCACGTCCACCGTGTCCTTGTCGACGCCGTGCACCCGGGCCCCGTCCGCCTCGAGCGCGGCGGCGATGGCCGCCCCGATCCCGTGTGCCGTGCCGGTGACGACGGCGACCCTGCCCCTGACTGCTGTCACTGGTCGAGCCATCCCTTCTCGAGCAGCTCGCGGACCTCGGCCACGCCGGCGTCCCACACGATTCGCATGTCCTCGTCGCTGCGCTGGTAGGCCCCACCCAGGCTTCCGTCCGGGGACAGCTCCCTCATCTCGCGCGCGGTCACGTTGTCCGCCAGCGACCTCGGCAGGACCGGCGCGCTGCCGCCGGGGATCTCGACGCCGTCGACCCTGGTCCAGGCGAAGTTCTCCAGCCAGGAGCCGTGGAACTGGTCGTCGTCGAACCTGGACGCGGCCTCCGCCGTCTTCGGCGCGTTGTACCAGCTGTGGAACAGCACCTCCACCCGTTCCTCGCGCGGCAGGCACACCCATTCGCGGATGAGGCCGGCGACGGGAGCGTTGCCGCCGTGGCCGTTGATCACCGCGATCCGCCGGAACCCCTGGGAGGCCAGGCAGTTGAGCAGGTCGCGGATCACCTCGATGTAGGTGCTCATCCGCAGGCTCATGCTGCCCGGGTACTCCACGAAGTACGGCGCCATGCCGAACGGCAGGACCGGCAGGACCGGCACGCCGAGCGGCTCCGCCGCTTCCACCGACACACGCTCGGCCAGTAAGGCGTCCGTCCCGAGCGAGAGATACCCGTGCTGCTCGGTCGACCCGACCGGGAGCACGATGCGATCGTCGCGTTGGAGGTAGTCGGCGATCTGCATCCAGTTGCTGTCGAAGACCCGCACCGGTCCTCACACTCCGTTCGATATGCGAAGTGAAACCAATGTCGACCTTGGGAGTGGTCAACTGTAAGGGAAGTTGCGTCTCATACTAACCATTTGCCCCACAAATACCAGCCATCCACTGCAAACGCATTCGGATCGCCTGTCGCCGCGGGTGTCCGCCCCGGGATGTGGCACCTGTCATACGGGTGACTCCGGCGGCGGTGCTCTTTCCGTGCCCCTTCCGTGTCCCCGGCGGGGTAGCCTTCCCGCCATGCCCCCTCGCCGTCGTTCCCCTGCTTCGCACACTTCGGCCGCGCCCCTGCGGGCTGTCGCCGACGTGCCCGTCCCAGTGCCTCCGGTTCCGCTCGACGACGTAGACCGGCAGATACTCGTCCTGCTCAGCCAGGACTCCAGGCGCTCGCAGCGGGCGCTCGCCCGTGAGCTCGGCATGTCCGCCCCCGCGGTCGGAGAACGCATCGCGCGTCTGGAACGTCTCGGTGTGATCCAGGGGTACGGCGTGCGCGTGAACTGGAGCGCCGCGGGCTATCCGATGACGGTGTACCTGATCATCACGGCCGTCCAGGGCTACCAGCAGCAGGACCTCGTCGAGCAGCTCGCCCTGATACCCGAGCTGGAAGCGCTCGACATCGTCACCGGCGCCATGGACATGCTCGCCCGGCTCCGGGTGCGTGATCACCAGCATCTGCGGCAGCTGCTCATGGACTGCATCTGGCAGATCGAGGGCGTGCAGCGCACCGAGACCGCGCTGAGCCTGGTGGAGATAGAGCCGAAGAACCTGGTGGCCGACCTGCTGTCGGCCCCGCCCGGCGAGCCGGCCTGAGCGGTCCGGCCGGCTCACCGGGGATCGTGTGGGGGTCCGTGCGCCCGTAGGCGTTTTCGGGGGCGGGTCACGGACCTCGCGGCGGCGTGGCCATCTGGGAGGCCTCAGCCCCGGCGATCGGCGGCGCGCAGCCGCTCGATGCGTTCCGCGTCGTATCCGAGCACCTCGCCCAGGACATAGCCGGCGTCCTCGTCGCGCCGGGGAGCACGCGCGTGGGCGCGTTGTTCCGCACCCACCCGCAGCGGGCTCGCGACCTGCCGCACGGTCCCGAAATAGGGATGTTCGGTCTCGACGACCATGCCCCGGGCGACGGTGTGCGGATCCCGCAGGGCCTGCGCCACGGTGTTCACCGGCCCGCACGGCACCCCGGCCGACCGCAACAGGCCCAGCCAGTGCTCGCTCGTGCCGGTGGCGAACACCGCCTCGAGCTCGGCCAGCAGGGCCTCGGCGTTCTCCCGCCGGGCGGCGAAGTCCCGGTACCGGGGGTCGTCCGGCCACTCCGGATGCCCGAGGGCCCCGGCGAGCCGGCGGAAGAACTTCTCCTTCGGGCAGGCGACCACCAGCCAGCCGTCTCCCGTCGGGAAGGCCTGGAAGGGGACGAGTGACGGATGAGCGGAGTGGTGGGTGCGCCTGGGCTCGAAGTCGCCGTTGAGCTGCCAGGCGGCCGGGTAGGTCAGCATCGAGATCGCCGTGTCGAACAGGCTGACGTCGCAGTCGGAGCCGACACCGTCGCGCCGCGCGGCGTGCAGCGCGGCCAGGATGGATGCCGCCGCCACCAGCCCGCCCGAGTAGTCCACGAGCGACAGCCCGGACTTGGTGGGCGGTCCGCCGGGCTCGCCGGTGAGGTCCATCCAGCCGGCCATGCCCTGCAGCACGTAGTCGTACCCGGGTTCGGCGCTGCGCGGCCCGGTCATGCCGAACCCGCTGAGCGAACTGCACACGATCGCCGGGTTGAGATGCTTGAGGTCGTCGTAGCGGATCCTCAGCTTGGCCGGGACGTCCCCCCGCAGGTTCGAGTGCACCACGTCGCTGACCTTGACCAGGTCCTCGAACACGGCGCGGCCCTCGGGCGTGGAGATGTCGAGGCTGAGGCTGCGCTTGTTGCGGTTGAAGGTCTCGAAGAACAGGCTGTCCTCGCCGTGCTGCTCGGGAACGACGTACCTCCCGATGTCACCGCCGGTCGACGGGTCCTCGATCTTGATGACCTCGGCTCCCAGGTCCGCCAGATGCACGCTCCCGAACGGCCCCGCGCCGTACTGCTCGATCGCGATGATCCTGACATCCTCCAGCGGCATCACGGCAGGACCGGCTCTCGGCGTGCCGCGGCGATCGCCGCCACCCGTGCCATCTCGTTTCCCACGATCATCAGTCCCTCGTCCACTCCCATGCCGGGCTTGGCCAGCACCTGTCCCGCGCCGCAGGCCATGGCGACGTTGGCGGTGACCTGCGCCGAGCGGTCCGTCTCGTTGCACGTGCCACCGCAGTACGCGACAAGTCCGCGGTCGCGCACCAGCAGCAGCGCCTCGATCGTGTTGTTGATGCCGCCGAGGTCCGGTGTCTTGACGTGGATCACGTCGGCCGCGCCCCGGTCGACGAACATCTCGATGTCCTCAAGGGTGTTGCACCACTCGTCGACGGCGATCTTCACCCGTGCGTTCATCCGCCGCAGGGCGGACCGCAGCCGGACGTACGTCTCGATCTGGGCCTCCCGGCTCCCGGCGTCGACGGGATGCTCGACCACCAGCTCGTACGGGGCCGCGATGTCCCCGAGACGGGCGAGATAGGCGGCGACCGCGTCGACGTCGCCGTCGAAGGCGAGGCCCACGGTGCCGTAGGTGTCGACGTGCAACCGGGGCGTGTACGCGCTGTCCGGGCGCAGCTCCCCGATCCTCTTCACCAGCCACCGCAGGTAGTCCTCGAGGAGTTCGCCGCCCCGGCCCAGCTTGGTGTCGACGTTGTTGATCAGGGCGTGCGGCAGGACGTCCACCTGTTTGAGGATCATCTTCTCCGCGTTGGCATACCGGTCGTCGCCGGTCTGCGCGAACATCGGCACCGGTTCCAGATCGACGCCGGTCGCGTATTCGTCACGCACGACCTCGGCCATGGTGAGCCGCCGGCTCTGCGCGACGGCGTCGAGCACCGCCTGCGTCACGCCGTACCGGATGGCCGTGTGCAACGGGCCGGAGGTCGTACGGCATGCGTCCACCCGCCCGGCCAGCTCGCGGAACGAGCCGAGCTCCGTCCCGGCCAGCATCGGGACGAGGTGCTCCTCGACGTCCCGGCGGGCCGCCGCGGCGCTGAAGAGCGGGTCGCGGCCACCGGCACCGCTGTACTGCACCGCCGCGCAGTCGCCGTGGGCCACGGAGCCGTCTTCGAGGAGCAGCAGGACCGACAGCGCCTCGCCCGCCTGCCGGATGGCGGAGAACCCGGGCGTGATCGGGGCGCCCGCGTAGGCGAAGCCGTCGTGCTCCGCACCGGCCCTGATCGCCGCCTGGTCGTCGGCGAAGAAGCCGGTGCGAACCGGCTGTGTGAGCACGTCGACTATCTTCATTCGACCAGCCCCCGGCACAGCAGCACGACCGTGATGAACGTCTGATAGATCCACAGCGGGTCGTCTCCGACGATGACCGCCGACAGGTCCCCGGTCCGCTCGACTCCGGCGATCCTGGCGGCCAGCTCGCAGTAGTCGCTGCTGCGGAAGGACATGCCGAGCGTGACGGGGAGGCCGATGGACGGCGGCGCCGCGCCCGGCAGGTGCTCGACGGCCTCGCGCGCCCGCTCCCGGATCAGGTCCCTCGCGGCCTCCGGGTGCAACGCCTCGGCGGAGAACCGGGACACCGACCGCTTCACGACCGCGGCCTTGATTCCCGGGCAGAACCGCTCGGTCTCCTCGGCGGTCGTCGCGTCGCCGGTGACCAGCACGATCGGCACCCGGTATGCGGCCGCCACGAGCGCGTTGATGCCCGCCTCACCGGCGACGACGCCGTTGATCGTCACCTCGGCGAACGCCAGCGGGAAGTAGGTGTGCGACAGGACCGAGCCCCTGCTGCCCATCGATCCGTGATACGAGACCAGGAAGATCGCGTCGAAGCTCGGGTCGAGCCCTTGCATCATGTACATCGGCTTGTACCGGCCGGACAGATAGCCGGCACGTCCGGCGAGTGCGTCCGGTTTCAGGTTCGCCATCTTCGAGTGCGCGTCGTTCACCAGGAACTCCGTGGCGCCCGCCCGCATCGCGCCCTCGATGGCGGCGTTGATCTCCCCCGTCAGCAGCTCGGTGTAGTACGGATACTGCGACCCGCCGATGACGCACTGGTCCCAGTCCACCACGCCGGCGGTCCCCTCCATGTCGGAGGAGATGAAGATCTTCACGACAGCACGCTCCTCGGGTGGGACTCCGGTCCGGTCGAGCTCTCGGTCATCACCACGTAGTACGAGCCGGCCTGTCCCGCCGCCGCGCCGTGCCGGCCGTCCGGCGTGAGGGCGAGACAGCGCAGCTCGGCACGGAACTCGTCGGGCAGGGTGGCCGCATCGGCGAGCATCGCCAGGCACGCCGCCGAGGGGTCGAGCCCGCGCGCGATGTCCGCGACGATGCCCCGGGCGCCGAGGACCCGCATGCTCAGCTCTCCCCGGCCCGTGCAGGCGGCGCCTCCGTACCGCGCGTCGGCGTAGTTTCCCGCGCCCGGAACGGCGGAGTCCCCGATGCGCCCCGGGTACTTCCAGGGGTAGCCGCTGGTGGACACGCCCACGACGAGCTCACCTGAGGCGTCGAGGGCGATGATGTTGATGGTCCCCCAGGGCCCGTCGTGCGGGGCGAAGCGGTTGACGAGTTCGAGCGCGGTCCGGCGGTACAGCTCGTCGCCGGCCTGCGCCGCGGTCCGCTCGCCTTCGACGGACTCGTCCGAGGGCTGGAGTGCCGACAGGAACAGCTTCTTGGACTCCTCGGTCAGCAGCTCCGCGCGGGCGAATCCGTTCTCCTCGGCGAACAGCTCGGCGCCCTCGCCGACGAGGAGGCTGTGCTGGGGCAGCCGCTCCAGGACGGCCCGGGCGATGGAGACGGGGTTGGGGAATCCCTTCACCGCGCCGACGGCGCCGAAGGCCCTCGTCGAGCCGACCATCACCGACGCGTCGAGCTCCACCACACCCTGGGCGTTCGGCAGCCCGCCGGTCCCCACGTAGTGGTCGTCCAGGTTGTCCTCGCACCTGCGCAGACCGGCCTCGACCGCGTCCAGGGCGGAGCCGCCGCGAGCGAGTGTCTCCATGGCGGCGGGCAGGCCGGCCTCGCTCCGCTCGCTGCCGATGACGATCGGACCGCTCACGCGATCACTCCTTCAGGGTGGTGGGAAATGTGCACGCAGGCGGCGCGCCTGCGTGCGTCGCGGGGATCGGCGAGCAGCGGCGGCTCGGCGGCGCACGCGGCGACGACCGACGGGCACCGGTCCGCGAAGCGGCAGGGCTGGGTCCCGTCGCGCGCCGCGGACCGCGCGACCTCCTCCCGCACGGGACCGAGGTCGCCGGTCTGCTCCGCCTCCGCCTCCACCGGGCCCCGCGCGCCGACCAGGCGGGGAACCGAGCCGATGAGCAGCCTGGTGTACGGATGCGCCGGATCGTCGAACAGGGTGGCGGTGGCCCCGGTCTCGACGATGCGGCCCCGGTACATCACGGCGGTGCGTTCGCAGATCTGCCGCACCACCGCCATGTTGTGCGAGACGAAGATGACCGACAGGTGGAGCGTCTCCTTGAGGTCGGCCAGCAGGTTGATGATGGTGGCCTGGACCGACACGTCGAGAGCGGACACCGGTTCGTCCGCCACCAGCACGGCCGGCTCCAGCGCGAGCGCCCGCGCGATGCCGACGCGCTGCCGCTGCCCGCCCGAGAACTGCCGCGGGCGCTGGCCCAGCGCGCTTTCCGGCAGGCCGACCAGGTGCATCAGCTCGCGGTTGCGCGCGTCCACCCTGTTCCGCGGGACCAGCTTGTGGAACCGGAGCAGCTCCGAGAGCATCTGCCCGACCGTCATCCGCGGGTTCAGCGAGCTGTAGGGGTCCTGGAAGACCATCTGGATCGCGCGCTGCTGTGCCCGGGTGCGTTTCTCCGGCAGGACCTCGCCCTCGTAGTTGATCGTGCCCGTCGTGGGGCGGTACAGGCCGACGATGGTGCGCGCGAGGGTCGACTTGCCGCAGCCCGACTCGCCGACGAGGCCCAGCGTCTCCCCCTTGTGCAGCACCAGGTCCACGCCGTCGACGGCGCGGTTCACCACCGGCTTCTTCCCGAAGAGCCGGTCGGTCACCGACACGGGAGGGCTGAAGTGCCGGGCCAGGCCCTCGATCGAGAGAATCTCGTCAGCCGCCGTCACCGCGTGCTCCCCGCTTCTTCCTCGGCCATCGCAGTCCACCGCTCCGCCGTGTCCACGCGCCGGCAGGCGCTCAGTCTCCCCGTTCCGGCAGGCACCGGCTCCGGCTCTCCCACTCGGCAGGCGTCCTCGGCGAACGGGCATCGGGGAGCGAAGGAGCAGCCGGTCAGAGGCTGGGTGAGGTCGGGCGGCCGGCCGTGGATGGTCAGCAGCCGGGCCACGCGCCGGTCCGGGTCGGGCACCGACCGGAGCAGGGAGAAGGTGTACGGATGCCGGGGCTCGGTCACCAGGTCGACCAGGTCGCCGGACTCGACGACCTTGCCGGCGTACATGACGTACAGCCGCGAGCAGGTCTGGCTGACCACGGCCAGGTCGTGGCTGACCAGCAGCAGGCCGACGTGCTCCTCCTGCTTGAGCTGCCGCAGGACGCCGAGGACCTGGGCCTGGATCGTCACGTCCAGGGCCGTGGTCGGCTCGTCGGCGAGGATGAGCCGGGGCTTGGTGGACAGCGCGATCGCGATGCAGACACGCTGGCGCATGCCGCCGGACAGCTGGTGCGGATACAGCTCGTACCGGCGCTCGGGATCGGCTATCCCGACCTCTCTCATGAGGTCGACGGCGATCGCCCTGGCCTCGCCGCGCGACTTGCCGAGCCTGCGCAGCGGTGCCTCGGCGATCTGGTCGCCCACGCGCATGACCGGGTTCAGCGCCGTCAGCGAGTCCTGGAAGATCATGCTCATCGTGTCGGCCAGCCGGCGCCGCAGTCGCTTGGCCGGCAGCCCGGTGACGTCCTCGCCGTCGATGAGGATGGTTCCCGAGACGATCCGCGCCGGGCGGGGCAGCAGTCCGAGCAGCGCGCGCAGGGTGAGGCTCTTGCCCGAGCCGGACTCGCCGACCAGCCCCACCGACTCGGCCGCGCCCACCGTGAGGGACACGCCGCGGACCGCGTGCAGCCGTGCGTGCGGCATGGGGATGTCGACGTGCAGGTCGTGCACCTCGAGCAGCGGAGGGGTCATTGGTTCGCCTTCTCCACGATGCCGTCCGCGATCAGCGCCAGCGCGAGTCCCGTGACGACGACGGCCAGGCCCGGGATCGTGGCCATGTACCACTTGGTCAAGATGAACTGCTGACCTTCCTGGATCATGGTTCCCCAGTCGGGGGTCGGCGGCGGCACGCCGAGGCCGAGGAAGCCGAGGGTCACGATCGCCAGCAGGGTGAGCACGATGTCGCTCATCGAGAAGATGATCGCCTGCAGGACGACGTTCGGCAGCAGGTGCCGGAGCAGGATCCGCCACGTCGGCAGCCCGCTGGCCCGCGCCGCCATGGCGTACTCCTGCTCCTTGGCGACCAGGACCTGACCGCGGACGATGCGGCAGTACGCCACCCACCCGACGAGGGTGACCGCGACGTAGATGCTGGTCGTCCCCGGCCCCATCGCGAAGACCAGCGCGATGACCAGGACCAGGAACGGGAACGCGATCACCATGTCCACGATCCGGCCGATGACGGCGTCCACCCATCCGCCGAACCATCCGGCGACCAGCCCGATCAGGCTGCCGATGATCAGCGGCGAGATGACCGCCACCACGCCGACCCGCAGGTCGACGCGGGCTCCGTAGAGCAGCCGGGCCAGCACGTCGCGCCCGAGCGCGTCGGTGCCGAGCAGGTGGCCCTTCGCGCCCGGGTCGAGGAAGGCGGCCTGGAGGTTCTGCTTGATCGGGTCCTGGCTCGTCAGCAGGGGCGCGCAGAGCGCGAGGGCGACGATCAGGCCGAACAGGATCAGCCCGGCGACGAGCGGCGCGTTCCACCGGCCACGCCGGCGGCGGCCGCCGGAACCCGCCGGCGCGGCGGGGCCCGCGGTGGCGACCGCGCTCATGTGAGCTGGACCCGGGGATCGAGGGCGGAGTGCGCCACGTCGGTCAACAGGTTCACGACGACGACCATGATCGCGAAGACCAGAGTGATTCCCTGCACGGTGGGGAAGTCCCTTCCGAAAATGGAATTGATCATCTGCTGTCCGATGCCCGGGAGCGAGAAGACCCGTTCGACCACCAGCGTCGATCCCGTGAGATAGGCGATGTTGACGCCCAGGACGGTGACGGACGAGACGGCGGCGTTGCGCAGGGCGTGTCCGAGCACCACCCGCGCGGTGCTGATCCCCTTGCTGTGCGCCGTCACGATGTAGTCGCTGCTCAGCACCTCGATCATGCTGGCGCGCAGGCTGCGGATCACGATCGGCGCGAGCGTCAGGGCGACCGTGACGCCCGGCAGCACGATGCCGCGCAGATGCTCGGCCAGGCTGTCGCCGTACCCTCCGACCGGGAACCAGCCCAGTTTCAGCCCGAAGACCAGGATGAGCACGATGCCCAGCAAGAACGCCGGCAACCCCAGACCCACGACCGGCACCGCCCGGATGATGTTGTCGGCCACCCCGTTGCGCCGCGCCGCGGCCAGGACGGCCAGCGGTACGGCGATCAGCAGCGTGAAGAAGGTGCCCGAGACCAGCAGCCAGATCGTCACCGGCAGGCTGGTCCCGATCAGTCCCAGGACCGAGCTGTTGTACACGTAGGAGAATCCAAGGTTGCCCTGCAGCAGGTGGCCCAGGAACGTCAGATACTGGCTCAGCAGTGGCTTCTCGAGCCCCATCTGATCGCGCAGTTCCTTGACCGCCTCCGGGGTGGCGTGCACGCCGAGCAAGGTCGCCGCCGGGTCTCCCGGGATCAGCCGGATCAGGAAGAAGACGATGAACGAGATCCCGAGCAGCACCGGGATCAGCGACACCACCCGTTTCAGGACGTAGACGAGATACCTCATCGTTGCTCTCGCTCCAAGTTCTCAGTCCGCATCGGCCGTGCTCAGAGCGAGACGTCTTCCATGTGGTAGGACCCGGTCGGCAGGACCTTGAAGCCCTTCACGGTGCTCGCCGTCGCGTACGGGAAGGGCGTGTAGAACAGGAACGCGAGGAACGCGGACTCGGCGGCCTTCGCCTGGAGCTCGCTGTACAGCGCCTGGCGCTTGGTCTTGTCGAACTCCTTCTGCGCCTGGTGGACCAGATCCATGATCTCCGGGTCGTTGAAGCCGGTGTCGAAGGAGTGCCCGCCGGAACTGGGATCGAGGGCGAACTGCGCCAGCTCGTCGGGGTCGGCCAGGTCCATCGTCCAGTACGAGTGCGCGATCTCGTAATCCAGCTTGCCGGTCATGTCGTGCTGCGCGCTCGGGTCCACGTTCTGGATGTTCATCGTGATGCCGAGCTCCTTCAGCGACGCCTGCAGGACCTGCGCGATCGCCGCGTCCACCGCGTCGCCCGACATGGCGAGCCACGTTGTGGTGAAGCCGTTCGGCACGCTCGACTGACGCAGCTCCTCCCGGGCCTTGTTCATGTCGTACTGGATGCCGGGGCAGTTCTTGTCGTAGAACGGCGTGGACGGCATCAGGAACGAGTTCGCCGGGGTGCCGTTGCCGAACAGGATGGTCTTGACCAGCGCCTCCCGGTCGATGGCATAGGAGATGGCGCGGCGCACGTGCACGTCGTCGTACGGCTTCTTGTGCTGGTTCATCATGATGTAGTCCGTCCTGGTGGACGGGAACAGGTCGACCTTCAGGTTCGGCGTGTTCTTGAGCTGGGCGAGGCTGGAGAACGGCGGGCTCTCGTTGATGTGCGCCTGCCCGCCCTGCAGCTGGATCGCGCGGGCGTTGCTGTCCGCGACCACCTTCCAGGTGACCGAGTCCAGGTACGGCTTGCCCGACTGCCAGTACGAGGGGTTCTTCTTCAGCGTGAGGGCACTGCCCTTCTGCCAGGTGCCCCACACGAACGGGCCGGTCCCGATCGGGTTGGCGTAGAACTCGTCCTTGGTCTTGCCCGCGTAGTCCTTGGGGATGATTCCGTTGTTCGGGCAGCTCAGGTCGGCCAGCAACGGCGCCCACGGATACTTGGTGGTCACCACGACGGTGTACTCGTCCGGCGTGGTCACCTCCTTGATCGCGGAGTTGATGAACTCCCAGCCGCCCTTGGTCTTGCTCGACTCGTCGATGGAGAACTTCACGTCCGCCGAGGTCATGGGCTGGCCGTTGTGGAACTTCACGCCCTTCCTGAGCTTCAGCGTGCACGACTTGTTGTCGGGCGACATCTCGTAGCTCTCCGCGAGCCAGGGCTTCACCCCCAGGCCGTCCTCCGTCATGGCCACCAGCGGCTCGTAGATCTGTGCGTAGGTCCAGATCGAGGCGTTGCTGAACACCGTCGTCTTGTCCATGTTCACCGCGTCGTGGTCACGGACGATGACCAGATCTCCCCCCTTCTTGGCGGCGCCGGACGAGGCGCCGGTGGAGGTGTCCGATGACGATCCGCAGGCTGCCAGCAGCGGCGCGGACGCGAACGCCCCGATGCCGAGCGCGCCGAGTTGGAGCATCCGGCGCCGGCTGATGTCGGGGACCCTGAGGCCGGCGAAGATCTGTGAGGCCGATGGGGCCGATGCGTCAGTGCTGTGGTCAGACATGCCTATCCTTCACGAGATGTCGCGGTGGTGCGCAGGGGTCTCTATGGACGAAAAAGGGGCCTCAGCAAGGGCCTTCAGGGGTCCGACGGAGGATCAGATCGGCCCGCGACGAAGTATTGGAGCATCACGACGTTTCGTAAAGGTTACGCGTCGATCAGCTGTCATACGTAAGGTCGCCGTCCCGACTTCACCAGCAGATGCAGACTAGAGCATTCAAATCGGTTCAGGTAGTGTCCAACGGCAAAGCCCCCCAATCACTCCCAAACCAGGCGGCCTCTCATGCAACTGACGATCATCGGCGCGGGCGCGATCGGCGGCACGATCGGCGCGCACATGATCCGCGCCGGCCACGACGTGCTCCTGTGCGACGCCGACCCCGCGCACGTCCAGGCCATCAACCGCGACGGCCTGTCCATCGAGGGGCCCGTCGAGAACTTCACGGTGAGGGCGCGGGCGGTCACCCCCGATGGTCTGCCGGAACGCCTGCACCACGTCGCGATCGCGGTCAAAAGCCATCACACCGACCAGGCCGCGGAGCTCGTGCGTGATCGGCTCACTCCCGACGGATACCTGGTCAGCTTCCAGAACGGCCTGACCGCCGACCGGCTCTCCGCCGTCGTCGGCGCCCACCGGCTCCTCGTGAGCTTCGTGAACTTCGGGGCGGACGTACTGGGCCCGGGCCGGATCATGCAGGGCAACATCGGCACCTTCCGGGTCGGCGAGCCGACCGGCGGTGAGATCACACCGCGGGTCCGCGAGCTCGTCGAGGCCCTGCCCTACGCCGAGGCCACCGGCAACATCATGGGCTTCCTCTGGGGCAAGGAGGCCTACGGTGCGATGCTCTACGCGGGCGCGGTCTCCGACCTGTCCATCGCCGACTCCCTGGAGGCGCCCGAGTGGCGGCCGCTCATGCTCGGCATCGCCAGGGAGGTGCTCGCGCAGGCGCCGGTGAAGCCCGAGGGGTTCGACGGCTTCGACCCTGACGATCTCGAGGGCTCGCTCGACCGGCTCGTCACGTTCAACCGCAACAGCGCCAAGTCCCACAGCGGCATCTACCGCGACCTGATGGTCCGCAGGCGCAAGACCGAGGTCGACGACCTGCTGCACGACCTCTCAGGGCCGCTGACCACCTACACCGGCCAGCTGATCAAGGCGATCGAGCGGGGCGAACGCACCTGCGAGGTCGCGAACCTGCGGCTGCTCGCGGCGTACGAACGAGCCGAACGACTCGGCCGGCCGCTCGACGCCGTGGTCACGCTGTTCCCCGCGCCGCCGCGCGCGCCCGAGGGACCCCTGCACGGCGTGCCGGTCGCCGTCAAGGACATGATCGACATCGCCGGACACCCGCGCGGCAACGGCAATCCCCTGTCGATGCGCGCCGAGCCGGCCGCCGCCGACGCCCCGGTCGTCCAGGCGCTGCGCGCGGCCGGTGCGGACGTCTTCGCGGCGACCTCGCTGCTGGAGTACGCGGCCGGCGCGGTCCACCCGGAGGTGCGGGAGGCGATGAACCCCTACAACCCCGGGCGCACGGCCGGCGGGTCCAGCGGAGGATCGGCCGCCCTGGTCGGCGCCGGCGTATGCCCGGCGGCGCTGGGCACCGACACGGGCGGCTCCATCCGGATCCCGGCCCACTACTGCGCCACGGTCGGATTCAAGCCCAGCTACGGCGCGCTGCCACTCGACGGCGTCGAGCCGCTCGCCCCTACACTCGACCACGTGGGGCTGCTCGCCCGCGACGTCGCGACCACGACCACCGTCTTCTCGGCTCTCACCGGCGACCGTCCCGTGACGCGATCCGGTGCCGATATCCGGGTGGGAGTGCTCCCCGGCCTGCTGGAGCGCGCCGAGGTCCAGCCGGAGGTGGCCGCCGCGGTCAGGGCAGCGCTGGACATCCTCCGCAACGCCGGCGACTCCGTCGTCGAGGTGGACGGCTCGGTCTTCCACGAGCTCGACGCGGCCTTCCCTCACATCCTGCTGTACGAGGCGTGGCAGGTGCACGGGGCGCGGGTGAGCGCGGATCCCGGCCACTACGGGCCGGAGACCCTGCGGCTGCTGAGTTCCGGCTCCGGGGTGAGCGAGGCCGACTACCGGAAGGCCCTCGCCGTACGGGAGCGACTGCTGCCCGCGGCGACCGAGGTCTACGCGGGGATCGACGTCCTGCTGACTCCCGCCGCGCCCTTCGTCGCGCCCGTCACGACGCCTCCCGTGGACACGCCGGAGGGGGCCGCGGAGGGTCTGTTCACCGGCATCTACAACCTCACCGGAGCCCCGGCCCTGGTGCTGCCCTGCGGCTGGAGCGCCGACGGCCTCCCGATCGGACTCCAGCTGTCGTCCCCGCCGGGCACCGACATGGAACTGCTGGCCGTGGCCGCCCACGTCGAGTCGACGCTCGCCGTGGACGTCCGCAGGCCGGCCTTTTAACTGATCGAACCGACCCCACGAAGGAATCCCCTTGCGCGCCGCCCTCTACATGTCCGCCGGCCACGTCGTCGTCGAGGACGTGCCCGACCCCGCGTTGTCCGAGCCGACCGACGCCGTCGTGCGTGTTCTGCGCGCCGCCGTCTGCGGCTCGGACCTGTGGTCCTACCGGGGCGTCATCACCCGTGCGGAGCGGTCCCGGCTGGGCCACGAGTTCATCGGCATCGTGGAGGAGGTCGGCAGCGAGGTCCGCGCCGTCCGCCCCGGCGACCTGGTCGTCGCGCCCTTCACGTGGTCCGACAACACCTGCCCCGCCTGCCTGGACGGAATCCAGTCCTCGTGCGAGAGGGGCGGCACCTTCGGCGCACCCGGCGCCGACGGCGGCCAGGGCCAGGCGGTCCGGGTGCCATGGGCCGACGGAACGCTGGTGAAGGTGCCCGGCGGTCCGATCGGTGTCGACGAGTCGGTGTACGCCGCGCTGCTGTCCGCCTCGGACGTGATGGGCACCGGTCTGCACGGAGCCGTCATGGCGGGTGTCGCCGAGGGGTCCACAGTGGCCGTCATCGGCGACGGAGCCGTCGGGCTGTGCGCGGTGCTGGGGGCGAAGGCCATCCTCGGGGCCGAGCGGATCTTCCTGATGAGCCGCCACGCGGACCGTGCCGCCGTCGGCAAGTCCTTCGGAGCGACCGACGTCATCGCCGAGCGGGGCGAGGAAGGCGTCGCGGCGGTACGCGAGCGGACCGGCGGCCTCGGGGTGCGGCATGTGATCGAGGCGGTCGGAACGCCGGAGTCCTGGGCCATGGCGGTCGGCATGGCCCGGGACGGCGGTTCCATCGGCGCCGTGGGCGTGCCGCACACGGCGCCGACGCTGCCGCTGTTCCAGCCGCTCGTCCACAATCTGAGCCTGAACCTCGGGATCGCCCCCGTACGCCGGTATCTCCCCGACCTGATCTCGCGCATCACGGCCGGGACCCTGGATCCCGGCCCCGTGTTCGACACCGTCCTCCCGCTGGAGAACGTGGCGCAGGGCTACGCCGCGATGGCCTCCCGAGAGTCGATCAAAATCATGCTCACCACCGGCGACCTCTAGATGATCGATCCCAAGGGTTAGTGGTCGTAGCGATCCCGGACTTGCCGGACGGGTGGCACGGCCTCATAGGCTGAGCCCCCGTCCGCACTGTTGGGGGAGTCATGACCAGTAGGTTCACCGAGTTGGTTGTCGACTGCCACGATCCGGAGCGGCTCGCGGCCTTCTGGTGCGCGGTCCTGGACTTCAAGGTGATCGACCGTAGCGAGGGCAAGGTCGAGATCGGCTCCTGGGAGCCGACCGTCGAGGAGGTCAGGGCCCGCCAGATGCCGCCCACTCTGGTGTTCATTCGGGTGCCCGAGGGCAAGACCGTGAAGAACCGGCTCCACCTCGACGTCAGCCCGATCGACGGCGGTACCGACGAGGAGGTGGCCAGGCTGCTCGGCCTCGGCGCCGCCAAGGTGGACGTGGGGCAGGGCTCCGGCCGGAGCTGGGTGGTCATGGCCGATCCCGAGGGCAACGAGTTCGATGTCCTGCGCACGCTGGCACCGTCCACGTACACGATCGGCCCGGAGGGTTAGTGGTCGTAGGCGGTCAGTGAGCGCAGGACGGGCTGTCCGCTCTGGTCGTTGTGCCAGATGGCTGTAGTCAGCGTGAGGATGCGCTGCGTGACGCGGGCGACGACGCCGACGAAGTGTTCGGCCGGCCGCATCAGCCGGATGCCGTGCTCGGCCAGGTGGTGCTCGAAGTCGCGGCCGAAGTAGGTCTTGTCGCCGATCAAGGTCTGTACCGGCCGGATGGCGACGAGTTCCGGTTCGGAGTCGAGCAGGTCCAGCAGCGTCTCGCGCTCGTCGGCTTTCGCTCCGGTCAGGGCGAAGGCGACGGGCAGTCCTTGGAGAGTGCACACCAGGTGCAGGCGCCGCCGCACCCCAACCCGCACCGAGCGGCGCGTCATCAAGGTCCGCGTACTCCGCCGGTGTCATCCGCGAGGAGCGCTCAAACGGGAACTGGTCGCCTGCCTGCGCACCGGGAGGGCCCTGCGCCGCCGCGAGATCGGCTTCACCAGCCTGCACGAGAAGCTGGAGCCGCTGCGGGCGACGCTGAACCGACTGGCCGCCATTTCCATAAACTATGAATATAAAAATGCTATGCTTCGAGCATGAGCCGTCAAGACACCGCTCCTGGAGCGTCCGCCGCCATCGGGGCCGCCCTCTACGGCCTGGCCACCAGGGCCGCGAGACGCCTGCCCCGGGACATGAGCCTGACGTCCGCCGCCACCCTGGCCACCCTGGACCGGACCGGCCCGCGGCGCATCACCGATCTGGCCGCGGTCGAGGGCGTCACCCAGCCCGCGATGACCACCCTGGTCCGGGTGATGGAGGAGTCCGGCCTGGTCGAGCGACGGAGCGACCCGTCCGACAAGCGGGTCACGCTGGTGTGCCTGACCGAGGCCGGCGCCTCCTATGTCCGGACGCGGCGCCAGGCGGGCATCCACGCGTTCGAGCTGTTGATCGGCGAACTCACCGGCGACGAGGTCGAGGCGCTGGTGGCGGCCCTTCCGGCGCTGAAGCATCTGGCAGAGCTCGAAAGCCAGGACCGCGAAGGGCCGAAACAGTGACCGGGCAGCCGGTCGGCAAGGTCGCGGCGAAAGCGTTCCCGGTGGCGCGTTCCGAGGCGCGGTTGCTGGTCCCCGCCCTGATGTTCATCGCTCTGGTCGTGGCGGCGGTCGGCAGCCTCGGGACGCCGCTCATCACCAGCGTGGCGACCTCGTTCCACGTCTCGCTCGGCAGCGCGCAGTGGACGCTGACGATCGCGCTGCTCAGCGGCGCCGTCGCCACGCCGGTCCTGGGCCGGCTCGGAGCCGGCCCGCACCGGCGGGCCACGATCCTCGCCACGCTGGCGGTCGTCGTCGCAGGCAGCGCGCTCACCGTGCTGCCGCTGCCGTTCGCGTGGCTGCTGGCCGGCAGGGCGGCCCAGGGCGTCGGGCTCGGGCTGACGGCGCTGATGATGGGCGTGGCCCGGGACCACCTCCCCGAGGAGCGCAGCGCGGCCGTGATCGCCCTGATCTCGGTGGTCTCGATCATCGGGGCCGGCGTCGGCTACCCGCTGGCCGCACTGCTCGCCGAGCTCGGCGGGGTACGGGCCGCCTACGGCCTCGGCCTGGTCGTCACCGCCGCAGCCCTCCTGACCGCGTGGCGCTCCATGCCCGAAGCCCCCGAAGGCCGCTCCGCCCACGTGGACGTGGCAGGCGCGGTCGTCCTGGCCGCTGCGCTGCTCCTGGTGCTGTTCCTCGCCGGCGAACGGACTCTGTGGAGCCGGCACCTCACCGTGGCGACGGGCCTCGCCGTCGTCGCGGTGGTGCTGCTCTGCGTCTGGGCCGTCATCGAGCTGCGCAGCACGACGCCCCTGGTCGATGTGCGGGCGGTGCGGCACCCGGCGGTCGCCGGGGCGAACCTCGCCATGTTCGTCGGCGGGATCGGCATGTACCTCCTGCTCACGCTCATCACCCGGTACGCGCAGACGCCGCACGGCGCCGGCTACGGCTTCGGGCTGACGACCTTCGTCGCCGGGCTGGTCCTCATCCCGTTCTCGGTGCTGGGGTTCGTCGCCGGCAAGCTCACGCCGCGGGTCCGTACGCGGATCGCCGACCCCCTGCTCCTGGCCGGCAGCGCCATCGTGGTCGGCGGCGGGTTCGCCCTGTTCGCGGCGGCCCGGTCGGACCTGGCCGAACTGTTCGCGGCGATGGGCGTGCTCGGCTTCGGCGTCGGCGGCTTCTCGGCCGCGATGCCCGGCGTCATCCTGGCCGTCACCCCCAAGAGCGAGACGTCGAGCGCCATGAGCTTCAACTACGTCGTCCGCAGCGTCGGGTACTCCTTGGGCAGCGCCATCGGCGGCCTGATCCTCGCCGCGGGCACCGGCCCCGGCCACCTCTTCCCCGACGACAGCGCCTACACCACCGCGGCGCTGATCGGCATCGGCGCCATGGCGATCACGACGCTGACAAGCCTCGCTCTCGCCCGCCGACGCTCCTCCGAGACCAACCCGTAAGTCAGATGCACTCATTCCAACACTGGAGGTTCCATGCCCAAGGGCTACTGGGTCAGCGTCTACCGCACCATTTCAGACCCTGAGAAGCTGGCTGCTTACAACAAGCTGGCCGGTCCCGCCGTCAAGGCCGGAGGCGGCCGGACCCTCGTCCGTGGCGGTCGCGTCGTGGCGCATGACGCCGGAATCGCCGAGCGCACCGTCCTGGTCGAGTTCGACAGCTTCGAGCAGGCCGTCGCGGCGTACGAGAGCGCGGCCTACCAGGAGGCGCTGGTCGCCCTCTCCGACGGCGTCGAGCGCGACTTCCGCATCGTCGAAGGCATCGACTGACCGAGGTCCAGTCGGATCTTCACTGAAGATCCACCGTCTTGGTTTTCGCTGGTGCGGCCGCTGGTGTGGCGGGGTTCGTCCAGCTGCGGGTGCAGCGCCGTGAGCCGGCTGCCGGCGCTGGCCGACGATCTTCTCCAGCAGGTCGCGGTCCTCCGCTGGGGTGGCGTATAAGAACTCACGGCGCGGGCTGACCTTGTTGACGCGCCGCTCGCGCAGTTCGTCGTGGAGGCGGCCTTCGAGGAAGACGGCGTCGTCGCTGAAGATCAGCGCGTGGGTGTCGAACCTGAACGGCACCGAGGCGTCCCCCAGCTCACGCACCCGGTCCTCGGGCTCCAGCCGCCGGGTCATGCCGATCTTCACGACGTTCTCGCCGAACGCGCCGACGTTGGAGATCACAGACACATAGCCCGCCCGGATGTCGGCCTCGCGCGCCTCCACATCGGCGACCGCGGCGCCGATCTCTTCCAGCTTCGCCTTCAGCTCCTCCGCCCCCGCCGCATCACCGTTCGCCAGGAGCTTGACCACTGGCCCCTTCACTGCTCGTCGCGGTGCATCGGCGGTTCATCGATCCGGCTCATCGTCCGGTGGGGCGGACGGGAGTCGAAGGGGTCCGTCCAGTCAACCTGGACGGACCCGCCATGGCGTGGTGCGCGGCCCCCTTCGAGCGGGCTCGGGCCGCGCTCGACCAGGCCTTCATGTCACGCGTCGTGTGCCCTGAGTGTGCTGGAAGTGCTTGATGAAAAAGGTCTACTTAGTCCAATGTGAGCACGATCCGGTCGGTCGGCACGTCAGCCCCGGGGACGCCGGGCGACGCGGTGAAGTGCGACATTCGGGGTTTACCAGGTTTTGGACTGTGCAGTCCTTCATGCGTGTAGTTGGACTGTATAGTCCTTCTTGCATGCGCTGCGACGAGATCCGGAACTCGGCGCTGACGGAGTCACCCCTCGCAATGCACTTCACCAAGCGCCCGACGCGACCGACGCCCTCTGCCGGTTGCGGCCAACGCGGGTAAGGCCTGCGGCGGAGCTCTGTGGCGCCAAGAGGCCGACTTGGGCTTGATGGGGACCACTCGCACCCCGAGCGGAGGTCGATTCGCTGTGTCACGACCCACGCGGTCCGCGCACGCAGCCGCACCCCTCACCGACTCTACGATCACTCAGGAAAGGCTCCGACATGCCGGGCTCCGAGCTTTATGAGAGATTCATGGCGCTGCACACCCGCGACGGTGGCCTTGTCATGCCGAACGCCTGGGACGGCCTCTCGGCGCTGATGCTGGCCGATGCCGGCTTCGAGGCGATCGCGACATCGTCGGTGGCGCTCGCCAGCACGCTCGGCCGCCTTGACGGGCGTCACCAAGTCACCCGCGAAGAGCACCTCGAGCATGCGCGGCTGTTCGGCCGGCTCACCGGGCTGCCCGTCAACGGAGACTTCGAGGACGGCTACGGCGAGACGCCTGAAGACGTCGCTGCGACCGTGGAAGCCGCCGTGGCGTCCGGCCTGGCCGGTATCGGGATCGAGGACACCTCGGGCAATCCCGATCAACCGATCCGCGACTTCGACGATGCCGTCAACCGCATGCGTAGCGCCGTCAACGCGGCCAGGGGACGCATCGTCGTCACCGGCCGCACCGACAACTTTATCCAGGGACGACCCGATCTCGACGACACCATCCGGCGCCTGACGGCCTTCGCCGAGGTCGGCGCGGATGTGCTCTACGCCCCTTTCCCGCCCGACCTCGACGCACTCGTCGCGATCGTCACCGCCGTCGCGCCGACACCGGTCAACGTCCTCATCTCGCCGGCGGACAAGGTGCTGACCGTCGCAGAACTCCAGAAGGCCGGGGTCAAACGCATCAGCGTGGGTCCAGCGCTCTACACCCACGCGATGGAAGCACTCGAACAGGCCACCAAGGCGCTCGTCGCGGGTGACCTCACCGCCGCGACGACAGGCATCAGTTTCGAGCGCATCAGCGACCTACTTGCCCGCGGCACGAACTAGCCCAAACCCTCCGAACCACCGCTCCTCACCTAGCGATCGCAAGAAGAAGGCAGGTTGACATGGACCTCGACAAGCTCATGAACAAGCACCTCACCAGGTATTTCGACCCGAGCAAGACCATCCCGGAGGAAACCCTTCAACAACTGCTGACGTTTCTGCGCTCCGCGCCGACATCGACGAACATCCAGCCCAACCACTTCTACGTCCTCACCACGCCCGAAGCCAAAGAGCGCCTCGCGGCCAACCTGGGCGAACGATTCCAAGACAACAGCGGGAAGATCCTGAACTCGTCGCACACCATCATCCTCACCACCCGGGCAGATCTGCCCGAAAGCCACATCGAAGAGGTGTTCGACAAGGAGACCGCCGACGGTCGGTTCCCCGACCAGGCGAAGAACGCGCTGTGGCAGTCGATGACCCGCGACTTCCTCAACATGCGCATCTACCGCTACAAGGACCTGAACCACTGGATGGAGAAGCAGACCTACTTGGTGCTGGGCCTGACCATGATGGCGGCCGCCGAGCTCGGCGTCGAGGCCACGCCACTCGAAGGGTTCGACCCGATCAGTGTCGACGCGGCGTTCAAGATCCGTGAAACCGGACACACCACGACAGTGCTGCTGGCCCTCGGCTACCCCGACCTTGCGAAGGTGTACAACGGCCCGGTTTCGCGCTTCGAAGCCGACCGGCTGTTCACCTTCGTCTAAACATCCCCGGCATCGGGAACGATCGTGGTTGAAGTACGCAAACCGCAGACATCCCGGTCCTCGATGTCGTCCCACTTCGGACAACCATCTCGGCGGCAGGCGCCGCCGGTCATCACGGCCCGCGCGATGTCGTCGGCAGTGCCAGACCGTCATCCGCAGGCCTGATTCGGGCCTTCCCGCCGAGTGACCATGGCTGAGGTGACAGCAGCCCTGACAGCAACACGCCCCCAACGGCCTTGAGTCCACGCTCGCACAGCTGTACGCCGTCTCGGCCTACCTCTTCACGTCCGTGGTTCGCATCCCCGCCGCCGACCCCGTGACGATCAAGCAGGTCCTCGACCCCGAGCCGTCGCTCCGTGTTGGGGCAGATCGAGACGGCCGAGGGCGCCGCAGCCGCGGAGGCGATCGCGGCGACCCCCGGCATCGACGGCGTCTTCGTCGGCCCGAGCGACCTCGCCGCCTCCATGGGCGTCCTGGGGCAGCAGACGCACCCCGACGTCATCGCCGCCGTCCACCGCGCCTTCGACGGCGTCGCCGCCACCGGCAAGCCCGTCGGCGTCAACGCCTTCGACCCACAGGCGGCACACGCCTACGCGGAGGCCGGGGCCAGCTTCCTGCTCGTCGGCGCCGACGTCGCCCTCGTCGCACGCGCTTCCTACTGACCACCGAGGCGCATGACCCGGTCAGAGGCAGTTCCAGGAGTCATCCCAGGTCGCTCACGAGCACGGCACCAACCAGATTGATCGACCGCCAACTCCAGAAGGAGGCGCTGACGCGTTCGAAGCCCGCCTGGCCGGCCGCAGGCGGGTTCATCTCCGCTCACAGACCTCCTTGGTCTTGAGCCGCAACGCGTCCTCGCCCAAGGTGGGCGGCTGAGCATGCGGCTGGGTAGCCGAGTGCGAGGCAGAGTTCGGGCGAGGCGTGTACCCGCCGATCTGCCACGAGTGGAACGCGATTGCTCACCGGACTCAAGAATGCCGAGCCGACGAGGCGCCAAGTCGGCCAAGGGCCGAATGACCCGTCGGGGCTACCTTCCCGATTGCCCCAGGTGAGGTCTCAGCGAGCCGATCACTGTGGCTCCTAAGAGCGCCGAGTGCGTCCGGGGCTCTGAGCGCCCGGCCACCCCCTGGCTCGCTCCGGTCTCCTCATTCCCTCCGGGCGAGTGTTATGAACCGCGCCGCCACCGTGGCGAGCACGGCGGCGGCAAGGACGGTGAAGCCTGCCGTGAGGAACACCGCCTGCAGGGTTGTGGACGAGACAAGGATCGCGCCGAGGCCAGACCCTGCCGCCAGGGCTACTTGAAGGTTCGTCACATTCACCGCCGACGCGGCCTCCGGAGTTTCCGGGGCCGCGTCGAGTAGCCAGACCAGCGTTCCCGGGTTCACGACTCCCCAGACCAGGCCCCACAGCGCGAGCAACAGGCCAGCCAGCCAGGGTATGGTGCCCGCGTTCGCCAGCCCGATGAGCAATGCGGCCACCACCGTCGCCGACCCGGCGAAGCTGCCGATCACTCCGCGCTTGAACAGCGATCCGGCGACGAGCGAGCCGACGATGCCACCGCAGCCGTAGACGACGTACAGCAGGGAGACCACGCCGCTGGACAGATGCGTGTGGTCCATCAGGAACGGGGTGATGTACGTCCACGCGGTGAACTGTCCGATGAACACCACCGCGCCCGCCGCCATCCCAAACCGGGCGGCCCGCCGCGTCACGACTCCACGAGGTCACGCAGGTGCGTACGTCCGTCCGGTGGAATACCCGGCAACAGGACCGTCTGCACAACCACGACAATCAGTGTCGCCGCCGCCGCAGTGGCGAAAGTGAGACGCCAGCCGACGAGGTCGCCGAGGAACTGTCCCGCCGGCAGCCCCACCACCGTCCCACCCGAAATACCCGCCGCGATGATGGTGATGGCACGAGTGCCGCCGGCCGGGCCCACCAGCTTGGGTCCGACCGGTGAGACCACGGTCCAGAAGGCTCCGAGGGTGGCGCCGAAGAGCATACGGGCGATCAGCACCAGGACGAAGGTCGGCGCCATCGCGACGACCGCGTTCGACACCAGCACCGTTAGCCCCAGGACGAGAATGGCCGAGCGCCGGTTGAAGCGGCCGGAGCCGAGGAAGAACAGCGGCGCCGACACCGCGGCGCTGAAGCCCGGCACGAGCACCATCAGCCCTGCGAGGCCGAGCGAGACATGCAGTCCGTCGGCGATCTGCGGTAGCAGCCCCACAGGCAGCGTCTCCGTCATGACGACGACGAACGCGCCGAGCGCGACCGCACCGACGGACGCCCAGCCCCGCCTGCTCCCGGGCTCCGCAGCAGTGGCGGGAGCGCGGACGGCTGCGGGCTGGGTCGGGACGGCCGCGGCGCACGACGATGCCGTGACCACGCGTACCTGCGGTGCGTGGTGTGTCGGCGTCGCCTCCGCATTTTCGATCATGTGTACTCCTCGCTCACGGCATGCTCCTGACGGGGCTCTGCTCTGTAAGCGCCCCAGGGTTATCTGCACGAGTCACACGGGGATTCGAAACAGCTCACGTCGCGATCTAGCTCCATGAGCCGGTGCGCGGCCGTGTCAGCCCTTGATGAGGTCGATGATGTGGCCGAAGTTGAAATTCGACGCGAGTGCCGTCAGGTCTCCCTTTGCAGGGCGCCAGCCCTGATGACTGCGCTGATGGAGGCCCCGTCGGGCAGGTTCGGAGCGTAGAGGACATCAGCTCCTGCCTCCGCCTAAGCGGAGAGGCGGCGGACGGTGTCATCGATGTCGGAAATCCCCCATAAGAAGTTGTCCGTATGACCGGTCAGAACGATCCGTCCGTGCGCAGCTGCCGAACGATTGTTCCGCCTGGTTGGTGTCAGATCCATCCGCACCGTCTTACTCCGGCATCGGCGCAGTCGGTTCCGCGGCTGACGGCTCCTGCGTGCTCCATCCTCGAGTTGCGGCGGGTGGTTGGCCCCATGAGTTCGGCCGATCCCTCGACCAGGAGCCAACAGGACGATTTCGTCCAAGGTAGGATATCGCGGCTTCGGCAAGCGGTGCGCTTGGTCCCGACTCAGTCGATGCTGCTCATCCACGCGATCCCACCAGCGCCGGGCCGTCGCGGCCAGCCCCGCCGGCGACAAGACACGCTCTACGCCCACCGCGGCCACGACCACGACAAGTACCGCAGACAGGCCTGCGAGGTCGGAATCACTCGGCTCATCGGCCCGCGCGGCGAGGCGTACGGCTCCGGTCCGGGCGTGTATCGCTGCACACTCGTCGATCACCTGACTGGACTAAATGGTCCTCTACGGTGCATGATGGGCGTGCCGAAGAACGAGGACGTCGACATCCTCAAGCGGGCCACCTTCTATTCCGACCTTCACCACAGCGGCATGTACGTCGTCGGCGGCATGATGGTTCACGCCCCGCAGACGGGAGACGTGGTGAAGATCGTCAGCATCAGGACGCGCCCCTTCGTGGGCGGCGTACGCCTGGTCTCTTGACCGCCACCGGTAGGCGTTCTCGTCAGGGTCGGCGTGCCGAGGCGAGGAACAGCGGTATCGCAAGGAAGAGCCGCCCCGCCTTGGCCCGCGCGGCCTGCTCAGCGATCCACCTGTCGGCTTGCTCCCGATCGAGGGCGCCGGCCGCGAAGGCTCCCTCGGCGATGCCCGAGAGCATCGGCAACATGGTGGCGTCGGTGAAGATGCCGGTGCGGACCTCTACCGACACGTCCTCGAAGCCGGCGTCGAGCAGGAGATTGCGGTAGCGGCGAGCGGCGCGAGGATTCGGAACCGTGTCCGCGCGCGCCTGGACAATGGTGCGGGTGATCGTGGGAGTGTCCGAGTCGATGATGAAGCTCTCCCAGTCCTGACCGATCAGGGCGATTCGCCCGCCGGGTGTGAGCACGCGGAACGCTTCACCGAGCGCTTTCGCCGGGTCGTCGAGCTCGTGGTACACCTTGTCGGCTCGGTAAGCCGCTACAGAGCCGTCCGGAAGGGACAGCTCGTAGGCGTCGCCCACCCTCAAGTCCAGATCCGGCCGGCGTCGACGGCCCTCATCGATCATCTGCACGCTGGCGTCGATGCCGATGGCTTCGGTCCCCCGCTCGCTCATCTCCGCCACGGCGCGGCCGGTACCACAACCGACGTCGACCGCTGGGATTCCGGGGGCGATGTGCAGCAGTTCGTAGGTTCGGGCACGGAGGGCTGCCGCGCCGGGGGATGCGTCGGCCGCGTCGAGCAGCCGGATGAGCGGATTGAGATCTTCGGCTGGCACACGGGGCATCTCGTCGTTGGACATGTGCCCCACCATGCGACTTAATGTCGACATGAAGTCAAACTCGAACCCTCCGGCGATGAGGATCGGAGAGGTGGCGGAACACTTCGGCCTGGCCACGCACGTCCTGCGCCACTGGGAGGCCGTCGGCCTGCTGGAGCCGGCGCGGATCGGAGGCGACCGCCGCAGGTACGGTCCCGATGACCTCTACCGGATCGCGGTCATCCTGCGGGCGAAGGAAGCCGGGTTCGGGCTCGACGACATCCGGGAGATGACCGCGGCCAGGGAGCCGGCGGAACGGCGCGTCATTCTGCGGCGTCTCGAGAACGATTTGAGACGGCGCATCGCCCAGGCGGAAGCCTCGCTGGAGCTCATCCGATGTGCGCTGGACTGCGACCATGAGGACTTCACCTCATGTGCGCACTTCCAAGCCATGGTCACCGAAAGGATCGGGCGGGAAGCGCGACCGCATGTCCCTGTCTGAGTACGCTGAATCGAACCGGAGCCTGGCGGGTGGGCGGAGGTCAGCTCGGGGGCACGATTTTCAACGCCTGCCGAAGCGCCTCCACCTCTTTGGGGGTGAGCTCGGCGAGGAAGTGGACGAACGCCGCCGCCTGGTTGTTGCTCGTGGCCAGCGCTCCGCGCATCAAACGAGCCGTGTACGCCTCGCGCGAGGCCACAGCCTCGTAACTGTAGGCGCGGCCCTCCAACCGACGGCGCAGCCAGCCCTTGCCATGCAGGGTGTCCATCACCGTCATCACCGTGGTGTAGGCGATGTCGCGGCTCTTCTGGAGCTCGGTCAGCACCTCGCGTACGGACACGGGCCGGCCGAGAGCCCAGACGCAGTCCATCACCGCCGCCTCGAGCTTGCCGAACTCGCGCACGTCTCCTCCGCTTTCATCCTTCCTAAGTAGGCTAGTAGATCAGGCCTGGTGCGACAAAGCGGTCACCGATTCCGGACTCCTGTCGTAGGCAGTGACAGTCGACCGACAACTGCCCCCGGATGCCGCGACGGGGATCAGTGGTGTCTCCTCCCGGCGCTGACGATCACAGTATCCCTGTTCAGCTCCACAACCGTCGACCTGCCGCCTGGTGGCCGAGTATCACGTTCACTAGTGCGGATAGTAGTGAGTGCATAGGAAGGCATTGCCGGGTGACGCGGGAAGCGCCTGGATCGATGGGTAATGTGTCCACTGTGACTAGGGACGCTGTGGCGCGCAGGCTCGCTTCCTTGAGCGGACTGCTCCTGCTTGCCGCCGTCCTGTGCGGCCTGCTCGCCATGCACGGGCTGCAGCCCTCACCAGGACCTCTTCCAACTCCTAGCGTCCTGGCCCTGCACTCCGCTCAGAGCGATCATTCGGCGATGCCGACGGCCGGATCCCACGACCGGCACAGCGGCGAACCCAGCTCTCCCCACCAGGGTCACGGTGGCGGCCAGGTCTGTCTCGCCTTCCTCCTGGCCGGGTGGGTCCTACTACTTCTCCTCGTCATAGTGGGTGCCGGAGGCTTCGGTGCCCCGCCGATTCGGCTGTTCTTGCGGTCGTTCCTCCCCCGCGGGCCGACCGCCCGTCCCAGAGGGCCGACTCTCGCGCAACTCTGTGTGATCCGGGTGTAGAAGGCGCACTCGACGGTCTGCCTCGCCGTCGAGCTCCCGCGACCTGCCTGCATCTACACACGGAGAGTGTTCATCCATGACGCGTCTTGCCATTCCCGCCGCCCTGCTGTCGGCCGGTCTGCTGGTCAGTGCCTGCGGCTCCACGGACACCGCCACCGGCGACGTGTCCGCCACGTCGTCGATGTCCGCGATGCCTGCCGAATCACCGGCTCCTGCCACCAGCCCGGCCGCGGACCACAACGACCGGGACATCTGGTTCGCGCAGATGATGATCCCGCACCACCGTCAGGCCCTTGAGATGGCGAAGCTGGCCGAGGACCGCGCTGGCAGCAGCAAGGTCAAGGAGCTGGCCAAGCAGATCGAGGCCGCCCAGGGTCCCGAGATCCAAACGATGACCGGCTGGCTCGAAAGCTGGGGGGTTCAGGCCCCCGGCGAGGACGCCATGCCGATGGACCATATGGACCACGGAATGCCCGGCATGATGTCCGGCGAGGACATGAAGAGGCTCGAAGGCCTCAAGGGCGCCGCGTTCGACAAGGCGTTCCTGACGATGATGATCCAGCACCATGAGGGCGCCATCACCATGGCCAAGGAGGAGCGGGAAGCCGGCGTCTACGAACCGGCCAAGCAGATGGCCGGCTCCATCATGACCAGCCAGTCCGCGGAGATCAGCACCATGAAGAAGCTCCTGAAGTAGGACTCCCGGCGGGTGGGCGGCGGTGGCCGTCGCCCACCCGTTCCTCGAATCCCAGGCGCGAGAAGGTGAGAACTGGGAATGATCGCCGCAATCATCGCCTTGGCCGGATGCGTGTTCCTGCTCGGGCACCTCGCGGGCCCCATGCTGCTGCGCGCGCGATGGTTCGCAGGGTTGCCCGGCACCGCCGTAGCACTGTGGACCGCCGCCCTCGCCGGCACCATGCTGGCCTTGACCGGGCTGACCGCTATCGCACTCGTCTGGCCCTCCACTCCCGGTCACCGGCTCATCGACTGGCTCGCCGACTGCCTGCCAAAGGACGGCCATGCCATATCCCCGGTGGCGGCATTCGCGACGGTCCTGCTTCTCGCGGCAGTGGTCACGTCCCTTGGCCTGGCCGTGCCCAGGGTGGTCCGGACCGTTCGGGAACGCCGCCAGCACCGGCAGATGCTCGACGTGGTCGCGGGGGATCTATCCGGGACACCGGACGTCCGCGTGCTCGAGCACCCCATGCCGATGATCTACTGCCTGCCGGCGCGAGAACGGCCCATCGTCGTGACCACAGGCGCGCTCGACCGGCTCGGCCCGGCCGAGATGGAGGCGGTGCTGGCCCACGAGCGGGCGCACCTGCGGCAGCGGCACCACCTGGTCCTGATGCTGGCCGACGCACTGCGAGCCGCGGTTCCCTGGCTCGGCACGCTACGGCTCGCGTACGCCACCCTGCCCGGCCTGCTGGAACTGGCCGCCGACGATCACGCGGCGCACCACCACGGAAGGGCTCCACTCATCGGTGCGCTACAGAAGCTCTCAGTCGCGTCGTGCTCAGTGGGTGCCCTGGCCGTCAACCCCGCCACCGCGTACATCGCCAGGCTGAGAATCGCCCGGCTGACCTCTCCACAGACGCCTCCACGACTGCCTCACGTCAGATCTCTGTCTTGGTTCGCCGTCTCCGCCGCGGTCGGCGTCCCCGCCGTACTGGTGACGCTGGGCGTGATGATGCTGCCGCTTCCTTGCTGAGTGTCTTCGGCAGACATGCAATGACCTTCCCAATCGCGTCAGCGACTGCGATCTTGCACGGGCGCAGCCTGAGTCCCTTGAGCGCAAGGGCGTTCATGGCCACGATGAAGCTGGAGCCTGACATCGACAGCGCCGCGATCTCAGGGCGCAGCACCAGGCCGAGGGCGGGTTCGAACACTCCCGCAGCGATGGGCAGCGCCAAGGTGTTGTAGCCGATCATTCAGGCCAGGTTCTGCCGCATCTTGTGTACCGTCCCGCGACCGATACGCGGAGTTGTGGGCACGTCCAGCGGATCGGACCGTGTCAGCATCGCGTTTCAGTAGATGCAAGAACTACTAGGGTTCCTAGTAGTGGAGCTTCATAGTTGTGGCACCCAGCACTTTCCCGACCGGCCGCCATCCTTCCCTTGCCGACGCTGCAGCGGGGGCGCCCGCACACCTCGGACCGATCCGCACCACCGACGCCGGTCGCACCTGGACCGCCATGCTTGCCGATACCCCCTGGGGGTATTACTCTCTGACGAGTAACGAGGCCCACCTACATATGTCGGAGTCGTCATGACCGAGCAGCACCGCCACGACCAGATGGAGCATGAGCACAGTGAGCACCCGCCAGCCCTGGACCATGCAGCCCATTCGCATCACGGCTTCGGAACGAAAGCATCCTGGCGGACAGCCGCGTCCGCGACGCTGCACTGCCTGACCGGGTGCGCCATCGGCGAAGTGCTGGGCTTGGTGATTTCCACCGCGCTCGGCTGGACCACTGGCCTGTCCGTCGCCTTGGCCGTCGTGCTCGCCTTCTTCTTCGGCTATCTGCTGACCCTGCTCCCCCTCCGAAAGGCTGGAGTGGGCTGGGCCGGCGCGATCAAGTTGGCGCTGGCAGCCGATACCGTTTCCATCATCATCATGGAGATCGTGGACAACGGCGTCATGATCGCCATCCCGGGCGCCATGGCCGCTACTTTGACGTCCGCGCTGTTCTGGGGCACCCTGGCGCTTTCCCTGTTCGTCGCCTTCTTGGTCACCACGCCGATCAACAAGTGGATCATCGGCAAGGGCAAGGGACACGCCGTTGTCCACGCCTACCACCACTGAGCTGCGGTCTCGCCGGCGTGTTCGGTCAGGCCGCGGTGATGGGCCCGCCGCGGAATCCGCCACTCGAAACGGACGCTGTCTCGGCGCCATCACCTGCTGCCCCGGGGACAGATACGCGCCGAGGTCGCGCGAAGATCGCCGTCAAGAAAATCAGGGCCGACGCTCGGTGGGATCGCCGGCGGCGCGTTGCCAGGCGACGCCTCGTAACAGGCGCAGGCCGTTGAGGCCGACGATGACGGTGGAGCCTTCGTGCCCGGCTACGCCGAGCGGCAGCGGCAGGTCGCCGAGCAGGTCCCAGGCCACCAGTACGGCGATGAACGCGGCGGCGATGGCGAGGTTGGCGATGACCAGGCGGCGGGCGCGGCGGGCCAGGGCGATCACGGTGGGGACGGCGGCGAGCTCGTCGCGGGTGATGACCGCGTCGGCGGCCTCCAGGGTCAGGTCGGCGCCGGTGTCGCCCATCGCGATGCCGGTGTGTGCGGTGGCCAGGGCGGGGGCGTCGTTGACACCGTCGCCGATCAGAGCCACTCGTGCCCCCTGCTGATGGAGTTCGCGTACGGCGTCGACCTTGTGCTCGGGCACCAGACCGGCGCGGACGTCGGTGATGCCGGTCTGTGCGGCCAGCCGGGCGGCGGCGCGGGGGTTGTCCCCGGTCAGCAGCACCGGCGGCGCCGGGATGAGGGCGCGAAGGCGGGCCACGGCGTCTGGTGCGCCGGGCCGGACGCGGTCGGCCAGGGCCAGCACCGCGGCCGGGCGGCCGTCCAGCAGCATCACCACGGCGGTATGCCCGCCGTCTTCGAGCTCGGTCACCAGGGCACGGGACGCACCGGCACCCGGCGCCGTTTCGGGTAGCAGGTGGGTAGGGCTGCCGATCTCGACCAGGTGACCGGCGACGTGGGCCCGCACGCCACGTCCGGGCACCGCTGTGAACCCTGCGGCCAGGGGCAGTCGCAGGCCCTTGCCGTGGGCGGCGGCGGTGACGGCCCGGCCGAGTGGGTGTTCCGAGCCGTCCTCGGCCGCGGTGGCGAGCGTGAGCAGCTCACGCTCGCTGAGGCTCGTGCCGGGCAGGGCGCGGATGTGGGTCAGGTCGGGGCGGCCCTCGGTGAGGGTGCCGGTCTTGTCGAAGGCCACCTGGGTGACGTCGGCGAGTTGTTCCATGACCACGGCGGACTTGACCAGCACCCCGTGCCGGCCGGCGGTGGCGATGGCGGCCAGCAGCGGCGGCATGGTGGCCAGCACCACCGCGCACGGCGAGGCGACGATCATGAAGGTCATCGCGCGGAGCAGGCTGCCCCGCAGGTCCTGCCCCAGCGCGAGGGGGATCACGAACAGGGCGAGGGTGGCGGCGACCATGACCACCGAGTAGCGCTGCTCGACCTTCTCGATGAACAGCTGGGCGCGTGCCTTGGTAGCGCTGGCCTGCTCGATCATGGCCACGATCCGGGCGATCACCGTCTCACCGGCCGGGCTGCCCACTCGCACCCGCAGCACGCCGGCGCCGTTGACGGTGCCGGCGAACACCTCGTCGCCGGCCTGTTTGTCCACCGGAAGGCTCTCACCGGTGATTGACGCCTGGTCGACGTCGCTGGCCCCGTCGACCACCTGGCCGTCGGCGCCGATGCGCTCCCCGGGCCGTACCACGATGACGTCGCCGACGGCCAGATCGGCGGTCTCGACGACCTCTTCCCGCCCCGCCGGGTCCAGCCGGGTCGCCTTTTCGGGCGCCAGGTCCAGCAGGGTGCGCACCGAGTCGGCGGTGCGCTTGGTCGCCACCGCCTCCAGCGCCCCTGAGGTGGCGAAGATGACGATCAGCAGCGCGCCGTCGAAGACCTGCCCGATCGCGGCGGCGCCGATCACCGCGGCGACCATGAGCAGGTCGACATCCAGCGTCCGCTCACGCAGCGCACGCAGCCCGTCCAGCCCCGGCTCCCACCCGCCGGCGGCATAGCAGCTCAGATACAGCCCCCACCACAGCCAGGAGGGTGCCCCGGCCAGCCGGCAGACGCCGCCGGCGGCGAACAGACCGGTCGCCGCGATGGCCCAGCGCACCCCGGGCAGCGATCCGGCCCCGGACTGCCACCACGCCCACGGGCGGCCGGGCCCGCACGCGCCGCCTCCTGACACACAGCCGGACCGCCCCCGCAATCAGCCTTGGCGGTGCGCGGCGGGATCCCGGGCCTCTCGCCGGCGGGCCGGCGCCTCGGGCGAGACGCCGGCGCGGCGAGCCGTCCTCCTCCCCCGGCTGTCCACCGTACGGCTTTCGCGTGCCGTGACAATGCTTGAAACCTCGGTCCTCAGTGCGCGTGCGGCCCCGCGACGTGATGTGGTCTGCCACCTGGCAGCAGAATCAGAGCGACGAGGGCCGCCAGAGCGGCACTGACGGCGCACACCATGAAGGCGGTGCTGAAGCCGGTAATCGCGCCGGTCTCGATACCGCCGGCCGCGACGGTGGAGACGACGGCGACGCCGACCGACCCGCCGACCTCGTGGAAGGTGTTGACCACGCCGGATGCAAGGCCGGCCTCCTGATGGGAGATGTAGCCGAGTGCGGAGGTGGTGGCTGCGACGAACACGGCGCCGAGGCCGACGGCAGCCACGGCGAGACCGGGGACCAGGACCGCCCAGACGTCGGCCCCCGCGGACAGGCCGGTGAGCAGCCAGGAGCCGACGGCGGCTAGTGCCAACCCCGCGGCGGCGATCGGACGGCTGCCTATGCGCCCGATGAGACGACTGCCGATGTGCGCACCGATTCCGGTGGCCATCGCGACGGGCAGGAACATGAGGCCGGTGCCGAGGGGGGTGTAACCGCGGGCGTGCTGAAGGTAGACGGAACCGAGGAAGAAGAAGCCGATCAGCAGCGCGCTGGCGACCAGCATGAGGAAGGCACCCGCGAGGACGGGACGCCGGGAGAGCATGCGAACGTCCATAAGCGGCGCACGAACCCGCCCTTCCACGATGCCGAACCCGGCGTACAGCGCCAGGGCGGCGATCAGTGCCACGAGCGTCGCCGTCCCGCCCCAGCCGGCGTCGCCCGCTTTGACCAGTCCGTAGATGAGGGAGGCGGTCGCCCCGGTGACCAGCAGCGCCCCGAGCAGATCGATCCGACCCCGCTGAGCCTGGCGAGCCGGGGCCGGGACGGTGAACGGCAGGGCGACCAGCACCACGACGCCGACAGGGACGTTGATGAAGAACACCCATTCCCAGCCGGGGCCGGCCGTGATCGCGCCGCCCAGGATGACTCCCGCCGCCGATCCGATACCGCCCAGAGCGGCCCAGACGCCCAGCGCTTTGTCGCGCTCAGCGCCGTGGAAGGTGGTGGTGACGATGGACAACGCCGCCGGGGAGAGCAGGGCCGCTCCGACTCCCTGCGCCACACGACCGGCGATGAGCACGGATCCGCTCGGGGCCAGGCCCGTTCCAAGCGACGCGAGGGTGAAGACGGCGAGACCGGCCAGCAGGGTCCGTCGCGCGCCGAGCCCGTCCGCGAGCCGGCCGCCCAGCAGCATCAGCCCTCCCAAGCAGAGGGTGTAGGCGGTGACCACCCACGTGAGCGTTTCGCGGTCCAAGTGAAGGTCGGCGCTCATGCTGGGCAGCGCGACGTTCACGACGGTGACGTCGAGGATCAGCATGAACTGGGCCAGGCACACCAACGCGAGGGCCGTCCAGCGGCGCCGGTCAGGTGGGGTCTCGGGATGTGCCTGCACGGCATGCGGATGGTGAGCAGAGACGGGATGGCTCATGAGAGACCTCCGGAAGGGGATGTGAAGGCTGCGCGACGAACCCAAACGCAGCGGATGATTCGAGCAGTTATGTACGGGTCAACGGGGCTCGATCACGAGGGCGGGCAGGGCAACCATGGCTCCCGGCTCGAGGTCGGCCGGCGTGCGCGTGACGTCCGGCGCGAACCTGGCCGTCGGCGGGGTTGCGCGAGCCGTCAATCGCGAGCAGCGCGACCCGGAGCAGTTGCCCGACGAGCGTGTGACCACTCCGGCGAGCGCACTACGTCCGGCCTTTCACGCGATTGGGAAAGAGGCGGCGACCAGGCATGCAGCGATCAGCATCAGGCTCAGGACCTGAAAACTGCGTGTGAGCCCGTGCACCTGGCCGGACGCACGGATCCCGGCGCGTCTCGGGCCGGGTGCGGGATCACCCCGAGCAGGAACGGTAGGCCTCCGGTCCACCCGGTCACAGCCGCGAGCCGGCTCAGTGAGCGGACCACTTCGCGATCCCGCTTGCCCTGCGGTGTCTGCGTAACTGCCACGATCCCGCCCCCCGCGTGAAAGTTGTACGATGCAACTCTTAAGAGAGGGTAGCGAGCAGAGTTGTATGTTGCAACTATGGAGGATCTGTGCAGCAGGAACCGACACCCGACGGCCTTGAAGCGCTCCTGATGGAGCTGGTCATCGAGATAGGCCTTCAGCGGGGCGACGCACTGGTGCCGGATCTGGCGATGACTCTCTCCGAAGGACTGGCCCTCCTCGAGATCTGGCACACCGGCCCGGTGCCGCAGCAGCACATCGCCGACCGTCTACGCCTGGAGAAGAGCAGCGTCAGCCGCCTTGTCGCGGGGCTGGAGCGCAAGGGCTGGCTCGTCCGGGAACGCGATCAGGCCAACCGTCGCTACTACCGCCTCATGCTGAGTGAGGCCGGTCGTGTAGTCGTGGCACGAATGTCAACGCACCTGCACGAGCGTCACGGCCAGGTTCTCACGAGGCTTACGGGCGCCGAGCGCTCCGCTCTGGCCGTGGCGCTGCCCGCTCTCACCCGTGCTCTGCGTGAGACCACCGCCGCAGCGGCCACCTGAGGAGATCGCCGGCCGTCGACGGTCACGATGCTGGGCAGGGGCGGACAGGCGCCACCCCAGGTGATCAGGACTGGACGTAGCCGAGGGTGGTCATCATGCCGACTTCGGCGTGATAGACGTCGTGGCAGTGGATCATCCACAAGCCGAGATTGCCGGCGTCGAAGTCCGCCTCGACATTGCTGTTCGGCAGCACGATGGCGGTGTCCTCGCGGATCCCGCCGGCGGTCAGGGCGAAGGTCTGGCCATGCAGGCGCATGGGATGCCACATCAAGGGCCGGTTGACGAACCGCAACCGGACCCGTTCCCCTGCGTGGACGGGGAGGATGGTCTTCGGGTCGTACGGCCGGCCGTTGATGGCCCAGTCGTAGGCCATCATGCTGCCGGTCAGCTCCAATCGGATGGTCGACGGCCTTCGACGGCAGCCTCACACTCTGCGCGGGACGGAGCTCGTCATAGCGGATGATCTTGCGATTCAGCTTTCGCGGCCGCATGTCGATGTCAGGAGTCCGGCCCGTGATGGAGGTTCGGACCAGCGCGCGGGCGGTGACCCCGTCCAGCCAGTCGTCGAGGACGACCACCCACTCCTCGTCGTACGACAGCAGCTCGTGGGGATCCAGGACGCAAACGCGACTCAAGCCAAACGCCGGCGCCTGAGACTGCGGCGTCGTGCACGGCTGAAAGCGGCCGCGCTCGGCCGCTCGCGCGACGGCCTGACCAGCAAGGTTCGCCTGTCCGCCGCCCGCTGTCGTTCGTCGTGACGCCGGGTCAGGCCTCCGACAGCCCGCGGTTCGGGCCGTCCTGGCCGGCATCAAGGTCCGGGTGCGCATCGGCCGCCCGCGTACCCGCCCTGACGCGGTGGTCGCCGATAAGGCGTACTCCTCCCGCGCCAACCGGTGCCACCTGCGCCGGCGCCGCATCCGGGCGGTGATTCCCGAGAAGGCCGACCAGGCGGCCAACCGCAAGAAACGAGGGTCACTGCGGTGGCCGCCCGGTCAGCCACGACCGGGACCTGTGCAAGGAACGCAACACAGCCAAGCGCTGCATCAATCGGATCAAGGAGTGGCGGGGCCTGGCCTTCCGCTTCGACAAGACCCCCGAGAGCTATCTCGCCGGCCTCTACTTACGAGGTGCCATCTTGTGGATCCGTAGCCTTCAGCCCGCCTGAAGATCCGAACTCCGTACAGGCCCTAGTGGCGCCGAGTCAGTCGTCGCACCCGCAACCATCGCAACTGCAATCGGCACATTGACAGCTACCGGACTGACAGCTTCCGGCGCTGTGTACGGTCATGGCACTGGCGGGACTGGCGTAGGTGAGAGCGCCCAGGCAGACAGCGCTGCCGGCCAGAGCGGTGCTGGCCGCGACGCCGGCGATGATGTTACGGAGTACAAGCATCTCATCGTCTCCCTGATGGATTACTGAGAATTAGATGCGTATGGAAATGCCACTCGTAGACTTGAAGTGACCACTCCAGACGACTCATTGATTACCTCTCCAAAAGCCCACAAACGGACATTCTGGCTATTTAGTAATCAATTGAATCTACTATCACCCTTAGTAGAAGTATCCTGCGACATCTGGCACTAGAACAACCCATCTGTCCTGATTTGTTGATCGGTTGGCCCCGGTCGAGGAGATGATCAGCTAGTTCAAGCGGTATCGACGCCAACGTTGGGCTGCCGTGAATCGAGGCTGCCTGACGTTCCGATCGGTATCGCCTCTACGGCGGCTTGTAGCTGGCTCGGGTTACTTTTCGAAGGAGAGGAACCGTCGCCGGGCATACGGAGCCCTACTATCGCAGATAGAAGGTATCGACCCTGGAGGACATAATGGCTGCCCGGGGACCAGCAGCGGCGCTTCTCCGCGCGATGCTGCCAATGATCCTCTGACAGGCGTGGCCGCCATGCACGCGCTCGGGCATGAGCACGATGACCCCGGCGCGATGTCGATGTCAGCGGCCATGACAACGCATACGGCCGACGTTGGGCTTGCTACTCCGCATCACAGCTCCTCCGGCAGCGACTCGTCCACGCACGACGCCGGCTCCCACTCGCCGTTCGATCCAAGCACGGTGTGTCTTGTGATCCTGTCGGGCCTGGCCTTGGGACTGCTGTTCCTGACCCGTATCGGAGCGGAGGAAGCGGCCAGGCCTGGCCGGCTGTCGATCGGCCGACTCTCCGTTCCCGACCTGCCGCCGTTATCCGTCGTCCTCACGCATGTGGTGGTGCTTCGGAACTGATGCGTGCCACGCGGGCGCCCGGCACCGCGCATTTCCGGGGTCGTCCATCGGACGATCCCCTTGAGGTCTCGCATGTCTTCGTTCAACCGGCGTTCCTTCCTCCGCGGCGGCCTGCTGGTCGCCGCGGGCGCCGCGTTCTCCGCCTGCAGTGGCAAGACGGTGAGCACGGCCGGTGTCCCGGCCTTCGTCGAGCCGTCGGCCGAGCAGGTACGGGCCGCGGTCCCCGGCGTCACGTAGCCGCCCGTCAGGACCGGTGCGGAGTTCACCTATGAATTCACCGCGTTCACCCCCGGGACCTACTGGGTCCACCCGGATTCCGGGCCGCAGCTCGATGGCGGTCTCTACGCGCCGTTGATCGTCGAGTTAGGTCGGCCTTCGCTGGCGTCACCTGTGGTACCCGCCGCTGGTGAAGCCCCTTTCCCCCTCGACGACCTACGCGGCTGACGCCGGCGAGACCATGTCGGGAATCTGAGCACGGCCGCTGGCCGGAGAAGTCCCCGGTGGTGATGCAGTACATCCGCCACCGCGACAAGTGAAAGAACAACCCGATGCTGCGCGTGGGACTATGACCGGGGCGACGACCGTGCAGGGTGACAGGCCGCCGCGACCTGGTCCGTGCTGCTCACATCTCTCGGCACGACCAGTTGGCTCGAGACATCGCCGACCCGTCCAGGTTCGTCCATGCGCACCGGCATGCGGTGTGACAACCTGTGGCAGGTTGGCTTATGCCCGCCGCTGAAATAGTTCCGGAAACCAGGCTTGGGTGAAGTGACTGCCCAACTGTGTCAAACACTGGTGCAGGGCCGGACTCACACCGGGCACGTCCGGGCCGAGCAGCGGGAACGCTCTGAGCAAGGCCTGGACAGGAGACGAGGGTCAGGTGAGGTCGGAGACGATCCGCGCTGTGGCTTCGGCGATCAGTGAGTCCTTGGGCGGTGTGTGGTACCCGGGCCGGTCGGACATGATGGCCATCACCAGCGGGGCGGTGTGCGGCGGCCACACGATGGCTATGTCGTTGGCCCTGCCGTAGTCGCCGGTTCCGGTCTTGTCGGCCACCGTCCATCCCTTGGGGAGCCCGGCCCGTACGCGTTTAGCCCCGGTGGTGTTGCGTACGAGCCAGTCCTTGAGCAGGGCGCGTTTGCCGGCGCTCAGCGCCTCACCGAGCACGAGCTTCTGGTAGTCGGCGGCGATCGCCCGAGGAGTGGTGGTATCGCGCGGGTCCCGTGGGCGGTCCCTGTTCAGCTCGGGCTCGTAGTTGTCCATGCGGCTGACGGTGTCGCCGAGCCTGCGCAGGTAGGCGGTCAACCGCGCCGGACCGCCGATGTCGCGCATCAGCAGGTTGCCGGCCGTGCCGTCGCTGTATCGGATGGCGGCGTCACACAGTTGCCTGATGGTCATTCCGGTCGCGATGTGATCCTTGGTGATCGGCGAGATGGAGTTGACGTCGGCTCCGGTGTAAGTGACGCGCTTGCCCAGGTGACTGACGGGGTTTTGGTGCAGGACCGCCGCCGCGGCGAGCGCCTTGAAAGTGGAGCAGAACGCGAAACGCTCGTCGGCGCGGTAGGCCAAGCTGGCGCCGGTACCGGTTTCCAGGACGTACACGCCCAGCCGGGCGCCGTGCTTGCGTTCGAGTGCCGCGAACTGCGATCTGTCTGGGAAGCCCACCGCACGGCGCTCCGGTGCCGGGGAACCGGGTGAGCGGCGATCCGGCGCCGGCGATGGCCCGGAGGCTGAGCCATCATCTTCGTCGCACCCCGCCAGAGGCAAGAGCGCCGCGGCCATCAGTAAAGCGCGGCGGGACGGGCCGGGCGGCTCAACGGGCATCGGTAGTACCTCCTTTCACTTGCCGGGACTCTAGGCAATCACGACATCATGGCGGTCAAACCTGCCTCGTGCGAATCACCGACCGGGAAGACTCCGGCCACGGCGACCGCGCTTTCGAACTCGCCGAGGGGGCCGGACACACCTCCCGCCGGGTCTGGGCCTTTCGGTCGGCGAGGTCTTTAGCCACTGATGTTGCCCCGGTCTTGTGGACACCTAAGTGCTCGGAGGGGAGGAAGATGACGGTGACCCTTGGTCGAATTGCCGGGCTGTCGCGGGCGCCGCCCCGCAGACCGGCGTCACGAGTACGCCGCGACGTGCTGGGTCTTCAGTCAGCCGAGAAGTCCTTCGGTCCTTGTGTGGCCCGGTAGCGAACCGAGCAGGACGTCGAGCATGCTCAGGGGAGCTTTAGGTGGTCGAAGTAGGGCGCTGGCGGGCGGTTCCGCGATGGTGCAGGATGGCTAGCATCCGTCACCTTTCCTATACGATCCGAGTGGTCGTCAGCATGCAGCAGCGTTGCGACCGATGTCAACAGGTTCGCGAAGACGCTAGAAGGGACCTCACGTCACGACGGACGACGAAGCGTCGATCGCGGCTATCAGGGCACAGGGATCCGTACCCCGTACAAGAAGCCACCCGGCCGGGAACTGACCGATGCCCGCAAAGCCTGCAACACCGCGCTAAACCGCATCCGGGCCGCGGTGGAGCGGGCCATCGCCCACCTCAAATGCTGGAAAGTCCTCAAAACCGGCTTCCGGCGATCACTGGAGGACTTCCCCGCATTGCTACGCCCGTGACCAAACTGGAGGTCTTCCGAGTGTACGGCCTGTACTGAAACACCATCCAAATTGGTTTTGGGAAGTCCTCCTGATGTCGCTGCGGATCGAGCCTGGCGCGAGAGCTGGGGGTCTCGCAGACGCCGATCCGAGACGCTCTGAACCGCATGGAGGCCGAGGGCCTGGTCGTGCGTGTGCCCCATGCCGGCTATCGCATTCCTCCCCAAATCACTCGTCAGCGATTCGAGGACATGCTTGAGCTCCGCCTGCTCCTCGAGCCGGCAGCGGCGCGCAGATCCGCCGAACGCGCATCCTTGCAGCAGGTGGCCGGTCTGCGACGAATGCTGGAGGAGATGGCGGAGCTGGAGGGAGGCAACGGGATCATGGCCTATGGCGCCTTCGGGCTACGCGACGCCGCTTTTCACGATCTCGTCGCCTTGAGCGCGGAGAACCAGGTCATCCGCGAAGCGCTCGGTCGCCTGCACACGCACGTGCACCTGTTCCGGCTTCTCCACGACACCCAGGTCACGCACTTGGCCATGGCCGAGCACGAAGAGGTTCTGGCCGCGATCGCCGCGCGTGACCCCGACGGCGCCGCCTACGCCATGCGTCGGCACATCCTGCTGTCCGGCGAGCGGTTCCGCCGATTGTTCGACGAAGTCAAGGGCTCGGACGGAATG
>NZ_FTNI01000047.1 GCF_900156315.1 Microbispora rosea | reverse complement strand
GCCGGTGTGGCCGAGCCGATCCTGCTGGAGCTCGCAACCAAAGCGGGCGCGGCGGAGGTGGCCAAGGCCGGGCGTTATCTGCGGGCGGTGCTGGATCCTGATGGGGAGGACCGTGATGAGCGGGCCGAGTACGGGCGGCGGTTCCTGCGGGTGCGTCCCGGGCGGGGCGGCGGCCTGGAGGGGGAGTTCTCCCTGCCGCGTGAGGCGGCAGCCCGGCTACGGGCCCTGCTGGACGCCTACGCCAAACCGCGGGCGGAGGGCGATGACCGGCCGCTGAGCGTGCGTCAGGCCGATGCCCTCATCGCCCTGCTGGAGCAGAAGATCGCCACCGAACTCCTGGTCCTGGTCAACGCCGAATCCCTCCCCACCGACCCCACCACCGACCACCCCGAGGACACCAGCGGCTCTGCCGTGGGTGAGGCCGCCACCACCGAGCACCCCGCCGACCCTGACCACGCCGGAAGCACCGACGGCCCCAGCGAGGCCGACGACACCGTCCCCGGCGCGACGGGCGACCCCGGTCACGCGGGCGGCACCGACGACCCGGACGAGCCGGACGACCTCGACACTGGCGAGGACGAGGCAGATGCCGGTGCGGGGAGCGACGCCGGTGCCGGAAGCGCCGACCGCGCTTCCGCCGGTCCCCGCGATGAGGAGTCTCGCCAGCCAGGGCCCGACGAGCGCGGGGCGGGTGAGCACGGAACCTCCGAGCGTGGGACCGGTAGGCGCGCACCCTGTAAGCGCGGGACTGGTGAGCACCGGGCCGGTGAGTGCGAGCCGAGCGACGCCGCGAACTCCGCCTCTGCCGAGGGCGACGACCGCGGCCGTGCCGGGACACAGACTGGGGCAACGCACGCCAGGCGGCGCGGGTCAGCATGGCCTGCTGACGGTGGCGGGCCTTTGCACGCAGCGCCTTCGAACAGAACACCCTCGAACACAGCACCCCCGGGCACAGCGCCTTCGGATGCAGAGCGGCCCGATCCTCCTCCCGAGGACGCCTTCTTGCATCACACCCACGCCGGGCCTCGGTCTGCGGGGGACTGCTGGCATGGGCAGGGCGCGTGCCGGTGCGGCGGCGCGGGGCGGTGTTCGTGTGCGACGCAGGCACCGGGAACAGCGGGAACGCCGGGGCAGGGAGCGTCACCGGGGACGGCGCCGGGGGCATTGTTCGGGACGGCGCCGGGGGCGTTGCTGGGGATGGCGTTGGGGACGGTGCCGGGGTTGTTGCTGGCGACCGGGCAGATGCTGCCCGTCACCAGCGTGCACCGCCTGGCCCGCACCAGCACCCTGGTGCGGCTGGTCATGGACGCCGAGGGGCAGGTGCTCGACATGGGCCGCAAGGTCCGCCTGGCCACCCCCGCCCAACGACGAGCGATCTTCGCCCGCTACGCCACCTGCTGGATCGACGGCTGCCCGCTCCCGGCGACCATGTGCCAGATCGACCACGCGGACAACTGGAGCACCGGCGGCCTCACCGACCTGAAGCTGCTGGGCCCGGCGTGCCAGTTCCACAACCGCGACCGCTACCAGCACCCCCACCGCTACACCCGCCGCCGAACCGGCACCGACCGCTGGACCTTCACCTACCACCGTCTCGGAGCCACACGGCTACGGGTTTAGGCGGGCAGTGCCCATGCCTGCTGTGCTGCGACACGGCCGGGAGGATGACTCGGAGCAAGTTGCTGTGATCGAATCGAGGGGAGGAGGCGGGCGATGTCACGGTTCACGGGGAAGTTCGCGGTGGTCACCGGTGCGGCGCGGGGTATCGGTGCGGCGATCGCACGCCGGCTGGCTGCCGAGGGCGCGGCGGTGGCCTGCGTGGACCTCACCGCGGACCGGTGCGTCTCGATCGTGGACGAGATCACCGTCACCGGGGGCAGAGCGGTCGCGTTCGGCTGCGACGTCTCTGACAGCGCTCAGGTAGAGGCGCTGGTGCCGGGGGTGATGGCCGAGTTCGGGCGGATCGACGTGCTCGTGAACAACGCCGGGCTGACCCGCGACAACCTGCTGTTCCGCATGTCGGAGGAAGACTGGGACAAGGTCGTCGACGTGAACCTCAAGAGCGTCTTCCTCGTGAGCCGGGCCGTCCAGAAGCACATGGTGGAGCAGCGGTCGGGAGCGATCGTCAACCTGTCGAGCAGGTCGGCGCTGGGAAACCGGGGCCAGGCCAACTACGCGGCGGCCAAGGCGGGCATCCAGGGGCTCACCGCGACCATGGCGATCGAGCTGGGCCCGTTCGGCGTGCGGGTGAACGCCGTCGCGCCGGGGTACGTCGCGACGCCGATGACCGAGGCGACGGCCGTCCGACTGGGGGCGACGCCGGAGGAACACCAGGCCGCGGTCGCGCAGGGGGTGCCGTTGCGGCGGGTCGGCCAGCCGACCGAGGTCGCGTCCGTGGTGGCGTTCTTCGCCTCCGACGACGCGTCGTACGTCACCGGCCAGACGCTCTACGTCAACGGTGGCCCTCGGTAAGGACGCGGCCGCGAGCATGAGGATCGGCGTCTTCCTGGTCGCGGCGGGCTTCCCGGGTATGGCGCCGGGGGACGTGCTGCGCGGCACGACGGAGGCGATCGAGGCCGCCGAACGGGCCGGGTTCGACGACGCCTGGATCGCCGAGCACCACTTCATGTCGTACGGCGTCTGCCCGTCGGCGGTGACGCTGGCGGCCGTGGCGCTGGGCCGGACCTCGCGGATCACGGTCGGGACGGCGGTCAGCGTGCTGTCCGCCCAGCATCCGGTCGCGTTGGCGGAGCAGGCGGCGATCCTCCACCACGTGTCGGACGGGAGGTTCCGGCTCGGTGTGGGGCGTGGTGGGCCGTGGCTGGAACTGGAGGTCTTCGGGACCGGTACGGCGAGGTTCGAGCGGGGTTTCCCGGAATCGCTCGATCTGCTGTGCACGGCACTGAACGGCGGCCCGGTGGCGGCGGAGGGCGAGTTCTTCCGGTTCAGGGAGGTCTCGATGGTCCCGCAGGCCCGGATGACGCCGGTCGTCGCCTGCACGTCGGACGGCACGGTCCGGCTCGCCGCGGAACGGGGACTGCCCATGCTCCTCGGCATGCATGTCGGCGACGACGAGAAGACGGAGACGATCGCCGCCTACGAGTCGTACGCGACAGGCCTGGCGGCGATCGTCGGCGCGGCGCACATCGGGGCCGCGCTCGGCTACGTGGCGGACACCACCGAGCAGGCCGTACGGGAGATGCGGGAGTCGCTGCCGCGCTGGCTCGGGCCGGGGCTGGCCGGGTATGTGCCCGTGGACGGCCGGCCGCCGCCGCGACGGGACATCGCGGAGTACGTGGACCTGCTGTGCCGGATCCACCCGGTGGGCTCGGCGGAGCACTGCGTGGAAAAAATCATGACCACGGCGGCGCGGACCGGGCTGCGGCATCTCATCCTGATGGTCGAGGGCGCCGGAGACCGTGCGCGGACGCTGGAGAACATCGCACGCCTCGGCGCGGAGGTGCTTCCGGCCGTGCGAGCGCTGAGACCGGGGGCGGCGTGAAACGGATCGCCGCCCCCAGCCCGATAAGACAGCCCGATCGAACCGGCAGGATCAGCAGTCGACCAGTTCGGGGCTCTGGTTCAGGATCTGCGCGCGGGGAGTGACGAACTCCCGGTACGCCTCGGTGGCATCGGGGCGGAACACCGCGACGCGGTGGCAGTTCTGGAAGGCCAGCCGTACGCCGAAGTGCCTTTCGAGGGCGCCGCGCATCGCGTCGCTGGCCAGGCAGCGCAGCAACTGACCGCGAGCGGTCTCGTCGGGCGGCGGCACCTGGTTGTCGGCGAAGTCGGCGCCGGACCGGTCCCGCCGCTCGACCAGTGTGGTGATCGTCGCCCAGGCGTACGGCAGCGAGTCGCGGACACAGGCGACGAAGGCCGCGTCGTCCACCTCACCGGTACGGGCCTGGTCGAGCAGGTCGTTGGACACGGACAGCGACATGAGCTGTTCTCCTCTCGGCGTCTGCTCAGAGAGCGGGGACGCAGTTGACGGTAGATCGAACACCGTGGTCCTCCATCTGGCGCGGAGGCGACACGTTCATGAGGCGGCGACGGCGGGGCCGTACACGAAACCGGGGTCGATCTGCGCGACCAGGTCCTCTCCTGTCGCCCGGTTGGCCCACGCATGGGCGTTCCTGATGTGGAACTCCGCGGCCTGCCTGCCGAACTTCGGCCAGTCCTTGGGCTGCCCGTCGAGGCGGTCGAGCATGGTGGCGAGCGCGTGGTGGGCGGCGGGCTCCAGGTCGTCGAGCGCGAAGGGCCGGCCCTGCTCCATGCCGCGGATGGCGGGGGAGTGGCCGAACCAGGTCAGCAGGTCGTCGCCGACGTGCTCGCGGAGGAAGTCGACGTCTTCCGGCGAGTGGACTTTGTTGCCCAGGACGGCGATCGCGACGTCGAACCCGGCGGCGTGGTCGCGGTACTGCCGGTAGACGCTCACCCCCTGACGGGTCGGCTCGGCCACCAGGAAGGTGAGGTCGAAACGGGTGAACAACCCGGAGGCGAAGGAGTCGGCCCCCGCGGTCATGTCCACCACGACGTACTCGCCGGGGCCGTCGACCAGGTGGTTGAGGTAGAGCTCCACCGCGCCCAGCTTCGAGTGGTAGCAGGCGACGCCGAGGTCGTCCTCCTCGAACGGGCCGGTGACCATGAGCGAGACGCCCTCGACGGAGCAGGAGGGGAAGAACGGGTCTCCGAGGCGGACCAGCCGCGATCCGCGCCCCGGCGGGGTCGTCTTGACCATGGACGCCGCGTCGCGGATCAAAGGATTGTCGCCGCGCAGGTAGTCCTTGATCTCGGTCAGCATCCCGCCCAGTGGCGGCGGGTGCTCAGCCGGGTCCACCCCCAGGACCAGGCCGAGGTGCTGGTTGATGTCGGCGTCGATCGCGACGACCGGCCCTCTCCGCGTCGCGTACCTCACGAACAGCGACGACAGCGTGGTCTTGCCGCTGCCGCCCTTGCCGACGAACGCCACTCGCATCACGGCCCCCGATCAGGAATGAAAACCGTTGTCACTTTCACTGTGCGTAATCATGACACAGCAGAGGAGCGCGCGGGTGGATTTCAGGCCGCGGAAGGCGTCGGGACGGCCGACGGAGGCTGGAAGAGCGCGAGCACCTTGACGAGCGTGGGCCGCAGGGCGTCCCAGCCGGCGGCGGGGGTGGTCCAGGTGAGCACGCTCGTCGTCGTGTCCGTGGAGATCACCCGGCGGTACTGGTGATACTTCACTCCCCTGGCCAGGTGGTCCCGTGGCGAGGCCTTGCGCGGGGTCCAGGTGAACTCCCAGTCGGCGGACGCGCCGTGCTCGCCGGTCACGGTCCGGAGGCGCAGTTTGCGATAAGTCCCGGCGTCCGGGCGGAGAATCTCCTCCGCCTCGCCGAGCGCCGCCAGGGGATCGGTGCCGCGCTGCGCGGTCACCTCGACCGTGAACACCGCCTCGCCGTCGTGCGAGCGCCACGAGGTCGAGTACGGCCCGTCCTCGCGTGTCCAGCCGCGGGGCACACCGGCCCGCCAGCCGGCGTCGGACGTGTGCCACTTCAGCTTCAGCCGCCGCGCGGGCGGCCCGGACGCCGATGCCGATGCCGAGACCGAGACCGACGGGGTGCCCGACGGGGAGACCGGGGCCGATGCCCCGCGAGAGGCGGCCGCCTGGGCCCGGTTGTCCTCGCCGGGACGCAGCCCCGCCCACCCCCCGACAGCCCAGCCCCCGACCGCCCAGCCTCCCACCGCGCAGGCGACGAGCACGGCCGCCGCGATTCCGGTGATGCGACGAGCACGGCCGGGGCGGTGGCGTACGGGCCGAGATGGGGCGGGCGGTTCGATCTCGGCGAGCAGACGGTCGGCGGTCTCCGCGTCGATCCGCCGCCTGGGCTCCCGGGCCAGCAGCCCGGCGAGCACCGCGCGCAGTTCGCCGGGCACCTCCTCCGACGGCCCCTGAACCGCGGGCGGTCTGCCGGTGGCGGCGGTGTGGAGGGTGGCGCCCAGCGACCACAGGTCGGCGGCGACCGTGCGCGGCCCGCCGCCGGCCCGTTCCGGGGCGAGGTAGGTCTCGGCGCCACGATCGGTGAGAGAGCCGGCGGGTCCGGGAATCGACACGCCGAAATCGGCGAGCACCACCCGTCCGTCGTGCGCGAGGAGCACGTTGGCGGGCCGGACGTCGCCGTGCCGTACGCCGGCGGCGTGGGCGTGCGTGAGCGCGGACAGCACCGTGCGGGCGATCCGCGCGGCCTCGGCCGGGGGCAGCGGTCCGTCGCCGGAGACCACCCCGTCGAGCGAGCGCGAGGGGACCAGCTCCGTCACGACGTAGAGGGCGCCGTCCTCGTCGACGACGTCGTAGACGGCGGCGATGTGGGGGTGGCGCAGCCGCTCGGCCTGGCGGGCGTCACGGGAGATCCGCTGGACGAGCCGTAACCGCGCGGTCTCGCTCAGGTTCGGGGGCAGCAGGACCTCGCGGATCGCGACGGGCCGGTCGAGCAGCGTGTCGCGGCCCTCCCACATCAGCCCGGAGCGGCCGTGGCCGAGGGCGCGGACCAGCCGGTATCGCCCGACGATGAGCTGCCCAGCAGTACCCATCCCGCCTGCCTCTACGCCCCGGCACGTTCCACCTGAATGTGGAGTCTTCCATAACTATCGGGATCAGAGGGGTGGAAGTGAACCGGTAGCGATGTGGGCGAGCGTGACCTCGGTGAGCGTCGCATGCTCGTGGTCGCGCAGCGCCGTCCAGACGTCGCCGAGGGGCTCCGCGACCCCGTGGAAGCCCTCGTTGTCCGGGGGCGTCCCCTCCATGATGAGGACGACGTCGGCGAGCGTGATCTGCTCGGCGGGCCGGGCCAGCCAGTAGCCGCCGTCGGGCCCGCGCTGGCTGTGGATGAGGCCGGCCCGCCGCATCTGCAGCAGGATGTTGTCGAGAAACCGCCGGGGAATGCGCTGGGCGGCCGCGATCCGCTCGGCCGGGACCGGTCCCGGCGCCGCCGCGGCCAGTTCGGCGGCGGCGCGCAGGGCGTACTGGGTCCGTACGGATAGCCGCATGTCTCACACAGCGTCCATAACAGCGTCCGTCGCTGTGTCCGTCACAGCGCGAGCACCAGGGATCGGGCGCCCGGCGCGGGCCGGACGTGCACGGTGTCGCCCGGCCCGAGACCGAGCCGGTCGGCCTGCTCCCGCGTCACCTGGACCCAGGCCTCCTGCCCGCCGATCTCCACCTCCACGCGCACCTCGAAGCCGAGCCGTACGACGCGGGAGACCACGGCGGGCGAGGCGCCTTCGACGGGGCCCGGGCTGATCTCGATGTCGTGCGGGCGGACCAGGCTGCCGCCGATCTCGGTGACCGGGCCCAGGAAGCGCATCACGAACGGGTTGGCCGGGTTGTCGTACACCTCGCCGGGGCTGCCGGTCTGCACGACCTCGCCCCCGGCCAGCACCACGATCGTGTCGGCGACCTCGATGGCCTCCTCCTGGTCGTGGGTGACGAACACCGTGGTCACGTGGACCTCGTCGTGCAGCCGCCGCAGCCACGTCCGCAGTTCCTTGCGCACCTGCGCGTCGAGGGCGCCGAACGGTTCGTCCAGCAGCAGCACCTGGGGCTCCACCGCGAGGGCCCGGGCCAGGGCCATGCGCTGGCGCTGGCCGCCCGACAGCTGGGACGGGTAGCGGTCGGCCAGTTTCTCCAGGTGGACCAGCTCCAGCAGCTCCATGACGCGTTTGCGGATCTCGTCCTTGGGCCGCTTGCGGATCTCCAGTCCGAAGGCCACGTTGCGGAAGACCGAGAGGTGCTTGAAGGCGGCGTAGTGCTGGAACACGAAGCCGACGCCCCGCCGTTGCGGGGACAGCCGGGTGGCGTCGACGCCGGAGATCCGCACCGTGCCGGTGTCGGGCCGCTCCAGGCCGGCGATCACCCGCAGCAGCGTCGACTTCCCCCCGCCGCTCGGGCCGAGCAGGGCGGTGAGCGACCCCGCGGCGACGTCCAGCGACACGTCGTGCAGGACGGGCGTCGTCCCGAACGACTTGTTCACGTCGCGTACCTCAATTGCCATCGATGCGATCCTTCGGGCGCAGGAGCTTGGTGAGCAGCAGGGTGACCACGGCGATCAGGGCGAGGGCCGTGGCGGCGGCGAACGCGGCCGGCTGGTCGAAGTTCTGGAACCGCTCCTCCACGAACAGCGTCAGCGTCTGGGTCTGGTCCACGAGGCGGCCGGATACCACCGCGACCGCGCCGTACTCGCCGAGCGAACGGGCCAGGCAGAGCACGATGCCGTAGCCGAGGGCCCAGCGGATGCCGGGGAGCGTGATGCGGAGGAACGTCTGGAGGCGGCTCGCCCCCAGCGTGTGCGCCGCCTGCTCCTGCTCGTCGCCGAGCTCCTCCAGGACCGGAACGACGGCCCGTACGACGAGCGGCAGCGCCACGAACACGGTGGCCAGCACCATGCCGGGAGTGGAGAAGATCACCTGGATTCCCCAGCTCTCCAGCAGGCCGCCGAAGGGGGAGAACCGGCCGTACACGAGGATGAGCGCGAGCCCGACGACGACCGGCGAGACGGCCATCGGCAGGTCGATGAACGCCCCCAGCAGCCGCTTTCCGGGGAACTCGTGCCGGACGAGCAGGAGCGCGGTGCCGACCCCGAAGACCGTGTTGGCCACGACCGCCCAGCCGGCGACCGTCAGCGTGACTTTGAAGGCGTGCAGGGCCGACGGGGAGGTCAGGGCCTCGGCGAACGGCGCCAGCCCGTCGCCGAAGGTCCGCCAGATGATCAGCATCACGGGCAGGACCAGCAGGAACAGGACGTAGGCGACGGCGACCAGGCGCAGGACGTGCTTAGCCACGGCGGCTCCCCCAGCGCTGCAGGACGTCGAGCGAGATCAGCGCGACCAGGGCCACCACGAGCAGGACCGTCGAGATCGCCGCCGCGCCGGTGGTGTTGTCGCCCTCGATCTGGCTGAAGATGTTCACCGCCGCGACCTGTGTCTTGAACGGCAGGTTGCCCGAGATGAGCACGGTCGAGCCGAACTCGGCGATCGCCCGGGTGAAGGCGAGGGCGGTGCCGGACAGCATCGCGGGGATCAGGTTCGGCAGGATGACCCGGCGGAAGATCTGGAACGGGCCCGCGCCGAGGGAGGCCGCCGCCTGCTCCATCTCCGCGTCGAGCTCCAGCAGGACCGGCTGCACCGTGCGGACGACGAACGGCAGTGTGACGAACAGCAGCGCCAGCACGACTCCGGCCCTGCTGTAGGCCAGGTTGATCCCGAGCGGGGACTGCGGGCCGTACAGCGCGAGCAGGACGAGGCCGGCGACGATGGTCGGCAGCGCGAACGGCAGGTCGATGATCGTGTCGAGCACCGCCCGGCCGGGGAAGCGGTCGCGGACCAGCACCCAGGCGATCGCCGTGCCCATGACCAGGTTGATCAGGGCGACGAGCGCGGAGGCGCCGATGGTCAGCGTGAGCGCCGCCCAGGCGTCGGGGGTGGTGACCGAGCGCCAGAAGTACCCCGGCCCCTCGTCGGCCGAGCGCCAGACGACGGCGGCCAGCGGGATCAGCACGATCAGGCTCAGGTACAGGACGGCGACGCCGAGGCCGGCGGCGGTGCCGCCGGCCAGGCGCCGGGCCGGACGTACGGTGATCGCGGTCATCTTCGCGTCACTTCTCGCGTCACTTCTCGGTGGCCACGCCGAGCTTGCGCTCGATCTCCGCGACCTTGCCGGCCTTGGGGTCGAAGAACTCGGTCGTGATCTTGTCCCAGCCGCCGAGGTCCTGGATCGTGAACAGCTGCGGCGGGGTCTGCCAGTCGAAGCCGGTGACACCGTCGATCACCGGGCGGTAGCCGTTCTTCGCGAAGATCGTCTGGGCTTCGGTGGAGTAGAGGTACGTGAGGAAGGCCTGGGCCTCCTTGGGGTGGGCGCTGGTCTTCGTCACGGCCACGGGGTTCTCGATGAGGAGCGTCGCGTCCGGAATGGTGTACTCCAGCTCCTGGCCGTTCTGCTGGGCGAAGATGGCCTCGTTCTCGTACGTGAGGAGCGCGTCGCCCTTGCCGCCGGCGAAGGTCTGCAGCGCCTTGCGGCCGCTGTCGTCCTGGACCGGCACGTTCTTGAGGAGCGCGTCGAGGTAGGTGAGCCCGGCCGCCTGGTCGGCGCCCTTGTTCGACTTGGCGCCGTAGCCCGCGAGGAGGTTCCAGCGGGCGGCGCCGGAGGTGAAGGGGTTCGGGGTGAGCACCTCGATCCCCGGCTTGACGAGGTCGTCCCAGGTCTTGATGCCCTTCGGGTTGCCCTTGCGGGTGCCGATGACGACGACGGACTTGGTGAGCATCCCCTTGGTGGGGCCCGAGTTCCAGTCCTCGGCCACGATGCCGGCCTTCACCAGCCGGGTGATGTCGGTCTCCAGGGAGAACTCGACGATGTCCGCCTTGAGGCCGTTCGCCACGGCGCGGCTCTGGTCGCCGGACGCGCCGTACGACTGGGTGAAGGTGACGTTCTTGCCCTCGGGCGTCTTCTGGAAGGCCTTGATGACGTCCTCGAACGCCGCCTGGGGGGTCGAGTAGGCGACCAGCGCCAACTGCACCTTGCCTCCGCCGTCGCCCCCGCCGGCGTTGTCTCCCCCGCAGGCGGTGACCAGGGTGGTCGTCGCCACGACGGCGGCTGCGATGGCCCCGAGCCTGCGCACTGTCATGCCTGTTCCTCTATTCCGGAGATTCCTACCAAGTCAGTCGGATTAGTCGATATTAAAGACCGTTCCAGGATTCCCGTCAAGCCCGATGGGTTTCCTGGGTTTGTGGCGTACGTGACAAATCTGCTTCCAGTGATTGTTGTGAAATTTCCAGACAAGACGTGTCGACCAGTGCTAGGAACGTTCGCTATTGGGACATGACCCAAAAGCTCTCTGAGGAAGGACCTTCATGCGCGACCCGGTCACCGAGGACGCCTACGAGCAGGACGGCTCCTACCTCCGGCCGTACATCACGGGCGAAGGCCAGTACGGCGGGGAGGGAGACCGGTTCTGGTCCGAGGAGCAGGACGAGCACGCTCTCGCCGGCGCGCCGGGCGAGCAGGGCGACGTGTTGTCAGAGGACTGGCAGCCGGACCATCCGGCGCAGACCCCCGCCGACCACGCCGACCAGGACGACTACGCCGCCGGACGCACCCCACGGTTCCGGTCCGAGGGACCGGTGGGCGACGAGGAGATGATGCGCGACGGGGAACTGATGCGCGACGGGGAGATGATGCGCGACGGGGACACCGATCCGCGCGGTTTCCTCGGCTCCGGCTGGCGCAGCGCCCCGGACTTGGACGAGGACGACGACGAGCGTTCGGGGCGCGGCGGGATGCTGCTGCGCACCGGGCTGATCGCCGTCGGCGTCCTGGGCGCGATCTGGGCGCTGGCGCTGTGGGTCGGGCAGCCCGACGGGGCGGAGTGCGAGGGCGGGGCGAACTGCACCGCCAAGGCGGGGACGGCCGCCACGGCGCCGGTCTCGCCGGCGCCCGACGGCGACGCCACGGGCGGGGAGTCCGACGCGCTGCCCACCGACGAGCCCACTGACGAGCCCGTCGACGAACCCACCGCGACGGCGCCGACCGACGCTCCCACGGCACAGCCCGCACGCACCCGGCCGGGAACGTCCGGGACCTCGGCGCCTACCGCGTCGTCCGCGCCCACGCGCAACTCGTCCCGGTCGCACGCGCAGGACACCGGCTCCCAGGGCGACGACGCCCAGCGCCCGTCGCGGTCCCGGGTGTCGGTCGACACGAACGAGCGGTCGTCCGCCGGCGAGCGGTCGGGCGGGCAGACCTCGGGAACGAACACCGGTGGGTCCGGGGACCAGGCGGCCACGGCCCCCACCGCCGATCCGGCCACCGAGCAGCCGACCAGCGCGCCCGCCCCCACGCAGGAGTCGTCGGGCCGGGGCGGCGGTCTGTTCGGCTGGCTCTTCGGCTAGCGGCCAGCGGCTCAGGAGGCCGTGCAGCTGTCCTGAGTGGCGTCGAAGCCCTCCACGTCGTCGAGCGTCTTGGGGGGCTTCATCCCCTGCCAGTCGGCCCCGATCCCCAGGATGAGGGTCTGCGTGGTTCCCGTGCGCACCAGGTGGGACCGCGACTTCTTGAGTTCGCGGAACAGCCTGGACGCACGGCTCTCGCCGTTCCCCGAGTACGCGACGACGGTCTTGGCGTACGGCCTGGGCGCCTGCTCGACCTTGACGATGTGGTAGCCGCGCTGCTCCAGCTCCGCGGCCACCTGGGTGCCGAGTCCCTGCTGCCCGCTGCCGTTGCGGACCACGATGTGGATCTGCGACTTGGGGATCTTCTGCTCGCCGCTCTTGACGTTCTTGGCGATCTGGTCGGCGGCGACCATCTTGAACAGCCGCTGGGCCTGCGGCTCCACCCACTCCACCCGGCCGGGGTTGGTGATCGAGTAGCGCCAGGGGGTGGTGACGAAGCGGATCTGCCCCGCGGTCAGGCCCTCCGCGCTCGTCGCGAGGTCCTTCATCACGCCGATCGTGAGGTCGGGGTCGGTGGTGATCGACTTGGTCGCCGCGTCGAGGAACCCGAACAGCGTCGCGGGGTTGGTCAGCGTCTCGCCGCTCATGGCCTTCTTGGCCATCGAGGCGAGGAACATCTGCTGGCGCTGGATCCGTCCGATGTCGGAGCCGTCGCCGAGCGAGTAGCGGGCGCGGACGTACCCCAGTGCCTGCTCGCCCTTGAGGGTCTGCCTGCCCGCGGGCAGGTCGAGCAGCGCCTTCTTGTCGTGGACGGCCTGCGGCAGGCAGACCTGCACGCCGCCCAGCGCGTTCACCATCGTCTTGAAGCCGGTGAAGTCCACCTTCACGAAGTGGTCGATGTGGATGTCGGTGAGGCCCTCGATCGTCTTCCAGGTGCAGGCGATGCCGCCGGAGTTGAACGACTCGTTGATCATCCCGACGTGCGGGCGCTGACCCGGCAGGTTGCCCCTGGCCGGGCAGGCGGGGAGGCGGACGAGTGAGTCGCGTGGGAAGCTGATCAGCACCGCGCCGTCCCGGTTCGGGGAGATGTGCGCCACGATGATCGTGTCGGTGCGCTCGCCGGGGAACTTGCCGTATTTGGCGTTGGCGCCGTTGCGCTGGTCCGAGCCGACGATCAGCACGTTGAGCGCCTTGCTGATCTTCTGCGGGCGTGCCTCGCCCCCGAGATCCTTCTGGGTCACCGTCTCGTGCTTGACGTTGCCGCTCAGCTTGACGTACCCGCCGACGGCGAAGGTGGCGGCACCGGTGAGCACGCCCAGCGCTCCCGACAGCGTGACCCATAGCCACGGCCGCCATTTGGGCGGCGTCCGTTGCGGCGGCGCCGGGAGGTCCTCCACCGGGGGGGCGGGACGGACGTCGACGTGACCCACTGTCGTGCTCCTGAGGGTCGGACCAGGTGTTTCTCACCAGGTCGAGAGCCAGTAGCGGCAAACGGGGCCAAGTGTAGCGATCTCTCCTGAACGTCACCTTTCAAACCCGATAACCGTCCTGTAAGCGTTGACCAGAGCCGTCCGCGGGTTCGCGCTCCCCACGCAGGTCTGACCTCCCTTGACAGTCGCTTGAGGGTCGGCGATCCTGATGGCGGCGTCGATCCAACGCCCAACCTCCCTCGGCCCTCCCCGGCAGGGCCGCCCGGCGGAGGCAAAGGGGATCCCTTTCCTCGGATCGCTGGTCATCCGCCCGCCACGGGCTCTTCGCCGGGGGTGGGGCCTCCGTGGTCGTCGAGGGCCTGATGACAGCGAACAAGCACTTCAAACGGCGTGTCCGCGAGCGCGCCCGCCGCACCGGCGAGTCCTACACGGCTGCTCTCAGGCACCTGCGACGCGTCGACGCCGAGGAGCATCGCGTGCAGTGGAAGCGCATCGAGCGGCCGGACTTCGCCTACGCCGTCCACGTCCCGCAGGGCTGGCACGAGCGGCCGCCGAACACGAAGAACAGTCCTTGGGAGACCGCCAGATATGGAGATCACTCCGATCGCCGGCACGGCGCCATCGTCTTCCGCCAGCCCGTCAGGCCCGGCCGCACTTCGGCCGAGATGGCGGAGATCGCGCGAAGCTCACTGGAGAGCCTGGGCTTCGCGGACATCGAGATCGTCCCCGCCCGGCTCGGCGAACGCGACGGTGCGCTGCTGAGCGGCGTGAAGCGCGACGCCGGCCGAGCCCTGTCCATCCGCGAATACATGGCCATGGACGGTGACGTCGGCTTCTGCCTGGGCTGCTGGTCGACCGTGCCGGAGGAGGACCTGCCCCTGTTCGAGGCCATGGCCGGGCGCTTCGAGATTCTCGTGGATGTTTAGGGACGACGCTGGAGACTAGGCGGGCGGCGCCGTGCTGCCGCGGGTGGTCAGGCGCGGGGCCTCGTCCTCCAGCGGCCTGGTCTCCGCGCCGTCGATCAGCGCGAGCAGCCGCTGGGCCGCGTGCGCGCCGTACGCCGGGATGTCGCGGGTGAGCACGGTCAGCGGCGGTCGGACGACCTGGCAGAGCGGGGAGTCGTCCCAGGCGACGACGGACAGGCCGGCCGGTACGTCGAGCCGCATCTCCTGCGCGACCGACAGGCCGGCCACGGCCATGATGTCGTTGTCGAAGACGATCGCCGTGGGCCGCTCGGATGAGCTGAGCAGCCGCCGCGTGGCCCGCGCGCCCTCCTCGCCCGTGTAGTCGGTGTGCACGATCGGGCAGGCGTCCAGCCCGAGGCCCGCGCAGACCTCGTCGAACGCCCGGTCGCGGATCGCCGTGTGCGACAGCCGGGGCAGCCCGGCGACGCGGGCGATCCGCCGGTGCCCGAGCGCGACGAGATACTCCACCGTCTCGCGTACGGCCGCGCGGTCGTCGGCCCAGACCGGCACGAGCGATCCGGCGGCCGAGGGGTGCCCGAGGACGACGACGGGCATGCCCATCTCCTCCACCTGCGGCACGCGGGGGTCGTCGAGGTGGAGGTCGACGAGGATCGCGCCGTCCACCCGGCCCTCTCCCCACCAGCGGCGGTAGACGCCCATCTCGGCCTCGTGGTCGCCGACCACCTGGAGCAGCAGCGCGTAGGAGCGGGAGGACAGCTCCGCCTCGATGCCGCTGATCAGCTCCATGAAGAACGGCTCGACGCCGAGGAACCGGGCGGGCCGGCACAGGGCGAGGCCCACGGCGTGCGCCCGGGCGCCGTTGAGCGCCCTGGCCGCGATGTTCGGGCGCCAGCCGATCTCGTTCGCGATGGCCAGGATGCGGGCCCTGGTGGCTTCCGACACTCCTGGCTGGCCGTTCAGGGCGTACGAGACCGCGCCCTTGGAGACCCCCGCCTGCCGTGCGATGTCCGCGATGGTCGGTCTTCTCACGTGTCCCCTCGACTGAACCGGTCCAGTGGCCCTCACCTTACTACCGTTACTTTGCCTCCATCTTCTTCCTATTGACACCAGATACATGCTGATTTTACGGTCTCGGTACTTATCCGGTTCAGCAATTGCGAGCCGAACATCATCGGGGCCTGGCGGTAGTGCGGACCCCGCGCGGTGTCGCGTGGGGGAAGGAGAGTCACCATGCGAAACCGAACGCGGTTTCTTATACCGGTGCTGGCGGCCGGCCTGTTGAGCGCGGCATGTTCGGGAGGCGGTGGGTCGTCCACGCCGACGGGCCCGGCGGGAGACGGCGCGGCGGGAGGCGGCGCTGCCGCGCCCGCGGGCGGCAGCGGCGGGGCCTTCCCCCGCAACGAGACCCTCTACACCAGCGGCACCCAGTGGGGACCGCCCGCGAACTGGAATCCGCTGCGCGAATGGGATTTCGCCACCGGCACCAAGGGCCTGGTCTACGAGACGCTTTTCATGTACGACCCGAACACCGACAAGTTCACGCCCTGGCTGGCCGAGAGCGGCGACTGGACCGGAGAGCTGGAATACACGCTCAAGCTGCGCAAGGGCATCACCTGGTCGGACGGCAAGCCGTTCACGGCCGACGACGTCATCTTCACGTTCGAGCTCGGCAAGATGGAGACCGTCCCCTACCACCCGCTCTGGGACTGGATGAAGAGCGCCGAGAAGGTCGACGACTACACGATCAAGTTCACCTTCGCCACGGCCAACTACCAGGAGTGGGCCAACCACCTCTACAGCCGGGCCATCGTCCCCAAGCATCTGTGGGAGGGGCGGTCCGAGGACGAGGTGATGAACGGGGTCAACGAGAAGCCCGTCGGCACCGGCCCGTACGCCTACCAGTCGCACGACCAGGACCGCATGGTCTGGGTCAAGCGCGACGGCTGGTGGGCGACGAAGGCGCTGAACAAGGACGTGAAGCCCAAGTACATCGTCGACATCGTCAACTCCAGCAACGAGGTCGCGATGGGCCTGCTGCTGCAGAAGGGCCTCGACCTCAGCAACAACTTCCTGCCGGGCATCGCGAACCTGGTCAAGGGCAGCTTCGGCATCAAGACCTACTACGACCAGCCGCCGTACATGCTGCCGGCGAACACCACCTGGATGTGGTTCAATACGGCGAAGAAGCCGATGGACGACAAGGAGTTCCGCAAGGCGGTCGCCTACGCCATCGACACCAAGAAGATCGTCGAGGGCGTCTACGGCAACCTGGTCAAGGCGTCCGACCCGTCCGGCCTGCTGCCGCAGTGGGACAAGTACGTCGACAAGAACGTCACCTCGGCGCTCGGCTTCTCCTACAACCCGGACAAGGCCAAGCAGCTGCTCGCCGACGCTGGCTACAAGGACCGCAACGGCGACGGGCTGGTGGAGTCGCCGAGCGGCGCCAAGATCTCGCTGAAGCTGATCGTGCCCGCGGGGTGGACCGACTGGATGGAGGCGGCCCGGGTCATCAGCTCCAGCGCCAAGGCCGCCGGCATCGACATCGAGGCCGACTTCCCCGACTACAACGCGCTCGTCGACGTGCGCAACCAGGGCAAGTTCGACCTCGTCCTCAACAACGACAAGCAGCTCGCGAACACGCCCTGGCTGTACTACGACTACCTGTTCCGGCTGCCGGTGCAGAAGCTGCAGAGCACGACGAACTTCGGCCGGTACGAGAACAAGCGGGCGTGGGAGCTCACGCAGCAGCTCGACCAGGTCAAGCCCGAGGACGTCGAGGGCATGAAGAAGATCACCTCGGAGCTGCAGAAGATCCAGCTCGGGGACATGCCGGTCGTCCCGCTCTGGTACAACGGCCTGTGGTCGCAGACCACCGACTCGACCTGGAAGAACTGGCCCACCAGCGCGGCGGACGCGCCGAAGTACCCGCCGACGGTGTGGCGCAACTGGCTGGAGATGGGCGGCACGCTCATGCTCACCGAGCTCCAGCCGGCCTCCGGAGGCTGATCTTCTCGCGCCCCCCTTCCACCCTGCGTACGGGAGGGGGGCGCCGTTCCGCGACCGGGAGGTCGAATTGCGCCGCTATTTCGGCAGAAAACTTCTCATCTACGGCCTGACGTTCTTTGTGGCCGTGACCATCAACTGGATGATCCCGCGGTTCATGCCGGGCGACCCCGTGCAGAGCATGCTCTCGCGGGCCAACGTCGCACAGCCGGCGGCCGTCGAGGCCATGCGGGCGCACTACACCGCGATGTTCGGCTTCGACCTGCCGCTGTGGCAGCAGTACCTCAACTTCTGGGGCGCGCTGCTGAGGGGCGACCTCGGCATCAGCATCTGGCTGTTCCCCACGCCGGTGTCCGACGTCATCATCCGGGCGGTCCCGTACACGCTGGGCCTGCTGATCCCGTCCATCCTGCTGAGCTGGTTCGCGGGCAACCGGTTCGGCGCGTTCGCCGCGCGGCGCAAGTGGCTCGACAACACCGTGCTTCCCGTCGGCTACGTGCTGACCGCCACCCCGTACATGTGGCTGGCGATCCTGCTGGCCTGGGCGCTCGGCATCGTCGCGGGCGTGTTCCCGGTCGCCGGGGCGTACGGCTTCGACCTGCAGCCGTCCCTGTCGTGGGGGTTCGTCGGCAGCCTCGCCGAGCACTGGTTCCTCCCGTTCGCCTCGCTGTTCCTGGTCGCGTTCGGCGGCTGGGCCATCGGCATGCGCAACATGATCATCTACGAGCTTGAGGCGGACTACGTCAACTACCTGCGGGCCCTCGGCGCTCCGGCGCGGCTGGTGCGGCGCTACGCCTTCAGGAACGCGATCCTGCCCCAGGTGACCGGCCTGGCCCTGCAACTCGGCGTGCTCGTGGCCGGCGCGCTGGTCACCGAAATCGTCTTCAGTTACCCCGGGCTGGGGCACCTGATCCTCCAGGCCATCCAGAACCAGGACTTCTTCCTGCTGCAGGGCACCTTCCTGTTCATCGTCATCGGTGTGCTGATCGCCAACTTCGTCATCGACGTCGCGTACGTCCTGGTGGACCCGCGCACCAGGACCGGGATGGGGGAAGCGGCGTGAGTAGCGCTGAGAGAAGCGGTGTGAGATACGAGGCGCTGCACTTCGCGCTGCGCAACCGCAAGCTGGTCGCCGGCACGGTCGTCATCCTCGTGTTCCTCGTGGCCGGCCTGGCAGGGCCGCTGATGTTCGACCACGGACCGAACGACTACGTCGGGCCGCCCATGGCCGCGCCGTCGGGGGAGTTCTGGTTCGGCACGACCACCTTCGGCCAGGACGTCTTCGCCCAGTTCCTGTACGGCCTGCGCGCCACGTTCCTCGTGGGCGTGCTCGGTGGCGTGCTGGCGGCGGCCGTCGGCATGGTCGTGGGGTTCGTCGCGGGCTACCGCGGCGGGTGGGTCGACGAACTGCTCACCATGCTCACCAACATCGTGCTCGTGCTGCCCGCGCTGGTCGTGCTGCTGATCGTCAACGCCTACCTGGGGGTGCGCAGCATCGGCGTGCAGGCGCTGTTCATCGGGCTGACCTCGTGGCCGTGGGCGGCGCGGGCGATCAGGGCGCAGACGTTCTCGCTGCGCTCGCGCGACTTCGTCGACCTCGCCCGGCTGAGCGGGGTGCGCACCCCGAGGATCATCCTCCGGGAGATCGCGCCCAACATGAGCTCGTACCTGTTCCTGACGTTCATCCTGCTGTTCGGCAGCGCGATCCTGATCGCCGCCTCGCTCGACTTCATCGGCCTCGGACCCACCGAGGGGGTCTCGCTCGGCCTGATGCTCAACAACGCCGCGCGGTGGAGCGCGCTGCAGCTCGGCCTGTGGTGGTGGTTCATCCCTCCGGGCGCCGGCATCACGGCGATCGTCGGCGCGCTCTACGTCATGAACGTCGGGCTGGACGAGGTGTTCAACCCGAAGCTGAGGGAGATGTGACGTGGCGCTGAATGTCACCGACCTCCGGGTCTACTACCGGACGCTGCGCGGCGAGGTGAAGGCGCTCGACGGCGTCACGTTCTCCGTCGCCGACGGCGAGATCATGGGCCTGGCCGGGGAGTCCGGCTCGGGCAAGTCCACGCTCGCCAAGAGCCTCATCCGCCTGGACGGCCGCATGCGGCACGTCGGCGGCACCGTCGAGCTGGACGGCGCCGCGATGCCGCTGTCGGACGACGACGCGATGGACGAGTTCCGCTTCCGGAAGGTGTCGCTCATCCCGCAGTATTCGATGAGCGCGCTCAACCCGACCAGGAAGATCGGCAGGATGGTCGGCGAGCTGCTGGACTCGCGCGGCGAGCGGCCGGACCGGGCCGAGCTGGAGCGGCGGCTGGAGCTGGTGGGCCTGTCGAAGGACGTGCTCGACCGCTATCCGATCGAGCTGTCCGGCGGCATGAAGCAGCGGGTGGTCATGGTGGTCTCCACGCTGCTGAACCCCTCGCTGCTGATCGCCGACGAGGTCACCTCCGCGCTCGACGTGTCGAGCCAGAAGGCCGTGGCCACGACGCTGCTCGGGTTCCGCGACCGCGGCCTCGTCACGAGCATGATGGTGGTCACCCACGACATCTCGCTCGTCTACCAGATCGCCGACTCGATCATGGTGATGTACGCCGGGCGGCTGGCGGAGAAGGCCCCGGCCGACGTGCTCGTCACCGCCCCGAGGCATCCGTACACCCAGCAGCTCGTCTCCGCGCTGCCCGAGGTGGGGGTGCGCTACGAGGACCGCCGGCTGGCGGGGATCCCCGGCAGTCCGCCGTCCCTGCTCAAGCCGCCCGGGGGATGCCGGTTCAGGGACCGCTGCCCGCTCGCGTTCGACCAGTGCGCCGAGCAGCCGCCGTTCGCCGAGGTGGCCCCGGGCCACCTCGTCGCCTGCTGGAAGGCCGAATAGATGCTCAAGCTCGACGGTGTGTCCAAGGTCTACCGCGTCGGCGCGTTCGGCGGGCGCGAGCTGAAGGCCGTCTCCGACGTGAGCTTCGAGGTCGGCGAGGGGGAGGTGGTCTCGCTCATCGGGGAGAGCGGCAGCGGCAAGAGCACGCTCGGCCGGATGATCCTGCGCCTGGCGTCCGTCAGCGGCGGCACGATCACCCTGGACGGCAGGGACATCACCTCGATCAAGGACCGCAAGGAGTACTACCGGCAGGTGCAGGGCGTCTTCCAGGACCCCTTCAGCTGCTACAACCCCGTCTTCCGCGCCGACCGCGTGTTCGCGATGATCAAGGAGCAGTACTTCCCCAGGGCCGGCGCGGACGAGTGGCGAAAGCGCGTGGAGGGCGCGCTGGAGAGCGTGCGGCTCGACCCCGGCAACGTGCTCGGCAAGTATCCCCATCAGCTCAGCGGCGGGCAGCTCCAGCGCATGCTGATCGCCCGGGCGGTGCTCCTCGACATCCGGCTGCTGGTCGCCGACGAGATCATCAGCATGCTCGACGCGTCGACCCGCATCGACGTGCTCAACCTGCTCGCCGACCTGCGGGCGCGCGGCCTCGGCATCCTGTTCGTCACGCACGACCTGTCGCTCGGCAACTACGTCAGCGACAGGACCGTGGTGCTGCGGCACGGGAAGATCGTGGAGATGGGCCGGACGGACCTCGTCTTCGGCAGCCCCGCTCATCCCTACACGCGCTCGCTGCTGGCCTCGGTCCCCCGGCTGCACGCCAAGTGGACGGACGCCGAGATGACGGACGCCGTCGAGGACGTGCCGTGCGCGTACCACGAGGCGCCGCAGGAGAGCCGGACCCGCCCCGGGCTGGCCGAGATCGACAGTGATCACTATGTGGCGTGCGCCGATAAGGAGAAAGCGTGAGCTCGTACCGTCCCCTGCACGACGGGTGGACCGTCACCGCCGTGTCGTCGACCGGGCAGCTCCGGCCGGTGGTCGCGGGACTGCCCGCGGCCGTTCCCGGTTGCGTCCACACCGACCTGCTCGCCGCCGGGCTGATCGAGGATCCGTACCTGGACGACAACGAGGACCGGCTGACCTGGATCGGCCGTACGGCATGGTCGTACGAGACCATCTTCGTGTGGGAGTCAGCGGGGGACGGCGCCGACGACGACCGGGCGGACCTCGTCTGCGAGGGGCTCGACACGGCCGCCACGCTCGTGCTCAACGGCGTCGAGATCGGCACGACGGCCAACATGCACCGGTCGTACCGGTTCCCCGTGCGGCACCTGCTGAGCGAGGGCGAGAACACGCTCAAGATCCTGTTCGACCCGCCGTACGGGTACGCGGAGGCGCAGAGGGCGGCCCTCGGCGACCGCCCCGGCGCGTACGCCGAGCCGTACCAGTTCATCAGGAAGATGGCCTGCAACTTCGGCTGGGACTGGGGACCGACGGTGGTCACCGCCGGGATCTGGCGGCCCATCGGCATCGAGACCTGGAGCACCGCCCGCATCGCCGAGGTGCGCCCCCTCGCCGCGGCGGACGGCACGGTCGAGGTGTACGTCGCGGTCGAGCGCGCCGCCGAGCGGCCCCTCACCCTCTCGGCGTCGGTCGCGGGCGTGACCGAGAGCGTCACCGTCGCAGCCGGGCAGCGGCGGACGGTCGTCACGCTGGCCGTGCCGGACCCCGACCTGTGGTGGCCGCGCGGGTACGGCGAGCAGCCCCTGTACGACCTCGTGGTCCGGCTGGAGGACCAGGAGTGGACGGGCAGGATCGGATTCCGGTCGGTCGAGCTGGACCGGACCGATGACGCGTTCACCTTTGTGGTCAACGGCAAGCCCGTCTTCGTCAAGGGCTTCAACTGGATCCCCGACGACTGCTTCCCCAGCCGGATCACCCGGGAGCGCCTCGCCGAGCGGTTCGCCCAGGCGGCCGCCGCGGGCGCCAACTGCCTGCGGGTGTGGGGCGGCGGCAGATACGAGAGCGAGGACTTCTACGACCTCGCCGACGAGATGGGCCTGCTCGTCTGGCAGGACTTCCCGTTCGCGTGCGCGGCATACCCGGAGGAGGGCCGCTTCGCCGCGGAGGTGGAGGCGGAGGCCCGCGAGCACGTCGCCCGCCTGGCCCGCCACGCCAGTCTCGTGCTGTGGTGCGGCAACAACGAGAACATCGAGGGCCACGCCGACTGGGGCTGGCAGGAGAAGCTGGAGGGACGCAGCTGGGGCGGCGGCTTCTACTACGACCTGCTTCCCCGGGTCGTCGCCGAGCTCGACCCGAGCCGGCCCTACTGGCCGGGCAGCCCCTACTCCGGATCCCCGGACCTGCCGCCGAACGACCCGGCCAAGGGCACGGTCCACATCTGGACGGTCTGGAACACCCACGACTACACCCACTACGCGACCTACACGCCGCGGTTCGTGGCCGAGTTCGGCTTCCAGGGCCCGCCCACGTACGCGACGCTGCGCGCCGCGGTGTCCGACGACCCGCTGACGCCGGTCTCCCCGGGCGTGGCCCACCACCAGAAGGCGATCGACGGCGACCTCAAACTGCTGCGCGGCCTCGGCGAGCACCTGCCCCGGCCGGACGGGTTCGACGACTGGCACTACTACACCCAGCTCAACCAGGCCAGGGCGATGGCGTTCGGCATCGAGCGGTTCCGGGCGCTCGCGCCCCACTGCATGGGCACGATCGTGTGGCAGCTCAACGACTGCTGGCCGGTCACCTCCTGGGCGGCCGTGGACGGCGGCGGCCGGCGCAAGCCGCTGTGGTACGCGCTGCGCCGCGCGTACGCCGACCGGTTGCTGACCTTCCAGGGCGACCAGGGCGGCACGCTGGCGGTCGTCAACGACACCGACGAGCCGTGGTCGGGCGAGCTCGCCGTCGACCGGCTCACCCTGGCGGGGGAGATCCTCGCCAAGGAGCGCTTCGACGTGTCGGTCCCGGCGCGGGGCACGGCGTCCGTCAAGCTGCCCGAGGGAGGCGCGTGGGCAGGACATCCGGCGGGCGAGGTGCTGGTGGCCACCCTCGACGACGTACGCGCCCTGCGGTTCCCGAGTGAGGACCCGGCCATGGACTACCCGCCGGCGGAGATGGACACGGTGGTCGAGGAGATCGAGGGCGGGCTGCGGGTGCGGGTGACCGCGCGGACGATCGTGCGCGAGCTGGCGATCTTCCCCGACCGGCTCGATCCTCGCGCGACCGTGGACGACCAGCTCGTCACGCTGCTGCCGGGGGAGACCGCGGTCTTCCACGTCACCGGCGGCGAGGTGGACCCCGGCGCGCTCGTGCGTCACCCCGTGCTCCGATGCGTCAACGAACCCCGTTAGTCTCGGAACCCCCCCTTGACGCCCGAAGGACGCATGTGGACCTGCTCACCAATGTCATCAAGGACTATCCCTGGGGCTCCCGGACGGCCATCGCCGAGCTGACCGGGCGGCCCGCCTCCGGGCCGGAGGCCGAGATGTGGCTGGGCGCCCACCCGGCCGCGTCCTCCCGGCTGACCAGGGACAGGGCCGAGATCACCCTCGCCGAGGCGGTCGCGGCCGACCCGGCGGGGACCCTCGGTGAGGCGGTCGCCGGTCGGTTCGGGGAGCGGCTGCCGTACCTGATGAAGCTGATCGCGGTGGACGCGCCGCTGTCGCTGCAGGTCCACCCGGACGCCGAGCAGGCCGCCGACGGCCACGCCCGGGGGGACGCGAACTACACCGACCCCTGGCACAAGCCGGAGCTGGTCTGCGCGCTAACGCCGTTCACCGGACTGGCCGGGTTCCGGCCGCCCGGGCAGGCGGCGATGCTCGTCGAGCGGCTGCACGTGAACGCGCTGCGGCCGGTGGTCGCGGCGCTGCGCGACGGCGACGTGCTCGCCGCGCTGCGGGTGCTGCTCGAGTGGCCCCGATCCGGGGGCACGTCCCGGCGGGAGCTGGTCGAGTCGGTGGTGTGGGCGGCCTCCGCCTGCCACACGCCCGACTACGCGCTCGTGGTACGGCTGGCCCGGCGATATCCGGAGGACCCGGCCGTGCTGGCGCCGCTGCTGATGCGCCGCCACACGCTGGCCCCCGGCGAGGCGCTGTTCCTCGGGGCCGGGGTGCTCCACTGCTACCTCGACGGCTTCGGCGTGGAGATCATGGCCTGCTCGGACAACGTGCTGCGGGCGGGCCTGACCGGCAAGCGCATCGACGTGGAGGAACTGCTGCGGATCACTGACGCCGCGGCGCAGCCCCTGCCGGTGGAGCCGGCCGACGGCGCGTACGTGCCCCCGGTGCCGGAGTTCCTGCTCCGCAGGATCGCGCCCGGCGCGGACGGGGCGCTCCCGGGGGGCCTGCCGAGGATCGTGCTGTGCACAGAAGGCGTCGTGAACGTGGGCACGGCCGACGCGGAGGTCAAGCTGCGGCCGGGCGAGTCGGTGTTCACCGCCGCGTCGGAGGGCTCCGTCGAGATCGGCGGGGACGGCGTCGCCTTCTGCGCCGAACCCCACCTGTGACTCACTTAGCGTGATGTTTGTCCTACGTGGCGTGATGTGAGCGCGTCCCGCGGGTAGGAGCCCCTCATTGTCACGCGCGGCCCGATGAGGGGGATCCATGGGGCGCTTCAGGGTAGCCGGTATCGCCGCGGCGTCGTTGGGGGCGGTCGCGCTCTCCGCCTGCGCCGCCGGTGGGGGCAAGCAGGTCACACACGCGAGCCCGGCCGGTCACCAGCAGAAGAACGCGGCGGCCGGGGCGGCGCTGCGCAAGTCCGAGACGGCCGCCGCCGCTCAGGTGAAGGCCAACGAGCTGGGGCAGGTCCCGGTGATCATGTATCACCGGATCGTCAAGAACCCGCCGCCGGGCGACGACCGCAGCCCGAAGGACTTCCGCGACGAGCTGGAGCGGCTCGCGGCGGAGGACTACGTGCCGGTCACGGCGGCCGAGTACGTCACCGGAAAGATGGACATTCCGGCGGGCAAGCACCCGGTGGTGCTGACCTTCGACGACTCCTCGCCCTCCCAGCTCACACTCGACGGCATGGGCAATCCGACCCCGGACTGCGCGATCGGCATCCTGATGGACGTCGCGAAGAAGCATCCGGGCTTCCGGCCGGTGGCGACCATGTATGTGATCAAGGACCTGTTCGGCAAGGCCCGGCAGGAGGAACAGCTCCAGGTCCTGCAGTGGCTCAAGGACCACAACTTCGACATCGGCAACCACACCCGCGACCACCTCAACCTGCTCGGCAAGCCGAAGGACCAGGTGGAGAAGCAGGTCGCGTCCGGGCAGACGCTGATCACCTCGCTGATCAAGACGCCGCCGGTCACGCTCGCCCTGCCGTACGGCAACCAGCCGCACGAGAAGAAGTGGGCGCTGCAGGGAACGTCCGGCGGCACCCGCTACGACTACAAGGGCGTGTTCCTCGCGGGCTACACCCCGTCGCCGTCGCCGTTCACCAAGGACTTCGACCCGGTCGGCATCCCGCGGATCAGGTCGAAGGAGAAGGTCGGCGACTGCAAGAAGTTCTGCTCGATGGCGTGGCTCGACTGGCTCAAGGCGAACCCCACCGACCGCTACACCTCGGACGGCAACCCCAACACGGTCGCCTTCCCGAAGTTCAAGGCGGCCTTCGTCGCACCGTCGTTCACGTCGCGTGCGCTGCCGTACTGACGGGACGGATGACCTTGCGGGGGCGGCTACCCTGCCTGCATGGACGACGCCATCGCCGACGAGACCGCCCTGCGGGGACTCACACCGCGGCTGATCGGCCCGGAGATCATCGCAGTCTTCGCGGTCTCGCTCGGCGCCAGCGCGCTGCTGTCGCTCATCCGCCTCATCGGCGCGCTGACCGCGCCGAAGGACCTGGGCGACCAGCACGCGGTGCTCGTCGGCTCGCTGGCGCCCGGCCGGCCGTGGCTGGATCTCTCGCTGCACCTCGCGGGGATCGCGGTGAACGTGGCGCCGGTGGGCCTCGTGGCTTACCTGCTGGCCCGGTCGGGCGAGTCCGTGCGCACGATCGGGGCCGACTGGCGCGAGCCTGGCCGCGACACGGCGCGCGGCGCCGCGCTCGCGGCGGTGATCGGCGGCAGCGGGCTGCTGTTCTACCTGTTCGCCTTCCGATCCGGGTTCAACCTGAACGTCGTGCCCGACAGCCTGCCGGACTACTGGTGGCGGATCCCGGTCCTGGTCGCCGAGGCCGCCCAGAACGGCGTGCTGGAGGAGGTGCTGGTCGCCGGTTATCTGCTGCACCGGTTGCGGCAGCGCGGCTGGTCGCCGTGGCGCGCGGTCGGGACGTCGGCCGTCCTGCGCGGCTCCTACCACCTCTACCAGGGCTTCGGCGGCTTCCTCGGCAACATCGCGATGGGCGTGGTCTTCGGCCGGCTCTACCAGCGCTGGGGGCGGACCATGCCGCTGATCATCGCGCACACGCTGATCGACGTGGTCGCCTTCGTCGGGTACGGCGTGCTGCGCGGCCGAGTCTCCTGGCTGCCCTGATCTCCTGTCTAATCGGGCGGAATGCGTTCTCTCTGGCGCGCCTGATTGATTTGGGCCCGATCCCGATGCATCGTTGACGGGCCGCCGCACGTCTGGATCCCCCCGGGCAAACCGGCCTGTCCTGGCCGCATTTTCATTCGGGGAATTCGCATGAGGCGTTTATCGATACGCATTCCATATTCGGCGCGCCGTCGCGCCGCCGTCGACCGCCGGCCCGGGGGTCCCACCCGGCCACCCGGTCGCAGACGTCCGGTCAGCCCGCCGTACCGATGCCGCGTGGGCGGCGGGGCGGGCGTGCACGGCTCCGTCGTACGGGCCGGCGCGATCGCCGTGCCCGTGCGCGCGGCCCTGCCCGTACGGCCCGCTCCCGGGTGCGCCGGGTCGTGGGCGGCGGTCCCGCCGAGGCGGGAGACGGGCGTCTTATTACCACCGGTGCCGAGGGCACGGTCCGATCCGTTATGTCCAGCACGCCGGGTGCCCGCAGGGGCGCCCGGCGTGTCTCGTCTTCACCCGCTCAGGTTCATCCGCTCAGGCGAGGCAGCGCAGCGCGCTCCTGAGGCGGGCGTCCAGAGGATGGTCGGCGGGCAGACGGCCGACGGTCGCCTCGACGAACTCCTCGGGGGGAAGGTCGGCGGTCAGGCCGTCGTCCACCTGCACCAGCACCCGGCCGCAGGCGTGTTCGACCCGCGCCGTGGACCCCTGCTCCTCCAGCACGAACATGCCCACCCGGACCCGCCAGCCGAGGCGGTCGCCGGCCTCGCCCGGCGACACCGGAGCCCCGACGTCGTCGGCGTGCGCGGCGTACTCCGAGTCGTAGTGGAAGGTCTGGAGGCCGGCCGGGTAGGGGCCGGCCGACGTGTGCAGCGTGCCGTCGCGGCCGAGGGCCCGCATGCGCCTTCGCGTCTCCCCGTTCCTGGTCCGCCACTCGTCGAGCACCTGCTCCACCGGCAGGCCGCGCCGCCTGCGCACGCACCACTCGTTGAAGTCGCCGAAGCCGCCGTGCACGCCCTCGTGTTCGAGCAGCTCGTAGAACCCGTCGATGTCGTCGTCCAGGCACGCCTGGTTGTACAACTCCTCGCCGGCCAGGTGCGCGAGCACGTCGCGCACGGTCCAGCCGTCGCACCGGGAGGGGCGGTTCCAGCCGTCCTCGTCGAGGGAGGAGAAGAAGCGGTCGAGCCGCGCCGCCTCGGTGTCGAAGATGTCGAAGGGGTCGAGCCCCGCAAGTTCGTCCCGTGCAGAGGTCATGCCTGAGCCGTACCCGGACCCGCCGCACCCTCACTTCGCGGCGGTCCGGCAGGAGGCATCGGGCGGTGTCACGACATTTCTCTCCTAAGTCGGACATTTAAACCTGCGGCGGCCTCAACAATGCGCAGGGGAAGGGAAAGACCGGGTGTTAGCTCGTTTGTCCGGTGATCTGCGCGGAAACCCCGAGATCGGTAAGCACGGTGGTTGTTCTCTGGTTGTTCTAGGGGGAAAACGAAATGGCTAAAAGCACGAGCGTCGCCGGGGTCCTCGCGATCGGCGCCGTCCTCGCCGGTGGCGCCGTGATCGCGAGTGCTCCTCTCGTCGCGGCTCCGGCGGGGGCCGCCACGATGTCCGCCACGATGTCCGCACAGCACGGCCTCGTCCGGGCCGGCCATCCGCACGCGCGGGGCCAGCGCAACCGCCAGAAGAACGGGAACCGGCACAACCAGCGACTGCGGGAGGAGCAGCGCCAGCACCAGTTCCTGATGCGTGACCTCACGCTGGTCCTCGTCCCGTTCCAGAAGGACACGACGGGCGCGACGGCCCTGCCGTACAACTGGCAGAACGACAGCGTCTCCGCCCAGCAGTACGCCGACCTGGACCAGCTGGACGCGATGCAGGACATGTCCAAGGCGGTCGAGATCAACGCCGAGGGCCAGGAGGGCGACAACAAGACGACGGTCTCCCCGCGGACGGACGAGCACGACGTGGACAAGACCGTCACGGTCGACAAGGGGAAGCACGACCGCCCGGCGCCCCGGCCGATCACACCCACGCCCACACCCACGCCCACAGTCACGGTGACGCCCACGCCCGCCGCGTCGCCCGCCCCGGCGCCGGCCGTGCAGCCCGCCGCGCGGCCTGCGGCGCAGCCGGCCGCCAAGCCCGCTCCGGCTCCCGTCGTGAAGCCGGTCGTGAAGCCGGTCGCCAAGCCGGTCGTGAAGCCCGCCGTCGCGCCCGCGGCGTGCGCTCCCGCCTGTTCGCCCGGTCTCCTCTCCCTGCCCCTGACCCTGTCGCTCACGGCCAAGGTGTCCCTCGCGCCGGACGCGAACGCGGGCACGGGCACAGGCACGGGCACGGCGGCGAAGCCGGCCACCGCGACGACCGCGACCACCGGGGCCTGCCAGCCGCCGCTCGCGAGCTGAGGCGTCAGGCGTCCCTGCGGGCCAGCAGGACGGCGGCCAGCGCGTACGGCACCGCCACCCAGGCGACCATGACCGCGAGCGCGGCGAGGGGCGACAGGAGCTCGCCGCCGAGCGACTGGGGGTTGCCGGTGCCGGCCAGCTGGCCCGCCAGGGCGCCGGGGAGGATCGAGCCGATGCGCTCGTTCCAGGGCGCCGGGACGTTGTTGACGATGATCGGGAGCACGTACCAGACCGCCACGAGCGTGGCGATGGCGGCGACGGCCGACCGCGTGATCGCGGCCAGGCACAGGCCGAGCAGCGCGAACATCGCGATGGACAGGCTCAGCGCGAGGAAGAGCGGCATCTGCCGGCTCAGCGCCTCGGCCGACTGCCCCCGGATGGGCCGATAGCCGATGATCAGCCGTCCGGCGGCCCACGTGGCGAGCACGGCCGCGAGCCCGGTGCAGAAGGAGACGACCGCGACGACGCCCGCCTTGGCGGCGAGCACCCGCCCGCGCGACGGCAGCACGGTGAACGTGGTGCGGATCATGCCGGTGCCGTACTCGCCGGAGCAGGCGAGGACGCCCAGCACGGCCAGGCACAGCGAGGCGAGCCAGTTGGCGAGCTCGGGCAGCGACGACACCTCGAGGCGGTCGCGCTGCCCGGGCGGCAGGCCCTCCCACAGGTGGACGGCGTACCACGCCAGCAGGGCCATGAGAGCGACGACGACGCCGACCACGCCGAGGACGACGGAGGTGGACCGGAGGGTGCGGAGCTTGAGCCATTCGGCGGCGAGGGCGTCGATCATCGGTCCGCACCCCCACCCGTGAGCTCGGCCGTGAGCCGCATGTAGGTCTCCTCCAGCGAGGCGCCGCGCGGGGTGACCTCGTGGAGGGGGATCGCGTGCCGGGCGGCGAGGTCGCCGATCTCCGTCGGATCGAGGCCGCGCACCGACAGGCCTCCGCCGTCCTCGGCGGTGACCGTCCCGCCCGCGGCCGACAGCGCGGCGGCGAGGTCGGCGGCGCGGCTGCTGCGGACGAGGACGTCCCGTACGGCGGTCAGCTCCCGCATCGGCGTGTCCGCGATGAGCCGCCCCCGGCCGATGATGACGAGATGGTCCGCGGTGAGCTCCATCTCGCTCATCAGGTGACTCGACAGGAGCACCGTGCGGCCTTCGGCGGCGAGACCGCGGAGCAGGTCGCGGATCCAGCGCACGCCGTCGGGATCGAGGCCGTTGACCGGCTCGTCGAGCAGCAGCACCGCGGGGTCGCCGAGGAGCGCGGCGGCGATCCCGAGGCGCTGACGCATGCCGAGCGAGAATCCGGCGATCCGCTTGCGGGCCACCCCGGCCAGGCCCACCTGCTCGATGACGGACACGACCCGGTCCCGGCCGATGCGGTTGGCGCGGGCCATCCAGCTCAGGTGGGCGAGGGGCGTACGGCCGCCCTGCACCGCGCCGGCGTCCAGGAGGGCGCCCACCTCCCGCATCGGATGGCGGATGCGGTCGTAGCGGCGGCCGCTCACCAGCGCCTCGCCGCTCGCCGGGCGGTCCAGGCCGAGGACGACCCGCATGGTCGTGGACTTGCCCGCGCCGTTCGGCCCGAGGAACCCGGTCACGCGGCCTGGTTTCACGTGGAACGTCAGCCCGTCCACGGCGACCGTGCGTCCGAAACGCTTGGTCAGCTCTCTGACTTCGATCATGTCCCGACGGTCTCGCGGGCCGCCCGCTCCCCGCGTCGGAGCGGGGTGCGATCCGCAGGACCCGCCTCAGACCGTGGCATGACAGACCGTGGCAGGAGGCGCGCGTGCGCGCGTATGGCTAGCGTGGGCGCGTGGACGATCCGGACGTGCGGCCGTTGTTCCCCCGGCCGCTGCGCCCCCGTGAGCTGGTCGCGCTCGACGTGCTGGCGGCGATGGGGTACGCGTTCGTGCTGGTCGTCGAGTCCCCGGCCGCGCGGCGCCCGGCGGCCTTGGCTCTGATCGCCGCGATGACGCTGCCGCTCGCGGTCCGGCGGCGGTGGCCGCTGCCGGTCTTCTGCGTCGTCGCGGTCGCGTCCGTGGCGGCCATGACGCTCGGCGTCGTGCGGGAGCCGCTGGCCGCCGCGGCGTACGCGCTCTATCCGGTCGCGCTCGGCACTCGGCGGCGCCGGTGGGAGCCGACGGCGGCGATCGGCGCGCTGACCGTCGGGGCGCTGCTGCTGGCGGCGTTCGGCGGCGTCGCGGCCGGGCCGGAGGTCAGGCGGGTCGTGGAGACCGTCGTGCTCGGCTCACTCGCCCTGGGCGGCGCCTGGACCATCGGCCGGGCGGTGCGGGAGCGCCGGGCGTACGCCGCGCACCAGGCCGAGCAGGCCGCCGAGCACGCCGTCACCGAGGAACGGCTGCGCATCGCCAGGGAGATGCACGACGTGGTCTCCCACACGCTCAGCCTCATCGGGGTCAAGGCCGGGGTCGCCGCGCACGTGGCGGACCGGCGGCCGGAGGAGGCGCTGGAGGCGCTGCGCGTCATCGAGGCCACGAGCAGGCAGGCGCTGACCGAGATGCGGCACATGCTCGGCGTGCTGCGCACGGCCCCCGGCGCTGTCCCCGGCACGCTGTCTCCGGCGCCGGGCCTCGCGGCGCTGCCGGACATCGCCGAGCGTGCGGCGGCCGCGGGCGTACGCGTGGATCTGGACGTGCGGGTGGCGGACGGACTGCCCCCGGCCCTGGAGCTGGCGGTGCACCGGATCGTCCAGGAGGCCGTCACCAACGTGGTCAGGCACGCGGCCCCCGCGGCCTGCCGGGTGCTGGTGCACGACGAGGGAGGACAGGTGCGGATCGAGGTGACCGACGACGGGCCGGGCCGCCGGGTCCTGCCCGCCGGTCCACCCCGGCATGGGGCCGGGCATGGGTTCGGGCACGGGGTGATCGGCATGCGCGAGCGCGTCGCGGCGTACGGCGGGGCCTTCACGGCAGGTCCGCTGTCCGGCGGCGGGTTCCGCGTGCTCGCGCTCCTGCCGCGGGAAGGGGAGGGGACGTGAACGAGCCCGATCCGATCCGGGTGCTGCTCGCCGACGACCAGGAACTGCTGCGCGGCAGCCTGCGCCTGCTGGTCGACAGCACGCCTGGGCTGGTCGCGGTCGGCGAGGCGGGCACCGGGACGCGGGCGGTCGAGCTGGCCCGCGCCGAGCGTCCCGACGTCGTGCTGATGGACGTGCGGATGCCCGGCATGGACGGCATCGAGGCGACCCGGCGCATCTGCGCCGAACCTTCCGGCGCCAGGGTGCTGATCCTCACCACGTTCGACCTCGACGAGTACGTCTACGCGGGGCTGCGGGCCGGGGCGAGCGGGTTCCTGCTGAAGAACACGCCGCCCGCCGACCTGCTGACGGCGATCCGCGTCATCGCCGCGGGCGAGGGGCTGCTGGCGCCGAGCGTGACGCGGCGGCTGATCGCCCAGTTCACACAGTCCACACAGTTCGCCCGGACCGGCGCGGACCGGCCTCGCTCGGGGCCCTCGCTCGACGGCCTCACCGTCCGGGAGCGTGAGGTGCTCACGCTCGTCGCGCGCGGCCTGTCCAATCTGGAGATCGCCGCGAGCCTGCATGTGAGCACGGCCACCGTGAAGACCCACATCGGGCACCTGCTCGCGAAGCTCGGCGCGCGCGACCGGGCCCAGCTGGTCATCGCCGCCTACGAAGGGGGGCTCGTCTCCACGACACAGGGACGCCCGTGACAGGCTGGAGTGCGTGGAAGACTTCGATGTGATCGTGATAGGCGCGGGTCCGGCAGGCGAGGTCGCGGCGGGACGGCTGGCGGCCGCCGGCCTCAGCACCGTCATCGTGGAGAGCGAGCTGGCGGGTGGGGAGTGCTCCTACTGGGCCTGCATGCCGAGCAAGGCGCTCCTGCGGCCGGTGGACCTCGCGGGAGAGGTGGGCCGGGTCACCGGCCTGCGGCTCGCCGGTCCGATCGACGCCGGCGCGGTGCTGGCCCGGCGTGACGCCGTGGTCTCGCAGTACGACGACGCGGGGCAGGCCCGGTGGCTCGACTCCGCGGGCGTGACGCTCGTGCGCGGCGCGGGACGGCTCGCCGGACCCCGGCGGGTCGAGGTCACGACGGCCGACGGCGGCGTCCGCACGCTTGTCGCGAACCACGCCGTCGTGCTGGCCACCGGCAGCCGCTCGGTGATCCCACCCGTGGCCGGTCTCGCCGCGGCCGGGCCGTGGACGAACCGTGAGGCGACCGGCGCGCGTGCCATACCGGAGCGGCTCGTGGTGATCGGCGGCGGCGTGGTCGCGTGCGAGATGGCCCAGGCCATGCGCGGGCTCGGGTCCCGGGAGGTCACGATGCTCGTGCGGGGCGGCGACCTGCTGACGAGGATGGAGCCCTTCGCGGGGGAGATGGTCGCGCGGTCGCTGGCGGACCAGGGGGTCGACATCCGCACGCACGAGAGCGCGGAGAAGGTCGAGCGGCCGGAGCCGGGCGGCGAGGTCACGGTGCGCCTCGCGAGCGGGGGGACGGTCAGGGCCGACGAGATCCTGGTCGCCGCCGGTCGCCGGTCCGCTACCGACGACCTCGGACTGGCCTCGGTCGGGCTGCCGGAGTCCCGTCCGGTCGAGGTGGACGACAGCATGCGGGCCACCGGTGTGGCGGACGGCTGGCTCTACGCGGTGGGAGACGTCAACGGTCGCGCGCTCCTCACGCACATGGGCAAATACCAGGCGCGGGCGGCCTCCGACGTGATCGTCGCGCGTGTCCGGGGCGAGGCGGACGACCGGCCCGGCATGCGCGATCGCGCGGACCGCGCGGGGGCGCCGCAGGTGGTCTTCACCGATCCGCAGGTGTGCGCGGTGGGCCGTACGGAGGCGCAGGCCCGCGCCGAGGGCTTCGACGTGCGGGTCGTGGAGCACGACATGGAGCAGGTGGCCGGCGGCTACCTCCTCGGCGAGGGCTATCGGGGCAAGGCCAAGGCGGTGGTGGACGAGCGCCGCCGGGTGCTGCTCGGCGTGACCTTCGTGGCTCCGGGAGCGGCCGAGCTGCTGCACGCCGCGACGATCGCGGTCACGTCCGAGGTGACCCTGGACGACCTGTGGCACGCCGTCCCGTCGTACCCGACGGTCAGCGAGGTGTGGCTGCGCCTGCTGGAGGCGTACGGGCTCTAGGGAGCGCGGTCACCCGTCAGGGCTGACCAGTCCTGTCTGGTAGGCGATGACGACCAGCTGTGCGCGGTCACGCGCAGCCAGCTTCGTCATCGCGCGGCTGACATGGGTGCGGGCGGTGGCCGGGCTGAGGGACAGCTCGGCGCCGATCTCGTGGTTGCTCAGGCCCCGGCCCACCAGGGCCAGCACTTCCCGCTCGCGCTCGGTGAGCACCGCGAGCCGGTCGTCCGCGGCCTTGGCCGCCTTCCGCAGCGCGGTGAACCGGCCGATGAGACGTCTGGTGATCCGCGGTGCCAGCAGGGCCTCTCCCGCGGCGACCACCCGGATGGCGTGCAGGAGCTCGGCCGGTCCTGCGTCCTTGAGCAGAAAGCCGCTGGCGCCGGCCTGCAGTGCCTCGAAAACGTAGGCGTCGGTGTCGTAGGTGGTCAGGATGAGGATCCGGACGCGCTCGAGCCCACGCATCCGGGTGATCTCGGCCGTGGCCCGGATCCCGTCCAGCTTGGGCATGCGGATGTCCATGAGGACGACGTCGGGACGGGTCGTGCGGGCGCTCTCTACGGCTTCGGCCCCGTTGGTCGCCTCGCCGACCACGGTGATGTCGTCCTCGACGTCGAGCAGCAGCCTGAACCCCGATCGCACGAGCCTCTCGTCGTCGGCGAGCAGCACCTTGATCGGAGTGGCGGCCGACGGTGGGACGAATGCCGTGTTCACAGGCGCGCTCCGGTCGGTACGAGGGGCAGCCGGGCCCTGACCTCGAACCCTCCGCCAGGAGTCGGCTTGGCGTCGAGGTCTCCGCCGAGCAACTGACAGCGCTCGCGCATGCCCGATATGCCGCGGCCGGCCCCGGCCGGCGCGTCCGTGCCGTCGCCGGATGCCCGATCCGCGGGGCCGCCGCCGGATCCGGTGCGGCGGCCTTCGTCGGCCACACGGATCTCCAGGCTGTCGACGCTCGGATTCAGTGCGACCGTGACCCGGGTCGGACCGACGTGGCGGATCACGTTGGTGAGCGACTCCTGCAGGATCCGGTAGGCGGCGCTGTCCACCGCGCTCGGCAGCGGCGTCGCGGGGGCGGGCGCTTCGAGCGTGACGTCCAGTCCGGCGTCGCGTGCCTTGGCGGTGAGTTCGCCGATCTGATCGAGGCCGGGGTGGGGCGCGCGGCCGTCGTCGTCGTCACGGAGCACACCGAGGATGGCGCGCATCTCGTGCAGCGCCCGCGAGCTGGTCTGCTCGATGGCCCGCAGCGCCGCGCGGGCCTGTTCCGGTCTCTTGTCGAGCACGTGCGCGGTGACCCCGGACTGCACGTTGATGATCGCGATGGCGTGCGCGACGGTGTCGTGGACTTCGCGTGCGATTCTGAGCCGTTCGGCGTCGACCCGCGCACGTGCTTCGTCCTCACGGGTCCGTTCGGCCAGTTCCGCGCGCGCCTCCGCTTCGGCCGCGATGACCCGCCGGGACCGGACGGACTCGCCGAGAGCCACGCTCATGACCGACGCGCCGATGCGGAAGTACACCCATCCGATGGCGGCGCGCGGCTGGATGTCGGCCGCCGCGACCAGCCACCAGACGGCGAGCACGCCGGTGCCCACACCGGCGATCACCAGCGACCGGTGCCCGTCACCGTAGGCGGCGAGGGTGTACAGGGCGACGAAGAGCCCGAGCCAGCCGGGCCCGTCCGGGAAGTCGAGACCGTAGTACACCAGGCTGGCGAGCGCGGCGGTGACGAACACGGCGACCGGCCACCGGCGGCGGACGGCCAGCACCAGGCCGTTCACCGCCAGCAGCGCGAACCCGAGGTGTCCGAAGTCGGTGAGCGGACGGATCGTCCCCTCGGCGGCGACGCGGATGAGCGTCCCCTGCACCTGCATCACGGTGACGAAGAGCGCGAGTGCCACGTCCTGCGCCACCACATGCACTGGGGACGACGCGGCACGGTGATTCATGCCGTGATCGTACTGTTTCCGCACCCGGACGAGGCTTCGCTCAGACGCGTGAGCCGCTACCCCGGCGGGCGTAGCGGAACGGGAGACGCCTACGTCCGATCGCGTAGACGCCGCCATCCGATGTCAGAGGCTGCGGCGGCTTCACCCGCACGACGATTGCCGCCATGAACGATCACTCTCTCGCACGGCACCGGCCCGGTACGGATGGAGCCCTGGCGAGACTGGCCCGGTTCTGTCATCGGCGGCGCCGCCTGGTCGTCCTGGCCTGGATCGCCGGCGTGGTCGCCCTGGCGATCGCCGGTTTCGGCTACGGCGCCGCCCCCGAGAACGACTTCTCCGGCGGTGACTCCGACTCCGCCAAGGCGCAGGCGCTGATCGAGAGGCACTTCCCCGAGAGGCAGGGGGACACGCTGACTCTCGCGATCAGGACGGAGAGGGGAATCGACGACCCCGTCGCCCGCCGGAGGATCGAGAAGACGCTCGCCGATCTGGCGGCCTCACCAGTCGTGGGACCGGTGACCTCGCCATACCAGGACAGGAGCCTGGCGACGCAGGACCGCCGCATCGCCCGCACGACTGTCCCGCTGACCCGGAAGGAGGTGGACAAGACCGAGGTCAAGCCCTTGGTGGAGATGGTCAGGAACGCCTCCGGCGACGGTGTCACGCTGGCGCTGGGCGGAACTCAGGCGGAGAAGGCCGAGACACCTCCGCAGGGTTCGGCCGAGAGCGTGGGCATCCTGGCCGCAGCGGTGATCTTGTTCATCGCCTTCGGGTCCCTGGTGGCGATGGGCCTGCCGATCGTGACCGCGCTGCTGGCGATCGTCGCCGGAATCGCCCTGATGAAGCTGGTGGGCTACGTGGTCCCCGCGCCGGATTTCACCGTCGTCATCGCCGCCATGGTGGGGCTCGGCGTCGGCATCGACTACGCGCTGTTCATCGTCACCCGCTACAAGGACGGCCTGCGGGACGGAGACGAGCCCGAGACCGCCACGGTCAAGGCCATCGCCACCGCTGGTCACGCGGTGCTGTTCGCGGGCACGACCGTCGTGATCGCGCTGATGGGCCTGATCGTCATGGGACAGCGGCTGATGACCGGGGTGGCCGTCGCCACTTCGGCGATCGTGCTCGTGACGATGATCGCGGCGGTGACTCTGCTGCCGGCGTTCCTGGGCTTCACCGGCCACAAGATCGACTCGTTGCGCCTGCCCCGTCGCACGTCCCGGGAGCGCCGTACCCTCGCCGAGCGCTGGGCCGGCGTGGTGCAGCGCAGGCCGCTGGTCTCCGCCGTTCTGGCCGGAGCGGTCCTGGTGGTGCTGGCCGCTCCCACGCTGTCGATGCGGCTGAGCAACCCCGACGCCAGCGTCCAGCCCCGTGACAGGAGCAGCTACCTCTCGTACGAGATCCTCTCCGAGGGCTTCGGCCCCGGCTACGGCGCACCCCTGATCTTCGCCACCGAGGTGGGATCCGGCCACGGCGATCCACGTCCCCTCGTCGCGGCGGTCGGCGCGACCGAGGGCATCGCCTACGCCACGCCTCCTCAGGTCAGCGCGGACGGGCAGGCCGCCGTCTTCATGGCCTTCCCCACCACCGGATACCAGGACGAGGCGACCGCGGACCTGGTGCACCGGCTCCGCGACGACGTGTTGCCCAAGGCACCCGGCGGTGATGGGGTCTACGTCGGTGGCCCGAACGCCGCGACCGTCGACACCGCCGACGACGTCGGCTCGCGCCTGCCCCTGATGATCGCGGTCGTCGTCGCGGTGTCCCTGGTGCTGCTGATCGCGCTGGTCCGGTCGGTCACGATCGCGCTGCAGGCCGCCGTCATGAACCTGCTGTCGATCGGCGCCGCCTACGGCGTGCTCGTCGCGGTCGTCCAGTGGGGGTGGCTGGGCTCGGCCCTCGGCTTCCCCACCGCCATGCCGATCACGACGTGGGTGCCGATGATGATTTTCCCCGTGCTGTTCGGCCTGTCCATGGACTACGAGGTCTTCCTGATCTCGCGGGTGCGCGAGGAGTACGAGCGCACCGGCGACACCCGGGCGGCCGTCGCCCACGGGATGGCGCGGACCGCCAAGGTCATCACGGCCGCGGCCGCCATCATGATCGCCGTCTTCACGACATCCCTGCTCGGCTCCGACGTCGCGGTGAAGCAGGGTGGTCTCGGCATGGCCGTGGCCGTACTGATCGACGCCACCGTCATCCGGCTGGTCCTCGTCCCCGCGGTGATGGAACTGTGCGGCAAGGCCAACTGGTGGATGCCCGGACGCCGGGCACCGAAGCGGGCCCCGGCGCCATCCGCCGAGGCCGGGGAATCCGCGGTCGGGGAAGAGATCAGGGTCTGAGTCATCGGATCACCAGGGCGGGATGGCGGGGGTCCTCGACGCGGACGACCACGTCGGCGGCCCGCAACGGCCCGGTCTCCCGCTCGTATCGCTCGTAGGCGGGCAGCGTCCACCGCTCCTCCGGCGGCGTGCGGCGGGCCAGCGCGGCGGCCGACAGGGACAGGTGGACGGTCACGTCGAACGGCAGGCCGCGCCCGAGCAGCAGCGCGCCGTCGAGCAGCACCACCCCGCCCGGCTTCAGCGTCACGTAGTCCGCACGGGTGGCCCGGTCGCGCTCGCTGTCCCACAGCGAGGGCAGCACCCGGCCCGTACGGCCCGCCTCCAGCGGCCCGAGCACCTCGCGGACGAGGCCGCCCACGTCCAGCCACTCGTCGTGGAAGACGTCGGGGTCGGTCCTGCCGAACTCCAGCCGGAGCGAGGCGGGGCGCAGGAACCCGGCCGCGGGCACCCGCAGGACCTCCCGGCCGCGCAGGCGCAGCGGCTCCACCAGGTCGTCGGCCAGCCGCCCCGGCTCGGCGGCGGGGGCGCCGTCCACGGCGACGCGCACCCAGGCGTCGCGCGGCCGGTCGGCGATCAGGTCGGCGAGTTCCTCCACGAGCAGGGACGGGGAGACGGGACGCGCACGCACGCCCCCATCATTGCCCACGGAGTGACCAAGGTCCCCCCGGGGCGGGTCGGGCAGCCCTGTGACCATGATCCGGGCTGAGTCAGGCTTCAGACGTCCCTTCATGACTGTGGAGCCCTCATGGACGTCCTGGATCTGTCCCGGTGGCAGTTCGGCATCACAACCGTCTACCACTTCCTGTTCGTGCCGCTCACGATCGGCCTGTCGGTTCTCGTGGCCGGGTTCCAGACGGCCTGGCACCGCACGGGTGACGCGGCGTACCTGCGGATGACGAAGTTCTGGGGCAGGCTGTTCCTGATCAACTTCGCGATGGGCGTGGTCACCGGCATCGTCCAGGAGTTCCAGTTCGGGATGAACTGGAGCGCGTACTCGCGCTTCGTCGGCGACGTGTTCGGCGCGCCGCTCGCGATGGAAGGGCTGATGGCCTTCTTCCTGGAGTCCACCTTCCTCGGCCTGTGGATATTCGGCTGGGACAAGCTGCCGAAGAGGGTCCACCTGGCCACGATCTGGCTGGCCGCGATCGGCACGAACATCTCCGCGTACTTCATCCTCGCGGCCAACTCCTGGATGCAGCACCCGGTCGGCTACCGGCTCAACCCGGCCACCGGACGCGCGGAGCTCACCGACATCTGGGCCGTGCTGACGAACGTCACCACCCTCGCGACGTTCCCCCATGTGATCTTCGGCGCGTTCGTGACGGCCGGCGCGTTCGTCATCGGCGTGAGCGCCTGGCAGCTCGCGCGCAGGCGTGAGGTGGACCTGTTCCGCGCCTCGGCCCGCGCCGCCCTGGTCGTCACATTGGCCGCCTCGGCCGGGGTGATGCTGAGCGGCCACTGGCAGGCGCAGATCATGACGAGGCAGCAGCCCATGAAGATGGCCGCCGCCGAGGCCCTGTGGGAGGACGAGGCCTCCGCGGGCTTTTCGATCTTCGCGGTCGGCGACGTGGAGAACGGCCGCAACCACATCAACGTCCAGATCCCCTATGGCCTGAGCCTGCTGTCCACCAACACCCTGGACGGCAGGGTCGAGGGCATCAACGACATCCAGGCGCGCTACGAGAAGACGTACGGACCCGGCGACTACCGGCCGGTCGTCGGCCTCGCGTACTGGTCGTTCCGCCTGATGATCGGCTTCGGCGCCCTGGCGGGGCTGCTGGCGCTGGCCGGTCTGTGGTTCACCCGCCGCCGCAGGCTGCCCGGCACCCCCTGGTTCTACCGGATCGGCGTGCTCGGCATCGGCCTGCCGTTCCTGGCCAACACGCTCGGGTGGATCTTCACCGAGATGGGCCGCCAGCCGTGGACCGTGTTCGGCGTCATGCGGACCGCCGCGGCCGTCTCCCCGGGCTCCGACGTCGGCGAGGTGGCGACCACCCTGATCGGGTTCACGCTGGTCTACGCCGTGCTGGCGGTCATCGAGGTCCGTCTGCTGCTGAAGTTCATCCGGAAGGGGCCGGAGCCCGAGGACGCGGTCCACCGGGACGAGCCCGCTCTCCCCGCCCTGTCGTACTGAAGGACGATCTCATGGAGCTCACCACCGTCTGGTTCCTGCTCATCGCCGTCCTGTGGACGGGCTACTTCGTGCTGGAGGGGTTCGACTTCGGCGTCGGCGTCCTGCTGCCGTTCCTCGGCCGCGACGAGGCCGAGCGCGGCACGCTCACGCGCGCCATCGGCCCGGTCTGGGACGGCAACGAGGTCTGGCTGCTGGTCGCGGGCGGCGCGACGTTCGCCGCCTTCCCCGAGTGGTACGCCACCCTGTTCAGCGGCTTCTACCTGCCGCTCTTCCTGATCCTGCTGGCTTTGATCGTGCGCGGGGTGGCGCTGGAGTATCGCTCGAAGAGCGACAGCACCCGGGGCTGGGACCACGCGTTCTTCTGGGGCTCGCTCGGCCCGGCCTTCCTGTGGGGCGTGGCCTTCGCCAACATCGTGCGCGGGGTCCCGCTGGACGCCCGGCACGAGTACACCGGAGGCCTGCTCGACCTGCTCACCCCCTACGCTCTGCTGGGCGGCGCGGCCACGCTGGCGCTGTTCACCCTGCACGGCGCCGTGTTCACCGCGCTCAAGACGACCGGCGAGCTGCGGGAACGGGCCAGGACGGCCGCCCGGTGGACCGGCCTGGCCGCCCTCGTGCTGGGCGGGGCGTTCCTGCTGGTCACGCAGCTCATGACCGGCGCGGCGGGCACCTGGGCGAGCGTGGCGGTCGCCGCTGCCGGGATCGCCGGCGCGCTCGTCGCGACGCTGCGCGGCCGGGACGGGTGGGCCTTCCTCGCCAACGCGGCCGCCATCGTCGCGGTCACCGTCACGCTGTTCGGCGGCCTGTGGCCGGACGTCATGCCCGCGCTCGACCCGGCCAACAGCCTGACCGTCCACAACGCGGCGTCCACGCCGTACACGCTGGGCGTCATGACCTGGGTGGCGGCGATCTTCACTCCGGTGGTCCTCGCCTACCAGGCGTGGACCTACTGGGTGTTCCGCCGTCGCCTGACGGTCACCCGCTGACGCATACGAGAGCGCCCGCCTCGGGAGACGAGGCGGGCGCTCTTCACGGGCGCTATCGGTTGAGCCGGCGGCCGGAGATCTGTTCGGGGGCCATGACGATGAAGTGGTCGTGGGTTCCGGGCACCCACGGTGTGAGCGGCAGCGCCGACAGGCGGGCGATCTCCTCCGGTTCCGAGACCGCGCGGGCGTGCCCGACCGCGGTCACCGACCAGCCCCGGCGGAACGTCACGTCGAAGTCGTCGGCCTCGAAGGCGACGACGGCGTTGCGCGCTGCCGCGGCGAGCTTGGAACCGGGGGCGGTCCGGATGACGATGTTCCCGTCGAGCAGGCAGAAGTTGACCGGCTGGACGGCGGGGAGAGCACGATCGGTGAAGACGATCCTGCCGATGGGGGCGGAGGCCAGCAGGTCCAGGCATTCCCCTCCGCTGAGGATCTCCAGGCCGGCCGAGTCGAGCTTCATGTCTGCAAGCCTGCGGGATCGACCGCCGCCGGGTTAGGGACGAAGGTCCCGTCGTCGACGTCGATCGGCCCCGGCTCAGCCGTCCCGTCCGGCCTTGAGGCGGGCGGCGAGCGCGGCGGCCTGGGTGCGGCGCTGCATGTCGAGCTTGCTGAGCAGGTTGGACACGTAGTTCTTGACCGTCTTCTCGGCCAGGAACATCCGCTCGCCGATCTGGCGGTTGGTCAGGCCCTCGCCGATCAGCTCCAGGATCTGCCGCTCCTGGTCCGACAGCGCGGCCAGTGGGTCCTTCTTCGCGGCCTGGTCGCGCAGCCGGTGCAGCATCGCGGCCGTGGTCTGCGGGTCGAGCAGCGACTGCCCGCCGGCCACCGTGCGCACCGCGCCCACCAGGTCAGAGCCGTGGATCTGCTTGAGCACATAACCGGCCGCCCCGGCCATGACCGCGTTGAACAACGCCTCGTCGTCGGCGTAGGAGGTCAGCATCAGGCAGGCCAGGCCGGGCACCTTCGAGCGCACCTCACGGCAGACGTCCACGCCGTTGCCGTCGGGCAGGCGCACGTCGAGCACCGCCACGTCCGGCTTCAGCGCGGGGATGCGGGCCACGGCCGACTCGGCCGTCCCCGCCTCGCCGACGATCTCGATGTCGTCCTCGGCGTCCAGCAACGCCGCCACCCCACGCCG
>NZ_FTNI01000050.1 GCF_900156315.1 Microbispora rosea | reverse complement strand
CGTGGACATCCGAACCCACGCTGCGCTTGATGTCGATACCCTCATGCCGGCCAGAGGTGTGGACGTAACCGTCGAAGCCGCAGCTGATGTAGCCGCCGCCGGTTTTGTACAGCGCGTACGACATGTTGACGCGCGCCGATGACGACGGGCCGAACTGGTGGGAGGCGTTCTGGTTCTTGAGGCCGGCCTTGAGGTTGCCCTTGGCCCCGGGGGCGAAGTCCTGGTAGACGCTGCCGCCGTAGTTGCTGTTGAAGTAGACCCGGACGGTCTTACCGCTGCGGTTCCAGACCGAGGCGGCGGCGTTCTTGATGCACTTGCCCTTCCCTGCACCCGGCCCCTTGAAGTCGAAGCAGGAGGGCTGCCGCGTTCCGTAGTCCCCCACCGAACCGGTGAAGTCGGACACCGACCCCTGGTTGTTGCTGTTGAAGTAGTAACAGAACTCACCGGCCTCGCACACGCCGTTGCGCGTGGCCGCCGAGGCCGGCGAGGCGGTGGCCAGCACCGTCCCACCGAGCACCATCGCGACGGCAGCCGTGGTGAGGATCTTGTCGAACGTTCCCATGGTGTTCTCCTTCGTGTCTGTGCGGTCTGACTTACGGATGGTCAGCGGCGCCGGTACTCCTCCCAGGTGCGGATGGGCACCTTCGGGCCGTCGTCCGGGCCGCGGCCGGCGAGCCCGTTCAGACCGAGGTAGTAGTCACCGATCTGATGCTGGGCCTGGCTGGAGAGGTCGGTGTCGTTGACGGCGGCGGCGTGGATGTGCCACGGCCAGTCGTCCTGATCGGGGTTGCGCAGCCATGCCGCGAATCCGACACGCCGCAACGCACGGACGGCGGCGATACGAGTGGCGGAATCCATCCCCTTGACCGAGATGTCGACGACGCCCCCGCCGTCGTGGGTGCCCGCGGACGTGGGATCGCCGCCGCGGTTGTACGACCCCTGCAAGAGCACGAGGTCGCGGCCGAGCAGCCGCTTCGCCTCGGCCAGCATGCTCCGCGTACGGGTGTCGACGACGACGCCGCCGGTGGACACTCGAGCACCCGGCCCGATGACGTGGGTGACCGTGAAACGGCCGGCTCCGAGCCTGGTGAGCGACGCCGTGTCCGGAAGGCCGCTGGCGGCGAGACCAGTGCGGCCGAGCGACCTCTGGAACTTCGCGAAGGCGGCGACGGTCGTGGTGCCGAAGTAACCGTCCACCCACTTCGCGTCGAGCAGGTGCCGGTCGCGCAGCGCCTCCTCGACGAGCAGCACGCCGGCCTTGGCGCCCGGGGTCAGCGTGTGGTCGGACCGTCGCGGGTCGATTTGAGCCGCCTTGACAGTGGCTTCCATGTTCACGCCCGGCAGGGCCCCGGCCTCGGCTGCCTGTGCCGCCGACGCCCCGGGCGCTCCGGTCAGGCAAGCGAGCAGGGCGCCCGCCGCGAGGGCGGCGGCGCATGGAGGCAGCTTCATCGTTTCTCCCGGTGTCGAACGCCGGCAGGTGGTTCCTGCGGCGGGACCCACGGTTTCGGATCTCCGGCGTCGTCCACAACGCGATCGTGTTGTCAGCCTGTACGGCAGGCTCCTCGTACAGGCGTACGCGCCGCCTGACAGGCGATCCTCTGGCAGACGGCGGCGTCACGATCGCCAGGGGCGTCCGCCGGCGGGCCGAAGAGCGCTGTACCGGGCCGGCCGAAACGGGCGGCTCCCAACGTGGCTCCCGTACTCGGCTCGATTCGCGGCCTCTGAAGTGGGCCGGCGACGAGTGATGACGCGGGTTGGTGGACGGGGCTCTCAACGTCTCCCGTAGATCTCCGGCGTTCCACCGTCTCGGGCGGAACCGGAACGGAGCTGAGGCCCCTCCGTTCCGGCGGGCAGTTGACTTGACGCTCAGAGATCGTGGCGATGGTGTCACTGACTTGACCGCTCAGGCCGTCTCGCCGGTTCCCGGTCCTCGCGGCCGGACGAGCTCTGAGCTAGGCCGTTTCGGATCATCGTCTCGGCGGGTCTTGACAATCTTCACATATAAGGGCAAACTGGACTAAATCGTCCAATCTCCCGGCGACGGGTGTCTTCGCGCCAGCACTCGGGGTGAAAGCCGGTCGCGGCCTGAATCGGCCCAAGAGGTCACATCGCCAGAGACACGCCCTGGCGAGCCTGTACGGACTTTCCCACCAGGTCAACCACCTGTTCGTGTATCAAGGCAACCCGAATTACGCGGAACCCAGGTGAGGTGTTGTGATGGATTTGAGGTTGTAATGGATTCAACGGTTGACTTCAGGGCGGTGTTCAAGGCCCTCGTGTCCCCGTTGCTCATAATGACACCGGACTTCGTCGTAGTGGCGGCCAACGACTCCTTCCTGAAGTTGGTCGGGCGGAGTCAGGCGGACCTGCTCGGCCGGCACTTCTGCGCCGTCTTCCCCGGCAATCCCAACGCTCCTAACGATCCCGACGTGCAGGGGGTGATGCGTCTGCGTGCTTCGGTGGAACGCGTTGTCGCCACCGGCAAACGGGACATCATGGCGCTGCAGCGGTACGACATCGAGGCGAACGACAGACCGGGGGTGTTCGAGGAGCGGTACTGGAGCGTGTGCAACTCGCCCGTCCTGGGCCCTGACGGTGAAGTGAAGCTGATCATTCACCGTTCCGAGGAGGTCACCGACTTCCTCCAGGAGCTGAGGTTGTCCGGCGAGCGTGACGTCACGAGGGCTCGGTCTGAGCTTGAGGCGATGAGAACCGACCTCTACGCTCGCGCATGCGAGCTCCAGGAGCTCAACGAAGAACTCAAGCAGGCGCACAGGCAACAACGCCAGACCACGTCGAAGTTGCGAGAGGTCATCGAACGGCAGCGGCGGTTTGTCTTCGACGCCTCCCACGACTTGCGCAACCCGATCACTGGGCTCCTGACCGAGCTTGAGGTCGCGATCGCAGAACCTGACAGCGACCTGCACCAGATCCTGCGCAAACTGCTGATGGACGCCGAGCGACTGAACGACATCGTGAACGATCTGCTGGAACTCGCCCGTCAGGACGCCGCGGCGCCCGCCCCAGCCGAACCAGTCGACCTGCCCCATTTGGTGATAGATGAACTTGAACGACGCACTCTGACCGCATTCGTCGTTACCCGGCTCGAGAGGCAGGTGATGGTGAACGCCTCCCGGATCCGGCTGGCGCGGCTCCTGAGCAACCTGGTCAACAACGCCGAACGGCACACCTCTTCACTGATCGAGATCAGCGTCACCGTCGACCCGCCGGACGCGGTCCTGGAAGTCATCGACGATGGCCCCGGCATTGCTCCGGCCGACCGTGAAAAGATCTTCGAGCGCTTCTTCCGCCTGGACGATGCCTGTCGCCGGGATCCCGGTGGCTCCGGGCTCGGTCTGCCCATCGCCCGCGAGATCGCCCGCGCCTACGGCGGGCGCCTGTACGCCGCCGATCACCCCACCGGCGCCCGCTTCGTCCTCCGCCTCCCCCTCGCGGCCTAGGGGTTGTTGTGCGAAGGTGATTTTTGCGACGGAGAGGCAGGCCATCAGTGGTTTGGCACAGCAGCCCGCCTGACGGCCGTGGCGGGCAGACCCTGGCGTAGCGACGCTGCCCCTCGAATCTGGTCAAGACGGAACTCCCGAAGATCCACATCATGACCTTCGACGCACAGGCGACACGCCGGCCGCGGCCACGGGCGCGACCTTTGGGACGGCCGAAACGGGTGGCTCCCAAGACGGCTCCCACAGACACGAAAGAGACCGCATAAAGCCGGAAAACACTAAGGCCCGCCACCAGGTTTTCCCTGGTTACGGGCCTTCTGTGATGTGCGCGGCCGAGAGGACTCGAACCCCTAACCTTCTGATCCGTAGTCAGATGCTCTATCCATTGAGCTACGGCCGCTTTGCTGCCTGTTCACCTGTGGTGCCCTGCAACGGGTGTAACTCTACCAGACCCGTCACCCCTGCTTGCGCCAATAAACCGCTCCGCCCCCGGTCAAGCCGTCAGCCCGAGCCCGTACGCGCGGAGCACCGCGAGCGGACGGGCCGGGGACGCGTGGGGCCGGTCACTCCTGGGAAACGAAGAGCGTGAGCGTGTCGGCGATGCAGGCCGGCCTGTCGACTCCCTCGACCTCGATCGTGACGCGGAGGTTCGCGAGGGTGCCCGAGGGAGTGCCCTTGACGTCGGTGACCTCCGCCCCCGCCCGTACGCGGGACCCGACGGGAACCGGCCGGGGGAAGCGCACCTTGTTCAGCCCATAATTGATGGCCATGCGCAGACCGTCCACGCGGTACAGCTCACCGAGCAGCGACGGCAGCAGCGAGAGCGTGAGGTATCCGTGGGCGATGGTGCCGCCGAACGGGCTCTCCTTCGCCCGGTCCGGGTCCACGTGAATCCACTGGTGGTCGTCCGTCGCGTCGGCGAAGGCGTTCACCCTCTCCTGACCGATCTCTCGCCAGTCGGTGTACCCGAGATGCTCGCCCTTGGCCGCCTTGAGTTCGGCGAGGTTCGTGAAGATCCGCATGATCGCAGCCTATTCACGCGGACCCGGGACCGGCGGGAATCGGGAGACGGGGAGCGCGTTGACCTCCACACTGGTTCCATCGGGGGAGCGAGCGAGTGCTGCCACTAGGCAACAGACACATCACTGTGAGTGACGAACAGCCCATGACCCTCGGGGGTATCTGCACAAGGCGGGGTGTACGCCGGAACACGCCCCGACGTGGAGGGAACGTGGACGAGCAATCCGGTCCACCCGGCAAGCGGTATCGGCTCCGCGGACTCATCGCGGTCGTGGTCGCGGGTCTCGTCTGCTGGGCGCTCATCATCCTGCTGCTGGTCAAGCTGCTCGGGTGAGCATGGGGGGAGGGGACGTGCCGGCCGGAGACCAGCCCCGGCCGGCACCGGTCGTCACTCACCGCTCTGAATGCTCGTGACCAGGTCGAGATGCTCCCGGACCACCGGTTTGGCGTCCCGGGCGAGGTTCTTCACCTCCGGGGAGGAACCGGTCGAGACTTCCTTGTCCAGGAAGTCCAGGGTCTTGCGGTGATCCTCGACCTGCGCGCCGATCCACATACGGTCGAACGCGGTGCCGCCCTTGGCGGCGAACTTCCGCAGCTCGGCCTGCTGCTCCTCGCTCGGCCGGCTCGGCAGGTCCACGCCCAGCTTCTTGGCCACCCGCTTGAGCTGGTCGTCGAGGGAGGTGTGGTCCTCCACGAACTTCCTGCCGGCGTCCCTGACCGACTGCTTGCCGGCCTGCCGCTCGGCGATCTGCCCGCCCTGGATCTCCGCGAGGTTGTCCTGGTGCGCGCCGACCAGGAAGGCCTTGTCCTGATCGCTGACATCCGGCGGCGCCGCGTGACCCGCGGTGACCCCCGACAGCGCCGGGACCACGGCCGCCACCAGGACGATGAGCCATCTCAGCATCAGATCCCCCGATCCTTCGCCCGGCGGCCGAGCAGCGGCTGATCGGCCTCGACCATCTGGGCATGACGCTTCAAATACCTCATACCCACCAGCCGCGCCTCGTACGGCTCAATTCGCCATAGGCCGGTAGCCCCTCACGTAGTCGACCACGAACTCCTTGGGGTACGGCCCCACCCTCTCGGGTCCCTCCGCGCCGGGAAACTCGTAGAGGCCGAGCATGAGCTGCATCGGATAGTCCGGGGACTGCCGGATGGTCCTGACGTGACGGCCGTCCACGAAGAACGTCACCCGCTCCTTCGTCCACTCGACCGCGTACACATGGAACTCACGCGCGTCGATGGGGAGGACCTCGGCGGCGAACTCGTCGGTGATCGCGGGATCGCCGAACGGATGGACGCCCATGCCGACCGCCGTCGCGTCCCGGCGTACGTCACGCCCGAAGATCTCGCAGACGCAGATCTCCGCCGACCGCTCGGGGGCGTCCTCGAAGCCGATCATCCACAGCGCGACCATGGCGCGCGGATCGTCGCTGGCCCGGGCGCGCATCTCGATCAGGCCGAAGTGCGGGGTGTAGAGCCGCGCCTCGTCCTGTGCCTCGCGGACGACGGCCCGGCCGCCCCTCCCGTGCTGGCCGACGGCGCTGCCCACCGGCCCGGAGAACACACCCGTCTGCAGTGAGGACACGCGCATCCGGCCCTCCATCTCCGGCGACCACGCCGGCTGGTCCTCCTCGATGAGCAGGTGCAGGCGGCCGTCTCCCACGCGATAGCGGGCCGCCGAGGCGGCGCGTGTGGTCCATTGGGGCAGATAACGCGGAATCCAGCGACGCTCGTCGAGCCCGTCCCCGTCGAAGGTGTCCTCGAACTCCAGCACGTAGCCGGCCTTCGCCGCCGGGTCCAGCGCGTACGTGCCGTTCTTGGCTTCGCTCATGCGTCAATCCTGGATTGATCCGTGGAGGAACCAGGCACGCTTTGGGGCATACGGAAAAAGACAACGGGAGTTCACCGATCTCTCCCTTGGTTCGTCCCGGTTTCGAGGTGATGCTGGCGAATGTCTGTCCCCTCGCCCCCACAAGGAGGTCTCGTGCAGACTTCGCGACGCTTCCGGCCGTCCTGGCCGCGACGGCTCACCGTCATGCTCGCCGCCATCGTGTCCCTCACCGGAGTGACCGGCACCGTCCCCGCCCACGCGTCGGTCTACGGCTCCTGCACCATCTCCCGCTGCGCTGACGCCCGCTCGGCGAACGCCATCTGGGCCGGGAAGGGCTACCCCACCAGCAGCGGCTGGTATTCCTGGCCGGACGGCAGGTACAACTACACCGGCGGGCGCTTCTACAACCGGGAGGGACAGCTCCCCAGCGGCGCCACCTACTACGAGTACGACGTCTACTCCCGTGCGCGGGGCGCCTCGCGTGACGCGTACCGGATCGTCGTCAACCGCAGCACCGGCGTGACTTGGTTCTCGCCCAACCACTACACCGACTTCTACAGGCTCTAGGACCTCCCATGACCTCCGCCGAGCGTCCGCTGCCCCCGTGGCTCACGGTGACCACCGATGCGGCCCCGGCGGTCGTCGACGGGCGGGCCTGCCGGACCCGTGCCGCCTTCTTCGACGAGGTGGCACGGGCCCTGCGCCTCCCGGCGTACTTCGGTCGCAACTGGGACGCCCTCACCGACTCCCTGCGCGACATCGGGCCGGTCCACCTGGCCGTGGAGCACGCCGAGGAACTGCTCGACGCCGAGCCTCCCGGGCAGTTCGCCACCCTGCTCGCCATCCTCGCCGGCGCCGCCGAGGCCGGGCTGACCCTGACCCTCCACACGGACCCCGCCCACGAACCCCGGCTCCGCCGCCGGCTGACCGACGCCCTGCCCTGATCACCCGTACGATCCTCAGCCGGTTCGTCACTCGGACGGCGGGACGAGGAGTGCCTCGGCGCCGATCGGAACGTAGCCCGCGGCGAGGAACGCCCGTACGCTCGCGGCGTTGCCCGGCGCGATCTGCGCCCAGAGCGGGTGCGGGGTGAGATGCCGGGCCGCACGGGCGAGGGTGCGGCCGAGGCCTCGCCCACGAGCGGCCGGCTCGACCTCGATCGCGACCTCCCACCGCCCGCCCACTCCCCGTCCGACGAGCACGAGCCCTCCCGGACAGGTCCAGACGCGTACGTCGTCCCGATAGCGATGGGCGCGCTCGACACGCGGATGGGCCGCGTCCGCGACCTCGGCCAACTCGACGGGCGGGGGGCCTTCGGCGGGGGCGGCCAGAGTGAGCATGTCGATGTTGTTCACCCGGCGTCCCGTGCGTTCCTCCAGGTCCCTGAGGAACGGCGGGTTCAGCGGCGCCGACAGATCATCGCGGGGCAACCGGGACCTGATCCAGTCCTCGCCGACATCGGCGAAGACCACGTTGTGCGCGGTGAAGGCGATGACTCCCGCGTGACGTGCGGACGGCTGCGGAACGACGGTCGGCCCCGCACCCGGCTCGGGCGGGTGCCCGCCGGCCGCACGAGCGAGGACGTCAGCCAAGGTGATCACCGGGAAACGGTAGCCATCGGCCACGACGCGCTCAAAAGCCGCACTCCAAACGGTCGCGTCAGTCGCCGGTACGCCGACCGGCCGGAGCCGTCACCAGGGCACGGGCCCGAAGCGGTCGACGAACCGGCCCGTTCCGCCGTCGGCTCCCTCGGTCGCGAGCGTCACGATCGCGTCGGTCCCCTCCGTCACGGTCTGGGGGCCGCTGTGCCCGTTGAGGTCGGTCGCGGTGTAGCCCGGGTCGGCGGCGTTGACCCGGATGCCGGGCAACGCCTTCGCGTACTGCGTCGTGAGCATCGTCACCGCGGCCTTCGAGGACGTGTACAGCGGCCCCACCACCGTCGACTCCACCCGGCCGGGGTCGTGGGTCAGCGCGAACGAGCCGGTGCCGCTGCTCACGTTGACGATCGCCGGGTGTTCCGACTTGCGGAGAAGCGGCAGGAAGGCGCCGGTCACACGGACGATGCCCACGACGTTCGTCTGGAAGACCTCCAGGGCGTGGGCCGCGGTCAGCTCGTCGGCGGGCACGTGCGGGCCGATGATCCCGGCGTTGTTGATCAGGACGTCGACGCGACCCTCGTGCGCGGCGACGTCGGCTGCCGCGGCGGCGACGGACGCGTCGTCGGTGACGTCGATCCGCACGAAGCGTACGCCGAGCTTGTCGGCCGCCGTCCGCCCGCGCTCGGAGTCCCGGGCGCCGAGGACGACGGTGTGACCGAGGTCGACGAGGCGGCGAACGGTCTCGAACCCGAGGCCCTTGTTGGCCCCGGTGATGAAGGTGATGGTCATGCGTCGAGCCTCGGTCCTCCGGGCGCGCACAGCCAGGGAGAGCTCGCCGGTAGGACAGGCAGTACCACCCTGGCGTCTCGCCGCCGACGCAGAATGAGCGCATGACGACGGACGAGACGAGCCTCGGCGCGACGATCCGCGCCTGGCGCGACCGGCTCTCCCCCGCGGCTGTCGGCCTGCCCGCCGGCCGCGTACGCCGTGCCGCCGGGCTGCGTCGCGAGGAGCTGGCCGACCTCGCGGGCGTCTCGGTGGACTACGTCGTACGGCTGGAGCAGGGCCGGGCGACCACGCCGTCGGCGCAGGTCGCCGCCGCGCTGGCACGGGCGTTACAGCTCGATGGCGCCGAGCGCGACCACCTCTACCGGCTCGCCGGACTGCAGCCGCCCACGGACGGCGCGATCAGTGATCACATCCCGCCCGGCATGCAGCGGGTGCTCACCCGGCTGGGCGACGCGCCGGTCGCCGTGTTCGCCGCCGACTGGCGGCTGCTGTGGTGGAACCGGAGCTGGGCGGCGCTCCTCGGCGACCCCTCCGTACTCGCGCCCGAGGAGCGCAATCTGGTGCGCTCGCGTTTTCCCGTGCCGTCCGATCGGAGGCGCCTCGCGGCATGGCCCGTCGTCTCGGAGAACGCGGAGGCGACCGACCGGGCCATCGTCGCCGACCTGCGCCGCGCCTCCGGGCGTTATCCGCAGGACGCGCGCCTGAGCGGGCTGATCCGCCGGACGCTGGACGGCAACCCGGGGTTCGCCCGGTTGTGGCACTCCGGCGCCGTCGGCCGCCACGCCGAGGACCGCAAGACCATCCGGCACCCGGTGATCGGGGACATCACCGTCGACTGCGACGTGCTTTCCGACCCGGACAACGACCTGAAAATCGTCGTCTACACGGCCGTCCCCGGCAGCGAAGACGAGACCAAGCTCGACCTCGCCCGCGTCGCCGGTGTCACGGCCGCGAGGTTCTGAGCCGCCCGCCCCGCGTCCGGTCCTTGCGGCGTACGGGCTCGGAACGGAACGCGATGACGAGGCCGAGCGGGTGCAGCCCACGAGGATCGCCGTGGTCCGGAGGGTCACAACCTTGACCGCTGCTGGTCAGCGCCGGGGCTTTCAGGCTTCTTCGGGGTCGCGCCCGAGTATCGACCGGCCTCCGTCGACCGGGACGGTCGCGCCGTTGATGAAACTCGCCTCGTCGGACAGCAGATAGGCGACGGTGGCGGCCACTTCCTCCGGGCGGCCGACCCTGCCGACCGGATGCAGCAGGCTCATCTCGTTCTCGATGCGTGCGGCCGCCGCGGGCTCCTGGTTGCGGAGGAAGGCCTCATAGCGTTCGGTGCTGATCGAGCCGAGAGCGACGGCGTTGACCCTTACGCCGCGTGGCCCGTAGTTGACGGCGAGCGCTCGGGTGAGTCCTTCGACGGCGGCCTTGGCCGTCGCGTACGGCAAGGAGCCACGCACCGGCCGCTGCGCCTGGTGGGAGGAGACGTTGACGATCGCCCCGCCCGCACCGGCGCTCAGGAAGCGGCGGATCGCGGTCATGCATCCGACGACCGCGGGGGCGAGGTTCGCCCCGATGAGATCCAGGACCTCGCGCGCCGGCGGGCAGTCCAGTGAGGCCTCGCGGAACACGGCGGCGTTGTTGACCCAGCCGGCGATCGGGCCCATGGCCTGCGCCAGGTCGGCGGCCCGCTCCGCGACCGCCTCGTCCGCCGCGTCCCCGGCCACGGCGGTGATCCGGTAACCGGCCGGGTGGGCGCGAGTCCACTCGAGCGCCGACGGGTCGAACTCGATCACGACGACGCTGTTCGCGTCGGCGAGGAGTCGTTCGACGAGTGCACGTCCGACGCCGCGGCCGCCCCCGGTGACAACGTACGAAGAGCCCACATCCGCCCCTTTCGTGGACCGAGATCTACGTGGCCGCGAGGGACGTACCCGGAACGACCGGTATATAGATCACCGTTACGGGGCGCCGGCTGTTGCCTGCGCGGATGTCAGACGGTTTCACCCAACTGCTCGGCCAGCCGCTCCAGGCCGCCCTTGATGAGCTGCCCATACTCGTCGTCGCCTAGCGCACCGATCCCGGCTCGGGCCTGCCGAAGGTGTTCACGGGCGCGGTCGAGATCGCCGAGCTTGCGGTAGCACTCACTCAAGTTCAGGTGCAACGACGGATACAGGCCCGCCACCGGAAGCGGCACCCCAGCGTGCGCCATCCCCTCCTCGGTGACCCGATCAGCGGCCGCAAGCGCTCGCAGATCCCACATCAGCTCCTGACTCACGTCGTCTTGCACATCGGCCATCGAGTGGGCAAGAACGCAAACATGCAGCGGATCGCCCTGCTCGCCGCCGATGTCGTCCCAGATCTGCGCGAACAGGTCGCGAGCGGCTTCGCGCTGACCTTGGTGGTGATGCAGTTCCACCCCCTGGCCGATCCGGGCCAGCGTTGGATCGGTGGTCATCAGTGGCTCCTTCACCGTCGTCGGCAACCGCGGTCAGCCTACTGGCTGACGTCAATTGAAGATCGGCTTCCGCCAGTCGCCGACGTCGAGACAGACGACCGTCCCCCCGACCGGGTACGCGCTGCCGGTCCTGCCGACCGACGGGCCTCCTGGCGCGCGAGGCAGCCCCAACCAGGACGACCTTTCCCCGGTGTCAGCGGCTTCACCGCTCAGAAACGCTCCGCCACATCGTCAGTTCTGGCAACCCCTCGCCACCCGCGGAAGGATTGACGACCATGACCGACGCCAGACTGCTAGGCGACGACGAGGCCGCGTTCATCGCGGCGGCCCACTCGGATGACGCGGCACAGTTCGCGCTCATCACGGAGCGCTACCGGCGTGAGCTGCAGGTGCACTGCTACCGGATGCTCGCGAACTACGACGACGCCCAGGAAATGACGCAGGAGACGTTCCTGCGGGTGTGGAACAAGCGGGAGTCGTTCAAGGGCCACGCTGCGCTGCGGACCTGGCTGTACCGAATTGCGACGAACGCCTGCCTCGACTTCCTCGACAAGCGCAACAACCGCATACCCGTGCCTGCCGAGCTGCCGGGCGCGGGCTCGGAAGTGCACTACCTGCAGCCCTACCCGGACCGGATGCTCCCGGAGGACCCGCAGGAATCGGTGGTGGCGCGGGAGACGATCGAGCTGGCGTTCGTCGTCGCCGTCCAGCACCTGCCGCCGCGGCAGCGGGCGGTGTTCATCTTGCGCGACGTCCTCGGCTGGCCGGCGTCGAAGGCCGCCAACGCCCTCGAGCTGACCGTCGCTTCGGTGACCAGCGCACTGCAGCGGGCGCGCGTGACGATGCGCGAGCAGCTGCCCGACCGCCGCATCGACTGGCGGAGCCCTGCCACGCATGAGCTGTCGGATGACGAGCGCGGGGTGGTGAAGTCGTATATGGACGCCCATGAGCGCAACGACCTCGACGGGCTGATGGCCCTGCTGCGCGACGACCTGCGCTTCACGATGCTGCCCGACCCGGGCACCGTGACCGTTACGGCCAAGGACGCGGTGGACGGCTGGGTCTCCGGTGGGCTCTTCCAGCGCGGCTACGAGGACTGGCGCTGCACCGCCACGACGGTCAACCGCATGCCTGCCGCCGCGCTGTACCTCCGCACCCCCGACGACCTGGAATACCGTTTGTTCACCATCGCGGTCCTGCACATCGTCGACGGCAAGATCGCCGAACTCACCGGATTCGACGCCGCCGACAAACCATGGCTGACCCTGCCCGCGACGCTGTGATCAGGCAAGCTCCCATCGTCGACAAGTCCAGCGCACGTCCCGGCGTCACCGAAGTCCCCGCAGAATGAGCACCCCGACCAGCTGACCACCCCCGCCCCGCCGACGTTGCCGGCGGGGCGTCTTCGTGTCCGAAGAAGGGAGAGGCTCCCTCATCGCCGAGGGTCACGGTGAGCACGTCAGAAGGATTCAGGTCTTGCCTCACGAGGCCGGCATCTGCCCGTGCTCATCGCCTCGTCTCGTATCGGGTCATCACCACGCCGCCGGGAAATGTTCGCGTCTCGACCAGGTTCAGGTTCACCCAGCTGTCCAGCGCGGTGAAGAACGGCGTGCCGCCACCCACCAGGACCGGCACGGTGACCAGCGCGTACTCGTCGATCAGCCCGGCCCGCATAGCCGCCCCGGCGAGCGTCGCGCCGCCGATGCCCATCGGGCCGCCGTCTTCGGCCTTGAGTCGGGTGATCTCGGCGACCGCGTCGCCGGTGACCAGGCGGGTGTTCCAGGCGACCTTGTCGATCGTCGATGAGAACACCACCTTCGGCGTGTCCCGCCAGTTCCGCGCGAACTCGATCTCCGCCAAGGTAGCGTTGGGCTGCTGGTCGCCGGTCGGCCAGTAGGAGCTCATCGTTTCCCACAGCTTGCGCCCGTACAGCGACATCTCGCTCGCCCGCTCCTGGTCGGACCACCACTGGAACAGCTCGGCGCTCGGCGATGAGTCCGGTCCGTCCCCTCCGCTCCAGCCGATGTCGTCACCGATCGCGGCGATGTAGCCGTCCAGGGTCACGTTCATGCCGAAGATCAGTTTCCGCATCGTGCCAGCCTTCCGTGAGTCGATCTCACACATACAGACGGGCGCGGCGCGGAAACCTGATCGGTGCGCGGATCTGCGTCCGCAGGTAGCTCGGCGTTCCGGACTCAGCACGGCGCGCTCGGGCGCTACCTACCAGATCTCGATTCCGGCGACCATCACGCTTCCTGACGGCACCCGCCGCTACGCCACCTTCATGACCCTCCGAGTTGTCAGCTTGGTCATCAGCCGTGAGGCCGGCCTCGCCTCGATGGTCGGTGCCACGAGAGACAAGATCATGACTGGAGAGATCGAGGGTGATGTCACCGTACGGGAGGAGTGGGAGGCCGTCACCGAGGCCGCCCACGGCTGAGTCGTCAGGATCGGCGGACCAGCAGGGAGACCAGCGACAGCACCACGAGGACCGTGGCCAGCGCGATCGCCGTGTACCAGCCGTAGGAGATGGAGACGTGGAAGCTCGTTCCGAGTTCGCGCAGATCATCGGCCGTCAACATCCCCGCGCTGGGATGCTTGGAGTGCAGGTCGTCCTGGCGGATCCAGAACACGGCCATCGACGCGGCCGCGACGCCGCCGGGCACGACCGCCCAGGCGGCGGACAGACGCCGGGTGAGCGCGTCGGTGACGGCGACGGCCATCGCGGCCACGGCCATGACCAGGGTGATGACTCCCCACTGTGTCGCGAGACCGGCGACGTCGGCATTGTCGATGGGCAGGGTGATCGACCCGAGCAGCTTGCCGACCCTTCCCCAGGGAAGGAACGTCGAGGCACCCAGGAAGAGGGCCGCGGCCGCGACCGCGTATGCCGTCGCCCGGCGGCCCGCGCCGGCCCGCTCGCCGCCTGGCGCCGCCGGTCGCGCAACCTGCCGGGTAGGCGGCTCCCCGACCGGCCGGGTGGGCTCAGCGGAAAGCAGGGTGCCTGATGCCGAGGCCCGCGCACCCGCGATGAGCAACGTCTCCGGTGTCGACGAGGACTGCGTCCCGCCGAGCAGGCGGAGCAGGATCGCGCGTGCGCTGGGGCGCCGGGCAGGGTCCTTGGCGAGGCATTCGGTCACGATGCCGTGCAGCGCTCCCACAAGCCGGCCGAGGTCGGGGTCGCCGGTCAGGATGCGGTGCATCACTGCGGGGATCGAGTCCTGCCCGAACGGCGTGACGCCGTTGGCGGCGTAGGCGATGGTGCACGCCCAGGCGAAGACGTCTGCGGCCGGGCCGACCTCGCCCCCCTCGATCTGCTCGGGTGCCATGAAAGCGGGCGTGCCGACGATCGCACTCGACAACGTGCCGGTCGCGTCCAGGGCGCGCGCAATGCCGAAGTCGATGACGCGTGGCCCATCGGCGCCCATGATGACGTTGCTGGGCTTGAAGTCGCGGTGCACGATCCCGGCCTCGTGGATGGCGGCGAGCGCGGTCACCGTCGCGATCGCCAACCTCTCCAGTGCGGGCCCCTGAGGCGCCTGGCCGACCGCGATCACCTGGGAGAGCGCCGGACCGTCCACGAACTCGCTGACGATGTAGGGCCTGTCGCCTTCCACGTCCGCGTCCAGCACGCGTGCCGTACAGAACGCGGCGACCTTTCCGGCGTGCGCCAGCTCAGCCGCGAACCGCGCTCGGGCCTTGGCGTCCCCGCTGAACCGCGCGTGCAACAACTTGACCGCGACAAGCTCGGCGTTCACCCCCACGCCTCGGTACACCATGCCCTGGCCGCCCTCACCGAGCAGACCGACGATCCGGTACGCACCGACCTGACGGGGATCATCCGCGCGAAGCTGCTGCGACCCTTGCAATTCATCCTCCACGGGTACGCGGAAACGGAGGCGACATTACCGGGCCGGTGGTTCTTCCGACACGAAACGATCGTTAACGCGGACGGGATCCGGTCAATACGATCCCGCTCCGTAGTGGAAGGCACTCCTCCGCGAGGCCGGGGTCAGGGAAGCCGGACTCCATGCAGCGCGACACACGGCGGGAACGCTCCTCGCCGAGCAGGGCGTCCACATCCGCGTCGTGCAGGAGATCCTCGGCCACGCCCGCGTCACGACGACAGAGCGTTACCCCCACATCACCAGTCCCCAGGTGAAGGATGCCAGCGAGCGCATGGGGGCGGCCCTGTGGGGCGAGGACTGAAAGCGCCCGCAACCCGAAGGATGAGAGCAACTGCAACTAGAGGCCCTATGGAGATCAAAAAGCCCCTCTAGCCGAAGACCGGCGAGAGGGGCTTTGAACTGCGGAGGCTCGGGGATTTGAACCCCGGATGGGCTTAAGAGGTCCTAACACAATGGGTTCCCCAAGCGGGCATGATCCATGTTGGCCGCCGCAGACGTCCGAGGGCCCCTCGATTGTGCAAAGATCATCGTCCACTCACCCACCCATGATCTGAGAGGCCATCGCGTGAATGTCCAATGGCCTTCGACCGATGAGGTGTACGCACACTATCAACGGCTTGTCAGTGAGCCAGAGTTGGATGTGGCGCTGTGCTGGGCGGTCGTGGTTCCCGATGACGCAGACTCTCACCTTGCATGACGTGGGCGCACGGCTGGGCGGAGGAACCAGCTATGAGCTGCCCCGATTGGCGAATCCTCACATCGTCAACCTTCCCTTGTGCCGCCCGGGCCCGTGCGCGGTCGTGGACCGAGCCGGTGCGGCGGTCGTCTTGTACGGGCTCGACCATCTCGGGTACCCGAGCGGAGCGCTCCGGCGGCTGGCGTCCAGTGCCCGGGTCTACAGCGCCTGGTGGAACGTCAACTCCGTGAACCGCCTGTCCCTCGCTGTCGACGGCGAAGTCCTTTTATCGATCGACGGATTGTTCCCGGGACGTCCTGAAGATCACCCGAACTTGGCGTGGTGGCCCGAAGTGACGACAATGAGCGAGTTCTTCCTGGACGTCGAGGATGAGGACTGGACCGGAAGGGACGACGGCTGGAACTGGAAGGCAGGTTTTCTGACGGCTGTCGAACTGGCCACAGGGGTGAGGCTGGACCGCCAGTGGCTGGATGCGGAACATCCCTATCTGGCGTTCTCGGGCCCCATCCCGGAGTGAGGGATCAGCGGACGAGGCGCCGCCAGCAGATGATGGCGGCGGCGAGGGTCATGAAGGCTTCGTGGATGTCGTCGCGGACCTCCCAGCGGATGCGCAGGCGGCGGAACCAGTGCAGCAGCGCGATCGTCTGCTCGATCACCCACCGATGCACGCCGAGGCCGGAGCCGTGCGGGGTGCCCCGGCGGGCGATGACCGTTTCACTCCCTTGGCCCAGACCATCCGGCGGTACTTGTCGTGGTCGTAGCCCCGGTCGGCGTACACGAGCGTGGGTCGACTGCGGGGCCGGCCACGCCGCCCCCGGACCGGTGGAATGCCCCGGAGCAGCGGCATGAGCCGGGTGACGTCGTTGCGGTTGCCGCCGGTCAGACTGAGCGCGAGGGGGATGCCGTTCCCGTCGGCGATGATGTGGTGCTTGGAGCCCGTCTTGCCGCGGTCGACCGGGCTCGGACCCGTTTTGGGCCGCCCTTCAGCGCCCGCACGTAGGAGCTGTCGATCACCGCCTTGGACCAGTCCAGCTTGCCCGCGGCGTGCAACTCGGCCAGCAGCAGCTCATGCAGCTTCTGCCACACCCCGGCCTGATGCCAGTCCCGCAACCTGCGCCAGCAGGTCATCCCCGAACCGAAGCCCAGTTCCTGGGGCAGGTACTCCCAGGCGATGCCGGTGTAGAGCACGAACAAGATGCCCGACAGGACCTTCCGATCCTCCAGGCGCTTGCGGCCCGGGTGATCGGTGCGGCGTGGCACGACCGGCAACAACGGTTCGATCCGCGCCCATAACTCATCCGGGGTGATCCACGGCGGCTGCTCGCCCTTCCTCACGCACTGATCAACCCAAAGCTGATCACGCGCATTCCTCGATCATTCTGTTAGGACTTCTAAGACCCAAACCGCATTAGCAGCTCGGCTCTCGACCGTCCGATGCGTTCCACCTGGACCAACACCGCTCGGCGGTCCTCCTGGAACGGCCTGGAACGGCGGGGAACTGCAACTAAAACTGCAACTAGAGCTGGCACGTGACCTGCGCGGACGCGCACGCCTCGGCCTTCCGCGCATCCCGTATGCCGTCGACCCACCGCGAAGCGGCAGCGGGCCGGCGACGGAGGGGCAAGCCCGTCTTTGCGTGTACCTTAGCCGCTCGTCGTTCCTCGGCCATTGGACGCCAAGGGTCACGGACGGGCTTGAGCCGGAGGAGCCGGTCTGCTGGGCTCTGCCTGGGTCGATGGCAGAAGGGATGCGCGCTCCTACCTCAGCCACTCGCGGCCCGCGCTCTCCAGCTCGGCGACATCCCGGAGCCGGAGGCCCTCGCCGGAGGCGCCTTAATGGCGGTTCAGTGTCGGCTCCAGATGCGGTGGGTCTCGAGTGCGTCGGAGAGTTCCTGGGCCACTTCCGGCGAGCTGGCGGAGAAGAACCCACGCTCCAGGATCACCGCGGGTGCCGTTCCCCTGATCCATCTGTCCAGGAGCGCATACCACTCGGCGCCGTGGGCGACGGCGACAGTGAAGTCGTGCATGAGCCACGCCATGTGGCGGGCCGCCGCCTCGGTGGTGTTGGACTCCCACTCGGCCAGGTGGGGAGCCAGATCCAACTTCAGGTCATCGGCGATGATCTCAATCAAATCCATGCCGTCGACGTCACGCGGATAACTGCTGAGGGTCTGTCGCCACCATGCGCCGACGGTGCCAATGACAGCTTCCTGCTCGATCTTGCTCCAGGTTTGCCACCTGACGCCGAGTCGCAGCATCAAGGAAGGGGCGTGCAGGCCGTCAAGCTCCTCGAGGATGAGCAGCTCCAGCAGCCGGGGCAGGTAGTGCTTGAATTCCTCGACGTCTCCCCATGTGTACAGGCCATTCCAGGCGTAGGGACTCAGCGCGGCTGCCGTGAGCATCCGAAGTGGTGCGGCACGCGCCGCGCGAACCCGCTCAGCCGACACGCAGTGGTCACACACGTTGGTCTTGGCCGACAGGCGTGAATCCGTCGTATGTGCTGCTTTCGGTGCCGATTTCACTCCGGGCCTTCCGCGAAGGCCACGAGGTCAGCGGCCGACCAGGTCAGCTCACCGTTGCGCATTTCGTCGACGACCGAGCGTAGCCACTGCAGTTCCGCCGCAGTCACGACGCGCAGATATTCGGCTTCCAGCATAGTGATGCGAGGGAGTCCGTGTCCGGTTTCAGCACTTATTTCGGCCTCTAGTCCGGCCAGTGCTTCGCTGAGCGTTCTGACGCGCCGATCCAAGGCATCGCTTATCTCCTGAGGGGCGAGCATCAGCAGGTGGGACAACGCCGCCGGGAACTCCGGAAACTCCTGCTTGGGCATGGCCAGCATGTCCAGCAGCCACTCGCGGGCCACCGCGCGTCCCGCATCGGTGATCTCATAGACGGTTCGCTCCGGATACGCCTGGTCGCGCTCGGTCTCTCGCACACCGATCAGGCCGGCGGTGATGAGGCGGTCGATCGTCCGGTAGAGGCTCGTTCGCTGGCCCACGTTGACCACCTTGTCCTTTCCCCACTGCTTGATCAGCCGCTGGATGCCGTAGGGGTGCAACGGCTTGTACTGCAACAGCGCCAGGACGGTCAGGGCGAGAGGTGAGCCGGTACGAGGAGTGGTCATTCCCCCACACTAACACCGGACACTAGTTGACTAGAAACTAGTTACTGTGACACTATTCGGAGAGTCGGTTCGCAGCCACCCAAAGGACTCCACAATGACCATCCAGGAACGGCCGCAGGCGGCAGAGCTCACCACCAGCTTCGTCACCTCTGACGACGGCACCCGTATCGCTTTCCACACCATCGGGCACGGACCGGGTGTTGTCCTGCTGCACGGCTCCATGGAGACGGCCAGGAATCACGTGACCATGGCCGAAGAGCTGGCCGACGCGTTCACCGTCCACCTGCCCGACCGCCGCGGCCGCGGCCAGAGCGGACCGTACGGGGACGACTACAGCGTGCGGAAGGAAGTGGAGGACCTCGACGCGGTTCTGAACGAGACGGGTGCCCACTACGTCTTCGGCGTCAGTGCAAGCGGCGTCGCCGTGCTCCAGGCGGCACGCACGCTACCGGCGATTCACAAGGTCGCCGTATACGAACCGGCACTGCTTCTGGAGGACATCCCTCAGTTGACCGGATGGATCGACCGCTTCGACCGGGAGATGGCCGAAGGCAAGGTGGCAGCCGCACTGGTGACCAGCATGCTCGGACTTCGTCTTGGGCCGCCGATCATGAACGTCATGCCGCGGGGGCTACTGACCTGGCTGACCGGCCTGCTGACGAAGAGCGAGGACAAGAATGCCAAGCCAGGCGATGCGACCATGCGCATGCTCGCCCCGACTCTGCACTACGAAGGCGTGCTGATGGCCGAGCTGGCCGACACCCTGGACCGTTTCGCCGACGTACAGGCTGAAGTACTCCTGCTCGGCGGAAGTAAGGGACTCCCCTTCCTCAAGCCCGCGCTGTCCGGTCTGGAGAAGACCATTCCCCACGTCGAACGGATCGAGTTCCCCGGACTCGACCATGACGCGTCAGGAGATGTGAGCAAGCGCAATCCCGCCGGCCGTCCGGAGATCGTGGCGGCCGAACTGCGGCGTTTCTTCACGGCGGCCGCCTAAGGGCCAAGGCCTCGGGACGACAATCATCTTGTCGACCGCTCCGGCTTCGCTGCCTTCGGAAGGAGTAGAGGGGAGGTGTGGCGGCCGGCTTCCTGTCCGCCGACCATGCCGGTATGGGCGTCCTCTTCGACCAGATCCGGGCCGTCCCCGGTGTCTCCATCGCCGTCTACGACGGCGGTCCGTTCCTCTTCTACATCGGCCAGCTCGCGCTCGTCGTCCAGCTCGCCGTCGTCCGCCGCGTCAAGGTCTGGACGCCCTTCCTGGTCCTGCTCGACCTCCTCCTCCCGTTCATCTCTTCGCTGCCGTTGGGCGATCATCCCCCTGAGGGCGCGCAAAGCGTGATCGGAACGCGGTATGCCCCCATGTGCCCACCGCGCCACCGTAGAGATCAAATAGGCCCCCGTCCGGTCGTCCCGGGCGGGGGCCTATTTCCTGCTCAGCTGGCGGAGGCTCGGGGATTTGAACCCCGGATGGGCTTAAGACCCAAACCGCATTAGCAGTGCGGCGCCATAGACCTGACTAGGCGAAGCCTCCTGGTAGCGCGTTGCTCAGCACAGCGTACCGGCGATCGTCCAAGGCGGCAAAGCGGATTGCCGAGCGTCCTACTGGATCACTTCGGGGATCCCGTTTGGATCGATGCACAGCCCTTGTCCACAGGATGTGGATAAGGGCTGTGCACACAGTGTGGATAACCCGCCTCAGCGTCGGCACGGGCTACGCCTGACGGACGGCCTCGCCCTCGATCTCGATCTTGACCTTCTTGCCGACGAGGACACCGCCGGTCTCCAGGGCCTGGTTCCAGGTCAGACCGTACTCCTCGCGGTCGATCTCGGTCTCCGCGCTGAACCCGAAGAGCTCCTGCCCCCACGGGTTGGTGGCCGCGCCGTTGAACTCGACCTTGAGCTCGACCTCCTTGGTCACGTCACGGACCGTGAGGTCGCCGACGAGCGTGAACTCGTTGCCCGACAGGTTGCTCACCCGCTTGCTGCGGAAGGTGATCTCCGGGAACTTGTCGGCGCTCAGGAAGTCGTCGCTCCGCAGGTGGCCGTCGCGGTCGGCGGCGCCGGTCTCGATCGTGCCCGCCTTGATGGCGACGTCCACGCTCGACTCCAGCGGGTTCTCGGCGATGACGATCTTGCCCTCGTAGTCGGCGAAGTGGCCGCGGACCTTGCTGACCATCATGTGCTTGACGACGAAACCGACGCGCGTGTGGGCCTTGTCCAGCGCGAACTCGCCGGCCGTCGGGACCTTCAGGCCCTCCCACTCACGGATGCTCATGGCTGCTCCCCAGATTGTTGCTGTGCGGATGTCTCACTCAGCAAATGTCTACCCGAGAAATATTCCTCACGTCAACCATCTTGCCGTAGACTTGGGCCATGGACCCATTCGACGACCCCCGGCTCACGGCGATGGGCCTGTTCGCGGAGGTCTACAGCGGGCTGTCGAGCAAGACCAGCCCGACACTGGCCGCCGCAGGACTCTCCGAGGTCGACTTCGAGACCCTGATCCGTCTTGCCCGCTCTCCCGAACGACGGCTGCGGATGAGCGACCTCGCCGCCCAGACCTCGTTGTCCACGAGCGGGATCACCCGCGTGGTCGACCGCCTGGAACGCGACGGGCTCGTCGAACGGCATGCCTGCGCCAGCGACCGCCGCGCCTCCTACGCCGTGCTGAGCGAGGCGGGGGCGGAACGCCTGCGTGCGGTGCTCCCCAAGCACATCAAGGACATCGAGACCTGGTTCACCGGGCTGCTGACCGAAAATCAGCTCGCCGATTTCCTGGAGGCGCTGCGGATGATCCGCGACGTCGTACGGCCCTGCGCGACCGCCGGCGTGCGGGAGGTGAGCAGGGCACCGAAGGCCAAGACAGGCTGATACCCGCCGGAACGTGATTCCTGGGAACTGACCGGACGGGGTGGCGTAAACGATCGATTTCTGGTGGACTCCATAATCCAGGAAACGGCTCCCCGACAGCCGACGCAGCCCCCCGTACCCGAGCCCATGGAGCATCCGTGCGTTTCCCCTCGCACGCACTCGCCGTCCTCGCGGCCGCGGCCCTCGCGGTTCCCGTCGCCGCTTCCACCTCCGCGTTCGCCGCGGCAGCGGCCTCCCCGAGCCCGAGCCCGAGCCCGACGCCCGCTCAGACACAGACGCAGACGGCCGCCGCGACGAGCCCGAGCCCGCAGCCGGTGGTCACCGTCACCAAGACGGTCACCCCCAAGCCCACCCCCCAGACGACCAAGACCACAACGACCAAGACGACGAAGACGACCCGGCCGAAGTCCGTGCCGAAGGACACCGTCCAGGTCACCGTCAAGAAGGTCGTGGACGGCGACACCGCCGATGTCGTCACCGAGAGCGGCAGGACCGTACGGATCGGCCTGCTGGAGGCGGACGCCCCCGGCAAGGGCGCCTGCTGGTCCGAGGAGGCGTTCGCCCGGCTGATGACGCTGCTCCCGCCGGGCAAGCCCGCGTATGTCCGGGCCGCCGAGCAGGTGCCCGAGAAGGGGCGCATCCTCATCTATCTGTGGTCGTCCACGGGCGTCTACGTCAACGGCGACATGGTCAGGATCGGCCTCGCCCAGGCCGTGAACTCCTTCCCGGAGCACAGCTACACCGAGTGGCAGTACTGGGAGCAGGTCCGTGCCCAGACGGACAAGCAGGGGCTGTGGTCGGGTTGCTGGGCGGCCGACACCTACGACAAGCGTTCGGGTGTCCAGGTCCCGTCGGGGACCGGCGGCGACGCCCTGACTCCGGCGCCGATCGAGCCGGCGGACGCGTCCCCGGCCCCGCCCGGCACGACGTACTCCCCCGAGCCCATCCCGCAGGGCAACACCACCGGATCGGTCGCGGTCAGCCCCTCTCCGACTCCCAGCCCCAGCCCCAGCCCCGGCGGCTCGAACGACCCCAAGTACGACACCTGCGAAGAGGCGATCGCTGCCGGTTACGGCCCTTACTACCAAGGGACCGACCCCGAATACGTGTGGTACGAGGACCGCGACAACGACGGCGTGGTCTGCGAATGATGACGGTCAGTTGACCCTTCTGCGAGCGTCGGGCACGACCAGGTCGCCGCGCAGCTTGGCCATGCCGCGCGAGACCGAGCTCTTGACCGTGCCCACGCTGATCCCGAGGGTCCTGGCGATCTCGGGCTCGGTCATGTCCTCGTAGTAGCGCAGCACGATCGCCGTGCGCTGCCGTACGGGGAGACGGTCGAGCGCCTGCTCCAGCTCGTCGTACCGGTGCCGCGTGTCCTGCTGCACCGGTACGTCGGGAAGCTCCTCGGAGGGGTATTCCTCCAGCTTGCGCCGCCGCCACCAGGAAATGTTGATGTTCACCATCGCCCGCCGCACGTAGCCGTCGAGCGACGATCGGTCGCGGATGCGGTCCCACGCGAGGTACGTACGCGCGAGGGCGGTCTGCAGGAGGTCCTCGGCATCGCAGGGGTTGCCGGTCAACTGGTTGGCCACGCGGAGCAGTGCCGCCCCACGAGACTGGACGTACGTGCGAAACTCCTCATGGTTCACGATCAGGGATCACCAACCCGGCCAGAGAGGCATCTCGTGCCAGAATCGCAGCCGCGCCCCTGGATCCGGCTGAACCGAAATCCAGGTTTCGCACCTACCTGGGCAAAGAGCGGGCAAGCCGGTGGCGGCCGGTCGCCCATGCCGTACGTCCTGTCGGGCGGTGGTTTGCCCGTTACAGGTGGCAACGCCTTGCACCGGGAGGAGGAATATTGATCCCGGACGCCACCATCGCCCGGAAAACCACCTCTCCATCCCCGTCCGGCATGTGAGGCTGGAGAGCGTGGAAGGGGCGATGCACCACCGGGCCGGAGAGCGCAGGCGGAAGCTGGCGGCGGCGGTTCTCGGCCGCGACCCCCGGCCCGCGCCGCGGTCGCCGGAGGAGACCGAGCCTTTCGACGTGGTCAGCGGCGAGCTGCTCGACGTGAGCCCGCACCTGATCATCCTTGAGACCGCCGACGGCGAGCAGCGGCGCCTGGTGATCGCGCCGTGGGCGACCGCGTGGCGCGGGGGCACCGTGGCGCCCGCCGACCTGCCGGCCGGGGCCCGGATCGTCGTCCGGGCGCTGCGCGGCGGCACGGTCGCCGAGCACATCTGGGCCGACATCACCCGGATCACCGGCGTCATCCGGGAGGTCGGCGGCCGGCGCGACCTCACCGTCGAGCTCGATTGCGGCCCTCATCGCCGGGAACGCTCCATCGTCGTGCCCTACCGCTCGTCCGGGCGGATCCGGGTGCGGCATCCCAAGCTGGAGCCGGGCTACCTGTTCGACGCGATCGGGCTGCTCGACCAGGGCACGTCGCTCGCGCATCTCCCCGCGACCTCGCAGCCGCCCTACCGGGCCACGGCCGTGCCCCCGTCTCAGGTGACGTACGGCGGAAGCGAGACGGGCATCTCGGGCACGGCGGTCTGGGCGGACCTCACCGACCTCACCGACCTCCCGGGTTTCGCGGGGGCGGGCGTCACGGAGGGCGTCGCCTATCCCATGCTCGAACGCGACGAGACCGGCTGCGGCGACGCGGGCGTCTCCTGCGCCGGCCTGCCCTATCTCGCGCTGGGCTCGGTGCTGCGCGTACGCAATGTGTGCGACGGCCGGGCGGACACGCTGCCGATCGTCGCGTGCGGATGCCTCGCGGGGCAGTTCTGCGACCGATGCCTGGAATGCGGCACGTCCCCGCGCGGCAGGATCGTGGAACTGACCGCGTCCTCGTACGTCGCGCTGGGTGGAGACTTGACCAAGGGCTGCTTCAATGCCCGCGTCGGATTGGGGTGACCGGTGCTTTCGACCATCGCGGCTGCCGCGCTGCCGATCCTCGTGGTGACGCTGGCGCTGGGCGGCGTCGCCAAGTTGGCCACGGTCGGGCGCGAGGCGTCGCCGGGCGCGCTGGCCCGGCTGGGCCCGGCGGTGCTCATGCCGGAACGCTTCGCCAAGGCCGCCATGATCGCCTGCGCCCTGGTGGAGTTCGCACTGGCGGCCGTTCTGCTGGTCGTGGACCACCCGGTCGCCCGGTGGCTGCCGACCGTGTTCTTCGCCGTGGCGACGTACGTGCTGTGGGATCTGCGCAGGCGGCGGCCGGACGTGGGGTGCGGCTGCTTCGGAGACGTGAGCGACACCCCTGTCGGGCTGCGCTCGATCGGCCGGGCCGCGGCGCTGACCGCGATGGGGGCCCTCGTCGGGGCCGAGGGCCTCACGGGACTGCCTCAGGTCACCGTGGAGATCGCCCCCTGGATCGGCGGAGGGGTCGCCCTGCTGCTCGCCTGCTCACCCGAGGTCGACGGGTTCGTCTCCCGGCTGCGTCACCGGACGCCGTGCGAGCAGCGGCCGATGCCGCCCGGGCGGGCGCTGTCGCGGCTGCGGGCCAGCGCGGCGTGGCGGGCTCAGGCCGGGTCGCTGCTGGCGGACGAGCCGTCCGACATGTGGCGCGAACTGTGCTGGCGTTTCTTCGTCTTCCCCGCTCAGGGCGATGCGGAGGTCGTGTTCGCCGTGCATCTCCGCGGGCGGCGCCCCGCCGTACGGGCCGTCGTGGTCGGCGCCGACGGCCAGGTGGTCGCACCCGACGGCCGCGGCGATGCCTCTCTGCGGGAATCTACGCCTGTATCGGCCTGACGCTATACATGCGTAGATTCCCGCATCGAGGTCTTTCACTTCAGCTCTCTACGGCTCTCTAGCTTCCCCTCTAGAAAGCCGTAGAGAGGTCGATGGGCGCGCCGCTCAGACCGGCTGCGCGCGGAGGAACCTCCCGAAATGCGGAACGGTGAACCCGATCACGCCGCGCTCGGCGCTGTAGATCAGGCCTTTCTTGATGAGACTGTCGCGGGCCGGGGACAGGCTCGACGGCTTACGGCCCAGCGTTTCCGCCACCTCGGCGGTCGGCACCGGGTCGTCCCCGAGCTGGGCCATGGCGTGCATGTAGTCTCGCTCGGCGGGGGTGGCCCGCTCATACCGGCTGCCGAAGAAGCCCACCGCGAGCTCCTCCTCGGCCTCCGGGGCGGACACCTTGATGTCGTCGGCCGTGATCGGGCTGCGCGGGGCGAGATCCCAGGCGACCTTGCCGTACGCCTGGACGAAGTAGGGGTAGCCGTCGGCCGCCTCGTACAACGCGTCGAGCGCGTCGGGGGTGAACTCGACGTCCTCGCGGGCGGCCGGGGCGATCAGCGCGAGGTCGGCGGCGTCCCGGTCGAGCCGGTCGATGCGCGCGTACCGGAACAGCCGCTCGGAGTAGCTCTTGCTCGCCGACAGCACGCTCGGCAGATGGGGCAGGCCGGCGCCGACGACGATCAGCGGGCCGCCGTTCTGCGACAGCTCGTGGCAGGCCGCGCACAGGGCCGAGACGTCGGGCGCCTGCACGTCCTGCATCTCGTCGATGAACAGCGCGATGCCGACGCCGAGATCCGTCGCCACGCCCGCGGCGTCGACGAACAGCTCGGTCAGGTCAATCTCCAGGTCGCCGGAGTCGGCCCGGCCGCGCGCGGCGGGCACGTCGATGCCGGGCGACCAGTGAGAGGTGCCCTTCGCCGCGGCGGGGTCGCGCATCGCGAACGCCTTGAGCACGCCGAGGAACTCCTCGATGCGCTCGGGGGCGCGGTGCCGGGGAGCCAGCTCCCTGATGGCCATGTGCAGCGCGGCGGCCACCGGGCGGCGGATCGACTGGTCGGGCCTTGCCTCGATCTTGCCGGTGCCCCACAGCCGCTGCATGGCCATGGACTTGAACGTGTTGAGCAGGACGGTCTTGCCCACGCCGCGCAGGCCGGTGAGGACCATGCTCCGTTCCGGGCGGCCCCGGGCCACCCGCTCCAGCACGATCTCGAACTGCTGCAACTCACGGTCGCGTCCGGCGAGTTCCGGGGGGCGCTGGCCGGCGCCGGGGGCGTAGGGATTGCGCACGGGGTCCACGCTCTCGGACTTTATGACGGGATATAGCGGCCGTCGTAGATTTCCGTAGAGAGCGCTACGGCGTGTCGCCCGGCGCGGCCGCGGCACGCACCGCCCGGCGACGGGCGGAGCCTGAACCGGGACGACCGGGACGACGACGGGCGGAGCCGGGGAGGGCACGACCGGATCGAAGACCACGGGAGCGGCGACGGCCGGCACGAGGGTGTCGGACACCGTGGGCACAGCCATCACACACCCCTTACCTGCCGGGACTCGACCGAACCCGTGTTCGATCCGATGGGCATGACTGTAGCGCGTCATCGAACACCTGCGCGAGCTTTCCACGAAAGCTCCGTCAAACGCCGTCGTTCGCCGGCTCCCGCACCCCCGCTGTCGCCGGCCCCGCAGCGGCTTGCGCACTCCCCCGGGCGGTCAGCTCCAGTAGTCGCGTTCGGGGAGCCTCACCCACATGTCGGGCTCCCCGGCGATCGCCGCGGCGTCGTCCGGCCGCAGGCCCGCGCCGGCGCAGCAGTACGCCACGGCGTTGCCGTGATAGAGGTATTCGATGAGGATCTCCTCGGCCGGTTGCTCCGCGTGGGGACTGCCGCCGCCGGGGTGGGAGTCCCACTCCACGATCTCGCCGTCCCGGGTGACGCTTCCCTGGTTGCCGCTCTTGGGGTTGGCGAACATGGCGTAACAGACGGTGCCTGCCGACAGGAGCTTCGTGACGCCGGGCATGTACGGCCCGTATCCCCACGGCTGGCTGACGACGCAGCCGCCGGGCACGTCCGTGACGCCGACGACTCCAAGACTCTCGTCCATGAAGGACCAGGGATCTTCTACGATCTCCTCGACCTCCGCAGCGTCGGCCGGGACCGCCTCCAGACGGCGCACCGCTTCCGCCGCACTGATCCCGGCGACACAGGCCAGCCCCATGCCGTCGTCATAGAAATCCCCCACAGCGGCGATCAGCCGCCGGGCTTCGGCCACGACGGCGGCCTCGGCATCGGACAGACCGGGCCGACCGGTGTGATCGCCGAACAGGTCGGGGGCCGGCGTGGCCAGGCTGAGCCGCCCGGGCGACCACCCGTTCATCATCGGCCGCCACGGGTCGGCCCCGGCCCGCGCCAACACCCGGGCGTTGTCCGCGCGGTTGGCGAAGACGGCCGCCCACAATGCCGTACGGCCCTCGTGCTCGGCGTCGACGTCGTCGACGCGGGCGGCCAGTTCCGCCACCACGTCGGGAGAGCCGATTTCGGCGGCCGCGTGCAACGGCCGTCTGTGAAAGAACCCACCGGAGTTGGGATCGGCGCCCGCGTCGAGCCGGGCACGGATCAGCCTCAGGCTCTTCCAGGAGTCCCAGCCGATGCCGGACCAGTCTGCTTCGTGGGCGACAGCCATGACGCTCCCTCGGTGAGTAAGTACGCCGATCATGGCGTGGCCCACCGACATTTCGCCGGCTCTGCGTGGCGAGCCGTCAACGAGGCAGATACGGGTGATCGAAGCTAGTCCTGTTCCAGGGCGGCGAGGTCCTCCGCGGTCAGCCGGATCCGTCCCGCCCCCATGTTCTCCTCCAGGTGGTCGGGGGAGCCCGTACCGGGGATCGCGAGCGACACGGGCGAGGCCGCCAGCAGCCACGCGAGCGCGATCTGCGCCGCGGTGGCGCCGTGGCGCTCCATCACCGGCGTCAGGCGGGTCCGGTCGATGGGCCGCAGCCCGCCGCCGAGCGGGAAGAAGGGCACGAAGGCGATGCCGTCCTTCTCGCACCGCGCCAGGAGCTCGGTGTCGCCCCGATCCTGTACGTGGAAGCTGTTCTGCACGGCGGCCACAGGGGCGATCGCCAGTGCCTCGTCCAGATGGGCGGCGGTGACGTTGCTGATGCCCAGGTGCCGGATCAGCCCCTCCTCACGCAGCTCGGCCAGGACCGCGAACCTGTCCGAAAGCGATTCGCCGCCCGGCGGGTTCAGGCCACCGATCCGCAGATACACGAGGTCGAGCCGCTCCACGCCGAGAGTGCGCAGGTTGTCCTCCACCAGCCCGCGCAGCTCGGCCGGACCGGCCTGGCTGCTCGGCACCCCGTTCTCGTCGAGCAGGGGCCCGACCTTGGTCGCGATCACCAGGTCGTCCGCGTACGGCGCGAGCGCCCGGCGGATCAGGTCGTTGGCCGCCACGCCTCCTCTCCTGTAGAACCAGGCCGTGTCGATGTGGTCCACGCCGAGCTCGACGGCGCGGCGCAGCACGGCGACGCCCGTCTCCGGGTCGCGGACGGCACCCTGGAAGGTGCCGGTCGGCAGCCGCATGGCCCCGAAGCCGAGCCGGTGAACGGGGAGGTCGCCGCCGAGGAGGAACGTGCCGCCGGGCGCGGCGTTCGTGTTCGTCGTCATACCCGTCAGCCTCGTGCAGCCGAGGACGACGGCCAACGCGGTGGCAGCAAGCTGCCACGTCCGGCGGGGTCATAATGAATGGGTGACAGCCGACAAGGTCATGACAGTCCGCGGCGACGCGGAGCTCGTGGCCCGTGCCGGTCATCTGTTCACCGGCGCCCAGCACGAGTTCGTATGCGCGGCCCGCGACCTCGACACATGGTCGCGGCCCGACGCGCGGCAGTCCGTGGCCCGGCGGCTCCCGAGGCACGGCGCCTCCGGCCTGGCCGTCAAGAAGCTGTTCACCCCCGTCGCCCTCGCCGACGAGGCCTCGCGGGCGCACCTGCGCGAGGTCGTGGCCAACGGCGTCGAGGTGCGCATCAGCTCCACACCGCTGCCGCACGAGACGATCGTCATCGACCGGCGCGTGATGATCCTCGCCGAACGGGACGGGCCCGGCCCCCGCGAGTACACCGTGACCACCTCGCCCACGCTGGTGAACGGCGTGTACTCCCTCTTCGCGGCCGCCTGGGACGCCGCGACCGAGCTGACCGCCTACCTGCGCGGCGACGCGCCGCACCTCGACGACGACAGCCGGGCGGTCCTGCGCGCGCTCGGCGCGGGCTACACCGACGAGACCGCGGCGCGGCATCTCGGGCTGTCGTTGCGTACGTACCGCAGGCGTGTCGCGGAGCTGATGGACACACTGGAGGCCGATTCACGCTTCCAGGCGGGGCTGCGCGCGGGCGAACTCGGGCTCACGGGCTAGCGGCGCCCCCGCCTCTCCCGGTCGCCGGCAGTGCGACGATCAGTGCCAGGGAACCGATGGTAATGGGGGCCACCGATGGCGCATCCGGAGCAGCGGCGCCTGGCACGTGTCGCCGCCTACGCGAAGGTGTCCACCGCCTTCGCCCTGATGAGCGACCGCCGGCTTGCCGCGCTCGTACGGGAGGCCACCCCGCTGGGCACCGGCATCGGCGGAACGTCGGCCCTCCTGGACGTCGAGGGCGTGCGGATCTTCGTCAAGCGGATCCCCCTGACCGACCTGGAACTTCGCCCCGGCAACCGCATGTCCACGCGGAACGTGTTCGGGCTGCCGGGCTTCTACCAGTACGGCGTGGGGTCGGCGGGGTTCGGGGCCTGGCGTGAACTGGCCGTCCATCAGATGACCACCAACTGGGTCCTGGCAGGTGAGTTCGCCGGCTTTCCGTTGGCGTACCACTGGCGGGTGCTGCCTGCCCCGGCCCCTCCTATCGGACTGTTCTCGGAGTTCGGCGGTCTGGAGGGCGCCGTGGCGCATTGGGGTGGCGCACCAGCCGTCCGGAGGCGCCTGGAGGCGCTCGAACGCTCCACCATGAGCATCGCCGTCTTCCTGGAGCACATTCCGGGGACCTTGGGCTCCTGGCTCGCCGACACGGAGGTCTCGGCGTTTCCGCAGGTGGAGAGGGAACTGGCCGCGGGGGTCGCATTCATGAGGAGCCGACACCTGATCCACTTCGACGTGCACTTCCGCAACGTTCTCACGGACGGAGACCACCTGTACTTCTCCGACTTCGGTCTCGCGCTCAGCTCCCGTTTCGAGCTCTCCGCCTCGGAATCGGACTTCCACGTCACGCATCGGGACTACGACCGCGACTACGTCATGGCCCACTTGGTGAACCAGCACCTCGCCGCGCGGGTTAGCGGTGGCGCGGATCGGCGGCGCTTCGTCCGGAACTGGGCCGACGGCGACAGGCGATCCGGCGTCGCCGGATCGGCCGCCGTGATCCTTGACAGGCATGCGGCAACGGCAGCGGTGATGGACGATTTCCACCGGCGCCTCTGCGAGAGCAAGCACACGCGCTATCCGGCGGACGAGTTCGGCCGCATTCGGCGCGGGGCCGCTTCCGACACCTGATGAGGCGCTTCCTCCACGTCCCGGTGTTACCGGCGCGCCCGTCGCCGGAACGCCTATCGCAGCGTGTGCGGGAGCACGAGGGCCGCCGCGGCGACCAGGGTGAGCAGTCCCAGGTAGGCGAGGACGAGCCGGGTGTCCCTGAGATAGCACTTGCTCCTGGTCAGCCCCGCGCGGCGGGCCCGCCAGTATCCGGCGAATCCCAGGGCCGCGAACCCGAGCACGGCCCACGCCCCGAACAGCCAGGCGAGCAGCGCCACCGTCGCATAGACGCACAGCTTCAGCGGGTCGTACGGCTTGGCCTGCCCGCCGTCGGACGCCTGGGCCGTCTCGGCGGCGCGCGCCTGCTCGTACGCGACGCCGGTCGGCCGGTCGCCGGGCTCCCCGCGCGGGAGGGTCATGTGATCTCCAGCAGCGGGAGCCGTACGCCGACGTCGGCCGCGGCGACGGCGGACAGGCGTTGCCGCGCGAGCGCCGGCCAGGCCTGGACCGCGCAGAACGGCGCGCACTGGTCCTGGTCGGAGCGGGTGCCGACGTGGACGCAGCACTGCACCAGGCGCTCCTCCAGCATCGTGGACATGTCCATGAAGGGCTTGATCGTGATGCGTACGACCCGTTCGCCCAGCAGCCGGCGCAGCCGCCGCCTGCGGCCGGGCAGGGCCGAGGACGCGAGCGTCAGCAGGGTCGTCAGCCCGAGGTCGCAGTTCTCGCAGATGTCGCGCCAGACCTTGCCGATCTCGGGGTGCGACAGCGACGACTGCTCCGACAGCAGGCCGAGCAGCGACTCCTGCACGGCCATGCGGAGCTGGTGAGGGATCTCCGAGTCGGCGATGCGGTTGGAGACGAGCCCGAGGTTCTCCTTGAGGCGGTCGTGCCCGATCAGCGCGGTCAGCGAACGCCACCGATCGGCGTCATCCTTGATCATGTAGCCGACCGAGCAGCAGTGCGGATGCGAGCAGGGCAGGGCGGTCAGGTCGCGCCAGGTGACCAGGCCGTCCGTCTGCGGGCCGAGGCGCTTGAGCACCCCGGTGTGGGTGAGCCGGTCCATCGGGTCGATCGCGCCGGACCGCCCCGAGCCGAACTGCGGCTGGATCGAGACCCCGCCGACGTACGGCGTGTCGAGGGCCAGGCGCACCACGTCGCCGATCTCGCCGTCGTTCACACCAAGGGAGGCCGTCATGACCAGCGTCGTGAAGATCTCCCGCTCCGACAGCCGCCGCAGCGCCTCCGCCTTGAGCCGCCGCAGGTCACCACCCCTGTGGTGCCGGGACGCCTCGGCCGACACGCCGTCGTACTGCAGGTAGACCTCGACCCGCTCGCGGTGCTCGGTGAGCAGGTCGAGCAGGGCGTCGTCCCTGGCCACCAGGAGTCCGTTGGTGTTGATCAGGATGCGGGTGACGGGCCGGGCGGCGAGTTCGGCGAGCAACTCGGGCAGATCGGGGTGGAGGGTCGGCTCGCCGCCGCTGAGCATGAGCACGTCGAGACGGCCGTTCTCGCGGGCCAGGCGCTGGTCCACGTTGGCGAGCACCTCCCGGACCGGCACGATCCCCCGCAGGTCGGGCGAGGAGTCGGTGAAGCAGGTCGGGCAGCGCAGGTTGCACGCCTCCGCCACGTCCTCCAGCAGGATGCACGTGTGCTGGGTCTGCATCTCCGGCAGCCCCCGCAGATAGGCCTCCGGGACGGGGTCGAAGTTTCCCGCGACGTCGGGCAGATGCGCCTTGGTGGGGGCGGTCCACTCCTCCAGGTAGGCGAGGATCTCCGGGTCCTCGTCGTAGAGGGTCCTGACCATGCCGTGGGTGCGGCAGCCGCGCTCCAGGTAGACCCGGCCGTCGCGCGCCGCGAGCCAGCCGGACAGGCGCGGCACCTCCGCCAGCGGACGGTCCGGCCGCTCGTCGTGGCAGCGTGGGCAGAACGCGTTGACGTAGCGGAGGATGCGGTCTCCCCGCAGGGGCATCCCGGTGGTCACAGGGCACCGTCCGTGTAGAGCGAGGGGTTGACGCCGGTGCAGAAGCCGGCGGTGAAAATCGTCATGAGCGCCCAGCCGATCATCAGGCCCATCCCGAGCCCCCGTGACCAGGGCTTGCGGAGGAGGAGCAGCAGCGTTCCGCCGCCGAACGCGATCAGGGCGAGGATGACGGATCCGCCGATGAGCGCGACGTTCTTGTAATCACTCGCGACACCGTCCGCCGCCGCGAGGGTCGCGAGGAAGAGCACGAAATTGACGACCACGTAGGCCACGATCCCCGCGATCGTCATCGCGACGACCACGCCGGTCGTGTTGGGGGCCGGGGGCGGCGGCCACGCGCGCGGCGGCCCGCCCGGGCCGGAGGGGCCGTACGGCCCACCCGGGCCCTGCGGCCCGTAAGGCGGCGAACCGGCCGCGCCCTGAGACGGCGGACCGAACGGGCCTTGAGGCGCGTGAGACGGCGGGTCGGCCGGACCGTGGGACGGCGACGGACCGGAGGGGCCGGGCGGACCGCCGGGAGGCGGCGGCACGGGCGGCAGGCCGGGAGGATCGCCCGGCTGCGGGTCGCGCGGCTGCTCGGGCGGCTCGGGGGGTGTGCTCATCTCTCCTCCTCGCCCGCGGGCGACAGCAGGGCGGCCGGTAACAGCGGTCGCCGCTCGCCCCGGCGGGGGAGCAGCCGATCGTAGAAACCCTTGCGATATCCGATCCCGAGACGGACGCCGAGGAGCATCAGCCCCGGGACGAGAAACCACTGCGGGCGGGTCAGGTCGAGCCAGACCGTCTCGTTCGCCCGGGTGAACTCGACGAGGAACCGGAAGACGGCGTACACGCCCAGATAGAGGGTGAACAGCTCGCCCGGCCTGTCGACCCGGCTCCGCGCCCACAGCAACGCGCCGAAGGCGGCGAGCTGGAAGACGGTCTCGTACAGGTACGACGGGTGCATGGCCTGCCCGGACACGCAGCCGGGGCATTCCGGAACGGTGGCGGGCGCGTGGACGCCCCAGGGAAGGCTCGTGGGACGGCCGGGGGCCTCGGTGAGGAAGCAGCCGATGCGGCCGACGGCCATGCCGAGCGCGACGGCGGGCGCGAACAGGTCGCCGGTCCGCTCCCGGTAGCCGATCAGCCGTTTCGCCACCAGCACCCCGACGTACGCACCGGTCAGGCCGCCGAGGATGCTCCGGGCGCCGAACATCCACGCCTCGACGAGGCTGGGATTGAGCGCGGGGTCGAGATGCTCGGCCCAGCCGGACAGCCGCATGCCCAGCGCCCCGCCGACCAGCGCGCCCGTGACGGCGACGAGCGACTCCTCCCGTAACGCTCCCCGGCGCCGCGCCTCCAGGACGAACACCACGCTCGCGAGGATCACGCCGAGACCCACGAAAAACGCGTGGGTCGGCACGCTCACCCCGCCGAAACGCAGTTGCTCAAGCACGACGCCACCCTAGCGGCGGGCCACGACGATTCCGATCGTCAATTCGTACGGCTTACAGCCCCTTCATACGGCGATTCCGGCCAACCGCCCCCGGGGCTTCGTCCACAGGAGTCCCGTTGTCCCCAGGAGCGGGCGCGACCGCCCGCGCACGCCTCGGCCGCGGGTAACCTGCGCCTATGACCTCCTTGTGGAACCGCAGGTCAGCGGTAGTGATGGCGGCTCTCGTCGGGATGACCGGCTGCGCCGAGGTCGGCGACGCCGGCGCGTCCGCCACCGCCCGGACCCGGGTGCCCGCGCCCGCCGCGGCGTCGTCGGCACCGGGCTCGTCCACGCCTGCCGCTCCCTCCTCCGCGACGGCCTCCTCTCCGTCCGCCACTCCGTCGTCCCTGCCGGTCTCGCCCGCGCCCGGCGAGGGGCCCACGCCGAGCCCGAGCGGACCGCCGCCCTTCTCCGCCAAGATCGAGAAGGTGTCCCGCGACGACGTCCGGCACTCCTGGCGTCCGGGCTGCCCGGTTCCGCTGAGCGGACTGCGGAAGATCACCATGACCTACTGGGGCTTCGACGACCAGGCGCACACCGGCACCCTCGTGATCAACAAGAAGGTCGCCGAAGACGTGGCCTCCGTCTTCGGGAAGCTCTACGAGATGCGCTACCCCATCCGCCGGATGGAGCCCGTCGACGTCTACAAGGGCAGCGACTACGACTCCATCGACGCCGACAACACCTCGGCCTTCAACTGCCGCAACGCCACCGGCTCCGGCAGCTGGTCCAACCACGCGTACGGGCTGGCGGTGGACCTCAACCCGCGAGAGAACCCGTACGTCTACGCGAACGGCTCACACGCCCACCGCAACGCGGACGCGTTCGTGGACCGGCCGCTCAAGAAGCCCGGCGTGATCAACAGTGGAGACCGCGTGGTGCGGGCCTTCGCGCAGATCGGCTGGGGCTGGGGCGGCTCGTGGTCCGGCGCCAAGGACTACCAGCACTTCTCCGAGAACGGCCGCTGAGATCGGGGCCGATATCGCGGGCAGTCCTCTGGCCTGCGATTCCACCCCTCATCGTCTCTGGACGTTTCCGGGCGTCTCGCACCTTCGTGCGCCCCCGTTGTGCCCCGCGCGCCTAGCATCGTTTCGTCCCGATCCCTTCGATACGAACCCTGGGTGAGAGCGCCAGGGCAGATCAACGGGTGCCAACCAGTGCCGTCAAGTCCAGCTCGGATGCTGCCCCGTGGGCCGCGTAGCTGTGTCAGCGAACCTGCTGACGAGTCCACTCCCGTCCGCCAGTGTCCAGCGTCGTTCGTCGACGTTGTCACGCAGTTATGCACGCAGACAAGGCACGCCGGCCCAGGCCAGGGATCATAAGTGGTAGATCCGCTTTCCGCGGACCAAGTTCCTATTGACTGAATTTCCTGTACAGATCGCGGTCGCGCCATGAATCAGAGAAGGCCTCCAGCATCGCTTCATAGAGTCGAAGATCACTGACATTCCTCCTGGGCTCCGAAATCCTACTCCTAATCGCTTCCTCAATCACCGGCCACCGCAACTCGTACATAACGAACGAAACCAATTCGACGACACCCTCCCTAATTGAGTCGATCAGGGTGGTGAGCTCGGTCTCAAATTGGGGCCTCAGGTCAGGATTTCGCTGCAGCACCGCGAGCGCACGCTCTAGATCTCGCTCAAGATCCTCAACTCCGCACGTAGCCTCAGCCGTATGCAAGACCTCTTGGATAATGAGCCGAAACTCGGAGACGGGATGAGCAACTGGGAGGTTCCCATCAGACATACTTTCCATCCACACTGAGTCCATTTCTATTTGAATGCGTCCGCGAGCGTCCAAAGTATAGATCGGGTTTGTCCTCAAGGTCGTCCTGTAGGCCGGGTTCAGATTGCGCATGTTCGCTACCTGCATGGATTCGCTCCGAACTACAAGCGATCTGCGGAAACGCTTCCGTTCGTTGCCATCGCTTGCCAGCGCTTTCCGGAGCCATGTGCCCCCAATGTGCCCTCGAACGTACGTCGGGCCGGTACCGATCCCTTGTCATCCGATGGCACGTAGACCGGTACCGTCGGCGCATGAGCCAAAGCGGATCACAAGCCGCAGCGTTCTTTCGCGATGTGGTTGTCCGACGGCGTGTCTGGACAGTGCGCGACTCGGACGGCTACCCGGCACCGTTGACGTCCAACGGTCGTAGAAGTATGCCGTTCTGGTCATCGGCCGCACGGGTGAAGAAAATCATTGACACGGTTACGGGGTACTCGGAGTTTGAGTCGGTGGAGATTCCGCTCGACGTCTGGCTGAGCAAGTGGCTGCCTGACCTTAGCGAGGATGGGATCTTGATCGGGATTAACTGGTCAGGCGCTCGGGCGGTTGGCTGGGATCTTGAGGTAAAGGACGTGATCGCCAGGATTGCTGCAGCGCAGGGAGCCTAAAGCCACCAGCTTGGATGAGTTCGGCCCATGGGCCGCTGACATGCTCAAGCCCTGGTCAGAGTGGATTTCGTTTTGGCCGCTCGATGGCGGCGAGAGCATCAAGGCCCTGAGCGAGTACCTCGGTCACCATGATCCGGGCTTCACACTGCGGACCTACACCCACCTCATGCCATCGAGTGAAGACCGCACGCGGAAAGCCGTTGACAGTGCCCTGGGGGCACACGGCGCGTCCCCGAGTGCCCTGGATGTGCCCTCGGCGGACGACTGAGGGCCGTTGTCCCAGGTCAGCCGGTGGGGGTGCTGGGTATTTGCGGACTACCAGCACTTTTCCAAGAACGGCCGGTAGTAGCTGCAGACACTCTCACTCCGCCCGCTCCCGGGCCGTCTCTGGGCCGAGTTCACCTTCACGTACCGCGCCTGCGGCTGAACGAGATCCTGGACGGCCCGCAGAGGCACGTACGGCTCGCGCCACCCCGCCCGGACGCGAGCCGTACGCTCGTCAGCTCTTCTTGAAGGACCAGGCGCCGTCAGCCTTGATCGTGACGAGGATCGTCCCGCCTGGGAGCGGGACCTCACCGTGCCAACTGCCGATCTCGTTGATGAGCAGTTCCCTGCTCGTCTCGGTCCAGGCCTCGACGATGAAGTTCGCGCTCCCCGAGTGCCGTGCGTTCACCGTCGTGAGGCCGGCGCTCGGCGGGGCGACGATGGCCACCTCGTCGCCACGACCCGTGAGCGAGTCGCCTGACCAGACGCGGGCCATCGACAACGGCTTCAACACGATCGTCCACGCTCCATCGGCCTGGATCTTCAGCGCGGCCGTCTCCTTGCCGTCGTCCTCGTTCAGCAGGACGCTCCCCTTGTAGTTACCGATCTCGTTGACGATCGCGCCCTGCTCGGCGCCGCCCGGGTCGAGCGGGGAGACGATGAAGTTCGAGCCTCCGCGATGGGTAAGCGTGACCAGCCATACGGCCGACCAGTCGCTCTTGCGCAGCTTGAGGACCTTCGCCCCGGCGCCGCTGTAGGTGCGCGGCTTGGGCTGCGGGCTGGGCGGCGAGGATGGTTCCTCACTCGCACTGGTGTCCTCGGCCGCCGTGGCGTTGGAGTTGGCCGGCGCGCTCGACTTATGCGCCTTCGCAACGGGGCTCGTCGTGCTCGATGGGTTGGAGGCGAGAGACCCGATGGCCGCCATACAGCCAAAGAGCAGGACGAACGGAAGCCCGATCACCAGCAGCCAGAAGCCGGGCCCCTTACCCTTCCGGCGTCGCGGAGGCGGGGGTTGCCAGCTGGGCGGCTGCTGAGCAGGCCCGCCGTACGGAGACTGTTGGAGGTGTCCGCCGTACGGGTGCTGGCCGGCGGGCGGTCCGTAGGGACCGTTCGGGGGGCTGGGCTGCTGGTGCATGCCGTTACTCCAGAGGCTCGGGGTGCTCTGTGCGGTAGGGGACGTGCTCTCGACGGGCAGGGTTGGCGGCCGAGATTGGACCGTTGCAAAACCTCATCGAGCACCGCCCGGGATTGCATGCAACGGGGGGATATGCCGGGAACAGGCCGAGGGTGCCGCTCGGTGCACGCGACGCCGCACCGGCACGACACCCTCAACTTGGTGGCGGCCCCGCCGACTCAGGCGTGCGGTGGATCGCCGTCCGGCCCACCTGCCGTCCCGAACCGGCAGGCAAAGGGACTGCTCAGCGGGGTCCCCGCCCACCACGTATGGCACCACGTACGGCATGGTGGGCGAGGTCACCCGGCCGGTGACCCTGGGAGGGGGTTACGGCGTGACCTGCCTGCCGCCGAAGGTGACGACGAGGTGGCCGTCCGAGGCGTAGGACCAGCCGAGGGCGCCGGTGTAGGAGGAACACCGGGATCCGTTCGAGCCCGACCAGAACTGGTTGGAGCTGTCCGCGTTACCGACGATCTTGTCGTTGGACCCGCTGCCGCTGCGGCAGGAGGTGTTGCCGCGGAACACCGAGGTGCCGGTGTCGAAGGAGAAGTTGCGCTCGGCGTTGTCGATGCCGACGTTGTCCGAGATCGACATCGTGCCCGGGTTGCTGTTGTAGGTGAACCCGTGGTGGCCGTTGCGATACGCGATGCTGCGCCGGACCACGTGGTTGACGGAGATCTTGTCACCGCCGAGCTTGTAGCCGTTGCGGTCGCCGTCCCCGGCCTGGCTGCCGTCGGTGAGCGTGCCGTTGTTGTACGACAGGGAGTCCTCGATGGTGACCGGCCCGATGGCTCCCGTGTCCGTCTTGGTGTAGAGGTCCCAGCCGTCGTCGATGTTGTTGTGGGACACGTCGTAGCGGAAGACGTTGCCCGTGCCGGTGGTGAGCTTGGCGGCGAAGCCGTCGGCGTCCTCGCCGTCGGCGTCCGCGTTGTCGTGCGACTCGGAGCTGAGGATGAGGTTGTTGGACGGCCACTGGTCGCGGGGGGTGTCGGAGGCGATCCGCCCGAGTTGCAGCCCGGTGTCGCGGTTGTAGCGGGTGATCGTGCGCTCGATGACGTTGTTGCTGCCGCCGACGTAGATTCCGTTGTCGCCGGCCCGCTCGACGACGACGCCGTACACGCGCCAGTAGGAGCCGTTCACGGTGAGCCCGCGGTTCGACGAGGACTCGCTCTGTGCCGAGAAGTTCAGCACCGGAGTCTCGCCGGGGTAGGCGGACAGGGTCTTGCGGGCGTTCGAGGTGCCGTTGTTGCCCGGCGCGATGGTCACCGTCTGCGCGAAGTTGTATCGCCCGCCCCGCAGGTAGATCGTCCCGCCGGGGGCGACGCGGCTTATCGCAGCGGCGAGAGTCGTCGGGTCCGACTGCGTCCCCGCCGCGCCGTCCCTGCCGTTCGGCGACACGTACAGCGCACCGTTCGACGGTGTGGTCGTGGGCGATGGCGAAGGTGAGGGTGAGCGCGTGGGTGAGGGTGACGGTGAAGGCGAGCGCGTGGGTGAGGGTGAGCGCGTGGGCGAGGCTGCGGGCGATGGGGTGGGGGACGGGGTGGTGGTGGAGCCGGTGCAGGTGACGCCGTTGAGGGTGAACGAGGCGGGCGTGGGGTTGGACCC
>NZ_FTNI01000072.1 GCF_900156315.1 Microbispora rosea | reverse complement strand
GCGCCGGCATGATCTCCCCCACCACCGGACGCGCCATCGCCCCCGACGGCAGCGGACCCACCTCCCCATCCCCCACAAACCCCCAGTCGCCCAGCCCCTCTCCCTCTTCGTCTCCCTCGTTCACGCCTCCGCCCGCATCGGGTGGGTGCACCGCCACGATCCAGACCGTGAACTCCTGGACCGGCGGGTTCCAGTCCAACGTCACGGTGCGGGCGGGCAGTTCGGCGATCAGCGGCTGGACGGTGACCTGGAGCTGGCCCGGTTCGCAGTCCATCAGCCAGCTGTGGGGAGGCCTCCAGTCCGGTTCCGGCTCCTCGGTCAGCGTGCGCAACGAGTCCTGGAACGGCAGCCTCGGGGCGAGCGCCTCCACCACCTTCGGCTTCGTCGCCAACGGCACCGCCGCCACGCCGACGCCGACCTGCAGCGCGTCCTGACGGACAGCGCGACGGCGACCGCATGACACCGGCCGTGCGGCGGGGAGGGCTCACCTCCCCGCCGCACGGCCGTCGCGTTCCCGGGTGCCCCGCACCGGCACCCCTGAGGAGGGAAAACCGGTTGCCCTCGGAGGGGCGTCTCGTTGAGATGACTCCTCGTGCCCGAACGTGCCGATCGCTTCCTGAAATCCCTCGCCCGGCGGCTAAGACTCGATCTCAGCCCACTGCGCGAATTCCGCGACTTTCGCCTCCTGCTCGGCTCGGGGCTGATCACGATGCTCGGCACGGTCATCACGACCGTGGCCGTGCCGTTCCAGATGAAGCAGCTCACCGAGTCCTACGTCGCGGTGGGACTGGTGGGCATGGCCGAGTTCGTACCGATGGTGGTGTGCGGCCTGTGGGGCGGCGCGATCGCCGACGCACGCGACCGGCGCACGATCGTGATACTCAGCGAGCTGGGGCTGTGCCTCTCCTCGGTGCTCCTGCTCGTCAACGCGCTGCTCCCCAGGCCGCAGGTGTGGGTGCTGTACGCCGCAGGGGCGCTGGCTGCCGGGCTCGGCAGCATACGCAGGCCAAGCGAGCAGGCGCTGATCAACCGGATGCTGCCGCTGGACCGGATGCCCGCGGCGTTCGCCGTGCAGGGCCTGGTCCTCAACGCCGCCATGATCGCGGGACCGGCCGCAGGGGGTCTCATCGTGGCCACCCTCGGTCCGGCCGCCTCCTACGGCGTCGACGTCGCCACGTTCCTGCTGTCCCTGGCGCTGCTGGCCAGGGTCGGCGCGGTCCCCCGCGCCGAGGAGCCCACCCCCGCGTCACTGCGTTCCTTGCTGGAAGGCGTGCGGTACGCGCTGCGACGGCCGGACCTGATGGGCACCTATCTCGTGGACATCGCCGCGATGGCCTTCGCCAGTTCCACCGCCTTGTTTCCCTTCCTGGCCGAGAACCTCGGCGCGCCCAAGGCCGTCGGAGTGCTGTACGCGGCCGGCGGCGTGGGCGCGGTGATCGCCTCACTCACCTCGGGCTGGACGGCCCGCGTCCGTCGGCACGGGCTCGCCGTCATCGTCTCGGCCACCCTGTGGGGCGTCGCCGTGGCGCTCGCCGCACTGATGCCGGACATCTGGCTGGTCTTCCTGTTCCTCGCCGTCGCCGGTGGCGCCGACATGGTGAGCGGCCTGTTCCGCGGCACCATCTGGAACCAGACCATTCCGGACTCCTATCGAGGACGGCTGGCCGGCATCGAGCTGCTGTCCTACTCGACCGGGCCGATGCTGGGCGACGCACGGGCAGGGTTCATGGCCCAGTTGGGCGGTGCCCGCTTCTCCCTGGGGGTGGGCGGCCTGCTGTGCGCGGCCGCGGTCGGCGTGATGGCGGCCGCGTTGCCGAGATTCCGCGGGTACGACGCGCGGACCGACGAGCACGCCGTCGCACAGCGCAGGGCCTTGTTGTCGCCCGCACGTAGAGGCGATCGGACGGTCATTGCGGCCGAGGAGCGCCATGCGGAGTTCGGGCGAAGCCCTTCAGCGTAGGCGGAGAAACGTCACCGACCATTGCGGACAGGAGGTCAGTCCGCCTCCCACCACTCTTCCCGCGCGCGGGCGTACTTGCCCGGGTCCCAGCGTCGCCACTGATCGGGATGCTTGCCGGTGAAGTCACCGTTGCCCGCGACGTACAAGACCTTGTACTTCTCGACGTCGGTCTCGAGATCGCCGTCCTGGTTCTTCTTCGACTGCAGGGCCGTTACTCGGAAAGGCTGGTCGTGGTCGGTCACTGTGACCGTCTGCTGACGGCCGTCGGCGAGCACGTCCAAGGCGAGCGAGAACGAGCAGTAATACTTCAAGGTGGAAGCGTATACGAGGAAGACGACATCCTCGTCCCGCTTCAAGGAGACAGTTTTGAGTGAAAAATAGTCACCTTGCGGATCGAACCCCTTCAACATCTGCGCTCTCGGTCGAGGCTTGTCGAGATCGAAATACAGTCGGACGACCTCGTCCGACGCCCCACCCGGAGGGTTGTAGAAAAGCGTTCCACTAAGCGGTCGACCGCACTGCTTCACCGTCCGCATGTTCATGACACGGACCTTCTTGTCTCTGTTTCCGTGGACTACCAACTTGATCGACGTACTGCTGTCGCGCGCCGCCTTGTGACGATGAAACCAGGCATCATCGGCATGCTCTCCGAGAGTGATCCGGCTAACCCAGCCGAGTTGGGACTTGTTGAGTAGCAGAGGCTCGGCCAAGGCCCATGCCGGACTGGTGAAGTCGGCATCGGCGCCCTCTTCCACGAGGTCGACGATGATCGGCGGTCCTTGGTCTGGAGTAGGCGAAGACGACGGAGAAGCCATACGCGAGGGTGCGGCCGTCGCCGCCCGCGGCGACGGCGAGGAAGGCAGGTACGAGAGCAGGGGGGAGGCCGGTCGGCCCGACGGCAGCGCAACCACTCCTGACGACGGCGAACCGGACAGCATATTCTGGATCGCCCAAGTGATAAGTCCGGCTATCACCGGCGCCGCAATAGTGGTGCCCGTCCATTTGACACTCGGACGCTTCAACCAGTGGACAAACCTCGTCCGAATTCCGGCCGATGGCGCGCGAGATTCCATTGGCTTGCTCCCAGTAGGGCGACCTGGACCGCCCGCAAGGTATCACGAGCCTGCAGAAGAAAGGCGCGGTCCGTACGGAATCACATCGATTCGAGACAATGCCGATCCGTCCTCCGGATAAGGATAATGACCATAACCAGCAATACGGCCGGACGCATTCGCTCCGCTTTGGGAGGCGTCCCGCACCGCTTGATCCATCACATGCCCTTAATCGTCTCGGCGGCACCAGATTGCCCCGGCACAGCAGGCGACTTGAACTGGCCGCTGAACTTGACGCACCTCGGGGGCGTCGGCCAACCGCTTCCGAACTCGGTCATCCCGGTTGGGCGGTGCCCGCTTCTCCCTGGGGGCGGGCGGCCTGCTGTGCGTGGCCGCGGTCGGCGTGATGGCGGCCGCGTTGCCGAGATTCCGCGGATACGACGCGCGGACCGACGAGCACGCAATCGCCCTCCGTCCCTCGGGAGGCCGCAGAGGCGTGAAATGTTCATCGGCGTTTCGGCTGGGCAGCGCGGACTTGATCGGTTCATCCGACTGAAACATTTCTAATGACTCTTTGACATGTTTCAGTGTGCTTTCCAGAATGATGCCCCGGCGAACCCCTGGGCCGGGCGGCGCTCACCCACCGATCGACAGCACCGTCCGGCCCTCCCCGATCCGAGGAGCAGACATGGCCGACAGCGCCGCACCCACCGGAAGACGTAAAGCCTTACGCACAACGCTCGCCACGGCACTCGCGGGCGTCGTCACCGCGGCGCTCGCGAC
>NZ_FTNI01000054.1 GCF_900156315.1 Microbispora rosea | reverse complement strand
AACGGCGCGAGCAACCAGACCTGGAACCTGTCGGCCCAGGGCAGCGGCTTCCGCCTGGCCGCCGCCAACAGCGGCAAATGCGCCGGCGTCAAGGACGCCTCCACCTCCGCCGGCAAGGCCGTCCAGCAGGAGTCGTGCACCGGCTCCTCCTCCCAGACCTGGGAGCCGACCGCCTCCGGCTCCGACTACCGCCTCGTCAACGCCAACAGCGACAAGTGCCTCAACACCAAGGACAACTCCACCTTCTCCGGCGCACTGGCACAGCAGAACTCCTGCGACTCGGTGTCCACCAAACAGTGGTCGCTCCAGCCGGCCGGCTCCCAGCCCTCATCCACCCCCACCGTCACACCGACCAGGAGCCCGTCGCCCACACCGAGCACCAACCCGACGCCGCCGTCGGGCTGGCCCAGCCCGAACGGCTCGCAGGCGGTCACGAATACGATCAGCGTCTCCGGCACCATGGACGGCGGTCTGAAGCGCTACTACGCCAGCGGTGACATGGGTGACGGCGGGCAGAGCGAGAGCCAGGACCCGATCTTCGAACTGGCCAACGGCGCGACGCTCAAGAACGTGATCGTCGGCTCGCCGGGCGCCGACGGCATCCACTGCCTGGGCAGCTGCACCCTGCAGAACGTCTGGTGGGAGGACGTCGGCGAGGACGCCGCCACCCTGCTGGGCAGCTCGTCGTCGCAGGTCATGACCATCGACGGCGGCGGCGCCAAGAGCGCGTCCGACAAGGTGTTCCAGCACAACGGCCCCGGCACGATGGTCATCAAGAACTTCCAGGTGGACAACTTCGGGAAGCTCTACCGCGCCTGCGGCAACTGCACGAACTCCTATCAGCGGCACGTCCAGATGTCGAACATCGTGGCGACCTACCCCGGCAAGGCGCTCGCGGGCATCAACACCAACTGGGGCGACACCGCGCGCTTCTCGAACATCACGATCAAGAACGACCCCAATCACAAGATGATCGTGTGCCTGAAGTACAAGGGCGTGCCGAAGGGCAGCGAGCCGACGGAGATCGGTAGCGGCGCCGACGGGACGAACTGCATCTACAGTTCCTCCGACATCCACTACCAGTAAGCGCGCCGGCCGGCCCGGAGATCCTCCGGGCCGTGTGTGACGGCGGTGCGAGAAAGGCGGAAGGCCCGGTGGTCCCCCCCAGCCACCGGGCCTTCCCGCGTGAACGATCGGCGTCAGGCCGCGCCGTGCCAGCCGCCGTATTCGGCGAGGAACAGCGCCTCGGTCGTGATGATCCGCTTCAGTTCGTCCAGCACCAGCCGCTCGTTGGGGGCGTGGATCGAGGCGCCGTCGTCCTCGGCGCCGTACAGCAGGATCTCGGCCTTGGGGAACTGCCGGGCGAGGGCCGCGACCAGCGGGATCGAGCCGCCCTGGCCCACCTGGCGCGGCGCCTGGCCGAAGGCGCGCTCCAGCGCACGCTCCGCGGCGTTCATCGCCGGTCCGCCCGGCTCGATCTGGAAGCCAGAGCCGCTGACGAAGTCGCCGAAGGACACCTTGACCCCCCACGGCGCGACCTTCTCCAGGAAGGCCGTCACGTCGTTCAGCGCCTGCCTGGCGTCCCCGCTCGCGGGGATGCGGATCGTGACGCGGGCCCGGGCCACCGCCTGGACCGCGTTGATCGCGCCGGTCACCGTCGGCACGTCCAGCCCGGTCACGGTGATCGCGTACGACGCCCAGAGCCGGTCGGCGAGCGAGCCGTCGCCGACCAGCGACACGCCGTCGAGCACCCCGGCGAGCGCGCGGAACTCCTCGTCGCCGAGAGCCTCGCCGGGGAAGGCCCCCGGTTCGAGCCCGGGCACCCGTACGTTGCCCTGGTCGTCGTGCAGGGCGGTCAGCATGCGCATGAGCGCGGCCAGCGCGTCGGGGGCGGCGCCGCCGAACGAGCCGCTGTGCACGGCCTCGGCCAGCGTCCGGACCTCCACGGTGAACGCGGCCATGCCGCGCAGCGACGTGGTGATCGCGGGGTCGCCCACCTCGGGGTTGCCCACGTCGGCGATGACCATGGCGTCGGCGCGCAGCAGGTCGGGGTTGGCCTCGACGAACGCCTCCAGACGCTCGCCGGCGTACTCCTCCTGGCCCTCGATGATGACCTTCAAACCGACCGGGAACCGGCCGTTGAAGGCGCGCAGGGCGGCCACGTGGGCGATGACGCCGCTCTTGTCGTCGGCCGCGCCCCGGCCGTGCATGATCCCGTCGACGACCGTCGGCTCGAACGGCGGAGTGCGCCACAGGGCGAGGTCGCCGGCGGGCTGCACGTCGTAGTGCGCGTAGAGCAGCACGGTCGGGGCCCCCTCGGGGGCGGGCGCCTCGGCGAACACCGCGGGGAAGCTGCCCTCGATGGGGATCTGCCGGACGTGCGGGAGGCCGGCGGCGCGCAGCAGCCGCTCCACGAGCGCCGCGGCCTCCAGGACCGGGGCCTCGGAGTGGCCGGGGAACGCCACGGACGGGATGGCGACCAGGCGCTTGAGGTCCTCGACCGTCTGCGGCATGCCGTCCTCGACGGCGCGCTCGATCTCCTCAGGTGTCACGGCGTTTCTCCCGGATGTACGTGGATCTTGCCCAGGTTGGCTGGCGGACCCCATTTGACCACAGGTCCGGCGGACCCATCTCCCGGGCCTGGAGGGCCTCAATCTACCGTGACGGATTTCGTTGCCGTTACATGTCGATGTCACGGAATTCGAACTTCTTTCACAGTGACGCCACGTAATCACTTGGCAAAACGCGGAAGTGGCATGCAAACTGTGCAACAGCGACGGATCACCTGAGGGAAGGTTGCGATGACGCGCCCCGACGTACTCAAGGCCGCACAGGACAATCTCTGGATGCACTTCACGCGCCACTCCTCCTATGAGGGAGGGGAGGTGCCCATGATCGTGCGCGGCGAGGGCGCCTACGTCTACGACATCCACGGCAAGCGGTATCTCGACGGCCTCGCCGGGCTGTTCGTGGTCCAGGTCGGCCACGGCCGCGCCGAGCTGGCCGAGGCCGCCGCCAAGCAGGCACAGGAGCTGGCGTTCTTCCCCCTGTGGTCCTACGCGCACCCGAAGGCCGCCGAGCTCGCCGCGCGACTCGCGGAGCTCACCCCCGGCGACCTCAACCGCGTCTTCTTCACCACCGGCGGCGGCGAGGCCGTCGAGTCGGCCTGGAAGCTGGCCAAGCAGTACTACAAGCTCAAGGGCAAGCCGCTCAAGACCAAGGTCGTCAGCCGGGCCATCGCCTACCACGGCACCCCGCAGGGCGCGCTGTCGATCACCGGCATCCCGGCGCTCAAGCAGATCTTCGAGCCGCTGGTGCCCGGCGCGATCAAGGCCCCCAACACGAACCTCTACCGCGCCGACGAGATCTCCGGCTTCCCCGGCCTGGAGAAGGACCCCGAGGCGTTCGGCCGCTGGGCCGCCGACCAGGTCGGCAAGGCCATCGAGATGGAGGGCCCGGACACCGTGGCCGCCGTCTTCGTCGAGCCGGTGCAGAACGCCGGCGGCTGTTTCCCGCCGCCCCCCGGATACTTCCAGCGCCTGCGCGAAATCTGCGACGCCCACGACGTGCTGCTCGTGTCGGACGAGGTCATCTGCGCCTTCGGCCGGCTCGGCACGATGTTCGGCGGCCAGAAGTTCGACTACGTGCCGGACATCATCACCTGTGCGAAGGGCCTGACCAGCGGTTACTCGCCCATCGGCGCCATGATCGTCTCGGAGCGGCTGTTCGAGCCGTTCAAGAGCGGCACCGAGACCTTCGCGCACGGCTACACCTTCGGCGGCCACCCGGTGTCGGCCGCCGTCGCCCTGGCCAACCTCGACATCTTCGAGAGGGAGGGTCTGCTGGAGCACGTCACGGCCAACGAGCCGGTGTTCAAGGCCACTCTCGACCGGCTGACGGACCTGCCGATCGTCGGCGACGTCCGCGGTTCGGGCTACTTCTACGGGATCGAGCTGGTCAAGGACAAGTCCACCAAGCAGACGTTCAACGAGGAGGAGTCGGAGCGCCTGCTGCGCGGCTTCCTCTCGAAGGCGCTGTACGACGCCGGCCTGTACTGCCGGGCGGACGACCGTGGGGACCCGGTCGTTCAGCTCGCCCCGCCGCTGATCTGCGGGCCCAAGGAGTTCGACGAGATCGAGTCGATTCTCCGTTCGGTGCTCACCGAGGCGTGGGCCCGCCTGTAGACCATGGAGCTCGTGCGGCCGGGTAGGGGGCGACCGTGACGAGTGACCGCTTGAAAGGACACAACTCATGAAGATCGGCGTGCCCGCCGAGGTCAAGAACCACGAATACCGCGTCGCCGCCACCCCGGCCGGCGTCCACGAGCTCGTCCGTCACGGCCACGAGGTCGACGTCCAGCGCGGCGCCGGACTCGGCTCCCACATCACCGACGAGGAGTACCTCGCGGCCGGCGCCAAGCTGGTCGAGAGCGCCGACGAGGTGTGGGCCGAGTCCGAGATGATCCTCAAGGTCAAGGAGCCGATCGCGGAGGAGTACCACCGGCTCCGCGCGGACCAGATCCTGTTCACCTACCTCCACCTGGCCGCGTCCCGGCCGTGCACCGACGCGCTGCTCGCGGCGGGCACCACCGCCATCGCGTACGAGACCGTCCAGGTCGGCAACGGCCTGCCGCTGCTGGCCCCGATGTCGGAGGTCGCCGGGCGGCTGGCCCCCCAGGTCGGCGCGTACAACCTGATGCGCTTCAACGGCGGCCGCGGCGTGCTCCCCGGCGGGGTGCCCGGCGTGGCCCCGGCCAAGGTCGTCGTGATCGGCGGCGGCGTCTCCGGTCTGAACGCGGCGCAGATCGCCGTCGGCATGGGCGCCGACGTGACGATCCTCGACGTCAACATCGACCGGCTGCGCTTCATCGACGCCATCTACCAGGGCCGGCTGACGACGCTGGTCTCGACGTCGTACGCGATCGAGCGGGCCGTGATCGAGGCCGACCTGGTCGTCGGCGCCGTGCTCATCCCGGGCGCCAAGGCCCCGACGCTCGTCTCCAACGAGCTGGTCTCCCGCATGAAGCCGGGCTCCGTGCTCGTCGACATCGCGATCGACCAGGGCGGCTGCTTCGAGGACTCCCGCCCGACCACGCACGACGAGCCGACGTTCCGCGTGCACGAGTCGGTGTTCTACTGCGTGGCGAACATGCCAGGCTCGGTGGCCAACACCTCCACCTACGCCCTGACCAACGCGACCCTGCCGTACGCCCTCACGATCGCCGACAAGGGCTGGAAGGACGCGCTGCGCGGCGACGAGGCGCTCGGCCTGGGTCTCAACACCCACGCCGGCGTGCTCACCAACGCGCCGGTCGCGGCGGCGCACGACCTGGCGTACACGCCGGTCGCGGAGATCCTCGCCGCCTGACCGGAGACGTGGGGGATCAGCGCAGTCCGAGGCGGCTGCGCAGATCCCTCGCGGTGCCGAGCACGTGCTCGACCTCGGCCGGGGTGGGCAACGGGGCCGTGCCCGGCCGCAGCAGCGTCGCGCGCACCAGGCCGAGGTGCTCGATCGCGACCCGGTGTACCCCGCTCGCCCGTGCGAGCCACCCCACCGTGTCCGCCGGGCCCACCTCGTCAGGCCCGTCGCCGAGGGGTGAGGCCACTGCGGCGGGATCACCGGTGACCAGATCCCACGTGCCGAGGATCTCGACCAGGTCCGCGGGTTCCGCCGCCGGGTCGCCGCGCCTGCGCGCCGCGGCCACGGCGAGTTCCGCGCGTGCGGCCTGCTCGGGTTCCGCCGGCCGGCTCCAGTAGGGCGGGGCCGGATCGAGCAGGCATTCCTCGGCTTCGGGCGACGCGCCGAGCAGGGGCAGCAGCGTCCGCAGCTCGACCATGGCGCCGTGGTGCCCGCGTTCGGCCGCCCGCCTGAACCAGTGGCGTGCGCCCTTCAGATCGTTGTGGTCCGCGACGAGCAGCAGCCCGAAGCGGAAGGCGGCCTCGGGGTCGTCGGCCGCGGCCTGCCCATACCATTGGGCGGCCGCCGGCTTGTCGTCCATCCGGGCGCAGACGAGGCCGGCCATCCGCCGCGCGTCCGGCCTGCCGGTCTGCGTCGCCCGTTCGAAGCAGGCGCGCGCCGTGTGCAGGTCGCCCCGGCAGAGCGCCATGTCGCCGAGCCGGAAGGCCGCCCCGGCGTGGTCGGCGCGGGCGGCGAGCCGGTAGAACGCCTCCGCGCCCTTCTCGTCGCGGACCGCGTGCAGGAGCAGGGCCATGTGATAGGCGGCCTCCGCGTGGCCGCCGCGCGCCGCGTACTCCCACCAGTGCAGCGCCTCGGCCTCGTCGCCCGCGGCGTAGCCCAGGAACCCCAGGTCGTGAGCCGAGCGCAGGTCGCCGTCCACGGCGGCCCTGAAGTGCCAGCGCCGCGCGCCCATGCCGTCGCCCTGGTCCTCGCAGAGCAGGGCCAGCCGCCGGGCCGCGTGGCGGGAGCCGTCTTCGGCCGCCTGCTCGAACCACTTGCGCGCTCCGTCGATGTCGCCGCGCCGCTCAAGCAGCAGCGATGCCAGGTTCGTCGCCGCGTCGGCGTCGCCGGTGCCCGCCGCCAGCTCGAACCAGCCGATCGCCTCCTCGGTCGTCCCGTGCGTGCGGTGCCACAGCCCCAGGTTGTAGGCGCTGTCGACATTGCCCGCCCGCGCCGCCCGCTCCCACCAGTGCCGGGCGCCCAGTCGGTCGTCGCGCTCCGCGCACAGCCGGCCCAGCCGGTGCGCCGCGTCACGGTCGCCGTCCCGGGCCCTGTCGACCAGGTACGCCTCGGCCGGGTCCAGAGGTTCAGGGGTACGCGGGACCGGTATCCCGGGCCACGCGGTCGCCTCCGTCGCTCCCACTAGTGTCATGGGAGACAGGGTGACACGTAACCGAGTCGTCACGGAGGGTTATTGGCAAGACATTGGGGTGACGCCGGTTCCCGCCCTTCCGGGGCGGGAGTACCCCTGTTCAGGGGTCAGGGGGAGCGCTCGAACCTGACGAAGCCCACGTACATCCCCATGCCGCAGGCGTAACGCAACCGCCCCTCCGGGCGGGCCGCGAGCCGCACCACGCGCTCGCCCGTCACGGGGAGCACGACGTCGTGGCCGTCGATCGCGAGCGTGCGCGTGCAGCCCCGGTTGTCCTTGGTCCTGAAGGCGATTTCGACGGGCCGGCCGGCGGCGGCGACGGCGATCCCGGGCCGGAATCCTTCCGCGGTCGCCCAGACGGTGAGCCGCTGCACGCCGTCCGTTCCGGTGAGGGCGCGTCCCGCTGCGGCGGCGGGGGAGCCGAACTGCGGCACGGGCAAGTCCGGCAGCCAGCCGCCGAGCCGCAGCCCGGAGCCGACCGTGAACAGCCCGGCGGCCAGGGCCGCGATCCCCGCCAGCGCGGCCAGCCTGGCCGAGACGAGCGTGCGCAGCAGCAGTCCCAGGGCGGCGAAGGCGGGCGCCGTGCCGAGGGCGAGCCCCGCGAGCGCGGCCGCGCCCCCGAGCGCGGAACCCGCGCCGACGGCCACGACCTCCATGCCGATCGTGACGCCGCAGGGTACGAAGATCGTGGCCATGCCCAGTGCCGCCGCCCGCGCAAGAGCCGGGGAGCGGGCGCCGGTACCCGGGGAACCGGTCCCGCGGGCTGCGCTGTCAAGCGGTGGGCTGGGGGCGCTGTCCAGTGGTGGGCTGGGGGCGCTGTGAAGTAGTGGGCTGGGCGCGCTGTCCAGTGGTGGGCTGGGTACGCGACCCGGTGGTGCGGCGCCCTGTCCGTGCCCGTCGTCCGGACACACGCATCCGTCGGGGTCGCCGCGTGCCGCGGCGGGCGCCTTCCTTTCTGGTGCGCAGCCCGCCTCGCGGCGGCGGAGCATCCGTACGGCGAGCACGACCACCGCGGTTCCGGCGGCGACGAGCAGCGCCGCGCGGGTGCGCGGGCCGACCTGGACGGCCGCGCCCGCCAGTCCGAGCAGCGCCCCGAGGGCGGTGTGGGCGGCGAGCCTGCCGGTCAGGAACGCCGCCACCGGCGCGAAGCCGCGGGACGGGCCGCTGCGGTCGCCGGGCCGGGCGACCAGGCCGATGAGGAGGCCGCCCTGGACCGCGGTGCATGACGCCGTGCCCGCGGCCAGGCCTGCGGCGAGGCCCCCGGCGAACAGGGCGGCCGCGTTCACGGTCAGCCGGTGAGCGCGAGGTCGTCCAGCGCGCCGGTCTTCGCCGCCTCCACGAGCGAGCCGAGCTGGTCGAGGCTCATCTCCACCTTCTGGCCGAAGTCATCGGTGATGACGACCTGACGCTCCGCCGGGGCGGAGGCGTCCACAAACAGCTCGGGGCAGCCGCAGCTGCAGTTGCCACAGAATCGGGCGATGGACTTCACGCCGGTCCTCCTCGTGGGGCGGGGTGCCTTTGCTCGCAACGTAATGTGATCGCATGGCGGCGACCAGTAACAGTTCGCTGACCGGCCGGAGAGAAGACCGCCACTCCCGGCGCCCGATTGCGGCGCTCGGTTTCGCCGTGATCCATATGAAGGAAAGTTGCAGAACACTCACGAGTTTTGCAGTTTATTGACCTGCGCTTGGGCCGCCGCGTAAGGTCCGGTCAAGATCCGCATCAGAACAACCCCCCGGAGCGGTCAATGAAACGTCTGACAGCGGTCGCGGCGTTGCTCGGCCTCGCCGCCGTCGCGGCATGCAGCGGCGGCGGCACGAGCGGGAACTCCACAGGCGGCGGTGGCGGCGTCTACACCACGGTCGACATCAACAAGCCGTCGCTCGACGTCAACGCGCCGATCAACCCGTGGAACCCCAAGGGCAACGCGTTCTGGGGCTACAACGCGATGAGGATCGCCTGGGCGAAGAACACCCTCACCGACCCGAACCAGTTCTACCCGGGCATCGCGGCGAGCTGGGACATCGCGCCGGACAACTCCTCCATCACCCTTCACCTGCAGCCGGGCAACAAGTGGTCCGACGGGCAGCCCGTCACCGCCGAGGACGTGAAGTTCTCCATCGCGCTCGCCTACACCCAAGGCAGCACCGCCTTCGCGGTCGACCCCGGCGCGGCCGGAGCCGCCTCGGACGTCGAAATCGTCGACGACAAGACGATCAAAATCACGCAGGACATGAAGAACCCCAGTGTCACGTTCGTGCGGGGGGTCATGGACGCCTTCGTGGTGCCCGAGCACGTGTGGCAGAGCGTCGTTCCCGCCGGCTTCTGGGACACGCTCACGGCCGCCCGCGGCGACGGCCCCGAGGCCGAGGCGGCGCGCGGGCAGGTCAAGGCGCTGTCGGAGAAGGTGCTCGCGTTCGCTCCGGCCCAGGACGTGTCGGCCGGCCCGTTCGTCCTCAAGCGGATGAACCCCGGCGAGGCGCTGCTGGTGAAGAACAAGAACTTCTACAACGCCGCCAACGTCGCGCCCGACCAGCTCAAGCTGCTCAACACCACGGGGAACGAGCAGATCTGGAACTACCTGACCTCCGGCACGCTCGACAACGCCCCGTTCACCGCGGTGCCCGCCGACGTGATGAAGCGCATCAAGGCGACGCCCGGCAACCAGGTGATCAAGGGCTACTCCCCGGTGGCCGTCGCGCTGGCGTTCAACCAGGCGAAGAAGCCGTACGACAACGTGCACGTGCGGCGCGGACTGGCGTACCTGATCAACCGGGAGGAGGTCACGCAGATCGCCTCTCCCGAGGGCGGCACGGCGGCCGTGACCACTTCGGGCATCCACCAGAAGGCCGCCAGGGAATGGCTCGGCGCCGAACTCGACGCGCTGGAGCCGTACGCGCTGGACCCGGCCAGGGCGGACAAGGAGTTCACCGAGGCCGGCCTCCAGAAGAAGGACGGCAAGTGGGCGCTGGCCGACGGCAAGCCGTGGAAGGTGACGATCCACATCCCCGCACCGTTCTCCGACTGGGTCTCCGCGGCCAAGGCCATCACCAGCCAGCTCGCCACGGCCGGCGTGGACGCCGAGGTGGTGACCACGGCCGACTATCCGCTCTACCTGTCCGAGCTCAACGAGGGCAAGTACGACCTCGGCTTCTGGCTCATCGCGCTCGGCCCCGCGCCGTACAACATCTTCCAGCGCCTGTACGGCTCCTCCAACGGGTGGAACATCCTCGGCGGCAAGGTCAAGCACTCGTCCGCGGGCAAGGACGGCAACTGGATGGGCGGCCCCGAGACGATCGACGTCGAGGGCGTCGGCGCGGTCAACCCCGGTGAGCTGACGGCCCAGCTCAACAGCGTCACGGGTGACGAGCAGAAGGCCGTCATCGCCAAGCTCGCCAAGGCGGCCAACCAGGATCTTCCGGTGATCCAGCTCTGGGACTACGTGAACACGCAGTTCGTCAACACCAACCGCTTCACCGGCTTCCCCGAAGACGAGAGCGACCTGCTGCGCCAGCCCTCCGGCGTCTGGATCCAGCTCGGCCTGATCAAGAAGAAGCAGTAGTCCATGGCGGTTCTCCTCCGGCGGCTCGCGGGCCACGTGGCCCGCGGGTTCGTCATGATCCTGGTCGTCACGACGATCAGCTTCCTGATCATCAGGAGCGTCCCGGGCGACCCGCTCGCGGCCCGCTACCAGAAGCTCGTCGAGCAGGGCATGGCCCCCGACGCCGCCCAGCGCGCGGTCGAGGCGCTGTACGGCTTCACGCCGAAGGGCGGCCTGTGGGAGCAGTACCTCGACTACATGGGCGGCCTGGCCCACCTCGACCTCGGGCAGTCGCTGTCCGTGCCCGGCGCCGGCGTGTCCACCGTGCTGTTCTCGGCCGCCAAGTGGACGGTGATCCCGGTGCTCGCCGGGACGCTGCTGAGCTTCCTCGCCGGTGTCGTCATGGGCGTCTACGCGGCGATCAAACGGACCGGCGTGCTGGGCGACCTGCTCGCGATCTCCGGATCGCTGCTGCACGGGGTCCCGCAGTATGTGCTGGCGCTGCTGCTGGGGGCGATCTTCACCACGCTGGTCCCGATCCTCCCCGCCGGGGGGACGGCCGACATCATGATCGACCCCGGCTTCACCGCCGACTACATCGGCTCGCTGGTCCAGCACGCCACCCTGCCGGTCGTCACGTACGCGCTGGCCGGTTACGGCGGGTGGATTCTCGCGATGAAGTCGAGCGTGGTCACCGTGCTCGGCGACGACTTCATCCTGGCCGCCGAGCTGCGCGGGATGAAGCGGTCGATCATCTTCCGTTACGTCGCGCGCAACGCGATCCTGCCGCTGTTCACGATCCTGGCGCTCTCGCTGGGCCTGCTCTTCGGTGGCGCGATCTTCATCGAGCGCATCTTCAACTACCCGGGCCTGGGGCTGATGCTCATCGACAGCGTCAACAACCGCGACTACTCGCTGATGGGCGGGGCGTTCCTGCTCATCACGACGGCGATCGTCGTCGCGAACATCGCCGCCGACCTCCTCTACACGGTCATCGACCCTCGGGTACGCAGCGGAGGGGAGGCGGCATGAGCGAGCGGAGCGAGCGAATCAGTCAACACAGCGCGCTTCGCTCATGCGACCCCGAGCCGCGAGGCGAGGGGGTGGCATGAGCGCGACCATCGTGCCGGAGGCGGAGGCGGGGGCCGCCGCGGCGATCCGCCGCAACTTCTGGCGGGGCGTCTGGCGGGTCATGCGGCGCAAGCCGAGCCGGATGGCCGGGGCGCTCATCCTCGCGGTGTTCGCCCTCATGGGGATCCTCGGGCCGATGCTCTACCCCGATCCCCTGCCCCGCGACACGAGCGCGCTCTACGCGTCGCCGAGCCTGCGGCATCCGTTCGGCACCGACTTCGAGGGCACGGACGTGCTCGCCCTCGTCGTCACCGGCACCCGGTACGTCCTGCTCACCGCCGTCGTGACGGCCGTCATCACGGTCGTCGTCGGCGCGGGCGTCGGGCTGTTCGCCGGGTTCCGGCGGGGCCGCTGGGACACCGTGCTCATGCGGTTCACCGACATGAAGCTAACGATCCCGGGGCTGCCGCTGCTGCTGGTGCTGTCGACGGTCTGGAAGTTCACCGCCGCCGTCGAGATGGGCCTGGTGCTCGGGCTGCTCGGCTGGGGCGGTGTGGCCCGGGCCGTGCGGTCGCAGACGCTGTCGCTGCGCGAGCGCGGCTTCATCGAGGCCGCCCGGGGGCTCGGCCTGTCCACGACGCACATCGTCGGCAGGGAGCTGCTGCCCGGCATGGCTCCGTACATCGCGATGAACGCGCTCATCGCGGTTACCGGCGCGGTCTACGCGCAGGTGGGCCTGTTCTTCCTGGGGGTGCTGCCCTTCGAGGCGAACAACTGGGGCGTCATGCTCAACCTCGCCGTCTTCGGCGGCGGCGCGCTGACCACGACGGCCGCGCTGCCGTACCTGCTGGCGCCGCTGCTGGCGATCCTGCTGCTCACGCTCGGCATCGTGCTGGTCGTGGACGCGATGGACGAGATCTTCAACCCCCGGCTGCGTGAGGAGTGAGCATGGCTCCCGAGCAGAGTCCTCCCGGCGCGCGGATCCGCGGGCTGACCGTGGTCTACCGCACCCCGGCCGGCGAGCTGCCCGCGGTGTCCGGCGTCGACCTCGACCTCGCGCCCGGCACGATCACCGGGGTCGTCGGCGAGTCGGGATCCGGCAAGTCCACGCTCGCGCTCGCGCTGCTCAACGCCGTGCAGCCGCCCGGCAGGATCGCGGCGGGCAGCGTCGAGATCGACGGACTCGGCGACGTCGTCGCGCTCGGCGGCGAGGGGCTGCGCCGAGCCCGGGGACGGCACGTCGGGTACGTCTTCCAGGCGGCGCAGAACTCCCTCAACCCGCTCAAGACGGTCGGTAAGCAGGTGCTCGACCTGGGCCGCTCCCACGGCGTCGAGGACGTGCGCGGCCTGCTGGCCGACGCCCGCGACCTGCTCGGCCGGATGGGCCTGGACGGCGCCCGGGTGCTCGACTCCTACCAGCACGAGCTGTCGGGCGGCATGCGTCAGCGGGTCGGCATCATGCTGGCCCTGGTGCTGAACGCCCGCCTCGTCGTGCTGGACGAACCCACGACCGCGCTCGACATGATCACGCAGGCGACGATCCTGCGCATCGTGAGGGAGGTGCACGCCGAGCGCGGGCTCACCACGCTCGTCATCACCCACGACCTCGGGGTGGTCGCCGAGGTCGCCGACCGGCTCGCGGTCATGTACGGCGGGCGGGTCGCCGAGCAGGGGCCCACCCGGGAGGTGCTGGCCGGGCCGCGACATCCGTACACGCGGGGGCTGCTCGGGGCCATCCCGCGACTCGTCGGCGACATCGGCGAGGCGCACGCCCTGCCGGGCCGACCGCCGACGCTGGCCGACATCCCGGCCGACGGGTGCGTGTTCCGCGAGCGCTGCCCGCTGCGCATGGACGTGTGCGAGACCGGCCGGCCACCGGTGGTCGTCTCGGGCTCCCGGTCGGCGGCCTGCCACGCCGTACGGGACGACGACGGGGACAGACCGGCCGTGGCCGCCGCGACGGGGGAGGACCAGGCGTGATCGGCGGGATCGGCATCACGAAGACGTTCCGGCAGCGAGGCGGCGTGCTCGGCGCCCGGGAGGTGCCCGCGCTGCGCGGCGTGGACTTCGCCATTCCCAAGGGCGGCGCGGTCTCGTTCATCGGCGAGTCGGGCTGCGGCAAGACCACGCTCGGCCGGATCATCGCCGGGCTGGAGACCTGCGACTCCGGGGAGATCGTCATCGACGACGTGGCGATGTCGTCGCTGAGCCACCGCAGGCGGCAGCCGTACTTCCGCCGGGTGCAGCTCATCCACCAGGACCCGTACTCCGCGCTGAACCCGACGCGCACGATCCACCAGGCCCTGGCCGCGCCGCTCGCGCTGCGGGCGAGGCAGACCGGCAGGCCGCGCTCGTGGGCGGACGAGCGGGCCCGGGAGCTGCTCGGGCTGGTCGGGCTCGACCCGGGCTACGTGCTGCCGCGCTATCCCCACCAGCTGTCGGGCGGCATGCGCCAGCGCGTGGTGATCGCTCGCGCGCTCACCGTCGATCCCGAGGTCCTGGTCGCCGACGAGGCCGTCTCGATGATCGACGTGTCGCTGCGCCTGGGCATCCTCGCGCTGCTGAAGGACCTGCGCGAACGGCTCGGGGTGAGCGTGCTTTTCATCACGCACGACGTGGCGACGGCCCGCTACATCGGCACCGACGGCGAGCTGTACGTCATCTACCGCGGCCAGGTGGTCGAACGCGGCCCGGTCGAGACCGTCATCTCGGCCCCGGTGCATCCCTACACGCAGGCGCTGCTGTCGGCCATCCCGGTGCTGCACGGCCTGGAGTCGCCGGGCGAGCAGCGGGTCGTGCCGGTGGAGGCGTCGGGGGAGCACCCCGACGGGTGCCTGTTCGCGCCGCGCTGCCCGTTCAGGACCGAGCGGTGCGAACGCGAGCGGCCCGCGCTCGGCCGGGACGGCGGCATGCCGCAGGAGCACGCCTGCTTCCATCCCGAGCGCCGCAGCGTGGTCGCCCTGCCGGTGAGCCGCCGGTGAGGAGTCGTTCCGGACGCGTACGGCGAGCGGGGGAGGCCGGAGATGGAAACCGACGACAGGGACAAGATGACTGACCCACTGACGGGCCTGTCCACCGAGCACAGCGAGTTCGGCACCGAGCTCTACACCGAGCAGAGCGATCCGCGTTATCGCGACATCGACCGGCTGCCGACCGAGGAGATCGCCCGCCTGATGAACGTGGCCGACGCCACGGTGCCCGGCGCGGTGGCCACGGCCGTTCCGGCCGTATCGGCCGCCATCGACGCGATCGCGGGCCGGATGGCGCGGGGCGGACGCCTGTTCTACGTGGGGGCGGGGACGTCCGGCAGGCTGGGCGTGCTCGACGCCTCGGAGTGCCCGCCGACCTTCGGCACCGACCCCGAACTCGTGCAGGGCGTCATCGCGGGCGGCGAGGCCGCGCTGACCCGGTCGGTCGAGGGTGCCGAGGACGACCACGACGGCGGGGCGGCGGCCATCGCCGACCGGGGCCTGGGCCCGCTCGACTCGCTCGTGGGGATCTCCGCCAGCGGTCGGGCGCCGTTCGTGCTAGGGGCGCTGGACGAGGCCGCGCGCCGCGGTGCGCTGACCGTGAGCCTGTCCTGCAACCCGGGGTCGCCGCTGTCGGAGCGGGCCGAGCACCCGATCGAGGTGGTCGTCGGCCCCGAGGTGGTGGCCGGCTCGACTCGGCTCAAGGCGGGGACCGCCCAGAAGCTCGTGCTCAACATGATCTCCACGATCGCGATGATTCGGCTCGGCAGGACGTACGGGAACGCCATGATCGAGGTCTCGGCGGTGAACGAGAAGCTCACGCGCAGGGCGACGCGGATCGTCGGCGACATCACCGGCGCCGGGGCCGCCGCCGCGCGGGGCGCGCTCGAGGCGGCGGACTGGAACGTCAAGGTGGCCGTGCTGATGATCGAGCGCGATCTCGGCCCGGACGGCGCACGGGCGCTGCTGAAGGCCAACGGCGACCGTCTGGAGGCCGCCCGCCGCGCCGGTGGGGCGGCGTGAACGGGGCGCTTGGGGGGTGAGTGAGGAAGGGGACTCAGGCCGAGCGGGCGCGGCGGTGGGCGTCGCCGAGATAGTCGGCGAGCGCGTCGCGGGTCGCCCGTAAGGCGGCGTCGGAGGTGTCGAACGTGCGCTGCGCGACGCCGACGAAGACGCAGTCGACGATGAGCAGCTGGCTGATCCGGCTGGCCAGCGCGCCCGGCCGGAACGCCGTCTCGCGCCCGGCGGAGATCATGACGTGGTCGGCGAGTCCGGCCAGCGACGAGCGGGGGTTGTTCGTGATGGCCACGACCGTCGCGCCGGCCTTGCGGGCGACCCGCGCCGGGCCGAGCACGTCGGGCGTCTCGCCGGTGCAGCTCACTCCGACGGCCACGTCTCCCTCGCGCAGCAGCGCGGCGCTGGTGAGCGCGAGGTGGGCGTCGGTGAAGTAGTGGCCGGGCAGCCCGATCCGCATCAGTTTCTGCGCCATGTCGGCCGCGACGAGGCCGGAGGCGCCCACGCCGTACACGTCCACGCGGCGGGCGCCGGCGACGGCGTCCACGACCGCGCCGAGGCCGTCGGGGTTGAGCTGGGCCGCCGTGTCGGCGAGCGCCTGCGACTCGGCCCGGGTGACCTTGGCGATCACGTCGGTGAGGGGATCGTCCGGGGCGAGGTCGCCGGGCACGAGCCGCTCGGGGGTGTCCCTGGCCACGGCCGCCGCCAGGGCGAACCGCAGCTGGGAGTAGCCGGCGAAGCCCAGCGCCCGTGCTGTCCGCACGATCGTCGCCTCGCTGATCCCCGAGACCGCGCTGATCTCCGTGATGGTGCTGCGGGCCACCATGGCGGGGTCGTCGAGGATGAGGCGCGCGATGGTCTGGGCGGCAGGGGTGAGCGAGGGCAACACCGCGCGCACCGTCGCGATCGGGTTGACCGGTGCGGCGCCCTCGTTCTCGTTCATCACCTGCAGCCTCTCCTGTGCGCGATCAGCTTAGATCCGTGCGTCCGCCGGTGCGGGACAACGGACCAGAAGTCCACATGTCGAGACATGTACGGCGTGACCTGGATGCCCGCCGACGTCTCCCGTGAGGACCTCTTGGGGCAGATTACACGTCGATGACACTTTCTTTTATCCGCATTGATCTGAAAGTAAGTTTCTGCCAGTGTCGTGATCGCCGAATCCCCCCGGCCTTCGGAGGTCCGATTGAGCTCCCCCTCCCGGCGTGCCGTGCTGCGCGGCCTGGCCCTTTCCGCCGCGGCGTCGGCCGTCCCGCTGCCGGCCCTCGCCGCATCCCCCGCATCCGCCCTCCCCGCCCCTCCCGCCGGGTACGTCCCGCCGCTGCGCCAGATGCGCGGCATGTGGATCGCCTCGGTCGTCAACATCAACTGGCCGTCCACGACGGGACTGACGCCCGAGAAGCAGCAGGCCGAGTTCGAGGCCTGGCTCGACCTGGCCGTGGCGCGCCGGCTCAACTCCGTGTTCGTGCAGATCAGGCCGACCGCCGACGCCTTCTGGCCGTCCCCGTACGAGCCGTGGTCGCAGTACCTCACCGGGGTCCAGGGGCAGGACCCGGGCTACGACCCGCTGGGCTTCGCCGTCGAGGCGGCCCACCGGAGGGGGCTGGCGTTCCACGCCTGGTTCAACCCCTACCGCGTGTCGATGCAGGCGGACCCGGCCAAGCTGCACCCCGACCACCCCGGCCGCCGCCATCCCGAGTGGATCGTCCCGTACGGCGGGAAGCTCTACTACAACCCCGGCATCCCCGAGGTCCGGGCGTTCGTGCAGGACGCGATGATGGACGCCGTCACCCGCTACGACATCGACGGCGTGCACTTCGACGACTACTTCTACCCGGTCAACACCACGGCGTTCGACGACGGCGCGGCCTACGCGGCGTACGGCGCGGGCTTCCCCGACCTGGCCTCGTGGCGGCGCGACAACGTCGACCTGCTGGTGCGGGAGATGCAGCAGCGCGTGCGGCAGGCCAAGCCCGAGGTGATCTGGGGCATCGGCCCGTCGGGCATCTGGCGCAACAAGGCCACCGACCCGCTGGGCTCCGACACCAGCGGCGGCCAGTCGTACGACAACCTGCACGCCGACACCCGCGGGTGGGTGAAGAAGGGCTGGCTCGACTACATCGCGCCGCAGCTCTACTGGTACATCGGCCAGTCGAACGCCGACTACGCCAAGCTGGTCCCGTGGTGGTCCGGCGTGGCCGCCGGCACCGGCGTGCAGCTGTGGATCGGCCAGGCGGCGTACAAGGCGGGGACGGCCGGGCAGCCCACAGAGTGGTTCCAGCCGGACGAGCTGTCCCGGCACCTCACGCTCAACCGCGACCATCCGGAGGTCGGCGGGGACATCTGGTACAACGCCGCCGACGTCCGCGACGACCGGCTCGGGTCGATCGGCGCGGTCGTGAGCGGGCACTACACGCGTCCGGCCCTCGCGCCGCTGCTGCCCAGGCTGGCGGGCGGCGAGCCGCCGCGTCGTCCCGTGCTCGCCTCGGCCCGCCGCGTGAGCGGGGGCGTGGAGCTCCACGTCGAGGCCACCGGACCCCGCGCCCCGTTCCAGTTCGCCGTCTTCCGGTTCGACCGGCCCGCCCGGCGGCAGGACTTCGCCGACGCGGCGCACCTGGTCGCGGTCGTCCCGGCGGGCAGGCACGTCCGCTGGGTCGATCCCGGCGGCGCGCCCGGCCACCGCTACCACGTCACGGCGGTCGACCGGGCGTCCCGCCAGAGCGAGCCGAGCCAGGAACGCATGGCGCACTAACAAGGCGCGTTAACAGGGTGCGTTAACAGGGTGCGTTAACAGGGTGCGGCGAGCGTCGGTCCACGCGGTCAGGCGGCGCGGGCCGTGGCCGTTACGGCCTCGGCAGGCTCGGCGTGCGTCGGCGGTCGTCAGCGGACGGGGGTGAGCTCGGCGAGACAGGCGTTGAGCGCCTTCCACGCCTGCCATGCCCGGGTCGCCCCGAACTGCGCGTTGAAGCGCAGCACGGCCCGCACGTCCTCGTGGGTCGCACCGGCCCCCAGGGCGCGGCCGACGTGGATGCGGAACGTCTCGTCCAGCGTCTGGTAGTGCACGTCGACGCTCATCGTCATGAACGCCCGCTCGCGGATGCTCAGCGTGCCCGGACCCTGGACGCCCCGCATCCGCGACTGGAGGTCGAAGTACTCCAGGAAGTACGGGTCGAGCTCGGTCAGTTCGGCCCGCACCGGCTCGGGCAGCGGGGTCGCAGCCGCCCCTGGGCCGGTCTCCAGCAGCTCGCAGGGCAGCGGTTCCGCGTCCGGACGGGGAAGCCCGGCTGCGGCCTCGATCTCGGCGAGCCGCTCCAGCGCGCCCAGCGCCGCGACATAGCCGCTGTCGTAGGAGATCAGGCGCAGCAGCGCCCGCATGTCCGCGGTGGACACGCCGCGCCGCAGCCCCGCGCGGACGTGCATCTCGAACGGGAACCCGAGGGCCGGCTGGCAGATGTCCGCCACCAGGGCGAGGAACACCTTTTCGCGGTCGGTCAGCTCGGGCACCGCCCAGCAGTGCCCGACGCTGGCGGCCGCCATCTGGGCGAACACCGGGTCCATCTCGTTGATCATGTCGAAGTCGGTTGAAGCGTGGACGGTCATAGGGATCGCTCCTTGGGTAAACGGTTGTAGCGCTACGACTGTAGCGTGATGACCGTCCTCGTACAATGGGGTGGTCATGGAATCCACCACGCCCCCGACTCCCGCCGCCCGCCGCCGTCCGAACGCGCGGGGGCAGGGCGAGCGGCTGCGCGAGGAGATCGTCGCGGCGGCCATGCGCATGCTCGACGAGCTCGCCGACGACGAGGCGCTGTCGCTGCGTGCCGTGGCGCGCGAGGTGTCGATCGCGGCCACCTCGGTCTACCTGCACTTTCCCGACCGCGACGCGCTCGTGCTCGCGGTGCTGCGGCGCTGTCACGAGGAGCTGGTGCGGACCGGTGACGAGGCGGACGCGGCGCAGGAGGACCCCGCGGCGCGGCTGCGCGCCCGCATCCTCGCGCAGACCGCGTGGGCGCACGAGCATCCGGGCCTCTACAAGGTGCTGCACGAGAGCGCGGTCCACCGGCGGCTCGGCATGCCGTTCAAGGAGGTGCTGGTCGCCAGGACCACGGAGGCGGTCCGGCGCTGCATGGACGCCGGGGTCGCCCCGCCTGACGACGCGGCGACCGTCGCGATCGACCTGCGCACGGCGGTGAACGGCATGCTGTCGCAGCGGATCAACGAGCCCGACCTGTCCTGGCCGCCCGCCGAGGAGCAGATCGACCGCTTCCTCACCAAGCTCGTCGGCCTCCCGCCGAGAGCCGGCTGAAGAATCCTCGCGAGGCAGGTGTGCGCGTACTCGGACTGATGTCGGGAACCTCCCACGACGGGATCGACTGCGCGCTCGTCCGCTGGTCGCGGGACGGCGACCTGCTCACCGGTGTCGTGGAGCACACCGGCACGGTGCCGTACCCGCCTGAGCTGCGGGCCTCGATCGTCGCCGCGCTGCCGCCGGACCGCACGGACATGGGCGAGGTCTGCCGCCTCGACACGCTCGTGGGCCGGGCGTTCGCCGAGGCGGCGGCGGCCTGCCCGGCCGCCGACCTCGTCTGCTCGCACGGGCAGACGATGTACCACTGGGTGGAGGACGGGCGCGTGCGCGGGACGCTCCAGCTCGGGCAGCCCGCCTGGATCGCCGAGCGGCTCGGTGTGCCGGTCGTGTCGGACCTGCGGGTGCGCGACGTGGCCGCGGGCGGCCAGGGCGCGCCGCTCGTGTCCGCCTTCGACCTGCCGCTGCTGTCCGGGCTGCCCGCGTCGGCGGGGCGGGCCGGCGCGCTGAACCTCGGCGGCATCGCCAACCTCACCGTGTGCGAGCCCCCGCTCGCCTACGACACCGGCCCGGCCTCGGCGCTGACGGACGCGGCCGTGCGCGCCGCCACCGGCATGCCGTACGACGAGGACGGCAGGCTGGCCGCGGCGGGGAAGGTCCACGAGGGCCTGCTGGCCGAGTTGCTCGCCGAGCCCTACTATCACCGGCCGCCGCCCAAGACGACGGGCAAGGAACTGTTCCACGCGGGCTATCTGGACCGGATCGCCGGGCCGTACGCGCTGGGCCTGGCGGACCTGGTGGCGACGCTGACGGCGCTCACCGCCGAGACGGTCGCGGCGGAGATCCGGTGCCACGGGCTGGGCACGGTCGTCGTCTCCGGCGGCGGTGTGCGCAACCCGGCCCTGATGAGCGCGCTGCGCGAGCGGGCCCGAGGTGTGCGGCTATTGCCGAGCGACGACCTCGGCGTGCCCTCGGACGCCAAGGAGGCGATCGCGTTCTCCTATCTCGGCTGGCTGACGGCGCACGGCCTGCCCGGCACGGTGCCCGCGTGCACCGGCGCTGCCGGGCCTCGGGTGCTCGGCACCATCACGCCGGGCCGCGGGCCGCTGCGGCTGCCGGAACCGCTCGCCGCGCCGCCCCGCCGCATCCGCATGAGCGGGGTCGCGCCTGGGTGAGGCGCCGGAATCGGTGACGGAGTATCGGCGGCGACGTCCTGATCAGCCGACGGCTTGGCCGAGCACGGCGCGATGCGTCTCCGCCCACTTCCTGAAGCCGGTCAGGGCGACGCCGTAGGAGGCGAGCGCGTCGATCGAGGCGTGGTATCCCACCTCGTTGAGCCATTCCTCGCCGCGGACGACCGCCTCCGGACGACCCGCGGCGACGGCCTGCCGCGCGGTGAGCGAGACCGCCCTGACGGTCCGTTGTGTGACGGCGGCGATCGCGGCGGCCACTTCGTGCATGGTCAGCGCTTCGGCGGCCAGTTCGATGCTCTGTCCGGAGAAGCGGTCGGGACGCTCGAGTGCCGCGGCGGCGAAGGCCGCGACGTCACCGGCGCTGATCATCTGCACTCTGACATGCCGCCCGACGGCAGTGACGATCTCATCCCGGGCCAGTTCCGGGAACATCAGCGGCGCCTTGGGCGGAATGAGATTCTCCATGAGGAACGACGGCTTGAGGATGGTGTAGGCGGGCAGGCCGCCTCCGCGAACGGCTTCCTCGATCCGGTGCTTGGTCTCCCAGTACTCCTCGTTCCAGTGGCCGCTGCCCCAGCGGGGCATACGGGAGAGCTGGCCGGTGCCCGCCACAGAGGTCTGGACGAAGTGCCTGACGCCGGAGCGCTTGGCCGCCTCGATGAGGAAGGCGGAGTTTCGCAGCTCGGCGGCGTCGTCTCCGGGTTCGCGGAGCGGCACCGCGAACACGGCGGTCATGCCGTCGAGTGCGGCTTCGACCGCGGCCGGGTCGCCCAGGTCGCCGACGGCCACCTCGGCGCCCATCTCGGTCAGGCGGCGGGCGCGGGCGGGTTCGCGGGTCAGGGCGCGGACCCGGTGGCCGCGGCTCAACAGGCCGCGCACCGCGGCCGACCCCTGGGTGCCGGTCGCTCCGACGACCAGGACCGAATGCCGTCTGTCGTCCATGACCTTCCTATCCACCTCGCTGTGTGGCCGCTCGCGCGGCCGGTAGGGACGCCGACCGGCAAGCCCATTAAGCGGACCATGTGGTCATGTTAGAGCCTCGCATAAGCGGACCGCATGGTCAACTTGTGTTAGGGTCGTCGCGGAGAACGGTTGGGAGCGAGGTGACAGGTGCCGGCCGAATCGCAGACACGCCCCCCGCGAGCCGACGCCGTCCGCAACCGCGAGTCGCTGCTCGTCGCCGCGCGTGAGGCGTTCGCCGAACACGGCATGGATGTGTCGGTCTCCGAGATCGCGCAGCGCGCAGGCATCGGGAAGGGCACGGTCTTCCGCCACTTCGCGACCAAGGAGTCTCTGACGGCCGCGATCGTGTCCGGACGGCTCGACGAGCTCGCGGTCACAGGGCGCACGTTGCTGGAGGCCGCGGACCCGGAGGCGGCCCTGCTGGAGTTCATGACGGCGGGGGTGGAGCTGCACGTGAGCGACCGTTCCTTCTGCCAGGCGGCGACCACTGACGTCCGCAGGGATCCGGTGGTCCGCGCCGCCGCCGACCGCCTGTCCGGGGTCGCGGAGGCGCTCACCGACCGGGCGAGAAGGAAGGGCGTCATCCGCGGGGACATCACCGGGCAGGATGTGATCCGGATGCTGACGGCGGCCTGCCAGGCCGCCGCCCCGGACGAGGACGTCACGGGGGCGTGGCGCCGTTACCTTCACCTGATCTTCGACGGCCTGCGAGCTGAGGGAGCGCGCCCCCTGCCGCCCCTGCCACCCACTGCCTGACAGGCGGCGCTTGACCCTGACACCGTGTGAGGCGCTGGAATCGGCCGCATCATGTTCACGATCGGAGACTTCGCCAGGCACGGCCGCGTGTCGGTCCGCATGCTGCACCACTACGACGCGATCGGGCTGCTCCGCCCGGCCCGCGTCGATCCCGCGAGCGGCTACCGCTTCTACGAGGCGGGCCAGCTCGCCCGGCTCAACCGGATCACCGCGCTCAAGGACCTGGGCTTCACCCTCAGGCAGGTGCGGGACATCCTGGACGAGCAGGTGAGCGCCGGGGAACTGCGCGGGATGCTGCGGCTGCGGCAGGCCGAGCTGGAGGCGGCGATGGCCGCCGCGGCGGACCGGCTGGCCCAGGTCGAGGCGAGGCTCCGGACGATCGAGAGTGAGGGACAGATGAACACCGATGACGTGGTGGTCAAGCGCATCCCCGCCGTCCGGGTGGCGGAACTGAGCGGCGTGGCGCGCAGCTACGAACCCCGGGACATCGGCCCGGTCGTGGGCCCGCTGTTCCAGGAGCTGTGCCGCAGGCTGGACGAGGCCGGGGTGACCCCGGTGGGGCCGGGGATCGCCTACTACGAGGACGCTCCCGGCGGCGACGGAATCCTCGCGCACGCGGCGATGCCGGTCGCGGTCGCGCCCGAGGACGGTCACGACTTCGCGGTCGTGGACCTGCCCGCGATCGAGCGGGCGGCCACGATCGTGCATCGCGGCCCGATGGACGACGTCCTTTCGACCGAGCAGACGCTGGCCCGGTGGATCGCGGACGGCGATCACCGCTCCGCCGGGTACGCCAGGGAGCTCTACCTAGAGGCCGGGGAGGATCCCGCCGGGTGGGTCACCGAACTCCAGGAGCCGCTCGCCGGTTAGGGAGACACGACCTAGTAGTGCTTTGTCAGGTGATCAGGGTGGTCGTTGAGAGCAGGACCGCGACCACCCGGAGGCGCCGCCGATCCGACGACCCCGCCCCCGTCGGTCACCTGTTCAACGGGATCAAAGCCCTCGGCTACCAGGGCAGCCCGAGCGCGTGGCGGCGGCGGGTGCGTACGGCCCCCAGGGCCGCATGCGCAAGCCCGCCAGGCCGCCGAACGTGCGCAGGCCAAAAGTATGCAGCTCTGCGGAGCTGCACTGTCAGCTTGGGAAGTCTTTCAAGATCAGGCATCCTGAGCTGGGGAACTCTGACGTGGGCATCCGGCGGTCGAGTTACCGTAAGTCTCCGCGGCTTCCCGCTTATCGCCAACCGAACGGGCACGCCACCGTGTTCCTGCCGCTAGCGAGATCGCCAGCGTAGACTCGGAGCATGAGCGCTGGGCATGCGCATGAGGAGCTTCATCACCTGGTTGACCGGCTGTCGCCGGACCAGGCGGGCCGGCTGCTGCGGTTGGTCAAGACAGACCCGGAACTCGCTGAGGCCGCGAACGAAGATCTGCCGGAACCGGTACGGCGTCGCCGGCTGTCGATCGCGGGGATCGGCGCATCCGGAGAGGGCGATCTGTCAGAACGGGTCGAAGATCTGCTGGCGGAGCGATTCAATCGGTCGGTGTGACCGCTACGCTCCTGGACACAGGGCCGCTGATCGCCGTTGTCGATCGCGATGACAAGCACCATGCCTCGTGTGTGCGCCTGCTTGAGCAGCTGGAAGGGCCGTTGCTCCTTCCTACGACCATCCTGATCGAGGCTGGTTGGACGATCAACAGGCACATGGGACCGGCCGTACACGCGCAGTTCCTTGATCTCGTCACGGAAGAGTTCGAGCTGGTCGATCTGCTTGCCGCTGACGTTCGACGTATGGCCGAACTCGTCCGGCTTTACAAAGATGCTCGTCTCGACCCTGCCGATGTATCCGTGGTCGCAGTCGCCGAGCGTCTGGGAATCACACAAATCGCGACGATCGACCGGCGCGATTTCGGCCTGATCCGGCCCCGGCATGTGGCGGCGTTCAGGCTGCTGCCGGAGGTGCTCGCTTAGATCTTGGAGCGGGTGACGGGAATCGAACCCGCGCTGTCAGCTTGGGAAGTCTTTCAACACCATGCGGCCTGAGCGCGGAAACACTGACCTGGGCGTATGCCGGTGGAGTGACCGGGAGTCCCTGTGATTCCCCGCTGCTTGCCGACCGTACGGGCACGCAGCGGGCACGCTGGCGGAGGCTGCCGCAGTAGAGTTCGAACTCTCGGCCGGCAAGCGGACTTATCCACCGAATCGGGCGATCCGCTGTAGGAGGGGCTTCGCGGTGGCCGACTCGTCTCTTGACAAGTGCAAGCCGAGCTGTGTGTACAGCTCCAACTGGTCGAAGTACTCCCGGTGCGTGACGATTTTTCCGTTCTCGACGAACGAGGCGCAGGTGCCGCGCAGAGTGATGCGGCGGCCTGTCGCTTCCAGTTCCTGCCCGTCGGGCAGCAGAACCGGTCCGGTGTGCGTGCCGGTCCCCGTCCATTCGACCATCATGGGGTTGTCGGTATCGGTGGCCTCGTACCACACCGCCAGGTGGAGGTCCGGAAATCCCTTGAAGAATTGCTCAAAGAACCACGCGATCTGTTCGTGTCCCTCTGCCAGCCCTACGGGAGAGACGAAGACGGCATCCTCGGCGAAGAAATCAAGCATTCGATGCACGTCGTGGTCGTTGATCGCGTCGGCCAGCCCGCGCTTAATCTCCCACTTGTCGACCATGGCCGTAACCTCTCCGTGGTCGGAAAATAGACCCTTTTATCACACTACCCACGGGTAGGCCGACTATGGACCACGAGGCCGTCGCGGACAGGCCAGGGGCTGCCTAGCAATATCCCAGCCAGGGCACATTCGTATAAACCCTTGCCGCGCTCGCCGATCGCATCTCCTGCTTGCCCGCGAGCGGCAACCCTCGGAGCCGTGGGGAAGCGGTTGGGGCCCGCCGGCCGCAGTGGACGGCGACCGGCGGGCGGTAGGGGCAGCCGGGCTCACGCTCCGGCTGGAGTCCGCGCCGGCCGGCTCAGGGCAGGCTGAGTTCGTGCCTGATGAGCTGGGCGAGTGCGGAGGGCTGCGACAGGAAGGGAGAGTGCGAGCTGTTCAGCCGCAGCGTCCTGTCGGCGCGCTTCGCGAAGAGTTCCTGGACGAAGGGCGGGATGGCGCTGTCTGCTTCGCAGATGATGTAGGTGCTCGGAATCGTCTGCCAGGCGACCGCGGTCAGCTTCTGGGTGGTGGCGGCGTAGGACTGGTAACCCAGGGCTGCCGCCGCCTTCTCGGCAACGCTGCTGTCCACGTCGCCGTAGAACACCTCGACCGGGTTCGCGACGGTCAGGAAGTCGCCGACACCCTCCTGCCGGTGAAACTCCCACCAAAGTGCCGGGTCGCCGCCCGCGCTCGACAGCAGGGAGTCTCCTGCGTCGAGCTGGAACGCGGCGAGGTAGACGATGCTCTTGACGTTGGACGCGTCGGCGAGTGCCTGCGTGGTGGGGACGCCGCCGTAGGAGTGCGCGACGACGACCACGGGGCCGCCGATCGCCTCGACCGCGGCCCTGATGGCGGCCGCGTCGGAGTACATGTCGCCCAGCGCCTTGGGATCGTCGCCACACGAGGTGAGAGCCACGGTGTGGACATCGATGCCGGGCAGGTCATCGATGAGGA
>NZ_FTNI01000055.1 GCF_900156315.1 Microbispora rosea | reverse complement strand
GTGCCGAAGCGCTCGCAGGCCCCGCTACCGTCGGGCGACGTGGAAGAGGAGAACAAGCAGCTCAAGGCTCGGATCCGGGAACTGGAGCTGGAGCGTGACATCCTGCGCCGGGCGGCCAAGTATTTCGCCGGGGAGACCAACTGGTGAGGAGCCGTCAATTAACTACTGCTTGATATGACGTCGGTCTCGTAGTCGTTGATCGCGTTCTGGAGGGCCTCGATTGTGCGAGGTGGGTGCGTCCGCCGGGGCTGGGTAAAGGCTGCGGCGATGTCGGGGGCGGCGAAGGCCAGCAGGGGCATGGTCCGATGGGCGTGGTAGCTGAGTGTGTTGCGGTCCCGGCCGAGCAGTCTGGCTGTCAGGGTGAGTGTGATGGTGTTGCGGCGGCTCAAGACGGCGGCCAGGACACGGTGGCGGTGGTCGAGGAACCCGAATCCGGGATTGTATCCGCGCCGGTTGATGCCCTTCCTCTTCTCGCGCTCGGCCTCGGCCAGAGTTCGGCGCCAGGGCTCGAGTTCGTCCACGAGCCGGTTGAACTGCTCGCGGGGCATCCCGGTCAGGGCTGGATGTGTGAGCAGGTAGGTGGCCTCGGCCGGTATCGGAGGCGCCTTCGCTTGTTCCGGCTCGGCCGGCGGCGCCTGGCCCGGGTTATAGGGAGCGATGGTGTAGTTCCATTCGCCGTGGAAGTCGTCACGCTGGACGCGCCGCAGAAGCGCCTTGCGCTCTTCCTTGGTGAGTGTCCGGCCGGTGGGGTAGTCGTTGTTGTCCAGGACGGCGCTGACCGTCAGGCCGGTGCTGGTGCGGGTGGCCGAGATGCTCTGCAGCAGTACCTCGTAGCTGGTCAAGGGCCGTTCACGCAGGCTGTGGGTGATACGGGAGAACAGGCGGTGCTCGACCTTGTTCCACTTCGATGTGCCGGGCGGGAAGTGCAGGACGGTAATGGCCAGTCCGCACTCGTCGGCGAAGGCGGCCAGATCGTTCTTGAACAGGTGGGAGTTGGCGGAGTTCGCTCCTCCGGAGTCTGCAGTGATCAGTAGCCGGATCGCATCCGGGTAGTCGCCTCGGCCCTGCTGGTTCCACCAGCGGCGGATGGACTCCACCGCGAACGCCGCGGTGTTGCGGTCGGTGCCCACGTTTACCCAGCCGACGTCCTGCGCCAGGTCGTAGATGCCGTAAGGGATCGCGACCGGGGTATCGGGGTCGGCGAAGTCGTGGTCCGGGGCGGTGATCGGCTTTCCTTTGGGGCGGTAGGTGCGGCCCGGTCGGGCGAAGTCGCCGATCGGTTCCTTCTTCTTGGCATCCACGCTCACCACCGGCCAGCCAAGGGCAAGGAACCGCTCGACCGTGGCGTTGATGTGCCGGAACTGGGCATCGCGGTCAGGGACCTGGCTCCCGGCCCGCCTCTTGGCCATTCCCTGGAGACTGAAGCCCATCGAGCGCAGGAGCCCACCCACGGCCGGAGCGCTGACCGGATGGCCTGCCGCATTCAACTCCCGAGCCAGGTCCCGGAGCGAGGCGGTGGTCCAGCGCAGCGGGGAGACCGGATCACCGACCTCCCTCGGCTCGATCAACGCCTCGAGTGCTGGCACCAGGCCAGGATCACGCTCAGCGGCCGGCCTGCGTCCCCCACCAGGCCGGCGTGCCCGTCCCAGCACCGGCGCACCGCCTGCGAGCTCCTGACACCCCCTCGCGATGGTCGACTCCGACACCTCCGCCAGCCTGGCCACCGCTGCGATCCCGCCATGCCCGAGCGCATCGGCTTCGGACGCCAGATACAGCCGACGCTGCCGCTCGTCCAAGTGCGGCAGGAGCGCCGTGAACTTCACATCCAGCACCGCCAAGACCGCCTCCGAGATCGCCACGGAAGCCCACTTACCACGCCACCCACCGGAGACGGGCTGAAACCAGCAGTAATTCCCTTACGGCTCCTGAGTCGCTTCCAGTTCGTCGCCGACCACGCCGGCGCCTTCGGCGTCAAGCGACTGTGCCGCGTCCTTTCGGTGTCCCGCTCGGGGTTCTACCGCTGGCGGGCCGCCCGCACGCAACCCGTCCTGCGGCCCCCTCCCGGTGCCTGAGACCGCGGTGGAACTCGCCGCCGCCCTCGACCTGGCACTCAGTGTTACGCCGGCAGCCAGATTTTCGTTCGACGGCGGCTTCACCCAAAGCAGCGCTTTCGCAAAGGCTACTGGCCGCGTCCTGAGCCGCGGTGCCCGCTACTACGACGACTTCGAGATGGACGTCCATCCTTCCGAAGATACGGCTGGGCACTACGTCATTCTGGGCAACGGCGACCTATACCTGAACAAATCGCGAGCGAAGGCTCTTCTGCTGGAGGAACAGAGTCCAGCAGACGCGAGCTGGCATGCCCTCATGGTCGCCGGTACGGCTGGGCCGTCTGTCATCCACGAGGTGGTCGCGAACAGCACCCAGATGCACAGGAAGGGCGCGACGGGCCACAAGCGCCGCCGCCGTGACCGGCGCCGACCGGGTGGTGCGGCACCGCGTGGAGACCGGCCATCACCGGCAGTTGGCCACGATCTTCGGGACGGTGACCGTGGCCCGGCGCGCCTGGCGCGCGAGCGGCGCACCCAACCTCTACCCGGCCGACGCCGCGTTGTCGCTTGACATCACCGGCGCCCGCTGGGGCCTGGCCGGAGCCGAAGCCGTCTTGAAACTCCGCGCTGTCATCTCCTGCGGAGACTTCGCGGCCTACTGGCGCTATCACCTCGACCGCGAGCACCAACGCGTCCATCAAACCCGTTGCCAGGACCGATACGCCCTCACCGCCTGACCGGCCAACTCACTGCGGAAGAACTGCACCCATGTCAATTTGTCCCCCCTGCGGACGGAACCTGGGCGGGAAGCTATACGCCCGGCAACCGACCCCCGTTATGGCGGGGGCCACTGACCATTACAGGAGTCGCTCCCGATCCACCTACCGACGCCGGCCTCCGATTCCGGGCGAAGCGCGTCATCGGACATGGGCATGTATAGCGGGTTACTTCTCCCCCCAAGGAGAACCTTTTGCTGATCCGCAACATATGTGCTTGCAGGTGGGGATCGAAGCTCATACAGCGATGATCTGATCGACCACCTCCGGAGCCAGGAAGTGCTCGATAACCGTCACGGCGGCACCGATCACTCCCGCTCGGTCGCCGAGCTCGCTGGCGCGGATGCTGAGACGCTGCGTGGCCAGCGGCAATGAGCGGCCGTAGACCATCTCGCGTACCCCCGCGAGAAGGTGGTCTCCCGCCTCGGCTAGGTCACCGCCGATCACGACGGCAGCCGGGTTGAAGAAGCTCACAACGGAGGCGAGCACACCGCCGATCTCCCTGCCGCTCTGCCGGACGAGGTGGACGGCTTTGGTGTTGCCTTCCTTGACCAGCCGGACGACGTCCCGGGTGTCGGCGGTTTCCAACCCCAGATCCCGGAGGCGTGCCGCCAGGGCTCCCCCGCCGGCGACGGCCTCGAGACAGCCGATGTTGCCGCAACGGCACTGCATCTGGTCCATCGTCGGCACACGGATGTGACCGATGTCGCCGGCCGCTCCCCGATCACCTCGATGGAGCTGACCACCTGCGATGATGCCGCAGCCGATGCCGGTTCCCACCTTGACGAACATCAGATGATCGACGCCGGGGCGCATGGCCCAGTGCTCACCCAGGGCCATGATGTTCACGTCGTTGTCCACAAGTACGGGGACGCCGATGCGGGCGCTCATCCAGTCGCGCACCGGGAAGCGGTCCCAGCCCGGCATCACGGGCGGATTGATGGCCTGCCCGCTCTCGTGATCCACGGGACCCGGCAGGCCGATACCGGCGCCACATACATCGTGCAGGGTGTGACCGGATACGGCGAGCAACTCGCGAAAGGTGTCGAGAACCCATCCCAACGTCGACTCAGGGCCTCGATCGATGGACAGATCCGCATTACGGTCGGCCAGAATCTCGCCTCCCAAGTCCGTAACCGCGAGTCTGGCGTGTGTGACACCGAGGTCCGCGGCGAGCGCGACGTTCGCCCGCCGATTGAAGAGGAAAGCGGTGGCCGGCCTGCCTCCTGAAGGCGCCGCGTCTTCGGCGGGCAGGATCAAGCGCCGGATAAGCAGGGCGTCTATTCGCTGGGAGACCGTCGACCTCGACAAGCCGGTTAGCTGAACCAACTCGGCACGAGTGCGCGCCTGTCCGTTCCGCAGGATCGAGAGCAGAAGGCCCGCTCCGGGTCCGTTCAGAATGCCGTTGGTCACCGGCTCTCCTTTTTAATGTCCAAAAACAAAGTTACGTTGTCCTGTCGCGAACTTTTGCTTGACGATCATCATAAGTCGCTTCTAGCATCCCGAAACATGGCAGTCTTAAACCCGCAAAAGCCCGGCAATCCAAGAGTAGGCATCATCGGAACCGGGTTTATGGGGGGCGTTCATACCAGGTCAGCTATCCGAGCCGGAGCGCGAATCGTGGGAACGGCCGGATCGAGCATGGAGAAAGCTCGCCGGGACGGTGTCGGGAGGGCCTTCGCCTCCGCCGACGAGCTCATCGAATCCGGCGAGATCGACGTGGTGCACATCTGCACACCCAACCACCTTCACGCTCCTCTCACGCTCAAGGCGCTGGCCGCCGGGCTCGCTGTGGTCTGCGAGAAACCGCTGGCCACCGACGCCGAAACCGCTCTCATGATGGCAGCACGTGCCGAGGAGGCGGGATTGGTCGGCACAGTGCCGTTCGTGTACCGCTTCCATCCGATGGTCCGCGAAGCCAGGCAGCGCGTCGCTCGTGGAGACGTGGGCAGGGTGACCCTCATCCAGGGGAGCTACCTGCAGGATTGGCTGCTCCGTCCGGAGGACGACAACTGGCGGGTGGATTCCCTACTCGGCGGTCCCAGCCGTACCTTCGCCGACATCGGATCCCACTGGTGCGACCTCTCGGAGTTCGTGACAGGCGATCGCATCACGGAAGTGTCCGCGCAGACCGCTGTCGTGCAACCGGAGCGGGCGGGCAACACGCAGGTGTCGACCGAGGACGTGGCCGTAGTGCAGTTCCGTACCGCCGGTGGCGCGCTGGGGTCGGTCACCGCCAGCCAGGTGTCGCCTGGCCGGAAGAACCGCCTGTTTCTCGAGGTGTCCGGCACCGATGAAAGCCTGGCCTTCGATCAGGAGCAGCCCGAGCACCTGTGGGTCGGCAGGCGGGAGGGATCGCAACTGCTGCTGCGCGATCCCCTGACGCTCTCGTCGGCGTCCCTGCCGTACTCGCCGTTGCCTGCCGGGCACGCGCAGGGATATCACGACTGTTTCGACGCCTTCGTCGCCGACAGCTACGCCGCGCTGCACGGTGAACATCGCGACGGACTGCCGACCTTCGAGGACGGGGCCCGCGCCGCACAGATCTGCTCGGCCGTCCTCGCCTCCGCGCGCACCGGAGGGTGGGTCGCATGCCCACCATGACCGGCATCGGCAAATCCTTCCTCGGCGTACGAGTGCTGTCCGACGCGGGCCTGCAGGTCGAGGCGGGCGAGGTCCACGCGGTCATGGGGGAGAACGGCGCGGGCAAGGTCTTCTTGTGGACGGGCGGCGCACCGCGTGGGGCGCTCTCCCAGGGTTTTCGCACCCTCGGCAGGGGAAGCCTCGGGCCGATCCCCTGGTCGGTGCTGATCCTCCTCGTCGTCGCAGCCGCCGCCATCGCGCTGATGCGTGCCGATTTCGGCAGGACCCTCGTCGCCACGGGTGACAACGAGCGCGCGGCGGCTCTGTCCGGGGTGCGGGTCGGGCGGGTCAGGATTCTGGCTTTCATGCTCTCCGGCGTGGCGGCCGCGATCGCCGGGATCCTGCTCGGCGGCTTCGCGGGCGTCTCGGGCGCTGGAGATCACCGTGCAGGGAGTCATCATCATCGCGTCCGTCGCGGCGGGAGCCGTACGGCTGCTCCTCAAGCTCAGGGCAAGCACCTGAGCCTCCCCCCGAGAAAAAGATCAAAGGAGATATCATGACACGTCGGCCCGCAGCCGCCCTGCTTTCCGCGGCTGCCCTGGCGTCATTCACCACCGCCTGCACCAGCGACAAGCCGGTCACCTCGGCTGGCCAGTCCCCGGCCGCGAGCGCCGCGACCACATCGGAGGCCCCCGCGGCGGGGACCGGAGAGCAGTCCAAGTTCTTCGTCCAGGCCGATTACGACGCTCAGCTCGCGATGCGCTCGCAGACGGCGGAGGGACCGGCGGACAAGCCGTGGGAGCAGGCCATCGCGCCCCAGATGACGTCCACCGCGAAGTACAAGAAGGACGGGCCGTACAACCTGTGCTTCTCCAACGCGGCGGTCAACAACCCGTGGCGGCAGGTCGGCTGGAAGACCATGCAGGCCGAGGTGGCGTTGCACAAGGAGATCTCCAAGCTCACCGCGCTCGATGCCGAGGGCAAGGACGACAAGCAGATCTCCGACATCGCCGAACTCCAGGTTAAGGGCTGCGACGTCCTGATCGTCTCGCCGAACACGACGGCTACCCTCACCCCGGCCGTCAAGGGCGCCTGCGCCAAGGTCCCGGTCATCGTCTTCGACCGGGGCGTGGAGACCGACTGCCCGGTGACGTTCATCAAGCCCATCGGCGGCTACCTGTACGGCGCCGACGCCGCCGATTTCCTGGTCGGGAAGGTGCCGGCGGGCGGCAAGATCCTCGCGCTGCGCATCAGCCCCGGCGTCGACGTGCTGGAGACCCGCTGGTCGGCGGCGAAGGTCGCCTTCGACAAGAGCCGGCTCAAGGTCGTCGGCGTCGAGTTCACCGACGGCGACGCGGCCAAGACCAAGGGCATCGTCAACGACTACATCCAGCGCTACGGCAAGATCGACGGCGTCTGGATGGACTCCGGCGCGACTGCGGTGGCCGCGGTCGAGGCGTTCGAGGACGCCGGACTGCCGGTGCCGCCGATCACCGGCGAGGACCAGCAGGACTTCCTGCAGAAATGGAAGGACGCCGGCCTCACCGCCATCGCCCCGACCTACCCCACCTACCAGTGGCGCACCCCGATCATCGCGGCGCTGAAGATCCTCAATGGAGAGGAGGTGCCGAAGGTCTGGAACCTGCCCCAGCCCAAGATCACCTCCGAGAATCTGTCCACCTACCTTCAGCCGAACATGCCGCCTCTGCACTACGCCCTGTGCGGCTGCGAGGACCTGCCGGGCTTCCCCGAGAACTGGGGCGGCAAGAAGGGCTGAACGATGTTCCCTGTAGGAGTGAACACCTGGGTCTGGGTGTCGCCGCTGACGGACAGCGATCTGGAACGCCTCGTGCCGAAGATCGCCGCATGGGGATTCGACGTCATCGAGCTGCCGGTCGAGCAGCCCGGCGACTGGGATCCGGACCGGGCCGCCGCGCTCCTCGCTGATCACGGGCTGGCCGCCTCCAATCGGCAGGACCTGGCGGATGTCACCGGACGAGCGAAAGGCGATCTACGCAGAGCTGCGGGAGAACCTCGCACCCGTGGCCGACTACGCGGGCGAGCACGGCGTGCGGATCGCGCTCGAGCCGCTCAACCGCTACGAGACCGGCCTCCCCAACACCGTCGAACAGGCGCCCGAAGCCCTCCCCGACGGCTGTGGCCTGGCCCTACCACATGAACATCGAGGAGAAGGATCCGGCGCGAGCCGTACAGGCCGCGGTGGGGAGGATCGCGCACGTGCGGGTCTGCGGAACCGATCGAGGCGCCCCGGGCGCCGACCGCTTCGACTGGCCCACGTTCACCCAGGCCCTGCGGAAAGCCGGCTACACGGGCCCCCTCGTCGTCGAATCCTTCACCGCCCACAACAAAACGATCGCCACCGCCGCGTCCGTCTGGCGTCCCCTCGCCCCGAGCCAGAACGCCCTCGCCACCGAAGGCCTCGCCTTCCTCCGCGCCCTCTGGAGCTGCGTCTGACCGGCCGATCACTCAGGCCTTCGCACCCCGTAACTCCGACCGATACCGGTAACCCCCCTAGGAGATCATTCATGCGAAGATTACGCTTACTGCCCGCCCTGGCTGCGGCCCTGTTAGGGCTCTTGCTGTCCGCGGTGCCACTGGTGGCGCACGCGGCGGCGCCACAGTTCAAGGTGCTGCTGTTCAGCAAGACCGCGAGCGGCGCCTACCGGCACGACTCCATCTCCGCCGGCATCGCGATGTTCCAGCAGCTGGCGACGGACAACAACTTCCAGCTCGATGCGAGCGAGAACTCCTCCGTCTTCACCACGTCGAATCTCAACAACTACGACGCGGTGATCATGCTCCAGACGTCGGGCATGGTGTGGGACACCGACGCGCAGCGTCAGGCCATGCAGGCCTACGTGCGTAGCGGCCGCGGTGTCGTGGCGATCCACAACGCCGTCGACATGAACATCGAGTCGCAGTTCCCCTGGTGGGACCAGACCGTGCTGGCCGGCGCGCACATGACGCAGCACTCGTCGATCGTGCAGGGCACCGCCAAGGTCGCCGACAAGGTCCACCCCTCGACCAAGGGCCTGCCGGACCGGTGGACCCGCACCGAGGAGTGGTACAACTTCGACAAGAACATGCGCGGCTCGGTGCACGTGCTGGTCACCGCGGACGAGACCACCTATGACGCGGGCTCGTACAAGATGGGCGCCGACCACCCGATCTCCTGGTGCCACAACCCGGAGGGCGGCCGGGTGTGGGCCACCGCGATGGGCCACAACGCGTCCTCCTACTCCGAGCCGCTGTTCAAGCAGCACCTGCTGGGCGCGGTGAAGTGGGCGGCGGGCGCCGAGGCCGGCGACTGCGGCGGCACGATCTCGGCCCGGTTCCAGAAGGTGACCCTCGACGGCGCACCGGACCAGCCGATGGAGCTGGACGTGGCCGCCGACGGCAGGGTCTTCTACATCTCGCGCTCCGGCAAGGTGAACCTGATCCCCGCAGGCGGCGGCAGCACGCGCGCCATCGGCACCCTGTCCGTGTACGACGGCGGCGAGGACGGCGGCATCGGGATCGCGCTCGACCCGAACTTCGCCAACAACGGCTGGATCTACATCAACTACTCGCCGTTGAACGGCGGCGAGGTGAACCGGGTCTCCCGGTTCACCTTCAACGGCACCAGCCTCGACCTGAGCAGCGAGAAGAAGATCATCGAGGTTCCGGCGTTCCGCAACGTCGACGAGCCGGGCCACACCGGCGGCTACATCGCGTTCGGCCCGGGCGGCAATCTCTACATCGCCCCGGGTGACGACACCAACCCCAACGCCTCCAGCGGCTACGCCCCGATCGACGAGCGGCCAGGCCGGGAGCACTACGACGCCCAGCGGTCCGCGGCCAACACCAACGACCTGCGCGGCAAGATCCTGCGCATCCACCCCGAGTCCGACGGCACCTACACGATCCCGTCCGGCAACATGTTCGCGCCGGGCACGGCCAAGACGCGGCCCGAGATCTACGCCATGGGCTTCCGCAACGCGTTCCGCTTCTCGGTCGACAAGGTCACCGGCTGGATCTCCGTGGGGGACTACGGGCCGGACGCGGGAGCGGCGAACGCCAACCGCGGCCCCGAGGGCACGGTCGAGTGGAACCTGATCAAGCAGCCCGGGTTCTACGGCTGGCCGTACTGCACCGGCAACAACACGCCGTTCAATGACTTCAACTTCGCCACCAACACCTCGGGCGCGAAGTTCAACTGCTCGGCGCCCGTCAACGACTCGCCCAACAACACCGGCCTGACCAACCTGCCCGCGGCCAAGCCCGCGACCGTGTGGTACAACTACCACGCCTCGGCGGAGTTCCCCGAGATCAACTGCTGCGGCGGCGCGGCTCCCATGGGCGGCCCGTTCTACCGCTACGACGCCTCCAGCGCCTCCGACCGCAAGTTCCCCGAGTACTTCGACGGCGCGACCTTCCTGTACGAGTGGAGCCGCAACTTCGTCAAGGAACTGCGGCTGGACTCCTCGGGCAACCTCCTGAAGATCAACCCGTTCGTCGCGAACATCGCCCCCCATGCGCCGATCGACATGAAGTTCGGCCCGGATGGCGCTCTGTACATGGCCGACTGGGGCAACGGCTTCGGCCACGACAACACCGATGACAGCATCTACCGGATCGACTACGTGGTCGGGAACCGCGCTCCCGTCGCCAAGGCCAGCGCCGACCCCGACTCGGGCAACGCGCCGCTGACGGTGGCGTTCTCCTCGGCCGGCTCGTCCGACCCCGACGGCGACGCGATCACCTACAGCTGGGACTTCGGTGACGGCGGGACCTCCACCAGCGCCAACCCGTCCCACACCTACAACGCCAACGGCACCTACAACGTCAAGCTGACCGTACGGGATGCGAGCGGGAAGACGGGCAGTGTCACGCTGCCCATCGTCGTCGGCAACACCCGTCCCAAGGTCGTCTTCTCGGCTCCGCCGGACGGCGGGTTCATCGACTTCGGCGACCGGGTGTCCTACACGGTGAACGTCACCGACCCCGAGGACGGCACCGTCGACTGCACCAAGGTCAATGTGTTCACCGCGCTCGGCCACGACCAGCACGCGCACGACACCGGCCAGTACACCGGCTGCTCCGGGACGGTCACGACCACGGCCTCCGGCCATGACGAGGCCTCCAACGTCTACTACGTCCTGGGCGCGGACTACACCGACAAGGGCGGTCTGAAGGGCAGCGCCGGCATCACCCTGCAGCCCAAGCACAAGCAGGCCGAGCACTTCACCGGCTCGTCCGGTATCCGGGTCGTCGACGAGCCCGGGGCCGAGGGCGGCAGGCGCGTCGGCGACGTCTCCAACAACGACTGGATCTCCTTCACGCCGATCAACCTGTCCGGGATCGACTCGGTGTCCTTCCGTGTCTCGGCGCCGTCCAGCACCGGGGCGTCCATCGAGCTGCACGCCGACTCGCCGACCGGGACGCTCATCGCCTCCAGCGCCGTGCCGGCGACCGGGGGATGGAACACCTACGTGTCCCTTCCGGCGGTGCGAGTCACCGACCCCGGTGGCACCCGCAATCTCTACGTCGTGTTCAAGGCGCCCTCGGCGAACGCGTTCGACGTCGACTCGTTCACCTTCGTCGGCAAGGGTGTCGGACAGGCAGGCGGGTCCCCCTCGCCCTCCCCCTCGCCGTCCGCCTCCCCGTCCCCGTCGCCGTCCCCGTCGTCGCCGTCGGGCAGCACCAGCGCCCTCAGGGGTGTGGGGTCGGGGCGGTGCCTGGACGTCAACGGCGCCTCCCAGACCAACGGCGCCCAGGCGCAGATCTGGGACTGCAACGGCCAGGCCAACCAGCAGTGGACCACCACCAGCGCCGGTGAACTGCGCGTCTACGGCAACAAGTGCCTCGACGTCAACGGCGGCGCAACGGCCGACGGCACCAGCGTGATCATCTGGGACTGCAACGGCCAGAACAACCAGAAATGGCGCCTCAACTCCGACGGAAGCATCACCGCCGTCGGCGCGAACAAGTGCCTGGACGTCAACGGCGGCGGCACCGCCAACGGCACCAAGGTGCTGATCTGGACGTGCAACGGCCAGAACAACCAGAAGTGGACCCGCGTCTGACAGTGATGTGACGCCAGAAACCAGAGCCGGTCCGTCAGGGGGCGGACCGGCTCCGGCGGCCGGCCGAGGTGCGTCCTCGCCCGGATTCGCCACCGCCCCTGCACTACTCCCTGTGCGGCTGCAAGGACCAGTTCCGGGCGGCTCGACCGCGACGCGCACCCAGCTCGTCCAGTGGACCTGCCGCCCCGCGTCCGCGCCTGACCAGGTCAACCAGCGGTTCTTCGCCTCCGCGTGTGGGACGCCCACACGGTCACGTCGGCGGCGAGCGGGCTACCGCAGGGATGCCGTTACGCGCCTCCTCGATCTGCTCCGCGGACGACCAGAAATGGCCTACCACTACGTCTACCTGCGGGAATACGTTCGCAGCGCTGTTGTTTCGTCTGCCGACTCGCTTGAGGCCATGATGACCTGCCAGTTCCCGGAGGCGGCGCAGTCAAGCAGATCACCGGCGATCTCGGTGTAGTACGGGTTGCGGAAAGAGCTGACCATGAGGCCGAGCGTGCGCGTCTTTTCCCTCGCCACGAGGCTCCGGGCGAACCTGCTCGGGCGGTAGCCCAGCTGTGCGCCGGCCTCCAGGACGCGTCTCTTCGTCTCGTCGCTGATCCCGTCCATGTCGTTGAGAGCCCTGGTCACGGTCCGACGGGAAACCCCGGCGCGGGCCGCCACGTCGTTAATCGTCACCCGCTTGACCTCGATATCTTCGGCTCCTGTGGTCAGCACCCTGAGCGATCACTCGGCAGAACACCGCTATGTCGACGACACGTGAAACCTGGCTCTGGCACTGATTTCGTGCGTTGACCGCGTCAGTCGGCGAGGAGGACGCGTTTGCGCAGGAGGTCGGGGTTGGCTCGGCCGTACATCTGTCATTTGAGCATCTTAAAAGTCACGTGGAATCTGGCCGTGGGGGTGATCACGTCTCCTCGGTCCTGACCACGGAACTGGGGAGATGGTTTGAGCGGCATGGTGGTGCTGGAGGCCAAGTGGCCGGTCTTGGGCCGGCATGCGCGGGCGGCCGAGTGGCTCCAAATCTGGGTGGATCTGGGGAGGGTGCCGCGAACGATCGATGCCTATGCGCGCGGGCTTGCCGAGTACCTGGAGGTGTGCGAGCGCGAGGGCATCGACCCGGTGACAGCCAGCCGGGCGCACATCGGCCTGTTCGTGCGGGAGTTGACCGAGCGTCCCAACCGTCGGGGCGCGAACGTCGTCGCGCTCGATTCGGGCTCCGGCTTGTCGAACGCCACCATCCAGCAGCGGATCGTGCCGGTCAGACTGTTCTACGACCACCTCGTGGAAGAGGGCCTGCGGAACTCCAACCCGGTCGGCAGACAGGAGGGCGACCCGTCGCGATTCGTATTCACTAGATCACTTTCCGCGCCCATCCCTCGGCCCACGTCTGAAAGTTTCGAACAAACAGTAACCGACCCCAGACTCCGTTGGGCCGGATCATCACAGGCAGGCATGCATATGGACACTGCCGTCCTCTCTGTCTACATTCACCGTGAATTTTCACGACTTCTCCCTTCCTTGGCTCGTTTGTAGCCTGCAGGCCTTCCAGCCACCCAACTGGAGCGGCGCCAGCGCCATCACTCAACCGGCAGAAGGGACCGTCGATCTACGTCGAGCGCTGAGCCGGCTTCGTTCGCATCGGTAGTTGACGAATCTCTTGATCGCGCCACCACCGTCGGCAGACACAGGTGCCCGGCTGACGACCGAGTCAGAGGCGCTGCCCGCCGGTGAGGCGGCATCACCGGGAGGTGACCAGTGAGCATCACGATCGAGGTACAGGACCTGGTCAAGGATTTCCCCATCCGCGGTGGACTGCACCGGACGCGGTTGCGGGCGGTCGACCACGTCTCGTTCACCATCCCGCCATGCCGCACCCTCGGGCTGGTGGGCGAATCGGGCTCGGGCAAGTCCACCATCGCCCGCATGATCGCGCGTTTGGAGAAGCCCACAGCCGGTCGGATCACCCTGTGCGGGCCGGGCGGCACACGGGTGCCGGACGCGGCCAATCGGGACCACGTACAGATGGTGTTCCAGGACCCCTTCGCGTCGTTGAACCCTTTCACACGGTCGAGCACCACCTGGCCCGGACGCTGCGACTGCACGGCAGGGCGTGCGACCGGGCGGAGACCTGGCGGCAGGTGCTGGAGTTACTGGAGCGGGTTACCTTGCCCGCGCGGGAGGTCGTGCACCGCCGGCCGCACGAGCTGTCCGGCGGGCAGCGCCAGCGCGTCGCCATCGCCCGTGCGCTCGCGCCCGGCGCGAAGGTGATCGTGGCCGACGAACCGGTGTCGATGCTGGACGTCTCCATCCGGCTGGGGATCCTCAGCCTGCTGGCCACCGCCTCCCCCCGACCCGCGGGCGAGGCACCGGCCGGCGGACGTCGACCCCGATGCGGTCCTCGCCGCCGGCAGCGTGGCCGGATACAACCACTGCACCGGGCGATGGGAGGATCACGCGTTGGTCGATCGGTAATCTGACCGTGATCCGGTCCGCCGGCCCGAATCAGCTCCCGAGCGGCCCACACCTCTTTTCCGCTTGACCACATGAGATACATCCCCGTCGAGCCGCGGAACCCGCGATCGATCGGCGGCGTCAAGGGAGGCCGAATGGCGACCAGCCCCATCGGGGCCGGAAGGCCGAGAACTCGCGGCATTGTGCTCAACAACATCCGGGCGGCACGCACCATCAGCCGGATCGAGCTCGCGGCCGTCAGCGGGGTCACACCGGCGACCATCACGCAGGTGGTCCGCGAGCTCATGGACCACGGACTGGTCGTCGAGGTCGGGCGCGGCGTGTCGACCGGCGGCAAGCCCCGGACGCTGCTGAAGCTCAACCCGCACGCCGGGTACGCGGTGGGAGTGCTGCTCGAGCGCAACATCTGCGTCATCGTCATCGTCGACCTGACCGGCCGGCAGGTCGCCAGGATCTCCTTCCCAGGCACGGCGCTGATGCCTCCCGAGCGCGCTCTACCGCTGGTGGCCGCGCGGGTGAACGTCCTGATCGACACGGCGGGAGTCGATCGCGGCAGAGTGCTCGGGGTGGGACTGGCGACGTACGGCCCGCAGGACCGGCAGGCGGGTGTGCTGCTGACCCACCAGCCGACCACTGCATGGTTCGAGTATCCGGTCGCGCCCCGGCTGTCCGAGATCCTGAGCCTGCCAGTGCTGCTCGACAATGATGCGGCCGCCGCCGCAATAGGAGAGCACTGGCTGGGGGCGGTGGAATCACGGACGTACGGGTGCCTCTACATGGCCAGCGGAATCGGAGGAGGCGTCGTTGTGGACGGTGAGGTTTACCGGGGCAGCTCCTCCAACGGAGTCGAGATCGGCCACATCACCATCGACGTCAACGACGGACCATGTGATTGCGGCAACTACGGCTGCCTGGAGAACTACGCGGACCCCACCGCTGTGGTCAAGCAGGCGATGCAGGAGCCGAGCCTCGGCCGGCGGCTGGGGCTCGACATCGCTGACCCCGACGTCATGACCATGTTCGGCCGCATCGCGGCCGCCGCCGACACGGGAGACCCGGCGGCGGTGGCCCTCATCGAGCGCTCCGCCCGGCACCTGGGGACCGCCGCGGTCACGATGGCGAGCCTGTTCGACCTCGAGCTGATCGTGCTCGCCGGGCCCAGCCTCGCGGGTGCGGCGGCCTCGATCTACCACGCCGTGATCCAGGAAGAGGTGCGACAGCGCACCTTCGCCCGGCGGGCGCACCGGGTGCGGGTGGTCACCTCGGTCAGCGGTTCGGACGCGGCCGCGATCGGTGGCGCGGTGCTTGTCCTGCAAAGCGAACTGGCCTTTCTGGAGCTCGACGCACGAGCTTGATGCACTGGCCTGACAACGGTCCGACAACGGGGTGCCACGCCGTCACCGGCGGCTCCCGCAGTACGAGCTACGCCCCGGCCCGGCCAGATCAATCACACCAACGAGAAGCAGCCCGTACCGGTTGACGGCACCGACGTGATCAGTGGCATGCTCGTCAGCGGAATTCTGGCACCCGGCGCCTTCGCCGTCGTGGAAGCGAAAGCCGAAGATCTCGCCTGATCCGCCACCCTGAACCCGCCCGCACCACTCCCGGCTGCAGGACCTGCGGAATGAGGTGGTGGTCGTAGCCGCAGTCGCCCCGGACGACATCAACCCGACCGCGACGACCGCACTCGTCACGGACGGTCCGGGTGGTCTGGCTCGCCAGCGATTCCGGCCTTCTTGACCAGACGGTCCCGAACATGCCGGTGCGAGAGCCTGCTGTCTCCGAGCTGTTCAGTGACCGAGTACGTCGTTAGCAAGGTGCCCGCCGGGGCCGCCAAACCTCGAGTCAGACGTCAAGGCCGGGAAGGGCAAGTGGCGGGTCGCTCCCATGCCACAGTGTGAGGCCGGCGGCCGGGCGGGGACGCCGCCGCGCCGCCGGACCACGGCGCCGATGCGTCGTTCCGCGCTGCCGCCGCCGTAGTTGTTCGAGGTGTCGAGGAAGTTGAACGGCCCGTCGAACACGGCCTCCACCGTGGCCCGCGCGCGCTGCTCGCCGACCTCGTACCCGAACACTCCCGGCATGCTCGCCAGGGGACTGGTCCCGACGCAGATCGGCGTCACCGCCAGGCGGTGCGCCCGAACGGCCGACGCAGCGCCGGGTCCGGGACCGTCGAGCCGTCGCGGGCATCGAGAGGCATCGGGGCGTCCTTCCTGATGAGTGTTAGCGAGTCGCCATCCGGCAGACTCGGTGCCTGATAGCCGCAGGTAAGTGAGCACTTGTCCCTCCTGGACCCCGAGTCCTGGTGAAAGATCGTGCCCTTGCCGGTCGGCCGGGAGAGTGGTTCTCCCTCGCTTGGCCTTCCTGTCTCCACCACGGACCGAGTTCCAGCCAAGCAAGTCGGGCCGGTGCGGGCCGCTCGGTGTCGGTCTGGGACGGGGAGTGACGGCTCATCCGAGGGTCAGATCGGGGTCAGACGATCAAAAAGCCGGATCCTCAATCTCAGGATCCGGCCTCTGATCTGCGCTAACGTGGTGGGCGATACTGGGATCGAACCAGTGACCTCTTCGGTGTGAAGGCGGATAGAGCAGGCGACACCGATTCAATGGGTGCTGCGCAGTGCTGCTTAGGGCGTGTATTTGGTTGTGATCAATGGGTGGCCCGGGTGAGGTCTTTGATCCAGATCATCGCGGCGCGCAGGTGGAGGCCGGCGAGGTAGCTCGCAGGGGTCTTGTCGTAGCGGGTGGCGATGCCTCGCCATGCCTTCAGCTTGTTGATCAGGCGTTCGACGGTGTTGCGCTCCTTGTAGAGCTCGGTGTCGTGGCTGACGGGCCGGCCGCCCTTGCTGCCCTTCTTCTTCCGGTTGGCGGCCTGGTCCCTCTTTTCCGGGATGACTATTGGGATCCGACGTCTTCGCAGGTAAGCGCGGTTGCCGCGGGAGGAGTAGGCCTTGTCGGCGGCGACCGCGCCGGGCCGGGTGCGGGGACGCCCGACGGGCACCCGGACGCGTACCTTCTTCAGCACGGGGATGAACTGCGGGCTGTCGGCGGCCTGTCCCGCGGTCAAAACGAACGCCAGCGGACGGCACCTGCGGTCGGCGGCAAGGTGAATCTTGCTGGTCTGCCCGCCCCTGGAGCGTCCGAGCAGGGCAGCTTTCAACCGGAGCTTACGCCGGTACTGGACGCGTCGCCGTTGTTCTGCCCCGGCGTCGTTTACGGCGTTCTGCTCCTGTCGTCCTTTCGACTCGCCCCCTTTTGCTCTTCGGTGGCCTTCTCCAGGACGGCGACAAGGTCGCGGCGGAGGTGTATCCCGGCGGCATCGTGATGAGCCCGGGCAGTGGTGGAGTCCACGCTGACCAGAGATAAGTCCACCTCGCCGCGTTTGGCGGCTTCCGCGATCGCCCCTTCCAGCAGGGCCTCGAAGACGCCGGCGTCCCTCCGGTGCCGGAAGCGGTTATGGACGGTCGGCCAGGCGCCGAACTCCTCGGGCATCTCCCGCCACTGCCCGCCCGTCCTGAACCGCCAGATCACGCCCTCGAACTGCTGCCGCAGCCGCTCGGGGTAGGGGCCGAACCTGCCGATCGGCAGGTAAGGCTTGATGAACTCCCACTCGTCGTCCGTCAGCTGTGCACGCGTCACCCATGACGACCTACCGGATCAGGCCCTGCCGCAAGGGCGAATCGGGTCGTCGGGGCGCCGGGAGTCCCGGCCGCATCGGTCAGGGCGTCCTCGATGGCGCCGAGCGGCAGATGGAGCAAGGTGGCGACGAGGTCGAGCTCCTGGCGCTCGGCCTCAGACACCGCGCCGTCGGCCAGGGCGGAGCCCTGCCGCAGCTTCGGAATGGCGAGCTCGACGGTGCCGGCCCGGGTGTCCCAGGCGCGGGTGCGGTAACCGTTGCGCTGGTTGGTCCGCTCGCTGCTGCGCTCGCCGTAGGAGGCGCCGCACAAGCTGTCGGCCTCGGCCGACATCAACGCCTGGGGATGGTCTTCACCATGGATCGCAACAGATCCGGGTCACCGGCCTCGATCTGCTTCGCCAGCCCGGCGCCAGGGTCCACACTGTCGTTCACGGCCATCGCTTTGGTTCTCCTTCGATCTTGACTTGCAATCACGAAGGATCACGCGATGGCCGTCCTCATTTCACGACCCGTCACCGCTCCCTTCGGAGGATGGGTCACGTGCGGCACCTGCCGATGTTTCATCGATGATCATGAGAAGGTCGTGCATAAACCGCGATAGTGGTGCGCTCCAGCGTCAGCGCGGCGGGGGCGGCGATCCACCGCCCCCGCCGCGTGAACGGGTCAGTGGCGGTTGAGGTTCTGCATCCACTCCCTGAGCTCGCGCGCCTGCCGCGCGAGCTCAGAACGCGCCGCAGCGTCGCCGGAGGCCTTGTCGTTCGCCAGGGCGACGATCGAGTTCAGCGCCGGGATGGCGGTGGTGTACTCGCGTGCCAGGTAGCTGTCCCGCGCGATGTCCAGGGCGGCACCGGCGGCGTCCGCGGCGTCCGCGGTCAGCAGCCCGGCCGCTCGGTCGGCCTCGATCAGCAGGCTGGTCTCGCGGTAGGACGAGCAGTTGGCGCCCTTGCGGTCGGCGGTCGTCTCGATCCCGCCGAGGATGATCCGCATGAACGAGTCGTCGTAGTACTGCGTCCGGAAGTGGCCGAGGATGTTCGAGAACGCCTTGCCACCGCCCCAGTTCTGGCACCACGCGATCGGGTGGTCGCCGTTCATCAGCCGCAGCGGGTTGGTGGCCGCGTTGCCGCTGTTGAGACTGCGCTGGTAGCTGTCCTCGTTGAGGCTCAGCAGCGTGTGCACGTCGGCCCGCATGTTGCGGTCGAAGTTGTAGAGCTCGTCGACCGTCATCCACCGGGCAGGGAGATGCGCGGTCGCCGGGTGCGTGTTGTCCTCGGTCACCACCTCGGCGTGGATGCAGCTGCCGCACTGGCCGAACCCGTTCTGGCCGCCCGGATGGCTGGTGAAGAACCCACCGACGAGGTCGCCGTACCACGGCCAGGTGCCGATCTCGAACGAGTCGGCGGCGCCGTGGATGCCGACATAGCCGCCGCCCTGGTGCATATAGGCCTCGAAGTTCGGCTGCTCGGTGATCGGATTGAGCGGGCCCGGGTGCCCGACGTTGGACTCGAAGACGATCGTGTCGTACTGCTTGAGCGTGTCGAGGCTCAAGAACGGGCTCGTGGGCAGCGTGACGGTCGGGAGTTGCGGGTCGTAGACGTCGACGTTGAAGTTGTGCGCGATGCCGAGCTTCTGGATCGCGGCCACGGTGTGCGGGATGTGGTCGTGCCGGAAGCCCGTCGTCTTGGAGAAGACCAGGACGTTGTAGTCGGCGTCCGGGTTGTGCGGGAGCGGGGCGAGCACCGGGTCCGGGATGAACTTCGGGCCCTCCGCGGGCTCCGACTTGAGGCCCGTCGCGGGCTCCGGCGCGAGCCGGCCGTTGAGCTGGTCGATCAGGTAACGCGCATCGCCCACGAGTGTGCTGCGGACCGAGCCGTGCGCGATCCGGGCGTTGGCGATCGAGACGAACTCGTTCAGGACCTGGCGCGCGGGCTTGGCCGAATCGGCGTCGGCGAGCGCCTTCGCCTGGTCGAGCTTGGCTTGGAGCGCCGTGCCGACCTCCGCCGGGACGCTGCCGGCGGTCACGAACCGGGCGATCAGCGTGCCGACGTCCGCGAACGATGTCGTCACGATGAACGTCTGCGTGTACTTCGCGCTGTTGGAAGCAGCGTCAGAGAGATGCACCGCGAGCTTGTGCACGCCGAGCGACAGGTCGGAGGTCTGCACCGGCAACGGCGGGACCAGCTTGCCGTCGAGGTACATGTTCAGCACAGCCACTCCGCCCGAGCCGGGGGTAGGGTCCGTGCGCGTCGGGATAAGTGTGGCGACGTGACCGACGTGACCGTCGGTGATCGCCGGGTACGACGCAGCCGGCGCGCGCGTGTCGATCCGGACCGAGATCGAGCGGAACGCCGCGACGTTTCCGGACGTGTCGACCGCGCGGTACCGGACGCTGGTGTTGCCCTCCTGCGTGATCACCGCCGACGCCGTGGCCGACGCCGGCGCCCCCGCGACGGGCACGTCGATGTAGGCGGCGCCGCCGTTGAGCGAGTACTGGAACTTGTCGATGCCGACGTCGTCGGTCGCCGACATGTTCAGCGTCACCGAGCCGAGGTACCAGTTGTTCTGGCCGGTCGGCGCAGAGGGCGACAGCGTCGCCACGTTGATCGTCGGCGGTGTCGTTTCCTCTGCCCACGACGGTGCCGCGGGGAGGAGTGCGGCCGCCGTCACGCAGGCGGCCACTGCCGATGTGCGAAATCTTCTTCGCATGAGTGTCTTCTTTCTCTTGCCGCTATACGGGCGGGATCGCTAGGTGCCGATGCCCGTGCCGACGAACTCGGGTTCGTCGGCACGGGCGGGTTCGCTAGGTGCCGATGCCCGTGCCGACGAACTCGGCCCAGTTGAGGTTGAACAGGTTGCCGCCCGTGGCGCCACCCGTGACCGAGCGGAACACCAGGAACAGCTCATGCGTCCCGGACATCGAGACTGGGAACGTCTGGCTTGTCCAGGTTCCCGTCCCGCCGGTGGACACGAGGTTGGCCGTCGTCAGGATCGGCCCGGTGATCGAGTCCTGACGGACCTCGATTGCCGCCAGCGGCGACCCGGGCGTGCGGCCGGTCGCCGCGTCCGCCACGCGGAACGTGATCGAATCGATGTTGGTCAGGTTGAATGGGCCGTTGAGCTGGAGCCAGTCGCCCGAGCCCAGGCTGCCGCGGTGCACGCCGGCGCCGCCGTCGGTGTTGGTCGCCGTGTTGGTGCCGGACTGGTTGACGACGAACTCCACCTCCTGGTGCTTCTGGCGGATCTGGTGCTGGCCGGTCGTGGTCAGCGGTGGGACGCCGCCCGGACCGCCGTGGTCGGTGTAGCGCGCCTGGACCACGCCGGAGACGGTGCCGCCGTGTGAGACGTCGTCGGCCTCCGTGTGGAGCACGCCCGAGCAGCCGTTGACGGACTCCTCGGCGTGGCCGTGCGCGTCGTGGCCGAGCACGAACGTCACCTGCACCTCGGAGCAATTCACCGTCCCGTCCTCGGGGTCGGTGACCGTGACCGAGAACGGGATGTCGTCGCCGAACGCGAACGTCCCGCCCTCCACCGGCGTATTGACGACCACCGTCGGGCTCGTGTTGCCCACGGTGATCACGGTGCTGGTCGGGGTTTGCTTGCCGGACGAGTCGAGCACGGTCAGCACGGCCGTGTAGCGGCCGGACTGCGTGTAGGTGTGTGTCGGGTTCGGGTCGGTCTCGATCGCCGAGCCGTCGCCGAAGTTCCACTCGTAGCGGATCGAGTCGCCGGGATCCTCATCCAGCGAGCCGGCGCTGGAGAAGTTCACGGTCAGCGGCGTTGAGCCGTCGGTGCGGTCCGTGGTGAGCACGGCCTTCGGCGCGCGCTTGCCCTTGACGTACTCCCACTTGTACATGCCCGCGTCGGGGCTGATGACGTTGAACCCGTTGCCGTAGGTCAGCAGGTAGAACGCGCCGTCAGAACCGAACTGCAAGTCCATCGGGTTGTCGCATTCGAACCGGAACCTGCCTGCCCCGGCGTTCGCACGGCTGCCGCAATCCAGGAAGTTGTTGATCTTCTGGACGTGGTTGTTCTGCTTGTCGAGCTTGACCTCGCGCAGCGTGTCCTGCGTCCACTCGCTGATGATCACCGAGTCGTCGTAGTACGGCGGGAACTTGTGAGGGTTCGGGTTCTCCGGGTCGTAGTGGTACTTCGTGACCCCGTGCGGACCAACGCCGCCGGTGTAGAGCTCGGGGAACAGCCGCGGGCATTCGGTCGTCGAGCCGGGCGCGATCGGGCCCGGGGTCGGCGCGTAGTAGGCCTCGCACGGGGTGCCGAGCGGCGCGTTCGGGTTGTTGTCGCGGTAGGAGTACCAGATGTCCGGGTCGGTGACCGGCGGGACGTCCCTCAGGCCCGGCTCGACCGTCGGACCGCCCTCAATGTTCCACAGCGAGTCGTTGCGCTGCGTCGGCCCGTCGCAGTCGAACTTCTGAGGCGGGTTGTTCAGCGGCGTGCCCGCGGTGGTGGTGCCGGGCGCGAACTCGTGGAAGTTCCACTGGTAGTGCGCGAGGTCGCGCTTGTAGCACGTCGGCCAGCCGTAGTTGGACGGCTTGCGCACGATCTCGTAGCGGCCGGTGCCCGCCGGGCCGTGCGAGCGCTGCGGTGTCTGGGCGTCGGGCGAGTAGTCGCCGATGTAGGCCACGTCGTTCTCGTCGACCTGGATCCGGAACGGGTTGCGGAAACCCATCGCGTAGACCTCCGGCCGCGTCTTGTCCTGCGGCGCGCCCGCGACCAGCGGGAACAGGTTGCCCGACGGGATCGAGTAGGCGCCGGTGCCGGAGCCGAAGTCGGCCTTGTTGGCGTCGGCGGCGGAGATGTTGCCGTCCTTGACCTTGATCCGCAGCACCTTGCCGCGCAGGTCGTTGGTGTTCAGCGCGCTGCGGCGCGAGTCACCGGTGAGCCGCTGATACCAGCCGCCCGCCTGCGCCGTGTTGGTGGCGATCGCCGGCGTGGCGGTGCCGGTCAGGCCGGCGCCGTCAGCGGTGATCTGCGGCTGATCGGACTGCTGCTTGCCGCGGCGGAAGAACACGTTGACGTTCGACGTGTTGACCGGGCCGCCGCTGGTCTGGATCTCATCCGCCTCGATGTTCGAGAGCGCCTCGAGCGCCGCGTCGATCGCATCACGATCCGCGTTCCACGCGATCGGCTCCGTCGTCTGGCCCTCGAAGGTCAGCGTGAACGTGCCGCCCGTCGCGTCGGTGACGCGCACGGTCTGCTGCTCGTCGGTCTTCTGCGAGTTGTACGGCCCGTAGCCGCCGCCGTTGATGCCGCCCGCGGGCGTGTCATCGCCGGTGACCATCCAGAGGTTGCCGTGCTTGTCGAAGTCGATGTCGCCCCCGACGTGGCAGCACTCCTGGCGGTTGACCGGCACGCGCATGATCTGCTGCTCGGAGCCCATGTCGAGGTGCGCCGGCGTGCTGTCGGTGGCGTCGACGAACTTGAAGCGGCTGAGCTGGAAATAGCCCACGTACGGATCCCACGCGGTCTTGGACGCCGCCACGTTCGGCGGGGTGGTGTTCGGCGTGATCTGGGTGACGACCGATCCGTCGCTCAGCTTGACGTCGGTGACCTCCTTCGGCGAGTAGTAGAGGTAGACCCACTTGTTGGTCGCGAAGTTGGCGTCGACCGCCGGGCCATAGAGCCCGTCCTCGCCTGCGGAGTAGATCTGCTGCGTCATCGGCAGGCTCGGATCGGCGAAGTCGGCGACGACCGTGGTGACGCCCGTGGTCGGGTCGTGCATGCGCAGCGAGCCGAGGCGGTCCGTCTGCAGAACGCGGCCGTCCGGCAGCTGGTCGAAGCCGATCGGCTCCTGCAGGTTCGGCGGCGAGCCGATCTTCGTCTGCTGGTAGTTGGCCAGCACGGTCGCGCCGCAATCGCTGTAGACCGGGTCGGCCTGGCCCGCGGCCCAGCCGATCGCGCCCTTGAGGTGCTTGGTGAGCTCGGCGTCGAAGCTCGCGGCCGTGTTGCCCAGGCCGGTGTAGAACGAGCGGCCGCCCTGGAAGTCCTTACACCACGAGACCGGGTGATCGGCGCCCATCGTGCCCCCGGCGATCCCGTCGAGGTCGGCGCCCTGCGGCTGCGGCCCGAACGGGTCCTCGACGACGGTGTCGAGGACGTGTGACACACCGCGGACGTTCTTCGTGAAGTTGTACCAGTTGTCGGTCCGCGACCAGATCTGCGGCAGATCCTTGGTCGCGTCGTGGACGCGGTCGGCGACCTTCACGTCACCCGATTGCACGTCGGTCCTGCCGGACGCACGCGTCCCCAGGAGGTCAGTCAGGAACGACCAGGACTCGTCGGTCTCGACCGCCGAGCCGACGCCGACGAAGCCGCCGCCGTCGCGGAAGTAGCTCTCGAAGTTCGCGCGTTGCGCGTCCGTGAGCGGGCTCGCGTGACCCGTGTCCAAGAACACGACCGCGCGGTACTGCGCCAGCTTCTTCTCCGTGAAATGGTCGCCCACGTCAGCGGGCCCGGGCGCCACGACCGTGAAATGACCGGGTCTGGCCGCATCCCGGATCGCGGCCAAGCCGGCCGACGACACCGCGTCCTGGGTGCTGCGCACCACGAGCACCTTGAAGCCGGCGTCTGGGTGTGCGGCCTTGGCGGCAGGCGCGGACGGCTGCGGCAGCGCCGCTGCAGCGACCTTGAAAGCGGGCTCAGCCGCCGTGGGGGCCTCGGCGCTCACCGGCGTCGCGAGGAGCGTGATGAAAGGGGCGATGAGGGCTAAGGCCATCGTGGTCGCGGTGCGACGTCTCGGGCGTCGTCCGTTTTCTGGCAGGGCTGTGTCGAGCAGCCTGGCCCACGTTCGATGACGTGGTGACATGGGAAACCCTTTCCTGACCGGGGGGACGTCAGGCAAGGCGCGCGCCGCCGCGCTTGTTGCCGCTTGTTGGCGTTGGTTGCGGATACGGGGGGTTGCTGGAGAGGTGCCGCCTCCAGGTCTGTGGGGGCCGTCAGTAGGCTGTCGGCCGGGGTAGTGAATCCATGATCGTTTTCGGGTCGTCGATGATCCGGTTGACCACCATGCTCGCGGCGCCGCGGGAAGCGGCGCCGAAGCCGAGCGTGGAGGCGACGAATCGGCACTGGGCGGCGGGGACGGCCACCACGAGCCGCTGCAGCTGATCCTGCGCGTGGGGCAGCAGCCACTGGGCCAGTGAGGCGAAGTAGCCCCCGATGACGATCAGTCGCGGGTTGAACAGGTTGGCCACGATCGAGCCGCCGAGCCCGAGCCATTGGCCGACCTGCGCCACCGCCTGCATCATGCGCCGGTCGCCAGCGCCTGTGCGGTCGTCGCCCAGGCTCCGGATCCGGTCGTACCGGGTCCGGAGCGGTGCAGGATCAGCACCGCGGGCCCGGTGCCGCTCTCCAGGACGTGGACGGGGGAGCCGTCGACTGTGACGGTCCGAAGCGCCGTCACCGGGACAGGCCAGGTGTGCTCATGCCGATGCGGAGTTGACGGACTTCGAGAAGACCTCCATCATCACCCGGCCGAACTGCGGCATGTCAGGCCAGCCGCGGCAGGAGACAAGGTTTCCGTCCACGACGTCGGGAGCGTCGATGACCGTCGCGCCCGCGTTCTCCATGTCACCGGTGATGGGGGGGAAGCACGCCGTTTTGCGGCCCTTCAGCAGCCCGTACACAGCCGGCACCTGCGCGCCGTGGCACACCAGCGCGATCGGGAGGTTGCGCGCGAAGAAGTGCTCGGTGATGCGCCTGACGTCGGCGTCGACCCGGATCCACTCGGGGGCACGTCCCCCGGGAATGATGAGGGCGTCGTAGCGCTCGACGTCGACCTCGGCCCAGGGCACGTCGACCGGCAGCTTTCGGCCGTTCTTCTCCACGTACGCGTCGGAGTCGGGGTCGAACTCGTGGATGACCAGCTGAACGTCACGCATCGTCCGTGACGAGACGTCGACGTCCCAGCCGCCCTCCTGCACGCGATAGTAGGGATACATGGTGTCGAGCTCCTCGGCGGCGTCGCCGGTAAGGAGCAG
>NZ_FTNI01000056.1 GCF_900156315.1 Microbispora rosea | reverse complement strand
CGCCGCGACAACGGCCAGACCCGCCTGGTCGCGACCAACAACCTGACCATGAACGGCAGCTGGCAGACCACCAGCACCGGCACCGAGGTGGCCTCCACCTCCGTGTCCGGCGGCAGGATCTGGCTACGGGTCAACGCCGACATCCGCCCCGGCACCGGCCGCCAGGCCCGCTTCTCCTACAGCACCGACGGAGTGAACTTCACCTCGTTCGGACCCGCCTTCACCATGGGCAACGCCTGGCAGTTCTTCATGGGCTACCGATTCGCCATCTTCAACTACGCCACCCAATCCCTCGGCGGCGCGGTCACCGTCAACCGCTTCGACCTCACCACACCCTGACCCCCACGAAGCCCTGACCCCACGAAGCCCTGACCCCACGAAGCCCTGACACCACCGACGCCGGCCGGACGCCTCAGGCGGTCCGGCCGGCGTCCCGGGCGCTCACCCCTCCAAGCGGTAGACCCGTGTCGCCGTGTCCCGGAAGACGGCATCCTGCTCGGCGGCCGTCAGCCCGGCATCCGTGAGCAGCGCCGAGACGGTCTCGGTCCAGAGGGGCAGAGAACCGGCGAGGAGGCAGACGGGCCAGTCCGAGCCGAACATGAGACGAGACGGGCCGAACGCGTCGAGCGCCACGTCGACGTACGGGCGCAGCGCGCCGGCGTTCCAGTCGTCCCACGCCGCCTCGGTGATCAGGCCGGAGAGCTTGGCCGTCACGTTGGGCTCCGCGGCGAGCTCACGGATGAGGCCCGCCCAGGGGTCGAGCTCTCCGGCCGCGATCGGCGGTTTCGCGAGGTGGTCCAGGACGAAGGTCAGCTCGGGCAGGGCGCGTACGGTCTCGATCGCGGCCGGCAGCTGGTGAGGCAGGACGAGCAGGTCGTAGGCGAGTCCGGCGTCCGCGACCTGCCGCAGCCCGCGGCGCACGTCGTCGCGGGCCAGCCAGCGCGGGTCGGACTCGCCCTGCACCAGGTGGCGGATCCCGCGCAGCAGGGCGCCACCGGGCGAGGCGGCCAGGGCGGCGAGCTCGTCGGCGAGATCGGGCCGGGTCAGATCGGCCCATCCCACCACCGCGGCGATGGTCTGCGACCGCGCCGCCAGCGCCAGGAACTCGCGCGTCTCCTCCGCGTCGCCGAGCACCTGCACGAGCACGGAGCGGCCGATGCCCGTTCCGGCCGTGGCGGAGGCGTGGTCGGAGAGGCCGAAGTCGCGGCGGATGGGAGCCATCTCCGGAGGGTCCAGCCACGTCTGCGGGCGCACGGAGAGATCCCACAGGTGGTGGTGGGCGTCGATGCGGGTCACAGCCGGAGCCGCCGGGGAAGTCGCAGGGGGAGTCGCATCGGAAGTCACAGCGCGTCGAATGCCTCTCGTGTCAGTTCCCTCAAGGGTCTGCCGGTCGCCTGGGCCAACGCGGCCAGGTCGTCGTACTCGGGTTTGACCCCCCACGGCCCGTGCTTCATGCGGACGTCCCGGCCGTGCAGGCGTACGGTCTCGAAGTGCCGGGGGAGGGCGACCTTCTCCACCATGCCGCGCCGCAGGCCCAGGCTCCCCGTCTCGGCGAAGACCAGGGTCTGCAGGTCGTCGGCCAGCTCGGGGGCCGTGAGGACGTGCAGGACGTGCGCGGGGCGCCCCTTCTTCATGACGGCGGGCGTGACCCAGGCGTCCGCCGCGCCCGCCGCGAGGGCACGCTCGATGACGTGCCCGAGGACCTCCCCGGTCACGTCGTCGAGGTTCGTCGACAGGACGATCTGCGTGCCTTCCCCGGCCCCGGGCTCTCCGGGCATGGCCACCGGCTCCCCGAGCATGGCCACGGTCACGTTGGGCCGGTCGGGCAGCACGCGGCCGCCCGCGCCATACCCGGTGGCGCGCAGAGCCATCTCGGGAGCCGGGCCGTACGCGGTGCCCATCGCGTGCAGCAGGGCCGCCCCGGTGGGCGTGACCGCCTCTCCCGCCTCCCCGCCCCGCACCCGCGCCCCCTTCAGCAGCGCGAGCGTGGCGGGAGCGGGAACGGGCAGCACGCCGTGGCGGGTGTTCACCGTGCCCCCGCCCAGCGGCAGCGGCGCGGAGTGCACGCGCGTCACCCGGAGATCGCGCAGCGCCGCCGCGCATCCGACGATGTCGATCAGGGTGTCGTGCCCGCCGAGTTCGTGCAGGTGGACGTCGGCGGGCGGGACGCCGTGCAGTGCGCCCTCCACCTCGGCGATGGCGGTCAGCGCCGTCTCCGCCACGGTCAGCCCGGTCCGGGCCGCCATCGTGATCAGTTGTGCGGCCGGGCGCTCGGTGGCGTCGTCGTCGACCTCGATGTGAACGCGGGTGGCGGTCAGCGCCCCCGTGCGCACCCGTGCGGCGTCGAGGCGCCAGCCGGTGAGCCCGGTCGCGGTGACCGCCTGCCGTACGGCGTCGAGCGAGGCCCCGGCGTCGAGCAGCGCGCCGAGCAGCATGTCGCCCGCGAGTCCGGTGAAGGGGTTCAGGGAGAGGATCACCGGCAGGTCCTCCTCGTGAGGCGGTAGGCCGCGAGGGCGGCGCCGAATCCGGAGTCGATGTTCACCACGGTCAGCCCGGCGGCGCAGGAGGTCAGCATGGCCAGCAGGGCCGTCACGCCCTCCAGCGCAGCGCCGTATCCGGTGGAGGTGGGCACCGCGATCACCGGTGTCTCGACGAGGCCGCCGACGACGCTGGCCAGCGCGCCCTCCATGCCGGCGACGACGATCACGCTGTCGGCCGCGCGCAGGTCGTCGGCGGCGGCGAGCACGCGGTGCAGCCCGGCCACGCCGACGTCTCTGACCACGACGGTCCGCAGGCCGAGCGCGGAGGCGACGGCCGCCGCCTCGGCCGCGACGGGGCCGTCCGCCGTTCCCGCCGTGACCACGGCCACGGTGTGCTCGACCGGCCGCGCCGGACGCCAGACCAGCAGCCGGGCGTCCGGGTCGTACGCGCCGCCGGCGACGAGCGCGCGCACCTCGCCGGCTGTGCCGGGTTCGACCCGCGTCACCAGGACAGGCCCGGTGTTCCGGCCGAGCAGGGCGGTGACGATCCCGGCGATCTCGCTCACGCGCTTGCCCGGGCCGTACACGATCTCGGGCAGCCCCTGGCGCGCCTCGCGGCCGAGATCCACGCGGGCGAAGCCGAGGTCGAGTGCCTCGCTCATGCCGGCCCGACGGGTCCGGCGGTCAGCGGCGGGGTGGCGTGGAGCCGGTCGTCGCCGGTCGCCACCGCGAAGCGGAGCACGGTCACTCTCCTGCGAGGTAGGGGATCGTCATGGGACCTTCCGGCAGGACGCAGACCCGTCCGGGCAGGGCGCGGACCGTGGCGGCGATGTCGCCGGTCTGCTCCAGGTGGGCGGCGGCCAGGTCGGCGTCGCTCAGATGCGACGTGTGCATGATCACGTTGGCGTGCCGCTGGATGCGGGCCTGGATCTGCACCTGCCACTGGTCGGGCACGGTCTCGGTGCGGCGGGAGATCTCCTCGAACAGCGCCTGCGGAGAGGCGGCGGAGGTGAGCACGTCCCGATAGGAGCCGTGGTCGGGGAAGCCGTCCCGGCACTCGGCGGCGCAGATGATGGTCCCGCCGGGCCTGACGACCTGGGCGGCGGCGCTCATCCCCTTCACCGACTGGTAGAGGTTCTGGTCGAGCGGGAAACCGGCGTTCGTCGTCACCACCACGTCGAAGGGCTCGCGAACCGGGCGCATCGCGGCCGCGCGGGCGGCGGCCGTGGCGGCGGCGTGCATCGCAAGAAGGTCGCCGCCGAACGCCCGCACGATCCGCTGCTCGCGGTTGAGCACGACGTCGAGGGCGAAGGTGACGCCGGTCGCGGCGGCGATGGCGCGGACGTCGTCGTGGACGGGGTTGCCCTGGATGACGCCCCAGGTGGCCCGGGGGTCGCCGATGCGGGCGGCGTCGTGCAGCGTGAGCACGGTCTCCAGGGCGGCGAGCCCGGGCGCGACCAGCTTGGGGCCGCCGGAGAACCCGGCGAAGAAGTGCGGCTCGACGAAGCCGGTCGTGATCCGCACATCGGCGTCGGTCCACTCCCGGTTGAGCCAGACCGGCACGTCCTTGCCGTGGCGTCCCATCCACCTCAGCGACGACGCGTCGCGCGCGTCGTGGTTGACGATCCGTACGCTGTCCACGACCTGGTCGCCGAACATCGCACGCAGTTCGGCGTCGCTGTTGCCGCGGTGGGTGCCGGTGGCCACGAGGATCACGACGTCGCCGATGTCGACGATCCCGTCCAGTTCGTCCAGGATCGCCGGGATCATCAGGTGCCGCGGCTGGGGCCGCGTGCCGTCGCAGGCGGAGATCGCCACGGTCTGGCCGGGGCGCACCCGCTCGCGCAGTGGCGGGCCCGCGACGGGCTCGCGCAGGGCCCGGCGCAGTTCGGCGGCCTCGTCGGTCACGGCGGGCCGGGCGACCGGGGCGATGACCGTGGTCCGGTCGTCCGGCAGGTCCACGACCAGGCCGCCGGTGCCGTAGGCGAGATCAACCCGCATGGTCCAGGTCCTCCCAGAGCGCGTCCGGGATGTCCGAGGCCGCCAGGGCCAGATCCTCAGTGATCTCCTCCGCGCTGCGCGCGCCGATCAGGACGTTGGCGACGGCCGGGTGGCGGTGGGGGAAGCGCAGGGCCGCGGCGGGCAGCGGCACGCCGTGGGACGCGCAGACGCGTCCAAGCCCACGCGCCCGCTCCAGCACGGGGGGCGGGGCGGCGTCGTAGTTGAAGGTGGTGCCGCCGGCCAGGATCCCGCTGTTGAACACGCCTCCGGCGATCACGGCCACACCCCGCCGCTCGCACTCGGGCAGCAGTTCCTCCGCGGCGGAGCGGTCGAGCAGCGTGTAGCGTCCTGCGACCAGAACGGCGTCCAGGTCGGTCTCGCGGACGAACCGGGTCAGCATCTCGGCCTGGTTCATCCCGGCGCCGACGGCGCCGATCACCCCCTGGTCGCGTAACTCCGCCAGCGCCGGATACGCCTGACCGGCGGCCTGCTCCCAGTGGTCGTCCGGGTCGTGGATGAACACCAGGTCGAAGTGGTCGAGCCCGGTGCGGTTCAGGCTGTCGTCCAGCGAGCGCAGCACGCCGTCGCGGCTGTAGTCCCGCACCCGCACGAAACCGGTGCGGCCGGGGAACCCCTCCTCCTCGCCCTGTCCGGGCACCAGCACCCGGCCCACCTTCGTGGAGACGACCGCCTCTGCGGCGGCGGCCTCCGGCAGGGCGCGCAGGAACCGCCCGAGACGCTCCTCGGCCAGCCCGCTGCCGTAATGCGGCGCGGTGTCGAAGTAGCGGATCCCCGCCTCCCAGGCGGCGGCCAGCGTCTGCCCGGCCTCCTCCTCGCTCACCGGCGCGAACAGCCCGCCCAGCGGCGCCGTGCCGAGCCCGTAACGTCCTAGCCTGCCCGCCAGGCCGCCGGCGGCGGCCGTCACGACGTCACCGGCCTCGGACGCAGGCCCGACATCCCGCCGTCCACGGCCAGCTCGACCCCGGTCGTGGATCCCGCCCGCGGGCTCGCCAGGTAGGCCACCGCGTGGGCGACCTCCTCCGGCGTCACCAGGCGGCCGTGCGGCTGCCGGGCGGCCAGCGCCGCCCGCTCGGCCTGGGGATCGGGCGCGGAGCCCAGCAGCCGGCCGACCCAGGGGGTGTCCACGGTGCCGGGAGTGACGCAGTTGACCCGGATGCCCTCGCGGATGTGGTCGGCCGCCATCGCGCGGGTCAACGCCAGCACCGCTCCCTTGGACGCCGAATACAACGCCCGCTGCGGCAGGCCCGCCGTCGCGGCGATCGAGCAGGTGTTGACGATCGCGGCGTGCGGGGAACGGCGCAGGTGGGGCAGCGCCGCCCGGCTCACCCGGGCGACCCCCACCACGTTCACGTCGAGCACCCGCAGCCACTCGGCGTCGTCGTTGTCGGCCACCGTGCCCAGCGCACCGATGCCCGCGTTGTTCACCAGCACGTCGATCCGGCCGTACGCCTCCGCGACCGCCGTGACAGCCGCACGTACGGCGACGTCGTCGGTCACGTCACAGGCGAACTCGGTGTCCTTCAGGTCCAGGACGGCGACGCGGGCGCCGCGGGCGGTCAGCTCCTCGGCGACCGCCCGGCCGATGCCCGACGCCCCGCCGGTGACGATCGCCACCAGGCCGTCGAACTCTGGGGTCATGCCTGACCCATCCGCTGGCGCTGACGGCCGAGACCGTCGATCTCCAGCTCGACCACGTCACCCTCCCGCAGGAAGGCCTGCGGGCCACGGCCCAGCGCCACACCCGCCGGGGTGCCGGTGTTCACCACGTCGCCCGGCTCCAGCACCATGAACTGGCTGAGATACCAGATCACGTGATGCACCCCGAAGATCTGGTTCTTGGTGCCGCCGTTCTGCCGCAGCTCCCCGTTGACCCACAGCCGCAACCCCAGCGCCTGCGGATCGCCGACCTCGTCGGCCGTCACCAGCCACGGACCCAGCGGATTGAACGTCTCACACGACTTGCCCTTGTCCCACTGGCCGCCGCGCTCGTTCTGGAACTCCCGCTCCGACACGTCGTTGGAGACCGCATACCCCGCGATCACCTCCGCCGCCGCCTCGGGGGACTCCAGGTAGCGCGCCGTACGGCCCAGGATCACGGCCAGTTCGACCTCGTAGTCGGTCTTCACGCTCCGGCGCGGCACCAGCACCTCGTCATCGGGGCCGACCACCGTGTTCGACGCCTTCATGAAGACCACCGGCTCCGCCGGGATCGCCGCCCCCGTCTCCTCCGCGTGATCGGAGTAGTTCAATCCGATACACACCACTTTGCCCGGCCTGGCAATCGGCGCGCCCACCCGCTCGTACGGCCCCGCCTCCGGCAGTTCGCCCTCCGCCAGAGCCGACCGCACCCGTTCGACGCCTCCCCCGGAGAGGAAGGCGCCATCGATGTCGGCCGTCAACGACGACACGTCGAACACCCGCCCGTCGGGCGTGAGCACGCAGGGTCGCTCCTCGCCCGCCGGGCCCACTCGCAACAGCTTCACGATCTTGCCTCTCCGCTGGTTCTCAGGGCCATACGCCGAGCCGAGCCTGTCAGATTCATCGGGTTGAAGTAAAGGCTTTGATCGGATATGGGTGGACTTGCCTTGACCTTTGCCCGGTGTGATCCTACTGTTCCATTCATATTCATCGGATCAATTGGAGTTCGCCCATGCCGACGATCACCTCTGTGAACGTGATCGACATCAGGTTTCCGACCTCCGCGACGCTCGACGGCTCGGACGCCATGAACCCGGACGGCGACTACTCCGCGGCGTACGTGGTGCTGGAGACCGACGACGGCGACCTGGCGGGGCACGGCCTCACGTTCACGATCGGGCGGGGCAACGACCTGTGTGTGGCCGCCGCCCGGCAGATCGGGGCGCGGCTGGCCGGACGCGACGTGGACGAGCTGGCCGGCGACCTCGGCGGTCTCTACCGCGAGATCATGGCCGACAGCCAGATGCGCTGGCTCGGGCCGGAGAAGGGCGTGGTGCACCTGTCGGCCGCGGGCGTCCTCAACGCGGCGTGGGACCTTGTGGCCCGCCGGGCCGGCAAACCCCTGTGGCGCTTCGTCGCCGACATGACGCCCGAGGAGCTGGTCGCGGCCTGCGACTTCCGTTACCTGTCCGACGTGCTGACCCCCGCCGAGGCCGTCGAGATGCTGGCCCGGCTCGCCCCCACGCGTGCGGAACGGATCGCCGAGCTGGCCGAGCACGGCTACCCGGCCTACAACACCTCTCCGGGCTGGCTCGGCTACGACGACGGCAAACTGCGCCGGCTGTGCCGCGAGGCCGTCGCCGAGGGCTGGACCCACGTCAAGCTCAAGGTCGGCGCCAACGTCGAGGACGACGTCCGCCGGCTGGCGATCGCGCGGGAGGAGCTCGGCGACCGCACGCTCATGATCGACGCCAACCAGGTGTGGGACGTGCCCCAGGCGATTGAGTGGGTCAATCGGCTCGCGCCGTACGAGCCGCTGTGGATCGAGGAGCCGACCAGCCCCGACGACGTTCTCGGCCACGCGGCCATCCGCAAGGCGATCGCCCCCGTCGGTGTCGCCACCGGCGAGCACTGCCACAACAGGGTCATGTTCAAGCAGCTCCTGCAGGCGGGCGCGATCGACTTCTGCCAGATCGACTCCTGCCGGCTCGCGTCGGTCAACGAGATCGTGCCGGTGCTGCTCATGGCCGCCAAGTTCGGCGTGCCCGTCTGCCCCCACGCGGGCGGCGTCGGCCTGTGCGAGCTGGTCCAGCACATGGCCGTGGTCGACTACGTGTGCGTGAGCGGCAGCCTGGAGGGCCGGGTCCTGGAGTACGTCGACCACCTGCACGAGCACTTCACCGACCCCGTCCGCATCGAGCGCGGCCGTTATCTGCTGCCCGAAAAGCCTGGTTACAGCGCTCGTATGCACTCTGAGTCGATCGATGCGTACCGCTACCCTGATGGTCACCAATGGGGAGGCTGACGTGGGCGTCATCGAGACGGCGATCGACACGATCAAGCAGATGATCATCGATGGGGAGCTGCGCCCGGGGCAGAAGCTCCCCGTCGAGAAGAATCTGGCCGAACAACTCGGTGTCGCCCGCAACACGCTGCGCGAGGCCGTGCGCGCGCTGGTCGCCATGAGGGTGCTGCAGACGCGGCAGGGCGACGGCACCTACGTCACCAGTCTCTCTCCCGACCTGCTGCTCGACGGGATGAGCTTCGTCGCCGACATACATCTCGACGCCGGGGCGGGGGAGTTCCTGCATGTGCGCAGGATTCTGGAGGCGGAGGCGACCGCGCTGGCGGCCACGCGCATCCCGGACGCCGATCTCGTCCACCTGGGCGACCTGCTCGACGAGGCCGAGACGGTGGCCGCCTGCGATCCCGTCGACCACGAGAAACTCGTCGCGCTCGACCAGGACTTCCACGCCCTCATCGCCTCTCATTGCGGCAACGCCGTCCTCGCCGCCGTCACCCACAACATGTCCGGCCGCACCGTACGAGCCCGCGTCTGGCGGGGCATGAGCGACCCCGAGGCCGTTCATCGCACCCTCAGGGAGCACCGGGCCGTCTATCGGGCTCTGCTGGCGCGGGACTCGGAACGGGCCAGGCTCCACGCCGCCCTGCATGTCCTCGGCGTCGAGGAGAGCCTCACCGGCTCGGGCGCCTTCGCGGGCGAGGCCGCCCGTGGCTGAGCGTCCCGCTTCCGGGGGAGACGCGGCGGCGGACGCCGGCCGAGTGGGCGCGGCGGGCGACGCCATGGACCGGCTGACGGCCCGATTGCGCCGTGAGGACGCCGTCGTCGTCGCCTACTCCGGCGGCGCCGACTCCGCGTTGCTCGCCTTCGCCGCCGCCCGCGTGCTCGGCGGGCGCGCACTGGCCGTCACCGCCGTCTCCCCGAGTCTGGCCGCCTCGGAGCGGGCCACGGCGCGTGACTTCGCGCGCGCCCACGGCCTGGCCCATCTGGAGGTGTGCACGGACGAGGCCGACAGGCCCGAGTACGCCGCCAACGGCGCCGACCGCTGCTACCACTGCAAGTCGGCGCTGTTCGACGCGCTCACGCCGCTGGCGGCCGCCATGGGCGCCCGGATCGCGCTCGGCACCAACCTCGACGACCTCGGGGACCACCGCCCAGGGCAGCGGGCCGCGGCCGAGCGCGGGGCCATCGCGCCGCTGGTGGAGGCCGGGCTCACCAAGGCCGACGTCCGCGCGGTCAGCCGGAGCCTCGGCCTGGTCACCGCGGACAAGCCCGCCGCGCCCTGCCTGGCCTCACGGGTCAGCTACGGCGACCCGGTCACGCCGGAGGTCCTGCGCAGGATCGAGACCGCCGAGGGCGCGCTGCGCGATCTCGGCTTCCCGGTGTGCAGGGTGCGCGCCCACGCCGGCGGCACGCTCGCCCGGGTCGAGGTCCCGGTCACCGAGATCCCGCGGGCGTGCGAGCTGCGCGAGCGCGTCGATGCCGCGGTCCGCGGCGCGGGATTCACCTTCTGCTCGCTGGACCTGTCCGGTTTCGCGTCCGGGCGCCTCAACGCCCTGCTGCCGCTGCTCCCCTCATAACGCGCCTCCTGCCGGAACCGGGAGGCGCCTGAGCCGGAAGGCGCCAGAACCAGAAGGCCGGGTGATTCCCACTTCGTTCGAAGCGGGAATCACCCGGCCTTTTCGCGTCTCACGCCCCGGAGGCGTACGCGGCGACGAGCAGGGGAGGCCGGCGTCGCGATCGGCCTCCCCTGCTCGTCATTCCTGCGACTTGCCGCCGGTGAGGCGGGAGATCGCGAGTGCGGTGAGGATGATCGCCCCGTTGAGCGCCTGGATCCACTGCGCGGGGACGCCCGCGAGCGTGAGGACGTTCTGAATCATGTAGAGCAGCAGGATGCCGGTGAACGCGCCGAACACGGTGCCCTTGCCGCCGTTGAGGCTGACTCCGCCGATGACGGCCGCGGCGAACACCGTGAAGATCGCGCCGTCGCCCTGGGCGGCGGCCACGGAGGCGAGCCGGCCCGTCAGCAGGAGACCGCCGATCGCGGCCAGCAGGCTCGCGGAGATCAGCACGATCCACAGCACCCGGTCGGTGCGGATTCCGGCCGCCTTGGCGGCGTCGACGTTCCCGCCGATCGCGTACAGCGCCCGGCCGAACCGGGTGAATCCCATGACCACGATCCCCACGGCGAACAGCAGCAGGCATATCCAGATGGACGCGGGCACGCCGAGCCACATGGCCGAGCCGAAGTAGGTCATCGATTCCGGCAGGTTGAAGAAGGTCTGCCCGCCGGAGATGCCCGTGAGGAGGCCGCGCAGCACGATGAGCATGCCCAGGGTGACGATGAAGCCGTTGAGCCCGAAGCGGACGATGAACAGCGCGTTCACCGCGCCGATCAGCACTCCCACCGCGAGGGTGACGGGGATTCCCCAGGCGCCGGGCAGCAGCCCGAGCCCCGGTCCCGTGCCGGCGGCGACCGTCAGCCATGCGGCCACGCCGGGGGCCAGCCCGAAGGTCGACTCGAGCGACAGGTCCATCCTGCCGGCGATCAGCACGAGCGTCTGCGCCAGGACGAGGAGCGAGATCTCCGACATGGTCTGCAGGATGTTGATCAGGTTGTCGCTCTGCAGGAAGATCGGGTTGACGATCTGCCCGACGATCGCGATCACGATGATCGCGGGAACGAGCGCGAAGTCCCGCAGCCGGGCCAGGGGGATCGCCGGACGGCGTCTTCCCGCCTCCTCCGGCGCCGACGGGCCCGGAGGGTGTCCCGTCGTGGCGGGAGCGGTGGTGCTGTCAGGCATCGAGGTCGACTCCTTCCATGGCGGCCACCATCTCGTGATCGTGCCAGCCGGCGGTCAGTTCCGCGACGACGCGGCCGTGGAACATCACGAGCACCCGGTTGCACAGCCGCAGGTCGTCAAGTTCATCGGAGGCGATCACGACGCCTGTTCCGTTGCCGGCGATCTCCTCGACCTTGCCGAGCAGGAACTCCTTCGACCGGACGTCGACTCCGGCCGTCGGCGTGATCAGTACGAGCAGGCGCGGGTCGCTGGCCAGGGCGCGGGCCATCACGACCTTCTGCTGGTTGCCGCCGGACAGCCCGGAAACGGGGAGTTCCGGGCCGGGTGTCTTGATCGCGAGATTCGTGATCATCTCGCGGGCCAGCGCGTCCTTGCGCCGGCCGCTGACGAACCCCGCCTGACCGAGTCGCTCGGGCACGGTCATCGTGGTGTTGTCGGCGATGGACATCAGGGGGACGAGCCCCTGATGGTGACGGTCGCGGGGCACGAAGCCCACTCCGGCGGCCAGCGACGCCGGCACACTCCCGGGACGCGGGCGGCTCCCGGCCACCTCGAGGGTGCCGTCCTTGGGAGCGCGCAGCCCGGCGATGGTCTCGGCGAGCTCGGTCTTCCCGCTGCCGCCCAGACCCGCGAGCCCCACGATCTCCCCGGCCCGGACTCGGAGGTCGACGTCCTGGTAGACGTCGCCGTCGCGCAGGCCCCGGACGTCGAGGACCACCGGGGCCTCCGCCGGGACCGGCGGGCGCACGGCGTGCTCCCGCAGCCCGGCGGCCTCACCGGTCATCGCCGCCACCAGCTCGCCCTGCGGCAGGTCCGCCACCGGCGCGGTGAGGATGTGCCGGGCGTCCCGGAACACCGTGACCGTGTCGCAGATCTCATAGATCTCCTGCAGGTGATGACTGATGAACAGGAAGGTGACTCCCTGCTCCCGCATCGCCCGCATCCGCTCGAAGAGGCGGGAGATCGCCGCGCCGTCCAGCTGGGCGGTGGGCTCGTCCAGGATGATGAACCTCGCGCCGAACGACAGCGCGCGGGCGATCTCCACGAACTGCCGCTGCTCCACCCCGAGCTCTCCGGCAGGCCGGCGGACGTCGACGTCCACCGACCACGCCTCCAGCAGCTCGGCCGCCTTCCGCCACAGGCCCTTCCAGCCGACCAGTCCCAGCCGGTTGCGGTCGTGCCGGTTCAGGTAGAGGTTCTCCGCCACGGTCAGCTCAGGGATGATCGTGGACTTCTGGTAGACGCAGGCGACCCGTTCCCGCCAGGCGTCACGGTCGGACAGCCGCGGCGCGGGGGAGCCGGCGAAGCGGACCTCGCCCTCGTCCGGCGCCTGCAGCCCGGTCAGGATGGAGACCAGGGTCGACTTGCCCGCACCGTTGCGCCCGACCAGTGCGTGCGCCTCTCCGGGTCTGATCGTGATGCGGGCACTGTCCAGCGCCGTCGTCTCGCCGTACCTCTTGGTGATGTGCTCCGCCTCGGCGACGGGCGGGTCCGCACGGACCTGCCCGTCGTCACGGGCGGGTGGAGGGCTCGCGGGCCCTCCCGCGAACTCTTCCATGACCACGCCCTCTCAGCTCAGGTTGTTGCCCCACAGCGACTTGTCGTCGTGCTTGACGCTGGCGATTCCGCCGTAGGTGCCGCCGTCGGCGGTGACGAGCGGCGCGGACAGCTGGTCCTCCAGCAGGCCGGGCCGCACCTCGATGATGGTGCTGTCGTGATCGGTCTTGCCCGGCTGGAAGGTCTTGCCCTCGATCGCGGCCTGGGCGTACGACAGCGCCCACTTGGCGTACAGGTCCGCGGGCTGGGAGACGGTGGCGTCGATGTTCCCGGCGGCGATGTCCTTGAGCTCCTGCGGGATGCCGTCGTTGGAGACGACGAAGACGTGCTTGGGGTCGTCCGGCGGCACCAGCAGGTCGCGCTGCTTGAGAACCTGCAGCGTGCCGGCGAGGGCGAAGCTCGACTGCATGTAGACGCCCTTGACGTCGGGGTTCGCCGTCATGACGGTGGAGAGCTTCTGCGAGGCCACGGCGCCGTCCCAGTTCGTCGCCTCGCCGAACACCGTGATGCCGGGATAGTTCTGCTTCATGCAGTCGTTGAACGCCTCGGTGCGGTCCCGGCCGTTGATGGAGGCCAGGTCGCCCTCCAGCATAACCACCTTGCCCTTGCCGCCGAGCTTCTCACCCAGGAACTTGCAGGCCTTCTCGCCGTACGCGCGGTTGTCGGCCCGTACGACCATGAAGGCGTTCCCCGTGTCGGGCCGGGTGTCCACCAGCACGGCGGGGATCTTCTTGCTCTCGAGCTGCTGCAGCGTGGGCGCCACCGCCGCGGTGTCCTGCGGGGCCATGACCACGCCCTTCACACCCTGACTCATCAGGGTCTGCACGTTCGCGGTGAGCTTGGCGATGTCGTTCTGGGAGTTGGTGGTCTTGACCTCCGCACCCAGGTCGCCGGCGAACTTCGGCACGTAGCTGATGTAGGAGTTCCAGAAGTCCGTGTCGGAACGCGGGTAGTCGACGCCGATGACCGGCTTCGCCGCCGCGTCGTTCCCGCCGCCGGAGCTGTCGTCTCCCGTACCGCTGTTCCCGCCGCATGCCGCGGCGAGGCACCCAGATATGGCTAAGGCCGCGGCGAGTGCGAACCGTCTGCGTACCATCGTCTCTCCTTCTGAAGCACCACGGCTGCCATGCCTTCGCTGACCGCCACGCTCGGGTGAGGTCCGCGCCGCTGTGCGGGGCATGGGCGAGGTTCGTCGTGAGCGGGCTAATCACGACAGGACATGGGATGTCTTTCTATGCTCAAAACCGCTCCAGTGTCCAGACCTTGAGGAAGGATGGTGATATTCCGTTATTCGCGCGGCTTCCGGCGGCAAGGGATCCGACGTATCGACTGGCCACGTCGGGGCGGGAAGACCCGGACACATCGCATGTCTGTCCCTGCTGGAAGGCGCGGCACGACGGGTTCGCTGCCAGGCCGCCCATGCCACGCGCCCCGTCGGGCGGAGGCGCGGCCGGTTCCGGGCGCATCCCCGTACGCCGGGAGGGACCGTGTAGAGGTCCGCTGTCCTGACATACCAAAATGCAGGTATGTCGTTGACCGAGCAGGCGATCGAACGCATCAGGAAGCGCATCAAGGATGGGACGCTTCCCCCGGGCGCCCGGCTGCCTCCAGAACAGGAGCTGGCAGCCGAGCTTGGCCTGTCCCGCAACCTGCTCAGGGAGGCCGTCCGCTCCCTCGTGACCACACGCGTGCTGGAGGTGCGCAGGGGCGACGGCACCTACGTCACGAGCCTTTCGCCGGAGCTGCTGCTCGAAGGCGTCGGTCTCGCCGTCGAGATGATGCGGGGCGACGATCTGCTCGAGATCACCGAGGTGCGGCGCCTGTTCGAGCCGGTGGCTACGGGTCTGGCCGCCGCCCGGATCACCGCCGGCCAGCTCGCGGACGTCGAACGGCATCTCAACGCCATGATCGCGGCGCAGAACGACATCGAAGCGCTCAACCATCACGACGACGCCTTCCACCGGGCCGTTTTCGAGGCGACGGGCAACAAGTCCCTGTCCGCCCTGCTCGGCGGCATCGCCAGCCGGACCCTCCGGGCGCGTGTCTGGCGGGGGCTCGTCGAGGAGAACGCGGCCGGCCGCACGATCGCCGAGCACGCAGCCATCTATCGCGCGCTCGCGGCCGGCGACGCCCCTCTCGCCCAGGCGGCCGCGCTCGTGCACGTCAGCACCACGGAGACCTGGCTGCGGGAGAACCTCGGCCGTTCGCGGTCCGGCGCGGACCCGGATCCGGTGCGGTGACCACGGCGGGCATGGCACCCTGCCCCGGGATGTCACCCCGCGCCCCGGAATGGCACCCCGCGTCGCCTCCGGCTGGACCCAGGTCAGTCGGACACGGAGCAGTCGGCGACGGGGCCGGACGGCGCGTCGTCGTCGGGCAGCCGGTGCAGGGACTCCTCGACCCCGATGAGATGGTTGGCCATCCGGATGCGCGCCCGTTCGGGATCGCGCGCCGCGAGCGCCGCCAGGATCGCCACGTGCTCGTCGTGGGTGCGCCGGTCCGCGCCCTCCTCGTGCAGGCTTCGCCAGAGCCGGCCGCGGACCGTGCGCCGGGCGAACGCCTCGATCAGGCCGATCATGACCGGGTTGCCGGTATTGGCGGCGATGATGCGGTGGAAGGCGATGTCGATCTCGATGAGACGCTCGTGGTCGTGGGGCGCCTGACCGACGATCCGGGCCGACTCGGCGAGCAGGGCCCTGGCCTGGCACAGCGCCTCATCGGTGATGCCGGTCGCGGCGAGCCGTGCCGCGTCCGACTCGAGCAGTCGCCGGACGGTGTAGACGTGCCGCGGATCGCCCTGGCCGTGCAGGTCGACGACGAAGCCCATCGGAGCCAGCAACTGCGTCGCGTCGAGGTTCGTCACGTACGTCCCGTCGCCCTGCCGGGTGCTGACGATGCCGAGGATCGACAGCGCCGAGACCCCTTCGCGCAACGCCCCGCGTGAGACGCCCAGCGACTCGGCGAGGTCCTTCTCGACGGGCAGGCGGTCGCCGGGCCGCAGGACGCCGTCGAGGATCATCCGCTTGATGCTGTCCACTACATCGTCTGTGCGTGACATGGCAGGTAGGTTTCCAAAGTCCGGACGGAGCGGGGGATTTCCCCGTCACCACGGGCAGTCAGAGGGCGGATGCGGCCTGCCCGCGCGTCGTCGCCCGTGCTCGTCGGGGAATTGGTGCCGCTCTACGGATACAGCACGCGACCTCCCACCGCTACCCGGCGGGTGCGGCCTGCCCCGACGCCGTCCCGCGCGGGCCTGCCGTCCGGTGGTGCGGGCAACCGTCCTCTCGTGGCCGCCCGCGACGCCCGGTTTCCCCTCCGTCGCCCACGTCCCACCCGCCCCGACCTGGATCAGCGTGCCGGGGGGCAGGGACAGGCCAAAGGTTAGATGTTTCCCGGCGATGGATGCGCCAGATGACCCCCTTATGGGCTTTTCTATAGCAATCGTTGACCGATACATCAAATCTTTGTAGCTTTGCCATCACCCCCTACACAGCCTCGTCACGCAGCCGGTCCCGCCGAACCCCGCCAGTCTCCTCGATGTCGGGATCGCAGCCATTGGCGCGGCGCCGGCCGCCGGCAAGGCCGCAGTGCGCTTGGAGAGCGAATGCCAGATCTGACGCGAAGGCAATTGATGAAGATCGGCACGGTCGGAGCCGGGGCTCTGATGCTGCCGATGCAATGGACAGCGGTCGCCCGAGCCGGATCGGTGGCACCCTCGGAGGTACGCGCCGCCAACGACCTGGCGCTCTGGTACGACAGAGGCGCCGGCACGGACTGGCTCCGCGCCCTCCCCATCGGCAACGGCCGCCTCGGCGCCATGGTGTTCGGCAACGTCGACACCGAGCGCCTGCAGCTCAACGAGGACACCGTCTGGGGCGGCGGGCCGTACGACCAGAGCAACACCAAGGGCCTGGCGGCGCTGCCGGAGATCCGGCGCCTGGTCTTCGAGGACCAGTGGAGCCAGGCCCAGACCCTGATCGACCAGAACATGCTGGGCAAGCCCGCGGGCCAGCTCGCCTACCAGACGGTCGGCAACATCAGGCTGGCCTTCCCCGGCACCAGCGGGTTCACGGAGTACAACCGCCAGCTCGACCTCACCACCGCCGTCACGTCCGTCAACTACCTGCTGAACGGCGTGCGGTACAAGCGCGAGGTGTTCGCCAGCGCGCCCGACCAGGTCATCGTCGTTCGCCTCACGGCCGACAAGCCCGGCTCGATCACCTTCAGCGCGACGTTCGACAGCCCACAGCGCACGACGCTCACCAGCCCGGACAGCTCGACGGTGGCGCTCGACGGCGTGTCGGGCAACTTCGAGGGCATCACCGGCCAGGTCAAGTTCCTGGCGCTGGCCAAGGCCGTCGCCGAGGGCGGCACCGTCACCAGCTCCGGCGGAACGCTCCAAGTGTCCGCCGCCGACAGCGTGACGCTGCTGGTCTCCATCGGCTCCAGCTACGTCAACTACAAGGACGTCAGCGGCGACTACCAGGGCATCGCGCGGGGGCACCTCGACGACGCCAAGGGCAAGGCCTACGACACGCTGCGCAGCCGGCACGTGGCCGACTACCAGGAGCTGTTCAACCGGACGACGCTCGACCTCGGCCGTACCGACGCGGCCGACCAGCCGACCGACGTGCGGATCACCCAGCACGGGGCCGTCGACGACCCGCAGTTCTCCGCGCTGCTCTTCCAGTTCGGCCGCTACCTGCTGATCAGCTCCTCGCGGCCGGGGACCCAGCCGGCCAACCTGCAGGGCATCTGGAACGACTCGATGAGCCCGCAGTGGGACTCGAAGTACACCATCAACGCCAACCTGCCGATGAACTACTGGCCCGCCGACACGACGAACCTGTCGGAGTGCTTCGAGCCGGTGTTCAGCATGATCCAGGACCTCACCGTGACCGGCGCCCGCACGGCCCAGGTGCAGTACGGGGCCGGCGGCTGGGTCACCCACCACAACACCGACGCGTGGCGGGCGACCTCGGTCGTCGACGGCGCGCTCTGGGGCATGTGGCAGAGCGGTGGCGCGTGGCTGGCCACGATGATCTGGGACCACTACCGGTTCACCGGGGACGTCGAGTTCCTGAGGAAGAACTACCCGGCGATGAAGGGCTCGGCGCAGTTCTTCCTCGACACCCTCGTGGAGGAGCCGAAGCTCGGGTATCTGGTCACGAACCCGTCGAACTCCCCTGAACTTCCCCACCATGCGAACGTCAGCGTGGCCGCCGGTCCCACCATGGACAACCAGATCCTGCGCGACCTGTTCGACGGCTGCGCGGAGGCCAGCGAGGTCCTCGGCGTGGACGCGAGCTTCCGGGCGCAGGTCCTGGCCGCCAAGGACCGGCTCCCTCCGATGAAGATCGGCTCGCGCGGCAACATCCAGGAGTGGCTGTACGACTGGGTGGAGACCGAGCGGAACCACCGGCACATCTCGCACCTGTACGGCCTGCACCCCAGCCACCAGATCACCAAGCGCGGCACCCCGGAGCTGTACAACGCGGCGCGGCGGACCCTCGAACTGCGCGGCGACGACGGCACCGGCTGGTCGCTGGCCTGGAAGATCAACTACTGGGCGCGGATGGAGGAGGGCAAGCGGGCGCACGACCTGGTCCGCCTCCTGGTCACGCCGGCGAGGCTCGCGCCGAACATGTTCGACCTGCACCCGCCGTTCCAGATCGACGGCAACTTCGGCGCCACCTCCGGCATCGCCGAGATGCTGCTGCAGAGCCACACCGGCGAGCTGCACGTGCTGCCGGCGCTGCCCTCGGCGTGGCCGGACGGGAAGGTGCAGGGCCTGCGGGGCCGCGGCGGCCACACCGTCGGCGCGGAGTGGAGCGACGGGCAGGCCGACGAGTACCTCATCACGCCCGACCGCGACGGCGTCGTCAAGGTACGCGGCGGCATCTTCGCCGGCCGCCACAAGGTCCGCGACGTCACCGGCAGCGGCACGGTCAAGGTGGAGAAGACCGAGCCCGACGCCGTCGAGATCACGGCGCAGGCCGGTCACACCTACCGGGCGTTCGCGCTGCAGAAGGTCACGGTGACCGCACCGGTCGAGGTCACGCCGGGTGACGAGGCGAAGGCCGAGGTCATCGTCAAGGCGGTCGAGGAGTCGCTGGCGTCGGCGACGGTGTCCCTCACGGTGCCTGAGGGGTGGACCGTCACCCCCGAGCAGGCCAACGTGGGGCCACTGGCGGCGGACGCGACGGCCAAGGTGGAGTTCACCTTCACTCCCGCCGCCGGCGCGGCCACCGGCACCGCGGTCATCACCGCCGTCGTCGCCGGCACCGAGGCGGGCGAGGACTGGAGCGTGTCCACGCAGGCCACGGTGCAGGTGTGGGGCGGCGGGGAGAAGCCGCTGGAGGAGCTCTTCAGCAACGTCGCGGTCACCGACGACACCAACACCGCTCCCGGGAACTTCGACGGCAACGGCGCCAGCATCTCCGCTCAGGCGCTGGCGTCGGCCGGTGTCACTCCGGGGGCCACCTTCACCAAGAACGGGCTCACCTTCACGTGGCCCGACGTCGCGGTGGGCACCCCCGACAACGCCATCGCCTCCGGGCAGTCCCTCAAGGTGACCGGCACCGGCAAGACGCTCGGTTTCCTGCTGACCGGGACCTACGGCGCGGTGTCCGGGCCGGCCACCGTCGTCTACAAGGACGGCACGAGGCAGACCTTCACCCTCAGCTCGCCCGACTGGTACGGCGCGCCGAGTTCGTCGGGCGACGCCGCCGTCGTGGCCCCCTACCAGAACCGGCCGAACAACCAGCGGCAGAACACCCCCGCCACCATCTACTACTCCGGCGTTGCTCTGCAGAACAAGGAGATCTCCCGCGTCGACCTGCCCAACATCAGCGCGGGGGCGGCGAACGGGGTCGCGACGATGCACATCTTCGCCGTCGCGCTCGACTCCGTCACGCCTCCCGCACCCGAGGTCAAGCTGACCGTCACCGCCTCCTCCCGCTGCATCGGCACCTCGGCGTACGTGGCGGTCACCGCCGTCAACGACTCCGACGTCCCGGCGACGATCACGCTGACCACTCCCTACGGTTCCAAGACCGTGGCCGACGTGGCTCCGGGCAAGCAGGCCTACCAGTCCTTCAACACCCGCGCCGCCCAGATCGACGCCGGCACGGTCACCGTCAAGGCGACCGCCACGATCGGCGGCAAGCAGGTCACCTCGTCCTACGACGTCGACTACAGCGCGGCAAGCTGCGGCTGAGCCGCCACCACCGCGGTAGCACAACCCGGGGCCGGCCGGCCGACCAGCCGGCCGGCCCCGCCCCCCATAGATGGAGCGATTCCCATGAGAATGACCACCCGGATACTCGCCGCGTCGGTGCTCGGCCTGGCCCTCGCCGGCGCGGCCACCCCCGCCATGGCCGACGACGACCCCGCCACCGGCGGCGTGGACGTGTCGGTGAACATCCAGCCCACCACCACCCCCGGCCAGCTGTCGATGACCGTGGCCGACAACAACGGGGTGTCCCTGCAGGAGAACGGCTCCGACGCCGCCGCCCGCCAGTTCACCGGCACCCTGCCCACCGTCACCGTCACCGACACCCG
>NZ_FTNI01000058.1 GCF_900156315.1 Microbispora rosea | reverse complement strand
AACGGTCAGCCGGTCGGCATGCGCGACGCCAACAACAACAACGTCAACATCGACTACGACGCGCTCGGCCGCACCCTGCAGATGTGGACGCCGGACGCACCCAAGTCCGGGAACACGCCGGCGGCGAAGGTCGCCTACGCGATCCCCGCCGACTCCGACGGCGTGGTGACCGGGCCGGCCAAGACCACGGTCTCGCGTCTGCAGTCGGGCAGCGGCACATCAGCCAAGTGGGTGTCCACCCACACCTACGTCGACGGACTGGGACGGCCGCGCGAGGTACAGACCGCCTCACCCGCCGGGGGCCGGATCGTCCAGGTCACCACCTACGACGCGCGAGGGCTGACCGCCGCGACCTCCGCTCCTGCCCACAACACGGCCCAGCCGGGGTCCGGCTTGCTCAACCCCGACCTGGAGTCCCTGCCGCAATGGTCCACGGCGGTCTACGACAGCCTCGGCCGCACCATCGCCCAGATCGACAAGTCGGGACCCGACGAGCTTCGCCACACCACGACGAAGTATCTGGGCGCGGACAAGTATGAGGTGACGCCGCCCGTTGGGGGCAAGACCGTCTACTACACCGATGCCGCCGACCAGGTCACCAAGATCGAGGAATGGCTCACCGGAACCGGGACCGGTACCGGGACCGCCCAGCAGACCGCCGTTGCTGGGCCGACCCCGCCATCCTCTTCAGCGACCGCCTCCCCCGGTGCCGGCGGCAAGACGGAAACAGCCAGATCCACGACGGCTGACGCCGCCCCCGCCGCGAATGCGTCGGCATCACAGATCCAGGACGCGCGCATCCAGGCGTCGGTTGAGGCGAAGCGGTCGGGTAAGCCGGTTGAGCTGGCGGGGTTGACCTCGGCGACGAGTTCGACCGTGGCCAATCCGGATGGCAAGACGTTCACCACGACGGTCAGCACCCGTCCGGCGAGGGTTAAGCGGGACGGGGCATGGGTGCCGATCGACACCAGCTTGGTGGAGAAAGACGGCGCTCTAGTGCCCAAGGCCGGGCCTGCGGTGACGGTGTCTGCCGGTGGTGATGGGCCGTTCGCCACGGTGGCCGATGAGGCCGGCAACTCGATTGCGCTGAGCTGGCCGACCCCGCTGCCCCGCCCGACGGTCGAGCGGAACAAGGCGCGTTACACCGATGCGGCTGGTCCGGGTGCGGACCTGGTGGTGACGGTGCTGCCCGGTGGTGTTCGTCATGACATCGAGTTGCGCGAGCGTCCCACGACCCAGCTCAACTACCGCATCAACGTGAAGACCAGCGGGTGGAAGCTGCAGCAGGACGGTCAGGGCCGGCTCACTGTGACCGACAGCGCGGGCAAGCTGGTTGCGCCGGTGGCTCAGCCGGTCATGTATCCCAAGCCCACCCGCCCGGTGAAGGCGGGGGACACCCAGGCCGGTACCAACGCGAACGCGAAGGCGGACGCCAGGCCTGAGGCCAAGGATCGGCGCCGGCGCACGGGCCGCATCGCCACCCGTCTCACCGCGCAAGGCGACCACCAAGTGCTGGAGCTGACCCCGGATGCGGCGTTCCTGTCCGACCCGACGCTCACCTATCCGGTGACGGTGGATCCGACGGTGGACTTCGACACCCAGGACGACACCTACGTCGCCGACTACGACAGCGACATCCACGCCGGCGACGACAAGATCTGGACGGGGTCGTATTACGGCGAACTGGACCGCGGCTATGTCTACTTCGACACCTCCTTCCTGTGGGGCAAGAACGTCACGCAGGCGGAGCTGTCACTGCGCAACCGCTACAGCACCTCCTGCGGTTCCACCGGTGCCGGTATCCAGGTACGGCGGGTGACCGCCGATTGGGATCCCTACAGCATCGGCTGGTCGAGTCAGCCCGACACGACCACCGAAGACGCCGTCATCAGCAAGGACGGCTACGACCTGGACTCCTGCCCGGCGCAGGAGGCGGGGCAGGTCAACTGGAATCTGACCGCCATGGCCCAGGACTGGGCCGCCGGTAAGCCCGGGTACGGCGTGTCGCTGCGCAGCGCCAACGAAAGCGCCTATGAGAACTGGCGCAGCTTCGACTCCTCGGAGGCGTGGGAGTGGTGGGAGGACGCAGCCGGGCCGATCCTGACGGTAACCTATGCCGCCTCCTCCGCCCCCACGGTCGGCAACCTGTCGATCACCCCGGTGAGGGGGGGTGCGGTGTCGTCGCTGACGCCGACCCTGCACGCCACCGTCTCCGACACCGCCAGTGGGAGCCTTCGGGCCGACTACGAGATCGAGCACGACCCCGCCTACACCACAGAAGGCACCGGCCAGATCTGGACCGGCAGCTCGACCGGCGTCACCTCCGGCAACGACGCCCCCGCGGTGGTCCCGACCGGGAAGCTGAGCGACGGCTGGCACATCCGCTGGCGGGCCCGCGCCACCAACACCGGCACCTCCACCTCCTCGTCCTGGTCGAACTGGCAAACCACGACCGTCAACGTGCCGGACCCGCTGGTGGACCAATTCCAGGTCACCCCGTCGCAGGTGCTGTCGGCGGAGACGGTCACCTCCACCCTCACACCCGCACTGGCCGCCCGCGTCACCACACCCGACGCCGGGACATCGCGGGTGGAGTTCGAGCTGGAGCACGACCCAGCCGACACCGCCCACGGCACGGGCAGCATTTGGACCATCGGGGGCGCCCAGGCGGCTGCGGCCAAGTCGGCGGCGGCTGTCACCGCCCCCGCTTCTGCCGCGAATGCGCCGGCCGTGAAGGAGCCGCCTGCGCAGGTGCAGGACGCGCGCGTGGGTGCGTCGGTTGAGGCGAAGCGGTCGGGTAAGCCGGTCGAGGTGGCGGGGTTGACCTCGGCGACGAGCTCGACTGTGGCCAATCCGGACGGTAAGACGTTAACCACGACGGTCAGCACCCGCCCAACACGAATCAAGCGGGACGGGGCATGGGTGCCGATCGACACCAGCTTGGTGGAGAACGACGGTGCCTTAGTGCCCAAGGCCGGGCCCGCGGTGACGGTGTCGAACGGCGGCGACGGGCCGTTCGCCACGTTGGCCGATGAGGCGGGCAACTCGATTGCGCTGAGCTGGCCGGCTCCGCTGCCCAAGCCGACGGTCGAAGGGAGCAAGGCGCGTTACGTCGATGCGGCCGGTCCGGGTGCGGACCTGGTGGTGACGGTGCTGCCCGGTGGTGTCCGTCACGACATCGAGTTGCGTGAGCGTCCCACAACTCAGCTCAACTACCGCATCAATGTGAAGACCAGCGGGTGGAAGCTGCAGCAGGACGGCCAGGGCCGGCTCACGCTGACCGATAGCGCAGGCAAGCTGGTCGCCCCGGTGGCCCAACCCGTCATGTACCCCCAGCTCCACCGGTCCGGGAAGACGAAAGACGCCAAGACTGGCGAGGATGCCACGTCGGGTGCAGGCACCACGGTGAAGGCGAACAACGGGCACCGCGCCCGCAGCGGGCGCATCGCCACTCGCCTGAGCAGTGACGGCGACCACCAGGTCCTGGAGCTGACCCCGGACGCGGCGTTCCTGGCCGACCCCGCGACGACATTTCCGGTGGTCGTGGACCCAACGGTGAACCTGGACAACCAAGGCGACACCTACGTCGGCGATTGGGATCCCTACTCCTCCTGGTGGGATGAGGACTATCTCGTTGTCGGCTCCTGGACGCCCGGCTCCGGGGACATCGAAATCTCTCGGGGATACCTGCAGTTCGACACCTCCGCGCTGGCTGGCAAGTCGGTGACGCAGGCGCAGCTGTCGCTATTCAACGATGCCGCCCCCCAATGCGGGTCGTTCGGCTCCGGGATCCAGGCGAGGAGGGTCAACTCCACTTGGGACGCCTACAACATCACCTGGAACAGCCAGCCCAGCACCACCAGCGAGGACGCCGTAACCCGCCGCGACGCCTACAGCGTGGACTGGTGCCCGGACGGCAACGGCGGCACGATCACCTACGACATCACCGCGATGGCGCAGGACTGGGCCGCCGGCAAGCCACAGTACGGTGTGCAACTACGTGCCGTCGACGAAAGCGGAGTCGGCGACTGGCGGGAATACGACTCCATGGAGGCCACCTTCGATGGGGCGCAGCCGCCGACGCTGACCGCCACCTACTCGCTGCCGTCGTCATCCCCCACGGTCGGCAACCTGTCGATCACCCCGGTCACCGGGGGCGCGGTGTCGTCGCTGACGCCGACCCTGCACGCCACCGTCTCCGACACCGCCAGCGGCGGCAGTCTGCGGGCCGACTACGAGGTCGAGCACGACCCCGCCTACACGGCTGAGGGCACTGGCCAGATCTGGGCCGGCAGTTCCGCTGGCGTCACCTCCGGCAACGATGCTCCCGCCACCGTCCCCGCCGGAAAGCTCGCCGACGGGTGGAAGGTCCGCTGGCGCGCCCGCGCGGTCGCCGCCGGATCCAACACCTCCGCATGGTCAGGGTGGCAGGCGCTGACGGTGAAGGTCCCGGCCGCCACTGTCTCCCAGCTGCAGATCATCCCCGCCGAGACCGTCGACGGGAAGACCGCGGTGTCGTCGCTGACGCCGACCCTGCACGCCACCGTCTCCGACACCGCCAGCGGCGGCAGTCTGCGGGCCGACTACGAGGTCGAGCACGACCCCGCCTACACGGCTGAGGGCACTGGCCAGATCTGGGCCGGCAGTTCCGCTGGCGTCACCTCCGGCAACGATGCTCCCGCCGTCGTCCCGGCCGGGAAGCTTAGTAACGGGTGGCACGTCCGCTGGCGGGCCCGCGCCACCAACACCGGCACCTCCACCTCCTCGTCCTGGTCGAACTGGCAGACCGCCACCATCACTACCGCGCTGGACCCGGTGGTCGACAACGTCGCCTCCGGCACCCAGGCCACCCTCACCGTCCCCGCCGGAAAGCTCGCCGACGGGTGGAAGGTCCGCTGGCGCGCCCGCGCGGTCGCCGCCGGATCCAACACCTCCGCATGGTCAGGGTGGCAGGCGCTGACGGTGAAGGTCCCGGCCGCCACTGTCTCCCAGCTGCAGATCATCCCCGCCGAGACCGTCGACGGGAAGACCGCGGTGTCGTCGCTGACGCCGCAACTGCTGGCCACCGTCACCGACGCCTACGGGCAACCGCTGCGGGCCGAATTCGAACTCGAACACGACCCTGCCGACACCCAGCACGGCACCGGCGGCATCTGGACCGGCGCCGTCGACAACGTCGCCTCCGGCACGCAGGCCTCGGTCTCCGTCCCCGGCGAGGCCCTGTCCAACGGGTGGGGAATCCGCTGGCGCGCCCGCGCGATCAACACCGCCACCCAGGTCACCTCCGCCTGGTCGGACTGGCAGACCGCCACCGTCAACGCCGCAAACGTCCCCTCCGAACCAGGGGTGAGCGCGCTGCAGATCACCCCCTCCCAGGTCGTCGACGACACCACCGTGGCCACGTCGCTGACCCCGCAGCTACGTGCTCAGGTCACCAACCCCGCCGGGGGCACGATGCGGGCGGAGTTCGAGCTCGAACACGACCCCGCCGCCTCCGAGGGTCAGGGCACCGGGCAGATCTGGACCACCGCGGTCGACGACGTTCCCGCTGGCACCCAGGCGGCGGTCACCGTTCCGGCCGACACGCTGAGTGAGGGGTGGCTGGTGCGCTGGCGCGCTCGCGCCGTCGCCGGTGAGACCGCCTCATCCTGGTCGGACTGGCAGACCGTCCGCGTCGACCAGCCCGACCCGGTGCTGGGCACCCTGCAGGTCACCCCGTCCGAAGTGGTGGACGGCAAAACAACCAGCGCGTCGTTGACCCCGCAACTGCTCGCTCAGGTCACCGACCCCGCCGGCGGCAAGGTACGGGCCGAGTTCGAGCTGGAGCACGACCCTGCCGCCCCCGAGGGTCAGGGCACCGGGCAGATCTGGACGACCGCGGTCGACGACGTGACCTCCGGCACGCAGGCGATCGTGACCGTCCCCGACGGCAAGCTGAACGACAGCTGGCTAGTGCGCTGGCGCGCCCGCGCCATCACCGCCGGTGGGACCTCCGCCTGGTCGGACTGGCAGCAGCTGACCGTCGTCGATGGCTCCCAGGTCCTCACCGTCGACGCCGCCCGCACCCAGCCCGCCACAAACGGGACCACCAGCACCCTGACCCCCGTACTGATCGCCAAGGTCGGCACACCGGCGGGCGGACAGCTGGGCGCGGAGTTCCAGGTCGAGCACGACCCGGCTGACACGCAGCATGGCACCGGCCAGATCTGGACGACGACGGTCAATGGGGTGACCTCCGGGAACGACGCCGCCGTCACCATCCCCATGGGCAAACTGAGCGACGGATGGAAGATCCGCTGGCGCGCCCGCGCAACCCGAGGTGCCACCACCTCCGACTGGACCTCCTGGCAGGCGGTGGAAGTCAAGGCGGCGCAGCACTACGACACCACCTACGAATACGACCGCGACGGTCGGATGATTAAGCAGACCGACGCGAACGGCAACGTCCGGACTTTTACCTATGACCTGCTCGGCCGCCGCACGGCATCCCACGATCCCGACGCCGGGGACTCCCAGCAGGCCTACGACGCCGCTGGGCGCCTGGTGTGGTCCATTGATGGCAAGGGGCGGAAGGTCTCCTACTCCTATGACGACCTGGGCCGTAAGACCGCCATGTGGTCCGGGGATCGCGACAGCGGGACCAAGCTGGCCGAATGGGTCTACGACACCGCCGCGGGAGGTAAGGGCAAGCTGAAATCCGCGACCCGGTACGTCGCTGGCAACGCCTACGTCGATACGGTGGCCAGCTACGACTCCAACGGCCGCCCAACCGGATCGACCTTGACGATCCCCTCGTCTGAAGGCCTGCTGGCTGGCACTTACACCTTCGCCATCACCTACACCCTCACAGGGCAGGTTGAGACGCACACCATGCCCGGCGCCGGCGGCCTGCCCACCGAGACCATCACCTCCAGCTACACCGACCTGGATCTCCCCCAGGGGATGACCTCCAACCTGGGCGGCGGGTTCACCTACATCGGCTCCACCACCTACGACTCGACAGGGCGGTTGAAAGAGCGGGGTTACGGAACCAACGGAAAGATCAAGCGGGAGTGGGAGTGGAACTCAGCGACCGGCTGGCTCGACTGGATCCGTACCACGACTCAGGCCGACTCCGGCAGCTCTGTAGTCAGCCAGGACGATCGGTACGACTACGACGACATCTCCGGCGAGATTACTAAAATTCTGGATGCCGCCTCCGCCGTCGGCGGCTCGCAAGGCCAGTCTGAATGCTTCGTCTATGACAGCCTGCACCGCTTGTCCCAAGCCTGGACAACCACTGCGGCCACCTGTGGGGCAGGCATAGCGTCCGCCGACGACCTGGGCCTCGATCCCTACGCCGAGTCCTACACCTACGACGGCGCCGGCAATATCACCAGCCTCACCTCAAACGGGCAGACCGCCACCTACAGCTACCCCCAACCGGGCGGTTCCACGGTGCGACCCAACGCCGTCTCCTCCATCACGAGGCCTGACGGTACCGACACCTACGCCTATGACAATGCCGGTCAACTGACCTCCCGCACCGTCGACGGCAAAGCCGACGCCTTCACCTGGAACGACTTGGGCCAGTTGGAAAAGGCCACCATCGACGGTCAGGACACCACCATGGTGTACGACGCCGACGGTGACCGCCTCATCCGCCGCGACGCCGACGGTAAAACCACCTTGTACCTCGGCTCCATGGAGATCGAGGTCGACGGAAACACGATTACCGGCAAGCGCTACTACACCACCGCCGACGGAGCTACAGTAGCCATGCGCACAGGTGGCGATGGTGTCACTTGGCTGATGTCCGGCCTGCACAACTCCACTCAACTCGCCATCGACGACACCAGCGGGAAGGTGTCCCGTGAGCGCTACCTGCCCTTCGGGCAGAGGCGCGGCGCCGACGATCTACCATTCACCGACCACGGTTTCTTGGGCAAGATCGAGGACGCCTCAACTGGCTTGGACTACCTCTCGGCCCGTTACTACGACCCGGCGATTGCCAAGTTCATCTCCATCGACCCCTTGCTCGACCTGCGCAAACCGGAGTGGAGCAACCCCTACAGTTACGCCGGGAACAACCCCATAGGACTTTCGGATCCTTCGGGCCTGGGTAGTACATGCGATCCGACGGATAAGAGTTTTAAAGAGTGCCGGCAAGTCGAGCAGCGACAGAGGTTGCACGACTTGTACTGCAAGAAACCGCATTCCAAGGAGTGCGAGAAATGGCGCAGGAGGTCGGTCAAGGAAGACCTGAAAAACTGGACGAATTCCATCGACCCAAGCACGATTCCCGCAGGTTATACAGAGATGGTCTGCTCGGGTGGGTCCATCAATGGCATGCCTAGATGTAATGAAGTGGCAGGAACGGATGCGATTACTGGATTCCTGCTGTGGTATTACGACGCGGTAGCCATCGATCGCTGCTTGACAAGTAAGAATGCCACAGACTGTTTTGATGCCCTCTGGTCGGCCGTCCCTGCCAGTAAGTTCGCAAAATATCGCAATCTGCTCACTAAACTACCATGTGATAAAAATAGCTTCATCCCCGGGACCAAGGTGCTCATGGCCGATGGCAGCCACAAGCCCATCGAACAGGTCCAGGCAGGGGATAAAGTCGTCGCAACTGATCCAATGACGGGGCGCACGCAAATTCGTCCAGTTATTGCCATTATGGAGAACGAAGGCGACAAGGAACTCGTTCGAATAACCCTTGACGCGGACGGCGACAAGGGCGATGAGGTCGGAGTGGTTACGTCCACCGACCACCACCCCTTCTGGGTCGCTGATCAGCGCCACTGGTTCGACGCCAAGGATTTGAAGCCTGGTATGCTCCTATCGGCGGCCGGAGGTAAGCCTGCAAGTATTGACGGAGAACAAGGCGACGCTGTTGGGACGGTCACAGCTACTGATAATCATCGAGATCTTGAGTCGTGGGTGCCTGCGGGGGACCTGAAACCCCGCTCTTGGCTCCGCACCTTGGCTGGTGCCGCCTACGTCAAGGTCGTTTCGCTCCAGCACCGTGTAGCCGGCAAACAACGTGTCCACAATCTGACCGTCGAAGGCGTTCACACGTACTATGTGCTGGCGGGCGCTACGCCGGTCCTGGTTCACAACTGCGACGGCGCCGTTAATTGGGTCAATGAGAACGCCAACATGAGTTCCGCAGCGCGTGCTTATGATGCTGGGGCGGCGGGCTCCCGGGCAGGTCTAGCTCCGGCGCTTCAGTACTACAAGGCTGGCGAGAACAGCCTGTCGCAGATCAAGTTCGATGGGTTTGACGCGGCCAATGGAGTGATGATCGACCGAAAGGTAAGCGTCACGACCTTCAACAAGACATACCGACAGGCTATAAATCAATCTCTGGCGCTTGAACAAAACGGTTACACGGGGCGGTGGGAGGTGCCCACTAAAGCTGAGGCCGCGAGGGCCCGAAAGATTCTTAGTGACCTCCATATCACCAACATTCACGTGAAGGTCGTGCCCTAATGGATGTCAACAAAGTCCTGGTTCGCGCATTCGTAAGCATCGTTGTATCGATCGACTTAACGGACGATGAGGATATCGATCCGGATATCGCAACAGATATTCTTGAACCTGCTGCCGCCCTGTTTCGTAATCTCTCGGATGAGGGGCGTCGGGAAGTTACTTCCCTGATTCTTGAGTGCGCCGAAATGGAAGAGAACCCGGAGCGCAAGAGGGCGATTCTCGGGCTCCCGGAAGCTATCGGCCTTCTCGATGAAGACTGATTCCAGGGGAGGTGAGGTGTAACCTCTCTGCCCGATCCCGTAATCTTCGCGCTGGATATCGGTAGCGAAATTGAGCCCCGTCAGGTGCGTCCTGGCGGGGCTTCTATAGTGGATGACCAGGGCTCCGGGCGTTCTCCTGTTTTGTCCGGGCGACCAGGGCGTGGGTGCGTTTGTGGGCATTAATGCCGATGACTACCAACCGTTCCTCCTGAAGGTCACCTACCAGGCAGTTCGGTCCATGCCGGTCCGGCGGGCACGCCTAAATCGAGCCGTCGCACGCTCCTATCAAGCCGCACCGGGCGGCCGGACGCCGACGGGCCGCACATCACGAGAAGCCACCAGTATCTGCCGGGCAGCAAAGAGCGAACCCGCCGAGATGGTCTCGATGATATTCAAGCGAAGAAAGCCGAGGCGGCCTTCAGAAACTCATCTGCAAACCATGGGCGGAAACTTCGTCTGGGTTAACAGAAGCTTCGAACATGCCAGAATCAATAAAAGGATCTACCAAACGAGCTTCGGGAGCGGCAGTCCCGATCGCAATGATGGACTATGCAGCCAGAAACCCCGCCGCTCTGAACGTGAAATTCTACGGGCTACCGCCTGCAGCTCAGCAAATCGTTTGGGTGACGGACTGAAGCGGCACTTGGACTCACCTACCTCATGGGGTTGTTCCTTAGCCTGCCCCTAAACTCGTCGCCCCGGTACAGCAGCACCAGCCGCTTAGCCCTAGCGAAACTCCGCGTTACAGCCCCACGCGCAGCATCGGGTTGTTCTTCCATTTGTCGCGGTGGCGGATGTACTGCATCACCACCGGGGACTTCTCCGACCGGCGGCCGTGCTGGCAGATTCCGGACATGGTCGCGCCGGCGTCGGCGGCGTCCGTGGCCCCGCCAGCGCGCAGCCGTGTTCGGTACGTAGCTCGGCAGCTCGGGCGGCCTCCTTCACTACCAGATTGATCGTCTCGGACGTCATGCGGATGCCATCGCCGCGGCCAGCCCGCCGTACGGGCGCACCGTTGTCGCCGATCGCGCCCGCGATGCGGCCGTTCTTGTCGATCGCGCGGAACACCGGTCCGCTGGTGATGCCGTGCTCGGCGAGGATCTCCAGCCATGCCGACTCCACGCGCACCGGGCAGGTTCCCGGATGGGAGCAGTACGGCAGCGGCACGCTAACGCCGCGAGCGTCGCGGTCGGTCTTCGACATCGCGATGAAGACCTCCAGCCCTTCCCGCAGGAAAGTCAGGTCCTCGATGTTCAGGTTGTGTAGCTCGATTCGGCGGGTCATCGTGTCTCGAGCCAACTGGTCGTACCGAGGGATGTGAACAGTACGGACCAGGCCGTGGCGGCCTGTCACGCTGCACGGCAGGGCTGAAGTAGGTCTCACATCGTGAGAATGAGGGCGATGAGCGGGTTGCGGAAGTCGTCGCGGGCCCAGCGAGTGCCTTCGGCGATGTTGGTGTGGTTGAGCAGGCGTAACGCGCCGATCGCGTAACTGCGCATGACGGCGAGGATGGACGGGGGCTGAGGCGGTGCGGACCCGGCATCGGTCCTCGCCGAGCTATCGATATCGTGAAAGCCGGGATGTCGGCGTGAAGGATTGCCTCGAAGTTCCGTACCTACCGCAATCTGAGAAGCGAACTCAATCAAGCCGGAGGAAGCGCTCGCGTGGCCGTCTCCATGGTGAAGTCCTCGATCCTCTCGGACAAGACGTCTCCATCAAGGGATGGAACCGACACGAGAGAGAAACGGACCTGCCCCATGCGCTTGACCAGGCCCTCCACTCGTCTATCCGGTTGTAGGGCAAAGACAGGAGCCAGTGCGTCGGCGGCTCCGTCGATGTCGCCGGTCAGGAGGCGGGCGGCTGCCAGGTCGACGCAGGCGCTTGCTTCGGCGGCGTACCACCGCTGCTCGGCAGGCGCCGCTCGGTAGAGGCTGAGCGCTCGTTCGCACTCTGCCTCGACTTCTTGTGGCATGCCCGCGTTCAAGTAGGCGGATCCGGCGCAGAAGGCTTCGCGGGCCTCGTCGAACCCGAACTCGCCGCCCACGCCCTCGTGCAACTCCCCCTGTGGTCCCCGAGCGTCCCGGGCGGCAAGGATCGCGTTGCGAGTGCCGTAGCTGTCGCCGAGAAGGGCGGACGCTCGGGCGGCGATGCTGAGTAGCCTCACACGAGTCGTACCGGCGGGAGCAATGGCCAGCCCCCGCTCCACCAACCGGAGCGCCTGGGCAGGGCGACCGGCCCAGAACTCGACGCATGCCAGCAGCCCGTCGGCCCAGGCCGACAGCTCATTGTGGCCAATGACTTCCCCGTAGACGCGGGCGGCCCTTGCCTGCTCCGCCGCCGCATACGGGTAGCCAAGGTCGAAGCTCGCGCTGCCCATCAGTCCGCAAAGCTGCCCGGCCGCGAGGTACAACTCGTGCTGCTGCCTTGGGTTCCGCGTGCGCTCCAGCAGTCGGTACGTACGGTTGCGCACCCGGGTCAGCTCTCCAAAGAGCGGCAGCGGCGGCGCATGCACGTATGCACGGGCCAGGCGGATGATGTCGTCGTTGAGCTGCTCGAGTGCGTTGGGTCCGACGGCTGCGGCCTCGATGTCTGCGGCGTGGTCGCTGGATTCGCTGGCGGCACTCATGATCAGTTCTCGTTCCGTCGCGGGGGCCGACGTCTTCACACCCGGTGTGTAGTCGGTGGCGAAGCCGAGCTCCACCGGGCTCGTCCGGAAGAGCCGGCACAGCAGGTCGAGGTAGTCCGCGCCCGGCCGGTGCCCGCTCTCCCAGTCAAGCCAGGATCGCTTGGTCAGGCCGCGTGCGCCAAGCCCCTGGTCTTCGCACAGCCGGTGTAGGGCTTGAACGGCCTTCTCCGTGCTGTTCCACCCATGGGCCAGCCGGAAGCACTTGAGCGGGTGATGTCCGCAGCACCCACCGATTTCGGCAGCGATTGCATGCAGCACTGCGACCGGCGGAGGATCGGCCGCCTGAAGGAGCCGGAGCATGCGGATGCGCTGGGCGCACTCGATGTCGTGTCCATGCCTGGCCATCTCGGGGTCCTCCCAAGCAAGGTCGGCTTCAACGGTACGTCACCGCTCATGAGCGCGCAGCTACTCGTACGGGGTCCATCGGCACAGGGCGGCATCGCGCAGGGTGTCGATCCTTCTGCTGATCTCGCGTGCGATGGACGGCCGGCTCGCCAGGGCCGACAGCGCCCCGGTCAACATGGTCAGCTCCCTGGCCTGCCGGAGCAGTGAGAACGACTCCGCGGCCATGACGTCGAATCCGTACGAGCCCAGGAACTCTTCAACAGAGGGATGGCCGAAGCGCAGGCCGTTCACCACCGTGGGCACCAGGTCCCATTCGAGCGGTCCGTGGCACATCTGGTCGAGATCGCACAGCACGACCTCGTCGCCGTGCCAGAGCAGGTTGCCCGCCCACGCATCGCCGTGGATGAGTCCGTACGGCAGCCGGTAAGGGGTGGATGGCAGCTCCCTGGATAGACGGTCGCACCATCGCAGGAGGAACTCGCGATCGCGGTCAGCGAGCATTCCAACAGCCAGCTGCAGATTGGCCCGTGCCTCCGATACCGGGTCCCACGGTGGGAGTGGGAAGGGCGGCAGCTCCTTGTGCAGCCGGCGCAGCAGCGGCGCGAGCCGTACGACGGATGGAGCCTGACGGGGTTGCGGAAGGTACTGCCAGAAGGTGGCGACGGCGCCATCTATGACGACGGCCTCGGGGACGTCCCCATGGACATGCACCGCCGGAAACCCGATGTCTTCGAGCCAGTGCGCCATGCGGATCGCCCGCCGAGCCTTGGCCGCAGTGTCAACGGACGCGATGCGGACGACGGCGTTGGCCCGAGGGAGGTAGTAGACGGCATTCGCGCAGACACGAATCAGACTGGCGCCGCGAGAGTCGACTCCGGCAGCGTGGCAGAGCGCGGACACGATGCCGTCCCCCGAGAGCATGGCCGTCATCGTGCCAGCTCTCTTCTCGACCCGAGAGCATGGAACTCCTCAATGCGCTCCACAAATGCTCGCGCGTACGAACACCCGCGGAACCGCGGCTCGGCGCTCACCCAGCGGCGTACTCCCTGCAGGCGCTGGGCGAGGCCATCGATGCGCTGGTGCTCGGGCAGGGCCAGGACGTTGGTCACGACAGCCGTCGCGGCCTCCAGATCCCCCTTCAGAAGGTGCCCCACCGTGAGGTCCGAGTAAGCGATTGCCTCGTTCCCGTACGCCCGGAGCTGAGGTGGCCCCGTTCGGTACAGGGAGACGGCCTGGTCCGCGTAGGCGATGGCTGCGTCGGCGTGGCGCAGGTGAACGTAGGCGCCCGCAGCGAGATAGGAGTGCTTGGCCAGGTCGAAGCGGAACTCTCCGCCGACGCCGTCGTGGATCTCGTCGTGGTCGCCCTTGCGGTCCCACGCGCCGCCGATCGCGCGGACGGTCTCCGCCTCAACGCCCATCGCCGCGGACGCGAGGGCCTCGATACTGGCGAGGCGTGCGAAGGCCGTACGGCTGGGTGCGTAACGCTGACCATCCTGAGCGAGGCGCATGGCCGTGTCAGGAGAGCCGCTCCAGTACGCGATCATCGCCTGCAGCCCGCGCACCCATGCCCGCAGCGCCTGGTGCTCGATGACGGCGGCGTAGGTCCATGCCGCCTTCGCCTGAGCCAGCGCCGCCGCCCGGTTCCCAAGGTCGAGGCTTGCGTTGGCGAGCAGCCCGCACACCTGCCCGGCCAGCAGCATGAGTTGTGCAGCCTGCCCAGGACGGATACGCGTATCGAGGAGCCGGAATGCCTCACCGCGCAGGTGAAGCATCCGGTGGAAGAGCGGTAGCGGATCGGCGTAGACGTACTCGCTCGCGAGCCGGCGGATCTCGTCCTCAAGGTGTTCCAGGGTGATCGCGCTGATATCGCTGAGCTGCGCCTCGCCGGCGTGCGTGAGCGACTCGCGAGCCACCTCCGTGACGAGGCTGCGCTGATTCAGCGGTGGTCGCGTCGGCTCGTTCGATTCGCCGTACGAGCGCGCAAACCCGAGCTGTACCGGTCCGGTGAGGAACAGTCGGCAGAGCAGGTCCTGATAGTCGGCGCTCGGCAGATGCTCGCCCTCCCACTCGATCCAGGAGCGGACGGTGAGACCTCGAGCGCCGAGCCCTTCACGCGCGCACATCTCGTGAAGGGACTCGACGGCCTTCTCGATGGTCCAGCCCCTGGCCAGTCGGTGTGCTTTCAGGGCTGAGTGGCCGCAGCAGGCACGTATGTCCTGCGCGATCGCATTGGGGGATCTGTCCGAAGCCCCCGTCCGGATCCTCCTGGTGTCGATGTGAGGTCTCGGGACATGCTTAACCGGTCGTTATCAAGACACGCTTGACGGTCGCGCGGGATCCTGCTCGCTACACGAAGTGGCCGGGTCGGGTTCCGCGAGGGTGGCGAGCGTGGATCAGCAGGCGTTGGTGGAGTACCGGTATCGGGCGGTGCGTGAGGTGCGGGCGGGCTCGCCGATCGGAGAGGTCGCAGCTCGGTATGGGACCTCGCGGCAGTCGGTGCACACCTGGCGGCAGCGATTCCAGCAAGAAGGCCTGCCGGGGCTGGCCGATCGGTCGCGGCGGCCCCGCACCAGCCCGACCCGCCTGCCGGCTGAGATCGAGGCGTTGATCTGCGAGAT
>NZ_FTNI01000059.1 GCF_900156315.1 Microbispora rosea | reverse complement strand
TGTACGGGTGGACGCGGAGCCCGCTGGTGGAGTACTACATCGTCGAGAACTGGGGCACCTACCGGCCCACGGGCACCTTCAAGGGCACCGTGACCTCCGACGGCGGCACCTACGACATCTACCAGACGACGCGTTACAACGCGCCTTCGATCGACGGCAACCAGACCTTCAACCAGTACTGGAGCGTCCGTCAGCAGAAGAGGACCGGCGGCACCATCACCGTCGGCAACCACTTCGACGCCTGGGCCCGCGCCGGCATGTCCCTGGGCAACCACGACTACCAGATCCTGGCGACCGAGGGCTACCAGAGCAGCGGCAGCTCCAACATCACCATCGGCGGCACGACCGATCCTTCGCCCTCGCCTTCGCCCCGCCCCTCGCCCTCGGCCTCGCCTTCTCCCCGTCCCTCGCCCACGGTCTCGCCGTCCTCGCCGGGAGGCACCGGCGCGTGCCGCGTGTCCTACTCGAAGAACGAGTGGAACAACGGCTTCACCGCCGAAGTGGCCATCACCAACACCGGCAGCGGCACGATCAACGGCTGGACGCTGACCTGGGCCTTCTCCGGCGGCCAGCAGGTCACCAACGCCTGGAACGCCACCGTCAGCCAAAGCGGCTCGTCGGTGACCGCGCGCAACGTGTCCTACAACGGCTCACTGGCCCCCGGGGCCACCACCTCGTTCGGGTTCCAGGGCACCCACTCCGGCAACAACCCCAACCCCTCGGCCTTCAGCCTCAACGGCTCGGCCTGCTCTACCGGCTGACCGGCACGGCCGTACGGCGCGGCGACGCGCGGGCAGGGAGCGGGCGCCCTCGGGCCCCGCTCCCGTCCGCCCGCGCTGGACGGGAGTGGGAACGACCGACCGGCTCAGGGCTGGGCGTCGAGCGCAGCCATTCCCACCCGATCCGCTCATCGCGGATCAGCCCGCCGACGTCCTCGTCCGGCACCGCCGGATCGGCGACGATGGCCAAGATCGCGTCCAGCAGCGCCTGCCGGTCCTCTCCGGACTTGGCGCGCTCGGCCAGCGCGTCCCGCATCCGATGCGCCGCCTTGCTCTCCCCGTGCCGAGAGCGCCTGATCGAACAACTGCACGATCTCGTCCAGCACCTCGGTCGCCGACTGCGCCACCAGCGTCAGCAGGATCGGATACCGCCGCTCCGGCTCACGCCGCTGCAACGCCTGCGCCGTCAAGCGGCGGCCCACCATCGCCAGAAACCGGCGCCGCTCGGCCGGCAGCACCGACAGATCCAGGGCGTACGCGTCCATCCCGCGCAGGAACTCCAGCTTCGCGATCTCGGCCTTCACCGCTGCGGGCGAGGCCTCCACCGGCCCCTTGCCCAGCCACCGCAGCCGGCTCATCCCGATCACTGGATCGCTCACCTGCAGCCCGTCCAGCCGGCACGGCGCTCGTCGGTGAACTCGTGCGCCAGCCGGTCGAACGTCTCGGCCCGCGCGACCTCGCGGGCGTGCGCAACCCGCTTCACCACGGTCACCGGCCCCGGCCGGATCACCTTCGCCGAGATCAGGAACTCACACGCCAGCCGGAACAGCAGCGTCGGCGAGTCGTGCTCCATCGCCCGCGTCAGGAGGAACTCATCCAGCTCCTTCAACTCCAGCGTCGTCGGCGCCCGCCACCCCAGCTACTTCGCCACCAGCCGCAGATGGTCCGTCCTGGTCTTCACGCGACGCCCGTAGGAGCGGATCACGTCCGGGTCCACGCCTGCTCGGGTGCCATGTAAGTGGGGGTGCCCATGAGTCCTTCGGTGATGCCGGCCGTGACCTCGGCCGTGCGGGCGATGCCGAAATCGATGACCCGGGTTGTGCCCGAGCATCCGGGCGGCGCAGAAGCACCTCAACGGCCCAACCAAGTCAATTGCGAGGTTGCGCCGGCATCTGCAGCGGGACACCGAATCGGTTGAAGGCGTTCATCAGAGCCACCTGGACGACCAGCGCGCCGAGTTCCTCGTCGGTCATGAGGTCGCGGACGCCGGCCCAGACCTCGTCGCTGACGCCGTGCGGGGTCAGCGTCGTTGCGGCCTCGGTGTACTCGAGCGCCGCCCGTTCCGCCGGGGTGAACAGCGCCGATTCGCGCCACGCGGACAGCTGGATGATGCGGTTCAGCGATTCGCCCTGCTCCAGCGCATCGTGACTGTGCAGGTCGATGCAGTGCACGCAGTGGTTGATCTGCGAAGTACGCAGCTTGACCAGCTCGCGGATGGTCGGATCGAGTGGCGAGGTGAGAATGGCCTGGTCCGCGGCGTAGAGCGCCTTGGCGGCCTTTGGGGCGGCCGTCCGCAGGTCGAGGCGGGGCTCACGGGTGTGCACGTGGGTGGTCATGACTTCTCCTTCAGGCGTGGATATCGCGTTGTCGAGCCAGGCGTGTGCTGGCGGGGGTCACGAGGACTGAGTGGCTGACCAGTCGTCGAAGGTGGTGCGCCCGATCCGGGCGACACCGAGCGGAACCAGCGAGTCCCGCACGATCGGTACGCCGAAGTACCCGGCGCCGGCGTCCGGCTTGAGGGGGCGCTCATCACCTCGCGCGGCAAGCGCCGAACCGATGAAACGGGCGAACGCCGCGCGTTCCGGCCCCGCGACCTCGACCACGCCGTCGAGCGGGGCGGAGGTGGCTACGTCCACGAGCGCGGCGGCGACGTCGGCCGCAGCGACCGGCTGAAGGTCCGCGGTGGGCGGCACGATCACGTCGTCCTGGGCCATGCCGGCGCACATGGCCGTCAGGTTCTCGAAGAACTGTGTCGCCCGCACGATGGTGAAAGGGGTGCCCGACTCGGCGACGAGCCGTTCCTGCGCGGCCTTGGCGTCCAGGTAGCCCGGGTGCGAGAGCCGGTCTACACCGACGATCGACAGCACCACATGGTGCCGCACCCCGGCTTCCCTCCCGGCGTTCAGCAGTGTGCGGGTGGAGGTGGTGAAGAAGTCGAGGATCGGCTCGGGTTCGAAGATCACTTTATTGGTCACGTCGACGACCACGTCCGCGCCCTTCAGCGCGTCGGCGACGCCGCGGCCACTGATCGTGTCCACGCCGGTTCCCGGCGCGGCCGGAACGACGTCGTGACCCAGCAGTTGCAGCGACTCGACGACTTTAGATCCGATGAGTCCGGTTCCCCCGGCAACGACGATGCGCATGTCCCACTTCCAAATTCGGATAACTGTTGTCCGAGATTCTATTCGGACAACAGTTATCCGAGTCAAGTAGGCTGGGCGCATGAAGATGTCAGGCGGGGTCGAGTGGGGCTTGCACTGTTGCGTCGTGCTCAGTGGGGCGGGCGCGCCGGTGACGGCGGCCAAGCTCGCCGAGCTGCACGACGTCTCACAGAGCTATCTGGCCAAACAGCTGCAACTGTTGTCCCGCGCAGGCCTTGTGCGCTCGACGCTGGGCCAGTCCGGCGGCTATGTGCTGACTCGGGCTGCGAATGAGATCACGGTGCTGGACGTGGTCGAGGCGATCGACGGCGTCCAGCCGGCGTTCCGGTGTACGGAAGTGCGTCAGCGGGGCCCGATGGCCGTGCCGGCGGAGCGGTGTGACACTCCCTGCCCGATCGCCCGCACGATGGATTCCGCTGATCGTGTCTGGCGGGAGTCGCTACGTCGGGTCACCATTGCCGACCTGATCGCCGACGTCAACCGCACGACGCCACCTGAGATACTCGCGGGGGCCCGGGAGTGGCTGCGCGCCTGAGCAACGGCGACGAGCCGTACATGGCCGCGAACCCATCCGGCTCCGGCACTGCCAGCAGCGAGAGTGTGTCCCGTCAGTGGTGTATCTCGATCTTGTTTGCTCAACGCAACGTTACTCGCCGGAGCAAGCCAGGAGCCGGCGCTCGAGCAAGACCAGCCCGCGGTGAATCCCTACGATCTGGCCGAACACGACACCACTCAATGTGCCGCCTCCGGCATGGTCTCCCTGCGGGGGCGGGCGATCTCGGGGATCGGTGTTCCCGCGACGGGCACGCCGGGGGCGAGGGCAAGGTCGACGAGCTCCTCGGCCACGGTGCGGCAGGCCATGAGCTGGGTGGGCAGGGCCGGGATGTAGGCGACCCTGCTGCCAGTCGAGGAGTTGGCCGACGAATTCGTGGAACTGGGCGGCCCGCAGGATGCGGACGGGGAGCGGGCCGGACAGGAGCAACTCCTCGTGCACCTTCTTGGCGGCGAGGAAACCGGCGGTGGCCTTGTCGGCGCCGATGATGGAGGCCATCGCGATCCGGGCGACCCCCGCCTTCCGGCCGGCCTCATGCAGATTGCGGGCCGACGTGCGGAAGAACTCCGTCGCCGCCTCCTGCTCGGAGGAGTGCCATGAGGCGACGTCGATGACGACCTCGACCCCGGTGACGGCCTCGGCCAGGCCCTCACCGGTGGTGATGTCCACGCCGGTGGCTCGGGACATCGGCACCACCCGGTGCCCCCGCTCGGCCAGGACGTCGACGACGTGGCGGTCCAGCCGTCCGGTCGCTCCCGCGACCGCGAACGTGATGATGCTCATGCTCCAGTGCCCCTCTTACTTGCTGTAGTTCCGGCCGGGGGCATGCCGGGGATCGGCTTGGCGCCGGCCGGCCTCCGCCCTCTCGGGGAGGAAGGGGAGGGGCCGGCGCGTGCCGTACGGATCGTCCGGGCGGCGTCCTGACGACCACCAGACGCCGGAGCCCCGGTGCCTGTGACGAGCGAGCCGTGTGACACGGGCCACCTTCGTGGGTGTCACAGAGCGGCGGTGACCGGCGTCTTGTGCGTGTGGCAGGGTCGGGGCATGGCCGAGCGCGGCGAACGGCGTACGGACCCGGCCGAGCCGCTCGATCGTGCCGGCCCCGCGAACGGCGTGGCCGTCGTGGACTCCGCCACGGCGGCGTTCGTCGCCCATCGCAATCTGCTGTTCACCGTGGCCTACGAGATGCTCGGCTCGGCCGTCGACGCCGAGGACGTGCTGCAGGAGACCTGGCTGTGGGCGGGCGTCGATCTGGACACCGTGCGGGAGGAGAGCGCGCCTTTCTGGTGCGGATCGTCACCCGGCAGGCGCTTGACCGGCTGCGTGCGCTCGACCGGCGCAAGGAGGCCTATGTCGGGCCGTGGCTGCCCGAGCCGCTGCTGACCGCGCCGGATGTGGCCGAGGACGTCGAGCTGGCCGAGAGTGTCTCGATGGCGATGCTGCTGGTGCTGGAGACGTTGTCGCCGACCGAGCGGGCGGTGTTCGTGCTGCGCGATGTGTTCGACCTGGACTACGACGAGATCGCCGAAGGCGTCGGCAAGTGCCAGGCCGCCGTCCGCCAGATCGCCCACCGGGCGCGGGCACATGTGGCCGCGCGCCGGCCACATGGCATCGCCTCGCCGGCCGAGACCCGGGCCGCGCTTCAGGCCTTCCAGCGAGAGGTCGAGACCGGCGAGTTGCAGGGCCTGCTCGACGTTCTCGCGCCGGATGTGGTCGCCCTGAGCGACGGCGGCGGAGTCAGGCACGCACTGCTGCGGCCCGTTGTGGGGATCGGCGACGTGGCTCGCCTGCTGGCCGCCGGTTGGTGGAGACGCGACGCCGAAAGGTCGGTCGAGCCAGTTCAGATCAACGGCGGCCCGGGGCTGCTCGTGCACGTCGACGGGGAGATCGACGGAGTGGTGGCGGTGCGCGTGGAGGGCGGTTACGTCACCGGCGCCTACCACGTGCGCAATACCGAGAAGTTGTCGCATGTGGAGCGGGAGACCGCCGTGACTCGCTGAGCCGGCGAGACCGGCGCGGCGGCTCGCAGAAGCGACAATTCTCAGGATGACGCCGCGTAGCGGGCGGCGATCGCGGCGGCGCGGTTGCGCAGGGAGTCGCGCAACCACCGCGGGGCCAGGGCTTCCGCGTCCGTGGTGAGCTGCCACAGCGCCCACTCGGCATGTCTCGGATCTTGGAAGGTCACCTCCAGCCGCAGCCGGCCGTCCGAGTCGGATTCCTCCGCGAGGACGGCCAGCGCTGTGCTCACCACGTCCTCCCGCCGCGCCGGATCGACGCGTACCAGCACGGTGACCTGGTCACCGCCGGTCCGGAACCGCGTGCTGCGTTCCTGCCAGGCCCGGTCCAGATCCACCCGGTCCGGTCGCTGTGCGGGTTCGGCGAGTTCCTTTGCGGCCAGGATCCTGGACAGCCGGTAGGTGCGGTCCGCGCCGGACCTCGTGGCCAGCAAGTAGCCCCGGTCGCGTACGGTGACCAGGCCGATCGGGTCCACCGTGCGCCACTTCGGGGTCTGGTCCGCGGCCGCATAGTGGATCCGCAGCTTGTGTCCGGCGAAGACCGCGCGCAGGACCTCGGCTACTACGGCGTCGGGGACCTCCTCGGCGACCAGCCGACGCGAGAGGAGGTCGGTCTCCGGGTCGATGAGCAATCGCTCGGCAGCGCCGGCCGCGGTGTCCCGATAGCTTTCTGGCAGCGCGTCAACCACCTTGAGCATCGCCGAAGCGAGCGCCGAGCCGAGACCGAACGCCTGCGCGCCGCGCCGCGATCCGGCGACCAGCAGGGCCAGGGCCTCGTCGTGGTTCAGTCCGGTGAGCTCGGTTCGGAAACCGGGCAACAACGCGAAGCCGCCGTGCCGCCCGCGTTCGGCGTAGACCGGGACGCCGGCCGCGGACAGCGCCTCGATGTCGCGCAGCACGGTGCGGGTGGACACCTCAAGCTCGCGCGCCAGCGCGGTCGCGGACAGCCGGCCGTGCTGCCGCAGCAGCAGCACCAGCGAAACCAAACGGTCGGCGCGCATGCGGGAAATCTATCGAGATATACGACACAGGATGTCGTGATTTGTTGGGAGGCTCATCAACGCGACAAGAAAGATCGCGGCTACCGAGCCCGATCGACGTACGTGATGCCCCGCGAATCGAATGGAGCTGATGTGACGATGGAGCGAACGGCGGTCAACCCGTGGGCGTGGTCGGTGGAGCTGGGATACAACCAGGGCGAGATCGTCTCCGGGCACGCCCGGACCCTCTACTGCGCCGGGCAGACCGCCATGGGCGGCGACGGCAGGCCCCGGCATTCGGGTGACATGGCGGCGCAGTTGGCGCTGAGCCTCGACAACCTGGAGGCCGTGCTCGGCGAGGCCGGCATGTCCCTCGCGAACCTCGTCCGGCTCAACGTCTACACAACCGATGTCGACCGGCTCTTCGAGCACTACGGCGTGCTGGCGGCGCGGCTGGGCGCCGCAGGGGTGGCACCGTCCACCACGATGCTCGGGGTGACCCGGCTGGCGATCCCCGACCTGATGGTCGAGCTTGAGGGGACCGCCGTCGGGTGATGCGACCTCGCCGCCGCCGCGCGGATCAGGGCGTGGGACGGGGCGACGACGTCATCCCGCCGCGCGCGCGGAGCACCTCGCGGCCGCGCTGTGAGCCGGGGAAACGGTCGAGCAGGGTGCGCAGTTCGGCCGCGTCCACGTTCGCGCCGAACGGCTCCGTGCCCGGCTCCATCCGGACGCCCTCGGCGAGCGGGCCGACGATCACCGGGTCGAAGCCGAGCGCGTCCACGATCGAGGCGGCCACCTCGACGTCGTCCGGGTCGTCGCCGGCGACGGCGATCGCGCGGCGGCCGGGAGCGCCGGCGGGCCGGGCGCCTTCCTCCAGGTCGTGATAGCCCATGTGGTTGAAGGCCTTGACGATCCGGGAGTGGGGCAGGAACGCCTGGACGATCTCGCTGGAGGACGTACGGGGGTCGGTGAGGTCGTCTCGCACTCCGTCCACCTCCCCCCAGTAGTTCATCGCGTCGAGCACCAGCTTGCCCCGCAGCGCCTCGGCCGGGACCTTGCGATGCCTGCCCAGTGGCAGGGCCAGCACCACGACATCCGCCTCGGACGCCGCCTCCACCGCGGTCACCGCGACCGCCCCGGGCGTGACGACCTCGACGATGAGGGAGATCCGCGCGGCCTCCCCGGAGCCCGCGATCAGGACGCGGTAGCCGGCCGCGACGGCGAGGCGGGCCAGGACGGTGCCGACCTTGCCGGCGCCGAGGATGCCGATGGTGCGGACGTCGCCGGGTTTCACGGCCGCTCCAGGTCGTCGCCGGGTCATGCGTGGACCGTGTCCGCGGCGAGCAGCTCGCGTACGCGCGGGGCGACCTCGCGGCCGAGCAGTTCGATCGTGCGAGCGCGGACGTCGCGAGGCAGGTGCATGATGTCGTACTTGAGATCGAAACGGCTCAGGCGGAGATCGCGGGCCATCTTGACGATCTTGCGGGCGACCGTCTCGGGCGATCCCACGAAGAGCGCGCCGTGCTCGACCTCGGCTTCGTACCGTTCACGATTCGGCGCGTAGAAGCCGCGCTCGGCCGCGAGATCCTCGACGACGGGCCGCCAGTAGCGCCACCAGGTTTCGACGGCCTCCTCGTCGGTGTCCGCGACGAGGCCGAGCGAGTGCTGGCCGATCGGCAGTTCGGGATGGCCGAAGCCGTCGAGCGCCTTGAGGTACAGCTCGACGTTCCTCGCGAACCGCTGCGGCCGTCCGCCGATGACGGCCATCATGAGGGGCAGGCCGTGACGGGCGGCGCGCACCACGGAGTCGGGGCTGCCGCCCACGCCGATCCAGGTGGGGATGCCCCCCGGCCGCATCCGGGGATGCAGCAGCTGCCCGGTGAGCGGCGGCCGCACCGTGCCCGACCAGGTCACCCGCTCCTCGCGTTCGAGTCGCAGGAAGAGATCGAGCTTCTCCTCGAACAGCCGCTCGTAGTCGGCCAGGTCGTAGCCGAACAGCGAGAACGACTCGGTCACGGAGGCGCGGCCCAGCACGATCCGGGCACGGCCGTCGGACACCGCGTCGAGGGTGGAGAACTCCTGGTACAGCCGGACCGGGTCGTTCGTGCTCAGCACCGTCACGGACGTGCCGAGGCCGATGCGCCGGGTGGCGGTGGCGATCGCGGCGAGGAGCACCGGGGTCGCGGAGTCGTTGTGCCCGTCCCGGTAGTGTTCCCCCACGCTGAAGACGTCCAGCCCCGCCGCCTCGGCGAGCCGCGCCTCCTCCACGAGCAGGCGCACGGTCTCCGCGTCGTCGAGCACGCGCCCGCCGTCCGTCGCCACCTCCCCGAACGAGTTGAGTCCCAGCTCGAAGCGTGGGCGGTCGATCCCGCCGACGGTCATGGTTTCTTCCGCCCCGGCAATGCCAGGCATACCGATCATCTCCCCGAACGTGCGCCGGCGGTGTGGAGCAGGGCTCGTCGCCGGCCTCGATGACGTGCGAATACTGACTACACGCCGGTGATCGGTAACTTCAATTGAACCGTGGTCACATGAAGTGAACCGGCTCGGCGGCCTCAGTCGAGATCGTCGGAGCCGGCCGCCCTGTCGAAGGCGTGGCGGTTGGCGCGGATCGTGTCCTGGTTGTCGGCCGCCCACCGGGTGAGCGCCAGGACGGGCTCGGACAGGGTGCGTCCGAACGGGGTGACCTCATACTCGACCCGGGGCGGGATCTCCGGATAGATCACGCGCTTGACGAGCCCGTCACGCTCCAGGCTGCGCAACGTCAGCGTCAGCATGCGGCGGGAGATGCCGGGGGCCGTCCGCAGCAACTCGGTGAAGCGCATCGGCCCCTTGTCGAGCAGCCCGATGAGGATGAGGCTCCACTTGTCGCCGACCCGGTCCAGCACGGATCGCAGGACATCCGGGTCGTGCTCGAGGCAGGCTCTGCCCAGCGAGCGCAGCACCCTGTCCGCCTCGGTCTGGTGCGACATGGGCTCCCGCCTCCTCCGTCACCTACGGTGACCACATCCTGTTGCCGTTAGCGGTTATCGAAGAGTACATCGGTGACGAAAAGTAACTCCCAGAGGAGCCGGACCATACCCGCAGGCTCCGGTTCGGCGCCCTATGCCTCGGTCACGTAGCGGCGCAGGGTGGCGGCCTCGCCGGCCAGCATGCCCGGGTCGTCGCCGGGGACGAACTCGAGGGCCGTGTCGATCTTCCTGCCGGTCGACGCCAGCATGCCCATGACCGCCCGCCACAGCGCCGCCCTGTGGTCGAGCGGGCGGCGATCCTGCGGCGTGGGCCACCAGCTGAAGACGTGCACGGCGTCCACGCGGTCCAGCACGGCCCGCAGGCCCGCCAGCGCCTCGTCGTCCGGCGGAGCGTGAGGTGTGAAACATTCACGTCAGAAGGACCGGCGCAGGGACCGGTCGGCACCGCGGACGCCGTACTTCTGGCTCGCTCCGAAGGCCGGTCACACCGGCCCGGAATGCGGACCGCGCCGCGGGTCATGCTCCACCCGGCGAACAGTCGTGGCGCTCAGGTTTTCCCACGTGGACCTGCGGACAGCCGGGCACGAGGGCGGCGAATGTCAGTGTCTGGGAACGTTCACAGGCCGGAAGACGTGCGCTGCGGCGGCGACGACCGATACATGCTCAGTCGGCGGGAGCATTTTCTTGCGGTTATGCGCCGAGCATTCTCGGTCAGCCGGTTGTGGACTACTGTGCGCGTTCACAGAACCTCGTGAGGGGGAGCCGGCCGCGCGGACGCGAAACGCCGAGACGAGCGATGCGGACGCCCGCCGCCGTGCGGACGCGTCTTGTGGAGGTTGGGAGAGACATGAAGAGGCGTAGTCTCGCTCTGCCGCTGTGCGCGGCGGTGCTGCTGGCAGGGGCCGGTGCCGTCGCGGCGTCACCGGCCTCGGCGGCGAGCGGGTGCAGCGTCACCTACGCGGTGAGCAGCGAGTGGCCGGGTGGTTTCGGGGCGAACGTCACGATCGACAACCTGGGCGACCCGATCACCTCGTGGACGCTGACGTGGTCCTATCCGGCGGGGCAGCAGGTGACGCAGGCGTGGAACGCGACGGTCACCCAGAGCGGGCTGCAGGTCACCGCGACCAACGCCGGCTACAACGGGTCCGTGGGAACCGGCGGCAGCGTCTCCTTCGGCTTCAACGGCTCGTGGTCCGGAAGCAACCCGGTGCCGACGGCCTTCACCCTCAACGGCACGCCGTGCACGGGCGGCGTGTCCGGGCCGCCCAGCCCGACTCCGAGCCCGTCACCGAGCGCCGTCAGCCCGACGCCCAGCCCGTCCCCGGCGAGACCGAGTCCGTCGCCGAGCCCGTCACCGACCGGAAAGAGGCTGACCATGCTGGGGGCGGATGTGTCCACCCTGCAGCGTGCCGCCGATCTGGGCGCGAAGTACTACGACGCGAGCGGCGCACAGAGGGACCCGCTGGACATCCTCAAGGGCATCGGGGCGAACTACGTCCGGCTGCGGATCTGGAACAACCCCGTCAGCGGCTACAACAACAAGGCCAAGGTGCTGCAGTACGCCAGGACGGTCAAGGCCAAGGGCCTGAAGCTGCTCGTCGACTTCCACTACTCCGACACCTGGGCGGATCCCGGCAAGCAGTACAAGCCCGCCGCCTGGGCGAGCCACGGGATCGGCCAGTTGCAGACGGACGTATACAACTACACCTACGACGTGTGCTCCAGCCTCAAGGCGCAGGGCACCACTCCCGACAGCGTGCAGATCGGCAACGAGATCAACGTCGGCATGCTGTGGAACGACGGCAAGGTCGTCGACAACGACTTCACCAACCTGAGCCTGCTGCTCAAGGCCGGCTACAACGCGACCAAGGCGTGCAACTCCGGCACCCAGGTGATCATCCACACCGCGGACGCGGACAGCGACGCCAACGCCCGCTGGTTCTACGACGGCATCAGGGCCAAGGGCGTGCCGTGGGACATCACCGGCCTGTCGTACTACTGCTACTGGCACGGCACGATGTCCACCATGGCGGGCGTGGTGGCCGACATGAAGTCTCGTTACGGCAAGGACGTGATCCTCGCCGAGACGGCATACCCCTACACCACGGCCAACGCCGACGGCACCCCCAACGTGATCTCCTCCTCCCAGCCGTGCTCCGGATACCAGGCGACGCCCGCGGGGCAGGGAGCCAACTTCACGGCAGTGCAGAACACCGCGCGCGACGCCGGCGCGATCGGCGTCTTCTACTGGGAGCCGACCTGGTACGCGGTGCCCGGCAACGGCTGGGACCCGGCCGACATCAACGGCTCCGGCGACGGCTGGGACAACCAGGCGATCTTCGATAGGAACGGCCGCCTCAACCCCAATGTCCGCTGGACGCCGTAACACCCGCGGGGGACGTCGCGGAGACCGTCAGCCGGTCGCCGCGGCGAAGCGGCGCTTCATCGTGGCGAGCACCTCGTCGGGGTCGGCGGGCAGCGGTAGAGCCGCACGGGCGACGACCTCCTCCATCGTGGCCGCCTCGCTCAGATGGTCGGTCCCGGCGCCGCACGCCAGCAGGTCGCCGGATTCGACGACATCGCCCCTCTGCGGGACGTCGTCCCCGCTCTCACGACGGTGCGCCTGCCCCTGGTCGAGATCGGCGCGGCCGCGCCGCATCCCCGCCGGCTCACGCGGGGCCGCGGCGAGATTCCCGATGATCGGGGTGGAGGAGCAGCTCGGCCAGCTCCCGGACGCGGGCGGAAGTGATGCCGGTCCGCTGCTCGACGGCGAGGGGATGGCCGGTGGGCTCCAGCTCGACGGCCGGCCGTAATCCGACCGGCCGGGTGTGGAGGTTGGTCTTGAGGTTGAGCGTCGACGGTTCGTAGATCGGCAGTTCGGAGGACAGCCAGCCGAAATACGGAGGTTCGGACTCGCGCCCCGGAGTTTCCCAGAGCCGGCCCATCCGCTCGAAGTTGTCCCGGCTCAGTGAGACCCATACGCCCCAGCTGAACGTCTCGGCCGTGTCGATGACGGGGATCTCGATGAGGCCGTGGACGAAGAAGTGCTCTCTCTCGATCACACACTGCCCGGAGGAGAGCGCGCTGTCGGTCGCCTCGGCCATCTCGGGGCTCCAGAAGGCGGGTGCGGGCATGTGGTAGCTCAACGGGAGCTCGTCGTGGTGCCCGCCGCAACGCGAGCACCGGAAACCGTGATCGATCGACACGGACGTCAGCGTAGCGAGGAAGCCTCATCCGCACAGCCGTGCCGCCTGGCCCGTTCCTCGCTTGATCCCTTCCCTGCGGTTCCCGACCGCCGGGAGCGTGGCCTGGTGCTCGGCGAGTCGCACCGAGGATCCCTGCGGCGTACTCGCGGACATCATCGGGAGGACGTTGTCAGGGTGGGTTACGCTCGGCCGGGCTCTCGTCCCATCCCGCTCACCTCTGACAGGAGTGCGCGCACATGGCCGATGCGCAGTTGCAGGTGGTCATCGTGGGTGGTGGGCTCGGGGGTCTGTGCGCGGCCCACGGCCTGCGTGCGGCGGGCATCGGCGTCACCGTCTACGAGCGTGATCCGTCGCTGGACCACCGGCCGCAGGGGTACCGGATCCACCTCGACTCCAGGGGCGCGGGCGCGCTGCGCGAGTGCCTGCCCGTCCGGCTGTACGAGCTGTTCACCGCCACCTCCGGGCAGCCGAGCAGGCGGGTCATCATCGTGGACGAGCGGCTCAGGGAACTGCACGCCGTCGAGTTCGACGGCGTGTCGGCGGATGGGGACCCGGCGTCGTTCAGCGCCTCGGCCGACCGCATGACGCTGCGCCGGATCCTGCTGGCCGGCCTGGAGGACGCGGTGCGCTTCGGCGCGGAGTTCACCCGCTACGAGACCGAGGGCGAGCGGGTGCGCACCTGGTTCGCCGACGGCTCCAGCGTCGGCTGCGACCTGCTCGTGGGCGCCCGGCTGTGGCCGGGTCTGGACCCACGCTGGCGGGGCGACTACGTGATGTGGTCGCTGGCCGTGCCCGCCGCCCTGCTGCCCGGCTCCGACGCCGAGTTGTCGTCCCGTGGCGCCGGACACCTGCACCGATTCGTGGCCGGGCGCGTCGCGGGCTGGCACCCGGCTCTGGTGCGGCTGATCGAGGCCGCCGACGTGGACCAGACCTCCTGCGTCCCGATCAGGAGCTCGGTGCCCGTCGCGCCGTGGGAGACCTCCGCCGTCACGGTGCTCGGCGACGCCATCCACGCGATGAGCCCGGCACAGGGCTCCTGGGCGAACTGCGCGCTGCTGGACGCGGCGCTGCTCTGCAGAACGCTCCGCGCGGCCGTGGCCTCGGGCGGCTCTCTGACGGCCGCGATCGGAGAGTACGAGCGGCGGATGACCGAGTACGGCTTCGCCGCGGTGCGCGCGTCCGAGCAGGCGGCGTCGTCCTTCGGCGGAAATCCGCTCGGCCGCGTTCTCCAATGGATCGGCCGGCGGTCACGCTAGCCGTCAGCCACGCGAGCGTGGGCCGGAAGCGGCGATCACGAGGAACCGGTGCCGCCGCTCGGAGAGGATCCGAGCTCGCGCAGCGGGATCATGCGGATCTCGGCATGACAAGGGCGGGCTCGGCTGCGCGCCGAGCCCGCCGGTCGGGTTCCGCCCGGTCTGTTAGCTCGCGGTGACGGCGCTCACCCTGTCGGGCCTGCGCGTACGCCGGGAAGACCGGGCGGGACCCGTGTCATGCCGTCAGCGCTGGAGGGTCAGCACGCCGGGGCGGTAGGGCAGGAGGCCGTAGTCGACGCCGTTGGAGCTGGGGCTGCGGCCCTGGTAGAGCAGCTGCAGGTTGCATGGGTCGACGGTCTTGGTCTGGTCGGGGTTGGACCGGACCAGGTCGCCGTGGCTGATGTCGTTGGTCCAGGTGGCGCCGCTGTTGGCCTTGCCGGCGAAGGGGTTGCTCTCGCTGGTGGCCTGCGGGGTCCACGAACCGCCCAGGCTGGTGGCCGTGTACGAGCGGAAGTAGCGGCCCTGCGAGCCGATCGACTCGACGAGCATGAGGTACTTGTTCTGGCCCTGGAGCTTGTAGACCTCGACGCCCTCGAACAGGTTGTTCGTGGAGTC
>NZ_FTNI01000060.1 GCF_900156315.1 Microbispora rosea | reverse complement strand
GTGGAGGAGTCGCTGATCAGGTGCGGCTTCCAGCCGAGGTATTCGGGGCCGATGGTCTTGGCCGGGTCGTCGGCGGCGACGAACTGGCTGGCCTGGCCGACGACGGCCCAGTACTCGCCGGCGGGGATCTCCTCGGGGGTGCGGGTGTCGGTGACGGTGACGGTGGGCAGGGTGCCGGTGAACTGGCGGGCGGCGGCGTCGGAGCCGTTCTCCTGCAGGGACACCCCGTTGTTGTCGGCCACGGTCATCGACAGCTGGCCGGGGGTGGTGGTGGGCTGGATGTTCACCGACACATCCACGCCACCGGTGGCGGGGTCGTCGTCGGCCAGCGCGGGACCGGCCAGGCCGGCCCCGGCGAGGGCCAGGCCGAGCACCGACGCGGCGAGTATCCGGGTGGTCATTCTCATGGGAATCGCTCCATCTATGGGGGGCGGGGCCGGCCTGCTGGTCGGCCGGCCGGCCCCGGGTTGTGCTACGGCGGTGTATGCGGCTCAGCCGCAGCTGGACGCGCCGTGGGCGGCGTCGTAGGACGAGGTGACCTGCTTGCCGCCGATCGTGGCGGTCGCCTTCACAGTGACCGTGCCGGCGTCGACCTGCCCGGCCCGGGTGTTGAAGGACTGGTAGGCCTGCTTGCCCGGAGCCACGTCGGCCACCGTCCTGGAGCCGAACGGGGTGGTCAGCGTGATCGTCGCCGGAACGTCGGAGTCGTTGACGGCGGTGACCGCAACGTACGCCGAGGTGCCGATGCAGCGGGAGGAGGCGGTGACGGCCAGCTTGACCTCCGGCGAGGACGCGGCCTCGAACGACCAGGAGTCGACCTCGAAGAGGTCCGCCCCGTCGGGACCGGCGTAGGTGAAGTACACGTCGTGCACGCCCGTGACGCCGTCGAGCTGGGCGCTCAGCTTCGTCCACTCGCCGAGCGGCGCGTCGACGGGAATGGTCGCCACCACGGGCGAGGTGCGGCCGTCGAGACGAACCTGGATCTTCCCGCCGGTCGCGAGCGGGCGCACCTTGGCGGTGACGCCGGTGGCCCCTTCCGTGCCGAAGTCGACCTTCGCGAGCGACGTCCAGTCGCCGTTGTCGATGTCGTGCACCACGAGGTTCGGAGCCTGCGCGCCGAACTCCTCCGACCCGCCGTCGACCTTCTTCGTCGCGATGCCCTGCTGCCAGGCGATCGTCTCGGCCTCGATCACCCGGTAGGGGTCGAGGTTGCGGATCTGCTCGACGCCCTTGTAGTCGCCCTTCACCTCCTTGATCGTGCCGTCGGCGTTGAAGTCGAGCTTGGCGAGGTGCGGGCTGCGGAAGCCCTGGGTGGCGCCGCCCGTGATGCGGCTGTTGAGGGTCTGGGCGTGGTAGGTGAAGTAGTACTGCCCGTTGAGCTGGAACACCGACTGGTGGTTGTTGCCGCCGGCGCCGAAGTAGGTGCCGGGGTTGCGGAAGATGATGCCCTTGTACGTTTCGGGGGTCCAGGGGCCCATCGGGCTGTCGGCCATGAGGTAGGCGATCGCCCCGGTCGGCGGGCCGTTGGGGTCGATCGCACCGCCGAAGCCGAAGTTCGACGAGTACGAGTAGTAGTACTTGCCGTCGCGCTTGAACAGGTGGCCGGCCTCGAACACGAGCGGCGCGTCGATGACCTCCGCCGAGCCCTCCGTGCTGATCATGTCGTCGCCGAGCTTGATCACGCGCGTGGACTTCGGGTGGTTGGTGTTCTCGGCGCTGCGCGTGCCGTCGTCGCCGCCACCGCCGAACACGAGGTAACCCTGGCCGTCGTCGTCGATGAACACGCCGGGGTCGAAGAGCCAGTTCTTGCCGTTGGAGGCCCCCGGAGTCGAACCCGTGATGAGCAGGCTGCCGCGCTCGTCGTGCCACGGGCCGACCGGCGAGTCGCCGACGATGACGCCGGAGCCGCCGCCGTTGTTGGCGAAGTAGAGGAAGAACTTCTCCTTGCCGTCGACGACCTTGCTCTCCATGGCGGGCGCCCACGAGTTGCTCGCGTAGCGGGCGACCCCGCTCGAGCCCGCGACCGGGATCTCGCCGTGGTCGACCCAGTTCATGAGGTCGTCGGACGAGATGACCGTGATCGTGTTGATGCTGGCGTAGGTGTTGGTCGAGGAGACCCCGGTGGGACCCGGCTTGTACTCCTGCGTGTCGTTGGTCATGTAGATGTACACGCGGCCGTCGTGGACGAACGCGTTGCCGTCCGCGCCGAACTTGTGCGAGATGAGCGGGTTGCCCTCGCCGGGGTTCTTGCCGAGCGCCTCGATGGTCGTCGACGGCACGAACTCGGAGACGGACACGTCGTCGACCTTGAAGTCCATGAGGTGCGTGTCCGGGGCGGACGCGGGGTCCGACGTCCAGGGCGTCTCGATGAAGAGCCGCGCGGTGGCGACGCTCTGCCCCGCGGGGATCGTGAACGTGCCCTGGATGAGCCCCCACTGCCCGCGCGCGACCGTCACCGTGCCGACGTTCGTGTAGGTGCCGCCGCCGTAGTGCATGGTGGCGAAGAACTGCTTGGTCGCCGGGCTGTTGGGGTTCTCGTACTTCACCCGCGCCGTGACCGCGTACGTCTTGCCGGCCTGCACCTTGCCGGACAGGTCCTGCATCGGGCCGGAGCCGGTCGTCTTGCGGTTGGTGACGAGCACGGCGCTCGACCCGCCGTAGGCGTCCGTCGTGGCCGACAGCGTCGCACCGTCGGTCGCGTTCCCGTTGTTGACGAACCAGCCGGAGAGGCCGTCCTCGAACCCGCCGTTCACGATGATGTTGGGTGCGGCGGCCTGGACCGGCCCCGCCGTCGCGGCTACCGCGGCGCCCAGCAGGGCGCCGGCCATCGCCATGGCGGCGACCCGTCGCCGGGTCGTCCTTCGAACACGCTTCAACACGAAATATCCTCCTTGGCCTCAGACTTTTCTGGGGACATGGACGCCCCGGAGCGGGTCGGCTCACTGCGATGGGGATGAGCGGCCGCACGCCCCGGCGAATCACGCAGATGCGCGCGACTCGTTCATGGGGGGGCGGGGCCGGCCGGCTGGCCGGCCCCGGGTTGTGCTCCGGCGGTGTCCTCGTCGTGGTGACCGTGGTCACCGCCGTGTACGCGGCTCAGCGGCAGCTGGCCGCGGTGTAGCCGGCGTCGTAGGACGAGGTGACCTGCTTGCCGCCGATCGTGGCGGTCGCCTTCACAGTGACCGTGCCGGCGTCGATCTGGGCGGCGCGGGTGTTGAAGGACTGGTAGGCCTGCTTGCCCGGAGCCACGTCGGCCACCGTCCTGGAGCCGAACGGGGTGGTCAGCGTGATCGTCGCCGGGACGTCACCGTTGTTCACGGCGGTCACGGCGACGTACGCCGAGGCGCCGATGCAGCGGGAGGAGGCGGTGACGGCCAGCTTCACCTCCGGCGAGGCGGCCTTGAGCGTGCCGAGCCGGGCCAGCTGGTAGCTGAGCGCCCGCTCCGGAGCGTCGATCTGGTTCTGGGTGCCGAACTCACCGGCCCGCGCCGTCTTCGCGTCGTCGAGCGCGGCCTGCATGCCGGCCCAGGCGTCCGCCGGGTAGTCGCCCTCGTCGAGCGTGCCCGCGTAGGCGATGGCCGCATCGAGGGCGCTCGTGTCGAGCGCCTTGTTCTGCGCGGTCAGCGTGTCGCTGAGCTTGTAGTAGTCGAAGTCGACGTGCCCGCCCTTCTCCTTCGTCGCGTAGTCGAACAGGCCGACCCGGTGTCCCATGAAGTGCGAGAGGCTGCCGTCGAGCGTCTGCGGGCCGACGCGGCTGCCCAGCTGGGTCCACTGCAGCCCGTCGAGGCTGTAGTAGAACGTCGTCCACAGCTGCCCGGCGGGCGAGCTGAAGTCGAGGTCCGCCTTCACATACACCTGGGTCGCGTCTCCCAGCGGCACCGTCGTGCCGGACACGAAGTTCTCGATCGCCGCCTGGTCGATGTCGACCGCGAACGGCTGTCCCCGGTTGACGACGCCCAGCGTGTTCTGGCCGTCGACGCGCTTGACCGCCACGTAGGAGAACCCGCGGTTGTAGGCGGCCAGGCCGGCGACGTCACCGTTCTTCATGCCGGAGATGTCCATCCTGGTCTCGACGGACTGCCGCGGCCCGAACGTGCGCTGCGACAGCGTGTTCCGCGCCTCCTCGAACCAGGTCAGCTCGTCCTTGCCGGAGAGCTTGCCGTAGACGTACTTGCCGGTGACCACCTTGCCGGTCGTCAGCCGCAGCCATCCGTCCCGGTCGGTGAGCGACCAGTAGCGGTTGTCGGGGGCGTGGTTCCACTCCCACACCGGGTCGAGCCGCGACCCGTTGGGGGCGATCTCCTCCTTTGAGGGGGCCTCGATCGTCACCGGCTGACCGACGACCGAGACGTCGTCGATCAGGTAGTCCACGCTCGACGACGCCGGCTGCGGATTGGCCCACGGGGTCTCGACCGCGAACTTGAAGTTGTCCACGTTCGCCGTCGAGGGGATGGTGTACTGGCCCGTCACGGTCGTCCACTGCCCGGCGGGAACGTTCCCGGACGCCATCGTCTGGACGCCCGCGCCCCAGTCGGCCACCAGGTTGAACCGGATGCTGCTCGGGCCCGAGGTGTACTTGATCTTCGCCGACACGGTGTAGGTCACACCGCGCTGCACCTTGCCGTTGAGGAACTGGTTCGGCCCGGAGCCGTTGAGCGTGCGGTTGCTCACCTTCAGCGCCGCCGAGCCCGCGGCCGGGTCGGTCGTGTCACGGCTGATCGTCGCGCCGTACTGCGTGCCCCACGGCGAGACCGCGTCGGACTCGAACCCGGGGTTCTGCAGGAGTTCGACGCCGATGAGCGAGTCGTCGTACGCGGGCGGGTCGGGGATCGTCCACTGCTCGTCCATGTACGGCCTGTGCGGCGCGTCGTTGGCGAAGTCGTCGGAGGCGACGATGCTCTTCTGCTGCTCGAACGTCTCCTCCTCGGGGCTGAGCTCGATCGGCTTGGCGAACGCGCCGCCCACCGGCACGACCCCGTTGGTGCCGAACGTCGGCCAGCCGTCCTGCCAGGTGGCGGGGATGAGCGCCGGGGTGCGCCCGATCGGGAAGTTGTCGCGGAAGAACATGCCGTACCACTCGGTGCCGCCGTCGCGGGAGATCGGCACGAGGCTGCCCTGGGCGAAGCCGTTGGAGTTGAGCACCCCGCGGGCCTCGTAGGTGTTCGTGCCGTCCGCCGACGTGTAGCGCCCGAGCAGGTCCTTCGAGCGGAACATGGCGACCTGGCGTCCCTGCCCGGACGGCCAGGTGATGATGACCACGTAGTAGTAGCCGTTGATGTGGAAGACCTGGGCGCCCTCGAACAGGCCGCCGATGAACGGCTTGCCGGCGTAGTCGTTCGCCGTGAAGATGTTCGGGAAGTCCTTGTCAATGCCTGACATGTCGGACTTGAGGCGCACGGCGCTCGTATTGCCCGAGCCGTAGAAGATGTAAGCCGTGCCGTCGTCGTCGAAGAACAGCGACGGGTCGTGCAGGCCGCGGCCGAGCGGTGTGCGCGTCCACTTCCCGTTCTCGACGTCGTCGGTGCTGTAGAGGTACGCCCCGCCGAGGTTGTTGGTGTTGAAGACGACGTAGAACTTGCCGTCGTGGTAGCGCAGCGACGACGCCCACTGGCCCTGGCCGTACGAGTTCTGCCCGTTGCGCAGGGAGAACGCGTCGCCGATGTCCGCTCGGTCGAACACGTAGTTGACGATCTCCCAGTTCACCAGGTCGTACGACTTCATGATCGGCGCGCCCGGGCTCAGGTGCATCGTCGTGCTGATCATGTAGTAGACGTCCCGGTGCTCCTTGCTCTCCGCGGCCGGAACGCGTTCAACGCTGATGTCGGGCACGTCGGCGTTGGTGATGGGCACGGTGTAGGTGCCGTCGCCCTTGTCGGTCGAGGTGTACGACGGCTTCGGCGACCACCCGGCGGAGGCGTTCGCCGCACCACCGTGGGACACGAGACCGCCGCACACGAGCGCGGCGGCCGTCGCGAGCGAGATCCTCCGGATCCGTCGGGGGACCGCCGAGGATCGGCGATTTTCGGGCACGCGAAACTCCTCTGATGAGCGATGTCAGGCAGTGCCTGACATTGGGGGGTGTGGGTTCGGAGTGAGCGGTCGGCTGGAGGGCGGGCGAACGGCCGGCCCGCGGAGGAGGGCTCGTCCCGGGCCCGGCCGGCATGGCGGTCCCGGCTGGGAGGAACGGAGCGCGCGGGCTCGCGGTGAAGGCGGGGGTCCTACCGGTTGTGCCGGGTGCGGAGTGGGGTGGTCACCTCGGGCCCATGGGTGGGGCGGCCGTGAGGTGAACGCTCGTGAGGGGGCCGTGTTCGTATGGGCGGGTCGGCGCGAAACCCTCCCGGGGAGGGGCGGGGTGAGCCGCGGCGGGGGGACCGCTTCTCATCAGGAGGGCTCCTCGGCTGTTAGCGCTAACATTTGGGATTGCAGGTAAATGACGGCGATGTTTCGTGAACGTAGGTCGGGAGGGCGCGCACTGTCAAGAGTGGGAGACGTCCACCGAGGTCGGTAACGTACTGTCCGTAAGTCGGGAAGCTGCCGTATCGGCACGTCAAGGAGCGCTCCAAGAAGGCGGATAACGGATTCGTCTACCGACATCCCCTTCATGCCGCTTTCTAGCGTTTGGTGACAAATTGGTGACGCGTCTTCCCCGTCGCGATCAAGGCCGTACCATCCTTGATGTACGACGAGGGGAGTGTTGTGGACGAGCGTAAGGCGCCCGCGGGCGTCGACCCGTTTACGCCGAGCGTCGCCCGGATGTATGACTACTACCTGGGTGGCAAGGACAATTTCGCGGCGGACCGCGAGGCCGCCGAGAAGATCATCGAGATCCTGCCCAACCTTCCCGACATCGCCAGGGAGAACCGCGAGTTCCTGGTCCGTGCCGTCACGTACCTCACGCGGCAGGGCATCCGCCAGTTCCTCGACATCGGCGCCGGGCTTCCGACGCAGCGCAACGTCCACCAGGTCGCCCAGGAACTGGCTCCGGAGTCGCGGATCGTCTACGTCGACAACGACCCCATCGTCCTCGTCCACGCGCGGGCCATCCTGGCCGAGAACGAGCGGGTGCGCGCGATCGAGGCGGACATGCGCGACCCCGAGGCGCTGCTGGGGCATCCGGAGGTCCGGGAGCACATCGACTTCTCCCAGCCGCTCGCCGTCCTGCTGCTCGGCGTGCTGCACTTCGTCCCGGACGACGACGAGGCCATGAAGATCGTCGCGGCGCTCCGGAATCCGCTCGTGCCGGGCGGCTACCTCGTCGTGTCGCACGGCTCCCTCGGCGACCTGAGCGAGGACCAGGAGGAGGAGGGCCGGAAGGTCTTCAGCCGGACCTCCGTCCCCGGCACCACCTCCCGGTCGTACGACCAGGTCCTCGCGTTCTTCGACGGGCTCGACCTGGTCGAGCCGGGAGTGGTGCCGCTGCACGAGTGGCGGCCCGACACCGACTACCCCTACGTACGGGAGGGCAAGGCCGGCGCGCTCGGCGGTGTGGGCCGCGTCCGCTGACGCCTGAGCGGGACACCCGGCTCACGGGAGAGCGGGCAGGCGGCCCGGCCACGGTCCGCGCGTCCCCCCGTGATCACGGCCGCTCCGCCATGAGCGCGCTGATCCGGCCGGCGAGGCCGGGTACGTCGGCGTCCGGCGCCGGATTCAGCTGCCAGGCGGCGAGCTGCAGGGACGCCTCGACCACCGCCTTCGCCCGTTCATGACGGCGGTCCATGTACGCGTCGAACAGCGACTGGTCGAGCCGGTCGGCGGCGAGCAGCAGCTCGGCCAGGACGGCGGCGTCCTCCAGGCACTGGGCCGCGCCCTGGGCGAGGGTCGGCGGGCAGGCGTGCGCGGCGTCGCCGGCGAGCACCACACGGCCCCGGTTCCACGGCCGGTCCACCAGGAGCGACTCGAACCACGTGTAGTTGATGCGGTCGGGGTCGGTGATGTCCTCGCGGATCTCGTCCCAGGCGCCGCCGTATCCCTCGGCGAGGGCTCGCATGTGCGCGACCTTGTCCCCGATCGTCTCCCGGGGCCTGGCCTTGTCCACCAGGTAGGCGTACATGGTGTCCGGGCCGGTGGGGCAGTATCCGGCGATGAAACAGGGGCCGCCGTAGACGAGGTCGGTGCGCTCGACCCCGGCGGGGCGGCGGGTGTGCACGCGCCAGATGCCCATGCCGGTCGGCCGCGGGGCGACGTCGATCCCGATCAGGGCACGCACCGCCGAGCGGATGCCGTCGGCGCCCACCACCAGGTCGTAGGCGCCGCTGGTGCCGTCGGACAGCCGCACCTCCACCCGGTCGCCGGTGTCGGTCAGCGCCTCGGCGGTCACCCCGAACCTGGTCCGCGCCCCGGCCTCGCGCACGGCGTCGGCGAGGATGGCGGCCAGTTCGGGGCGGTTCATACCGAGGGTGGCCGGCAGGCTGGGGCCGCCGATCCGGGCGTCGGGGATCTCCATGAGCAGCGTGCCGTCCGGGGCGCGCAGCCCCAGCGAGTCGAACGGGAAGCCCGCGGCGGCGACCCGGTCCCACAGCCCGAGGTCGCGCAGCACCCGCAGCGCGTTGCCCTGCAGGGTGATGCCCGAGCCGAGTGCGCTGGTCCCCGGCTGGATCTCCGCGATGTCGACGGTGACACCGGCGCGGGCGAGCGGGATCGCCAGAGCCGACCCGGTGGTGCCGCCGCCGCCGACGAGGACGTTGCCTACCGCTGGCATGACGGTCTCACTTCATGACGAGGGAAATGACAGGAGAGCAGACCACGCCCTTGATCGTAAACGGAGCGGCGGCGATTGATCCTGGCGGTCCCGGTACGCACACGAAGGGAGAAGCGGCGAGAGGCCGGGCCTCAACCTCGGGGTCGAGCCCGGCGGCGGAGGCGGCGCGGTGGCACGGGGCCACAGGTCAGGGGGGCCTACAGGTCACCGCTCCGGCCAGAACGGGTCCCTGCCGATGAAACCCAGCAGTCTGGTCTGGGCGTCCGCATCGCCGGGCACCTCGATCCGGGCGCCGAACTGGCCGGAGTCGCGGATGACCTGCTCCATCTGCTCCATCTCGGCGAGGAGCCGAGCGCAGAAGCCGGCGTCCAGCCGGTCGTCCTGGCCGGTGGCCCTGGCCAGGTCCCACGTGTGCATGAACACGTCGGCGGTGTAGAACCGGTCGATCGCGGTCGCCAGCGGCAGGCTGCCGACGTGGGGGTTGGCGAGTTCCCGGTGCGCCGTCTCCGGATCGTCCAGCACCGCCTGCACGCCGTCACAGTGGACCTGCCACGCGGCGACCGGGTTCTCGTCCACCGGCGGTCCGCAGGGCAGCGCGACACCGGCGCCGGCGGCGAGAAACCCGGGGAACCAGTCGGTCAGGTGGCGGACGACATCACGGGCGGCCCAGCCGGCGACGGGGGAGGGCGCGTCCCAGGACCGGGTGCCGCGGACCCGTTCGGTGAACAGTCCCGCGACCTGCCGGTGCCGCTCGGCCGGGCGGTCAGACAGCGCCATCGCTGAGCACTCTCTCCAGCTTGGCGTAGCCGTCCTCGACCCCTACCTCCATACCGCTTCGCAACCACGCGTCGCGGCTTTCGAAGCTGTCGACCAGCGACTGCGCCCGCAGCCGCGTACGGCCGTCGCCCAGGTCCTCGAACCACAGCGTCTCCAGTGCGACTCCGTCGGGATCGCCCTCGAACGTGAAGGTCTGCACGATACGGTCCGGCCGTACCTCGTGGAAGCAGCCGTGAAACCCGTACTCCGTGCCGTCGTGCACCGAGACGTAGCGCCAGCTGCCGCCGGTGCGCGCCTCCCAGTGCTCGATGCGGGTGACTGTGGTGTCGGGACCCACCCATCGGGCGAACAGCGCGGGATCGGTGTGGGCGCGGAACAGTTGCTCGGGCGTCGCCTCGAAGTCACGCGTCATCCGGATGACCGGCAGCGTCGTGTCGGCCTCGATGGCCGTTTTTGTGATCCTGTCCATGCTCGTCTCTCCTCATCTCGGCGATGACGGCGTCGAGGCGGCGGTAGCGCTGCTCGGCGCGGTCCCGGTGGAGCTCGATCCAGGTGTCCATCAGGTCGAAGGCGTGGACCTCCAGGCGCACCGACCGGGGCTGTGGCCCTCGCGGCCGGCTGACGAGCCCGGCGTCCTCAAGCACCCGCAAGTGCTTGTAGACGGCCTGGAGCGTCATCCGGTAGGGCTCGGCCAGCTGGCCCACGGTCGCGTCGCCCTCCGAGAGCCGGGCGATCATGTCGCGCCGGGTCGGATCGGCGAGGGCGGCGAAGATCCGAGACAACGAGTCCATGGTTACCGCCTCCCTTGTTTTCAACCCAACGGTTGAAAGGATCGTAGACCGTGGACCGCCGTATGACAACCATGTGGTTGAAAGCGCTGCTCCTGTGCCCTTTACGTCAGTCCGCCGGCCCGGTGCCGCCGGGGGCCTCACGGCGTCGAGCCGCTCGTCTTTCCCGGCGGCCATCAGGGCCTGGCGCTCGACCCGCCGCCTGCGCCGATATCATCCACGCGGCCCTCGCCCGGCCGCGCTGACCAGGGCGGGCGTGAGCACCGACACCGAGGCGGACGAGGTCTTCGTCGTGCTCCGCGGCAGCGCGACGATCGAGGTCGAGAACGGCCCGGTGCTCGACGTCGGCCCGGGCGACGTCGTGCTGATGCCCGGTGGCGCGCGCACGGTGTGGACGGTGCACGAGACGCTCCGCAAGGTGTACGCCGTGCGCCCCTGATCGCCTCGCGGTGCCGCGGCGAACGGATCGACGTTCCACCGGCGAACGGAGGGCGGCGCGCCGTCAGCCTCGGAGTGGGAAGGGGACGTGGACGCGGCCCTCGGTCCGCATGAGCTCGAACGTCCTGCGGATCGACGCGGCGTCGTTGAGGTGCGGGAACGGGACGCCGGGGGGAGCGGCGACCCCGAGGAAGGCGCACAGCGGTCCCCATCCCTCGCGCACGTCGAAGACCAGAAGCCGTTCGGGGGGAAGGGCGGCCGGCACCGCGGCGACATGCCGGTGGTAGGCCGCGACGGCCCGCTCCTCGTCCGGACTGTGACCGGGCCGCCAGTCCTCGCCGAACACCGACCCGCTGATCCGCTCGAAGAGCGGCCGGAGGCTGGTCATGGCGGCGACGACGGGCCGGATGCCCTCGGGCACCTCGTCCTCCCGCAGCGGCTCGCGCGGGCTCAGCGAGCCCAGCATGCGGAAGCTGGCGTACCAGCTGTCCGGGTCGCGGACGGTGAGGACGACCTTGGCGTCCGGATAGGCCTGTGCCAGCTCCCGCCAGAAGAAGCTGGCGGGCCAGTCCACGCAGGACCGGAAGCCCTCGAAGACCCTCTCCCAGTCGGCCGCCCCGTCCGAGCAGACGGGCAGCCATCGTTCGGCGAGCTCCGGGCGGAGCAGGACCTCGAAGGTGTGGTAGCAGGGCCCGAAGCCGAGCAGCTCCAGGGCCGCCTTCGTCGACGTCGTTCCGGTGCGCGGAAGTCCCGCGCCGATGACCTCCAGCATGTCCAGGCTCCCGTCGTCGCCCCCGCCGGCTGACGCGGTAGACCATGCCCGCCCGCCGGGTGTTCTCACGGCGCGCTCGCATCCCCGCGGCGTACCTCCTGCGTGGATCTGACAATATTTCGGCGTCTCTATGAAACTTTCCAATGTCCGCGACCGCTGAACGGCGGGGCACGCCTCTGACGTCCTTCTCTTCTCGGCCGCGAAGCTCCCGGTGATCAGTGGCTTGAGTCGCCAGAAAGTTTTAGGCACGCTTCGGAAACATTCACGTCGCCGGTCCGGTGAGGGTGTGGCATCCGCAGCCTGCGAGCAGTACGGGAGCCCGGCCCCCGGGCGCCATGGCCACGCCCCCGGCCGGCGCAACCGGAGGAAGGACAGCTCACGTGAGACGACGCATCGTGGCCTTGCTGGCCGCCGTGCTGATGCCCGTGGTCGCGGCGACCACGTTGCTGGTCACCCAACCGGCCGCCGCGGCCTCGCTGACACGGGTGACCAGCTTCGGCAACAACCCGAGCAACCTGAACATGTACATCTACGTGCCGGACCGGGTGGCGGCCCGGCCCGCGCTGCTGGTCGCCGTCCACTACTGCACGGGCACCGCGTCGGCGCTGTTCGGCGGATACTTCCGCGACTACGTGACCGCGGCCGACCAGTACGGGTTCATCATCGTGTTCCCCGAGGCCACGCGCAGCGGGCAGTGCTTCGACGTGTACTCGCCCCAGGCGCTGCGGCGGGGCGGTGGCAGCGACCCGGTCGGCATCATGTCGATGGTCGACTACGCCAAGTCGCGCTACAACGTGGACCCCGGCCGCGTCTACGTCAGCGGCGTCTCCTCCGGCGCGATGATGACCAACGTGCTGGCGGCCGAGTATCCGGACGTCTTCGCGGCGGGTTCGGCATTCATGGGCGTCCCGGCGGGCTGTTTCGCCACGACCGACGGCTCCACCTGGAACAGCCAGTGCTCCGGCGGGCAGAGCATCAAGTCCGCCCAGCAGTGGGGTGACCTGGCCCGTTCGATGTACTCCGGCTACGGCGGCTCCTATCCGCGCATGCAGCTGTGGCACGGCACCAACGACACCACGCTCGCCTACCCGAACTTCGGCGAAGAGATCAAGCAGTGGACCAACCTCAACGGCGTCAGCCAGACGCCCGTGTCCACCGACAGCCCCTCGTCGGGGTGGACCCGCACCCGGTATGGCAACAACAGCACGCAGCCGCCGGTCGAGGGCGTCAGCGTCTCCGGCCAGGGACACTCGCTGCCCCTCAACGGCATGATCGCCTACGCGATCAACTTCCTGGGCCTCAACAGCACCACGCAGAGCTCTCCGTCGCCCTCTCCGTCGCCGTCGCCCACGCCGTCTCCCACTCCGCCGAACAGCCCGTCGCCGAGCCCGTCGCCGAGCCCGTCGTCCGGCCCCACCGGGGGCCCGCCGGCGACCACCCTCGGCGCGGCCGCGGCCCGCAGCGGCCGTTACTTCGGCACCGCGATCAGCGCGAGCAAGCTGGGTGACTCGAACTACACGACGATCGCGAATCGTGAGTTCAACATGATCACGGCCGAGAACGAGATGAAGATCGACGCGACCGAGCCGAACCAGGGTCAGTTCAACTTCACCAACGCCGACCGGATCTACAACTGGGCGACGCAGAACGGCAAGCAGGTGCGCGGGCACACGCTGGCCTGGTACTCCCAGCAGCCGGGCTGGATGCAGTCCCTGTCGGGCAGCGCGCTGCGCCAGGCGATGATCAACCACATCAACGGGGTGATGGCCCACTACAAGGGCAAGATCCCGTACTGGGACGTGGTCAACGAGGCCTTCGACGACAGCACCGGCGGGCGGCGCGACTCCAACCTGCAGCGCACCGGCAACGACTGGATCGAGGTCGCCTTCCGCACCGCGCGGGCCGCCGATCCGGCGGCCAAGCTGTGCTACAACGACTACAACATCGACAACTGGACCTGGGCCAAGACGCA
>NZ_FTNI01000061.1 GCF_900156315.1 Microbispora rosea | reverse complement strand
ATCGCGGACATGGCGGCGGAGGGGCTGGTGCATGTGCATCAGCCGCAGTTGGAGGCCGGTAAGCCGGATCTGAACTTGCTGGAAAGGGTGCTCAGTGGACTTCGCAGGCTCTAGCCGGGGGTTGACCTCGACGAAGATCGTCGTTGCGGGGGGCTTCGGTGTGGGGAAGACGACCTTCGTGGGGGCGGTGTCGGAGATCGTGCCGTTGACGACCGAGGCGGTGATGACGGATGCCTCGGCGGGTGTGGACGATGTGGGGTTGGTGCCGCACAAGACGACCACGACGGTGGCGATGGATTTCGGGCGGGTGTCGCTTGACCGGGATCTGATTTTGTATTTGTTCGGTACGCCGGGTCAGCATCGGTTCTGGTTCATGTGGGATGACCTGGTGCGGGGGGCGATCGGTGCGGTGGTGCTGGTCGACACCCGGCGGTTGGCGGACAGTTTCCCGGCGGTGGACTACTTCGAGGAGGCGCGTCTGCCGTTCGTCGTCGGCGTCAACGGCTTCGACGGGCAGTTCCCCCACGCCGAGGAGGAGGTGCGGGAGGCGATGACGTTGTCGCCGCACATCCCGATGGTCCGCACCGACGCCCGCGACCGCGAATCCGTCAAGAGCACCCTGATCACGCTGGTCGAACACGCGCTAACCATGCGCGTCGCCGTACCCGGCCCCAATTTCCACCAAGGCCGCGTCTGACGGGCCGGGCTCTGCGGCGGGCGGCCCAGTCGGCGCCTGCTCCACCCCATGGAAACTCCTCGCAGGCGCGGACCTTCCATGGGGCCGGGAAGACCACCACAAGGGCGGCCTCGGTGAGGCACTCCGGGTTCAGCGGGGCAGGGCCTCGATCAGGCTCGCCCCGGCGGGCAGCGGCAGGATGCGGGAGAGCGTGAAGCCGGCCTCGCCGAGCAGCCGGGTGTGCTCGCTCGCCGTGCGCTCCATCCCGCCGTCGGTCAACGCGAGCATGCGCATGTCGAGGTCCTTGCCGATGTGCGGCGTGGCGTCGTCCGGCAGCACCATCTCCAGCAGCAGCAGCCGGGCGTGGGGGGGAGCCGCCCTCCGCACGTTGGCGAGGATGCGCAGGCTCGCCTCGTCGCTCCAGTTGTGGATGACGCTGGCCAGCAGATAGAGGTCCCCGCCCGCGGGCACGCTCTCGAAGAAGTCGCCGCTCTCGAACTCGCACCTGTCGCCGAGTCCGCGCGCGCTCAGGGACGCCCGGGCGTTCTCCACGACGTGCGCGATGTCGAAGAGCACGCCGCGCATGCCGGGGTGCCGGTCGAGCACCGCCGCCAGCAGGTGCCCGGTTCCCCCGGCGATGTCCACGAACGTCTCCACACCGGTGAAGTCGTAGGAGGTCGCCAGGGCGGCCTCCAGCGGCGCCGCGCGGATGGCCATGTACTCGTTGAACAGGCGGGCGGCCTCGGGATGCTCCTGGAAATAGCCATACAACGGGCCGAATCGCGCGATGAAGGCGGACCGCCCGTCCCTCACGGTCTGCGCCAGGTTGCCCATGGCGTACCAGTAGCCGTTCTCGGCCGCCATGCGCAGGGCGGAGCGCATGCTGCCGGGAACGCCGTCGCGCAGCGTCTGCCCTTCCTCGGTCAGCTCGTACGTCTCCGGAGCGACGGCGCGGACCACGCCGACCGTCTCGAGTTCCCGCAGCAGGCGCGCCAGGGAGGGCTCGTGCGCCTCGCACGCCTTGGCGAGCTCCGGCACACCCATCGGGCCGGAGGCCAGATGCTCGGCGCAGTCCAGCTCGGCCATCGCGGCGAGCGCGGCGAACCGGGAGAGCCCGACGATGGCGTCCCAGGCGGGGCCGGTGCTGTCGATCAATGCTTCTCCAGAACAGTTGAGGTGGAGGAGCCGCCCCGGACCAGGCGGCCCACTTCGGCGCGCAGCCGGACGAACGCGTCCAGCTGCCGCGTCGCGATCTGGTCCCGTGAATCGCCCAGGCCGACCGGCAGGTCGGCGGCGACCCGGGCCGGCGACCGGGTGAGGACGACCACCCGGTCGCCGACGTAGACGCTCTCATCGATGTCGTGCGTGATCAGCAGGGTGGTCATGCCGTGATGCGCGCAGACCCGCAGCACCAGGTCCTCCAGGTCCTCGCGGGTCTGCGCGTCGACCGAGCCGAAGGGCTCGTCCATCAGCAGCAGGGATGGGCGGTAGGCGAGAGCGCGGGCGATGGACACCCGTTGCTGCATGCCGCCGGACATCTCCCAGGGGTACTTGTCCGCGGCGTCGGCCAGCCCGACCTGGTCGAGCGCGGCTGTGGCCGCCTCCCTGCGGCGCCGCCGGTCCAGCCCGCGGCGTCGCAGCGGCAGCGCCACGTTGTTCGCGGCGGTCATCCAGGGGTAGAGCGAACGGCTGTAGTCCTGGAAGACGACGGCCAGGTTGTCGGGGATGCGGTCGACGGGCTGCCCGCCGATCAGCACCCGGCCCCCGGTGGGGCGGATGAGACCGGCGACGGATCGCAGCAGAGTGGACTTGCCGCAGCCGGAGGGGCCGACGACGCAGACGAGTTCGCCCTCGGCGGCGCGGATGCTCACCCCGTCGAGAACGCGATGCGAGCCGTACGAGTGGACCAGATCGGTGATCTCGAGCACGATGCCTTCCTAGGTGGTCTGCCTGGCGTTCCTGTGCCAGGCGAGAACGCGCCGTTCCATCAGCAGGAACGCGGAGTTGAGCAGATAGCCGAGGAGGCCGAGCACCACCAGGCACCCCCACATGTCGGTGTAGAGGTAGGTGCGCTGTGCCGTCAGGAGCCGGTAGCCGAGGCCGCCGGAGCCGGCGAGGATCTCGGCGATGATCAGCAGGATCAGGGCCAGCGAGAGGGCCAGCCGCAGGCCCGCGAAGATCTTGGGCATCGCGGCGGGGACGATCACTCGGGTGAGCCGCTGCGCCGTCGAGAATCCGAAGATGCGGGCGGTCTCCAGGTGCTGCCGGTCCACCGTCCGGGTGCCGTCGATGGTGTTGAGGAGGATCGGCCAGATGATCCCGAACACGATCGTCGTGAGCTGCGCAGGCGTGCTCAGCTTCAGCAGAGCGAGGAAGAAGGGCACCAGCAGCGGCGGCGGCACGGCCCGGCCGAGGTGGATCAGCGGGTCGAGGTAGCCGGACAGGCGGGGGGAGCAGCCGATGGCGATTCCGGCGGCCACTCCGAGGACCGCGGCCAGCGCCCACCCGGCGAACAGACGGGCGAGGCTGGGGCCGAAATCGTCCATCGCCTGCTCCGTCAGCAGGAGGTGGGCGGGCGGGCCCGACAGCCACATCTCGCCCATCCGGGCCAGCGTCGCCGACGGGGGAGGGAAGAACGGCTGCTCGGCGGCGCGGGTGGCGACCTCCCAGACCACGAGCGTCACCGGCACCAGCCAGAGACGGCCGACGGCTCTGATCACGTTCATCGGGCGGCTCCGGTGCGTACGTCGTGCCAGCGGAACAGCCTGCGTTCCACCGCGACCAGGGCGGTGTTGGACAGGACGCCGAACAGGCCGGCCCACAGGGCCGCGCCGAGCATCAGGTCCATCCGGTTGCCGCTCGCGGCCTCCGTGATGTAGATCCCGATCCCCTCCGCTCCTCCGGCGAGCAGTTCCGCGCTGACCACGAGGATGACGGCGGTGCCGGCGGCGACGCGGATGCCGGTCGCGATGAAGGGCGCGGCGCTGGGCAGCGCCACCCGGAGCAGCACGGACATCGGACCGAACCCGAAGCTGCGCAGGGTCTCCTTGGCGAGGGGGTCGACGTCCCGCAGCGCGTAGATCGTGTTGATGACGATCGGCCAGGACGCCGCGTAGACGATGACGGCCACTCTCAGGTGCAGGTTGTCACTGAAGATCAGGATCGCGAGCGGGATGATGGCGACCGAGGGGATGGGCCGGAGAAACTCGATCAGCGGCCGTACGGCGCGTTCCACGGGCGGCAGGGCCCCGAGCGCGAGTCCGGCCGGGACCGACACCGCAACGGTCAGCAGCAGCCCGAGTCCCCACGCGGCGAGCGAGGCACGCGCGTCCGCGAGGAACTCCTGATCGACGAGCAGTTCCGCCGCGCCGCGGAGGATCGTCGACATCCGCGGCAGGAAGCGATCGTCGATCAGGCCGGTCGCGCCGACGACCTCGGCCGCGGCGAGGAACCCCGCGACGCCGGCGACGCCGCGGAGGACTCGTGCATGTTCCATAGCAGGTACGGGATCTCCGTCAGCTCGCCGGGGGCGGCAGGATCATCGACTTCACGTCGAGATCGTTCTTGATGTAGCCGTACTCCTTCATCAGGTCGGCCACGCGCTGGAGACGGGTCTCGCTGAGAGAGGTCGGATAGGAGCCCAGGGAGATGACGGCCGCGGTGGCGGCGTCGATCTTGGTGTACTTGGGCAGCATCTCCTCGACGATCTTGCGGTCCTTCGCGACGAGCGCCTGCGCCTTGCCGAGTGCCCGCTGGAACGCGGCTATCGCCTTCGGATATTTGCTCGCGGTGGCGTCAGTGGTGAACCAGCCGGCGATGGGAAGACTTTCGGTCGGACCGGTCATCTCGTCGACGATGATTCGGCCGCCCGCTTTTGATTCCACCGTGATGACCGGCTCGGTCATCGCGGCCGCGTCGACCTGACCGTTTTCCAGCGCGGCGGGCATGTCGGGGAACGTCTTCTCCACGAACTGGTCGGGGGTCGCGGTCACCCCGGCCACCTTCATCTGCACCTCGGCGGTCAGCTGGCTGACGCTGTTGAGCACGTTGACCGCTATGGTCTTTCCCTTGAGGTCTGCGACAGTTTTGATCGGGGAGTCCTTTTTGACCATAATGACGAAAGCGCCGGGCGCGGCCCCGTAACTGTCGGCGACATACTTGAACTTCCCCGCGCCCTTGTCCTGGGCGAGGAAAGTGCCGACGTAGGCGCCGAGCGAGATGTCGAGGCTCCCGCCCAGCAGCTTCTGGGTGGCGACGGCGCCGCCGGCGACCACCTCGGGCTGGACCTCGAGGCCCTCCGCCTTGAAGAACCCTCTCTCGATCGCCACCTGCAACGGCGCACTGTCCGGCACCGGGATGGTGCCCACCTTCAGCGTCGTCTTCTCCAGTCCGTTGCCTGAGGAAGAAGCGGACGTCGTCTCGGAGTTGCTGCAAGAAGTGAGCGCCAGAACGGCTGCGGCGCCGACGGCGAGAGTGCGACTCATAAGCCTCATGAAGTCTCCTTGTCTGGAGTGTTGAGGTGCCGTCCGCCCGGGTCGTCCCGCATAGACGGCGACGGGCGAGAAGCGTACAGGAGCCGTACGGATTAGATGTGTTTGAGTCACGATTGTAGTGAAATTTAGGACTAAATCACTTCTGTCATCCTTTGGAATTACGGCCTGGGGTTTGGACCGGTTCCACGAGGGGTGGCAGCGTCCATGGCCTGTCCGATATTGCCTTCCCCCTGCTCGACGCCGCCCTGCCGATATGTGTTTAAGGTCGGTCGGAACGTTGGACCGCTCCAATATCCCAAGCTCTTTGTCTATCTCGATGCCTTATGCTCAAATTGCCCGGTGATGTGCGGGCTCTCGCAATAGAGCGACCCCCAAAGCCTTATCCCTTGAGATTCAGCGCGAGAGGTTGCGCCAGTGAGGACAGCAACGATCGAGAGCGGTCGCCGCGCCGAGCCGGAACCGGTCGCCGAGCCCGCCGGCGGCGCGTCCTCCGCGGACGGCGGACCATCCGAGGCGCCGGCGACCGGCAACTCGATACAGCTGAAGAACTGGCGGGTGCGAACCCGGCTCGTCGCGCTGATCGTGCTGCCCACCGTCGTCGCGGTCCTGCTCGGCGGTCTGCGGGTGGCGGGTTCGATATCCAGCGCCGCCGAGTATCAGCGGGTGCGCGAGGCCGTCGAGCTCGTCGGCAACGTCGGCGTGCTCCTCCACGAGGTGCAGCTGGAGCGGGACCTGTCGGTCAAGTACGTCGCGGGCGGCCGCCGTGACCGAGACCTGCTCACCACCGTGAGAAACCAGCACGAGGCCGTGGACGCCGCCGTGCAGCAGGTGCGCGGCCGGGCCGGGACGAGCGGGGACGCGCTGGGCGGGCTCGGCCGGGAGGACCTGGCGCGGGCCCTGGCCCGTCTGTCGGACCTGACGGCGTTCCGGAAGATCGTGCTGGAGTCGCAGCTTGCGCCGCTGCGCGGCATCGAAAACTACCGGCTCGTCACCGACGACCTGCTGAAGCTGTACGACGCGGCGGGTCAGGGAGTTCCGGACGAAGGGCTGTACGCGAGCATCAAGGCGCTCGCGGCGCTCGCGCGGGCCAAGGAGGCCGTGTCGGAGCAGCGCGCGCTGCTCGCGGTGGGACTGGCCCGGCAGCGGCTCGACCCGGCCGAGCTCGACGCCTTCACCGGCGCGGCGGCGCGGGAGCAGAGCGAACTGACGGCGTTCACCGCCGTGGCCACCACCGACGAGCGTCAGCTCTACAACGACACGGTCACCGACCAGAAGGTGGACCGCGCGCGGTTCTTCATCGACCGGGCGCTTTACCTCGTCCGCGCCGGGCAGCTCATCCGCAACGTCGGCGGCAGGGGGACCGACGCCGACCGCTGGTTCGACGCGATCAGCGAGCAGGCCGACCTCATGCGCGACGTGATGACCGGACTGACCAAGTCGATCGTCACCCGCAGCGACGAGCTGCAGAGCTCCGACCGGAACGTGGCCGTCGTCAGCGTCACGATGGTCGTCCTCGTCCTGCTCCTCGTGCTGCTCATCACCGCCGTCATGGCGCGCTCCCTCGTACGGCCGCTGCGGCGCCTGCGAAGTGAGGCGCTGGAGGTCGCCGGGCACCGGCTGCCCACGCTGGTGCAGCGGCTGCGCGAGTCCGAGGGCGACGCGGCGGGGCAGGCCAGGGTGCAGCCGATCGGCGTGGCGTCCGCCGACGAGATCGGCGAGGTCGCGCGGGCCTTCGACGAGGTCCACCGTGAGGCCATCCGGCTGGCGGGCGACGAGGCCCGGCTGCGCAGCAACGTCAACGCGATGTTCGTGAACCTGTCGCGGCGCACCCAGACCCTCGTGGAGCGCCAGATCGCCCTGATCGACGGTCTGGAGCAGGGCGAGCAGGACGAGCAGCGGCTCGGCGACCTGTTCAAGCTCGACCACCTGGCGACCCGCATGCGCCGCAACAGCGAGAACCTCCTGGTCCTCGCCGGGCAGGAGCCCGCACGCCGCTGGAGCCGGCCCGTCGAGATCACCGACGTCATCCGGGCCTCGCTGTCGGAGGTCGAGGGCTACGAGCGGGTGACGCTGAACTTCCCCTCGGACGTCTCGATCGCCGGTCAGGCCGTCAACGACGTCATCCACCTGCTCGCCGAGCTGGTGGAGAACGCGCTGGCGTTCTCGGCCCGCGACACCCGCGTGGTGGTCTCGGGCAACCGGATCGACGGCGGGGGCGTGATGATCTCCGTCACCGACTCCGGCATCGGCATGACGTCGGAGGAGATCTCCCAGGCGAACTGGCGGCTCGCGAACCCGCCGGTGGTGGACGTGTCGGTGTCGCGGCGGATGGGCCTGTTCGTGGTCGGCCGTCTCGCCGCCCGCAACGGCATCAGGGTCCAGCTCAGGCCGCACGACGGAGGCGGGCTGACCGCCATGGTCCTGCTGCCCGAGTCCATCATGGGGTATCCGGCGCAGCAGCCGGAGTCCTCCTACTCCGGCGCGTTCGCCCCTGCCTGGAGCCCCCGGCAGGCCGAGCAGGGGAACGCGCAGCAGGGCATCGGGGGCTGGGGCCGTCAGCAGCTCCCGGCCTCCGGGATCGCCGCGCCGTCGCTCCACGATCCGCTCACCCGGATACGCGGCCGGTCGTCCGGCATGGACGAAGCGGCGACCGGGCCTCTGCCGGCGGTGACCGGGCCCGTCCCGACGGCGTTCGGCGCGATGCCGGCGACGACCGGCCCGGTCTCGATCTCCGGGCCGGTGCACGGCGCTCCCGTCCCGCCGGGCGGCGCGCGTCCGAACGGAGCACAGACCGGGCCGCAGGCCGAGGAGTATCTGCCGATCTTCGCCTCGGTCGAGTCCGCCTGGTTCCAGCGCACCCCCGCCACCGACACCGGATCGGGCTGGCAGAACGACTCGCCCATGGACGCCGGATGGCAGGCCGCGGCCGCGGCCACCGAGAAGCCCGCCTCGGACGGCACGACCACCTCGGGTCTGCCCAAGCGGGTGCCGAAGGCCAACCTGGTGCCCGGCTCGGCCGATCCGGCCGCGATGTCGGCGGCGCCCGCCCCCGCGCAGCCGCTCCTGTCGCCCGACCGGGCCCGCAGCCGGCTGGCGAGCCTGCAGCAGGGCGTACGGCAGGGCAGGGCGGTGGCCAGGGGCGAACTGAGTGAGGACGAGGGCTACCCGACCGCGAAAGGGGACGGCGCATGAGTGAGTTGAGCCAGGGCGCACGCGGCCTGAACTGGCTGATCGATGATTTCGTGAGTTCGGTGCCCGGCGTGGCGCACTCCGTCGTCGTCTCCTCGGACGGGTTGCCCCTGGCGTTCTCGCACGGGTTCCCGAAGGACCGGGCGGATCAGCTGGCGGCGGTGGCGGCCGGGTTGATCAGTTTGACGCAGGGTGCGTCGCGGGTGTTCGAGGGTGGCCCGGTGACGCAGACGGTGGTGGAGATGCAGCGGGGGTTGTTGCTGATCATGTCGATCAGTGACGGGTCCTGTCTGGCGGTGCTGGCGGCTGCCGACTCCGATCTGGGTCTGGTGGCCTATCAGATGACGTTGCTGGTCGAGCGGGCGGGTCAGGTGCTGACCCCCGCGGTACGCGCCGAGCTCCAAGCCGTGTCGTATCCCCGGAGGTGACCGGATGGATCCGTGGGGACAGCAGCCGGGCGCGGACCCGTGGGGTCAGCAACCCGGCGCGGACCCGTGGGAGCGGCAGCCGGGCGGGCCGATCCCCGAGGAGCCCGCGTCTCCGGTGCGCCCGTTCACCGTCACCGGCGGGCGTACGACGCCTCGCATGCAGCTCGCGCTGGAGGCGCTGGTCTCCTCCGCCACGACCACTCACTACGACCTGTCCACGAGGCCCCCGGAACATCGGGCCATCGCCTCCCTGTGCCGTCAGGTGCGGTCGGTGGCTGAGGTGTCGGCGTTGCTGCGGATTCCGCTGGGTGTTGTCCGTGTG
>NZ_FTNI01000070.1 GCF_900156315.1 Microbispora rosea | reverse complement strand
TCTTCAGCCGGTTGATCGCCCGCTCGACAACGTTGCGCTTCTTGTAGCGCTCTTTGTCGAACCCGGTCGGGCGTCCACCGGCCGAGCCGCGCCTGCGGCGATTGTCCCGCTGGTCAGGAGGCTCGGGAATGGTATGCGGGATCTTGCGCCGCCGCAGGTAGGAGCGATTCGCGCGTGAGCTGTAGGCCTTGTCCGCGCTGACACTGTCCGGCCGGCCGCGAGGACGGCCGGGCCCGAGCCGGGGCACCGAGATCTTCTCCAGCACCGCCTGGAACTGCGGGCTGTCGCCATGCTGCCCCGGGGTGAGCACCAACGACAGCGGCCGGCAACGACCGTCGGCGGACAGGTGAATCTTCGTGGTGAGACCTCCGCGTGAACGCCCTAGACATTCACCTGCTGGACCACCTCCGCCAGGCGGGCGGACAAGCTCAGCAACGCCGGATCGCCCCGCTTTGTCCCGCCGCGCGCCCCCTTTGCCGCAGGGACCGCAGGCGGAGGTGTTTTACGCGCTCCGGCCGCATGCTGATGAGCCCGAGTCGTGGTCGAGTCGACCGACACCTGCCAGTCGATCCCGCCCTCAGCATCCTGGACGGCCTGGACCTGTGCGAGCAGATGCGCCCAGGTTCCATCAGCTGACCAGCGGCGATGCCGCTTGTACACCGTCAGCCACGGCCCGAAGCGTTCCGGCAGGTCCCGCCATGGCACACCGGTCCGCGCCCGGTACAACACGCCGTTGATGACCGTGCGGTGATCACTCCACCTGCCACCGCGTGCTCCCGCGGGTGGGAGCAACGGCTTCAGCCGCTCCCACTCCGCGTTGGTTAAGTCCCCTCGGCCTCCCACACCGACCACGGTGAGGGTGAAACCGTGATCACGTCAGGAGATCCGAGAAACAGGACCTAGGGCGGGTCGCCGAGCTGTGGGAGGCCCTGGAGGAGATTGCTGATCTCCCCGAGAAGCGGGGAAAGAAAATCATGACCAAGCTCGCCTGCTGGGGCGAGCTGGAGCAGTACGGCGTCGACGAGGTCTGGAAGGCGGTCCGGCGGCGCGCCGAGAACTCCGGCGACGACGATCAGGGCGACGAGTCTGACCTGATGACCCCCGAATGGAACGCCTTCACCAGCCCCCAGCCGGTCAAGCTGCCCGATTTCACGACCGAGAAGGAACGCCTGCCCGCCGCCACCAAGCGCTGGCTGTCTGGGGTGGTCCTCGTCACCCGGCTGCGCAAGGTGTCGGCCCTGTACGGCTTCACCCGGATCGACGCCCCCGAGTGGGGTGAGGATGGAGGCGACGCCGGCTACGCGCCGATATCCGCCGCTCCGCCCACATGGGTTCCCTGCGCCGAGATGCGTGGCGAGGGCATCTTCCTGCGTTTCCGGGAGGACGAGCTGGCCGCTTGGGAGCAACGTGACGACGTCCGGCGACGCTGCGGACAGCTCCGCGCCGGGCACGACCGGTGGCGGGCTCAGCGCAAGCTCGAACCCGGCCGCTGGCCGGGGCGCCCGTTACCTGCTGCTGCACACCTTCGCCCACGCGCTTATCCGGGAGTTCGCGCTGGAAAGCGGCTACAGCGCCGCAGGCATCGGCGAGCGGATCTACGCCGGAACCGACCTCCAGCCCATGGCCGGAGTGCTGCTCTATACGGCCGCCCCGGACAGTGAGGGCACGCTGGGCGGCCTGGTGGCCCTGGGCCGGCAGGACCGCCTCGGCACACTCATCGAGCAGGCGCTGGACGCCGCGCGGCTGTGTAGCTCCGATCCGCTGTGCGCCGAGCGTGACCCGCGTGAGCACGGCCACCTGTACGGCTCGGCCTGCCACGCCTGCCTATTCGCGTCCGAGACCTCCTGTGAAAGAGGGAACCATTACCTGGATCGGGCCCTCCTGGTCGATACCGTCAGCGACTTAGGCATTGGCTTCCTGGCCGCGCCATGAGCGGCGACGCATCCGTCATGGTGAGCGTGCTTGACCTGGGCGGCAAGTCTTGTGTTCTTGGCGGCGCGGCGGGCACCGTCGGTGGTTCATCGCGATTATGAGCGACCTGTCCACCGTCATCGCTGCCCTCGCTCGGGAACTTCCGTCTGCGTACGTACGTACGGGCATGGGCACGGATCCTCAGGGCCCACCAGGCGCCGCATCCTGCGCTGCGAGGGCTGCTCGCCCGGACCAGGACGGGGGCCGGTATGGACACCAGGGCGGCCCGGCTTCTTGCCGCCTGGTCGGCGGCCGATCCGCCGGTGCCGGGTTCGGCGGTGGCGCTTGCGCTGGAGACCGCGTCCCGGATGCGTGACGACGCTCAGCGTCACAGAACCGACATCGTGGTCAGCGGACCATACAGCGACGAGGTGCCGGTCCGGCTCACCAGCTCGGTAATCATCGAGGTGATCCGTGCCAGCCGTACGTCGTTGCTCGTGGTGAGCTTCGCCGCGTTCGGCGTCACCGAGGTCGTGCATGAACTAGCCAGGGCGGTCAGACGAGGTGTCCGGGTGGACCTGGTCCTGGAAGGCAACTCGGGGGAGGGTGGCGCGCTGCGAGGCGGTTCCGCCGCCAGCGACGCTTTCGAGCAGCTCCGGCCGCTGGCTGGGTTCTGGACTTGGGCGGACAGGCCGATGGCTGGTAGCTCGGTGCCTGCGCTCCATGCGAAGGTCGTCGCCGCGGACGAGGACATCGCTCTGCTCGGGAGTGCGAATCTCACCGACCGGGCGCTCGCCCATAACCTCGAGATCGGCGTGGTCCTCCGCGATCCCGACACGGTGCGCAGGCTCGTCGGGCACTTCCGGTCGCTCATGCGACCCGAAGCTGGTCCCTTGCGCCCTGCCAAGTAATCCTCGGTCAGCTGTGGTCGGTCATGCCGGGTACAGCTTCGCGATGACGGTCAGCTTTACAGAAACTGTGATGCCGCAGTACTGCGACATAGTGCGCTGCTTCCGATAGGTGGTGAGAAGAGCGCCACCTTGCATGGTTGGGGCCGCGTGGCCGGAGTCGGGGGCACGTCCCGGGGTGGACGATTCTCCGGCCACGCGGCGGTCTATGCGCCGTACTGCTCCATGACTGCAATTCGGCGTGCGAGATCGTGTGCAGACGAAGCGGAGATCAGAAGCGGCTTGGCCATCCGGGGCATGGCCCACCATTGACGTGTTTGGTTGCCGAACCAGCAGACCCAGGCACCGAACTTGGCGCCCAGCTCAACAAATTCGCGGGAGGGCTCCACCTCCGGCGACGTCCGTGTGACGGGCTGCTGCTCGGGCCAGCGGAACTCGGCCCAGACGGTCCGGCCTCGCGCGTCCCCGTCGACACCCATCTGCTCGCTCAGAGCCGCCACGATCGCGAGGCCGCGGCCGCCCTCAAGAAGGTTCTCGGTCTCGGCAATGCGGATGGCCGGCTGCGTCGCGGCTCCTGCGTCCGCGACGGCGATGCGCAGTGCGTTGGTGCTGCGCTGCACGTGGACAACGAAGGTGCCGCCATTTCCGGAGCGGGTGTGCATGATGGCGTTCGAGGCTAGCTCGGCCACGCAGGTGATGACGCCGTCGCGGTCCGGGCAGTCGACCAGTAGGCCGCCGACATACCGGCGTACCTCCTGGAGTTGGCGCGCCTCGCCGCGAAAGGCGCGCTGGCACCAGCCAGGGGTCATTGCTGCCTCCTCGAAATGAAGGGCCAACCGCACTCCCGCTCGGTTGCCGAGGCCCAAGGAAATCTCATCCGCAGCGCCCTGACCAGGCGTTTCGCGTCCGCTGCAGGTTCAGAAAGTTCGCCGTGTTCATCGGTGAACATGACGGTGATGGGGTGATTGCAGCCTGTTATCCTGCGGGCCCCGTTGTCCTCCTCATCAGGAAGGGAAGGACGAAATGATTGGACTTGCGCGCCTGTACGCGGAGGCCGGCTTCGGCAAGCACGAGAGCTTCGCCGCAGGGATCAACTCCCATCCGCTCGCCCGGGAATCCGGCGTGAGCGTGAGCCGGGTGAGCATCGGGCGCTACCTGTCCGGGACAACCGTGCCGGATTTGGCGGTGGCCCGCGTCATCGTGGCCGTGCTCGCCGCGCGCCTCGGTCGGCCACTCACGCTGAACGACGTGTGGCCTGTCAATGTGTGGTCTCAGGACATGCTTGACGCTTCGGTCTCAGGACATGGTTGACGTCAGCTCGGCTGGGTGTCTTTGCCGCGGACGTAGAGCCGGGTGACTGGGGTGAGGTCTTTCCGCGGCTTGATGGCGATTTCTTCCTCGCCGTGCAGAATCCGGAAGTGTGTGTCCTCGATGACGACGGTGACGAGCTTGCCGGCGTGGCGGGGGCCGAGCTTGAGCGCCTGTCTTGCGACCATGATCCGGCCGCTGGCATGGACACGTCGCTGAGCGCGGATCGACCCTGCGGGCAGCGGAGGCGGCGGCAGTGGCGCCGACGCTGATCGTGCTCCGACAAGGCCGGCCAACCGCTCTGCGCTGACCGGACAGGGCCATGTGCCGACCAGGGC
>NZ_FTNI01000062.1 GCF_900156315.1 Microbispora rosea | reverse complement strand
TGGCTGGCCTGGCCGACGACGGCCCAGTACTCGCCGGCGGGGATCTCCTCGGGGGTGCGGGTGTCGGTGACGGTGACGGTGGGCAGGGTGCCGGTGAACTGGCGGGCGGCGGCGTCGGAGCCGTTCTCCTGCAGGGACACCCCGTTGTTGTCGGCCACGGTCATCGACAGCTGGCCGGGGGTGGTGGTGGGCTGGATGTTCACCGACACGTCCACGCCGCCGGTGGCGGGGTCGTCGTCGGCCATGGCGGGGGTGGCCGCGCCGGCGAGGGCCAGGCCGAGCACCGACGCGGCGAGTATCTGGGTGGTCCTGGTGATTTTCATGCGAATCGCTCCATCTATGGGGGGCGGGGCCGGCCGGCTGGTCGGCCGGCCGGCCCCGGGTTGTGCTACGGCGGTGTCCTCGTCGTGGTGACCGCGGTCACCGCCGGTGGTGGTGCGGCCGGCGAGAGCCGGCCGCCGTGAACGCGGCTCAGCTGCAGCTGGCCGCGGTGTAGTTGGCGTCGTAGGACGAGGTGACCTGCTTGCCGCCGATCGTGGCGGTCGCCTTCACAGTGACCGTGCCGGCGTCGATGTGCCCGGCGCGGGTGTTGAAGGACTGGTAGGCCTGCTTGCCCGGAGCCACGTCGGCCACCGTCTTGGAACCGAACGGGGTGTTCAGCTCCACCGTCGCCGGAACGTCGGAGTCGTTGACGGCCGTGACCGCAACGTACGCCGAGGTGCCGATGCAACGGGAGGAGGCGGTGACGGTCATCTTGACCTCCGCCGGGGACGACGGCTTGTTCAGCTTGAAGTAGTCGAACTTGACCGTCTTGGACGCGCTCTGAGCGGTGCCGATGGTGTAGACGCCGACCTTCGACGCGTTCGCCACGGCGCTGTTCTTCACCACCGCGACCGTGCCGTTGGTGGCCAGGTCGGTCCAGGTGGTGCCGTCGGAGGAGTAGGAGCCGGTGAAGCTGTCTCCCTCCTTCTTCAGGCGCAGCCACCACGGGCCGGCGGAGAGGTTGTTCACCTGCGGCTGCGGGTTCTGCACGGTTCCGCCGACCTCGCTGCGCAGCTCGATCGTCCGCGCCACCGTCGACCCTGCGGCGTTGGTGGTGAGGAAGTCGAACTTCACGTAGTTGTCGTCGTCGCCGTACACCATCAGGCCACCCTGCTGGTACTGCTCGTTGAGGGCAGAGCCGTCGACCTTGGTCTCCAGCGTCCAGTCGCCGCTCGGCGCCTTCTGCAGGATGAAGTTCTTCGGGCCGCTGTTGGTCGTCCCGTAGATGTCACCCGTCGTGGTGTCGAGCTCCAGGTTGCCGCCGGTCACGCGGGCAGCCGTCGCGTCGGGACGCACGATCGAGTCCCAGCGGCAGTTGTCGAGCGTGGTGCCGTCGAACTGGTCGTCCGGCGTCGGCGCGGTGGCCTTGTCGTCCGGCGTGATCTGGAACCAGTCGAACGCCGCGTCCACCACCGGGTGGTTGGCGCCGGCCAGCGAGATCAGGCCGATCTTCGGGTTGGTGATCCCGGCGAGCGGCTTGGTCTCCGACATGGCGGTGAAGTTGGTGCCGTCAGCCGAGTAGTGAGCGGTGATGTTGGTGCCGTCGCTGATGAAGCGCACGTACACCGTGTCGGGGTAGGTGTCCCCGAGGTTGGCCGAGTTGCTCGCCGTCACCTCGTTGGGAGCGCCCTTGTCCTCGCGGATGAACTGGAAGATGCGGCTGGAGTGGTCAGAGCCCGAGGTCGAGCGCCCCTCCAGCACGATCTTGGCGTAGTTGTCGTCGTCGCCGTACAGGACCAGACCTGCCTGCTGGTAGGCGTCGGTCGCCTTCAGCGTCAGCTTGGCCGTGGCCGTCCAGGCGCCCGACGGCGCCGGCTGCACGACGATGTTCGGCGTGTTGTTGGTCGTCTGGTAGATGTCGGTGGCCGAGGTCGGGATGATGAGGCTGCCGTCGGCGACCCTCAGGTCCTGGTTCTCCCGGATCACCGACCAGCGGTCCCGGTCGAGCTGGTTGCCCAGGAAGTCGTCCGAGCGGCCGCTGAAGCACACCGTGGCCGGCGTGTTCACCTTGATCGCGATCTGCTGGGTCGAGGCCGCGCCCTTGGCGTCGGTCACCGTCACCGTCGCGGTGTAGTTACCCGGGGCGGTGTAGGTGTAGCTCGCGTTGGCCGTCGTCGGCTGCGGCGCGCCGTTCACCCCGAAGTCCCACTTGTAGGTGACCGTGTCACCCTCGGGGTCGGTGCCCGTCGAGGTGAAGTCGACCTTCAGCGGAGCGGTGCCCGTGGTCGGGGTCGCCGACGCGGTCACCGTCGGGCGCTGGTTCTCCGTGGCGCCCTTGCCGACGAAGTCGACCCAGTTGAAGTTGGCCAGGTTGGCGTCGTTGGCCGCGCTGGCCGGCTTGCGCACCACGAAGAAGATCGGGCCGCTGGTCGTCGGAGCATTGTTCAGGTTGACCGTGACGTCCTTGAACGTCTGCCAGTCGCCCGTGGGAGTGATGTCCGCCGAGCCGATCAGCGTGCCGTCGTCGGGGTTGCCGACGCGGATCTGCACGGTGCCGCCCGCGCCGGCCGAAGAGGCCCGCAGCCGGATCGCGCTGATGTTGGTCAGGTTCACCGGGTCGAACGACCAGTAGTCGCCGTCCTGGATGAAACCGATGTCCTTCGCGCCACCCGCGGAGTCGGTGGTGTCCTCGACCTGGACGCCGGCGGCGTCCGTGCCGACACCGCCGGTCACCCGGCCGGTCTGGGAGAAGTGCTCGGCCTGCTTGCGCTTGGGCTGCAGGATGACCTGGCCACGGCCGGTCAGCGGCTTGGCCCCACCGGCGCCCTGGTCGGTGTAGCTGGCCTCGATCACGTAGAACAGGTTGTCGTACTCACCGTGGCCCGACATGGCGGTCTGCACCGTGGCTTCGCAGCCCTTGGTCTGGTCGAGCGGGTGACCGTGGGTGTCGTGACCCAGGATCGACTGGATCTGCACCTTGTCACAGTCGATCGTGCCGTCCTCGGCGTCGGTGACGGTGACCTTGAACTTCACCTGGTCGCCGAACTCGAAGAACGCTCCGTTCGGCGGCACTTCGACCTTGACGACGGGCTTGCTGTTGCCCGCCTCGATCGTGACGCTGGAGGTGGCGGTCTTGCCGTCGGCGCTGGTGACGGTCAGGACAGCGCTGTACTCGCCGGCCGTGGTGTAGGTGAAGGAGGGGTTGGCCTCGGTGGAGTCGGTCTTGCCGTCACCGTCGAAGTCCCACGCGTAGGTGATCGCCTGGCCCTCGGGGTCGCGCGAGCCCTCGCTGGAGAACTGCACGGTCAGCGGCAGCGGGCCGTCGGTCTTGTCGGCCGTGGCGCTGGCGATCGGCGGGCGGACGCCCTTGGTGTACTCGATGCGGTAGACGCCCGAGTCGGCGTTGTCGCCGCCGAAGCCCGAACCCCACTCGATCAGGTACAGAGCGCCGTCGGGACCGAACTTCATGTCCATCGGCTTGAGGAACTTCAGCGTCGTCATGATCTTGTTCATCTCGACGAGCTTGGAGCCGTCCTCGTTCAGCTGGAACGACCACAGCGCGTTGTTGTTCCACTCACCGAAGATGGCCTTGCCGTCCCAGTACGCCGGCCACTTGATGGTCGACTGGACGTTCGGGTCGTAGCGGTAGACCGGGCCGCCCATCGGCGCGCCGCCGCTGATCTCGGGGAAGTTGTTCGCGTCGGCGGCGTAGTGGTACCAGACCGTCGCCGGGGTCACCGGCGGCAGGTTGGTCAGGCCGGTGTTGTTCGGCGAGTCGTTGACCGGCGCCGAGCAGTTGAACGCCGATCCCGACTGCTTGGTCGCGAAGTTGTAGTCGATGTACGGGGTGTTGTTGCCGATGCAGTACGGCCAGCCGAAGTTGCCCGGCTTGGAGATGAGGTTCCACTCGACCGTGTTCTGCGGGCCACGGGTGGCGCTGGCGGAGTTGGCGTCGGGGCCGTACTCGCCGAGCATGATGTTGCCCGTCTTGGGGTCGAGGCCGACCCGGAACGGGTTGCGGAAGCCCATGCCGTAGATCTCCGGCTTGGTCTTCGCCGTGCCCGGGGCGAACAGGTTGCCCGAGGGGACGGTGTAGGTGCCGTCAGCCTCGGGGTGGATGCGCAGCAGCTTGCCGCTCAGGCTGTTGGTGTTGGCCGCGGTGCGCTGGGAGTCCCAGTTGGCCCGGCCCGACTGCTCGTCGATCGGCGCGTAGCCGTCGGAGGCGAAGGGGTTGGTGTTGTCACCCGTACCGAGCCACAGGTTGCCGGTCTTGGGGTCCATCACCATGCCGCCGCCGTGGTGGCAGCACTCGGCGCGCTGCACCGGGACGTCCAGCAGCTTCTTCTCGCTCGCCAGGTCCAGGCTGTCACCGGTGACCGTGAACCGGCTCAGCCGGTCGACGTTCTCCGAGCCGTTGGGCGAGTAGTAGAGGTAGATCCAGTGATTGGTGTCGAAGGCCGGGTCCAGCGCCATGCCGAGCAGACCGCTCTCGTTGGCGGTGAACACGTTCATGTGCGCGGCCAGGACCGAGCCACCACTGGGCTTGATGATCTTGACGTCGCCCAGCCGGTCGATGTAGAAGACCCGGCCGTCCTTGGCGATGTTCAGCATCATCGGGTTGGACGTCTCGGTGTCGAGCGCCACCTTCTCGTAGCTGCTGCTCTGCGAGGCAGAGCAGTCGGCCTTCTCCGCACCCGCGGCGGTCTTGATACCGCCCAGGAGCAGCTTCAGGAAGTTGGCCTCGGTGTAGTTCTCCTTCTGGTGGCCCAGCCCGGTGTACCACGAGCGGCCGCCGTCGTAGTCCTGACACCAGGTGTTCGGGTGGTCGGCGCCCATCGTGCCGCCGGAGTAGGACTTCTCGTCCAGCGACGTCAGGACGTGGACCGTGCCACGCGGGTTGGTCTGGTAGTCGTACCACTCGTCGGTACGGCTCCAGGTGGTCGACAGGTCCTTGGTGGACGGGTGCGCCGGGTCCTCGACCTTGACTGTGGCCTGCTGGATCGCCGGGTGCTGCTTGAAGTAGGCCCCGACCAGCTTGCCGTACCAGGCCCAGTTGTATCCGCTGTCGGCGGCGGCGTGGACACCCACGAAGCCGCCGCCCTTCTCGATGTAACGCTGGAAGGCGTCCTTCTGGTCCTGCGTGCCCAGCGGGTCGCCGGTCGTGGACATGAAGACCACGGCCTGGTACTGCGCCAGGTTCGCGTCCGTGAACTGGGCGCTGTCCTCGGTGGTGTCCACCGCGAAGTTGTTGTCCTGGCCGAGCTTCTGCACGGCCGCGATGCCATCGGGGATCGAGTCGTGCCGGAAGCCGGTGGTCTTCGAGAAGACGAGGACCTTGAAGTCCGGCGCCGCCGCCGCGGTAGTCGTGGCGGCCTCGGCGCTTACGGGCGCCGAGAAGAGCGTGAGGACGGGAGCGACGAGGGCCAGAGCCATCGTCGCCGCGGTTCGACGTCTCGGACGCCGTCCCTTTTCTGGCAGGGCCGCATTGTGCGGCCTGGCCCACGTTCTTTGACGTGGAGACATGGAAAACCCTTTCCTGACCGGGGGGACGTCAGGCAAGGCGCGCGCCGCCGCGCTTGTTGCCACTTGGTCGTAGTGGATATTGCGGGTGCTGGAGGGTGCCGTCTCCAGGTCTGTGGGGGGCCGTCAGTAGGCTGCCGGCCCGGGTAGTGGATCCATGAGCGCCGCCGGATCGTCGATGATGTGGTTGACCACCATGCTCGCGGCGCCGCGGGACGCGGCGCCGAAACCGAGCGTGGAGGCGACGAACCGGCACTGGGCGGCGGGGGCTGCCACCACGAGCCGCTGTAGCTGATCCTGCGCGTGCGGCAGCAGCCACTGGGCCAGTGAGGCGAAGTAGCCTCCGATGACGATCACTCGCGGGTTGAACAGGTTGGCCAGGATCGAGCCGCCGAGCCCGAGCCATTCGCCGACCTGTGCCACCGCCATCATCATCCGACGGTCGCCGGAGGCCAGGCCCCTGGCGATGTCGGCCACCCGTTCACCGGGGTCGGGCACGGGCATGCCGGGCAGCCCGTACGCCTGCTCGGGCATGGCCGCACGTACGAGCGCGGCCAGGCCGACCTTGGTCTCCCAGCAGCCGATGCGGCCGCAGCCGCACTCGTCGCCGTTCGGGTCGACCCGTAGATGCCCGACCTCCCCGGAGAAGCCGTCAGCTCCTCGCAGGAGCTTGCCGCCCGAGATGATGCCGCCGCCGACGCCGACCTCGCCAGTGAGGTAGACCAGGTCGGGTGTGCCGGCGGCGATGCCCGAGGTGTACTCGGCCAGGGCGGCGAGGTTGGCGTCGTTGTCCACCCGCACCGGCACGTGCAGCGAGCCGAGTATCGAGCTCAGCTGGTCGGCCAGGGGCAGGTTGTGCCAGTAGAGGTTCGGCGCGAGCGTCACGACACCGCGTGTCACGTCCACCAGTCCGGGGACGGCCACCGCGATGCCCGCGGGGGCCGCGCCGGCCCGCCGCATCGCCTCCACGGCCTCCTTGGCGACGAGCCCGAGCCGGCGCACGGCGCTGTCCGGGCCGTTGCCCATCGTGTCGTAGACCACCCGGCGCTCGACCAGGACCCGGCCGCTGAGATCGGTGCCGTGGACCGCGATGTAGTCGACGTTGATCTCCATGCCGAGGGCTCCGACGTGCGCGCCGTGCAGCGCGACCGCGCGTCTCGGACGTCCGATCGCACCCACGTGCTCGACGCCGACCTCCCGCACGAGCCGGCGTTCCAGGAGCTCGGCCATGAGGTTGGAGACGGTGGCCCGGTGCAGTCCGGTCGCCTCCGCGATGTCGGCGCGGGACAGGGACCTGTGCTCGCGCAGCTCGCGAAGCACCAGTGAGAGGTTCGCCCTGCGGAGCACCGCCGGACCCGCCGGCGGAGCCGCGCCGCCTGGGGCGCGGGTGAGGTGCGGCTCCTTCGTCACCCGTGCCACCTACCTTTTGTTTGTCTCCGAGATCAATTAATGAGGGTTGTAACACGAGGATGTCCGGCTGCGCACCCCCGAAATGCGTAACGAGTTGGCATCGCTCACATTCATGCACTTCACACCCCATTCCGGACACGGTTACCGGAACGTTACGGAACTTGCAACCGGTTTCACTCTTGTGTTGCCTGGAACTCGCTGTCTTTAATTCGGCCAGCCATGCGAACTAATTGAGGAGCGGCGTGGAGCACAGCAGGGCCGACGGCCACAGGACCGACTCGATGAGTCGCGGCAGGTCCGCGGGAGTTCCCGCGGACCAGGCCACCGTGCGCCGTTCCAACCTCGCTCTGGTGCTGCGTCACGTGAGTACGTACGGCCCGTGCTCCCGGTCGGCCGTCGCCGTCGCGACCGGGTTGAACAAGACCACCGTCACCAGCCTGGTGAGCGAGTTGCAGGCACGTGGGCTGGTCAAGGAGACGGGACCGCAGCACGCGGGCTCCGTCGGCCGCCCGAGTGTCGCGCTCGTCCTGGACGGCTCGCGGGTCGGCGCCCTGGGCGTCGAAGTCAACGTCGACTACATCGCCGCGATCGCCTCCGACCTGGCCGGCAGAGTGCTGATCGACCGGCGCATCGGCTTCGACGCCATGGGGTCCGGCCCGGAACGCTCACTCGACGAACTGGTCCGCGTGATAGAGAAGACCATCGCCGATCTCGACCGGCTCGGGATCGCTCTGGCCGGGATCACGGTGGCGATCCCCGGCCTGATCGACACCACCACCGGCACCGTGGTCGTCGCCCCCAACCTCGGCTGGCATGGGGTGGCGGTGGCCGAGCGGCTGTCCCAGGCCGACATCCGCGGGGACATCCCCGTCACGGTGAACAACGACGCCAACCTCGCCGCACTGGCCGAGTACACCTCGGGCGTCGCGGCGGGCACCTCCGACCTGGTCTACCTCACCGGCGAGGTGGGCGTCGGCGGCGGCGTCATCGCGGGTGGCCGGTTGCTGGGCGGAGCGGACGGATTCGCCGGCGAGGTCGGCCATGTCATGGTCGATCCGTCCGGCGAGCGGTGCCGCTGCGGCCGTACCGGCTGCTGGGAGACCAAGGTCGGACTGGCCGCGCTGGTCCGCATGGCCACACCCGACCGAGCGTACGGCACAGGCCCTCAGGTCGTCCGCGACCCCGAGGAGCGGCTGGCCGAGATCGAGCAGCGACGTGCAGAGGGAGACCCTCGTGTCGACGCCGCCGCCGAGGAGGTGGGCCGGTGGCTCGGAACCGGAGCCGCCATGCTGGTCAACCTCTTCAATCCGCGGGTGATCGTGCTGGGCGGGTATTTCGCGAGGCTCGCCGACCGGATCATCCCCGCGGCGCGGCAGGAGCTGTCGCGCCTGGGCATGAGCGAAGCCGTCGAACGCTGCCGGTTCGCCGCCTCCGATCTCGGTTTCGGCGCCGCCTCGCGCGGCGCGGCAGGAGTCGTCGTCGAACGGGCGCTGTCCGACCCCACAACCATCGCGATCCGAACAGCCCCGGCCATCGGAGTGATCGAAGGAACCCCGATGGCCCGATTGCCCCACTCACCCTGACCCGCGCGTCCCGACACGCGGTCCCGACCTTTCGTCAATCCAATCCAGACGTCCCGTCCGCCTGACCGTCCCGTTCCGCACGCCTCGGCACACCCCCGCCCATCCCGGTGCCGCGGCCATGGCGCACGTGGTCAGGCGGACGGGAACCACTATGCCCTTTTTCCCACCCAGAACGTCCCGCCCGCCTGATCGGCAGTCCGGAAGCCGCACCGGCATCGTTGACGCCGACCTCGGTGCCAGTCGCGGCGGTGCCAGCCGGCGCCGTCAGGCGGGCGGGGCTACGGCCGCACCTACTCCAGGGAGGCTCTTGTGCCGCGGTCATCATCCGACTCGTCATCTCTGCTTCAAATGAGGGGGATCGTCAAGCAGTTCCCCGGCGTACGCGCGCTGGACGGTGTGGACCTTGAGGTCAGGGCCGGCGAGGTGCACTGTCTGCTCGGGCA
>NZ_FTNI01000063.1 GCF_900156315.1 Microbispora rosea | reverse complement strand
GTCGGAGACGACACTGGAGACCGGCTCGCCGGCGGCGACCGCGCCGGTGGAGGAGTCGCTGATCAGGTGCGGCTTCCAGCCGAGGTATTCGGGGCCGATGGTCTTGGCCGGGTCGTCGGCCGCGACGAACTGGCTGGCCTGGCCGACGACGGCCCAGTACTCGCCGGCGGGGATCTCCTCGGGGGTGCGGGTGTCGGTGACGGTGACGGTGGGCAGGGTGCCGGTGAACTGGCGGGCGGCGGCGTCGGAGCCGTTCTCCTGCAGGGACACCCCGTTGTTGTCGGCCACGGTCATCGACAGCTGGCCGGGGGTGGTGGTGGGCTGGATGTTCACCGACACATCCACGCCGCCGGTGGCGGGGTCGTCGTCGGCCAGCGCGGGACCGGCCACGCCGGCCCCGGCGAGCGCGACGCCGAGCACCGACGCGGCGAGTATCCGGGTGGTCATTCTCATGGGAATCGCTCCATCTATGGGGGCGGGGCCGGCCGGCTGTCCGGCCGGCCCGTGTTGGCGGTTCAGCGGCAGGCGGCCGCGGAGTAGGCCGCGTCGTAGGACGAGGTGACCTGCTTGCCGCCGATCGTCGCGGCGCCGGTCACGGTGACCGTGCCCGCGTCGATCTGGGCGGTCCGGGTGTTGAAGGACTGGTAGGCCTGCTTGCCCGGAGCGACGTCGGCCACGGTCTTCTTGCCGAACGGGGTGTTCAGCTCGATCGTGGCCGGCGCGTCGCCGTCGTTGACCGCCGTCACGGCGAGGTACACCGAGCTGCCGATGCAGCGCGGCGCGGCCGTCACGGTCAGCTTGACCTCCTTCGTGCCGCGGACGAGCGTGAAGTCGTCCACGTCGAAGTTCGCCCCGGTGAACACCAGATAGAGCTTCACGCTCCCGGAGGGGACGTTCGTGAGCGCCGTGGAGGCGTCCGCGTACGACTCCCACCCGCCGGTGTTGGGAACGGTGACGCTGCCGAGCACGGGGCCGGTCGGGGAACCGGCCCGGATCTCGAAGCCGCCGCTGGGGTCGGGGGAGGCCACCCGGGCCGTGAAGCGGGTGACGCCGGTCAGGTCCACGCCGTCGTACGCCGCCCAGTCGCCGGGGTTGACGTAGCCGAGCACGGTGCCGCCGTGCGCGGGGGTGTGGGGGTAGGTGTCGACGCCGTTCGCCTCGGTCCAGCTCTCGGCCTGGACGGTGACGTCGCCCTCCGCCGGGCCGAGCTCTTTGATGCGGATGTTCCGGAACGCCACCTCGTCGCCGTCCCCGTGGTTCTGGATGCCCACGTAGCCCTGCTGGAGGGACCGCTTCGGATCGGTGTTGGTGAAGTCGTTGATCTTCACGCCGTTCAGGAAGATCTGTAGGCGCTCGCCCTCCACGCGGAGCTCGTAGGTGTTCCACTGGCCCGGCGGGTTGAGGGCGGCGTCACGGGCCTTGAGGTCCGCCGACTGGAAGCCGTAGACCGACCCGGTCGTCTTGTCCGGGGTGTCCGTGGCGTCGATCTGGATCTCGTAGCCGTTGTCGACCGCCGACCAGGGGTCGTCGGAGGCGGGGAAGCCGACGAAGACGCCCGCGTTGTCGTCGCCGCGCATCTTCCAGTCGAGCTTGAGCGAGTAGGAGTGGAACTCCTTCGCCTTGTACCAGAGCAGTCCCAGGCCCCCGTGCGAGGTCAGGGTGCCGTCGGCGTCCGTGAATCCGCCGGGCCCGGCCTGCTGCCAGCCGGTGGTGCCGCCGTTGTAGAGCGTCGTGTAGCCGCTCTCCGGACGGCAGTCGGCCTTGAGGTCGCCCATGGCGTACCTGATGCCGCCGAGCAGGTGCTGCCGGAACTCCGGCTCGGAGAACGAGGACGCCGTGTGCCCGCCGCCCGTGTAGAACGACCGGCCGCCCTGATACTCCTTGCACCAGGCGATCGGGTGGTCGTCGCCCATCTTCCCGCCCGAGTACGACTTCTCGTCGAGCGTGGCCAGCACGTGCGCGGTGCTGCGGGCGTTGGTCCGGTAGTCGTACCACTCGTCGGTGCGCGTCCACGTCGAGCCGAGGTGGGCGGTGGACGGGTGGGCCCGATCCTCCACCTTCACCGTCGCCTGCTGTACGGCCGGGTGCGAGGCGAACCACGCCCCGACCAGGCCGCCGTAGAACGGCCAGTCATACTCGGTGTCCGCCGCGGCGTGGATGCCGGCGTAGCCGCCGCCCGCCTTGACGTACGCCTCGAAGGCCGCCTGCTGGGCGTCGTTCAGCACGTCGCCCGTGGTGCTGAGGAACACCACGGCCTTGTACTTCGCCAGGTTCTCGGTGGTGAAGACGGCGGGGTCCTCGGTCGCGGTGACCGTGAAGCCCAGGTCCTTGATGGCCTGGACACCCGCCGGGATCGAGTCGTGCCGGAAGCCGGCCGTACGGGAGAAGACCAGGACCTCGCCCTCGGCGCCGCCCGGGGTCGCCGTCGTCCACTTCTGCGCGTCGCGGCCGTCGCACGTCCTGATGACGATCTGGGCGGGGTCGGTCGCGTCGAGGCACTTGCCCGACTGGGGGTTCTTGATGGTGCCGTCCGTGCCGACGGTCCAGATCTGCGCGCCGACACCCGAGACGCAGTCCCAGATCTGCACCCGCGTGCCGTCGGCGGTGCCGCCGTTGGACACGTCGAGGCACTTGCCGAGCGAGCGGAGGGTGTCACCGCTTACGGTCCAGACCTGCGCCCCGGTCCCGTTGCACTCGTAGAGCTGCACCTTGGTTCCGTTGGCGGGGTCGGCGTTCGCGACGTCGAGGCACAGGCCGGCGGCGCCGACGATCGGCGCCGGGCTCCCGCCGGCCGGCGGTTCCGCCGTCAGCGTGAAGTCGTCCACGTCGAACAGCGCGCCGTCGTGGCCCTGGAAGACCAGGGAGAGCTCGGTCGTCCCGGCCGGGGCGTTCGACAGCGGCGCGGACACGTCGGTGAACGTCTCCCAGCTCCCGGTGACGGGCACGCTCACCTTGCCCAGGAGGGTGCCGGTCCGCGAACCCGCGCGCACCTCGATGGTGCCGCCCTTCCCGCCGGAGGAGACACGGGCGGTGATCCCCTTGGCCTTGGTCAGCTCGTAGGGCGTGAAGGAGATCCAGTCGCCGGCGTTGATGTCACCCACGGTCTTGCCGCCGTGCGCGTTGCTCTTCGCGATCGGGTTGACGCCCTGCGAGGCCGCGTAGTGCTCGGCCTGGCGGTGCCGCGGCTGCAGGATGTGCTGGCTGTGGGTGGTCAGCCCGCCCTTGTCGGTGTATTCGGCGTCGAACACCGCGAAGATGTTCGCCGCGTCGTCGTGCTCGCCGTCGACCGGGATGGTCAGCTCGCCGGAGCAGCCGGTCTTCGAGGAGATCTGGTGGCCGTGGCTGTCGTGGCCCAGCACGTAGGTCATCTTGACCTTCGAGCAGTCGACGTCGCCGTCCTCGGGGTCGGTGACCTTGATCGTGAAGGGGACCGAGTCGCCCCACTGGAACAGGCTGCCCGCCGTGGGTGTCTCGATGGTTACGGCCGGCGCGGTGTTACCCGCTGTGACGACCACGCTCGCGCTGCCGCTGTTGCCCCCGGGGTCGCGCACCGTCAGCGTCGCGGTGTACGTGCCGTCCTCGTCGTAGGTCTTGACCGGGTTCGCCTCCGTGGAGGTGGTGCCGTCGCCGAAGTCCCAGGCGTAGGTGAGCGTGGCGCCCTCGGGGTCGGCGGAGCCGGCCGAGGAGAACGTGACGGTGAGGGGCGTCTTGCCCGAGGTCTTGTCGGCCTTGGCCACGGCGACCGGGGAACGGTCACGGCCCTTGATGTACTCGAAGCGATACAACGCCGAGTTGGCGTCGCCGTTGAAGTAGCCGGTGCCGTAGTCGAGCACGTACAGCGCGCCGTCCGGGCCGAACGCCAGGTCCATCACCTGCGTGCCGGTCCACGGGAAGTCGGCGATGTCGCCGCGCGTCCCGTCGGCCTGCACGTCGATCGCCTTGATCCACCTGCGGCCGAACTCGCCGGCGAACAGGTGTCCGTCCAGGTCCTGCGGGAACTTGACCGCCGAGTCGAGTGCGGCGTCGTAGTGGTAGACCGGCCCGCCCATGGGCGACTCGGAGCCGCCGCCGAACTCGGGCGGCGAGCCGGCGTCGCCGCCGTACCTGATCCACGCGGGCTGGGCGGGCGGCAGCGTACGCTGCCCGGTGTTGCGCGGGGAGGCGTTGACCGGGCCGCCGGCGCAGTCGTACTTCGCCCCGGAGGGGCCGGAGGGGAAGGCGAAGGCGTTGTAGGTCTCGACCGGCGTGTTGGTGCCCGTGCAGTAGGGCCAGCCGTAGTTGCCGGGGCGGGTGACCCGGTTGAACTCGACCTGGCCGCCCGGCCCCCGGTTGGGGTCGGTGGTGCCGGCGTCGGGGCCGTAGTCGCCCACGTAGACGACGCCCGTGGCCTTGTCGACGCTCAGCCGGAACGGGTTGCGGAAGCCCATGGCGTAGATCTCGGGCCGGGTGTCCGGGGTGCCCGGAGGGAACAGGTTGCCCTCGGGGATGTCGTAGGTCCCGTCCGGCTTGACCTTGATGCGCAGGATCTTGCCGCGCAGGTCGTCGGTGTTGCCCGCGCTGCGCTGGGCGTCGTACGCCGGGTTGCGGTCGGGCCGCTCGTCGATCGGGGCGTAGCCCGACGAGTCGAAGGGGTTGCTGTCGTCGCCGGTCGAGAGATAGAGGTTGCCCGCGGCGTCGAAGTCCATGTCGCCGCCCACGTGGCAGCAGATGCCGCGGTCGGCGGGCACGTCGAGGATCTTGACCTCGCTGTCCTTGTCCAGCGTCCAGTCGGGCTTGACGGTGAACCTGGACAGCCGGTTCACGCCCTTCCAGGCCGAGAAGTCGGACGCGGTGGCCGGAGCGTCGCCGTCAGGGGTGGTGAGGCGGGGAGCGTAGTAGAGGTAGACGAACCGGTTGGTCGCGAAGCCCGGGTCGGCGGCGACTCCCTGGAGCCCCTCCTCGTCGTGGTTGTAGACGTTCAGCGTGCCGACCACGGTCGTGTCGCCGCGCGCGTCGGTGCGCCGCAGGACGCCCTCGCGAGCGGTGTGCAGCACCGACAGGTCGGGCAGCACGGTCATCGTCATCGGCTCGCCCATCTCGGCGGCGCCCCTGGCCAGCTCCACGCGCTGGTAGTCGGAGGCGTCGATGGGCGCCGCGTGCGCCTGTGCGGGCGCGGCCGGGGTGAGGACGGTCAGGCCTGTGAAGGCCAGGAGTGAGGCGCAGGTCTGCGCGATCCGTTTTCTTGCGCGATCGGTCGGCCGCCTGGGGGGCATGGCGGAGGTTTCCTTTCGTCCGTGCGGTGCGCCCGGCACGGGCCCGGGCGCGTGACCCCCGCTTCACAGATCGACCTCGAAGCAGGTGATCGCACCGAACGTAGGCTTCTTTTGCCTACTTGTGAAGATAGTTATGTGAGAACTGGATAACTTTCCCTCGCAAAAGGCGAAAGTGCCTGCGCCGGCTGCCGGCCATCCGCAGGCGCGTGCCGTCATGGGTCTCCTGGGTAGCAACCCGGGCATGGTCTCCCTGACGGCAGGACGGGTCGAGCGTCCGGTGATGCACCACCACTGGGCCGACATCACGTTCATCCACTGGAGGTATCCACCCGAGCTCGTGCAGGCGTTCCTGCCGGACGGGCTCACCGCGGACGCCTACGAGGGGTCCGCGTACGTCGGGCTCACGCCGTTTCTGATGCGCGACGTGCGGGCGCCCGGCCTGCCGCCGCTGCCGTGGCTGTCGCGCTTCCCTGAGACCAACGTGCGTACGTACGTCAGGGACGGCAGGGGGAGGGGTGGTCTGTGGTTCCTGTCGCTGGACGCCGGGAGACTGCCCGCCGTGCTGGGCGCCCGGGCCACGTATCGGCTGCCGTACTACTGGTCGGACATGTCCGTGACCGGCGAGGGGGCGCGGCGCCGCTACCGCTGCCGGCGCCGGTGGCCGGGGCCCGCCGGGGCGCGCTGCGACGCGGACGTCGACCTCGGCGCTGCGATGACCGAGGCCGAGCGCGACGGGCTCGCGGACTTCCTGGTCGAGCGCTACCGGCTGTTCACGGTCGTCGCGGGCCGTCTGGCGACGGCGGAGGTGGAACACCCGCGCTGGCCCCTGCACCGCGCCCGGCTCGCCGGGCTGGAGCAGGGACTGCTCGAAGCGGCCGGCCTTCCCACGCCCGGCCACGGCCCGCTCGTGTACGCGTCTCCCGGCGTACCCGTGCGGATCGGCATGCCGCACCCGGTCCGCTATCAGACGGCCTCGTTCCGCCTGGCCGCTCACCGCGCCGGCTGAGGTCCTTGCGCCGGGCGCGGGTCAGGCGCCGGGCTCCTCGAAGCGGTCGAGGTAGGCGGCGTACCAGGCGCGCTCCTCCTCCACCAGCGCGTGCCTGCCGGCGTAGACGTGGTCGAACATGGCGTCCACCGGCGGGTCCGGCATGGTGATGACCCCGTCGCGCAGTTCGAGCGCCATGCGGTCGCCCTCCTCGTCGACCTCGGTGAAGAACGCCTCGTCGGCCATGCCCTCCCGCAGCAGGTAGGCCCGCAGGCGCGCGATCGGGTCCTTCTTCCGCCACGCGTCCACCTCCTCGGCAGGCCTGTAACGGCCAGGGTCGTCGGAGGTGGTGTGCGGGCCCATCCGGTAGGTGTGCGCCTCGATGAGGAACGGCCCGCCCCCGGAGCGTACGTGCCGCAGCGCGGCCCTCGTCACGGCGAGGCAGGCCAGCACGTCGTTGCCGTCCACCCGTACGCCGGGGAAGCCGAAGCCCCGCGCGCGCTGGTAGATCGGCGCCCGGCTCTGCCGCCCGACGGGGTGGGAGATGGCCCACTGGTTGTTCTGGCAGAAGAACACCACCGGCGCGTCGAACACGGCCGCGAAGTTGAACGCCTCGCTGACGTCCCCCTCGCTCGCCGCGCCGTCGCCGAAATAGGCCACGACGGCCGAGTCGTCGCCGTCCCTGCGTACCCCCATGGCGTACCCCACGGCGTGCAGCGTCTGCGCGCCGAGGACGATCGTGTAGAGGTGGAAGCGGGTCTCCCGGGGGTCCCAGCCGCCGTTCGTCGTGCCGCGCAGCATGCCCATGAGTTCGAGAGGGGCGATGCCCCGGCACCAGGCGACGCCGTGCTCCCGATAGGAGGGGAACACGTGGTCGTCCGGAGCCAGCGCCCGGCCCGAGCCGATCTGGGCGGCCTCCTGCCCCAGACAGGGGATCCACATTCCCAGCTCGCCGAGGCGCTGGAGAGCGAAGGCCTCCCGATCGATCCGGCGTACCAGCGCCATGTCGCGGTAGAGCCCCCGATACTGGCTCTTCGACAGGTCCAGGTCGTACTCGGGGTGCGCGACACGCTCGCCTTCGGGCGTGAGCAACTGGACCAGATCTTCGGCCTCGTCCTGGCGCCGCACGTCGTCTCCTCTCTGACAACGGTGACCGCTGCGCGGCGCCTCCGACCCCTCCCCATCGACGGGTTCGTCCGCACCGTGCGCAGCCAATCATTGCGGTTATGGGACGCGAGGGTTCACACCGCGTGCCCGCCACGCCGATGAGCTGCGGTTTTGTGCGAAGGCCGGGAGGCGGGGGTCAGCCGGTCGCGGCGGCGGGGCGCAGGCCCGCGAAGACGATCGCGAGCGTACGGGCCCGCAGATCGGGCTCCAGCCGGGTGTGCAGGGACGCCTGGCACACGCCGATCAGCAGGGCCATGATCTCCGGCACCCGCACGTCGGAACGTACGGCCCCGGCCTGCTGGGCCTTGCCGACGAGCACCTCGACGGCCTCGCGCAGGGCGAGGACGGGCTTGGCGACGGTGACCGGGATGCCGGCCTGGGCGAGCAGGTCGACGACGGTCTTCTGCTCCGCGGCCTGCTCGACCGTGCGGGTGAAGAAGGTGAAGAAGGCGGTGGCGGGGTCGCCCTGGGCCGCGAGCGCCCTGGTCTCCTCGGCCAGCCTGACCGCGACCGCGTTCATGATCGCCTTGAGCAGGGACTCCTTGGTGGGGAAGTGCCGGAAGACGGTCCCGATTCCGACACCGGCCTTCTGGGCGATCTCCTCGGTCGAGGCGGAGGGACCCTTGGCGGCGAAGACGGTCTCGGCGGCCTCCAGGATGCGCGTACGGTTGCGCTGGGCGTCGGCGCGCATCGTCCTGGCCGGCTCTCCGGAGGCGTCCTGCTCGGGAACGCGCTGGTCCATCGGCATCCCTCGGCTCTCCCCACGCCTCGATTGACATCCGGAATCGCCGCTTCATAGCCTGTAACCGAAGTGGAGACTCCGATTGTAGGTCACGCCGCAGCGAGGAGTGCAGATGTTCGAGAGGTTCACCGACCGTGCGCGGCGGGTTGTCGTCCTTGCCCAGGAAGAGGCTCGGATGCTCAACCACAACTACATCGGTACCGAGCACATTCTTCTTGGTTTGATCCATGAGGGTGAGGGTGTGGCGGCCAAGGCTCTGGAGAGTCTTGGGATCAGTCTCGAGGGGGTGCGCCAGCAGGTCGAGGAGATCATCGGTCAGGGGCAGTCGGCGCCGTCGGGACACATACCCTTCACGCCGCGGGCCAAGAAGGTTCTTGAGCTGTCGCTGCGCGAGGCGTTGCAGCTCGGGCACAACTACATCGGCACCGAGCACATTCTTCTGGGGTTGATCCGGGAGGGTGAGGGTGTCGCGGCGCAGGTGCTGGTGAAGCTGGGCGCTGATCTGAACAGGGTGCGTCAGCAGGTCATTCAGTTGCTGCACGGGTAT
>NZ_FTNI01000065.1 GCF_900156315.1 Microbispora rosea | reverse complement strand
GTTGGGGACGGTGCCGGGGTTGTTGCTGGCCACCGGGCAGATGCTGCCCGTCACCAGCGTGCACCGCCTCGCCCGCACCAGCACCCTCATGCGGCTGGTCATGGACGCCGAGGGGCAGGTGCTCGACATGGGCCGCAAAGTCCGCCTGGCCACCCCCGCCCAACGCAGGGCGATCTTCGCCCGCTACGCCACCTGCTGGATCGACGGCTGCCCACTCCCCGCCACCATGTGCCAGATCGACCACGCCGACAACTGGAGCACCGGCGGACTCACCGACCTGAAGCTGTTGGGCCCGGCCTGCCAGTTGCACAACCGCGACCGCTACCAGCACCCCCACCGCTACACCCGCCGCCAAACCGGCACCGACCGCTGGACCTTCACCTACCACCGCCTCGCAGCCACACGGCTACGGGTGTAGCGGGCCGGGTGACGGCATGGACGTGGTCCCGGCGGTGCCTGGGGTGCGAGGGGTGACATGCCAAAGACACCGTGACGTTCGCGGTTCTCGGGCCCGCCGAGGTTGGGGGCCCAGCTGAGGGTCCAGCTGAGGGTTCAGCGCAAAAAGCGCATCAGCAACCACACAGCACATCGCACCTGCGGGAGAAGAGAGGCGATGCGCGGGGTATGGGACGGATGCGTCGCTTGTGTACAAAAGCAAAGGCAGGTGTGGATCGGATGGGCGACAAGAGGACAGGGAGAACCCGCGTCGTGGCGGTGTCCGCCAGGCGTCTGGCCGTCGCCGCGCTCCTCATCGTGATGCCGAGCGCCGTGGCGGTGCCTCGGGCGCTGGCGGCGCAGGTCTCGGTTGCCGGCCACGTCCCGCAAGGCCAGGGCAAGAAGAGCGAGGGGAAGAAGAACGGGGGCAAGAAGGGCAAGAAGGACAAGGGGAAGAAGGGCAAGGGTCACGGTCACGGTGGAGCCCGCATCGACGCTCGACTCGCCGGTTTCGGGGGTGGCGGTTTCGGCGGTGGGTTCGGTCACGGCGGAGGCGGCGGGGGCACGCAGCGTACGAGCGGCATGAACACCGCCAACGCGCCGACGATCAGCAGTCCGCCGTATCAGCTCAACACGGGGAAGCGCAACGTGAACGCGCCCGCGGGCAACAGCGCCGTCGACTTCGCCGGAGTCCAGCAGGTGTCGAGCGTCAGCGTGTTCACCGACTCTCTCAGCGGCAACTGCAGAGGCGGGATCGAGAACTGTTCGATCAACCAGACCCTGGAGTCCACCGAGAGCAGGGGCGCAGGCATCGGTCGCTGACAGGACACGGGCGTCTCCCTCACGGAAGACGCCCGTCTTTTCAGTGATGCCCGGAGATCAGAGCTCGCCGCTCTCGATCGCCTGCTTGAGGGCCTCCTGCAACTGCTGGTGCGAGGCGGTGCCGTTCGCGGCGACGAAGTCGATCAGCGAGGAGTCCGCCTCGAAGGTGAGGTTCTCCGTGACCCGGGTCTTCCCGCCGGGCAGCGGCGTGAAGTCGATCTTCTGGTGCGTGACCACGTTGGGCTCCGACCAGCTGTCGGTCTCGTAGTAGAACCCGGTCGGGTGGAGGCGCTGCTGCGCGTGGGTCTTGCTGACCACGATCGTGCCCTCGTACGGGATCTCCTCGATCGCCGTGAGGTTGCGGTAGGTCGCCGAGGCGTTCCGCCACTCCTTGTGCGTGACGACCCGCCGCAGGAACGGGTTCTTGCCGATGTGGTTGTTGAAGTCCGAGTACTTGTAGAAGGTCAGCGGCATCGGCGAGTCGATTTCGACCGAGATGCTGTTCGTGACCTGGCTCCGTCCCGAGTCGGGCGCGGGCGGTGTGGTGTCGGTGAAGTGGTAGGTGTCCCAGGCGGTCTGCCACTCGGCGGCGATGTCGGCGTCGCTTTCGGTCGTGTCGGCATTCGCGGGAGCGGACAGGGCGGCGAGGACGAAGGCGGCGGCGAACATCTGGGCCGCGGCCACTCGCAGGATCTTTCTCACGTGTACCTCGAAAAGAGGAGAAATGTACAAGTGATCTTCTATCGCAACCGCAACCCGTTACAGAAGAGGCCATGTCGAATCGTCATGTGCGGGCCGGCCGCAGGAATCGACGATCGTAGTGTGATCGGGATTTGGTGCCGGCCGCCGCGGCGAGCATCGTTGGACTCATGAGCACACCGAACATGCGAGTCAAGGGTTTCGACCATCTGGTGCTGACCGTGGAGGATGTCGAGCGGTCGCTGGCGTTCTACTGCGACGTCCTCGGCCTCGAACCGGTGCGGGTCGACGAGTGGCGGGCCGGGAAGGCGCCGTTCCCCTCGGTGCGGGTGTCGGCGGACACCATCATCGACCTGCTGCGGGGTGACCGCGGCGAGCCGAACGTCGACCACTTCTGTCTGGTCGTCGAGCCGCTGGACTGGCAGGAGGTCATCGATTCCGGCGTCCTCACCGTCATCGACGGACCCGGCCCCCGGTTCGGCGCGCGGGGCGTCGCCACCTCGGTCTACGTGAAGGACCCCGACGGCAACGTCATCGAACTGCGCTGGTATCCCCAGGACAAGGAGGAATGAGCGTTCGGTCGTAATGGTGCGGCGCCGGGGCCCGGGGCTGTCCGATCGCGGTAGATCCGGGTGAGGACGGTCGGAAGAAGGGCTGGTGGCGATGGCCGGGATGGACAAGTTCGCCGACCTGGTGCTTGAGGGCGGCGGCGTCAAGGGCGTGGCCCTGGTCGGTGCGCTGCACGAACTGCACGCCGCCGGCTACCGGTTCGGGCGGGTCGCCGGAACCCGGGTCGCCGGCACCTCCGCGGGGGCGGTGGTGGGAGCACTGGCCGCGGCCGGGATGCGGCCGGAGCGCATGCGCGAGCTCCTGTTCGACGTCGATTACCGCAGGTTCAGGGACGCGTCCGCCGTGGAGCGCGTCCCGCTGGTCGGCGCAGGGTTCTCGCTACTGTCCCTGCTGTTCGAGCGGGGTGTGTTCGAGGGCGACTACGTGCGGGAGTGGCTGGGCAACGAACTGGCCGATCTCGGCGTCGAGACGTTCGACGACCTGGCGCTCGACGACCCCGCGCCGTGGATGGGCGAGGACCAGCGCTACAGCCTGGTGGTGACGGCCACGGACGTCACCCTGGGCCGGCTGGTGCGCCTGCCATGGGACTACCGGAACGTCTACGGCGTGGCGGAGCCGGGTAAGCAGCGGGTGGCCGACGCGGTTCGCGCCTCGATGTCGATCCCCTTCTTCTTCGAGCCCGTCACGATCGCCAATCCCTGCACCGGGCTGGTGTCGACCCTGGTGGACGGCGGGGTGCTGTCCAACTTCCCCATCGACACCCTCGACCGGCCCGACGGGGAGCAGCCGCGCTGGCCCACGTTCGGGGTCAAGCTGCTTCCCGCGTTCCGGGAGGACACGCTCAGGCTGCCCCTCGCCGGGGTTCCCCACCTGCCCGCCCTGCGGCTGCTGACATCCCTGATCGGGACCGCGATCGTCGGTCACGACCAGACGTACCTGGACCAGCCGTGGGTCAGGGCCCGCACCATCCAGGTCGACACCGAGGGCGTGGGGATGGTCGACTTCGACCTCGACGAACGGCGGAAGCTCGACCTCTACCTCAACGGCCGGATGGCCGGGGCGGCCTTCCTGTGCACCTGGAACTGGGACGACTACCGCACCCGCTTCCGTCCCTCGGCGAAAACCAGTGGGCGGAAAACCAGTGGCAGGGGCGAGACGGCCGGCAGTCTACTTGGACCATGATCGTGATCTCCGCCGCCTCTGGCGCGCTCGGCCGCCTCGTCATCGAATACCTGCGCAGCCGTACGGAGGTGGTGGCGGCGGTGCGCGACCCCGGGCGCGCGCCCGAGGGCGTGCCGGCACGCCGCGGTGACTACGACGACCCGGCGAGCCTGCGCGAGGCGTTCGACGGGGCCGCCCGTCTCCTCCTGATCTCCTCTCCGGAGCTCGACACCCCCCGCAGGATCGAGCAGCACCTGAACGCGGTGACCGCCGCCAAGGAGGCCGGCGTCGGCGCGGTCGTCTTTACCAGCTTCCTGGGGGCCGGCGCCGGCACGACCGGCATGACGGAGGCCTATCACGCCACAGAGCAGGCCGTGATCCGCAGCGGCCTGCCGTACACGTTCCTGCGCCACCCCTTCTACAGCGACGCGTTCGTCCCGCGGGTCGTCGAGGGTGAGATCACCAGCAGCACCGGTGGGCGCGGCCTGAACACGGCGTTCCGGTCGGATCTCGCCGAGGCGGCGGCCAACGTGCTGACCGGTGAGGGGCATCTGGGCCGGGCGTACGACTTCACCGGGCCGCTGTGGAGCTATCCCGAGGTGGCCGAGGCGCTCGGCGTGCCCTACCGCGAGGTGCCCGACGCCGGGCCGGGTCCGATGAGCTGGATCAACGCGCAGATACGTGCGGGGCTGCTGGAGCAGCAAACCGACGATCTCGAAGGGGTGCTCGGCCGGCCCGCCGTCACCGTCGCCGCACAAGTCCGAACGATTGCCTTTCCTTGACAACTTTATTTTTCGGTAGCTACTGTGGGGACCACGACGGCGCCGGTGCACAGGCCGGCAGACACAGAGGAGAGCGCCATGCGCATCGTGGTCATCGAGTTCATGAGCCTGGACGGCGTGGTGCAGGCGCCGGGCGGTCCCGAGGAGGACACCGACGGCGGCTTCGCGCACGGCGGCTGGACGCACCCGTTCTTCGACCCGGAGACCGTGGGCGGCGCCTTCAACGACACGGTGAGTAAGGCGGAGGGGCTGCTCTACGGCCGCCGCACCTGGCAGAACATGGCCGCCGCCTGGCCCTCGCGGGCCGGCGACCCGTTCGCCGACCGGATGAACGCGATGCCCAAATACGTGGTGTCCGAGACGCTGAGCGACGACGAGCTGACCTGGAACACCACGCTGATCCCCGGCGACGCGGCCGTCGCCCGCCTCCGCGAACTGCGGGACACGGGCGACGGCGACCTGGTCGTCATGGGCAGCCCGAGCCTCGTGCGCACCCTCCTCCACGAGGGCCTGGTCGACGAGCTCCGGCTGATCGTCATGCCGGTGATCCTCGGCGGCGGAAAGACGATCTTCCCGGGTGACGGCCTGCGGCACAGGCTCGAACTCGTCTCCGCGACCACCGGCGGCACCGGCGTGCAGGTGTGCACCTACCGCCGGGCCGCCGAGTAGCCGGTCAGGGCTTCGCGGGATCAGGGTGTGGTGAGGTCGAAGCGGTTGACGGTGACCGCGCCGCCGAGGGATTGGGTGGCGTAGTTGAAGATGGCGAATCGGTAGCCCATGAAGAACTGCCAGGCGTTGCCCATGGTGAAGGCGGGTCCGAACGAGGTGAAGTTCACTCCGTCGGTGCTGTAGGAGAAGCGGGCCTGGCGGCCGGTGCCGGGGCGGATGTCGGCGTTGACCCGTAGCCAGATCCTGCCGCCGGACACGGAGGTGGAGGCCACCTCGGTGCCGGTGCTGGTGGTCTGCCAGCTGCCGTTCATGGTCAGGTTGTTGGTCGCGACCAGGCGGGTCTGGCCGTTGTCGCGGCGCACCCCGATCCAGGCTGACGAGTCGCGCAGCATCGCCAGTCCGGCCCGGTCGCCGTCGCGCATGGCCGAGTAGTCGAGCTGGATGGTGGCGGTGGAGGACGGGCCCAGGATGCGGTGGGTCAGGGTGTTGCGGGCCGAGTACAGGTCGTTGGTGACGGTGGCGGTCTGCAGGCGCAGTCCGTTGCCGAGGCTGTACTTGCTGGTGTCGGGGTTGTGGTTCCACTCCCATTCGGGGCTGAGCTGGGTGCCGGTGAAGGTGTCGGTCCCGGTGGGGGGTTTCACCTGGCGGGGTGGGCGCGGCACGTTGGGGTAGGGGTAGGAGCCGCCCCAGGAGCCGTTGACGGTCTGCACGGTGGGCCAGCCGTCGGAGGTCCAGGTGATGGGGGCCAGGACGGGGATGCGGCCGCCGGGGTAGGCGTCTTGGAAGGCCATGTAGTACCAGGCGCCGTTTTGGGTCTGGACGAGGCCGCCTTGGTGGGGCACGCCGCCGCCGGAGACCGGGCCGCCCATGTTGAGCAGGACCTGGCGCATCTCATAGGGGCCGAAGGGGCCGTTGGTGGATTTCAGGACGTACTGGCCGTTGGCGGGGCGGGTCAGGAAGATGTAGTAGGCGCCGTTG
>NZ_FTNI01000068.1 GCF_900156315.1 Microbispora rosea | reverse complement strand
CGCCAACTGGTCCGGCAAGATCGTCTGATCTTCCCCCCAGTAACGCAGAGTCAAGGAAAGGGCCCGGCCTCCCGCCGGGCCCTTTTCCGTTGCCCGAAAACGCCCACACCCGCGCTTCACCGCCCGGCGGTCACGCCATCGATCTCACGGCCGTTCTCAGAGCCAATCTCAGAGCCAATCCCACGGCCGCTCTCAGAGCCGATCTCACGACCGATCACAGGGCCGTCCGCCCCGGCCCCGCCCCTCTTCCCGCTCCACGGCGCGCCGCCTCGCCGTACCGGGCATCAGAGGCCCGATCGGGCGCTTCGCGAGCGCGTGAAGCAGTCACGCCGCACCCCATGTGCGCACGCCTGAGCCGTCCACCGCCAGATGCCGCGTAATGGGCCGGCTCGCCGCGCAGGCCGTAGATCGTCCTCAGACGGACGGGAACGGCCCGAGCCCTCCCGCCCCCATCAGGCCCCTGCAGACTGCCGCAGACCGCCGGTTGAGCCCTTTTGGGGCACCCGGAACGAGCCACCGAGAGCGTGGGCACGTTCCGCTGAAGGCCCTTTTGACGTAGCACCCCCTCTCGCGGTTTCATCCGATCAGTGTGATTTGCATCACACGAGACCCCGGCTCGGAGCGGTCGCGCCGCGTGACGACGGACATCCGACACCGGTCGTGATCAGCACAGATGCCGCATAGGCCCATCAACCTGAGCGAAGCACGCGAGCCCGGAGGCGGCGGGCAGACGTCGTGGTTCCACTTACACCACACCAACTTCTCCTATAACTTTCTGACCGTTCCTTTACTGACGCATGGGGCGCAGGAGTCGCCTCACGACAGACCAGGGAGAGAAAGTTGAAGCGCACCCTCGCATTCGGTGGCATCGCGGCCGGCCTGCTGGCCTCCGCTGCCATCGCCGCCCCGGCTCACGCCGACTCCGTCCCGAGCGTGAACCTGGCCAACACCAACCTCGCCGCTCAGCAGGTCGCCCAGTACTGGCTCGGCCAGGCCAAGGCCAACCTGGTCAACGCCACGCCGTACACCGCTGAGACCACGGTTTCCGCCAAGCACGTGTCGACCGGCGGCGTCTCCGCTGACGACAAGGCCGGCGTCGTGGGCTCCAGCGGCGACCAGAAGGCTTCCACCGGCACGTCGAAGAACGTGAACCTGCCGAAGACCACCGGCAAGGTGTTCTTCACCGGCGCCGACGGCAAGCCGCACTGGTGCTCCGCGACCGCTCTGCAGTCGCAGTACAAGAACGTCGTGGCGACCGCGGGTCACTGCGTGTACGACACCAAGTCGAACGCGACCACGCTGGACAACTGGGTCTTCGTCCCCGGTTACTACGAGGGCAAGACCCCCTGGGGCATCTACGTCGGTAAGACCGCTTACACGCACTACGACTACAGCGTGTACGAGGACGGCGACCGCGACTACGCGTTCGTGACCGTCTACAACGGCGTCATCCCCACCGAGGGCGGCACCAGCGGCGGCAAGTACGAGTCCCGGCTCTACAAGACCAAGTGGGACGCTTACAAGGCGTTGAAGAGCCTCCAGGCCGACAAGACCACGGGCTACTCCAAGCTCCAGGTCGTGCCGGTGTACGAGCGCAGCTCGCACAACGGCGGCTGGAACAACGGCGGCTCGCACAACGGCAGCTGGAACAACCACTCGACGCCGGCCCCGTCGCAGACCCCGAAGATCGTCGGCTACAAGGTCGTCGGCTTCAAGGTCTCGATCGCTCTGAAGGACGTCGGCACCCTCGGCGCCAACGTCGGCGGTCAGGGCCTGGCCTACAACCAGAAGATCGGCACCGCCGTCTTCGAGTTCGGCTACCCGAGCGGCTCGCACCCGGACGGCAACTACGCCTTCTCCGGCAAGACCCAGAAGTGGGCCTACGGCAAGACCTTCAAGGCCTCTGCCCCGTCGATGAAGGCCGAGGAGCTCGTCGGCATCAAGTCCTCCTTCACCGGTGAGGGCGCCCTCGGCTCGTCCTGGCTCTACCGCTACAGCAGCGCCAAGCGGCTCGGCTACCTCAACGGTGTGACCATCGCGGTCTCCGACACCGACGGGAACGGCCGGATCGACACCAGCGTTTCGCCGTACTTCGACGGTGAGACCCTGGCCGTCTACAAGACCGCTCAGGCCAACTGGTCCGGCAAGATCGTCTGATCTTTCCCCCAGTCAGTGAGATGAAGAAAAAGGGCCCGGCCTCCAGCCGGGTCCTTTTTCTTACGCATTTCACGGACGACGAGATGGCGACGCGGAAAAGGAACGGCGTCGTCAATTCATCGGGCCCCTCCCCCGAGGGCCGGGTGACCGGAAGGGCCGCACTCGAGTCCTGGTGGCCGTGACTCCTCCCTGGCCGTGTGAAGGGGGAGGTCCTGGCGACGCGTGATCCGGATGTCGCCGCTGCGGTGGTCGAGCGGTCCGAGAAGGGGAGAGCTCGCTCCCGCCGCGGGCGAATTCCCCGGAAAAGCACCCGGCAGCGTCGGCGTGCAATGGCATATCACATGCAAGATCACGAGGTGATACCCATTGCTTCACCTCTCTTACGCCCTCAGCTATCAATCCGGTAGTTTTTGCGCATCCTTTACTGACGCATGAGGCGAAAGCCGCGCCTCACGACAGACCATGGAGAGCACCTTGAAGCGCACCCTCGCGTTCGGCGGCGTCGCGGTCGGCCTGCTGGCCACCGCCCTCGTCGCCTCCCCGGCGCACGCCGACCGCGGCCACGGCAAGCCCAAGTCCAAGCCGCTGGCCGAGACCAACTTCGCCGCCAAGCAGGTCGCTGCCTTCTGGTTCGGCGAGAAGATGGCGAACCTGGTCAATGCCACGCCGTACTCCAGCGAGACCAAGGTCGCCGCGAAGCACGTGTCGACGATGCCCAAGGAGATCACCGACACCAAGCCCGGCGTCGTCTCGTCGAGCGGCGACAAGAAGACCACCAGCACGTCGAAGAACGTCAACCTGCCCCGCACCACGGGCAAGGTGTTCTTCATCGGCACCGACAACAAGCCGCACTGGTGCACCGCGACCGCCCTGCAGTCGCTGCACAAGAACCTGGTGGCCACGGCCGGTCACTGTGTCTACGACACGGTGAAGGACAAGGACCTGATGGACAAGTGGGTCTTCGTCCCGGGTTACTACAACGGCAAGACGCCGTACGGCATCTACGTCGGCAAGATGGCGTTCACCCACTTCGACTACACCACGTACGGTGACGGCGACTTCGACTACGCGTTCGTCGCCGTCTACAACGGCGTCACCCCGACCGACGCCGGCGCCAGCGGCAAGTACGAGTCGCAGGTCTACAAGAGCAAGTGGGATGCCGAGCGGGCCAAGGCCAAGCTCGCCGCCGACAAGACCACCGCTATCTCCAAGCTCGGCGTCGTGGAGGTCAACACTCTCTCGAGTCGCGCCCCCGAGGTTCCGGTCACCGTCGCCGAGTTCCAAGCCTGGAACAAGGGCAAGGATCTGACCGGAAACGGCCCGTGGGCTCCTCTGACGTCCGCCGGCGCGATCAACGACAGGGTCCAGCCGAACGAGTACAGGTCGGACAAGGACTCCTACGTCAGCAGGGACGGGAAGACCCTGTTCTGGCGGGTGAAGCAGCAGAGCGGCAGCCACGAGTACAAGTACTTCAGCCGGACGTTCAAGGCGAAGGCCTTCAAGGGCTACAAGGTCGTCGGCGCGAAGCTGACGATCGGCCTGAAGGACGTCGGCAAGCTGGGCGACAACGTCGGCGGCCAGGGCCTGGCCTACAACCAGAAGGTCGGCCAGCCGACCTTCGTGTTCGGCTACCCGAGCGGGTCGCACCCGGACGGCAACTACGCCTTCTCCGGCAAGACCCTCAAGTACAGCTACGGCAAGACCTTCCCCGCGACGGCTTCGGCCCTGAAGGGTGAGGCGCTCCAGGGCATCAAGTCGTCGTTCACCGGCGAGGGCGCCTCCGGCTCCGCCTGGCTGTACAAGTACAACAACGCGACGCGGTTCGGCTACCTGAACGGCGTCACCATCGGCGTCTCCGACACCGACGGCAACAACCGCTACGACACCAGCGTCTCCCCGTACTTCGACGGTGAGACCCTGGCCGTCTACAAGACCGCGGCCGCCACCCCCTCGGCCAACATCGTCTGACGCCTCGTCCCGTGAGGCTCAGCTGAGCAAGGGCCCGGCCGCGTGCGGCCGGGCCCTTGTCTTGTTCTCCGCTCTTCGCGCCGTTCCCTCTCTCACCGCGCGCGCTCTCCGTCTCACCGCGCGCTCTCCGCGCGCTCCCTGTGCCCTCAGGAGCGCCTTCCCGGCCGCCCCCGGCTAACTTCCTCCCGAGCGCAGGCGTTAGGCGCGCACGGGCGAAATCAGACGTGATCACCGCGTCGCACAGTTCCATCGCATGAGTGTGATTTGCATCACATTGTCAGCCCGAACGATCAGTGACGCAGCGTGCGCGCGACCTCTCGAAATCAGCATCTCATCAGCAGAAATACAGGAAACGTTCAGGTTCGGGCGTGACCTTGATCGTTTCGGGTGCGTCGAGGGGGCCGCTTTCGGCGCTACTTTCCGCCCGCCTCCTCCGATAACTTTCTTACCGTCCCTTTACTGACGAGTGGGCGTACTTTGTGCCCCCGACAGACCGAGGAGAACAACCCTTGAAGCGCACCCTCACTCTCGGCGGCATCGCGGTCGGCCTCCTGGCCTCCGCCGTCGTCGCCGCCCCCGCGCACGCGGACTCCGTTCCGCACGACACCCTGGCCAGCTCCAACTTCGCCGCCAAGCAGGTCGCCGCCTTCTGGTTCGGCGAGCGTATGGCCAACCTCCGCAACGCCAAGCCGTACAACGTGGAGACGCGAGTCTCGGCCAAGCACGTGTCGACCGGCGGAGCGTCCGCGGACAGCAAGCCCGGCGTCGTCGGCTCCAGCGGCGACAAGAAGGCGACCACCAGCACGAAGAACGTCAACCTGCCGAAGACCACCGGCAAGGTGTTCTTCATCGGCGCCGACCACAGGCCGCACTGGTGCACCGCGACCGCTGTCCAGTCGCACTACAAGAACCTGGTGGCGACCGCCGGCCATTGCGTGTACGACACCAAGAGCAACAAGGCGACCCTCGACAAGTGGGTCTTCGTCCCCGGCTACTA
>NZ_FTNI01000071.1 GCF_900156315.1 Microbispora rosea | reverse complement strand
AAGGTCTACGTCAAGCGCGACGACTGGAAGAAGCTCAACCCCGAGGGCACTCCGGCCGACGGTCCCTTCAAGGAGGGCACCGGCGTCACGGACAGGGAGTACAGCTTCAAGCCGCGCGGCTGGGACGAGGGCAAGGCGTCCCGCGACGGTAGGGCGTTCTACCTGAAGAAGGGCGACAAGTACGTCGTCCGCACCTACTGGATCAACTACGACGTCGACTACCGCCTGACCGGCCGGGTTCTTTCGATCGGTCTGAAGGACGTCGGCACCCTCGGCTCCAACGTGGGCGGCCAGGGCCTGGCGTACAACCAGAAGATCGGCACGGGCATGTTCGTGTTCGGTTACCCGAGCGGCTCGCACCCGGACGGCAACTACGCTTTCTCCGGCAAGACCCTCAAGTGGTCGTACGGCAAGACCTTCAAGGCGGCTGCGCCGTCCATGAAGGCCGAGGAGCTGGTGGGCATCAAGTCCTCCTTCACCGGCGAGGGCTCCATCGGTTCCGCGTGGCTGTACCGCTACAGCAACACCAAGCGGCTCGGCTACCTCAACGGTGTGACCATCGCGGTCTCCGACACCGACGGCAACAAGCGCATCGACACCAGCGTTTCGCCGTACTTCGACGGTGAGACCCTGGCCGTCTACAAGACCGCCGCGGCCAACTGGTCCGGCAAGATCGTCTGATCGGTCATCGCGCACGCGAAGGGGCTCGGCGTCAGCCGGGCCCCTTTCCGCTGCCCGGGACATGCGCACCCGTGGCCGCCGCCGGATCTCCGGGGGGCGTGGGTGCCGCTAAGCTCGGGTCCCATGTCCAGGCAGTCCGGTCGCGGCGACGAGCGACGGCGACATGAGGCGGTGAGCGGGCGATGAGCGCGATCACGGTGCGCGTGCCGGCGAAGGTCAACCTCCAGCTCGCGGTCGGACCGCTGCGCGATGACGGCTATCACGACCTCGTGAACGTCTTCCACGCGGTCTCGCTGTTCGACGAGGTCACCGCCGCCGAGCCGCTCGATCCCGCCCCTGAGCGGGACCCCTCCGCCGCCCCGCTCAGGGTCAGGGTCGAGGGGGACCTCACGGGCGAGGTCCCGGTGAGCGACGACAACCTCGCCGTCCGGGCCGCGAGGGCGCTGGCCGACCGGGCGGGCCGCTCCTATCGGGCCGATCTGCTGATCCGGAAGTCGATCCCCGTGGCGGGCGGCATGGCCGGAGGGAGCGCCGACGCCGCGGCGGCGCTGGTGGCCTGCAACGAGCTGTGGGGCCTCGGCCTGCCCGTCGAGGACCTGATGGAGATCGCCGCCGACATCGGCAGCGACGTGCCGTTCGCGCTGCTCGGCGACACCGCCGTGGGCACCGGACGCGGCGAGCGGCTCGCCCCCCTGGAGACCGCCGGGGTCTTCCACTGGGTCTTCGCGCTCGCCGACGGCGGTCTGTCCACGCCGAGGGTGTACGGCGAGTGCGACCGGCTGCGCGAGGAGGCGGGGGTGGCCGCGCCCACGCCCGCGGTGAGCGAGGCCCTGCTCGCCGCCCTGCGCGAGGGCGACGCGACGGCGCTCGGGCAGGCCTTGTCCAACGATCTGCAGCCCGCGGCGCTGGCGCTGCGCCCCTCGCTCGCGGACACGCTCGCCGCCGGCCGTGAGCACGGAGCGCTCGGCGCGATCGTCTCCGGATCCGGCCCGACCTGCGCCTTTCTGACCGAGTCCGCCGAGCGGGCGCACGAGCTGGCCGCCCTGCTCAAGGACGTGGACGGCTGCAGGTCCGTCGTCACCGCCCACGGGCCCGTCCCCGGGGCCACCGTGGCCGGATAAGCTTTACGGGCGATGAATCTGGTCAATCTGGAGTCTGTCTCCCACGCCTTCGGGCCCAAGCCCCTGCTCGCCGACGTCTCTCTCGGACTGGAGGAGGGCGACCGGATCGGCGTCGTCGGCCGCAACGGCGGTGGCAAGACCACGCTCATCTCGATCATCGCCGGAACGCTGAAGCCCGACGGCGGCCGGGTCACCCACACTCGCGGGCTGCGCGTCGGCGCGCTCGCCCAGCGTGACCGGTTCGATCCGGACACAGCCGTGAAGGACATCGTCCTGGCCGGCCGGGCCGAGCACGAGTGGGCCGGCGACGCCGCGATCAGGGAGATCCTCGCCAACCTGCTCGCCGACATCGACCTCGCGGCTCCCGCGGGCGCGCTGTCGGGCGGGGAGCGTCGCCGTACGGCCCTGGCGCGGCTGCTGGTCGAGGAGCACGACCTGCTGATCCTCGACGAGCCCACGAACCACCTCGACATCGAGGCCATCGCCTGGCTCGCCGGGCATCTCGTCCAGCGCAAGTCGGCGCTGCTCGTCGTCACCCACGACCGGTGGTTCCTCGACGCCGTCTCCACCCGTACGTGGGAGGTCGTGGACGGCTCCGTCGAGCGATACGAGGGCGGCTACGCGGCGTACGTGCTGGCCAAGGCCGAGCGGGCGCGGATCGCGCAGGCCGCGGAGGAGCGCCGGCAGAACCTCATGCGCAAGGAGATCGCCTGGCTGCGGCGCGGCCCGCCGGCCCGGACTTCCAAGCCCAAGTTCCGGATCAACGCGGCCGAGGCGCTGATCGCGAACGAGCCGCCGCCGCGGGAGACCGTCGAGCTGCTGAGCTTCGCCTCGGCGCGGCTCGGCAAGACCGTCGCGGACCTGGAGGACGTGACGCTCCACGCGGGCGGCCCGGCGGAGGGTCCCTTGGTGCTCGACCACTGCACGTACCAGTTCGGCCCGGGGGACCGGATCGGCCTGATCGGCGTGAACGGCTCGGGCAAGTCGTCGGTGCTGCGCCTGCTGTCCGGCACGGTCGAGCCCGACTCCGGCCGCATGGTGCGCGGCAAGACGGTGAGGCTCGCCCACCTGTCGCAGGAGCTCGCCGAGCTGGACCCCGCGCGACGGGTGCTGGAGACGGTCGAGGAGATCCGCAAGTACGTCCAGGTGGGCAAGAAGGAGTGGTCGGCCTCCCAGCTGCTCGAACGCCTCGGCTTCCGGGGCGAGGCCCAGTGGAAGGTCGTCGGCGACCTGTCGGGCGGCGAGCGGCGGCGGCTGCAGCTCCTCCGACTGATCATGAACGAACCGAACGTGCTGCTGCTCGACGAGCCGACCAACGACCTCGACATCGAGACGCTCACCGAGCTGGAGGACCTCCTCGACAGCTGGCCGGGCACGCTCGTGGTGGTGAGTCACGACCGGTACTTCCTGGAGAGGGTGGCGGACCGCTGTGTCGCGCTCCTCGGGGACGGCAGGCTGTCGATGCTGCCCGGCGGCGTGGACGAATACCTGGAACGCCGTGCGGCGGGCGCCGCGTTGTCGGCCCGGGCGGCCTCCGCCCCGAGCGCTCCCGAGCGGGCCGGCCGGGACGACCAGCCGGCGCCGGACGGCGGGCTGTCCGCCAAGGAGCTGCGGGAGCTGCAGAAGGAGCTCAACCGGCTGGAACGGCAGATCGACAAGTTCGGCGAGCGTGAGGCGAAGCTGCACGCCGAGATGGCAGAGGCGGCGAGCGACTTCGAACGCCTGGCCACGCTCGACGCCGAGCTGCGGGAGATCGCCGCGCAGAAGGAGTCGGCCGAGCTCGAGTGGATGGCGGTGGCGGAGCGCCTCGAAGGCCAGTAGGCCGCCTAGAGCAATAGGGCGCTAGAGCGGTAGGGCGCCGTCGGCCGGTCACGGTCTCGACAGCGGTGATGCGAAGAACGAAAGGGGCCCGGCGCGCTGCCGGGCCCCTTCGCATGAGCGGTGGCGGATCAGACGATCTTGCCGGACCAGTTGTTCGCGGCGGTCTTGTACACGCCGTAGGTCTCGCCGTCGAAGTACGGGGAGACGCTGGTGTCGTAGCGCCTGTTGCCGTCGCGGTCGGCGACGCCGATGGTCACGCCGTTCAGGTAGCCGAGCCGCTTCGTGCTGCTGTAGCGGTACAGCCACGCCGAGCCGAGCGCGCCCTCACCGGTGAACGACGACTTGATGCCGACGAGCTCCTGCGCCTTGATGGTGGGGGAGCTGGCCTTGAAGGTCTTGCCGTACGACCACTTGAGGGTGCTGCCGGAGAAGGCGTGGTTGCCGTCCGGGTGCGAGCCGCTCGGGTAACCGAACACGAAGATGCCCGTGCCGATCTTCTGGTTGTACGCCAGGCCCTGGCCGCCCACGTTGGAGCCGAGGGTGCCGACGTCCTTCAGGCCGATGGAAAGGATCCG
>NZ_FTNI01000073.1 GCF_900156315.1 Microbispora rosea | reverse complement strand
ACCAGGTCGTAGGAGCGCAGGATCGGCGCGCCGGGCGAGTAGTGCATCGTGGAGGCCGAGTAGTAGTAGGTGTCGTCCACCCGGAAGACGTCGATGTCGGCCAGGTCCTCCCACAACACCGGGTTGGAATAGGACGACGACGGCGGCCACGACCCGTTAGACGGACTCGCCGACGGCGACGGCGAAACAGAGGGCGAGGCCGAAGGTGACGGCGAGGGATCGGAGACGCTCCCGACGGGGACGAGCTGCCACTGCTGGTTGGTGCCGCCCCAGTCGGAGTACTGCACGATCTTGCCGCCGTCCGCGGTGGAGGCGTTCTGGACCTCGACGGCCTTGCCGCTGTTGCGGTTGATCAGCCGGACGTAGCCGCCGGACGAGTCCGCGAGCTGGAACTGCTGGTTGGTGCCGTTGTGGTCGCTCCACTGCACGATGTCGGCGGCGTCGGCCGTGGAGAGGTTGGCCACGTCGAGCACCTTGCCCGAGTGACGCGACAGAATGCGGTAGTAGCCGCCGCCGGAGTCGACGAACCGCCACTGCTGGTTGTTCCCGTTGCTGCGGCTCCACTGCACGAGCGCTCCGCCGTCGGCGGTGGAGAAGTTGTAGACGTCGAGGGCCTTGCCGCTGTTGCGGTTGACCAGGACATACCAGGTGTTGGTGTCGACGGTCGCCGCCGAGGCCGGCGCCACCCAGGTGACGGCGGATGCGAGAACGGTCGCGAGCGCCGCCAGAAGGCATGCGAAGACGGTGGCTGGCCTACGTCGCCGGCCACTCGTCGCGCGGATGGGGGGTTGGTGCATCTTCTCTCCTTTGAAGAGCGGAGACACGGCTGAGGGTGCGGACATCCGTGGTGTGCCAGGTGGACTCACGCCGGCACAGGGGGCACGAGGGCGTGCCCCGCGGGGGGAAAGCGAGAGGGCCGGCAGGTCGGCCGTCGGGGCAGGCTGATGTGGTCGCCCCGCCGAGCCGGAGTGCGGCCACGGTGGAGGCGCCGAATCGTCGCCGGGCGACACTCAATCTGTTCGGCGCCCGGTCTGTTCGGCGCTCGGTCTGGCCGGAGTCGGTGCGGGCCGTCTCACCGTGGCTGATGTCGTCTACGGGGGGTCACAACCACGGTGCACACGCCACCGGGACGGCCAGATCGCCCGCTCCGGCGCACGGCGTGCACCGCCCGCCGGCGGCGCCCACGACATCGCGACGCGGGCCGACGCCCACGACCGGAGACACCGCAGGTCGCCCGTCCCGATCCGGCGACGAGCGGGCAGCGGTCGTCCCCCTGCGCGCGGCGCGAGGCAGACCGCTCGGGGGCGTCGCCCGCCTCGAACGCGTCGCCGGGACTCGCGCCGCCGAAACTCGCGCCGCCGAAACTCGTGGCGCTGTGGCTCGTGGCGCTGGGACACGCAACACCGGGACACGCGGCGCCGGGAGCACCGGCCGGCTCGTGAACCCTTCGGCAGCCTCTTGCCGCTCACGGCTGACGCCGACAGCGCGTACCGGCCAGGAAGGTCACGTACTCGGGTCTGCGCAGGCAATGTTAGCGCTAACAAATCGGCGAACCAGTGCTCCTCTCCCATCGGCGACGTGTGCGTGGTGGTGTAGCGGATCAAACATGACGCCCCAATCCGCGTCAACCCTCGCGCCCCTCAGCGTCCGGGCCCTCGCCGACGGGATGCTGCCCACCTGCTCCTCCGTCGATGCGAGAACACCGCCCGGAGCTCGGACGAGAGGAAACTTTCATCGCGGCCCGCATCATCCGGCGTCGCCGTGAAGGCAGTCAGAAACTTTACGAACGACATTTCTCAACGTCTACCAGCTCGGACGAAGCATGAGGCGGGAAAAGGCGGCGAAACTTACAAGCAACGCACTTGACACGTTTCGGGTTGATTTCCAGACTGACTCCCCGAGGCGGCTCCTCCTGCCGGGGTCGGTGGTGCACGGCAGGGGCCGCAGTTCCGACGCGACGACCGATCGCGTGG
>NZ_FTNI01000074.1 GCF_900156315.1 Microbispora rosea | reverse complement strand
GCCGACGGGCCGGTTGGTGGTGATCACGATCGAGGTCTTCAGGTAGCGCTGGTTGATGACCTGGAACAGGGCGGAGGCGGCTTCGCCGGGCAGCGGCAGGTAGCCGAGCTCGTCGATGATCAGCAGCGTGGGCCCGGCGAAGAACCGCATCATGGTGGACCATTTGCCCTCGATCGCGGCGCGGTGGCAGCGGGCGGCGAGGTCGGCGGCGGAGGTGAAGTAGACGCGGTAGCCGGCCTGCACGGCGGCGTGGCCGAGGCCCGTGGCGATGTGGGTCTTGCCGACGCCGGGCGGGCCGATGAGGAGCACGTTGGTGGCGGTCTCGAGGTAGCGGCAGGTGCCCAGCTCGGCCAGCAGCGACCGGTCGACGCCGGAGGCTGAGTCGAGGTCGAAGTCGGCCAGGGTGGCGCCGGTGGGGAGGTTCGCGAACCGGAACCTGCCGGCGAGGCGGCGCGCGTCGGTGGCGGTGACCTCGACGCGCAGCAGCTGCTCGAGCGCCTGCGTGAGCGACCAGCCCTCGGCGCTGGCCTGGTCGAGGACGGCGGGGAGCGCTGCGGCGGCGTCGGCGAGCTTCAGCTCGGTGAGGTGGCCGCGCAGCTGCTGATAGACGCTCGCGGCCGTGGTGCTGGTGGTGGTCATGGGAGGGTGTTCCTGTTCTTCGCGGCCTGCTCGTAGGCGGCCAGGTCGATGACGGTCGAGATGGGTCTGGCGGTGCCGGTGAGGACGGCGGCGGCGCGCAGCGCCGCGGTGCCCGGCGGGATGCGCTCCTTGCGGCGGTGCGGCCGCCCGGGCGGTGCCGAGGCGAGCGCGATGGCCTCGAGCGCGGTGACGTGCCCGGTGTCGCGGATCGTGACGCCGAGCCCGGGCTCGGCGAGCCGGTGGCGGGCGATGACGGTGCCGGCGGCGGTGGCGATGTCGATCGTGTCGGCCCCGAGTCGCCAGTGCACGGCCACGCGGGCCGCGGTCAGCTCCGGCGGGACGGAGTAGCGGTTGCCGCGCCAGTCGATCAGCGCCTGCCGGGTCGCGGTGCGCTGCTCGGTGACGATCACCGGGAACGGCACGGGCGGCAGCGGCCGCAGCCGCTCGGCCGCGAGCATCGCTCGCGCGGTCGTCGACCCGGCCTCGCTCTCGCGCCGACGACCGTCCTGTCGGGCCGCGAAGGCCGTCAGGCTGGCCTGCGCCTGCTCGAGCGTGACGTCGTCGGCCAGCGTCCGCCAGAAGCGCTGCGCGGCGGTATGGTTGTTCTTCTCGACCACGCCCTTCCGGTTCCCCGAGCGTGGCCGGCAGGCGATCGCCTGCACGCCGTGGTGCTTCGCGAACGCCGCGAACTGGCTCGTCAGGTCACCGCTGGCGGGATCGAGCACGGTCCGCATCCGGTCGAAGCGCCAGTCGCGGGTCAGCCCGCCCAGCAGCGCCAGCACGGTCGTCATCGCGGCCAGCAGGTGCGGCAGGTCCATCGAGGGCGACAGCACCGCCCGCCAGACGCCCGAGTGCGCGAGCGAGCCGACCAGCGCGTAGGCGCGCTTGGTCGGGAACGCCCAGCCTGCCGGCGGATCGGGCAGCTCGACCCAGTCGAACTGCGTCTCCTCGCCCGGCGGATGCTCGATGATCGCGTTCGCCCGCTTCGTGACATGCGCGCACGCGACGCAC
>NZ_FTNI01000075.1 GCF_900156315.1 Microbispora rosea | reverse complement strand
AACGACGTCGGCCTCCTCGCCGAGGAATACGACCCCACAACAGACCGCCAACTCGGCAACTTCCCCCAAGCCTTCAGCCACATCCACCTGATCCGCACCGCCTGGGCGCTGAGCGGGGAGATACGCGGCGCCGGCATGGCGGAGGCGACGAGCAGGTGACCGCGCTCGCGGATGAGCGGACAGCCCGCGCCCGGTAGCGTGACGGGCATGCGGATCGAGGACTACGCCATGATCGGGGACATGCAGTCGGCCGCCCTCATCGGCCGGGACGGCTCGATCGACTGGCTGTGCCTGCCGAGGTTCGACTCCCCCTCCTGTTTCACACGGCTGCTCGGCGACGAGTCCAACGGCTTCTGGCGGCTCGCCGCCGCGGGACACGAGCAGGCCACGCGCCGCGCGTACGTCGAGGACACGCTCATCCTGGAGACCGTCTGGGAGACGCCCACGGGCGCGGTGAAGGTGATCGACTTCATGCCGTCCCGGCACGCCAACCCCGATCTCGTACGGATCGTGGAGGGCCTGTCCGGCACGGTGGAGATGACGACCGAGATCCGCATCCGCTTCGACTACGGCCGCATCGTCCCCTGGGTGCGCCGCAGCAACGGGCACCTGCACGCCATCGGCGGCCCCGACTCGGTCTGGATCCACTCCGGAGTCCCGCTGCACGGGGGCGATTACCGGCACCGGGCGACGTTCACCGTCGCCGCCGGCGAGCGGGTGCCGTTCGTGTTCACCTGGCACCCCTCCCACGAGCCGGAGCCGGAGCGGATCGACCCGCTGGAGCAGCTCGCCGAGACCAGGCTCCTGTGGGAGGAGTGGGTCTCCCGTTGCGGTTACCGGGGTCCCTGGCGCGACGCCGTGGTCCGCTCGCTCATCACGCTCAAGGCACTGACCTACAGCCCGACCGGCGGCATCGTGGCCGCCCCGACCACGTCGCTGCCGGAGCATCTCGGCGGGGTGCGCAACTGGGACTACCGCTACTGCTGGCTGCGCGACGCCTCCATGACGCTCGACGCGCTGACCGGCGCCGGATACGTCGAGGAGGCGGACGCCTGGCGTTCCTGGCTGCTGCGCGCCATCGCCGGCCGCCCCGAGGACGTCCAGGTCCTGTACGGCGTGGCCGGCGAACGCCGCCTGCCGGAGATGACGCTCGACTGGCTGCAGGGCTATGAGGACTCGACGCCCGTGCGGATCGGCAACGGGGCGGCGACCCAGCTCCAGCTCGACATCTACGGGGAGTTCGTCGACGCGCTCTACCAGGCGCGCAAGCAGGGCATGGCGCCGGACGACCACGCCTGGGCCCTGGTCACGAAGGTCATGGAGTTCTTCGAGCACAACTGGGACCAGCCCGACGAGGGACTGTGGGAGGTGCGGGGACCCCGCCGCCACTTCGTCCATTCCAAGGTCATGGCCTGGGTCGCGGCCGACCGCATGGTCCGGGTCATCGAGGAGCTGGGCCGGCGCGGCGACGTGGAGCGCTGGCGTGCCCTGCGCGACCGCATCCACGCCGAAGTCTGCGACAAGGGCTACGACCCCGTACGCAACACCTTCACCCAGTCCTACGGCTCCCGCGAACTGGA
>NZ_FTNI01000077.1 GCF_900156315.1 Microbispora rosea | reverse complement strand
GTCAAGTCCGGATCGGTGGTGTACGACGGTGATCCGTCGAGGGTTGTGGTTTAGGCGTTGATGGCGCCGGCGATCAGCTCGGTGGTCACCTCCTCGTTCCCGGCCTGTCCCTCGCGGGCGATGAGCACGGCGCGGGCGTTCTTGAGGGCTTCGAGGCCGAGGTAGCGGCGTTGTTCGGCCCATTCGTCGTGCTGCTCCGCGAGGACGGCCCCGACGAGCCGGATCACGGACTCGCGGTTGGGGAAGATCCCGACGACGTCGGTGCGGCGGCGGATCTCTCGGTTGAGGCGCTCGTTGGGGTTGTTCGACCAGATCTGGCGCCAGATCTCCTTCGGGAACGCGGTGAAGGCGAGGATGTCGCACCGGGCCAGCTCGAGGTGTTCGGCCACGGCCGGCAGCTTCTCGTACAGCCCTTCCAGGACGCGGTCGAACTGGGCGTGGACGGCCTCGGCGTCGGGCTGGTCGTACACGGAGTGCAGCAGCGCCTTGACCCAGCCCCACTGCGACTTCGGGGTGACGGCCATGAGGTTCGCGGCGTAGTGGGTGCGGCACCGCTGCCACGACGCGGCGGGCAGGGTCGCACCGATCGCCTCGACGAGCCCGGCGTGTGCGTCGCTGGTGACCATCGCGACACCGGACAGGCCACGGGCCACGAGGTCGCGGAAGAACCCGAGCCAGCCGGCACCGGACTCGGTTGTGGCCGTGTGGATCCCGAGGACCTCACGGTAGCCGTCGGCGTTCACGCCGGTCGCGACCATGACCGCGACCTTGACGACCCGGCCGTTCTCGCGGACCTTCATCGTGAGCGCGTCCGCCGCGACGAACGTGTACGGCCCGTCGGTCAGGGGCCGGGTCCGGAACGCCGCGACCTGCTCGTCCAGGTCCTTGGCCATCTCACTGACCTTCGACTTGGACAGGCCGGTGATCCCCAAGGTCTGGACCAGCTTGTCCATCCGGCGGGTGGACACCCCGAGCAGGTAGCAGGTCGCCACCACCGTCGTGAGGGCTGCCTCGGCCCGCTTGTGCCGGGTCAGCAGCCACTCCGGGAAGAAGCTGCCCTCGCGCAGCTTCGGGATCGCCACATCGATGGTGCCGGCGCGAGTGTCCAGGTCCCGGTGCCGGTACCCGTTGCGGCTATTGGTGCGGTCCGGGCTACGGGTGCCGTACTCGGCACCGCACACGCTATCGGCCTGCGCCGACAGCAGCGCGTTGATGAACGTGGTCAGCAGATCGCGCATCAGGTCCGGGCTGGCCTGGGCGAGCTGGTCGTGCAGGAAGACGGCAGGGTCGATACTGGTGTTCGCGGTCATCGCGATGCTCCATTCGAGAGTGCTGTGAGAGGTTCACTCGAAGGATCACGCGGTGACCGCACCTACGTGCGTAGGGACACGCTCACCGGTGTCGTCGTACACCAACCCTATGGACTC